>JAWXVC010000010.1:0-120845 GCA_044425805.1 Lachnospiraceae bacterium | reverse complement strand
TTATATATAAAGTGGCTCAAAAATTCATTAGCACAAGGAGCCAAAGTGGTATACTTATTCACTAGCGCAGGTGGCTCAAATATTCGCTGGCACCTGGCTCAAATATTCATTGACATTCATAGATATACTTTTGTCAAAGCTAAAAGATTATCTGCGTGCTAGTCATTCTATTAGTAGTACAGAAGAAAACCTACTTCATTACTTTGAAATACAAGAAATGAGAAATGGAAATATAAAGTTTGGAATTTCATACTATGAGGAATTAGATAAAGTTTTAGATTTATCCATTCAAAAGGATTATATAGATATTCGTCCGTTCCATGTACTATATGATCACAAAGTTCTTCTGTGCAGATTGTTAATAAAATGATTTATGAGCTTTGCGGAGTATAGTTTAAACCTCTAATTGTAAGTGATTACAATAGTAATAAACAATATCACTTTTTGTTGGGTAGAGGGAATATTCTTCGAGCTTAAATGAAATTTACAATAGGGTTATATATGTTACATTATACGAATCAGAATTACTATAGAAGTCATAAAGGCTCCTAATAAAATTATTATGGAAGGATGATACATCAAGCATCATTATATATACTATGAAAATAATACACGATAAGAAGAAGCTACCAATATCATATCCAATAATCACGTCATATGTTACCTATGCGGATACACTGGCGATATTACAGAATTATAAAGAGTCAGAAGGATGGATATATTCAAATTTCATCAATATTTGGGCAGATACTAGCAATGTAGGTGACAAGGCATTTAGATTTGAAGGTTGGCAGATTCATAACATGTGCCCACAGCTATATGTTACAACAATGGAAAGAGCAGTGTTAAATAATGTATCGATTGATATCTGTGACTTTATTAAAAGTGCTATTTCGCTTAATTATTATGTGAGATTGTCGTATGATTCATATTATATAAGAAGTTCAGATAAACATAAGAAAAGTCATTATGTACATACTATGCTACTCTATAGCTATGATGATTCACTAAATGAATTTGAAGGTGCCGATTTTTTCGTTAATGGGGTTTATTCCTTTCAAAAAATTTCATATGAAGAAATGAAAGAAGCGATAATAAGCGCAGATCACCTTACACAGTATTCATATTTTACAATGATTAGATATGATAAACACAGGTTTAATTTTAATATAGAAGTAGTAAAACATTCCATTGACAATTATTTAAATTCAACTAATTATAGGCTAGCACAGCAACCTCAATTTTTGGAACACAATGAGATTTCAGCAATTGAAGAAGGCAAAATGAAATTTGGGCTATCTTATTACAATGAATTGATTAAAATATTGAAAACTATCCTAGAAAATGATGCTGATTTTTATGATATTAGACCATTACATGTACTGTATGATCATAAAGCCATGATGAATAAGCGTATTTTATATTTAATAGAATGTCATGCATATAAGCTTGAGGAAGAACTAGTAAATTCATTTATTAAAATAGAAAAAGAGGTACTATCCTTGAGAAATCTATTTTTGAAATATAGAATTACTAATAATAAAAAGATAGTAGAAAAGATTATTCACGAATTGAAGTGCCTTCGTGATGAGGAGAGAAGTGCTTTAGAAAAATTAAAGGAAGCATTATAGCTTTAACTACAAAAGAAAAAGTAGATAAGTAGAATTTATTGAGAATGGAACACATACAAAAAGTCATTATATGTATTTCATTTCAAAAAAAAGTATGTACATATATAATAAATAAAACACAAAGAAAGATTTCACCACGACTATATGCTGTATTCATTAGGATGGTGAATAATAAGATATTAAAAAAGAAACGCATAGATTTATCAATATTTTGGGTTACTTGTATTCCAACAAGGAATATAAGTAGCCTTATTTTTTTGCGTAAATTTTTCTGCTTTAAGAGGAGTAGAGCACCTCCAATCCAATTTGAATCCTTAAAAAATTCAAATTGGAGAAGAGAGATGAAAAATTATAAACACAGTGACTATGCGCTTAATAAGTATAGTCCTCATATAGTATACAGATTTGACGATGAAATTATTGAAGTGACATTGGAAGATTACATAAAACAAAACCCAGATAAGACACCAGAAGATTTCGCAAAGCTGAAGGCTCTATCAGATGAAAATTATCACCAGAGTGATTTAGAGGATACCTACTATCGCAAACGTAAATTATCCATGCATCCGCTCGAATATGGAACGGAATTAGGTACTTATTCATTTGAAGATAGTGTTCATGAAGAAGCAGATAAAAAACAAGCATTATTAGCTGCAAAGCAATTGCTTGAAAAGGGGAATCTTACAGAAGTTCAAAAAAGAAGATTTATTCAACATTATATTGAAGGAGTACCTATGAGAGCAATAGCACGTAGAGAAGGTGTTCATTTAAAGTCCATTCAAGAAAGTATGCAGGCTGCAAATAGGAAATTAGAAAATATTTTTAAGAAAATTTAAATTTATACCCCGTCACCCCCCCTGTTTTTGGACGTATAGTATAGGGATTAATTTTCAGCCCTATACTGCTCCTTGAAAACTTCATAGTGATGTATAGGTACATCAGTATTGAGACGAATGAAATCGAAAGCGACACACTGATACGCGCTGGGACAAACCTTGGTTTAGAGCGATAACGTATGCTGTGATTATGCTCTGTGGTGGAGCAGATTGCGATGACTCTCGATATTTTATTATGGTACTTCTGCTTTGCAGTGGGGCAAGATGACCCCAAGAGCGCACTGGCATGTTTGAGAAAGAATGTGTTTTGGCCTCTATGAGTTTTGAGTTGCTTACATAGAACAAACCATCAAAACGCCTATACATCACATAAATATAAAAGTATTTAAGCGATAGAAATCTATGGCTTAACAGAAAATAAGGTTAAGTCATATCTTGTATCGCTTAATAAAAGTGAGACAAGGAGGAGTGGCGATGGAAAAAAACAAATATGCAGATGTTACATATTTATTGCATCAAGCGGGGCTATTAAAAGAAAAAGAAAAGATAGTAGGATTTATAGATTGCGCTATTTTACTAGAAGAAAGAATGAAAAATGGATATAGATATTGCATAGTGGATCCAATTACATTTAGAACGTATCACTTATGTAATAGAAAAATGCAGATACCAAAATACAATTATTATATTTTAGAAGAAAAAGCAAGGCGATATGGTGATTTTTTAGAACCTATGGATGTTCTCGAATTGGACTTAGATAGAAGAGCAAAGTTATTATTAGAAGAACTCTTTGTTCATATCTTACCTAGACATGGCATGAAATATAGACCACAACAGATGGAGTTATCACTTACTATGCTACAGGCTTTACAAAATCAGGTGATTGCATTGTGTGAAGCAGAAGTAGGAACAGGAAAAACACATGCCTATTTATTAGCAATTACCATCAAAAACTTGTTTGAGCATACTCCAAGGAGTGCTGTGATTGCAACATCTACGATTGCATTACAGAAGGCATTAACAGAGGAATACTTACCGCAGATTTCAAAGAGTTTAATGCAAGAGAGAATTATTTCACATGAATTAAAATATGTAGTTAGAAAAGGGAAAAAACATTATATATGTGATAGGCGTTTAGAGTCTTATGCTAAGTCTATATCTACCAATAAAGAGGATTTAGAGCTCGTACAATATCTGGATATGTTAAGAAGAAATGAACACATGATAGATTTGGATTTTTTACAGTTTTCTAAGTATGTGAAAAATAGTATTTGTGTCAATCGTTGTGATCAAAGGTGTGGACTAAGGGCATATTGCAGATATCAAACATTCTTGAAAAGTTGCAGAACAGATTTTTATGATTTTCAAATTGTGAATCATAACTATTTAATTGCGGATTTATTGGTAAGAAAGCAAGGAGAAAAACAATTGTTATCTGATTTTGGAACGATTGTTATAGATGAAGCTCATAAGTTACCAGATACGATTAGAAGTATGTACAGCGTTGCGTTTTCTTATAGTGAGATACCAAATGTAGTAAAAAGGATTACTACCGTGCAACAGCTAGCATTTTCAGAGTGTGAGCGTTTAGTGGAAAAAAATGTAAAACTTTTCTCTATGTTAGAAGAAATAAAAAGTAGTTCAGGAAGTCTTATTCTAGATGATAGAATTACTAGTTTTATTAAAGAACTTCAAAGAATGGTAAAGACTTTGATAGAACATAAATATCTTAAATCTTTAGTAAATCACAGAGTAGGAAAAGGTATTATTTATGATTTAGAGAAGATAGTGCATAAGCTTATATTCTTCACAGATCCAGACCAGTATGTGATATGGATTGAGAAAAAACAGAATAGGGAATTGCAACTATTAGCACTCTCCAAACAATTAAAAGATCAGATTAATAAGGACTTATGGGGGACTGGAGTAGCAACTATTTTGACATCTGGAACTATTTCAGTAAAAGGTGACTTCTCATATTTAGAAAATCATGCAGGTTTACAAGACCAAACAAGTAGAATGATCCGTATCACAACCAATTCACCTTTTGATTATGATAGACAAGCATTGTTATATCTTCCGCAACATATTCCAGCTCCGAAAGCAAACAATAAAAAATATATGGAAGCAATTACAAAAGAAATTGTAGCATTAATGCATGCGACTTATGGACATGCTTTAATCTTGTTTACATCTTATCGCATGATGGAGCAAGTCTATGAAGAAATGAAAACTTATGAATTAACATATCCTATTTTTATGATGGAGAGAGGTAGATTAGAGGTTATAGATTCATTTAAGAGAAGTGGAAATGGAATCTTGTTTGCAAGTGATAGTGCAGGAGAAGGGATAGATTTAGCAGGTGATATTGTTTCTAGCTTGATTGTTGTAAAACTGCCCTTTCCTATTCCAAGTGCTATAAGTGAACATTTAGTACATGTATCTGGAGGATTTGAAGATTATTTGAACACAGATATTATCCCAAATATGCTGATTAAGCTAAGACAGTGGTTTGGGCGAGGGATACGTAGAGAAACTGATACTTGTGTCTTTACGATTTTGGATATAAGAGCAAGTAAAAGATACTATAAAGAATTAATGTTAGTCTTACCTAGTATGCCAGAAACAAGAAGTATTAAAGATGTAGAAAATTTTATAAAAAAGACGAAGGATATATCCTATTTTGAAGAATCTTAGAAGTTATGCCATGTATGTAAAAATGCATGGCACTTTTATTGGGCATTCATATAGGTTGCTTTATATAAAAGCTACCTATATGAGAATCTAAAAATTCTCAAATATTTATAATGGAGGTAATAATAAGATGAAGGAGACGAAGTGATATGAATTTTTTTCAGACATTTGGAACAAATAAAATCGTAAGGAATAAGCCTAGAAATTCGATGCTTGTGGCGAACGAAAAAAAGGAGGTAGATATTGAAAGTATTCAAGAAGAGCTAGTGCACGATTTTACAACTACAAAGCAGTTGTCACTCATACGTATGAGAAAAGGACAGATGAGCAGAGAGGATTTCTTACTAGAGGTAAGAGAACATCTTTTACGCTATTATGCTCTTGAAGAAGCGTTTAATCAGGTTATCATGGAAAAGTTTGAAGAATTCGTGTTTGGATATTCTAAACTAACATCACTTATTGATGACCCTGATGTATCAGATATTAGGTGTGTACGTTACAACAACATAAGAGTTAAGAAAAAAGGAAAACGAATGGACTCTATGATTACGTTTTCTAGTGAAAAAGAGTATAGGCAGTTCATTGACTACATTGCAACCAAAAATCAAGTCAGCATTGATAACCTAAATGCCATTCAAAGATTTACAGACATGGATAGTCATGAAGAGTTTGTACTTCGTTTTACAGTCTCTATGCCATTAGTCAATACCTATGAAGAACCATATTTATGTGTGAGAAAGGTCAGTAAGTATTTTCCAGAATTAGAGGAGCTTATAGAAGCAAAGATGCTAACGAAGGAAATGGCAACGATGTTAAGTGAGCGCTTTATCAAAGGCTCTACCTTGATTTGTGGTGGTAATTCTTCTGGTAAAACAACAATTCTAAATGCACTCAAAGAGATTATTCCTAATGATGTAGCAGTGATGGTTGCACAGCAAGCTGATGAGCTATCGACGAAAAGTCATCCAGATATGATGTTTTTGCATTCGCTACCAAAAGTAGCAGAGGGAAAAGTATCGTATGATTTAAAAGATATTTCAATTGCTGCACTTACGATGGATGTGGATTTCTTTATTGTTGGAGAAATCAAGGGTGAAGAGGCCTTGTATCTATTAAATGCAGCATATACAGGACAACTTTGTTCTGGAACCATTCATGCACCATCAGCAGATAAGGGACTCAATAAACTTGTAGATTATGCAATGCAAGCAAGTAGGTATAGTCGTAATGAACTTTTAAAAATGATGGAGTGCTTTAAAACTATTATTTTTATGAAAGATTATCAGGTGCATCAGATTTTTGAAGTACGTGGATGGGACTATGAAAAAGAAGAACTAGTTTATGTACCGATTTATCAAAGAGGGCAGGGTGAGCTATGAATATAATCCTGTGTTTTAAAGGGATAGTACTTCTCTCTTTGATTTTTGGCTTTGTATCGCTACTGCATTATGTAGAAAAATCAAGGGTAATCGAGTCATCCGCAAAAAGCTTATATGCTACTATGCAATGGTCTGAGTACCATAGACAAAGAATAAAAAAAGAATCTTTCTTTATGCGTATCGAGAAAAGATTATTACATAGTGGGCTTACAAAAAGAGTTCCATTTTTAAGTGTAGAGGTATATATAGTATCCTTGATATGCTTGGCAAGTGCTTGCTTTATCGTATGCATAATGATTTCAAAGAGTTTATTGTTTGCAACGATTGCATTCTTGACTACGATATTAGTAATAGAAGGAATTTTGCAAGCGATTCGTATTAGAAACTATAAACGCATAGATAAATCGCTACTAGAGTTTGTAAACTTATTAGGTAACTATAGTATTTCAAGTGGTGAAATCATTCATGCACTTTATGCAGTTAGTAAATACATGAAAGAACCACTAAAAAGTGCCCTAGAAGAGAGTTATTATGAAGCGAATACTTCAGGAGATATTGAAGAAGCGATAGATCACTTGATGGATAAAATTCCACACCCTAAGTTTATAGAGTTTATGAGAAATCTTAAGATATGTACGAAGTATTCAGCAGATTATTCTATTTTGATTCAATCGACAAGAAGATCTCTACAGGATTATTCAAAGTCGTGTAAAGAACGTTATTCTATGATGCAAGAAGGACTTATCAATATGGGGATTTTAATCATCATGTTATTTGTAATGATGATATCTGTAGATCAGATGATTGAGGGAGCTGTCATGGAAATAATGTTATATACGACAGTGGGTAATATCGCAATTGGTGTAGTACTAGTTGTCATAGCTCTTTTTGCAAGAAAAATGATTACAGTAGAACAGGAGTGATGGGATGGAAGCATTGCAGGTATATCGAAGTTATACAGTAGTTTTGATAGTAATCTTCTTGTTTGCTTTGACTTGCTTATTTTGGAAGTATTTGCAGGAGCAAAAGGCACTGCTAGAGCACTACAAGGAGTTTAGGCAAGAACTACAAAAGCATAGCCATAGGATGATGAACTATAAACGTAAAAAGCAATACCTAGATAGGATGGGTGCAAGCTATTATTTAGGAAGATGTGCTACACCAATCTGGTATTCGTTTTTACAATATTTTTTGGCATTACTGATGTTTTTAGCACTCCTTAGTACACACGTACTGTATGCAGTAGTAGGAAGTACAGCTATGTATTTTATACTAGATCTTTACCTATGGTATAAGAACAAGACATACAACCAAGAAATCACAAAAGAACTAAAAATAATTTATGCAACACTAGCTGTTCAGGTCCAAGCAGGCGTACAGATTGTGGATGCAGTGACAAATGTATATGAATGCTTAGAGGGTGATAAGAATCGCCTAAAAGATGCATTTTTAGATTTGTCTAGTAGTTTAATTGTTTATGGAGAGATTGACGAAGCACTTACAGTATTCCAGTCCAAGTTTGATAATAGATACATAGATACTTTGTGTGTCATTTTAAAACAAGCTTTGGAATCAGGATTATCTATTGATTTGTTTCGTGACGTATCCGAACAATTAAAAGATCTAGAAGCTGCCTTATTGTTAAAGAAAAAAGGTGGGCTAGATAGAAGTCTTACCATGTATCAAATGGTAATGATGGTTGCTATCTTAGGGGTAGCAATCTATGCAACGATGAGTGAAATGCTTGTTTCACTTAATTTCAATTAAAATAATGTAAAGAAAAATGAGGAAATCAAAATGAAAAAAATGTTCAATAACGTAAAAACTGTAGCTGCAAACAAAGTAGGAAACATGATGAGAAACACACATCAAGGTATTGATGGCATCTTAGTAACCGTTGGACTATGTATCGTAGCACTTGTAGTGTGTGTAGTGTTTAAAACAGAAATGTCAACCTTTGTTGAAGGTATGATGGGTGAAATGACATCAAAAGCAAGTAGCATCTTAAGTGGAACAGCTTAATCAGTCATGTATGTTAAGTAAGTAGCAACTAGGAAAGCCTGCAGCTTATGCTGTGGGCTTTCAATAAAGAGGTGAACTGTATTATGAAACAAAGGAATATAAAAAGTCATTGTGGGAATTTGTTTTCGTTACTGGTACCTATGATTAGTACGATGGTGATTTTAATTATTACCCATATCACACTTTCTATAGTGGATGCCCTCTTTTTAAAAGATGAAGTAAATCAAGTGTGTCGTAATACAATGCTACAAATGGAAACAGTAGGGTATCTTGACACTAATACAATGTTAGAGGCTCAAGTACGGTTACAGGAGCTAGGAATTGATGATATCAGCTTTAGTGGTAGTACGTTATATGAGGTTAGCTATGGAGATGAAATTCGTTTGGAGCTAACAGCTTCTATGCCTATGGTAGAAATGGTTGGAGATTCCAATATTTTTAGTGTAATGTGGAAAGATAGTTCGCTAGCATTTAGAGAGGTGAGAGTATCAACAGGAAAACATTAACGTATATGAAAAAAAGAAGTGGTCAGTTAGAAATGCCTCTTTGTGTATTTGCGATTATTATAGTATTAGTGCTTTTATTTCAAATCTTAAATACGCTACAATTTCGATTAATACGTACAACAGTAGAAGATGGATTGGTATTTTCAAATTTAGCAGCGGCAGTCATTGACTTAGAGGAGTATGGCAAGAGCAATCGCATTATTATATCTGATACAAGTAAATCGTATGAGATATTCAAAGTATCATTCAAAGAAAACATGAATTTAGATACTTCGTTTCGACCTAACAATACTGTTTTATTTGAGGATGAAGTAAAGATTGTGTGTTTTATGATTTATAACGTCATGGGAAATGATATTGAGGTTATTACACAAAATGAAGCAGGAAGCTATAGCCAGTTTTATGGAGATAGTTTAGGGAGCTTAACAGCACCCAATGGAAGAGTGATTGAAAGTACTTCTATCTATAGTGCAATAACCTTTGAAGTAGAAGTCTTTGATGGTGTTTTTATAGAAGCAAGTGGAAGTAAATTAATAGATGTTGTGGAGGTGGAATAGAATTGAAACGAAAAAAAGATAAGGAAGCATCACAAGAAAGTATTTTGAAAAGATGGCTTGTAGTAGTTTGTGTTGCATTTACCACTGCAATGATTGTTTTTATGATGTTATTAGAGGTAGAGCAAACTGTCTTAAGCGATTATGAAAAGGGTAGTGTGGTGGTAGCTACAAAAGAAATAGAAAAAGGAACGGTATTAACCTATGAGAATATACTTCAGTATATTACAGTCAAGGAGATCCCTTTAGAGATCATTCCAAGTTCGGCAGTCTCGGTAGAATCATTAGATGGCTACATCGCAAGTGTTACTATTGCAGAGGGGGTTATCTTAAGCGAGGGCTTAGTCGTAGCAGAAGATGAAATCATAAGTGGATTACAAAATCCAGTTATTATAGGATTTAGCGCAGATGATTTATATCAAGTAGTAGGTGGTGTCCTAAGAGCTGGTGACTATATTCAAATCTATCATGTTTCAAGAGAAGAACAAGATGAGATGTACACATGGGATTGTGTATATGTGGAAGAAGTATTTGATAATAGCGGTATTTCTCTATCAAGAAGCGATACTACAACACCTGCACAAAGGATTAATATTTATATGGAAGAATCAGAGGTGGGTCTGTTTTTTGAAGTGTTAGAAAAGGGAACAGTAAGGGTTGCAAAAATAATGGATTAGATGAGGATAAGAGATGAAAAAGAAACTGCTAAAAATCAGGTGTGAAAGACTGATCATGAGCATCGTTTGTATCGTTATCTTGTTATGCATTACACTTCATGCACATGGATTATTTGATAATCCACTACTTACATGGAATAGTGACTATACTGCCTATACGACCTCTTCTGGAGATACGGATATAGAATGGTATGAAGAAGGAACAAGAGTCTATACAGGAGTAACTTCTAGTTTAGGAGCATTATCTGTAGGGGAGCATTATTATTCTTATAGTAGAGAAGGAACAATTCCTATAGGGTATTGGGAGGTTGCATATAAAGGAGCAAACTGTTGTCATAATAGCTATCCAGAGGATGGATTTATGGGCATTAGTTTTGGTAGAGAACCATGTTTTGAACAGTATTATTCTGGATGGTTTCCTTACTGTGCAGACTGCGATGAGCTAGTCGTATTCATGCTTCATTACATGGATGATGTAACAGCAAAAAGTATTACAAGTGCACAAACGGGTTTGGTTTATTATTACTTATGTCCTTTTTGTTCTAATCTAGAGCAAGGAGCAGGATACTCAGCACATACATGTAAAGAGATTTCAAAGAATCAATATAGTGTATCCTACCAAGCAAATGGTGGAACAGGACATATGGCAAATAGTATTCATATGTATGATAATGCCACGATGTATGAGGGCAAAACAATAGAAGCACAGACACAGCTTTCAAAAAATGGATATCAAAGAATCGGATATAAGTTTGTGGGTTGGAATACAAAAGCGGATGGAGCAGGTACTAGCTACGTAGATCAACAAGTGATTTTAAACTTAAGTCATGAAGAGGGTGCAGTGATTACACTCTACGCACAGTGGGAGCTTACCTATAGTTATCTACATATAGATGCAAATGGCGGAACATATGAGGGAGAAGCTATTAGGGAAATCAGAGCTGCATATGGTTCTACCTATACCTTGGTAGAAAGTGCAATAACGAGTCCAGAGGGATACTCTGTAAACTATGTAAGCAATGGAGGGAGTGCAGTAGCTACTTCTTATATAACTAAGCAGTTTGCTGGATGGGAAGTGCAGGTTGGTTTTCAAGGAGCCTTTTACAATTCCATCTATACTTTTTTAGGAGAAGAAAACTCCATAGATACCATCAAAGCTCAGTACATAGATGGAGCGCTTACCTTACCAACGACTAGTAGAACAAACTATGTCTTTGGTGGATGGTATACGACACCTGCTTGTGAGGAGGGTACTTATATTGGAATGGATGGAGATGTTGTTTACCTTTCCAAAGATACGACCCTGTATGCTAAGTGGGTAGACCTTGTATTAGTAGCAAAGGATAATTATACAGCCAATGAAAGCAAAGGAGCAGTTGACTTATCATGGAATGCACTAGATGGATTAGCAAAGTACTATGAAGTATTTCAATCGCTAAATCAAACAACGTGGGAGCAAATTTATTCCTATAACTCAATTGGAAGTAGTGTAAATATTTCACAATCCTATACAAATAGTAATAGAGGCACTACATACACTGTACCTTACACAGGATACTATCTAGTGAGTGCAAATGGAGCACAAGGAGCTTCTTATGGAAGCTACAGCGGTGGTAAGGGTGCAATATTAAGTGCAGAGTACTGGTTACAGCAAGGCGATGTAATTACCTTTTATGTAGGAAGTACAGGAAGTAGTTCTAGTGGTGGCAGTAATGGTCTCACAAGTGCAGGTAGCAACACATCAGGAAGTGGTAGCGGTGGAGGTGCTGCTACAGAGGTTTATATTACAAGAAACGGTAGTACAGAAGCCTTGCTAATAGCAGGTGGTGGCGGTGGTGCTAATGCAGGATACAGTGGCGGAGGCGGTGGATTACTCACAACAACACTTGGAAGTAAAGCAGGAACAAGTGGCTCTGGTGGTGGTGGATCCGGTGCAGTAGGAGGTAGTGCTGGTAGCTATACAGCAGGTAGTAGCATTACCTCAATGAAGCTAATCACCAATCAAACATTATCGCTCTATGGCCGCTTTGCACAGGTTGCATGGGGGGACTATAATACCTATACATACAATACATATGGAACAGAAAGCATTAATGGAACTACGTATACTAAGCTATTAAGGACAAATGGTTCAACTGTATATACACCATTATCCTATCAGGATTTAACATCACTTAATTTTGGGACAGCATCCTTTAGTAATGGTGTATTAAGCTATTATTGGACAACGCACTCAGGAGGCATTTGTCACACGAGTACTTACGGATATCATTCTGTAAAAGGAGTAATCTGTAATGGTACATTATCGTTTTATGATAAAAGTGTCACGACAACAAATCCAACGTATTCACAATCAAAAGGTGGCAGTAGCTATATCAATACATCCTATGGTACAACGAATATTAAAAATCAGTCGAGTACCCAAACAGGAAATGGAACAGCCAGTATTGTGGGAGGTTCTCAGATAGGATATTTAGAACAAACGTCATTAAATAATGTATTTGCAACAGATCTTGCAAAACCTGATCCTATCACAGACTATGAAATTATAGTAAATACTAACACAACAGGAGTATTAGAGTTTGTAGCTCCTATGGATCAAGGAACTACTTATTATCATAACGTAGTTAGTTATAAAGAAATACAATACCCAATGAAAGAAGTAGCAACTTCTAATATGACAAAAAATACACTCACATCGGGTATTAAGGGGTACTACTATAAAATAGATAGTAGTGCTACTACAACGATAGTAGGAACAGAGACCTATACAACAAGTAGAAGTATTAACCTAAGCTTTACAGATACCACAAGTTGGCTACACATAGCAAGTGTAGATGTAGCCAATAATATCAGCGACACGATACATATTGCACTCAGTAAAACCAGTGATGAAATCCTATGGCCTATTTCAAGTAATCCAATCGAGATAACAGGCACAGACAACAATGTGTACCTGGCCAGTGAAAAGCTTTACTATATAAGAGCAGATGGTACTACAGAGTTTTTATTATCTGCAGGTGGATCTATAGATGGTACTGCAAGACAAGATTATCAGATCAATGAAATATCCTTGGCTTTTCAAGCACTAGAAACAGGTGAGATTTCTAGCTATCTAGTATCTACTACCATGCAAGAAAATCTCACATATGCATCTAGTACCTATGGTAGTGATCAGATAGTAAGAACATATATGGAAAGCATACCAGTTGTTGATAGACTAGGTAGTATGCTACGAAATGAGTATGGAAAAACTCTAACCCTAAACCAAGCATTCCTACTACCTATTATACAAGATGGAAAACGTATAGAGGTAGTGCCAAGTGTAGCTATTCAGACAGATGATTTTACGATAACTTCTGATAATAATAAGGATACGTTAGAAGCAGTTATAATTATAGGAGATGCTACCAGTCCGACTATTACAGGTGTGGATGTTTTACAAGAACTGCTGATACACAATACCAATAAGAGTAATAGAACGTTTTATGCATCAGATAGTGGCAGTGGCTTAAAATCCTTTCAAGCAATTGTGACGAATACTGACCATAAGTCAACACAAACCTTTGAGAGCATAAATGGAGCAATCACACTACCCTTTGCTGAAGATATGAGTATTTTTGTAGGTGACTTTACGGTAGAGTTTATTGCCATAGATCAAGTAGGTAATACAAGAGTAGAAACCGCTATAAGCGCTATGTTTGCACTAGAAACAAGCATAGAAAGAATCCTAGAACCACATGAAGCAATCTTTCAAAAGGGCGAGAGTGGCATACTATACGTCACGGTATATGGATATCCAGACAAGGTTGAAATCACCTTTCCAGAGAGCTTGAGTAAAGAGGAAGAAGAAAGTATTATCGTATATGAGTATAATCCTAAATCCTTTCTATGTGAGGAGAGTATAGAATTTATGATTCCAATAGAAGCAGAAAGTCAGATGTATCAAATAAAAGTAACTGCCTATAAGGATACTGCAAAGCTTGAAGACTATCCAGAGCTTGCGGTACTTGAAGTAGATGGAACAATTTTAGATGATATCAAAACAAGGCTACGATAGAGGAGAGGAATGGATGATAACGATAGTACTTCGCTCTCTATATATATTTATCTATGCTTTATTGCAACTGTATATCGTAGAGCACTTTGATAAGGAAGCAGGCATTTACACAAAAGATAAGTATGTCCCCTTACTTGTAACATCTATCCTCGTAGGGATTGCTCTGAGCCTTAGTGAAGCAGATACTAACTATGGAATAACCCTCTATCAAAGTATCTTCTTTGCATATATCCTAGTTTGTGCCTATATCGACTACCAAACAAAAAAGGTATATGACTTTATGCATGTGCTACCTGCTATGTTAGGTATCGCATACTGTTTACAATCACATACAGAACATAACTTAGTGGAGCTTGCAATCTTTATTGGATTGCAGCTCTTCTTGTTTTCTAGAATGTATGGATTTGGAGATTGTTTGGTGTTTAGTGTTTGTGCAATTTACATAACAGTATTTCAAGGGGAGCTTATGGAGTATTTGTATTTGATGAGTATTACGTTTATAGTGCTGGCACTGGTGCAGTGGAAGAGGCGAAACATCAATAGACAAGGGAATTTGAAAGAGGCAGTGGCACTGGTGCCATATATTGGGGCGGCAATGGTTTGGATGGGGATTGTTTTGTAGAAAAAAGAAGAGATTTTCTGCATAAGCATTTTGATATGAATGTTATAAAGATACTTTAATGATTAGCATATAAGCAGGCTTACAAGCATAGATATGAATAAGACAGAATGGAGTGAGGAGTGATGATATGTTAGATATAGAACAAATGGAAACAATGGCAGGTGCAGATATTACCTCTGCTGATAAAAACAGATTAGTTGATATATCTACTATAAAAGTGGACAAGGAATTACCGGTTAAGGAACGAATTAAGAATTATATAGAACAAATTAAGAATCCATATTGTTTTAAGGTTAATGATACAGTAGTAAAAATAAAATTTAGTGATACGGATATTACAATGGAACAGTGTTTAGAAGGATATTTTGGATCTTTATAATCAATCAAATAGGTATCTGGACGAATTAAAAATCCTATGATACAATATAAAAGGACTAAGTTATGCAAAATCCTTGATTGATTAAATAAATTTACAATCAAGGAGGTTATGTTATGTTACAAACAAATGTAGAATGGAATTGTGCTTCTTATTCAAGACTATCAAGAGAAGATAAAGATGGAACTGAAAGTAATAGCATAAAAAATCAAAAAGAATTAATACGAGAATATTTAAAGTCAACACCAGAGATTCGTCTTTCTTTAGAAATAGAAGATGATGGATTTAGTGGGGTTGATTTTTTGCGTCCTGGTTTCCAAAAATTATTAGAGGAAATAAAAGCAAACAATATAAACTGTGTGGTAGTAAAAGATTTATCCCGTTTCGGGCGTAACTACATTGAAGTTGGAGATTACATTGATAAGATATTTCCTTTTATGGGAGTTAGGTTTATTGCAATTAATGATGGATATGACTCATTACATGGTAAATCTAGCACCGATGAAATATTGATACCTTTTAAAAACCTAATAAATGATACATATTTGCGGGATACTTCGATAAAAATTAGAAGTCAGTTTGAAATAAAAAGAAAAAAAGGTGAATTTGTAGGAGCTTTTGCACCATACGGATACAAAAAGGATCCTGAACAAAAAGCGAAATTGATTATAGATGAGTATGCAGCAGTGATTGTTACACAAGTCTTTAAATGGAAAATAGAGGGTTACAGTAATAATTGTATAGCAGGAATGCTGAATGATAGGGGAGAATTTAGTCCGTATGATTACAGAAAACAAAAAGGTGAAAATTTTAGAACACCTTTTAAGGTGAAATCTCATTCTAATTGGTCGGCAAATACAATCGGAAGATTGTTAGCAAATCCTGTGTATATTGGTATGTTGGTTCAAGGGAAAATAACAACACCTAATCATAAGGTAAAGAAAATAATCTTGAAGCCAGAGGAAGAATGGATTGTTGTTTCTGATACACATGAGCCAATTATTAATAAAAATATATTTGATATTGTACAGAATATATTAAAATCTGATACAAGACTGGGCACTGGTAGGGATAAGGTGTATTTATTTTCTGGGATTGCATTTTGTTCTGATTGCGGAAGTGCAATGTGCAGAAAAACGGTGGTTTCAAAAGGAAAGAAATATTATTATTTAACCTGTACAGGTCACAAGACTTATAAAAATTGCTCCACTCATTCTTTTAGTGAGAATAAACTTTCAGAAGTAGTCTTAGAAGCGATTAAAGTTCATATTTCATGTGTTTTAGATTTAGAACAAGTTTGTGAGAAAATATCAAATAGTCATTTAAAAAACCTTGAAATCAAGGCTTTAGATAAAAAGGTAGAGAATCAAATTGAAGAAGTAAAAAAAGTTCAAAAACATAAATTGAACCTCTACGAAGACGTGAAAAGTGGTATTTTGTTGCAAGGAGAATACGAAAAGTTCAATGATATTTATACAAATAAGCTAGAAGATTTGGAAAGTTCTTTAATTGTGTTACATAATGAAATAGAACGAAAAAAATCAAATACTGATCAAAGTAGCATTTGGATAGAAGATTTCAAAAAATATAAAACGGTAAGCGAAATATCTCGTAATTTGATAGTCTCTTTGATTAAAGAAATTATTATTTACGAAGATAAAAAAATCGAAATAGAATTTTTGTTTCAAGATAAATTTAATGAACTGAAAGATCTAGTTGAAACTGCAAATCAAAGGGTGATTTCTTTTAGAAATGTGGTGGAATAGATGGCTAGGGTTAGTAGAAAGAATAATCAAAATGTTTCTGAATCCTATGCAAAGAAATATCAAGTAGGTATTTATGTCCGCCTTTCGGTAGAAGATGAAAGAAAAAAAGAGAACCATAGTATAGAAACGCAAAAACAGTTAGTAATTCAATATGTAGAACAAATGGAAAATGCTGACATTTATCAAATATATGAAGATGTAAATTTTACAGGAACAAATTTTAAAAGACCATCTTTTGAAAATATGATGGAAGATGCAAAAAAGAAAAAAATAAATTGTATTGTTGTCAAAGATTTATCTAGATTTGGTAGAAATTACTTAGAAGCTGGTCAGTACATGGAATATGTATTTCCCTTTTTAAATGTTAGATTCATATCGATCAATGATAGCTATGATAGCTTAAATAGTAATAATTCCAGTGGTTTGATTCTACCTATTAAAAATTTGATGAATGAAGTCTATGCAAAAGATATTTCAAAAAAAGTAAGATCAGGGTATCAAATCAAACGTGATAATGGGGATTTTTGTGGAGGATTTGCACCTTATGGGTATATCAAAGTAGATAATAAGTTGGTTGTTGATGAAGAAGTATCTTGGGTTGTGAAACAGATATTTGAATGGTTCGCTGATGGCTTAGGGGATATGAGCATTGCAAAAAAATTAAATGCAATGGATTTGTTTCCACCTAAAAGATATCACTACGAAAAAGGTATTATCAAAAGTGATAAAAATGCTTCGCTTAATTATTGGCACAAGTCAATCATTAAAAGATTACTTAGTAATGAAGTTTATACAGGAGATATAGTTAGTGGTAAACATATAAAATCATATTTCAGCTTATCTGATAAAGAAAAAAAAGATAGTATTACTTGTTCAAGAAATACCCATGAAGCAATTATTACCCATGAATTGTTTGATAAAGTACAAAAAATGAGGGCAATAAAAAGGGACTATTATGAAGCAAATTTGAATAAGGAACGAAGCAAACAATCCACACCCAATATATTAAAGGGTTTAGTCTACTGCAAAGATTGTGGTGTTTTAATGTCTAGGCACAAAAAAGTAAAAGTAGGACAAAAATTAGAATATAGATATTTATGTAAGACATATGAAACAATCAGTGCACAAAAATGTAATAGAAAGTATTTGTTGGAGGAAAAGTTAGCACAAGGAGTTTGGACAGCTATTCAAAATCAAATAGCTATTTTTACTGATATAGAGCCAATTATAAAAAGATTTGCTAAATTACAAAAAATTACTAGTACAAATAAAAAACAGGAACTATTCAAACTTCAAAAACGATTAGATGAATTGCAAGTGATTGCCAGTAGTTTATATGGTGATTATGTGGATCGGGTTATTTCGAAGAAAGAATATTTAGCACTTAAACAACAATATTCTGTTGAAACAGAATTATTAAGCTGTAAAATTGATGATTTAATACAAAAACAGCTTGAAACAACTTCACAAATTACAAATGATTGGTATAGTATAATGCTGCAATTTAAAACAAGTACTGAGCTTTCGGTTGAATTATTAAATGCACTTATAGAAAAAATAGAAGTTGATAGTCTTGAAAATATTACCATAACATTCAAATACAAAGATGATTTAAAAGAATTGTTGGATGATATTTATATGCAAGCAACTGAGGAATTGGGGGTATCGTAAATTTGGAAAGTAATTATACAATAGCGAGCTATTTAAGACTCTCATTAGATGATGATAAAGATGGAGATTCTGCAAGCATTATAGGTCAAAGGGAATTGATATTAAGTCGTATTACGAGTATGTTTCCGAATCAAGAGTATTTACTACTTGAATTTTCGGATGATGGATATTCGGGAACGAATTTTAATCGCCCCGGTGTGCAAAAATTATTAAATGAAGTAAAAAGTGGAAATGTACAATGCATTATTGTAAAGGACTTATCCAGATTTGGAAGAAATTATGTAGAAGTAGGAAATTATTTAGAACGTGTATTTCCATTTCTTGGAGTGAGAGTGATTTCGATTAATGACAATTATGATAGTGATACCCATAAAGGAAGCACAGGGGGAATAGATATACCATTTAGAAATTTATTGTATGATTTATATAGCAAAGATATAAGCCGGAAGGTTTTAAGCAGTAAAATGATGAAGTTAAAAAATGGCGAATTCACATCCCCTTATGCACCATATGGATACCTAAAAGACCCAAATGATAATAAAAATTTACTTGTTGATACAAGTGTGGCTCATATTGTTTTGAGGATATTTCAAGAGGTTGTCGATGGGAAAACAACAAGAGAGATTGCTGTTCGATTTAATGAAGAAGGAATACTTACACCTATGTTATATAAACAATCTCAAGGTCTTGAGAGAGGATTTAATAATTCGGGTAAAACAAATGTTTGGAATAGTGAAATCATTAGACGTACAATTCATGATGAAAGATATACAGGTACATTTGTGGGTGGGAAAAATAAACAACGGATAAGAGATGATAAGAGATGTATACGAACAAAAAAAGAAGAATGGGTTGTAATAAAGAATCGGTTTGAAGCTATTGTGCCTGAAGAACTTTATGTACTTGCCAATCAAAATATAAAAGCTAAAAGTAAAAAAAGTGAACTTCTTTCTGATTCAAACAAAATATTTGCTAAAAAAGTTCGGTGTAGTAATTGTGAATTATTAATGGAGAAAAAAGGAAAAGAAGGAGGGCATTACTTTTGTAAAACAGCAAAATTTGCAAAATGTGATTGTTTTGATGGAAAACTGTATGAAAAAGATCTGATAAACATTTTGCTCCCAATCATAATACAGCATATGAATTTAGCAATTTCGCTGCAGGAGTTGCGTGAAAAGCAAAAAGCAATATTTCAAAAAAAGCAGTTGGAAAAAAATATGAGAATAAAATCAATAGAGGACGAAATCGAGAAAAGTGATAATTTGCAATTTGAATTGTATGAAAAGTATCTTTTGAAGAAAATAACGAAGGAGTATTTTTTAAGGCACAAAGAATATATGCAGAGTCAATTAGAAACGAATAAGAAAAAATTAATTGAACTAAAATCTAGTACGGAAATATATGAGGAAAATATAAAAAAGAATAATCATATTATTGATATCTACAAAAATAAACCGATTATTGAAACCATTACGAGAGAATTAGTAGACAGAGTAATTGACACAATTTGGGTTAATCCAGATGGAAGCATAGACATTAAGTTTAATTATGAAGATCCAATAAATACATAAAAATAGAAGTTTAAGCTAAATTTAGAAAGTAAATTTGGCTTAAATGATAAATAAGCAAAATAGCAAACCTATATTTTGCTTATTTTCTTGTATAATTTGGTTTAAAATAGTATAATATTATAAAATCAGGAGGTTTGAATTATGCAAATAGAAGATTTAGTTAGTTTGGTGGAAACTATTCAAAAATATAATTGTGAAACGCAGTATATCGAGGTGAAAGCAGCAGAAAAAGGCACACCTACAAAATTATATGATACGCTTTCAAGCTTTTCAAACCAAGATGGTGGTGGTACTATTGTGTTCGGATTAGATGAAAAACAATCTTTTGCAATTGTTGGTGTTTATGATGTACAAGACTTACAGCATAAAGTAGCTGAACAGTGCAAACAAATGGAAATCCCAGTTAGACCATTATTTACAGTTGCACAGATTGATGAAAAAATGGTTGTATCAGCAGAAATACCAGGAGTTGATATTGCTGATAGACCTGTTTATTATAAAGGTTCTGGTAGAGTGAAAGGATCATATATTCGTGTAGCAGAAGCAGATGAACCCATGAGTGATTATGAGATTTATAGTTACGACGCATATCATAGAAGAATTAAAGATGATATTAGAATAACAGATTTTGCAGATTTTTCTATGCTAGATGATGTATTGCTTGAAAAGTATATTTTAAACATAAAGGAAAACAAACCAAATGTTTCAAGACTTTCAAATGATGAAATTCTTAACTTGATGGGCGTAATAAAAGATGGAAAACCTACTCTTTCAGGAGTAATGTGTTTTTCAAAATACCCACAAGCCACATATCCACAACTTTGCATTACAGCTGTCGTAGTTCCGGGAACTGTAATGGGACAAACTGGTTCTGATGGAGAACGATTTATTTCTAATAAGAGAATTGAAGGCACTATTGCTGAAATGTTGGAAGAATCAGTTGCTTTCGTAAAAAGAAATATGAGAGAAAAAACAATTATTGATGATGATGGCAAACGTCAAGATAAACCAGAATATCCAATCAAAGCTGTTAGGGAAGCTATATTGAATGCTTTGATGCATAGAGATTATAGTATTCATACGGAGGGTGCTCCTGTGAGAATTGTAATGTATAGTGACAGACTTGAAATTACAAATGAGGGTGGTCTTTATGGTAGAATTACAGTTGATGGGTTAGGAAAAATTCACGCAGACACAAGAAATCAAACACTAACACATATATTAGAAGTGCAAAAAACAGCAGAAAATAGATATTCTGGAATACCTACCATTAACTACGAAATGAAAAGGCTGGGTTTGTGTAAGCCGGAGTTTACCAATAGACGAGGTGCTTTTACAGTAACGTTAAAAAATAGTGTATTAAATGAAACTGAACAAAATGACTGTAGCGCTGAAAAAATGAGTAAAACAGACAGTCTAATTGATTTTTGTAAAAAATCTAGAACTAGAGCAGAACTTGCTGAGTTTTTAGGAAAAACACAGTATTATGCAATGAGCAAAATTGTTATGCCACTGGTAGAAAGTGGAAGGATAAAAATGACTATACCAGATAAGCCCAAAAGTAAGGAACAGAAATATTATAGTTAAGGAGGGGCAAATACTATGATTTAAAATGCTACAAAAAAACAACTAAAAGATAGAATATATTTAAGCAGAAGAAGCGTTTAGAAACAAGTAATTAAACGATATGGCGAAGTTTTGTGCTAAAATAGCATTAACCTACATAATGCTATGAACCAATAATTTTTAATTGCGAGCGAGGGTTTTGTCATAAAATACAGGCTTTTTGCATAGTTGAAAGAGCCGATATTATTTTTTTAGTCCTATCTTGACAGGAGCAGGCGTCGTGGGACCTGTCAGAACTGGCAAATCAACTTTCATTAAAAGGTTTATGGATTTATTCGTCCTTCCATATATGGAAGATGAGCATGAGGCTATTAGACTTCGAGATGAATTGCCGCAGAGTAGCGGTGGACGTACGATTACGACAACAGAACCCAAATTCATACCAAAAGAGGCTGCAAAGCTTATATTAGAAGATCATACTACGTTGTCGTGTAAAATGGTTGATTGTGTTGGTTTTATGGTGGATGGTGCAACGGGTCATATGGAAGATGGAGAGGAACGTATGGTTAAGACACCATGGTTTCAAGAAGAAATTCCATTTACTATGGCTGCTGAGGTTGGCACAAGTAAGGTGATTGAGGACCATGCAACAGTTGGTGTTATGGTGATTACGGATGGGAGTTTTTCGGAAATTGAGAGGCAACAGTACGTAGAGGCAGAGAGAAAAACGCTAGAGGCACTTAAGAAGGCTTCAAAGCCGTATGTGGTGATCCTAAATACGATGCGACCTTTTAGCGAGGAAACAAAGGAATTGGCAAAGTCACTTTCAGAGTTCTATCATGTAAATGTATTACCACTCAACTGTGAACAACTAAAAAGAGATGATATTTTACATATAATCGAATTGCTATTGTGGGAATTTCCACTTACAAAGGTCGAGTTTTTTATGCCAAAATGGATAGAAATGCTTTCTTTGAATCATCCGATTAAGCAATCGGTTATGTTAGCAATTAAACAATTTATGACAGGCAAATCGTCTATTAAAGCAATGCGGGATGGTGGTAGTGAGATTGATAGTCCGTATATTAGTTATAGTAAATTAGAGGATATTGATTTGGCTACAGGAACTGTGAAGATGCAGATTACGATGGATGAGGCATATTATTATGATATGCTTAGTCAAATGACTGGCAAACAAATTAGAAACGAATATGAACTCATGGAGCTGTTAAAGGATTTAGCAGCGATGCAAATGGAATATAGTAAGGTACTAGTTGCGATGGAACAGGTGCGCAATACTGGGTATGGTGTTGTTACACCTATGCAACATGAAATTGAAATTGATAAACCTGAGATTATCAAGCACAGTAATAAATATGGGGTAAAAATACATGCAAAAAGCCCAAGCATTCATATGATTAGGGCAGGAATTGAAACAGAAATAGCACCGATTGTTGGAACAAAGGACCAGGCTGAGGATTTGATATCCTATATACAAGCTGCTGACATGAGAAACGAAAACATGTGGGATACCAATATTTTCGGTAAGACACTAGATCAGCTAGTACAAGAGGGAATCCAAAGTAAAATAAGCTCTATTGGTGAAGAAAGTCAACTCAAATTGCAAGAAAGCATGCAAAAAATTGTGAATGATAGCAATGGTGGTATGGTGTGTATTATTATTTAGTATAAATGAAGGTGAGGGGCATAGTTGCTCTTCACTTTTTCTTGTTTGTTTGGTACAATAAGGGTTATGAATATGAAAGAGGAATGAACAAATGAAAAATATCATCTTTAAATATGAAGGGATTCTTTGTGTTTTATTATCAGCGATATTGTTTAGTATAGGTGGATTGTTAATAAAGATGTCGACATGGTCTGCGATTTCTATTAACGGTATGCGTAGTCTATTTGCTGCTGCTGTTATGTTTTTGATTATGAGAAAATCGGGACACAAAATTATCTGGAACAAGTATGTGTTTGCGGGAGCTGTGGTGACTATGATTGTAAATACCACCTTCGTAATTGCTACGAAGATGACATCGGCAGGAAACGCCATTGTATTACAATTTACCCAGCCTATTTTCATTATATTATTTACATGGCTTTTTTATAAAAAGAGACCATCAAAGGAAGCGGCCATAACATGTGTGGTTGTATTTCTAGGAATCGTATGTTTCTTTTTTGATAGTATAACCTTTTCTGGGATGATAGGTAATATGTTTGCTCTTACCTCTGGTATTAGCTATGCATTAGTTTTTATGATGAAATCTATTAAAAAGCTTGATTTTGAATCATCAGTCATGTTCTCCTTTGTGCTAGGTTTTATTGTGAGCTTACCTTTTTTTGCGCAAGAGACAAGCTATAGCTACGAGAACTGGATTTTAGTCATGTTGCTTGGCGTATTCCAAATGGGGATACCATTTTTGATTTTAGGCAGAGGGTTAAAACTAGTTTCTCCAATAACAGCTTCTCTAACTTCTACGATAGAGCCGATACTAAACCCAGTGTTGGTAGCTGTTTTTTATCATGAGATGTTAGGTTCACTTGCTATACTTGGAGGCGTTATTGTTATTTGTGCTTCCACTATTTATAATGTTCGTATAGCCTCTAGAGATAAGGGTTAAAACGATTAAAAAGAAAGGCGTGGTGATTGTTATGACGTTTGAAAAACGTGTGTATCAATTAGAGTTTAAATTAAATGATACAGATGATAGTATCATTGATTATATTAGAGAAAATCGTACTAGTATTCAAAACATTTCTATTCATAACATTGCTGATACATTGTTTATTTCTCCAAATGCAATTATGAGAACTGCTAAAAAACTTGGATATAGTGGGTTTTCTGAACTTAAATTTACAATACAGCAAGAAGAACATCCTTTGCAAGAGAATAAACCTCAAAGTCAAGTGTTAGATAAAATCCCTCAAAATATCTTAAAATCAATAGATGTGATTGATGATGAGGTCGTACATAATCTTGTTGATGATATGTTAAAAGCACATAATATTTTGGTTTTAGGGATTGGAGATTCAGTTTATTTTTGTGAGCTCTTTGGGAGATACTTAAGGTGTCTTGATGCAAATGTTGAATATTATCAACAAATTCATGATATGGAGTATGCGGCTAAGCGATTTAAAGAAGGGGATTTGGTCATTGTAATTAGTGCATCTGGTGGTTATGAAAGACTACAGAAGATAGCGCAAAATGTGAGGATGCAAGGTGCTAAAACATGGTGTATTACACATTATGGCAAAAATAAACTGAGTGATATTTGTGAACGCCAATTGTGTTTTTGGGGAGAGAAACGTGTTGTAAATGGGTATAATGTTACAGATAGAAGTGGGCTTATGTTATTGGTCAGAATGGTGTGTGAAAAATACTGGAAAAGAGCTTTGGAATAATATGTAAGCACAGAAAGGCAGGTTTATTTATGGAGTGTAGAGAAGTAGAAAAGCTGATACATAAATTCGTAAAAGATATGTGTACTACATCTGAGAAGAGAGCACTGCTAGAGCACATTGAAGGGTGCCAAAGCTGTAAAGAAGAATTGACGATTCAATTTTTGGTACAAGAAGGTATATCTAGATTAGAAAAAGGGGATTCCTTTGATTTGAATACAGAACTTGAGGAGAAATTACGAGTAAAAAAACCAAGAAAGTTGCGCTTTAGTAGGCAAATTATTATAGTTTTGTTAGATCTTGCATTGATTTTGGGGATTATAAGTATTATCTATTGGTTGTGGTTGTTGTAGACTAGATGAAGAGTGAAAAGGATGTTTATAAGTATGGAAAAAGTTGTGTTGATCGATGGATTAAGTATATTAAATCGCGCGTATTACGGTGTTCCCCCACTTACAAATAGTGAAGGGATTCATACAAATGCAGTGCATGGATTTTTGAATATTATGTTTAAGATTTTAGAAGAGGAGCAGCCAACGTATTTGGCTGTTGCTTTTGACGTTAAGGCGAAAACCTTTCGACATGAGCTCTATGAAGCATATAAGGGGACGAGAAAGGGCATGCCGGATGAATTAAGAGAACAGGTGCCACTAATCAAAGATGTTTTGTGCGCAATGAATATTTGTGTGTATGAACAAGCGGGCTTTGAGGCAGATGATATACTAGGAACACTTGCAAAAAAAGCTGAAAAAGAAGGAAAAGAGGTTTCTTTGGTTTCTGGTGACAGGGATTTGCTTCAGATAGCATCAGAGCATATTAAGATACGAATTCCTAAAACACGCATGGGAAAAACTGAAATAGAAGATTATTATGAAAAAGACGTGGTGGATAAATATGGTGTCACACCTCTAGGGTTTATCGATTTAAAAGCTCTGATGGGTGATACGGCAGATAATATACCAGGTGTTCCAAGGGTTGGGGAAAAAACGGCAACTGCTCTTATGCTTGCATATGGTTCTATAGAGGGCATATATGAACATGTTGAAGAGGTATCAAAAAAGAGTATAAAAGAGTCTTTAATTGCAAATAGAGATTTGGCGGATCTTAGCAAAGTCTTAGCTACGATTAAAATTGACTGTGATATAGATTTTGATTATAAAAACGGTTGCGCAAGTGATTATTTTACAAAAGAGGCTTATGAGATTTGTAAACGTCTTGAACTTAAGATGATGTTGAAAAAGTTTGATGATACTGTGATAACTGAAACAAATCATAATGAAGAGATTGTAAAACAATTTGAGGTGTGCAGTGATTTTATGCAAGCAGAAGTTATCTTTGAACAAATGCAATTAAAAGCTGTAGTTGGTTTATATGTATTGCAAGAAGAGGGTGTTTTATATGCACTTGCACTATCAGCAGATAATAAAACCGTATGTATTTTACCAGAAGGATTTTTGACCCAAAGTTATTTAGAAGAAAAGGTTAAGGACTTATCTAGTAAAACAAAGGTGGTGGTTTGTCATATCAAAAATTACTATCACATGTTAAATCAAGAGTCGCTTGATCATTATTTTGATTTGGTGATTGGAGCTTATTTGATTCATCCACTTAAAAATGACTATGATGTAGTTGCCATTGCAAATGAATATCTTGGCATGACGATTGCAACCTATAAAGAACTTTTTGCAAAAAGAGAAATAGCTAGCGTGATGATGCTTGAATTGGATAAACTATGTGAGTTTGTAAATTACCAAGCTTACGTTACTGCACATGCCTATGAAGTGATACAACAAAAACTAATCGAAATGAATATGCACACATTGATGATGGAAATGGAAATGCCATTGTCTTATACGCTATATTGTATGGAACAGGCTGGAGTAAAGGTAGAAAAGCAACAATTAAAAGAATATGGAGAAATGCTACAAACTCATATTACTACATTGCAGGCTTCGATATGGGAAAGAGCGGGAGTAGAATTTAATATTAATTCGCCAAAGCAATTAGGTGAGATATTATTTGAAACACTTGCAATTCCTGGTGGGAAGAAAACAAAAACAGGCTATTCTACAGCTGCTGATGTTTTAGAAAAGCTTGCTGTAGAATATCCAATCGTAGCAGAAGTATTAGAGTATCGAGGCTATAGTAAGCTCAAATCTACCTATGCTGATGGTCTTAGTGCATATATATTAGAGGATGGTAGAATTCATACAAAGTTCCAACAAACTGTGACTGCAACAGGTCGACTTAGCTCAACCGAACCAAATCTTCAAAATATTCCGATGAGAACGGAGCTTGGAAGACAAGTGAGAAAAGTTTTTGTTCCACAAGAAGGATATGCTTTTATGGACGCAGATTACTCCCAAATAGAGTTACGTATTTTGGCTCATATAGCGGATGATAAACAGCTTATAGAAGCGTATGCGATGGATGAGGATATTCATAGAATTACAGCTTCTAAAGTGTTTCATACACCATTTGAAGAGGTGACAGATCTACAAAGAAGAAACGCAAAGGCAGTAAACTTTGGCATCGTTTATGGGATTAGTTCCTTTGGGCTTAGCCAAGATTTATCTATTACTACCAAAGAAGCAAAACAATATATAGATCAATATTTTGCAACATATCCAGAGGTGAAAAGGTTTTTAGAAGACATTGTAGCATCGACAAAGGAAAAAGGTTATGTGGAAACTTTATATAATAGGAAAAGACCTGTTCCTGAGCTTAAGAGTTCTAACTTTATGCAACGTTCTTTTGGGGAGCGTATAGCGATGAATAGTCCGATTCAAGGTAGCGCAGCTGATATTATGAAGGTGGCTATGATTAGGGTGCACAGAGCCTTGATAGAAGGTGGATATAAATCGAGATTGATTTTACAAGTTCATGATGAACTTGTTATTGAAACTGCATTAGATGAAGTGGAAGCAGTAAGAGAGTTGCTTTACAAAAACATGAAAGAAGCTGCACAGTTAGCAGTTTCTCTTGAGGTAGATTTACATGTCGGAAAAACATGGTATGATGCAAAATAAAAAGGATGATAACAAAATGAAGGTGATAGGAGTCACAGGTGGAGTTGGATCTGGAAAAACTACATTACTACAGGAGATACAAAAAAAATATTCCTGTAAGATTCTGTTAGCAGATGTGATTGCAAATGAATTAAAGCAAAAAGGTCAAGTTTGCTACAATCCTCTTGTAAAGCTTTTAGGAAATGTGGTACTTGATGAGAATGCAGAAATTGACAAGCTTAAAATGGCGGGTTTGATTTTTGCTAATGAAAAACTACTTGAACAAGTAAATGAAATCGTTCATCCAGCGGTAAAGGAATATATCTTATCAGAGATTGATTCTGTGGAAAATCAGAATCAGTATGAATTTTTATTTGTAGAAGCTGCACTTTTGATTGAAGCAGGGTATAAAGACTATCTAGAAACCCTGTGGTACATACATGCGCGTTATGACATACGCGTAGCACGATTACAACAAGGTAGAGGATATAGTAGCCAAAAGATACAAAGCATCGTGTCAAAGCAACTATCGGAGGAGTTATATCAAAACAACTCGGATATAGTCATTGATAACAGTGGGGAACTATCTCTAACAATGATGCAAATTGATGGAATAATAAAACAAATGAGGTGAAGCATGAAGCTTTGTAGTATAGCGAGTGGTAGTAGTGGAAATTGTACGTATATTGGAACGGACCAGGCACATGTGTTGGTAGATGCTGGCGTGAGCGGAAAAAGGATTAACGAAGGGCTTGCCAAATTCGATATTTGCGGGAGCGATTTATCAGCAATATTTGTAACACATGAGCACATAGACCATGTTCAAGGGCTAGGGGTGATGGCTAGGAAATACAAGATACCTATTTTTGCGACAAAAGGTACAATTGAAGGAATTTTAAGTTCTACAACAAAGGGCGTTAATAACATAGATACAGCTCTTTTGAATGAGATTCAAACGGATAGAGATTTTTGCTTTCAGGATATAGTAGTACACCCGTTTTGTATATCACATGATGCAAAAGAACCATGTGGATATACCTTTTCTAAGGGAAATAAAAAAATTGGTGTTGCAACAGATATAGGTACCTTTGATTCCTATATTATAGAAAAATTAAAGAATTTAAATGCGGTTGTTTTAGAGGCAAATCACGATGTTAGGATGTTAGAAATGGGACCGTATCCATATGCGCTTAAGCAACGAGTGCTTAGCGATTCTGGGCATTTATCGAATGAAAATAGTGGTATTTTGCTCACTAAAATTTTACATAGCAAACTAAAACATATAGTTTTGGCGCATTTAAGTCATGAAAATAATATGCCTGCATTAGCATATGAAACAGTGAAATTAGAAATCAATGCAGCTAAATCTGAGTTTTGTGCTGATGATTTTACGATTCAAGTAGCGAAGCGGAATGAGGCAAGTGATATTCTTTATATTGCATAAATGATTTTTTTGTTATATGATAGAGAAAATTTTTAACTTTGAAAGGTGATGTACATGAATAAATCAATCATAACAGTTGTTGGGAAAGACACAGTAGGAATTATAGCTAGAGTTTGTACATATTTAGCAGAAAGCGAGATTAATATCCTTGATATTTCACAGACTATCGTGCAAGGCTATTTTAATATGATGATGATTGTTGATACTTCATCCACTACGTTGTCATTTGGCCAAATTGTAGATGAACTTTCTGCGCTTGGTGAAGATATTGGTGTTATAATTAAATGTCAAAAAGAAGAAATTTTTGACTCTATGCATAGACTATAGATAACGGAGACTGAAGATGATTAATATATATGAAGTAATAGAAACCAATAAAATGGTTGAGAAGGAAAATCTGGATGTGCGTACGATTACAATGGGTATCAGTCTTTTGGATTGTATTGATTCTGATTTGGAAAAACTAAATGAGAAGATTTACAATAAAATATATGAGGCTACTAAGGATTTAGTTTCAACAGGTGAAGAGATTTCTAGAGAGTTTGGCATTCCTATTGTTAACAAACGTATTAGTGTCACACCTATTGCACTTGTAGGTGGTTCTGCTTGTAAGAGCATAGATGATTATGTTTCTATAGCAAAGACATTAGACAAGGTTGCAAAGACAGTAGGTGTTAATTTTATTGGTGGTTATTCTGCATTAGTTTCAAAAGGGATGACACCTTCAGAAGAATTGCTGATTCGTTCTATTCCAAAGGCATTATCTGTGACAGAGCGTGTTTGTAGTTCGGTAAATGTTGGTTCTACAAAAGCTGGAATAAATATGGATGCTGTAAAGCTTATGGGTGAAGTGATTTTAGAAGCAGCAGAATATACAAAAGAAGTTGATTCTCTTGGCTGTGCAAAATTAGTTGTATTTTGTAATGCACCAGATGATAATCCTTTTATGGCAGGTGCTTTCCATGGTGTAACAGAGGCGGATAAGATTATTAATGTTGGTGTATCGGGTCCTGGTGTAGTCAAAACTGCATTAGAACAAGTGAGAGGTGAAAGCTTTGATGTACTTTGTGAAACAATAAAGAAAACTGCATTTAAGGTAACACGTGTAGGTCAGCTTGTTGCAAAAACGGCTAGTGAAAAGCTAGGTGTTCCTTTTGGTATTATCGATTTATCACTTGCACCTACTCCAGCAGTTGGAGATTCAGTTGCAGATATCTTATGCGAAATAGGACTAGAATATGCAGGTGCACCTGGTACAACAGCAGCACTTGCGCTTTTAAATGACCAAGTGAAAAAGGGTGGTGTTATGGCATCAGCACATGTTGGTGGACTTAGTGGAGCTTTTATTCCAGTTAGTGAAGATCAAGGTATGATAGATGCAGTTGTTGCAGGTGCATTAACGCTTGAAAAGCTCGAAGCGATGACATGTGTATGTAGTGTTGGACTTGATATGATTGCTATTCCTGGTGATACAAAAGCAACGACTATTTCAGGTATTATTGCAGATGAGATGGCGATTGGTATGATTAATCAAAAAACAACAGCGGTACGTATTATTCCTGTTATTGGTAAAGCAGTTGGTGAAACTGTTGAATTTGGAGGTCTGTTAGGATATGCTCCTGTTATGCCAGTTAACAATTTTTCGTGCGATGCTTTTGTGAATAGAGGAGGTAGAATACCTGCTCCAATCCATAGCTTTAAGAATTAATCTTGGTGTTAGAAGGGTAGGTTTGCTATTCATGAATCTTAGAAAAAAAGAATTATCGTCAACGCAAGTTATTATGCTTGGCTTTTTGTCAGTAATTTTTGTAGGGGCATTTGTTTTAATGTTGCCTATTTGTTCGGCTGAGGGTGAGATTACATCTTTTTTGACAGCACTTTTTACTGCAACAACCTCGGTTTGTGTAACAGGGCTTGTTGTTGTGGATACCTTTTCCTACTGGAGCTTTTTTGGACAAGCTGTGATTTTGATTTTGATTCAATGTGGCGGATTAGGCGTTGTTACATTATCCACGTATGTCTTGATTTTATTAGGCAGGAAAATTGGATTAAAGCACAGATTATTGCTTGAGGATTCTTTGAACCTTGATACGTTAACAGGTTTGATTAAATTCATTCAAAAAGTATTTATGGGAACATTGTTGATTGAAGGGATAGGTGCATTGTGTTATATGACCGTGTTTGTTCCCGAGTATGGAGTGTTAGGGATTTGGATGTCGGTTTTTAATGCTGTTTCTGCATTTTGTAATGCTGGAATGGATGTAGTAGGCCCTTTATCGCTGACAGAATATGTTGCCAATCCTATCATAAATATCACTACGATGGTTCTTATTGTTTTGGGTGGTATTGGATTTGTTGTTTGGTGGGATGTAATAAGAGTAATAAAATTAAGGAAAAATAACGAGATTATGTTTCATCAAGTATGGCATAGGTTGCAATTTCATTCGAAGGTTGTTATATCAGCAACAGTATCGTTTATATTAATTGGTTTTGTTGTAGTTCTCTTACTTGAATGGGGAAATCCAGAAACATTAGGAGAACTTAGCATACCAGTTAAGATTCAAGCGGCATTGTTTCAATCTATTACGACTAGAACAGCAGGCTTTATGACGGTTTCTCAATCAGGATTACACGATACAACAGCACTTGTGTGTATGTTTTTGATGTTTATAGGTGGATCTCCGGTAGGTACTGCTGGTGGTATTAAAACAACGACGATTGCAGTGCTAGGTATTGCTGTTTGGTCAACAATTAAAGGGAGTAACTATACAATAGCCTATAATAGACGAGTGAATCCGGTGGTTGTTAGAAAAGCGCTAGCGGTAACAGTAATCAGTGCTTTGGCACTATTTTGCTCACTTATTATGTTATTAACCTTTAGCGAAGGGGAATTTATTGATATCATGTATGAAGCATTTAGTGCAATTGGTACGGTAGGGTTATCGAGAGGATACACGCCAAGCCTAAGTACAGTGGGTAGATGTGTTATTATCGTTGCTATGTATTTGGGACGAACAGGACCTATTTCACTTGCAATGGCATTTACGAATAGTGTTGGTAAAAACAAGGCTTCCATAGAATATCCAGAGGCTAATATAACAGTTGGATAGGTTGAGAGAAAGGGATTATTAATATGAAAACAAGAAATTCTTATGCAGTTATGGGAATTGGGCGATTTGGAACAGCTGTGGCTCTTGAGCTTTCAAAAATGGGTGCAGATGTTTTGGTTATTGATGATGACGAAGATAGAATTCATGCAATTGCTGAATTTGTTACATGTGCAGTCAAAGCAGATATTTCAGATGCAGAAGCTCTGACATCTTTAGGATTAGCTAATATGGATGGAGTTATTGTTGCAATGACAAGAAATCTAGATGCTTCTATCTTAGGAACGATTATTGCAAAAGAATGTGGTGTGCCATTTGTAATCGCAAAAGCGCAAGATGAAATGCATGCAAAGATTCTACGTAAGGTGGGTGCAGATAGGGTTATCGTACCGGAAAAAGAAAGTGGAGTTCGAATTGCTAGAAATTTAGTGAATGGAAACTTTTTGGAATTTTTTGAATTATCGGATAGTATTAGTGTAGTAGAAATTCCGGTTCGTGAAGAGTGGATAGGAAAAAACTTAATGGAACTTGATTTTCGTAAGAAGTTCAAGATAAACGTTATTGCTGTTGATGCTGTTGATGAAGAATTGGTTGTTAATATTATGCCAGATATGCCGCTTAGAGCTGGTACGATGTGGATTACAGGTGATATTGCAAATGTAGCTAAAATGGCAGAATAAATAAAAAAGCAGATAGTCTAGAGAATGACTATCTGCTTTTTCATTTCGTGTATAAATGGGGTGGAGCTTTTTGTGGCACGTATGGAGTTATATATGTGCGAGTGTTTAATATCTTGCTCAAGTAAATAATATGCATCTGCATTCAGAAGCTTGTGTGCATCTGCAAGCTTAGAAATAAGAGGAATATTTGAATGTTCTTTTAAATGTCCAAGTAACATAGAAGATTCTTGCTTGAAACCAAGGATACGTGCATATGGAACGGGAGATTTAATGTTCCAGGTATCTTTTTTGATTTCAAGTAGAATATACATAAGGCATCTGCATACGCGTGCATAGGTTAGATCTTTAGACCATAGTAGGTTTGCAAACGCTGTAAAGGATTTGAATTGAATAAGCTTATTGGAAATTTTATTAGCAAGTGCTTCTGTCATGTCTTGATATTCTAAATATTGTGCAGTAGAGAGTGACCAAAGTTTATAATATAAAATGCTACTAAAATCATCTAAAAATAGCAATTCTTGAGATTCTTTTTTTTCGAGTAGTAAGTTAGTGACGTATTCTGGAAGCCCCTCTTGGTCTGGGAGAGGAAGCGCGTTTTGCAAACAGTTACGTATATGTGTAGCAGAAGGATGTATACTACTTCTGGTTTGGCTATGATAAGAATCGCCATTTCTCTGAATTGTAAAAGGTTGTATTTTAGAATCTAGTTGATATAGGGATTTACAATATTCTAATGCAAGTAGATTGTTGGATTGTTCCGCTAAAAAAGATACGTCTATTTCACTATAACAATCTTCTAATGCTTGCATTCTTGCGGCTGGAGGATTAAGACCTCTCTTTAGATGATCTTTGTAGGTGGTTGCATAAAGAGCAGATTCATCAGATAAAATATGGGCTGTTTTTTCTATCGCTCCTAAATTACCTAACTCGCTGCCAAAGCTAAGTGTTTGGACGCAACCTAGACCATGAAGTAGAGAAACACCACCAAAGGCAAATCCTTCAGCACTAGATAGAGCATAGCAACTTGGTAACTCTATAACTAAATCACTACCGGCTAAAAGTGCAGTTTTGGTGCGATTGTATTTATCGATCACAGCCGGAAGTCCTCGCTGTACAAAATCACCAGACATGACTGTGATTATAAAATCAGTAGCTGTCTGTTTTTTTGTTTCAGCAATATGGTATATGTGTCCACTGTGAAGTGGATTGTATTCTGCAATGATTCCTGATATATGCATAGTGATCTCCATTGTAAAAATAGTTAAGGGATTGTAAAAACGGATGTATGTATATTTATACAATTCTTTGTGAAAAAGTTATCAAAAACCCAGTAAAATAAGGCTTTTTGTACATGAAAATAAACAAAAGTTGAGAAATATTCACTTGTTATGATGCCACCTGTTTAGTATAATATAAACATACATATTTGGAAAGATGTTAGCCAAAAATATAAAAAATATCGGTGTATATCACCGGAGATATAGAGCTGGTGTGAAATAAAGATATCACATAACAATTTGTTTTCTAGAAAGCAAGTCTGTATGCTCTAAGAAAGGATGGTTTTTATTATGTCTTATATTGATACAATTAAGGACAGAGCAAGAAGAGAGAAGAAAATTATCGTTTTGCCAGAAACACGTGATAAGAGAACTTTGATAGCTGCTAGTCAAATTATGAAAGAGGGAATTGCTGATCTGGTTTTAGTGGGAAGCGCTGAAAAGATTATGGATGGTGCTGGTTGGTTGGAGCTTGACTTAGAAGAAGTTAAGATTGTTGATCCAACAGTTTCAAGCAAAACGGAAGAATATGCACAGCTTTTATTCGAGACAAGAAAAAATAAAGGTATGACTATTGAGAAGGCTAGAAAAATTCTTGCAAGTGATACGTTGTTTTATGGCGTGATGATGGTAAAAGCTGGCGATGCAGATGGTATGGTTGCGGGTGCGTGTCATGCAACAGCTGATGTACTTCGTCCTTCTCTACAGATTCTTAAGACTGCACCTGGGACAAAGTTAGTTTCGGCCTTCTTTGTTATGGATGTACCCGATTGCACTGGTGGTGAGGATGGTACCTTCCTGTTCGCAGATTGTGGACTTAATCAAGATCCGAATGCTGAAGAACTTGCAGCAATTGCAGCTTCTTCAGCAAAGAGCTTCCAAGCACTTGTTGGACCAAAGCCTAAGATTGCTCTTTTATCACATTCTACAAAGGGCTCTGCAAAGCATCCTATGGTTGATAAGGTCGTTGAGGCTACAGCAATTGCGAAGAGAGAATATCCGGACTTAATCGTTGATGGAGAATTACAATTAGATGCGGCGCTTGTTGATACAGTTGCAAAATCTAAAGCACCAGGTAGTGAAGTTGGGGGCGATGCAAATATACTTATTTTCCCTAACCTTGATGCAGGTAATATTGGTTACAAGTTAGTACAAAGACTTGCAAAGGCAGAGGCGTATGGCCCACTTTTACAAGGTATAGCAAAGCCTGTAAATGATTTGTCTCGTGGTTGTTCATGGCAAGATATCGTTGGTGTAGTTGCGATTACGGCTGTACAAGCTCAGCTAGAACAGTAATATTAAGTTTTGAATGGAGAAATTAAATGAATATTTTAGTGATAAATTGTGGTAGTTCTTCACTTAAGTTTCAGCTTATGAATGCTGAAACGGAAGCAGTTCTAGCCAAAGGTTTGTGTGAAAGAATTGGTATTGAAGGAAGTGTTTTGGTATATGCGAAAACAGGATCTGCCAAAAAAGAAACCGAATTTGAAATGCCAACACATAAAGAAGCTATAGGATATGTGTTAGAAGCACTTGTTGATGTGAAAGAAGGCGTGGTTTCTTCTCTCTCAGAAATCAACGCTGTAGGGCATAGAGTTGTTCACGGTGGTGAATTTTTTGCAGAAAGCTGTGTGATTACAGACGATGTTATGGTTACGATTGAAGAATGCTCTGATTTGGCACCATTACACAATCCTGCAAACATGATTGGTATTCGTGCATGCATGGAGCTTATGCCTGGAGTACCAATGGTAGCTGTATTTGATACTGCATTCCATCAAACACTACCTGAAAAGGCATATATGTATGCATTGCCATATGAATATTATAAAAATTATAAAGTTAGAAGATATGGATTCCATGGTACGAGTCATTTCTATGTTGCAAATCGTACTGCTGAACTTATGGGAAAAGATGTTTCGGCGCTTAAAACGATTATTTGTCATTTGGGTAATGGAGCTTCGGCATCAGCAGTTCAATATGGTAAATGTGTAGATACTTCTATGGGATTAACTCCGCTTGAAGGTTTATATATGGGTACTAGATGTGGTGATATTGATCCAGCGATTATCGAGTTCTTAGCAGGAAAAGAAGGTATGTCTATTTCTGAGATAACTGCGATCTTGAATAAAAAATCAGGTGTTTATGCGTTGTCAGAAGAATTGTCTTCAGACTTTAGGGATTTGACTGCAGCGTATCTAGAAGGTAATTCTGCGGCAATAAGAGCTATTGATGCATATGCATACAAGGTTGCTAAGGTGATTGGTTCTTATGTTGCAGCTATGAATGGTGTTGATGTTATTGCATTTACAGCAGGAATTGGTGAAAACAGCTTTTTCGTACGTACAAAGGTATGCGAGTACCTAGGATACCTAGGTGTGACTATTGATGAAGAAAAGAATCATATGTTTGGTCAAGAGCATGCGATTTCTACACCTGATTCAAAAACCACAGTCCTAGTAGTGCCAACAGATGAAGAACTTGTGATTGCTAGAGACACATATGAATTAACAAAATAATTATAATAATAATTCAAAATATTGTTGACAAATGTATACTTGATATGTATAATTAGTCGAGTATGAATAGGAGATACTATGTTGGTTAATTTGTCCGATGTTTTTCTGACTGAAGAGAAGATTGTTTCACAATCATATGCTTTTCCGTTAGATGTAGTTCAAAATGGTTTAGAATGTTTCGATATATTAGAGAAATCTGATGTAGCACTTACATGCACTCATATGAGTAAAGGTAAGGTTTTGGTTGAGGCATTAGGATATGTAATTCTAGATGTGAATTGTGATAGGTGTTTAAAGCCTGTACCTACGAGAGTAGATTTATCAGTTCATAGAGTTGTATATGCACCAGGGGTAGCTATAGGCGAAGACGAAGAGGATAATAGCTCTATTATGGAAGCTTATTATCTTAATCTAGAAAGTCTTGTATTCAATGAAATTTTGATGAACTGGCCAGTGAAGGTATTATGTCAGACGGGGTGTAAAGGATTTTGCACTGTTTGTGGACATAACCTAAACGAAGGGGATTGTGGATGCGATACATTCGTTCCAGACCCAAGAATGGCAGTGATAAAAGATATCTTTATCGCGAATAAGGAGGTGTAACGATGTCTATTTGTCCAAAAAATAAATCTTCAAAAGGCAGAAGAGATAAAAGAAGAGCAAATTGGAAAATGAGTGCTCCTACATTAGTTAAATGTAGCAAGTGTGGAGAACTTATGGTACCACACAGAGTATGTAAAGCTTGTGGATCTTACAATAAACGTGAAATCGTAAGCGTTGACTAATCAAGTGAGCTTAAGCACCCTTTAGGGGGTGCTTTTTTCGTGTGAGAATAGTTATATATATAAAATACTGTATGCATAGTAGTAAATTGCATTTTCTACTTGATTTTTGAGGGGGGCTTTAGTATAGTAGATTAGGTAAAAGTCATATAGAAATCATTGGCTAAGGAGACGCATATGAGTGAACAAATTAAAGTTGCCGTAGATGCTATGGGTGGAGATCATGCCCCTGCAGCTATTATAGAAGGTGCTGTTTTGGCTGTGAATGAATCGAAGGATGTTACTGTATATTTAGTAGGAGATGAAGTTGTTATCCGCAAACATCTTTTGGAATACACATACGATGCATCACAAATTGAAGTAGTACATGCTTCTGAAATGATTGAGATGGCTGAACCACCTGTAATGGCTATTCGAAGAAAAAAAGATTCGTCTATTGTAAAGGCGATGACACTTGTAAAGAATGGTACATGCGATGCTTACGTGTCTGCTGGTAGTACAGGAGCAAATTTAGTTGGGGGACAACTTGTCGTAGGACGTATTAAAGGCGTTGAGCGAGCACCGCTTGCACCGGTTATGCCGACTGCAAAGGGCGCATCCCTATTGATTGATTGTGGAGCAAATGTTGACGCAAGAGCTAGTCACTTAGTTCAGTTTGCTAGAATGGGTTCTATTTACATGGAGACGATTATGGGGATAGAAAATCCTCGTGTTGCGATTGTAAATGTTGGTGCTGAAGAAGAAAAGGGGAATGCCCTTGTAAAGGAAACATTTCCACTTCTAAAAGAATGCACAGATCTTAATTTTATTGGGAGTATAGAAGCGAGAGATATTCCTAGTGGTTACGCTGATGTTATTGTTTGTGAGGCGTTTGTAGGGAATGTTATTTTGAAGCTATACGAAGGAGTAGGACTTAGCCTACTTGGAGAGATTAAGGCTGGTATGATGTCGAATCTTAGAAGTAAAATTGGGGCATTGTTAGTAAAGCCTGCACTTAAAACAACCCTTAAGAAGTTCGATTTAGAGCAGTACGGTGGGGCACCAATGCTTGGGCTAAAAGGACTAGTAGTAAAAGCACATGGTAGTTCAAATGCAATTGAGATTAAAAATTCTATTATGCAGTGTTTGACTTTTGCCAAAGGTGATATGACTCAAAAGATAACTGAAAAGTTTTCTGTACATCATGAAATACAATAAAATTATTTAAAGAGGTTTGAATATGGAATTTGAAAAATTAAAAACAATTATAGCAGAAGTGTTAAATGTTGACCCAAACGAAGTGAAGATGAATACCACATTTGTGGATGATTTGGGTGCTGATTCTTTGGATATTTTCCAAATTGTAATGGCTATTGAAGAAGAGTTTGAAATTGAAGTTCCAGCAGAATCTGCAGAAAGCATTAAATCTGTTGAAGAAGCAATAGAATTAATTAAACAAGCAATTAATTAACGAATTAATGCAATCATAAAAACAAAAGCCCTTATTACGGGGCTTTTGTTTTTATGATTCTATTATATAGCTGCTTAATAGATAGTTATAGAAAGGTTGGTTATAACATGCAGTTAGGACAAACGAAAGAGGGAATAGAAAGCTTAGAACATATTATAGGGTATGTTTTCACGGATAAAAGTGTATTAAAACAGGCTTTAACACATAGTTCGTATGCAAATGAAATGCGTATTCATAAAAGTGCGAATTATGAACGTTTAGAATTTTTGGGAGATGCAGTTTTAGAGCTAGTCTCTAGTGATTTTTTGTTTCAGCAATATCCCGAAATGCCAGAAGGAAAGCTTAGTAAACTTAGAGCTTCATTAGTTTGTGAACCTTCTCTAGCATTTGAGGCAAGGGAACTTGGGATAGAAAAGTTTATGTTGCTTGGAAAAGGTGAAGAGGCGACTGGTGGTCGTTTAAGAGATTCCATTTTAAGTGATATTATGGAAGCACTTATTGGTGCTATTTATAAAGATGGTGGATTGGAACAGGCTAAGAGCTACATTTTGAAAAATATACTTTCGGATATTGAGAAAAAACAATTGTTTTATGATGCGAAATCGCATTTACAAGAGCTCGCTCAGAGTATTTACAAAAAAGATTTGGAATATGTAGTTGTTTCCGAAAAAGGACCAGAACATGAAAAGGTTTTTGGGGTTGAAGTTTATTTGGGTGACAAGTTACTTGGTATGGGAACAGGGAAAAATAAAAAAAGTGCTGAGCAACATGCTGCATATAAGGCACTTTTGTTACTACAGAGTAAATAGTTAGGTCTAAATGCTTAGAAAGGCTTGGTTGTTGTATGTATTTAAAAAGTATTGAAGTGCAAGGGTTTAAATCCTTTGCAAATAAGATTCATTTTCAATTTCATAATGGAATCACAGCGATTGTAGGACCAAACGGAAGTGGTAAAAGTAATGTTGCGGATGCTGTTAGGTGGGTGTTAGGTGAACAAAAAATCAAACAGCTTCGTGGTGATTCCATGCAAGATGTTATTTTTTCAGGAACGCAGACTCGTAAGCCGCTTAGCTATGCATATGTTGCGATTACACTTGATAACTCAGATAAAGCGTTAGCTATAGATTTTTCGGAAGTAACTGTATCTAGAAGATTATACCGTTCTGGAGAGAGTGAGTATTGTATCAATGGAACGGTATGCAGATTGAAGGATATTCATGAACTGTTTTATGATACTGGTATTGGTAAAGAGGGTTACTCTATTATCGGTCAAGGACAAATAGAAAAGATTTTGAATGGTAAACCAGATGAACGCAGAGAGCTTTTTGATGAAGCGGCTGGTATCGTTAAGTTTAAGAGGAGGAAATTAGCCTCTACGAAAAAATTAGAAGAAGAAAAAGCAAATTTACTTCGTGTAAAAGATATTTTAAGTGAATTAGAAAGACAAGTTGGACCTCTTGAAAAGCAGGCAAACAAGGCCAAGATATACTTACAAAAAAGAGATGCATTAAAAGAGTTAGATGTTCACTGTTTTTTATTAGAGCATAACAAGAAAAAAACAGATTTAGAAGAAATGAAGGAAAAGGTTTGTGTAGCATCAAAACAATTAGAAGAAGTTACAGCTAAATTCCATTCTATAAAAGATGAATATGACCAAACAGCACTCTTGATTGAAAAAAAGGAAATATTAATCGAACAAAATCGTGATTTCATTTCAGAACAAAGTGCTGTACAAGGTGAGATTGCTGCTAATATTGCAGTTACAAAAGAGCAAATCATTTCTATGGGAAGTAATGAATCCTATTATTTAGAAAGGCAACTTGCACTTGAAAAAGGCGTTATTAGTAAGGACGATGAAATAAATACAATACAAGCAGGGATGCATGACCTGCAAGGGTTGCTTGAACAACTTTCAAAGGAAAGAGATCGTGTTCAGGCTACTTTTGATACTTTAAAGGAAGAGATACAAAAATTATCACTACAGTTAGAACAAGGGAAACAAGAATTGATGAATTCCTTGAATGAAAGAGCAGACTATCAAGCAAAGATTGGTAAGGTTGATACGTTAATTGAGCAGAAACAAATCCGTAAAGCTACGATACAATCACAATTACTTATGGTTGAGAGCAGTGTGGAAGACCATGAAGCGTTGGTACTTAGTTTGTCAGAAGAGTTTGCAACACTGTGTAAGAGCTTGAAGAAACTTGAGAGTCAAAAAACGTCTAATGAAGAAGTATTAACAGCTAAGAAAAAAGAGCTTATTACATTAGATACAAGTTTACGAAATAGTACCGAAGCATATCATCATGAAAGCTCTAAATTAGATGCACTAAAGAATATAACAGAGCGCTATGAGGGATATGGTCAAAGTATTAAGAGAGTTATGGAACAAAAAGCCACTAATAAAGGGATTATAGGTGTAGTTGCTGATATTATCAAAACTCCTAAGAAGTATGAAACTGCAATAGAGACCGCACTTGGCGGTGATATCCAAAACATTGTTACGGCAGATGAAGGTACTGCTAAAACTATGATTCAGTTTTTAAAACAACAAAAGGCAGGGCGAGCTACTTTTAGACCATTAACGAGCATGAGGCATGCAGGTTCCTTTAAATTCGAAGCAAGCCTTAAAGAAGAAGGGGTTATTGGCCTTGCAAACACCTTAGTTGAGATAGATACAGAATATGAAGATCTTGCGAAGTCCTTGTTAGGAAGAGTTTTAGTTGTGGATCATATAGATCATGCTATAAAAATTGCTCAAAAATATCATTATTCTATTCGTATGGTTACAATAGATGGCGAACTGCTTAGTGCTGGTGGTGCTATGAGTGGTGGTGCCTATAAGAATAATTCAAATCTTTTGGGACGTAGAAGAGAGCTGGATGAACTTGAGGCAAGTGTGAGTGCGCATACGAAAGAGCGTACAAAGCTTGAAGAAGCTATAAAGGTAGCTAGAGGAACAAGAGATGCACTCAGGTTAGAACAAGAAAAATTAAGTAAAGCTATCCAAGAAACGATGATTTTACAAAACACAAAGCGTTTACATCTTGTGACTGAGGAAGAAAAGGTAGAAGAAGTTTCTAATAGTAAGGAATCGTTGACAGAAGAATATACAAAGCTTGAGCAAGAAATTGCACAAAGCAAGATCGAAGCAAAAGAGATTTCAGAAAATCAAAAGCAATTGCTTGATAAGGAACAGTTCGTAAAGACTCATGTTGCAGAGCTTGAGCACAGTATTTCGCTACTAAAAGAAGAAGAGTTTACAATATCTGAACGGTTTGTACAAGCGGACAGCAATGTGTTAAGACATACACAATCAAATGATTTTCAACAAGAGAATCTAGATCGTATTACGTCGGAAAAAGAAAATATTGAGCATGAGCTAGATGATATTGTGGCTAAGGTTTCGAAAAACAAAGAGGATATTTCTTCGAAACAGGCCTTTATTTTACAACTTGAAGAAAGCATGTTAGAATCGAAAGATAGATATGTAGTTGTTGATTCGAAATTAAAAGCTTTTATTGAAGAGAGAGAAGCATTAAATCAAAAGCAAAAGATCTTTTTTGAAGAACGAGAGCTTGTATCTATGGATATGAATCGTCTAGATAAAGAAGTATTCCGCTTGCAATCACAAAAAGAGAAGATTTCTGAGAGTATCGATGCGTTGATACACTATATGTGGGACGAGTATGAAATGACGCTTTCGCAGGTTATGGCATTAGAACAAAAGGAAAGTTTGGACTTATCTGAGCTTAAAAAAGAAATTTCTAATATCAAAACACAGATTAAAGCATTAGGTTCTATTAATGTAAATGCGGTAGAAGAATTTAAGGAATTACAAGAGCGCTATTTATTCCTTAAAAAGCAACATGATGATCTTGAGGAAGCTGAAAAAATATTGCTTGAAATCATAGAAGAGTTGGATGTTGCTATGCGTAAGCAATTTAAAGAAAAATTCGGCCAGATACGAGAAGAGTTTGATAAGGTGTTTAAGGAGCTTTTTGGTGGTGGGCAAGGTTCATTAGAACTCGCTGATGAAGAAGACTTATTAGAAGCGGGTATACGCATCAATGCGCAACCTCCTGGAAAAAAATTGCAGAATATGATACAGCTTTCAGGTGGAGAGAAGGCCCTTACAGCAATTGCACTTTTGTTTGCAATTCAGAATTTAAAACCATCGCCATTCTGTCTATTAGATGAGATTGAAGCTGCTCTTGATGAGTCGAATGTTGGAAGATATGCCAAATACTTACATAAATTGACTACAAGTACACAATTTATTGTTATTACTCATAGACGAGGTACAATGGAAGAAGCAGATAGATTGTATGGTATTACGATGCAAGAAAAAGGTGTATCAGCACTTGTAAGTGTGAATTTATTAGAAGAGGAATTAAAATAAAATAGAAAGACGTGGTTACTATATGGCAACAGAGAAAAAGGGATTATTTGCTAAGCTAAAAGATGGTTTGGCTAAAACAAGAGATAATATAGTGTATGGGATGGACCAGGTTTTCTTTGGATTTTCAAAAATTGATAACGATTTTTATGAAGAAATAGAAGAGCGTCTTATTATGGGCGATATTGGAGTTCATGCCACCTCTGAGATTATAGAGCGCTTGAAAAGAGAAGTGGTAAAGCAACAAATCAAAGAACCAATTGCATGTAAGAACTTGTTGATAGAATCTATTAGACAACAAATGGAGGTTTCTGAAACGGCCTATGAATTCGAACATGAGACGGCAATTATATTTGTGATTGGTGTCAATGGTGTTGGAAAAACAACTTCTGTAGGTAAATTAGCACATAGTTTGAAAACTTCTGGTCGCAAGGTGCTCATTGCAGCAGCAGATACCTATAGAGCAGCAGCAGGAGATCAATTACTTGAATGGTCTAAAAGAGCAGGTGTAGACATGATAGGTGGTGTAGAGGGCTCAGATCCAGCAAGTGTAGTGTTTGATGCTGTTAATGCGGCAAAGGCTAGGAAAGCAGATGTTCTTATTTGTGATACAGCAGGTAGACTCCATAATAGGAAAAACCTTATGGAAGAGCTTAAGAAAATGAATCGTATCATAGATAAAGAATTCCCGAATGCACATAGAGAAAATTTCATTGTCCTTGATGGAACTACTGGACAAAATGCACTTGTGCAAGCAAAGGAATTTGGAACTGTTACAGATTTGACGGGTATTATTTTGACAAAGTTAGATGGTACTGCAAAAGGTGGTATTGCAGTGGCGATTCAATCTGAACTTCAAGTACCTGTGAAGTATGTTGGCGTTGGAGAAGGAATCGATGATTTGCAAAAGTTTGATGCAAATGAGTATGTAAATGCATTGTTTGATGTAGCTTATGAAGGATAAAACATAGAGGAGAGTGTGAGATGTTGACATTAGAACGATTTGAAGAGGCTAGTGAGGTAATAAAATCCGTAACGTTAGAAACGAAACTTGTCTACAGTGAGTATTTAAGTGCACAATCAAATAATAGGATTTATTTAAAACCTGAGAATTTACAGTTTACAGGTGCCTATAAAGTGAGAGGGGCTTACTATACGATGAGTACACTTTCCGATCAGGAGCGTGCACGTGGAGTGATAACAGCATCAGCAGGCAATCATGCGCAAGGCGTAGCTTATGCTGCAAAATCCTTTGGTTGTAAATCAGTTATCGTAATGCCGACAACAACACCTCTTATGAAGGTTAATCGTACGAAGTCGTATGGTGCTGAGGTTGTTTTATATGGAGATGTTTATGATGAAGCTTGTGAATATGCTTATAAATTAGCTGAAGAACAAGGCTACACGTTCATACATCCTTTTGACGATCTTCGCGTTGCGACAGGTCAAGGGACGATTGCTATGGAGATTTTTAAAGAGCTACCTCTTGTAGACTATATTTTAGTTCCAATTGGTGGTGGTGGTTTGGCTACAGGTGTATCTACCTTAGCAAAGCTATTAAATCCTAATATCAAAGTGATTGGTGTAGAGCCAGCAGGTGCAAATTGTATGCAAATGTCGCTTAAAAATGGTGAGGTTACAACTTTACCAGGCGTGAATACAATTGCAGATGGTACAGCTGTTAAGACTCCGGGAACTAAAACGTTTCCATATATTCAAAAGTATTTAGATGATATTATTACGATTGAAGACAATGAGCTTATTGTTTCTTTCCTTGATATGGTTGAAAATCATAAAATGGTAGTAGAAAATTCAGGATTATTGACAGTGGCAGCAATTAAGCACTTGGGTGTAGAAAACAAACGTATTGTATCAATCTTAAGTGGTGGTAACATGGATATTATCACAATGTCTAGCGTGGTACAGCAGGGACTTATTTTTAGGGATCGTATCTTTACAGTGTCTGTACGATTACCTGATAAGCCGGGTGAACTACATAGAGTCTCAGGTGTTATTGCTGATGTGAATGGAAATGTTATCAAGCTTGAGCACAACCAGTTTGTTACTACAAACAGAAGTGCGGCGGTTGAACTTACTATTACACTCGAAGCTTTTGGTACAGAGCATAAAAATAAAATCATGAATGAATTAGAAAGACAAGGATATCATCCAGCACTTGTGAGAACTAACATTTAGGGTAAAAAACGTGTGAATGGGCATACTGTATTGGGAGTTCTATACGTTGAAAGGTGTGGTTATTACAGTGAATTATAGAATAATAATAAAAGAATATGGACTAATGGTTTTGGCTTGTCTTATTTATGCAATCGGTATTTCTGTTTTTTTGGATCCAAACAAACTAGCGCCGGGTGGTGTCTCTGGTCTAGGTATTATACTTAGTAGGTTTTTGCCTTTAGAAACGGGTAGTATTGTTTTTATGTTCAATATCCCAATTATGATTGTGGGGTTTTGGAAACTTGGCTATAAGCTGATTTGGAAAAGCTTTTTTTGTATGACGATTTCCTCTATCTTTATTGATATGATAGGTTTATCAGGGCTTTATTTGACAGATGATTTGTTTATATCAGCAATAGGTGGATCGTTTTGTGTAGCAACTGGAATAGGAATTATTATGTTGCAGGGAGGCACGACAGGTGGTGTAGATATTATCGTCAAACTCCTTCGAAAGAAATTACCACATATAAAAACGGGTGCTTGTTTCTTGATGATTGATCTTAGTGTGGTGTTGTTATCAGCGATTGTATTTAGAGACTTTGTTTTAGCAATGTATGCACTTGTTGTGGTGGCACTGAATGCATTTGTTTTAGATAAGGTGCTTTATGGTACAGATGGAGCGAAGATGATCTATATTATTACTGATTATAGTGACAATATAGCAAAAAGACTTATGGAAGAATTAAATCTTGGCGTTACTTTTTTACAAGGAAAGGGCGCATACAGCGGCAAACAAAAGGATGTTATTTTTGTAGTCATGAAAAAACTTATGGCTCCAAAAGCAGAAGAGGTTATCAAGCAAGAGGATCCAAATGCATTTATGATTGTAAGTAGTGCACATGAAATTTATGGAGAAGGCTATAAGAATATATTTGGAGAAAAATTATAAAAAATAGAAAAGTTGCGGGTGTCAAGAAAAAATACTTGACAGTCGCTTTTTCTTTTGGTAATATGTGTTAGGTGTCAAGTAGAAATACTTAACATATATAGAATGTTGAGGTGTAAGAAATGTCTACGGTAGAGAAGATTGTAGAGCAAAGTATGTTGTATGATTTTTATGGTGAGCTTCTTACGAGTCATCAACAGAGTATATATGAAGCGGCATTATTTGAAGATTTATCGCTTAGTGAGATTGCTCAGGATGCAGGTATTAGTAGACAGGGCGTTCATGATTTGATTAAGAGATGTGACAAACAGTTGATACAGTATGAATCAAGATTACATCTTGTTGAGCGGTTTACGAACGCAAGAGATGCTGTACAACAGATTTGTACATTGGTGAACGATGACAGTCATAGTGAACAGTCTAGGCTTGATCATATTGAGCATATTGCGAAAAAATTAATGGAGGAGCTTTAGATTATGGCATTTGAGAGTTTGACAGATAAGTTACAGAATGTATTTAAAAATTTAAAATCTAAAGGTCGCTTAACAGAGGATGATGTAAAGGCTGCATTAAAAGAAGTAAAGATGGCTTTGTTAGAGGCTGATGTTAGCTTTAAAGTTGTAAAGCAATTTATTAAGTCAGTAGAAGAAAGAGCTATTGGTCAGGATGTTATGAATGGACTAAATCCTGGACAAATGGTGATTAAGATTGTAAATGAAGAAATGGTAGCACTTATGGGTTCTGAGACGACAGAACTTAAGATGGCACCAGGACAGACTACAACTGTGATACTGATGGCTGGTTTGCAAGGTGCAGGTAAGACTACTACTACTGCGAAGATTGCAGGAAAGCTTAAGCTTAAATCGAAGAAGCCTTTATTAGTGGCTTGTGATATTTATAGACCGGCTGCGATTGAACAATTGCATATAAATGGTGAAAAGCAAGGGGTAGATGTATTTAGTATGGGTACCTCACATAAGCCAGTAGATATTGCAAAGGCGGCACTAGAACATGCTAGTAAAAACGGTCATAACGTAGTTATTTTAGATACAGCTGGTCGTTTGCACATAGATTCAGATATGATGGCAGAGCTTGAGGAAATCAAAGCAGCTATCGAGGTTCACCAAACATTATTAGTAGTTGATGCTATGACAGGTCAAGATGCTGTAAATGTTGCGAGTGAATTTAATGATAAGGTTGGTGTTGATGGTATCGTTCTATCGAAGATGGACGGTGATTCAAGAGGTGGTGCTGCACTTTCTGTAAAGGCAGTGACTGGAAAACCGATTTTATTCGTTGGTATGGGAGAAAAACTTTCTGATTTAGAACAGTTTTATCCAGACCGCATGGCTAGTCGTATTCTTGGTATGGGAGATGTATTATCTCTTATCGATAAGGCAGCTGCAAACATAGATATTGATGCAGCTAAAGAAAAAGACATGATGGGCCGTATGAAAAAAGGCAAGTTCGATTTTGAAGATTACTTAGAGAGTATGAAGCAAATGAGAAATATGGGTGGTTTATCTAGTATCATGGGTATGCTACCAGGCATGGGTATCAAAGCAGGTGATCTTGATGGCATGGTGGATGATAAGCAGATTGCAAGAACAGAAGCAATTGTCTTGTCGATGACTGTAAAAGAAAGACAAAACCCTAAGCTTTTAAATCCTAGCCGAAAACACCGTATCGCTAAGGGCGCTGGTGTAGATATAGCGACAGTAAACCGTTTTATCAAGCAATTCGAACAAACACAGAAGATGATGAAACAATTCGGTGGCGGCGGCAAACGTCGTGGTGGCTTTGGCGGATTCCCAGGTATGGGAAAAGGCATGGGCAAATATTTTTAAGGTGATAAAAGCATAGGCTTTTTCATATAGAACACAATATTTTTATTTAACATTTTGGAGGAAAAAACAATGGCAGTTAAAATCAGATTAAAAAGAATGGGACAAAAGAAAGCTCCTTTTTATAGAATCGTTGTAGCAGATTCTCGTTCACCTAGAGATGGTAAATTCATCGAAGAAATTGGAACATATGATCCAACTAGAGAACCTAGTGCAATTAGTGTAAACGAAGAATCAGCAAAAAAATGGTTGGCTAATGGTGCTCAACCAACAGATGTTGTTGCAAAAATTTTAAAAGTAGCTGGTATTGAAAAATAATATTGTATAGCATACTTTCGGAGGTTAGTGTGAAAATAGGATTTTCACACGCAAATTTGTGTCTGCGACTCAAAGTTTGCAGGTAAAGAAGAAAGGCATGGTTATTATTATGAAAGAATTAGTAGAAGTGATTGCAAAAGCACTCGTTGATAATCCAGACGAAGTTGTAGTAACAGAAACAGTTGATGGTAAACATATTTCTTTAGAGTTACATGTAGCTGCATCGGATATGGGAAAAGTGATTGGTAAGCAAGGTAGAATTGCAAAAGCAATCCGTTCTGTTGTAAAGGCAGCATCATCAAGAGAACATCTAAAAGTAGATGTTGAAATTGTTTAATAAAAAATGGCTGTCTTTTGACAGCTTTTTTTATCTTTTAAGTAAAGAGGTTATAATAGGATGGAAGATTTGCTACAGGTAGGTGTGATTACATCCACACATGGTATAAAGGGAGAAGTGAAGATTTTTCCTACAACAGATGATGTAAATCGTTTTAAAAAGCTGAAAGAAGTTTTATTAGATACAGGTAAAGAAAAGATTGTTCTTGAGATTGAAGGTGTTAAGTTTTTTAAACAATTTGTTATCTTAAAATTCAAGGGTTTTGATAAAATTGAAGATATCGAAAGATATAAGTCAAAAAATCTTTTTGTAACACGAGCAAATGCAGTGAAGCTTAAGAAAAATGAGTATTTTGTAGCTGATCTTGAGGGTTTGCAGGTAATAGATGAACATAATACAGAAATTGGGGTCTTGAAAAGTGTTTTAGAGACAGGGGCCAATGATGTGTATATTATAAATATGCCAGATGGCAAGGAGTTACTAATTCCTGCTATTAAAGAATGTGTTTTAGATGTTGATATGGAGACTAGAGTTATGAAAATCCATATTATGGATGGTCTTTTAGATTAAGTAAGAGGTGGATGTATGAATTTTCATGTCCTAACCCTGTTTCCAGAGATGATTATGGATGGAATACAGACGAGTATAACGGGTAAAGCAATTGAATCTAACAAAATCAAGGTTAATGCGATCGATATTCGAGATTATTCTGAGAATAAACATAAAAAAGTTGATGATTATCCATATGGTGGTGGTGCAGGAATGTTAATGCAAACACAACCAATTTATGATGCATATTTAGATGTTGTGAAAAATATTTGTACGAAAAAACGTACGAGAGTGGTCTATGTGACCCCGCAAGGAACAACTTTTCATCAAAAGATGGCTGAATCTTTTGCAGAAGAAGAGAACTTGATTTTTCTGTGTGGCCATTATGAAGGAATCGATGAAAGAGTACTTGAAGAGATTGTAACTGACTATGTATCTATTGGGGACTATGTGCTCACAGGTGGAGAATTGCCAGCACTTGTTATGATTGATGCGATTTCAAGACTTGTAGATGGAGTATTACATAACGAAGATTCTGCAGTGACAGAATCCTTTGATGACTATTTGTTAGAGTACCCACAGTATACTAGACCAGAGGTGTGGAACGACAAAACAGTTCCTGCAGTGTTACTTAGTGGACATCATGCGAAAATCGAAGCTTGGAAGCTAGAACAGGCTATGGTTCGTACAAAGCAGCGCAGACCTGATTTGTATGAGAAATGGTGTAACACGCACCAAGATATATTAGAAAAATTAGAAAAGAAAAAGCAAAGGGAGCTTTCAAAAGCTAGGAGACGTGCAATAAAAGAAAAAAGTTCTTGCAATGTAGAGTAGGTTGTGGTAAAGTATTTCTGTTGTGATTAATAGGAGATGGTCCTCTGATGCAGATGCACTAAGAACATCCAGAAAAAAGGAGAAAAACAATGAACGAAATTATCAAGAGTATTGAAGTTGAACAATTAAAAGCATCTGTAGACACTTTTGCTGTAGGTGATACAGTTAAAGTTTACGGTAAGATCAAAGAAGGTAACCGCGAACGTATCCAGGTTTTTGAAGGAACAGTTATGAAAAGACAAGGTGGAAGCAACAGAGAAACTTTCACAGTTAGAAAGACTTCAAATGGTGTAGGCGTAGAAAAAACATGGCCATTACACAGCCCTAACGTAGAAAAAATCGAAGTAATTAGAAGAGGTAAAGTAAGACGTGCTAGATTAAATTACTTAAGAGATCGTGTTGGTAAAAAAGCTAAGGTTAAAGAATTAGTTAGATAATCATTAGGGGTACTATGGACAACTGCTTTAGAGTGGTTGTCCTTATTTGTTTATATATAACCTTGTTAAAATATGCTAGTAGGGATATAATACTAGAAAGAATTACAAAGGATAGGATTTTATATGGCTAAAAGAGGTTTGTCATTTAGACGAAGAAAAGCACTAAAAAAAGAAGTAGTACATACTATCTGGATTTGCCTGCTCGGTAGCTTGTTAGCAGCACTTATTGGTTTTGGGATTACGTTTGCTGTAGGGAACCGTATGACAAATATTGGTACATCTATGGAGTCTACAATCTTGCATGGGCAGGATGTTTTAGTGAATCGTGTGAGTTATCGCCTTGGAGGCCCAAAAGTAGATGATGTTATAGTTTTTTTACCTTCGATTGGAAGTACAGACCACTACTATATCAAGCGAGTTGTCGCTTGTGAGGGAGATACAGTACAGATTATAAATGGTTATTTATATATTAATGGAGAATATACAGATTCAGGATATGATAGAATGATTGATGCAGGTATTGCATCTGAGATGATTTTGTTGGATGAGGATGAATATTTTGTATTAGGTGATAACCGCAATAAAAGTGAGGATAGTCGATCTACTACAATCGGTATTGTAAACTTAAAGGATATTTATGGAACAGTTTGGTTTACCCTAAAGCAAGGTGACGGTGCGATAGGTTTTGTATAAAAGGATGGTTATTCTATGACAAAAAAAGAAGAACAGCTTCTCAAAAAGGAACAAAAGCTACAAGCTGAACTAGAACGTATGCATCAGCTATTCGCTTATGAAAGAGAACACGCATATGCACAGGCTATTTGTGGCATAGATGAAGTTGGAAGAGGACCGTTAGCAGGACCAGTTGTTGCCTGCGCAGTGATTTTACCAAAAGAATGTGACATTCTTTATATCAATGATTCGAAGAAGCTTTCCGAGAAAAAAAGGGAGCTACTATATACAGAGATTATGGAGAAAGCAGTTGCTGTAGGCCTTGGGGTTGTTTCTCCTGAGCGCATTGATGAAATTAATATATTACAGGCTACCTATGAAGCTATGCGAATAGCTATTGAAAGCTTATCGGTGACACCTGATTTGTTGTTAAATGATGCAGTGACCATTCCTATGGTAGAGATTGTACAAATTCCTATTATTAAGGGTGATACACTAAGTGCTAGCATTGGTGCTGCAAGTATCGTTGCAAAGGTTACAAGAGATCATATGATGCAAGAGTACGATACGATATATCCAGGCTATGGATTTGCGTCTAATAAGGGCTATGGGGCGAAGGTTCATATAGACGCCTTAAAGGCTATGGGACCAACCCCAATCCATAGACGTACCTTTATTAAAAATTTTATAACGACTTAAATTCTGTAGATGCATATAATCTGTATAGTTTATTTGCGCAATTTTTATCCGGAGTATCTATAAATAGCTTAAAAGAGGTACTAGGGAGCCGTCAGCATTTAGATACTTAGGAATGCTGTTTATGACTAAGTATCTTATGTGCTGCTACGAGCGACGTGTAGTGCAAACGTGCCTCGTAAGCTATTTATAGATACTTAGGTTAGAAATTTGATAAATAAACTATACAGATTATGTACAAGTACTGTGAAAGAGAAAGAGAGAAAAATATGAATTATCAATGGTATCCTGGTCATATGACGAAAGCAAAGCGTATGATGCAGGAAAATATAAAGCTTATAGATTTAGTGATTGAGCTAGTAGATGCAAGGGAGCCTATTAGCAGTAGAAATCCAGATATAGATGATCTTGCAAAAAATAAATCTAGAATTATTCTATTAAATAAGGCAGATTTGGGAGATGTTCGTGCTAACAAAGCATGGGTAGAATACTTCAAAGCAAAAGGCTTTCATGTAGTTGAAATCAATGCAAAAACTGGACAGGGCGTTAAAAGTATTCAAAACGTTGTACAAGAAGCTTGTAAAGAAAAAATTGAACGTGATAGAAGACGTGGTATTTTGAATAGACCGGTTCGTGCAATGGTAGTAGGAATTCCAAATGTTGGGAAATCTACCTTTATCAATTCGTTCGCTGGAAAGGCATGTACCAAAACTGGAAATAAGCCTGGTGTTACAAAGGGTAAGCAATGGATTAAATTGAATAAAAATTTAGAATTGCTCGATACGCCTGGTATTTTGTGGCCTAAATTTGAAGATCAGTTAATGGGGATGAAACTCGCATTTATTGGTTCAATCAATGATGAAATTTTGCATACAGATGAGTTGGCAATGGACTTTATTAAGCATATTACACCTAGATATGAAAATTTGCTAATTGAGAGATATCAGCTCGTAGACAAGAAAGAAGCTTACGAGGTTTTGCAAGGTGTTGCAGAAAATAGAAGATGCTTTAAAAAAGGTGAAGAATATGATATTGTAAAGGCTGCAGGCATGTTGATTGATGACTTTAGAAGTGGAAAGCTAGGTCGTATTACACTTGAATGGCCAGAGGAATATACACAGTAAGGTAGGGGATTATGAAGGATATTAATGAATTTCTTGAAGAGTTAGAAGAATTAGAACAAAAAGAGCTTGAGAAACAAAAAAGTAATATTCCTGAATTAGTAGATCAAGAGGTGAAGGTAGTGGAAGAAGCCCCTCTCACAAAGGAAGGTAAGGTGATTGCTTTTTTAAAAGAGCTTTTGAGCCTTTTTTGGCATATCATTCTTGCATGGGCAGTGGCTTATTTAATCGTAAATTTTGTTGGTACCTTGTCAATTGTTGATGGTAGTTCTATGTATGACACACTTGAAGATGGAGAGCATTTATGGATTGATAAGCTTTCTTATACATTTGGAGAACCTGAGAGATTTGATATTGTTGTATTTCCTTTTCACAGTGAGGGGGAAGATGTGTATTATATTAAACGTATCATTGCCTTGCCTAACGAGACGATTTATATTGATGAAGAGGGACAAATTTTCATTGATGATGTCTTACTAGAAGAAGATTATGGCTATGAGACTATAGATGTTGATAAAAGGATTAGAGCAGCAACTCCTATTACACTAGGCGAGGATGAATATTTCGTGATGGGTGATAATCGCAATAATAGTGGAGATAGTCGTTATGAAATAGTTGGAAATATTTCAGGAGATGAATTGTTAGGAAAAGCTATTTTAAGAGTTTGGCCGCTAAATGCGATAGGGCTTGTAGAATAATAGGAAAAGAGCGATTCGACATGAGGGGAATGTTATCGCAGAGCAGAATCTGATATTGTGCTCGCGTGTCTCGCAAAGAACGCTTCGACATGAGGGAATTATGAATAATAGGAAAAAGGGCAGCTATTATGAAGAAATAGCAACTGATTTTCTACAAAAGAAAAAGGTACGTGTTGTTGCACGTAATTTTAGATGCAGACAAGGTGAAATCGATATCATTGGATACGATGGACCTTGTCTCGTTTTTTTTGAAGTAAAGGCTAGAGAACATGGAGCAGGTGGGTATGCAGGAGAGTCACTACATCTAAGTAAGCAGAGAAAAATTTGCAGAGTCGCTGATTTCTATCGTTACATAAAAGGGGTTAGTGAATTTGAAGAGACGCGCTATGATTGCATTTTAATTGATGGGGAAGAATTGCTGTGGGTTAAGGATGCATTTTGTCATATTCGATAAATTTAAGGAATTCTTTCATATTTTCTTAAGAAATGTTAAAATGATTATGTTACAACTAAAGAAAGTAGGGAAGGTAAGGATAATATTATGAATAATATGCAAGAAATACTTATTTGCGACGATGAAAAAGAAATTGTAGATGCTATTGAGATTTATTTGACACAGGAGAAATTTACAGTACATAAGGCTTATAATGGCGTAGAAGCATTAGAGATTATGAAGCAACATGATATTAAGCTTGTTCTACTTGATATTATGATGCCGGAGTTAGATGGAATACGTACTGCTATTAAAGTTAGAGAATTTAGTAGTGTTCCGATTATCTTTTTGTCTGCAAAGTCAGAAGATACAGATAAAATTTTAGGGCTTAATATTGGTGCGGACGATTATATAACAAAACCCTTTAATCCACTTGAATTAGTAGCTAGGGTGAAATCTCAGATGCGAAGATATACAGAGTTAGGTAGCTTAAATGTTGAAAATAATCATTTGATTTTGGTTGGTGGACTACAAATTAATGATGAACTAAAGGAAGTGAGTGTGGATGGTGAAGTTGTGAAAATGACGCCAATTGAGTATAGTATATTATTGCTTTTGATGAAGAACCCTGGAAAGGTTTTTTCGATTTCACAAATCTATGAAAATATTTGGAATGAAGAAGCAATTGGTGCTGATAATACAGTTGCAGTACATATTAGACATATCAGGGAAAAAATAGAAATCAATCCAAAGGATCCAAGATTTTTAAAGGTTGTTTGGGGGGTAGGGTACAAAATAGAAAAGCAGTAGGGGGCAGCTCTAATGGGAAAAATGAAAAAAACAAAAGCTGAAAAAAAGAAGAGTAATATAAAAGATATGAGGGTATTACCTCTTTGGGGTAAGCTAGTTCTTTCAACAACACAGCATATTTGTGCGTGTATTATTGTTGTATCCATTATTCAAATTATTACAAGTACGATTATTCAAGTTAATTCTAATATATATGGAGAGTACTTTGTATATGCAAATCTTTTTGAATCATCTGACGCTTTATGGTATGAGGATGCATATAGTGAGCATGTACAACAAGAATACGATACGATTATCAAATATGTTGCCATTAGAAATCTTCTTGAAACAGACGGAACACTAGATTTATCTAAAGAAATAAATATCGTTGAGTTTTACAACCGTAAATATAAGGATTCATATTCTATTTCATTGGTAGACCAGCCAGTTTATACGCTTGGAGATTTGATTCGTTGGTCGCAATATGGTGGAGTCTCTATGCTTGAAAATGGTTCTATTATCAATGAATTCAAGACGGTTGAGGGGAAAAATATTGAAGATTATGTAACTACTGCTATGACAAGCAATATATTAGTAGAAGAGCTCCAAAATGTAATGGATGATCTTCAGTATAACTATCAAGAGTATTTGAAATATCGTGCTATTTATGATAAAGATACGAGTAATGTTATGTATTATATTACTTTGAATGATAGTAAAAATACGTGTTTTACTAATATGGACACACTGAATAATTATACAAATACTAGTTTGCGAAATACATTTTCAGAAATGGATTATTATATCAGCTATACGCAGGATACACTTTCTGCAACAGGAACCCTAGAATCGATTTCTACAGATGATTTAATTTCATCACTTTTAAAATACGATTATATATATGATATGGGTACAAATATTTGGTTAGGTATTGATACGAGTAGAGGGGGCGACGATTTTTATACATCAATCAAAGAGGGCTATGAGAATATTGATAGAACTGTACTTACCGTTGCATATTTTGTGATGATCTTGTCATTTGTGTATTACCTAATAGTTATGACATATATAACAGTAACGGAAGGAAAGAAAAAGATACATAGTAAAGTGGAAGGAGAGTCAAGCGAATTATATATTGAAACGAAGCTGATAGATCATGTATACACGGAACTTTATTTAGCATGGACAATTATTTTGGGTTATGCATTAGTAATGATTTTTACTACCTTGACTAATATAAGTAGTGCGGATACACAAAATTTAGATTTTCAAGCTTTTGTTTACGAAGGGCAATTCTTGACACCATCGATTATCATGATGTTACTTGGAACCTTTGTTGCAAGTGCGCTCCTATGCGAAACATGGTATGGTCTTGCTAGGAGAGTCAGAGCGAAGAATTTAATTACACAAAGTATAATATACCTATATGGCTATCAAACGATTGCAAAGCTTATACGTAACCTAATCGCTTACACGCATGTACTTAGTTTAAAGTTACAATTTGTTATAAGTCATTCTACAACATTTATCAAGTCGGTTGGGGTATTCTTTGCATATACAACATTTATAATATTTACTGCATTTCTTTGTGGAATAGCTATTATCTCGGGGAATTTTATATTCTTATTTGTGATAGGACTAGTAGCAGTGGTGACTATTTTAATGGTTGCTAGAAAACGATTTAAATATGCGCTTGAAAAAGTGACTTTTGTACAGGAGCTTCATAAAATTGCAAAGGGCGAGGAAAGTATATTAAAGTCTGATGAATTTATGCCAGAAAATGCGGAAATAGCTGCAGCAATGTATGAAGTACGTGGAGGCATCTTAACTGCGATAGAAAAATCAAGAAGAGATGAAAGATTAAAAGCGGAGCTTTTAACAAATGTATCACATGATATCAAAACGCCTCTTACATCAATTATTAGTTATGTTGATTTGTTGAAAAAAGAAGAACTACAAAATGAGGCTGCGCAAGGTTATTTAGAAATTATTGATGCGAAATCTCAAAAATTAAAATCCTTGATTTTAGATCTTGTTGAAATAAGTAAAATCACAACAGGAAATATTGAATACGAGATGATGTCTATCAATTTCCATGAACTTATGCAGCAGGCTATATCTGAGTATGGGGATAAATTCGAAGAGAAATGCTTGCAGCTTCTATATCATAATGAGACTAAGGATGCTATGATACAAGCGGATCCAAGGCGTATGTGGCGTGTGATGGAAAATGTTTTTTCAAATATTTATAAGTATGCGCTTGAAGGTACTCGTGTGTATGTAGATGTTTCAGAATATGATGGTAAGTTAGAACTTAATCTTAAAAATATTTCTGCAAAAGAATTGCACATTAGTGTTGATGAGCTCACAGAGCGATTTGTTAGAGGTGATGAGTCAAGGACCACAGAGGGAAGTGGACTCGGACTTTCTATTGCCAAGAGCCTCGTAGAAGGGCAAGGCGGAACCTTTAATATTCAAATTGATGGGGATCTTTTCAAGGTCGTTCTCATCTTCGAAAAAATATAAATGTTCATAAGTATTTATAAAACTAGTATGTTATATGAGTATTTGCTACCGTGGCATCTATATATAACTTTTTAAGGCACGTTTGCACTACACCTCGCTCGTAACGGTACATAAGACACTATGACATGTTTCACATGCCCTAGTATCTAAGTGCCGACGGCTCGCTAGTACCTACAAAAGTTATATATAGGTGTCACGACTAATAAATACTACATAGCATACTAGTTTTTTAAATTTACTGTTCAAATTTGAGGATGAAGAGAAGACGGGAAGGTGATGGAGTATTTATGAATATTGAAGCTTTTCAAAGAAGAGACCAAATGTTAGAGCTTAGGGAAAAAGTTATGCAAGCTGAGGAGAAAGGAACTGTTTGAATGCGCAGAAAAATATCAAAACCTATTCATCGTTCGAAGCTTCGAGCGTTCTTAGGCATGAAGTATTATACGTTGTTGAGGCGGATTTTTTGGATTAAGAAGCGTGGTGTGTTTGCAAGGGATAAAATGGAAGTATCATTGCCATGCACTATTTTTTCGCATAAAACAATTCTAAGGCGAAGATTAAAAGATGTAGATATGTGGATGCAGGAAAATAAAATTGTGAATTTGAAGATTGCTATAAAGCATATAGATGGAATAATAATCAAACCAAATGAAGTGTTCAGTTATTGGAAATTGATTGGAAAGCCGACAAAGTCTAAAGGGTATATTGATGGAATGATACTACATAATGGTTCTTTTATGCCAGGTACTGGTGGTGGATTGTGTCAGCTTTCTAATTTGATTTTTTGGATGGCAAGTCACACACCTTTAACAATTGTTGAACGACATAGACATGGTTATGATGTTTTTCCAGATTCTAGTAGAACACAACCTTTTGGAAGTGGTGCTACTTGTTTTTATCCTCATGGAGATTTAATGATTCAAAATAATACAAATCAAACATTTCAAATTAGCTTATCCATGGATGATGAATATTTAATGGGTGAAATCAGGTCTTGTTCAAAACCAGAGACTACATTTAAAATAATCGAGCGTAATCATGAAATGAGATCTGAATATTGGGGAGGATTTGGTCGATACAATGAACTTTATAAGCAAGAATTTGATGCAAATAATACTCTTTTACATGAAGAATTACTTGTTAAAAATTCTGCTATTATGATGTATTCACCATTTTTGAGCGAAGACTTGTAAATTGATATGACGAAAGAGCAGTGGAAAACAGGTAACTAAAAGCACTAAGATGAATGTTAATATGCGTTGCTTGTGGCAACGAACAAATATCTGTTACATTTGAAACGAAAAAAGGAGGTATTTGTTATGTTAAACGAAAATATAAAAGCTGTCAGAAGGTCAAAAGGACTTTCACAAGAAGAACTTGCTGTTAAGTTGAATGTCGTGCGTCAAACTATTTCAAAATGGGAAAAAGGGTTGTCAGTTCCTGATTCTGAAATGTTAGTAGCCATATCAGATGTTTTTGAAATACCAGTAAGTACATTGTTGGGTGAAACGATTGTTACAGAAAGAGAAGATGAACTAAAAATCATCTCAGAAAAATTAGAGATTATTAACTTACAGTTATCTCAAAGTATCAGAAAAAAACGAAAAGCAGTCTGCGGGGCACTTATTTCTATATGTTTGGTAATAGTTACGATTTTTATTGTCTTACTGTTGGCAAAAAGTCCATACCTAGCTTGGGATTATAGTGACCCAGAAAGAGCAGTGCTTGGAGTGGCATTTCATTCACTTGAATGGCTATTTGTAAGATCAGCGCCTTTTACTTTTGTAGGAGCAATGATTGGCATTATTTTGATTTGTAAAGCAAAATAAAGTGATATTTAAGAGAAAGACAAGGTTATTATTAGTATGAAAAAAGAGTAGATGTGGAGGGATTATTTAGTGATTAACCCTCTTGCAGATCAATATGAAGCGTGGAGCTTTGGTGGCACCACACCCGATATGCCTAATATCCTAGCTGATTTAGTGCGTACAGGGCAAAAAACGGCAACAGCGAGTGCCTATGCTTTTTATCAATTTGAGGATTCACCGCTTCCACGAGTAGGGGACTATAATATAATTTTAGATTCAGATGAAGAAGCAGTTTGTATTACGAAGACTACAAAGGTTTACACGACTCCTTTTTGTGATGTGTCAGATACGCATGCGTTTAAAGAAGGTGAGGGGGATAAGAGTCTTGCATTTTGGCGAGATAGCCATGAACATTTTTTTGCTAGGGAACTGCAAGAGATAGGCTTAACTTTTACTCCGGATATGATTGTTGTATGCGAAGAATTTGAGGTGGTTTATCCTGTGAAATAATAATATATCAAAATAATATGCTTACTTGACATGTGGTACCATATATAGTACTATATGGATATGTTGCAAGAGGGGGTGGTGAAATGCCGAGTGTAGACAAATTACTTGAAAAAATGAAAAGGCAACCCAATGGAATTCGCGCAGAGGAAGCAGATAAGGTATTGAATGCATACGGTTACGAAGGTGTAAGGCAGAAAGGGAGCCATAAGCATTATTTAAACAGACAGACGAATGATTTGATAACAATTAAGCAAGAGACTCCGTTAAAAAAAGTGTATGTGGTTGATATTCTGGCAAGAATAGGAGAATAACTTTAAAAGTGTGGATATAATATTATTTGAGACTGATAAAATATAGCTAAAGCGAAAATAATCAATAGTGATAAGTTAAATATAGATTAAGAATAAACAGAGAAGAAGAGAAAACAAATGAGAGAAGAAGGAAAATATGGAGGAGTAATAAGATGGAATTAAAAGATTATATGAAACTACCATACACAAGATTAGTGCAAGAAATGAATGATGAGAGCGGACATTATTTTTATGGGACGATATTAGAGTTGGACGGCTGTCAAAGCACAGCAGATTCGTTAGTAGAGCTATATGCAGATCTAAATGAAGCAATGGAAGGCTATATCGAAGTGAAAATAGAAAATGGATTAGATATACCTATTCCCGAACAAACGGAAGGTTATAGCGGGAAATTTAATTTAAGATTACCAAAATCACTACACAAAAGGTTATCAATTGAAGCTGAAAAAGAAGGGATTAGCCTAAATACGTTAGCGCTTTATAAATTAGCTAAGTGATAAAAGCTTTTGGCCAGTGGATGTTTTCTACTGGCCATTTTTCTGTTTTACAGATCTTCAATAGATAATCCGTTATTGAAATCTTCAACAAGTTTTGCAATTTTTTCATTTGGTGCAATAACATTTGACATAGAAACAGAATGGTTCATAAAGTCAATCGTGCTTGCGATGAATTTGTTCATATCAGCTAGTGCGAAGTATGGTTTGTCATACAAATTAGGTGGAAGATATGTGAGGTTCGTAGTGATTACTCTGTCAAAACATCCTTTTTCGAAGGCTTCATCAAAAAGCTCTAGGCCGTTTGTGAATAAACCAAAGGTGCAACAGATATATACACGTCTAGCGCCCATTCCCTTTAGCTGCTTAGAGGTATCTAGCATACTTTCTCCTGAAGAAATCATATCATCAATGATAATAATGTCTTTTCCTTCAATATCACTTCCTAGAAACTCATGTGCTACAATTGGGTTTTTACCATTCACAATGGTAGAGTAGTCACGACGTTTGTAGAACATTCCTGTATCTACACCAATGACTGTTGCGAAATAAATGGCACGATCAAGCGCTCCTTCATCAGGTGAAATAACGATGATGTTTTCTTTATCAATCTTTAAATCAGTTTCACTTTTCATAAGAGCCTGGATAAATTGATAAAAAGGTGTGTAATTATCGAATCCTGCAAGAGGGATAGAGTTTTGTACACGTGGGTCATGTGCGTCAAAGGTGATAATATTATCAACGCCCATGTTATGTAATTCTTCTAATGCGTAAGCACAGTCAAGAGATTCCTTGCCAGTACGTTTATGCTGTCTACCTTCATATAAAAATGGCATGATAACATTAATACGATGGGTGTGACCAGAACAAGCAGCGATGATACGTTTTAAATCTTGATAATGATCATCAGGAGATTTGTAGTTTGTATAGCTGTTCATTTTGTAGCTAATCGAGTGGTTACACACATCAACTAAGATGTAAAGGTCAGCTCCACGAACACTGCTTACGATACTTCCCTTTGCTTCACCACTTCTAAATCTAGGTGTGTTAGCATCAAGAAGATAAGAATTTTGGATATATCCCTCAAAAGCTAAGTCGGATTTATATAGGTTATTAATGCTATGACGAAATTCTACTAGATAGCTATCTATGCGTTCTGCAGATTCTTTCATAGAGTCAAGTGCGATGATTGCAAGTGGTGCAACAGGCATTGCTCGTTCTAATTCATGTAAATTTGGCATAAGTATGCACGTCCCTTCTTCACATATTCATTCGTATACGTGTTCAAAATTCATAAATATTTTAAAACATTTAATAGTGACACGTCAAGAAATTTCTAGTAGAATAGATATAAAGGAGTTATTATTTATGAAAAAACAAATGCAACACGTAGTAAAAGTTGTGGAAGCGGGCAGTATTGCGGAACAAATGGGAATAGAAGTTTTAGATAAGGTGCTAGAGATTGCAGGCATGAAGATTGAAGATATTTTTGATTATCAGTATTTGATTCAGGATGAATATATAGAAGTTTTGGTCGAAAAACCAGATGGTGAACAATGGATTCTTGAGATTGAGAAGGAGTTTGATGAAGATTTAGGGATTGAATTTGAAAATGGGCTTATGGATGAGTATCGTTCCTGTACAAATCAGTGTATTTTTTGCTTTATTGATCAAATGCCTCAGGGGATGAGAGAAACATTGTATTTTAAAGATGACGATAGTAGATTATCTTTTTTACAAGGAAATTACGTGACGCTTACGAATATGTCAGAACATGATATTGATAGGGTTATCAAATATCATTTATCACCGATTAATGTATCGTTTCAAACAACGAATCCAAAGCTTCGCTGTGAAATGCTAAAAAACAGATTTGCAGGTGAGGCACTTAAAAAAGTCGATAGGCTATTTGAGGCTGGTATTACTATGAATGGACAGATTGTTCTTTGTAAAGGGGTAAATGATGGAGCAGAGCTAGAGAGAAGTATATCGGACTTATTCTCGTACCTACCATGTCTAGAGAGTGTTTCGGTTGTTCCGGTTGGCATATCTAAATATAGAGATGGATTGTATCCACTAGAGCCATTTACAAAAGAAGATGCGATAGCAGTACTAGATACCATTCACAAATGGCAAGGAAAGGCTCTCAAAGAGCATGAGCTACATTTTATACATGCATCAGATGAGTGGTATATTCTCGCTGAAAGGGATATCCCACAAGAGGACAACTATGATGGATATTTACAGCTTGAAAATGGGGTTGGTATGATGCGCTTATTGATTGATGAAGTGGCGGATGCTATTTCACAAATTAAAATCGATAGAGGTATTGATTTTAATAGAAAGCAAACAATATCTATAGCGACAGGATTATTAGCATATCCATATATCAAAAAGCTTGCAAACGATTTTATGCAAGTATTTGAACAACTTACAATTCATGTCTATCCGATTACGAATGAATTTTTTGGCGAACATATCACAGTGGCAGGATTACTCACGGGTGGTGATGTGATCACACAATTAAAAAACAAAGCGTTAGGTGAGAGATTATTACTCCCTATTCAGATGCTTCGCAGTGGTGAAATGGTATTTTTAGATGATGTAACCGTCTCAGAAGTGCAAAATGCTTTACAAGTACGAGTAGATATTGTAAAATCAAGCGGATATGATTTAGCAAGTAGTATTACGGGTAAAACATTCGTAATAGATAGAAATGAGGAATAGAATGGCAAACAAAAAGAACAAGCCGATCGTAGCAGTAGTAGGTAGACCAAACGTTGGAAAGTCTACATTTTTCAATGTTATGGCAGGTGATAATATATCAATTGTAAAGGATACACCAGGCATTACAAGGGATAGAATTTATGCGGATGTATCATGGCTTAACCATAACTTTACATTAATTGACACTGGTGGTATCGAACCAGATAGCAGTGACCTTATTTTATCTCAGATGAGAGACCAAGCACAAATTGCAATAGAAACAGCAGATGTGATTTTATTTATGGTAGATGTTAGACAAGGTTTAGTAGATGCGGATTCAAAGGTAGCTGATATGCTCCGTCGCTCGAAAAAGCCTGTTATTTTAGTTGTAAATAAGGTGGATAGCTTTGATAAATTTATGGCTGACGTATATGAATTTTATAATCTTGGTATCGGGGAACCATATCCGATTTCATCTGTAAATAGAATTGGACTTGGTGATATGTTAGATGAAGTAGTCAAATTCTTTGATGAACCAGAGGAAGAAGAGGAAGAGGATGATCGTATCAAGGTTGCAATCGTTGGTAAACCAAACGTTGGTAAATCTTCTTTGATTAATAAGCTCCTTGGAGAAAACCGTTTGATTGTATCAGAAATTGCTGGAACAACGCGAGATGCTGTTGATACAGAGGTTATCTATAATGGAAAAGAATATGTCTTTATTGATACAGCAGGTCTTCGTAGAAAGAGCCGTATCAAGGAAGAATTAGAGCGTTTCATGATTATTAGAACTGTTTCGGCAGTTGAAAGAGCGAATGTTGTAGTACTTATGATTGATGCAGTAGAAGGTATTACAGAACAAGATGCGAAGATTATTGGTATTGCACATGAACGTGGAAAAGCGATTGTAATCGCTGTAAATAAATGGGATGCTGTAGAAAAAGACGATAAGACGATTTATCGTTTTACGGAAAAGGTAAGAGATACACTCGCATATATGCAGTACGCAGAGATTATCTTTATTTCAGCACTCACAGGTCAAAGACTCAACAAATTATACGAAACCATTGATGTCGTACATGAAAATCATGCGATGCGTGTTGCTACAGGTGTGTTAAATGAGATTATGACAGAAGCAGTAGCTATGCAACAGCCACCAAGTGATAAAGGAAAGCGTTTACGTTTATACTATATTACTCAAGTTTCTGTAAAACCACCAACATTTGTTATCTTTGTAAATGATAAAGAGCTTATGCATTTTTCATATACTAGATATATTGAAAATCAAATTCGTAATTCTTTTGGATTTAGAGGTACACCGTTACACTTTATTATTAGAGAGCGAAAGGAAAAAGAACAATAATGGAGCGCATTCTTTGTTTGGTAATCGGTTATGTGTTAGGAAATATACAGACAGCGTTTATCTATGGTAAAATGCATGGTATTGATATTAGAGATCATGGAAGTGGAAATGCTGGTACGACAAATGCATTACGTGTACTTGGTAGCAAGGCTGGGTTAATTGTTTTTGTTGGTGATCTTTTAAAATGTGGTATTGCAGTTTTGATTACTAGATTATTATTTGGTGCCTCACAGTCAGATATGATATATTTGTATATGATGTATGCAGCCATGGGTACGATTTTAGGACATAACTTTCCAGCTGTGTTAGGATTTAGAGGTGGAAAGGGCATTGCATGTACTGCGGGACTTATTATTTTCTATCATCCATTACTTATGCCAGTAGGCTTAGTGATGTTTGTAGTGCCTTTTGTATTGACTAAATACGTATCGTTAGGTTCTTTGCTTGTATATGCTGGCTTTATGATAGAAATCGTTATTTTGGGTCAATGCGGAATATTAACGGGACTTACAACAGCAAGTTTATATGAAGTTTATGCTATTGCAGCATTTTTAACTGCGATGGCTTACATACGTCACAAAGAAAATATCAAACGTTTGCTTTCTGGGACAGAACGAAAAACAGAATTATCCCAAAAACATAAATCTTAAGAAATGGAGGGTCGCATATGGCAAAGGTTAGCGTGATTGGTGCAGGAAGTTGGGGTACTGCTTTGTCTGCACTACTTTGCAAAAATGGTCATGAGGTTACAATCTGGTCCATTATGGAAGATGAAATCAATATGCTTATAGAAAAAAGAGAGCATGTAGATAAACTACCTGGAGTGAAGCTACCGGATGAAATTACCTTCTCAACAGATTTAGAAGCATCCATTGTAGGTAGAGAACTTTTGGTTTTTGCTGTACCTTCTCCTTTTATCCGATCTACGGCAGCACTTTGTGCGCCATTTGTTGAAGAAAAACAAGTGATAGTAAATGTTGCTAAGGGTATTGAAGAAAATACGCTTATGACGATGACAGACATTATTGAAGATGAGATTCCTCATGCAAATGTGGCAGTTTTGTCTGGACCATCACATGCCGAAGAGGTTGGTCGTATGATTCCTACTACGATTGTAGTTGGAACAAAGGATAAAGAAACAGCAACTTACTTACAGAGCATTTTTATGAACGATGTTTTTCGTGTTTATACGAGCTCTGATATGGTAGGAATTGAACTAGGTGGATCACTTAAAAATGTAGTGGCACTTGCAGCAGGTATCGCAGATGGATTGGGATATGGCGATAATACCAAGGCGGCACTTATTACAAGAGGACTTACTGAGATAGCTAGACTAGGTGTAGCTATGGGTGGAAAATACGAAACCTTCTGCGGACTTACTGGTATGGGAGATTTGATTGTTACGTGTGCTTCTATGCACTCTAGAAATCGCAAAGCAGGCTATTTAATCGGAAAAGGTTATTCTTATGAAGAAGCAATGGCTGAGGTGAAAATGATTGTAGAGGGCGTTTATTCTACAAAAGCTGCGATAGCGCTAGGTCGTAAATATTACATTACATTACCTATTATTGAACAGGTGAATGCAGTGCTTTTTGAAGGAAAAGATCCTGCAACAGCTGTTAAAGATTTAATGGTACGAGATAAAAGAGAAGAACACGCACTTTTACAATGGGATGCGTGATAAAAAAGGCTGTCAATTGACAGCCTTTTTTGGACACAGAGGTATTCCTAACAAGTTAATAACATGGCATGTGTAAGATGATTTCATGAGAAAAAATGTTGCAGTCAAAAGAGCGAAGGGTGGTATGTATGGCAAAAATATTAATAGTCGAAGACGAAAGACCAATCAATCAACTTATGAAACAAAATCTAGTTTTGCAAGGACATCAGATTTTACAGGCCTTTGATGGTAAGGAAGCATTAGATATCATTGATAGTAGAGGCGATTTAGATATGATTATTCTAGATGTTATGTTGCCATGTATGTCAGGCCTAGAGCTGATAGAATATATTCAAGATACACCGGTTATGTTTGTGACCGCGAGAGATGGTATTCAAGATAAGGTAAAAGGGCTTACAAGTGGTGCAGAAGATTATTTAGTAAAGCCATTTGATATGTTAGAACTGATTACAAGAGTAAACTTGATTCTTAAACGTTACAAAAAGGATACAACCGTATTTGAACTAGAAGGTGTATGTGTGGATATGGTTTCTCAAAGTGTTGTCAAAGATGAGGTGGAGATAGATATGACTCCTCAGGAGTGGGCTTTGTTAGAGGTTTTGATTCGTAATGTGAATATTGCACTTAGTAGAGAAAAGCTACTAAATATGGCATGGGGCTATGATTTTGAAGGAGATGCACGAACGGTTGATGTGCACATTGTAAAACTCCGCAAAAAACTTGGCTGGGAGGAACAAATTAAAACACTGTATAAATTAGGATATCGCTTGGAGGCGAAGGTATGAGACTTTGGCAAAAAATATATTTAATAGCACTCTTATTGTTTTTGCCTATTTTAAATGTAGGTTTATTTATGGGGGCCTGGATGGTGTTTGATTACAATATCGATATGGCAAAAACGCAGTCTTCTGATGAAATAAATCTTATGAGCCATACAGTTACCCAAAATGTGGATGCGTTACCGAGTGATGAACGTCTAATTGATAATATAGTACCAACAGTTGCAAGTATCTATATTGATTATATCTCTAATAAAGATGCAAATGCGATCCTAGAGCTAAAGGTTGTTGAACCTGATGAAACACTGCAAATGGGTTATCAGTGGATTAAAATGACAGTAGATAAAGAGGGGATGCCTATCATATATGTTGAGCAACTCTTGCAGCCACCTTATGAAAATTATAAGTTGGTTTATGAAAATCCGCTAGATGAGTTTTACACACTTTGGCAAAATTTAAAAATTGTATTTTTTATTATTAGTTTAGGTTGTTCCATTATTTTAGCACTAGTTTTGTATATTCTTTTATATGAATTGACATATCCATTGTCTATGTTGACACAAGGAATTAAGGTGATGAAGTTCGAGAATAGGTGGGAGCCTGTTGAGGTTATTGGCAAGGATGATATTACTGATTTGACAAATAGCTTTAATGAAATGGGTGAAGAAATAGAGAACCAGATGCTTCAGCTTGTGAAGGAAACGGAGATTAAGCAACAGCTAGTAGATGATTTGGCACATGAACTTAGAACACCTCTTACGGCTATATATGGGTACGCTGAATATTTAGAAAAAGCACCACATAACGAAGAGGAGCGACTAGAAGCATTAGACTATATTATGAATGAAAGTAAGAGACTTTCTAATATGGGGCAGGTGCTGCTTAGTATGGCGATTTTTAGAGAAGATAAAATGGCTAGAGATGAAATTATATCAACAGAATTTGTGAGGGATGTACTAAATACACTTGAAATTGTTTTATTTGAAAATCGTATTAAAGTTATTAGAAAAGTACAGGATTTTACTTTTTATGGTGATCGCACCATGTTGGTTTGCCTCTTACGTAATGTTATTGAAAATGCTATGAGAGCAAGCGAATATAATAGGCGTATATGGATTACCTTAGAACAGCAAAAAGAAGAAGTATTGATGCGAGTTGAAGATGAAGGTATAGGTATGCGACAAGAAGAGCTAGCCAAGATAACAGAAGCGTTCTATAGAGTCGATAGTGCTAGAAGTAGGTCTAATGGTGGTGCAGGAATCGGACTTAATTTGTGCGCACTTATTGTGAATAAGCATATGGGAACTATGGAATTTGAAAGTGAAGAAGGCATTGGTACAACGGTAAGTATCACGTTACCAATAGAAGTTTTATAGGTAGGAGGCATCTAAGAATGAAAAGAAATGTTTTGACGGCATTTTTAGCTAGTATCATGGTATTATGTGCAACAGGGATTTTGATTGGTTCGATGTATTGGTATGAAAGTGTAACATTTGAGCAGGAATGGCAATTTCAACCGACATCTATAGAGGATAATTTGGAATAAAAAAAGTAAAACTTAAGTAAAGTACTGTGCTAAAGTGAATATTAATTTTTTTGAAAGAATGATGCTTTTTGTTGACGAGTATATCGGATAATGATAAAATTCTTTTATGGTTATTCGATATGACGAATGTTAACAGAAAAGGAATAAGAATTTATGAATGTAGCGTATGAAAAATTATTGAAATGCTATGCCAGTATTGAGGATAAGGTTCCATTTAAACCTAAAGTTGCATTAATATTAGGTTCTGGTCTTGGAGATTACGGAAATACGATGAAGCTTGAGGCTTCGATACCCTATGATGAAATTGATGGATTCCCACAGTCAACAGTTGCTGGACATGCTGGTAGATTTTTGTTTGGTTATGTTGGTCAAGTGCCGGTTGTTTGTATGCAAGGCCGTGTTCACTTTTATGAAGGATATCCGATTACAGATGTTGTCTTACCGATTAGACTGATGAAGCTTATGGGTGCAGAAGTTCTATTTCTTACAAATGCTGCAGGTGGTGTGAATTTATCATATCAGGCGGGTGATTTGATGCTGATTTCAGATCATATATGTAAGGTTCCAAATCCTCTTATGGGTGAGAATTTTGGAGAACTTGGACCTAGATTTAACGATATGAGTGATACTTATGATGTTGCACTTAGAGAGATTATCAAAAAAGTTTCTTATGAAATTGATGTGAATTTACAAGAGGGTGTTTATGTTCAGTTGACTGGACCTAGCTATGAAACACCTGCTGAAGTGAAAATGGTTCGTATTCTTGGTGGTGATGCGGTGGGTATGTCAACAGCATGTGAAGCCATTGCAGCGAATCATATGGGCATGCACATTTGTGGTATTTCATGCATCACGAATATGGCTGCAGGAGTACAGAAGACACCGCTTAGTCATACAGAAGTACAAGAAACGGCTGATAGGGTTGCCAAAACCTTTGAAAAGGTAGTAACAGCTAGCATTATTGCGATTGCTGAGGCTATAGATTAACTATTTACTTAGTTTTATTATTTAGGAGGAAAATAATGAAAAAATTACTTGCAATCATTCTTACATCTACTATGGTATTTACTATGGCAGCATGTGGAACAACAGAAACACAAGAAAGTGCTAGTACTAGCACAGAAACTGTAGAAGCAACAGAAGACGCTGAAGAAGTTGTAGAAGAAGCTACAGAAGCAAAAGAATCTATTAAAGTTGGTATGGTTACAGATACTGGCGGAGTTAACGATGGTTCATTCAATCAATCTTCATGGGCTGGCCTACAATTAGCAGCAGAAGAACTTGGTATTGAAGTGAATTACTTGGAATCACAAGCAGATTCAGATTATGTTGCTAATATCGAAACATTTATTGATGAAGAATATGACCTTATTATCTCAGTTGGCTTTATGTTAGCATCTGCTACAAGAGAAGCTGCAGAAGCAAACCCAGATCAATTATTTGCTATTATTGATGATAGTTCATGTGCAGATTTACCTAACGTAGCATGTTTGATGTTTGACGTTTCTCAATGTTCATACCTTGTAGGTTATGTAGCTGGTCTTGAAACAGAAACAGATAATGTTGGTTTTGTATTAGGTATGGCGTCAGAAGTTATGCATGAGTTTGGATACGGATTTGTTGCTGGTGCACTTGATGCAAACCCAGATGTTACAGTTCAAATGGCAAATGCAAATGCTTTTGGTGATCCTGCTCAAGGAAAATCTCTTTCAGTATCTATGGTAACATCTGGAGCTGACGTTTTATTCCACGCAGCTGGTGGTACTGGCCTTGGCGTTATCGAAGCAGCTACAGAAGCTGGAATCAAAGCAATTGGTGTTGACTCAGATCAAAGTGTTTTAGCACCAGAAACAGTAATCACATCAGCTCTTAAACGTGTAGATAATGCTAGCTATGATGTAGCTCAATCTGTTCTAGAAGGTACTTTCGAAGCAGGACTTATTACATACGATATCACAACAGCAGGTGTTGATCTTGTTGAATCTGATATGCTTTCTGCAGATACATTAGCAGCAGTTCAGGAAGTGAAAGATGCAATGTTATCAGGAGACTTAGTAGTATCTAGAGACAAAGCTGGATTTGAAGCTGTATATGGCGAAGATGCTTATACATTAGACTAATCTTAAAATTATGATTAGGAGGGACTTTTTAAAAGTTCCTCCTTTTTTTATTTGTTTTAGAGGGTGAAATGTAGTATAATTTACGTAGTAGTATGCCGTGAATTTTGTATTGAAATATAGGAAAGGAATTTATATGAAACCTATTACAATGGCACGTGTAGAAGAGACGCGTGCAGAGATATTAAATATAATTAAAAGCCCTACATTAACGCATGAACAAAAGCTTACAAATCTTGCAGGACAAGCAGATTCGCTCTTAGAAGTGCTAGATTTACCGGAGGGATTAGATGACTTATTAGCACCCGTAGAAGGGAAACAGTGCATTTGCGATTTGTTCGAAGGACATGCACCAGTAAGACCTAGATATATCGCACCCGATTATGCGAAATTCTTTGAATTTGGAAGTGAGTTTTTACAGTTAAAGCCACCTACAGATTTGATGGAAGCACTAAATCACTTATTGATTATGTATAAGCACGTTCCAAGTGTGACAAATTACCCCGTGTATGTTGGGGCATTAGATGAATTGTTAGAACCATTTGTGCGTGATTTTGATGAAGCTACGACGAAGAAGTTACTCAAATTATTTATGATACATATTGACCGAACGGTACTAGATTCTTTTTCACATGCAAACATTGGACCAAAGGAAACACTTATTGGTAAATGGCTGCTAGAAGTGGAAGAAGAGCTAGAACAAGCGGTACCTAATATTACATTCAAGTATGAAGAAGGTGTGACACCTGACGATTATGCGATTAGAGCAATTAAAACATCTCTTAGAAGCGCAAAACCTAGTTTTGCAAATCATAAGATGTTTTCAAATGAATTTCCAGGTGAGTATGTAATTGCAAGCTGCTATAATGGGCTACCATATGGTGGAGGTGCTTACACACTCTGCAGATTGATTTTAGGTAATATTGCGAAGAGAGCTGATAGTATTGTTGATTTCAAGGAAAAAGTGTTGCCACATGTCATGGATATACAGGCTAGATATATGGATGCAAGGGTTCGATTTATTGTAGAGGAGAGTGGCTTTTTTGAAAATCATTTTCTTGCAACAGAAGGTTTGATACATAGAGATCGATTCACTGGTATGTTTGGCCTAGTTGGTCTTGCAGAGGCTGTTGATATTCTCCTCGAAAAAGAAGGTGTGAATGCTAGATTTGGTCACGATAAGAGAGCTGATCAACTCGGTGTGGAGATTATGGAGCAAATTGTAGCATTCAATGAAAGTCATGAGGCACCTTATTGTGAAGTTTCAAATGGGCATTATCTACTACATGCACAGGTTGGTATCGCACAAGATCATGGTATTTCACCGGGAACTCGTATTCCGATTGGTGAGGAACCAGAAAATCTTATGGAACATTTGATGCAATGTAATTTATTCCATAAGTATTTCCCATCAGGAACAGGTGATATTTTCCCAGTGGAGATGACAGCAGGGAAAAATCCTGAATATATATTGGATATTATTAAGGGCGCTTTTAGCAAAGAGCTTAGATACCTATCATTCCATGATAGTGATAGTGATGTGATTCGTGTAACTGGATATCTTGTAAAGCGTTCTGAGATTGAGAAATATAAAAACGGAGAACGCGTATTACAAAACACGACGCATTTAGGAACAGGAGCAGCGAATAATGGACATATCTTGGAAAGAAAGAGAAGATAAAAGAGTACCGATTAATCGTATCATTCCTTTTAGCGCAGTAGATGGTCTAGGGAATAGAACAGCTATTTTCGTGCAAGGTTGCAATATTGATTGCAAATATTGCCATAATCCAGAGACAAGAGCGATATGTTGTAATTGTGGAGCATGTGTGCCTACTTGTCCTACAGGGGCACTTTTGTTTGATGAGCAGATGCAGGTCGTATTTGATAGAACGAAATGTGTAGAGTGTGATACTTGCATTCGTATCTGTAAACATGATGCTAGTCCACGCGTTACTTGGATGAGTGCCGTAGAGGTATATGAAGAGGTTAGAAAGCAGGTTCCATTTATCAGAGGTGTTACCGTATCAGGTGGGGAATGTAGCTTATACCCCGATTTTTTACAGGAGCTGTTTACCCTGTGCAAGAAGGATGGACTTTCTACGCTACTTGATAGTAATGGCATGATTGCTTATGCTCAATTGAGACAGGTTTTAGAGGTTACAGATGGTGTAATGCTAGATATTAAGGCGTTTGGAGAAGAGGCTGCAATATCTGTCATAGGAGAACATAATCATGTGGTGCTAGAAAATGCTAAGTACTTAGCGATAGCAGGTAAGCTTGAAGAGATAAGAACGGTAGTCGTACCAGAGCTTTTTGATGCAAGAACAGTAATTTTTGCTATTGGGGATTTACTAAGTCGCTATACTGATCTGGCAAAGCTTCGTTACAAGTTAATCACATATAGGAAATACGGAGTAAGAGAGGCCTATCAAGGTTTACAGGAACCAACTGAGGATGATATGAAGCAACTAGAGGCATATGCAAGAGCGCAGGGCTTTGAAGGGGTTGTGATTATTTAATAGAACATATTTTTTATAAGACAAAGGAGGAAGCAGCGTGGCAAACAATCTGGAAAACCAAACAATATATGCTGTTGAAATGAAAGACATTGTCAAGAAGTTTGGCACTTTTACAGCGAATGACCACATTAATCTTACGGTTAAAAAAGGGGAAGTTCATGCGATTTTGGGTGAAAATGGTGCGGGTAAAAGTACGTTGATGAATGTATTGTATGGATTATATACACCGACATCTGGAGAAATTTTGGTGAATGGTGAAAAATGCATAATGCATGGACCAAGTACGGCAATTGAGAAGGGTATCGGTATGGTTCATCAGCATTTTATGCTAGTACAGCCCTTTACCGTTACCGAGAATATTATTCTCGGCATGGAGCCTAGAAAAGGTTTCGTGGTAGATATAGAGGCGGCTAAGAGTAAGGTGATGGAGCTTTCTGAAAAATATAATATGAGCATTGACCCAGATGCAAGGATTGAAGATATTTCAGTTGGTATGCAACAAAGAGTTGAAATTTTAAAGGTGCTTTATAGAGGCGCTGATATTTTGATTCTTGATGAGCCTACAGCTTCGCTAACACCTCAGGAAATCATAGAGCTGATTGATATTATAAAAAATTTAATTGCAGATGGAAAATCTGTTATATTGATTACGCATAAGCTCAAAGAAATCACAGCATCTGCAGATCGTTGTACGATTATACGAGCAGGAAAGCATATTAATACAGTAAATGTGGCTGATGTTACCGAAAATGATCTTGCGGCTATGATGGTTGGTCGTGATGTTACCTTTCAGGTGGATAAAAAGGAGCTTGATCCAGGTGATGTAATACTTGATGTAAAGGGTCTTAGAGGGCTTGATTATAGAAAAATTGAGATACTAAAAGGGTTTGATATTGAAGTAAAGGCTGGTGAAATTGTTGGAATAGCGGGCGTTGATGGAAATGGTCAAACTGAGCTTGTAGAGATTTTGACAGGTCTTCGTAAAGCTACAGCAGGTTCTGTCACTCTTCATGGAAAGGACGCATACAATGTGACACCAAGACAAGCGTTTGATCTTGGTATCACTTCAATTCCAGCTGATAGACAAAAACATGGTTTGGTGCTTGAATTTTCCGTTGCAGAGAATCTGATTTTACAAAATTTTGTTTCACAACCATTCTCGAAAAAAGGTATTTTACAAAAAGGCTCCATTATGGCACATGCAAAAAAATTAGTTGAGAAGTTCGATGTTAGACCTAGTGGAAGTGAAAATCGTCCAGCAGGTACACTTTCTGGTGGTAATCAACAAAAGGTTATTATTGCAAGAGAGGTTACAAACGATAGTGATTTATTAATCGCCGTAAATCCAACAAGAGGACTTGATGTTGGTGCAATTGAGTTCGTGCATAAATATCTTGTAGAACAACGAAACAAAGGAAAAGCAGTATTGCTTGTTTCCTTTGAATTAGATGAAGTTATGAACCTATCCGATAGAATCGAAGTTATTTTTGAAGGTGAGATTATAGGATCTGTTTCTGGCAAGGATGCTAATGAAGAAGAGCTAGGATTTATGATGGCAGGAGGTGTAACCCATGGATAAAAATAAAAAGAGTATTTTTGAAATTATTCGAGAACAAAATGCCTTATATACATTGATTGCAATCGTGGTAGGATTTATAGTAGGTGCTATTTTGCTTGCTGTTATTGGTATTAGCCCTGCAGAGGCGTACGGAAAGCTTTTTAGTGGTATCTTTAGTAAACCTAAATATATGGTGTGGTCGATTGTATATGCAACACCACTCATTTTCACAGGATTATCAGTAGCATTTTCTTTTAGAACAGGTGTATTTAATATCGGAGCAGAAGGTCAGTTTATTGTAGGTACTCTTGCTGCATCTGCAGTAGGTGTTTTGCTTGATTTACCTCCTATTATTCACCCTATCGTGTGTGCTATAGCAGCGATGTCTGCTGGTGCTGCATGGGGAGCATTGGTTGGTTATTTGAAGGTGAAAAAAGGGATAAATGAAGTATTATCCTTTATTATGTTTAACTGGATTGCTTTTTATCTTAGTAATTATTTAGTTAATACAGATTTGTTGCATTCAGAAAGTGGTATTGAAGCTACAAAAAATGTGCAAGATAGCGCGAAGATACTTATGCCAGCCTCTTGGATAGAGCTTACAGGTTGTCAAAATACGAATTGGGGTATTATTATAGCGATCGTTGTTGCTATTATTATTTGGTTTATCATTAATAAAACGACGCTCGGATTCCAGCTTCGTGCGGTAGGTTTTAATAAAAGTGCAGCAGAGTATGGTGGTATCAATTCCAATGCAGCAGTGATGAAGGCGATGGCGATTTCGGGTGCCTTAGCAGGACTTGGTGGAATGGTACAGCTTACAGGTATGTCTTATAGAATTAGTCAATTCGCGGGTCAAGAGGGATTTGGTTTCCAAGGTATTACAGTTGCGCTTATGGCATCATCAAACCCTATTGGATGTATTTTTACTGGATTATTCTATGGAGCACTCAAATATGGTGGATCAAAATTATCTTTGATTAAAGCGCCTAGTGAAGTGATTGATATCATAATGGGTGTCATCGTATTATTTATTGCGATTTCGCATATTTTCAAATATTTCTTACAAAAGAAAAAAGGAGGTACTAAATAATGGATGTAATTATTTCAAATATTGGTTTACTTATTAATGCAACGTTAATCGCAACACCTCCTTTATTGTATGCGGCACTTGGTTCATGCTTGTCTGAAAGAAGTGGTGTAATCAATATCGGTATCGAAGGTATTATGGTTGTTGGAGCATTTTCTGGTTCTGTTTTTGCACTAGCAACAGGTAATGGCTGGGTTGCATTTTTCTTGGCTGGTGTAATGGGGGCAATTGTAGCGTCCATTCATGCTTTTGCTTGTATTTCGTGTGGCGCAGATCAAACAATCTCAGGTACTGCAATTAACTTTTTAGCACCAGGACTTGCAGTGTTTATTTGTAGAGCTATGTTTAACAATTCCTCAGATACACCTGCTATTGATGCAAGTGCAAAGTTGCCCAAATTTTTCGATGGAATGTTTCCAGCAGGGACTTTTTGGAATAATGTTTTAAATACTTATGTACCAGCATATTTATGCTTTGTACTTGTTGCAGTTATGTGGTTTGTATTTTATAAGACACGTTTTGGAATGAGACTTCGTGCTGTTGGTGAACATCCAAAGGCTTGTGATACACTAGGTATCAACGTTCAATTGGTAAGATATATCTGTGTGATTTTATCAGGTTTTTTTGCTGGAATCGGTGGAGCTTATATTACACTTGCAACGGTAAATCAATTTAGACCTTCCCTTATCGTAGGTCAAGGTTTCATGGCTCTTGCTGCTGTTATTTTTGGTAAATTCACACCACATGGCGCGATGAAAGCATGTTTGCTGTTTGGATTATGTACAGGATTTAAGACACTTGCTAGTACAAATCCCAATATTACCATATCACCGAATCTCATTTCGATGATACCTTACTTTGTGACAATCTTTGCACTTATCTTGTTTGTTGGTAAGGCGCATGTTCCTGCAGCAAGTGGGAAACCTTATACTAAAGACAAGTAGGTATTTGATAGAAAACTCTAGATAACGATATCATATTCCGAGTAGGAGCTATTTATATAGCTTTAGACAGGCCGCTTTCGCTATGAGCTCGCACGTAGCTCTACTAAGATGTAGCATAAAGGACTGCTCCATCTAAGGAGTGACGGCTCACAATGCCTGCTTAAAAGCTATATAAATAGCTCTACTTTGGAATGTGGTATCGTTATAAGAGTTTTATATAAATTCTGAGCGTGGGAATTTTAGGGGGGTAAAATGAAAAAGAAGCTGTTAATAGCTAATGAACTACCGATTTTGGGAAGTATATGGTTATACTTGTTTGCAAACAATTCGCAACTCCCGTTTTGGGTAATGTATGATGCAGTTATTGTACCAATCTATTTACTAGGGTTAAATATCTCGTTGTTCAGAAGTGACATTGAATTTAAGCATTTTTTTATTCCTTATGCAATGAGTTGTATAGGTGTGATAATTCACATGGCTTATTTTGATTTTAATTTGGAACCAATATCTAGAATTATATGGAGTGTTATTTTGCTATCATCAAGTTTGATAATTGTTGTAGGTGGACTGATTACATTAGTTGTTGCAAGAAAAATAAGAAACCATCAAATGTGGATAATGCGAAATGAATGTTAGGTCTCATTAAGTATAATAATAAAGTAAAGGACAGAGATTATGGGTGAGAAAAAATTAATAGAACAGGCGATTGCGGCTAGAGAATTTTCGTATTCTCCGTATTCCCATTTTAAGGTTGGAGCAGCGTTATTAACTGCTTCTGGAAAGGTTTATACAGGCTGTAATATTGAAAATGCTGGTCACACGCCTGCTAATTGTGCAGAGCGCACTGCCTTTTTCAAGGCGGTCAGTGAAGGAAATCGTGAGTTTCAGGCAATCGCCATTGTGGCAGGACCAGAAGGTGGAGATTTAGTGTTTACAGCACCGTGTGGTGTGTGTAGACAGGTTATGATGGAGTTTTGTGATTATGAAACCTTCCCAATCATACTTGCAACAAGTACTGAGGAATACAGTGTATATACCTTGAAAGAGTTATTGCCTTTTGGGTTTGGACCTAATAATTTAGTGTAGAGCAGAATTAGAATATATATTAGTTGATTATGAACTATTTTGTTGTGAATTACCCTCTATACTCATATTTATAACTTTTATGCAGGTACTAGTGAGCCGTCGGCACTTTAATACTAAAATGAGATTTTTATTTTAGTATTTTATGTACCGCTACGAGCGAGGTGTAGCGAGAGCGTGCCTGTCAAAGTTATAAATATGAGTGTAGAGGGGAGTAAGTACATCCTGAATAGTTTAAAATTAATAAATATATAAGCAAGGAGGAAGTTATGGTAGATTTGCATTTGCATTTTGATGGCTCGCTTCCAGTAGAGGCAGTTTGGGAGCAGGCAAAGAAGCAAGGCGTTGACCTTGGGGTAGAGAGTTTAACGGATTTAAAAGAAAAACTTTCTATATCCGAGGATTGTAAGAGTTTAAATGAGTATTTAGAGAAGTTTGATTTTCCTTTAAGTGTATTACAAACGATAGATGGTATTTCAGAATGTATGCAGGCTTTGATTGCAAAGCTTGTAGAAGAAGAAATGGTATATGCAGAGATTCGTTTTGCACCACAGCTTCATTGTTTAAAGGGTCTTACACAAGATGAGGTCGTACAAGCGGCTATAGATGGCGTGAAGAAGGCCTGTGAAGGACAGGAGATTAAGATAAAGCTTATCTTGTGTTGCATGAGAAGTGATGACAATGCGAAGCAGAATCTTGAAACTGTTACTTTGACGAAGAAATATCTTGGTGATATTGTGTGTGCCTGTGATCTTGCAGGAGCGGAGGCGATTTTTAAAACTAGTACGTTTGAAGAATTGTTTGCTTACGCAAAATCCTTAGAGGTACCATATACGATTCATGCTGGTGAGGCGGATGGGCCTAGCAGCATTTATGATGCTCTTAGATTTGGTACAAAGCGTATTGGGCACGGTGTGCATTGCATAGAGGATAAGTCGCTAGTTGAGCTGTTGTTTACGCAAGGGATTACGCTAGAATGCTGTCCGATTAGTAATTTGCACACCAAAACAGTTATAGATATGAAAGATCATCCTATAATGGATTTGTTGCAAAAAGGTTTAAAGGTTACGATTAATTCAGACAATAGAACGGTATCAGATACTAATGTTGCAAAGGAAGTGGATGCAGTAAGAAAGAGTTTGGGCCTTACATTAGAACAAGAATTACAGCTATATATAAATGCTTTAGATGCAGCATTTATAAAACTGGAAGAAAAAAATGTATTAAAAGAAAAGATTAAAAGCCGTTTTTAGCGGCTTTTAATCTTTTCTTTTTTGTATATTAGCATTGGAAAAAAAAGCTATTTCTGATATACTGATATTTAAAATGCAGTATAAATAAAAATAAGTATTTACGAAACTTTGCACCTTGTGGTTCAAAGTCACTAGGTTTAGAGAAAGGGAATGGAATAAAATGAATCAAATGAATTTTACAGGAACGAAACAATATGTTGCTAGTGAACAATTAATGGCAAGTGTAAATGTGGCGATTGCCTTACAAAAACCTCTTTTAGTAAAGGGAGAGCCAGGAACTGGTAAGACAATGCTTGCAGAGGCAGTAGCAAAAGCACTAGATAAGAAATTGATTATTTGGAACGTAAAATCTACGACAAAGGCTCAAGATGGATTGTATAACTATGATACGATTCAAAGGTTGTATGATGGCCAATTTGGAGAAGCAAATGTTCATGATATTGCACAATATATCAAACTTGGAAAGCTTGGGGAAGCGTTTGATAGGGATGAACAGGTTATTTTATTGATTGATGAAATTGACAAAGCAGATTTGGAATTTCCAAATGACTTACTTTGGGAGTTGGATCAAATGGAATTTTATATTCATGAAACAAAAAGAACGGTAAAAGCTAAACATAGACCAATCGTTATTATTACATCGAATGCAGAAAAGGAATTACCTGATGCATTTCTTAGAAGATGTATTTTCCATTATATTGATTTTCCAAATAAAGAGTTGATGGAAGAAATTGTAAAGGTTCATTATCCAAATGTAGAGGCTTCATTGTTAGAAGATGCGATGAACACTTTCTATGATATTAGAGGAATGAGAGAGCTACGCAAAAAGCCAAGTACCTCAGAACTTATTGATTGGATCAATGCTTTGCAAATTGGTGGCATACCAGCTGGGGAAATCAAGAAAAACCTTCCATTTGTTGGCGTAGTAATCAAAAAGGATGAAGATTTAGAAACTGTTAGAACAAAATTGTTTTAGAGGGAGCAGAATCTGACATTCTGCTCGCGTGTTTCATAAAATGCGCTTCGATATGGAGGGAAATATGTTTCAAAAATTCTTTGATATATGTAAAAAAAATGGACTTGATATTTCTTTATCGGAATGGCTTACGCTACAAGAGGCTCTCGACAAGGGACTTGCAGGAAGCAATCTTACGCAATTTTATTATCTAGGTCGTTCAATTTTAACCAAGAGTGAGACAGAATTTGATAAATATGATATGGCTTTTTCTGAATGCTTTAAGGCAGCACAAAAGGAAACGGAAATATCCAAAAATATGTTAAAGTGGCTTGATAAAGAGGATATGAATGATTTGTTTCATGAAGAAGCTCGAAATGAAATGAATCAGTATGAAGAGATTTCTGTTAGTAAAGACGATGTAGAGCAGAAGTTCAAGGACCGTCTTAAAGATCAAGATAGTGAGCATAATGGTGGTTCACACTGGATAGGAACTATGGGTAAAACCTCATTTGGTAATACAGGTGGTAATATGGGTGGTATTCGTGTAGGTGGTTCATCGGGCTATCAATCAGCATTTTCGGTTATTGGTGATAGGAAGTATCGTGACTTTAGAGATGATAAAGTGATTGACAACAGACAATTTCAGATGGCACTACGCAAACTTCGTCAATTCAGTACGAAGTTAGATGTACCAGAAACGGAACTTAATATAGATGGGACGATAGATAAAACGTGTAGTAAGGGCGGGATGCTTCATATTGTGATGCAAAAGCCAAGGAAAAATGCTGTAAAGCTTTTGCTTTTGATGGATTCGGGCGGTACGATGATTCCATATACAACACTGCTTAATGAGATTTTTCAGTCTATCCATAAAGCGAATCACTATAAGGACGTGAAAACTTATTATTTTCATAATTGTATTTATTCAAAGATTTACAATACACCAGAGTGTGAACATGGTGATTGGATAGATACGGAATGGCTTTTTAGGAACCTAGATAGTGACTACAAGGTTATTATAGTAGGAGATGCGGCAATGGCTCCCGAAGAGCTCTATTCGGATTCTGGTAATTACAGAGGACCAAATGGGGGACTTTGCGGTTGGGATTGGTTGCTCCTTATGAAGAAGCATTACAAAAAAGTTGTTTGGTTAAATCCTAAGATGGCACCAGGAGAAGCACCTTGGAGAGAAGCTGAAACAGCTATTAAGGGATTACTTCCAATGTATAAATTGACGGTTGATGGATTGAATCAAGCTATGATCAAGCTTATGGTACAAAAATAATAATAAATACCTTGATTATCAAAATGTTATATGGTATAGTGAACACAACAAGTAGTAATTAAAACTACATGATGAAATAGTGGCATCACATTTCAAAGTGTGCATATAATATATTATAGAATTGTTTGAGAAAAGGAAGGATGTTATTATGACGATTAATATTAGAGACCCATGGAGTTCATTGACACACTTTATAGCAATGATTATGGCAATGGTAGCTACGATACCGTTACTTTTAAAAACAACACAGACGAATAATTCGATTGATTTGTGGTCAATGCTTATTTTTATGATTAGTATGATATTATTATATGCGGCAAGTGCAACCTACCACGCTTTTGGGTTTGGTAAGATGGGCGTCACGCTTAGGAAGATTGATCACATGATGATTCCTGTTTTGATAGCGGGTACCTACACACCGATTTGTTTAATTACATTAAAGGATAGTATTGGACCATTGTTGTTTTGCTTAGTATGGGGAATTGCTATTTTTGGTATTTTGATAAAAGCTTTTTGGATTACATGTCCTAAGTGGTTTTCAAGTGTTCTTTATATTGGAATGGGTTGGCTTTGCGTTATTGGTATGAGTTCTATTTTACAAGAGTTGTCGATGGTAGCGTTTTTCTGGTTATTGTTTGGTGGGATTTCTTATACTGTGGGCGGTGTGATTTACGCTTTGAAGCTTCCAATATTTAATGAGAAGCATAAAATGTTTGGTTCACATGAAATTTTTCATCTTTTTGTTATGGGTGGAAGTTTATGTCATTATGTGCTTATGTTTGCATATGTTGGATAAAAAATTACACTCTTGAAATTTCTTGTTTTTTATAGGATAATAGGGATAGGAGTATTGAAAAATAGGTTTGGAGGAATTTATTATGAAAGTTTCAGTGAAGGTACTTAACAAGCAGGCGATGATCCCTACGAAGAACAAGGTGAACAGCTACGATATTTATGCATGCATGGATACACCATTTAGAACGATTGACCCAGGTAAGACAGAAACTATTACAACTGGCTTGCAAGTTATCATTCCCGAAGGTTATGCAGGATATTTAATGTCTAGAAACGGAGTTGCTACGAGACGAGGACTTCGTATGAGTAGTGGCAGTATGTTAGTAGAGAGCGATTTAGAATTGGTTGTTTCTATTTACAATGACTCTAATGAAAAGAGAACAATTGAAAATGGACATAAGATTGCAAAGCTTATCTTAGTTAAGATTGCAGATGTAGAATTTGAAGTAGAAGAATAAAAAATGTTTTTATAACATATGGGCAGAAGATTCTTAGATTAGATTACAATAATCCAGAAGCTTCTGCCCTATTGTTTTGTATAAATATTAAAGTTTTATGACCAATTATTAAGAGGTTTACTTTAGCACTAAGGTTTGCTATGATGTAGTTTAGTGTTTAGGTATAAGAAAAGAGGTATGGTTATGATTATGAAACCAAAAAGTAAGTTTGAAAAAAAATATGGGAAATATGCAATTTCTAATCTGACTCTAATGTTGATTATGTGCTATGCGGTTGGTTATGTTATACAGTTTATTAATCCAACATTTTTGAGCTATTTGTCGTTAAATCCTTATAAAATCCTACAAGGTCAGGTTTGGAGGATTGTTACTTGGCTTATCGTACCACCAGCATCGTTTGATTTTTTTACATTACTGATGCTCTACGTGTACTATAGTATAGGTACGATGCTTGAGCGTGTGTGGGGAACTTGGAAATACAATGTATTTTTGCTTGGAGGTATTTTAGCTTCGGTTATTTCATCGTTTTTACTTTTACTATATTTTGCCGTAGTTGGTGGTTATAGTGGAGCTGACTTGGTGAATATTTCTGCAATAGCTTCCCTTATGTTTTCGACCTATTATGTAAACTTATCTATTTTACTTGGTTATGCAGCAACATTTCCGGATATGAAAATGCTTTTGATGTTTGTATTCCCTATAAAAGTGAAGGTTTTAGGTATTATCTATGCGATTTTGATGGTATTTTATTTCATTACAGGAGATGTATTTACCAAGTTTGTAATTGGTGCATCATTGTTAAATGTTGCTATCTTTTTACTTCGCAACAATGTGAGTGTTTCACCAAAACGAATTGTTCGTCAACAAGTACGTAAAGCAGAGGTGAAAAAGGTAGTTGCGGCTACGAAGATTCATAAGTGTGAAGTATGTGGTAGAACTAGTACGACTAATCCAGAGCTAGAGTTTAGATTTTGTAGTAAATGTAAAGGCAATTATGAATATTGTCAAGATCATTTGTTTACACATGAACATAAGCAGTAGAAAGGTTTTTGAATAGTATGAATAAAGAGATGATGTTTGCTAAAGCGCTTGAGCAAGTAAAAAAGCTTGCAAAAGAGCAAGGTAATGTAATTAGTGAGGTACAGTTATTTGAAGCTTTTGGCCCACTTGAACTTGAAGAAGAGAAAATGAAGTTGGTTTATGACTATCTGGCAAAGCAAAAAATAGGGATAGGAGAAGCTGTTGATTTAGATGAGTTTTTATCTGAGCAAGATTTTGATTATTTAGCTGTCTACCTAGAAGAAATTTCGATGCTAAAGCCAGTGTCAGATGGAGAAAAAAAGGCTTATTTGTTATCGGCTATGGCAGGAGAGGCTAGTGCACAAGTAAAATTAATAGAAATTTATTTACAGCAGGTGGTAGATATTGCAAGATTATATGCTGGTCAAGGCGCTTTCATCGAGGATTTGATTGGTGAGGGGAATGTTGCACTTGCAATGGGTGTTTCTATGATTGGCTGTGAAGAAACATCAGAAGAAGCAGAAGGAGTTTTGATTAAGCTTGTTATGGATGCAATGGAAGATTATATTGACACATTAACAGTGCAATCGACAGAAGATAAAAAAACTGCAAACATGGTAAATGATATTTCAGATAAAGCGAAAGAACTGTCTGAATTGTTGCACAAAAAAGTCACACCAGAAGAACTTTCGACAGAACTAGACGTTGCGATAGAAGAAATTGAAGAAGCAGTGCGTATTTCCGCGAATCACATCGAATATATAGAATATGAAGAAAAATAATATCAAATGCCGTTGTATATGTAAAAAAACACTTGCAATATGTAATATTCCATGATATTATTAACGAGAAGTAGAGATACTTCATAAATTTGGTAAAATTCCCCTTTTACACTGAGTCAGAGACTTCTAGTTTCTGGCTCTTTTATTTTGTGGAAAAATATATTTTTGGATATTTTTAACTGAATATGATATGATATATAGAAGACGGAATTATAAAGGAGAGAAAGACAGGATGACACGTGATTTAAAAAGTCAAGTATTACAGTTTTTTCATATAGAAGAGGAGCGAGATAGCTTAGATTTACATGCGAAGGTTTTTCGCATTACACATAAGAAAACAGGTGCAAAAATTGCAGCTATTATCAATGATGATAAAAATAAAGTTTTTTATATCGGATTTAGAACACCCCCTACAGATGATACAGGGGTACCACATATATTGGAACACAGTGTTTTGTGCGGTTCAAAAAGTTTTCCGTTAAAGGATCCATTTATTGAACTTGCAAAGGGTTCTTTGAACACTTTTTTAAATGCGATGACGTATCCAGATCGTACGCTATATCCGATTGCTAGTTGTAATGATAAGGATTTTCAAAATTTAATGCATGTGTATTTAGATGCAGTGTTTTATCCGAATATTTATAGTGTAGAAAATATCTTTAGGCAAGAGGGATGGCATTATGAACTTGAAAGTTTAGATGCTGATCTTTTGATAAATGGGGTTGTATATAATGAAATGAAAGGTGCTTTTTCTAGTGCAGATGATGTGTTAGAGAGAGAAATTATGAATTCACTATATCCTGATACTAGCTATGGCGTAGAGTCAGGTGGAACACCGAGTGCGATACCGGATTTATCATATGAGCAATTTTTAGAGTTTCACAAAACACTTTATCATCCTTCTAATAGTTATCTCTATTTATATGGGGATTTAGATTTATGGGAGAAACTTATGTTTATCCACGAATCTTACTTGAAAGAATTTGATTATTTATCAATGGACACGGCTGTTACTATGCAAAAGCCTTTTTTACAAGCAAAAGAGATTAGAAAACCATATCCTATTTTACAAGAAGAAGAGACAGATAATAAAACATATTTATCTTATAATATTTCGATTGGAACTTCACTTGATATGAAGCAATGTGTTGCACTTCAAATACTAGATTATGCACTTTGCTCTGCACCGGGAGCGCCGTTAAAGCAAGCACTTGTTGATTTAGGTATCGGAACAGAGGTCTATTCTCTTTGTGAAGATGGAATATTACAGCCTTATTTTAGCATAGTTGCAAAGGATGCAAATGAATCACAAAAAGAACTGTTTGTAAAAACAATAGAAGAAGTGCTTACGAATATTGTATCGGACGGTATTACAAAAAAAACTTTACAAGCGGCGATTCATTCCTTTGAATTTAAATATAAGGAAGCAGATTATGGAAGATATCCAAAGGGTCTTATGTATGGATTACAGCTTATGGATGGATGGAATTACGATGACTCTGCAACATTTTTGCATATCGAGCTAGGCGCAATCTATCAAGAACTTAGAGAACAATCAAAGCAGGGTTATTTTGAAGAACTTGTACAAACACTTATGCTTGATAATACACATAAATCTATTTTGGTAATGTATCCACAAAGGGGCATGACAGAAAAAGTAGACGAAGAACTAAAAGAGAAGCTAGCAAAGATAAAAGCTTCTATGTCGTCACAAGAGCTTAGAGATATTATGCGTATGAATCAGGAACTAGAGGAGTACCAGGATGCACCTAGTACACCACAGGAGCTAGCATCTATTCCACTGCTTACAAGAGATGATTTAGATAAGCAAGCGATTACGTTCTGCAATTTTGCACATGAAGTGGATGGTGTAACAGTGCTTTCGCATCCACTTGAAACAAATGGAATTGTTTATTTACGATTGATTTTTGATACACAAGATGTAACACAAGAGCTATTCCCATATTTATCTTTACTAAAGACTGCAGTAGGTCTTATGGATACGAAACATCACAAATATAATGATTTGTTTGATGATATTCATTTGGTGACGGGTGGTATTGATACCGTTACGAACATATATACAAGAGCAGACGATTTTGGGAAAGCGAAGATTACCTTTGAACTAAAAACAAAGGTGCTATATGAAAATATGAATCAAGCAATTGATTTAATGGAAGAGATGATGTATGAAACAATTTTTGCGGACAAGAAACGCTTGCAAGAAATCATTTCGGAAAGTAAATCAAGAATGCAAGGTCAAATGATAAGTGCCGGACATTCTGTTGCAACTCATAGAGCTATGTCATATTTGGGTAAAATTGCAGCCACATCAGAGGTGTTAAGTGGACTTTCTTATTATCAGCTCTTAGATGAGCTTGATAAAAATTTTGATAAAAAACACGATGAAATCATAGATATATTACAGACGCTTACGTATATGATTTTTAGAAAAGAGAACCTTTTTGTGGATATTACAGCGCAGAATAATGCTGTAGAAACACTAATAGAGCGTGTACCTAGCATAAGTTCGAAGTTGTATACAGTGCCAGTACAAAAGGGAAGCTATGAGCCAAAGCTTGAAAAGAAGAATGAAGGGTTTAAAACATCGGGTCAAGTGCAATATGTTTGTAGAGCTGGTAACTATTTTGAAAAGGGACTTTCTTATACAGGTGCTTTGAAAGTGCTTAAATCCATTATGGGATATGAGTATTTATGGAATCAAGTGCGTGTAAAAGGTGGTGCATATGGATGTATGTGCTCTTTTGGTAAAACAGGAGAAAGCTATTTTGTTTCCTATAGAGATCCCAATCTAGAAAAAACAGTGGAAGTGTATGAACAAGCTGCACAGGCAATTGCTGATTTTGAAGCAGATGAGCGTACGATGACACAGTATGTAATTGGTGCTATTAGTGAATTAGATACACCGATGAACCCCGCGGCATATGGATTATTCTCACTTGGTGGATATTTTACAGGTCAATCTGAAGAAGCGATGCAAATGGAGCGCGAACAAGTGCTTACATGTGATGTGGAAGCAATCAAAGCTTTGAGTGGACACATACGTGCTTTTATGGAAGATGAGGCACTCTGTGTTGTTGGTAGTGCTCAAAAAATCGAGGAAGCAAAAGAACAATTTTTGAATATAAAACAGTTATTATAGGAGTAAATAATTACATGGAAAAACAAACGAAATCAGGTTTTACTACACTTATAGGTAGACCTAATGTTGGGAAATCAACGCTGATGAATCACTTAATTGGTCAAAAAATAGCGATTACGTCAAATAAGCCACAAACGACTAGAAATAAAATTCAAACAGTATATACTTCAGATGAAGGACAGATTGTATTTTTAGATACACCAGGTATTCATAAAGCCAAAAACAAATTGGGTAACTACATGGTTAGTGTTGCACAAAGAACATTGTCTGAGGTTGATGTTATTTTGTGGCTCGTTGAGCCATCTACGTTCATAGGTGCAGGTGAACAGCATATTATCGAGCAATTAAAAAAGGTCAATACACCAAAGATTTTAGTGATTAATAAGGTTGATACAGTCAAAAAAGGAGATATACTTCGCTATATTGATGCGTATAGTAAACAGCTTGATTTTGATGAAATTGTACCTGTATCAGCGCTTAAAGGTGATAATACAGATGCTTTGATGAAGTGTATATTCAAATATTTACCATACGGGGATGCATTTTATGATGAAGATACGATTACAGATCAGCCGATGCGTCAAATTGTAGCAGAACTTATACGTGAAAAAGCACTTAGGTTGTTAGAAGATGAGATTCCACACGGTATAGCTGTTGCAGTTGATGGTATGAAATATCGAGATAATATCGTAGATATAGATGCTACGATTGTTTGCGAGAGAGATTCTCATAAGGGTATGATTATTGGTAAAAGCGGCAGTATGCTGAAAAAAATCGGTATGCAAGCAAGACCTGAAATAGAAGAGCTCGTTGAGATGAAAGTGAATCTTCAGCTTTGGGTTAAGGTGAAGAAGGATTGGCGCGATTCGGATTTTTTAATGAAGAACTTCGGATATAATCCAGACGGAAAATAATGACAGTATATTTCATTCCACACTCCCTATACTAGTATTATATAATGCTAGGTAATTGCGAAACTAACATTCTAGATATATACTCTTTGACTTGGAATGTTGGTTTTGCAAAAACCTACTATATAATACCTGTATTAGGAGGGGATGACAAAAGAATGAAAGAGGTATACTGGAATAAATTTTTGACAAGTGGTAGTGTAGCTGATTATTTGGACTATACGAGCCATAACGAAATACGAGCACAAAAAGACAGCTTACATGCGAGAGGGGATGAAGGTTCGACCCATGCAAATGTTAGAAGAAGTAACAGGGATTGTAATCAAAGTAGAACCGATTGGGGAATATGACAAACGTGTTGTACTGTTGACAAAAGAAAAAGGGAAGCTTTCAGCCTTTGCAAAAGGTGCTAGAAGACCTAATAATCGCCTGCTTGCAGGTACAAACACCTTTTGTATGGGAACGTTTATGCTCTACGCAGGCAAAAATTCCTATAATTTACAGGAGGTACATATTAAGTCATATTTTGAAGAGCTTAGAACGGACTATTTAGCTGCCTATTATGGCATGTATTTTATGGAAATTGCAGATTATTATTGTAGAGAGAATAATGATGAGATTCAGATGCTTAATTTATTGATTCTTTCACTTAGGGCTCTTGTACATCCAGCGTATACACATGAACTAGTACAATCTGTTTATGAAATCAAGACGATTGTAGTCAATGGTGAATTTCCTGGATTATACAAAGATATGCAAGGGGATGAAGAGTGTGTGCAGACGGTTTCCTATATTGTAAACAGTAGTCTTCAAAAACTTTATACGTTTTCACTATCAGAGGAAGTATTGTTAAGATTGTCTCGCTATGCTACTAGATATAGAAAACAGTGTATGCAGAAGCATTTTAATAGTTTGGAAATTATAAAAACTCTAGGTTGAAAAATCTAGAGTTTTTGTTTATAATGTAGTTTAACTATGTAGAAAGCATGTTTTGTGTGCTTTAGATTAAAAAGGAGAACATGCAATATGAAGAGTGTGATTAGATATATGCTATGCTTTTTGCTATTAGCTGCTCTTGCGGGCTGTTCACAACAAGAAGTTGTAGTTGAGGGGGACGCATTGCAGTTTTTAGAAAGCGGTGAAGTTTCGTACACGCTTTGTTCTAAGTTTGACAAAAGCTATTATAATTTAGAAGAGCTTCTTGAGATGGCAGAGCTTGAAATTGATAATAATAGCATTATAATTAGTAGTTTAGAAGAATCTGGTGGTGAAGCGATGCTTACATATCTGTTTGATTCAAATGATGTGTATAATTCTTTTGTAAATACAGAAAGCTTTTATGGGACAATAGATGCATATAAGGCAAAGGGATATGCTACTGCGATTGACTTGATAGAGGTAAAGTCTGGTGAGGAGCATTTGCTTTCAGAGGAATCTCTAAGTGGATACACAGTGATTTGTTGGAGTGAAGATATCCAACTTGTTACAGGAGATAAGATTTTATACACTAGTTTGAATTTAACAGTACAAGGTAATACAAACGCGGTGCCTGTAGAGGGACAATCTGGTCCGTATTATGTACTTTATAAATAGTTTGGTTAGATACAGAGAGGGAGATTATTATTATGGAAAAGACAATGGAAAAAATTGTAGCACTTGCAAAGGCAAGAGGATTTGTATACCCTGGTTCAGAAATATATGGTGGACTTGCAAATACTTGGGATTATGGAAATCTTGGTGTAGAACTTAAAAACAATGTTAAAAAAGCTTGGTGGCAGAAGTTTATTATGGAAAACCAATATAATGTTGGTGTTGATTGTGCGATTTTAATGAATCCACAAACTTGGATTGCTTCAGGACATTTAGGTGGCTTCTCAGATCCACTTATGGATTGTAAAGAATGTAATGAACGTTTTAGAGCTGACAAGATTATCGAAGACTTTTGTCAAGAAGCAGGTATTGCCCTTGAGGAAAGTGTTGACTCTTGGACAAATGAGCAGATGAAAGATTTTATTGCAGAACATAATATCGGATGTCCTACTTGTGGTAAACATAACTTTACAGATATTAGACAATTCAACCTCATGTTCAAAACATTCCAAGGTGTTACAGAAGATGCGAAGAATACAGTTTACTTACGACCAGAAACAGCACAAGGTATCTTTGTAAACTTTAAAAACGTACAAAGAACTAGCCGTAAGAAAATTCCATTTGGTATCGGTCAAGTTGGTAAATCTTTTAGAAATGAAATCACACCAGGTAACTTCACATTCCGTACGCGTGAATTCGAACAAATGGAACTTGAATTTTTCTGCGAACCTGATACAGATTTAGAATGGTTTGAATACTGGAGAAGTTTCTGTATCAACTGGTTACAAACACTTGGTATTACAGAAGAAGAAATGCGCGTAAGAGATCATTCACCAGAAGAACTTTCATTCTATTCAAAAGCGACTACTGATATTGAATTCTTATTCCCATTTGGTTGGGGTGAACTTTGGGGTATTGCAGATCGTACTAACTACGATTTGACACAACATCAAACAGTTTCTGGACAAGATATGACATACTTTGATGATGAAAAGAAAGAAAAATATATTCCATATGTAATCGAACCATCTCTTGGTGCAGATCGTGTCGTACTTGCATTCTTATGTTCTGCATATGATGAAGAAGAAATCGGTGAAGGTGATGTAAGAACAGTTATGCATTTCCATCCAGCACTAGCTCCTGTAAAAGTTGGTATTTTACCACTTTCTAAGAAGTTAAACGAAGGCGCTGAAAAAATCTTTGCTACATTATCTAAGAAATATAACTGTGAATTTGATGATAGAGGAAATATCGGTAAGAGATACCGTCGTCAAGATGAAATCGGTACTCCATTCTGTATCACATATGATTTTGATTCAGAAGTGGATGGTTGCGTTACAGTACGTGATCGTGATTCTATGGCTCAAGTTCGTATTGCAATTACAGAGTTAGATGCATATTTTGCAGACAAATTTACATTTTAATTTATATCGAAAAGAGGAAATAGTTCATGAAAGCATACGGCGTAAATGAGTTACGTAGAATGTTCTTAGAGTTCTTTGAACAAAAAGAGCATTTAAGAAAAAACAGTTTTTCATTAGTTCCACACAATGATAACTCCTTATTAATTATAAACTCTGGTATGGCTCCACTAAAGCCATACTTTACAGGTCAAGAAATCCCACCTAGCAAGAGAATGACTACATGTCAAAAATGTGTGCGTACAGGTGATATTGAAAATGTTGGTAAAACAGCACGTCACTTAACATTCTTTGAAATGCTTGGTAACTTCTCTTTTGGCGATTACTTCAAACATGAAGCAATTGCATGGAGTTGGGAGTTTTTAACAGAAGTAATAGGTATGGATCCTGAAAGATTATATCCTTCTATTTATTGCGAAGACGATGAAGCATTTGATATCTGGGTACAAGAAGTTGGTGTGCCAGCAGAGAAAATCACACGTTTCTACCGTGATGAAACAGGTGCATGTGATAACTTTTGGGAACATGGTGCAGGTCCTTGTGGTCCCTGTTCAGAAATTTACTATGACCGTGGTGAAAAATACGGATGTGGTTCACCAGATTGTAAAGTTGGTTGTGAATGTGATCGTTACATGGAAGTATGGAACAACGTATTTACACAGTTTGAAAGCGATGGATCAGGTAATTATACAGAACTTATTCAGAAAAATATCGACACAGGTATGGGTCTAGAAAGACTTGCAGTAGTTGTTCAAGATGTAGATTCGGTTTTTGATGTAGATACTATGAAAGCAATTCGTGATAGAATCTGTGAACTTGCAAATGTTGTTTACCAATCAGATGATGCAAAAGATGTATCGATTAGACTTATTACGGATCATATTCGTTCTTCGACTTTTATGATTTCTGATGGTATTATGCCAAGTAATGAAGGTCGTGGCTATGTGCTTCGTAGACTTATTCGTAGAGCGGCTAGACACGGACGTAAACTCGGTATCCAAGGAGAATTTCTTGCAAATCTATCAACAACTGTTATTGCAGAATGTTGCGATGGATATCCAGAACTTAGTGATAAAAAAGATTTCATCTTAAATGTACTTACACAAGAAGAAGGTAAATTTAATAAGACAATCGATCAAGGGCTAGCAATTCTTGCTGATATGATTAGTGTAATGACTGCAGAAGGTAAAACAGAACTTTCGGGTGGTGATGCCTTTAAATTATACGATACCTATGGATTCCCATATGATATTACAGAAGAAATTCTCGTAGAAAAGAATCTTACAGTTGATTTAGCTGGATTTGATGCTGCTATGAAGAAACAACGTGACTCGGCAAGAGCTGCACGTAAAACAACAAATTACATGGGTGCAGACGTTACTGTGTACGAAGCAATTGATACAGCAATCACCTCTAAATTTGTGGGATACGATACCCTTACATGTACTTCTAAAGTTTCTGTACTTACAACAGATTCTGAAATCGTAGAAGCACTTACAGATGGTGAAGTTGGTACGATTATCGTAGATGAGACTACGTTCTATGCTACGATGGGCGGTCAACATGCTGACTGTGGTATGATTTCAAATGATAACTTTACATTCGAAGTAAAAGATACAGTAAAACTGCTAGGTGGTAAAATTGGACATGTTGGTGTACTTACAAAAGGTATGGTGAAGGTTGGCGATACGGTTACATTAACGGTAGAAGATACAAATCGTATAAACACTTGTAAAAATCACTCAGCAACTCATTTACTACAAAAAGCACTTAGAACAGTACTTGGATCACATGTAGAACAATCGGGTTCTTATGTAGATGCTGATAGACTTCGCTTTGATTTTACACATTTTTCTGCATTGACTGCAGAAGAAATTATACAAGTTGAAAAAGCTGTAAATGAACAAATCGCAGCTTACTTAGCAGTTGAAACAAAAGAAATGTCAATTGATGAAGCTAAGAAGAGCGGAGCAATGGCACTCTTTGGAGAAAAATACGGCGAAAGAGTGCGTGTTGTAACAATGGGCGATTATTCAGTGGAATTGTGTGGTGGTACACATGTTTCGAATACTGGTACAATTGCAAACTTTAAAATCCTATCTGAAAATGGTGTTGCTGCTGGTGTAAGACGTATTGAAGCAATTACAGGAACTGGCGTAATGAAATACTATGCAGATGTGGAAGCTACACTTGCAGAACTTTCAAAAGTTTTAAAAGCAACGCCAACAACTGTATTGGAAAAAGCAACACACGTAGTGGCTGAATTAAAAGTATTACATTCAGAGCTTGAATCTATGAAAGCAAAAGCGGCAAAGGAAGCTCTTGGTGATGTAACAGATAGTGTTATAGAAATAAACGGAGTTAAAGTGATTGCAAAGGCTATGGAAGGCGTTGATATGAATGGACTTCGTGACCTTGGTGACCAACTCAAAGATAAATTAGGTGATGGTGTTGTGGTACTTGCATCTGAATCAGAGGGTAAAGTAAATCTTATTGCAATGGCTACAGATGCAGCTATGGCAAAAGGTGCACATGCAGGTAACTTAATTAAAGGAATTGCAGCGCTAGTAGGCGGCGGCGGTGGTGGTCGTCCTAATATGGCACAAGCTGGTGGTAAGAATCCAGCAGGTATTGCTGATGCAATAAAGGCAGTAGAATCGGTATTATTAACACAGCTTACAAAATAGAGTAAAAAATTTCAAATTTGGTATTGACGTATAGTGAAACTGTGCTATAATAGTCTTTGTGCATGTGACATGGTTACATGTAACTCAAATAACCCAAATCAGTCGTGTTACTCGAAGGGACTGAAGGGAGGTCAGGTGTAGATGTCAAACGTAATCGTTAAAGAAAACGAAACATTGGATAGCGCTTTACGTCGTTTTAAAAGAAGTTGCGCGAAGGCTGGAATTCAACAAGAAATCCGCAAACGTGAACATTATGAAAAACCATCCGTAAAACGTAAGAAAAAATCTGAAGCAGCTAGAAAGCGTAAATATAACTAATTGCTAACACAAAAGGAAACCCATAGGGTTTCCTTTTTGCGTTATATACAAATAATTCGCAATGATTCTATTGCATGATGTTTGGGCATATATTATACGAAGAAAACTCTTTAGAGGAATATATGATATCTTTTAAAAAATGTATAACTTACAGTATGATAACCGTATTATGTCTTTTGCATATGCGTATTTTTACAAATGCAGCACTTGAAGTGGAAGCTCCAAGTGCTATTTTAATTGAGGCATCTACTGGAACGGTCATTTATGAAAAAAATGCTACGGAACGTATGGCACCAGCATCTGTAACAAAAATCATGACACTCTTGTTGATTTTCGAAGCACTAGAGGCGGATGAAATATCTTTAGATGATACGGTAGTTGTAAGTGAGCATGCTGCGAGTATGGGAGGCAGTCAAGTCTATTTAGAGGCATTTGAAAAGCAAAGCGTTGATACACTCATCAAGTGCATTACAGTTTCATCAGCCAATGATGGAGCTGTAGCTATGGCTGAATTTATTGCAGGAAGTGAAACAGCTTTTGTAGAGAGGATGAATAAAAAAGCGCTTAGTCTGGGAATGATTGATACAAACTTTGAGGATTGTTGTGGCCTCTCGGATTCTGATTTGCATTATACAAGTGCAAAAGATGTTGCAATTATGTCAAGAGAGTTGATTACGAAATATCCAGATATATTTGAATATACTACGATATGGATGGAAGATATTATTCATACCACAAGCAAAGGAGACAGTGTATTTACGCTTTCTAGTACAAATAAACTGATTAAACAATATCCATATGCAACGGGGCTAAAAACGGGTTCTACTTCAAAGGCAAAATATTGTCTTAGCGCCACAGCACTAAAGGATGATGTTTCACTTATTAGTGTAGTGCTTGGAGGGAGCACAAGCGCAGATCGCTTTCAAGACGCCGTAGATATGTTGAATTATGGATTCTCAACAACTTCTATTTACACAGATGATAACGAATATATACTTACGCCTATTCAAGTAAAAGGATCGGTTGAAGAAGAGGTAGATATCTCTTATAAAGAGGAATTTTATTATGTGGATGTGGAGAATAGAAATCTATCGGATATACAAAAAGAAATCGTCCTACCAGAAATATTAGTAGCACCACTTTTGCAAGGTGAGACTGTTGGATACGCTGTATATACTTTGAATGGATTGGAAATTGGGCGAACAGAAATCATTTGTGATACTGCGATAGAAAGGGCGAGTTTTGGAGATTATTTAAAAAAAGCATTTCATTTTATCTTATATTAGAAAGTATATTCCTATTGATACTCTTGACAAAATGATATATAAGTAGTATTCTATAAAGAGTGTTTGAATTTGATTGCATAAGATATAAGACATAATAGATAACACATAGAATGGAGAAAATAAATGTATTGTACTAGAAGTATAACAGATCAAATTGTATGGGTTGGTGGAGAAGATCACAGATTAGCCCTTTTTGAAAACTTATTTCCAATACAACAAGGGGTTTCTTATAATTCATATTGTATTTTGGATGAAAAAACTGCTGTAATAGACACTGTGGATCAAGCGGTTGGAACCCAATTTATTGAAAACGTATTGCATACCTTAAATGGTCGTACACTAGACTATTTGGTTGTAAATCATATGGAACCAGATCATTGCTCTAATATTGAAGCATTGGTTTTGAGATTTCCAGAGATTAAAATCGTCGGAAATATGATGATTTTTAAATTTATGAAGCAGTTTTATGATTTTGATGTAGATGCACATAGCGTGCTTGTAAAAGAAGGTGATAGTTTATCACTAGGTGAACATACACTTCAGTTTTATACAGCACCAAATGTACATTGGCCAGAAGTTATGATGACCTATGAAGTAAAGGAAGGGATTTTATTTTCAGCAGATGCCTTTGGTACATTTGGAGCATGTAACGGGAATCTGTTTGCAGATCAAGTTGATTTTGACAGAGACTATTTAGATGATGCACGTAGATATTATAGCAATATTGTGGGTAAGTTTGGTGTACAGGTACAAGCAGCTCTTAAAAAAGCAGCTAGCCTAGATGTTAAGATGATTTGCCCACTACATGGTCCGATTTGGAGAGAGAATCTTGCTTATTTTATTGAAAAATATGATCTTTGGAGTAGATATGTTCCAGAAGAGCAAGCAGTCATTATTCTATATGGATCGATGTACGGAAACACCGAGAATGCTATGCGTGTATTAGCAAATGAACTCTCAATTGCAGGCGTGAGAAATATTAAGCTATATGATGTATCTTCGACAGATATATCTGTATTAATCAGTGAAATTTTTAGAGTAAGCCATATTGTGTTGGCTGCACCAACTTATAATGCAGGTATTTATCCTAAAATGGCGAACTTACTTCATGATATGAAGGCGCTTAATGTACAAAACCGTACGATTGGTGTGGTTGACAATGGTACATGGGCAGCTATGTGTGCAAAGCAGATTTCGGCTCAGGTTCAAGAACTAAAAAACATCACACTGCTTGAACCAGTAGTGTCTATTAAGTCTGCACTCAAAGAAGATGCCTTAGAAGGCATTGTGGCATTAAAGGATGCGATTGTTGCATCTTTATAGGAGGAATGTTAAATGGGCATTATCACAAAGATTTTGAAACAAACAGATAACAAGTTTCTAAACCTATATAAGCTAGAACGTGAAAATGAGACGGGAAAGCTTAATGACTATTTTATGGCATCGCGAGTGATGGAAATTGAAAATCTCAAAATTCATACGCATGATGAACATGCAGATGGTATTATTATCTATGCACTATATGAAGATAAAATAGTTTTGATTAGACAGTTTCGTTATCCACTAAATGCATATGTGTATGAATTCCCAGCAGGGCTTGTAGACGAAGGGGAAGATATGTTTCATGCAGGCGTACGCGAGTTTAAAGAAGAAACTGGTCTTGAACTTGAAGTGTTGAAGGTGCCAGATGGCTTTAATCGACCTTTTTATATGTCAGTAGGTATGACGGATGAAGCGTGTGGTACGATTTATGGCTACGCATCTGGAAAGATTTCTGATGCTTTACAAGAAAATAGTGAAGAGATAGAAATTATTCTTGCAGATAAGCAAGAGGCTAGAAGAATTTTAAGGGAAGAAAATGTGGCGATTGTTTGTGCATATATGCTCATGCATTACATAAACAGTGATGATCCATTTGCCTTCCTAAAAGAAGCTTAGGAGAACTGGTTTGGGAATAATTATTGCAGTTATATTAGTAATCATCGCGGTGTGTTTGATAGAGGTTTATTATGAGCTACATCATTTTGAGGTGAATACCTATCAAATTCCTACAAGTAAAGTACAAAATCCCTTGCGCTATGTAGTGCTTTCGGATTTACATAATAAGCAATATGGTGCAAATAATACATTATTATTATCAGAAATAGAGGCACTAAATCCAGATGTTGTATTATTAGCAGGGGATATGTTTACCGCACATAAAGATACATGCTATCAGGATACAATTTCATTTTTGGAGACATTATCTAATAAGTTTCCAACCTATCTTGGATATGGCAATCATGAAACGAGAATAGCTCTTTACAAGGAAAAGTTTCCGGATTTACATGATGCGGTTTTTACATCTTTTTCTACATCTAAGATCCGTGTTTTGTCCAATCAATCAGAATCAATTGAAGGGACGAATATAACAGTAAATGGGCTCGAGATAGCACATTCTTTTTATGGAAGAATGCAGGAAAAAGAGCTTCCATCTGGATATATAGAAAAAGAGCTTGGAATACTTGATACGAGTAGATTTAATATTTTGATTGCACATAATCCGATTTATTTTGATGCATATATAGCTTACGGTGCTGATCTTATCGTGAGTGGTCACGTACATGGAGGAATTATAAAAATACCTATGCTAGGTGGTGTGATTTCACCATCCTTAAAGTTCTTTCCGCATTATGATGGTGGAGAGTTTGTAAAGGGTAATGCGAGGATGATACTTAGTAGAGGCATTGGCAATCACACGATACCGCTTAGATTTTTAAATAAAGCAGAGCTTATTGTACTTGATATTATACCAGAATAACACGTTGGTAAGGAAGGACGATAGATACATGGCGATACCTATTAAATTAGAGGTTTTTGAAGGACCGCTCGATTTACTGTTGCATTTAATCGATAAAAATAAAATAGATATTTATGATATTCCAATTGTAATGATTACGGAACAGTATCTCGCATATATCAAGCAGATGGAACGTGAGGATATGAATGTTGTCAGTGAATTTTTGGTGATGGCAGCTACCCTTTTGGATATTAAATGTAAGATGTTACTACCCAAAGAGGTAACAGAGGAAGGTGAAGAGCAAGACCCAAGAGAAGAACTTGTTCGTAAGCTTTTAGAATATAAAATGTATAAATATATGTCCTATGAGTTAAAGGACAAGCTTTTAGAAGCTAGTCATGCGCTTTTTAGAACGAAAAATCTTCCTGAAGAAGTAAAAAAATACAAACAACCAGTTGATTATGATGAATTACTTGGTGATTTGGATTTAGGAAAACTGCAAGATATCTTTCAATCTATCGTGAAGAAGCAATTAGATAAGGTAGATACCATTAGAAGTAATTATGGAGATATCCAAAAAGAAGAAATAGATATGGACCAAAAAGTATCACATATACAATCCTACATTACGAAACATAAAAAACTAAGTTTCAAACAATTGCTAGAAAAACAGAATTCCAAAATGGAAATTGTGATTACTTTTTTGGTGTTGTTAGAGATGATGAAGGTTGGACGCGTGCAAATCGAACAGGAAGCTACCTTTTCTGATATATTGATTACAGCCTTGGAAGATGCGGATGAGAATACAAATGAGGAAGTGAAGATAGATGGATAATGTTACTGCAAAAAAGGCCATTGAAGCTATTTTGTTTACAATGGGAGAAAGTGTTGAAATAGCTAAAATTGCTCGTGTGCTAGAGTTTTCGCTAGCACAGACAAAGCTCTGTCTAAAAGAGCTTGAAAAGGATTACTATGAAAAGGATTCAGGTCTGCAGCTCTTGTGGTTAGATGACCATGTTCAGCTTGGTACAAAGCATGAATTTTATGATTATATCATTAAAATTGCAACGGAACCTAAAAAGCTTCATTTAACAGAAACAGTACTTGAAACACTCTCTATTATTGCATATAAACAACCAGTTACACGTGTTGAAATTGAAAAGGTGAGAGGCGTAAATTGTACGCATGCACTCAATAAATTGCTTGAGTATGATCTAGTACAAGAGCTTGGACGATTGGATGCACCAGGTAAACCGCTACTTTTTGGTACGACAGAGCAATTTCTTCGTAGCTTTGGCTTATCAAATACAACTGAGATGCCTCAAGTTGATGTTGTAAAGGTGGAAGAGTTTAAACAAGAAGCAGAAGAAGAGATTAGCGCTAAAATGCAGGTGTAATAAAAAAGGGGAAACTATGTTAACGAGTATCGCATATTTATTTTTGTTAGGATTACTACTTGGTAGTATTTTTCAGAAGCTAAAGCTTCCAAGTTTACTTGGAATGATGCTGACTGGGATGATTTTAGGACCGTACGTTTTGGATTTGTTAGATCCAACATTATTAACTATTTCTGCTGATTTAAGACAAGTAGCACTTGTGATTATACTTACAAGAGCAGGACTTTCTCTTGATATTTCTGATTTGAAAAGAGTGGGACGTCCTGCTATTTTCATGTGTTTTGTACCAGCTACGTTAGAAATCCTTGGGGTGCTTATCTTTGCACCAATGCTTTTGGGAGTGACACTTTTAGAGGCGGCTATAATAGGAAGTGTGATTGCAGCCGTATCACCTGCGGTAGTTGTACCACGTATGATTAAATTGATGGAAGAAGGTTATGGCAAGCAAAACAGTGTACCACAGCTGATTATGGCAGGAGCGTCTGTGGATGATGTTTATGTAATTGTTTTATTTACCGCTTTTACGGGGCTTGCGATGGGTACAGATGTTTCTATTCAAAGCTTTGTGCAGATTCCAGTATCGATTGTACTTGGTATTTTGTTAGGGGTGTTAGTAGGGTATTTACTGGTGGGATTTTTTAGAAGGTTCCACATGAGAGATTCTGTGAAAATATTAATCGTCCTTAGTACTTCGTTTTTAATGCTAGAGCTTGAGGATAGACTAGAAGCGTATGTAGCTGTATCTGGATTATTAGCGATTATGAGTATGGGCATATTTATAAAGCAAGCTTACCCAAATCTGGCGAAAAGGCTTTCTGCAAAATATAACAAGCTGTGGGTTGCTGCTGAGATTATACTATTTGTGCTAGTTGGAGCCATTGTGAATCTTGAATACTTAGTGCAAGCTGGACTCATTGCACTTTGTGTACTACTTTGTGCAATGGTATTTCGAATGTTTGGAGTTTTTATCAGTGTACTTGGAACAAAGCTTAATAAAAAAGAAAGAGTGTTTTGTATGCTGGCCTATACACCAAAGGCAACTGTTCAGGCAGCCATAGGCTCTATTCCACTTGCAATGGGACTTGCTTGTGGAGAGCAGGTTTTGATTATAGCAGTACTTGCTATTATCATTACAGCACCTTTTGGAGCGATTTGTGTAGATACTCTACATGACAAGCTTCTAGAAAAGAGTGCATCATAGTATTGTGAAAGTTTGATTTCAAACACAATATACTTTTAACCACCATTAATGGATGAAAAATCTGTTAATGGTGGTTTTTTGTATAATGTAAAGTGTTCTATAGAACCTGCTCTTTTCATATATTTACTTGAAATGGGGATTGTGAAAGGTATAGGATATTTATGAAAAAAAGATATGTAATTTGCTTTGTGATATCATTATTATTGATTTGGAATCAAGTGCTTACTTCGTATGCGCAGGAGGTGGAAACGATAGATCCGTACTCCTTGTATTCAAAGGCGGCGGTTTTGATGGATGCTGATTCGAAGAGGGTGTTATACAGTAAAAATGGAGAAGAGGAATTGCCAATGGCGAGTACCACAAAGATTATGACTTGTATTCTTGCACTTGAGTATGGGGATTTAGAAGAGGTGGTAGAAATATCACCATATGCAACCATACAACCGAAGGTGAAGCTTTATTTAGGTACGGCGGATCAAGTGACTTTAGGGGATTTACTATATTCGCTTATGCTTGAGTCGCATAATGACACAGCAGTAGCAATCGCAGAGCATATCGGGGCACAAATGTTATATGATACAGAACTGACGCAAACGACATCAAGAAGTTACGAGGAATCTAAAATGGCTGTAAAAGCATTTGCAACACTCATGAACGAAAAAGCAATAGAGCTTGGGTGCGAAGATACTTACTATATTACACCAAATGGATTAGACGCAACAGAAATTTTCTATATGGAGGATGGAAGTGAAATAGAAAGAACGCATAGTACAACTGCTGCAGATCTTGCTACAATTATGAGCTATTGTATTCAAGATTCTGTTATGTCAGAATCGTTTCTTGAAATTACCGGTACCCTTCAATATAGCTTTAACACGTTAGATGGTACGAGAAGCTTTTCTTGCAGTAATCACAATGCATTTTTAAGTATGATGGATGGGGCAATCAGTGGTAAAACAGGATATACGGGTAATGCAAGCTATTGCTATGTCGGCGCAGTAAAGAGGGATGGAGAAACATATGTGGTAGCTCTTTTGTCCTGCAGTACATATGGGAATCAAACAAAGAAGTGGGAAGATACAACAAAGCTTATGAATTATGGAATAGAGCAATATGAGGAACAAGAAATTTATAGTGGGAGTGTACTAGAAACTGTCCTTGTCGAAGGTGCGATACTAGAAAATCACGGATACTTCGGTGCGTATAGCACTGCCTTAGAGGTGGTAGGAGATGAAGCGATATCTTTATTGCTTTCAGAACAAGATGAGGTTGATATTGTGGTTGAAGTACCAGATACGCTGGTGGCTCCAATAGATAAAAATGAGATAGTAGGAAGCGTTACAATTTATGTTAATGATGAGGTCTATGAGATGAAAAATATAGTAACGACTGAAAAAATTGTGCGAAAAAGTGTTTATCAAGCGATTGAATATGTAATATATCAATTCTTACCAATTATATTGTGAAAAATTTATCTATATTTTTCGTTTTTGTTGTTAATTTTTCCATGTAAATATTACAAAATTGTGGTACAATTGTATGAAAATAGGTAAATTTTACTGAGTGATAATTAGTTTGAATATCAAAGTAATATATGATATACTAGTTTGGATTTGTGCTACAAATAATATTCGGAGGTATATATGAATACGATATCAAAAGCGAGAAAAAGAATTCTTGAAGTGTTAGACGAAAATAGCTTTATTGAAATAGGTGCACATGTAATGGCTAGAGCGACAGATTTTAATCTAGGTGAAGTGCGTAAGCCAACAGATGGTGTTATTACAGGGTACGGTACGATGCATGGTAGACTAGTCTATGTGTATAGTCAAGATGAATCGGTGTTACATGGAACGATTGGTGAAATGCACGCGAAGAAAATTGTGAGAGTCTATGAGCTTGCTATGAAAATGGGAGCTCCAGTTGTTGGTTTTTTATCATCCTATGGACTACGTTTACGCGAGGCATCGGATGCACTTCATGGACTAGGAGAAATTTATTTAGCTCAGACTAGAGCATCTGGTGTTATTCCACAAATAACTGCAATTGTTGGAGTATGTGGTGGTGGACTAGCACTCGTACCATCCTTGTCTGATTTTAGTTTTATTGAGAAAGATCACGGACAACTTTTTATCAATTCACCAAATGTTCTTTCGGGGAATACGATGGATAAAAATAACACAGCTAGTGCAAATTTTCAAAGTGCGGAGACAGGAATTGTGGATGCTGTTGGAAGTGAAGCACATATTATTTCTGAGATTCGTAGATTGATAGACTTTTTACCATCTAATAATGAAGATGAGGTACATAGGGAATGCACAGATGATTTGAACCGTATCTGTGAGGGGATTGAGTCTTATAGAGGTGATACAAAACAGTTACTCAAAATGCTTTCAGACGATTATCAGATTTTTGAGATGCAAAAGGAATGTGCAAAGGAAATGGTGATTGCTTTTATTTCTTTAAATGGTTATACCGTCGGTGCAGTTGCTAATAGAACACAACTTTTGGATAAAGAAGGGAAGGTTATTGAAACCTATGAGGCGGCATTAAGCCAAAAGGGGTGCGAAAAAGCGGCTTCCTTTATGAAATTTTGCAATGCCTACCATATTCCAATTCTTACTGTTACGAATACAAGTGGATTTGTATCTACTATTCAAAGTGAAAAAGGGATTGCAAAGGCTGTAGGAGAATTTATCTATACACTTGCAGATGCTACCGTACCAAAGGTTAATCTTATTATTGGAGAATCTATGGGTAGCGCAGCGGTAGTTATGAATGGCAAATCTATAGGTGCAGATATTTGTATCTCTTGGCCAGATACGACGATTGGTACGATGGAGCCTATGCTTGCAGCAAAGGTTTTATACGAAGGAAAAGGTGCTGATGTGATTATGGCAAAGGCAGAAGAATATAAAGAAAAACAAACTTCTGTTGGTAGTGCAGCTAGAAGAGGCTACGTAGATCATGTGATTGAAGCAAAGGACACTAGAAAATATTTGATTGGCTCCTTTGAGATGCTTTACACCAAATCTGAACTTAAGCATTACAAAAAACACGGTACCGTGTAGAAGGGTTGGTATAAACATGAGCACAGCAATTTTAAATACAGTACTTGGAATGGGGACGGTATTTTTAGTACTTATAATGATGATGGGAGTTATTTATTCCTTTCGCCTAATTCCTTTGATTATGAACAAGCTTAATCCTTTAGAAGAAATGCCGGTAGCACCTGTAGTAGAGGTTGAAGAGCCGGTAGAGGAAGCTATGGATTTAACCTTAGTGGCAATTATCAGTGCTGCAATTGCAGCATATGAGGGTGGCAATAATACAGATGGAATCGTAATTAGAAGTATCAAAAAATCAAGACGTAGACAATAGAAAAGAGACATGGAGACAGGGAATATGAAAAATTATACAATTACAGTAAATGGAGTTGCATATGATGTTGTAGTAGAAGAAAAAGCAGCAGGAGCGGTAAGTGCATCAACACCAGTTGTAACAGCTCCAGTGAATACGGTAGCAAAACCAGTACAAGTTACAAATACTACTGCTGGAAATGTTTTAGTAACAGCAGGAGCAGCAGGTAAGGTATTTAAAGTAGAAGCGAGTGTTGGGATGAATGTAAAGGCTGGCGACACTATTGTTGTTTTAGAGGCCATGAAAATGGAAATTCCTATCGTGGCAGCATCAGATGGTGTTGTTGCAAGTGTTTTAGTACAGGTCGGAGATATGGTAGAATCAGGAGCAACACTTGCTACTATGAACGCTTAATTGCGATGAAGGGATGATTTGGATATGGAATACATCACGAGTACACTAGAAAATCTAGTACATCAAACAGCATTTTTCAATTTGACCTACGGGAATTATATCATGTGCTTGGTTGCATGTGGTTTCTTGTATTTGGCAATTGTGAAGCAATACGAACCACTGCTTTTGACACCGATTGCTTTTGGTATGCTACTTGTTAATATTTATCCGCAGATTATGGAAGAAGGAGGATTGCTTCATTACTTTTATTTGTTGGATGAATGGGCAATTTTACCTGCACTGATCTTTCTTGGGGTTGGAGCGATGACAGATTTTGGTCCATTAATTGCAAATCCGATATGCTTTTTGCTTGGAGCAGCAGCTCAGTTTGGTATTTTTGCAGCATATTTTGGTGCAATGTTGCTAGGCTTTAATGATAAGGCGGCCGCCGCTATCTCGATTATAGGTGGTGCAGATGGACCTACTTCTATTTATCTTGCTACACAGTTAGGACAAGATACCTTACTTGGACCTATTGCAGTAGCAGCCTATTCGTATATGTCACTTGTACCGATTATACAGCCACCGATTATGCGTTTACTTACTACAAAGGAAGAACGCTTGATTAAAATGAGTGAGCTTAGAACGGTTTCTAAATTAGAAAAAATCCTATTCCCTATCATTGTTACCATTTTAATTGGTATGATTTTACCATCTGTGCTTCCGTTAGTTGGAATGCTTATGCTTGGTAATTTATTCAAGGAATCAGGCGTATGTAGACAACTAACAGAGACTGCAAGTAATGCTATGATGTATATTATAGTTATTTTGTTAGGAACTTCGGTTGGTGCTACGACAAGTGCAGAGGCTTTCCTAAACTTAGATACGATTAAAATTGTAATACTAGGTTTGGTTGCATTTTCTTTTGGTACAGCCTCTGGCGTCGTGTTTGGAAAAATTTTATGCAAGCTTACAAAAGGGAAAATCAATCCACTCATTGGTTCCGCTGGGGTTTCGGCAGTGCCAATGGCAGCGAGAGTTTCGCAAAAAGTAGGTGCACAGGAAGATCCAACGAATTTCTTGCTTATGCATGCAATGGGACCAAATGTAGCAGGAGTAATAGGTACTGCAGTTGCAGCTGGTGTATTTATGGCTATTTTTGGAGTTTAAGGAATATAAAAGTTATACTAGATTGGAGAATACAACATGTTGGAACAAAACAAAAAACCAGTGAAGATTACAGAAACAATACTTCGTGATGCACATCAATCGTTGATTGCGACTAGGATGCCTACAGAATTTATGGTACCTATTTTAGATAAAATGGATCAGGTAGGTTATCATTCTGTAGAATGTTGGGGTGGAGCGACGTTTGATGCATCACTTCGTTTCTTGAAGGAAGATCCATGGGAGCGACTTCGCACCCTAAAAGACCATTTTAAAAATACACCGCTTCAGATGTTATTTAGAGGACAAAATATTCTTGGATATCGTCCTTATGCTGATGATGTTGTACATTATTTTGTGGAGAAATCAATTGCAAATGGTATTGATGTCATTCGTATTTTTGATTGTTTTAATGATCTTAGAAATCTTGAAGCTTCCGTAGAGGGAGTACAAAAAATGAAACAGCGTGAGGGCAGAGGACATGCTCAAATCGCACTTTCCTACACGCTTGGAGATGCTTATACACCTGAATATTGGATGAAGCTTGCTAAAGATGCTGAGAATATGGGGGCTGACAGTATATGTATCAAGGATATGGCGGGTTTATTATTGCCATATCAAGCAGGAGAAATGATTTCAGCTCTTAAATCAGCAACAAAGTTACCAATTCAGCTTCATACGCATTATACTTCGGGTGTTGCTTCGATGACATATTTAAAGGCGATTGAAGCTGGAGTTGATATTATTGATACAGCGATGAGTCCTTTTGCAATGGGAACAAGTCAACCAGCGACAGAGGTTATGGTAGAGACTTTTAGAGGGACACCATATGAAACTGGGTTTGACCAAAACTTACTTGCTGAAATAGCAGATTATTTTAGACCATATAGAGATGAATGCCTTGATAATGGACTACTTAATCCAAAGGTACTTGGAGTAGATATACAGACCTTACTTTATCAAGTGCCAGGTGGTATGCTTTCAAATATGGTGAGTCAGTTAAAGGAACAGCATGCAGAAGATAAGTTCTATGAGGTGCTTCAGGAAATTCCAAAGGTACGTAAGGATCTTGGAGAACCACCACTAGTAACACCTTCATCTCAAATTGTTGGAACACAGGCTGTTATGAATGTGCTTATGGGTGAGCGCTATAAGATGGCAACAGCTCAAACAAAGGATGTTCTTCGTGGTATGTATGGTAAGACAATGAAGCCGTTTAATGAAGAAGTTGTTAAGAAGGTTATTCCAGGTGAAGAGCGCATTACATGTCGTCCAGCAGATTTGTTAGAGGACGAGCTTGCGAAGTTAGAATTTGAAATGGGTGAATGGAAAGAGCAAGAAGAGGATGTATTATCTTATGCTTTATTCCCACAGGTTGCACTGGACTTCTTTGAATATAGGCAAGCACAGGATGATAAGGTGGATATGAGTGTTTCGGATGCAGACTTTGGAGCATATCCAGTATAAAAGTTAGAGGAGCTAGTAAAGAGTGATTATAAGAAAAAGTGTAGTAGTAGGGCTGATTGCAGTTACTTTACTGCTTTCAGGTTGCAGCAAGGCATCCACAGAGGCATCCACAGACTTTTTTGCGATGGATACCTATATGAGTCTAAGTGCGACAGGCGCAGAGGCTGAGGTAGCGCTTACGACCTGTAGAACATTTATAAGTGAGTTAGAGTACATGATTTCTCGAACAGAGGAAGCTAGTGAAATATATGCACTTAATCATAGTGGTGGAGAGGTTGTAGTAGTCAGTGATATGACCTACGACATTATAAGTATCGCTGTAGCATGTGCACAGGCTACTGATGGTGCTTTTGACCCTACAATCTGCGCTATTACAGATTTGTGGGGAATAGGAAGTGATACAGCAGCTATTCCAAGTGAATCAGCTATCACACAGGCTTTAGAGACCGTATCCTATGAAAATATTCTTCTGTTAGAGGATAATGGTGTACAGTTGTTAAACGGCGCACAGATAGATTTAGGGGCTGTCGGAAAAGGGTATGCTGCAGATGTTCTTTATTCCATTTATGAAGAATATGAGATAGAGTCAGGTATTATTGCCCTGGGCGGTAATTTATATCTTGTAGGTAAAAAAGAAAAAGACACGCCTTGGAGTGTTGGTATTATTGATCCTGATTATTCAGAGGAATATAGTATAGGTGTACAGGTGATTGATAGGTCAGTTGTTACAACTGGTGCTTATGAACGCTATTTTGAAGAAGATGGACAGCTTTATCATCATATTTTTGATACAAATACAGGATACCCTACTCAGGAGGATATTAAAAGTGTTACAATCGTTTCCGCTAGTTCTACGCTTGCAGATATATATGCTACGGCACTGTTTACAATGGGTTATGAGGATGCGATTTCTTTTGTGGAATCACAAACAGATATTGCTGCAATTATCATACGCGAGGATGATACTGTTTATGTAAGTGATGATTTATGCAATGGAGTATCACTCGATGAGAAATATACCTTTGTTACATCAAGTGAGTAGTGAGAGAAGGGAATGGTATACTTAAAGATATGAGTAATAAAGTGGCGCATATGGGCATGTATATAGCTATTGCGATGATATTTAGTTACGTGGAGATGTTAATACCTTTTAATTTTGGGATACCGGGTATGAAACTTGGTTTGGCCAATCTTATAGTAGTTGTTGTTTTATATAAAATGAATTACAAAGATGCGTATATTGTTTCAATCATACGTGTCGTTTTGGTAGGAATGCTGTTTGGGAATTTAGCTAGTATTGCGTTTAGCTTATCTGGATGTTTGTTGAGTCTGACTATTATGTGCATTATGCATAAGTTAGATGTACTGAGTATATTAGGTGTCAGTATGATAGGAGCAGTCTTTCACAATATAGGACAGATTTTAATGGCAATGCTCGTAGTTAGTAGTTTTAGTGTAGTATATTATCTACCAGTTTTATTGGTAGCGGGGATTATTACAGGCTTAGTGATTGGAATAATAGCTAGAGAAATGTTAAAAAGAATAAAATAAAAAATGGTTCCTTGATATTTTGTATCGAGGAACCATTTTTGCTTTAAGATTTATACATTAAAGTAAGATTTTGCGTTTTCAAATGAAATGCCTTTGATAATTGTTTCAAGGAGTTGTTCATCGTATGGGAATTCACCTTCATTTACCCAAGTACCAATTAATTCACAAAGAATTCTACGGAAATATTCATGTCTTGTATAAGATAAAAAGCTTCTTGAGTCAGTAAGCATGCCTACGAAATTACCTAATAGACCTAAGTTTGCAAGAGAAGTCATTTGTGCAATCATGCCTGTTTTTGTGTCGTTAAACCACCAAGCGCTACCATGTTGGATTTTACCAGCAACAGAGCTGTTTTCTTGGAAGCATCCGATAATGGTTCCGATAGCAGTATCATCATTTGGATTCAAAGAATAGATGATAGTTTTTGGTAGACTACATGTTTTTTGGAGTGCATTTAAGAAATCAGCAAGCTGTGCAGAAGGTGCAAAGTTGTTGATACAATCAAAGCCTGTATCAGGACCGATTTTATCGAACATATCTGTGTTGTTATCACGTTTACAGCCATAGTGAAGCTGCATGGTCCAGTTTCTTTTTGCATACTCAGATGCAACAAATAACATATATGCTGTTTTATATTGACCGATTTCAGTTGCAGTTAATGCTTCACCTGCAAGCCCTTTTGCTAAGATGGCATCGATTTCTTCGTCTGTAGCAGGAACATATAGTACGTAGTCTAAGGCGTGATCAGAAATCTTACAGCCCATGTCACCAAAATGATCCATACGTTTTGCAAGTGCTTCCTTCATCTGAACAAAGGTAGTTATTTCCATATCAGCAACTTTTCCAAGCGAAGCTACATAAGAGATGAAGGTTGGAAGGTTGATATTCATCGCTTTATCTGGTCTAAAAGAAGGATAAACCTTTACAGAGATGGCATCATTTTCAGCGATTTCTTTGTGATATTTTAAATCATCAATAGGATCATCTGTAGTACCAATCATATAAACCTTTGCTTGCTCAATCATATCTAGTACAGATAAGGTTTCAAGTTTTTTGTTACATAATTCCCAAACTTCAGGTGCAGTTTTTCTGCTAAGTGTTCCTTCGTAACCAAAATATCTCTTGAGTTCTAAGTGACTCCAGTGGTAGAGAGGATTACCAATTGCTCTTTCTAGTGTAGTAGCAAAAGCATAAAATTTATCATAATCACTAGCATCGCCAGTGATGTATTGTTCTTCGATTCCGTTAGAACGCATTGCACGCCATTTGTAGTGGTCACCATATAACCAAACCTCTGTGATGTTTTTGAATTTTTGATTCTTTGCAATTTGCTCTGGTGAGATGTGACAGTGATAGTCGATAATCGGCATATCTTTGGCATAGTCTTCATAAAGCTTGATAGATACTTCGTTAGAAAGTAAAAAATCCTCTCCTAAAAATTGTTTCATGTTTCATGTCCTCTTTTCATAAATTTATTTTGTAGTGTCTCTAAACACAATAGAACCAGAAATAATGGTTTTCTCGGGGAAATTCTTCCCTTCTAATACTCCGAATAATGTTGTGACAGCCGTCATACAAAGTGCCTCCACGCGGCTATCAACAGTGGATAATTCAGGAGTAGAGCAAGTGGCTAACATAGAATTATTGTAACTAATCAGCTCAATGTCCTCTGGGATTGAAAGGTTACATTTTGTACAGGCCTTTAGCATTGCAATGGCAAGCATATCATGGGCAGCGATAACAGCATCAAAGGTAGGAGCTGTTGATATATAATCACCAAGCATGGTGGCCATTTCTGATAAAGAACCACTTACTTGTAAGGTGAGTTCCTCGTTGTAAGGGATTGCATTTTGGGAAAGAGCTTGCTTGTATCCTGTTAGCTTTTGGATGCCACTATAAGTAAGGGTGTCATATAAATACAAAATGTTTCGATACCCCTTTTTGATAAAATAATCTGTCGTAGCAATAGTAGCAGCATGATCGTCACATAAAATACTATAAATGTTCGTAGCTTCTATATGACCATTGATCAAAATGACGGGAATAGTCATGGCTACTTGCTTAATATAATCAACATTATCATTGATAAAATGAGAACCTATTAAAATAACTGCATCAACACGCTTTGATAAAAGCATTTGCAGGTTTTTCTTTCGGCCCTCAAGACTATCACCAGTACAGCTTAAAAAGGAGTCATAGCCACGTAACCTAAGCTCTCGCTCGACAGTTGTGACAGCGGTAGATAAATATGGATCGACTACATCCTTACACAAAATACCTATCGTCATAATGCTCTGTGTTCCACCGAGGTTTCTAGCAAAAACATTAGGTGTGTAGGCAATTTCATCCATAACGGCAAGGACCTTTTGGCGAGTTTTTTCACTTACGCCAGGTTTACTATTTATAACTCGTGAAACCGTAGCGATGGAAACACCAGATTTTTGTGAAATATCATATATGTTCATAGCGTGTCTCCTTTTCTTAACAATAGTATAAAACAAATGTAAGCGCTTTACAAGTGGGATTTTACATTGTTATTAGATATATAGTTATAGAATACTCCTAAAAATGTAAGCGTTTACATTACAGTACTGTAGGATGATTGGAAGACCTTGTATGGCATTTTGCAACGTTTAACTCGGCATAATATATCACTTCAAGCTATTTAGAAAATCTACAAGACACAGAATTATGAAAAGTACTACTAAAATGACTAAAATATATAAATTGAACTACGATTTTTGATAGTAGAGCCTTATATTAAATTGGTATAATCATTTACAGAAAAACGCTTGTGCGTTTTATTTTGTGAAAGGTTGAAGGGATGTATCATGAAGAAAAATCAAGATTTTCATTCGCTTGAAAGTGGCGGAAAGAAATTAAATGAACAACAAAGAGTACAAGGACGTGTTGTTCAAGACTTCAGTGGATTACACTGGAAAATGGAAAAAATGCGTATTGGACAAGGTGTTGCTGAAGGCATTCATATGCTAAAAAATGAATTGTCAGGTAACGATTTTAGCTGGAATAAGGCTTTGGTACCTGGTGATGTTTATACAGATTTATATTTAGCAGGAGAGATTGACGATCCTCATTTTGGCCGTAATATGGCGAAGATTAAATGGGTTCAGGAATATGAATGGTGGTATAACTATGGATTTAATATCGATGCTACGATGGTAGGTAAAAACCTCACATTAGTATTTGAAGGCGTTGATTATTCATGTGACGTATGGTTAAACGAAGAGTATTTAGGACATCACGAAGGTATGTTCTCTTCTTTTGAATTTGACGTAACAGACATCGTAAGCCACAAACAACCTTCTACACCAGTGAACTTGCTAAAAATTAAATTAGATCCACCACCAAAGAATCAAAAAAACATCGCTGGTGCAAAACACAATTTTGCTGGTGATTACCTAACAGGTCTGATTCCTTTTGGTATCTGGCGTCCAGTTAAGCTTGTTGCTACAGACAAACTTAAATTAGATAACTACAGAGCAGAATACACAGTATCTGACGATAAAGTAGTAGCTGATTTTGATGTAGAATTAACAGGATTTAATAACAACATGACAGGATTAACTTTGAAAGTTGATTTAAAAGATGGCGATACAACTGCCTATAGCTGTTCAAAAGAAATCACAGTTGATATGCGTACTGCTACAGAATCTTTATCTTTCGAACTTGAAAATCCTAAACTTTGGTGGCCTTATGAACTTGGTGAATCCTTCCTTTATGATTTAGAGATTTCAGTATGTGAAGGTGATGTAGTACTTGATACATACACAGATAAAACGGGTGTACGTCAAGTTACTATGGCTATGAATCCTGGTTTTGAAGAAGGTGAAGTAGAAAATCCTTGGACCTTTGTAATCAATGGTAAACCAATGTTTCTTCGTTCTGCTTGTTGGGGTGGTCAACCATCTTTCTTCTACGGACGTAATTCCTTTGAAAAATATGATTTCTTCCTATCTAAGGCTAGAGAAGCGAACATCAACAACCTGAGAATCTTTGGATGGCATCCACCAGAAGTAAAAGAGTTCTACGATTTATGCGATAAATATGGTATTACTGTTTGGACAAACTTTACGTTTGCTACACAAGAATTTAGAGATGACAAAGAGTATATTGAATTAGTTTCACATGAAGCAGAAATGATTGTAAAAGAACGTAGAAATCACCCTTCAGTTGTGATGTTTATGGGTGGTGAAGAAGTTTATTTCTCAGAAGCTCACGTAGATAGTAACAACAGAAACTTAATGGAACACATTGGAAGAGTGACAAATGCTTACACAAACACTCCTTATGGTGATGCATCTCCATTAAGCTCAAGAGAAGGTATCCGTATGGGTTATGCACCAAAAGAATCTATGCATGCGAACTCACATTACTATGCAGCAGGTGCAATCTTCATGGAAGATTACTATCCAGCTCTTGATTACTGTATCATCCCTGAACTTACTGCAGCATCTTCACCTAGTGTAGAAAGTCTTAAGAAGTTTATTCCTGAAAATGAATTATGGCCAATGGGACCAAGCTTTGGATATCACATGGGAGATATTCATGTACTTCAGAACTTAAACTATGAAGTGTTCGGAGATGTACGCATGGGTTCTCTTGAAGAATTTGCAGAGTCAACACAACAAGCACAAGGAATTATTTTCCAATTTTCTTTAGAACATTACAGACGTCAAAAACCACACGTAAGTGGTGTTGCTCTTTGCCACTTCATTACAAACTGGCCGATCATCAAATGGGATATCGTAGATTACTATGGGAAAGAAAAGCAATCGTTTGGATATGTTAAACGTTGTTACAACCCAATTCTTCCATCACTTGCATTTGAGAAGAGAAGATATTTACCAGGTGAAACACTAGATGGTAAATTCTTTGTAATCAATGATTACTATAAGACTTATGATGATGTTTCTTACTCATACCAAGTACTTGATAAGAACAGAAATGTTGTTTTAGAAGATACGTTCACAGTAAATGTAGCTGTAAATAGCTCAGAAGCATTTGCAGATCTAGCTTATACAGTAGGTGCTGATATGGATGATAAGTTCTACATCACACTTACACTTACACAAAACGGTGAAGTGATTTCTGATAATGAATACATGTTCTTAGTGGCTGATCAAGAAGCTGCAAAAGCACATGCAAAAGAGTTATATGCACAAATGCACGTAGGTCGTGCAAAATATGGTAAGGGATATTACAGATATTCCCCAGAACTATTAGAAGGCCTATAAGTAGAAGTTGAGAAAAATCCCAGGCGTATGCTTGGGATTTTTTTGCTAATTCTTTATTCGTGATATGGTTTTATTATCTTTAAAATAGCTACTTTTCGGTTTTGAAGGGTTATATAAAATTTGAATTGGATGCCCCAATGTGATATCTTCTAGGGTACGTCTTCGCTTTCTTCCAATAGGTATTCCAGCAATTTTATAAAGTTTAATTCTTGTATATTTAAGTTGCTCCGTACGTTTGTATTCACTTCCTAGTACCTGATAGGTTGCTGTAAGATGTCCTGTACCTTCAATATTTTTATACTTCGTAATAATCCCTGTTACTTCTTGTGTACATTTCTTTTTTCTTGCTTTATTCAAATTAAATATTGTAAACACAACCACTGTAGGTACAATTATAATAATTGAAAAAAATAAACATATTATCGTGCCATCATTCATTTTAATAAACCTCCTTTTGTTCTATTATAAAGAGTTAGATACTTCTTGTAAATCTATCAAGTATTATATTTTTCACGACTGTTAAAATCATAACTAGTACCGCACTCGAATCATTCATGTTTATAGACATAGTATAAAAACAAGGGGGTAATAACTATGAAAACGATTCAGATTCCACAAACAAAGGTACCAGTATTAGAATATGATGTTGTGATCATCGGCGGTGGTACAGGGGGCGTTATTGCTGCGGTCGCAGCGAGCAGAGCTGGAGCAAGGTGCTTGCAATGGGTTTGATGAGTGGAGTTGATGTTCAGAAGAAGTATGAGTCCTTATTAGAACAAAAGGAACCTATTAACGTAAAAAATGCAAGAGTTTATCTTGCATTTTTTTGGTATGATAGGGGAGTAATACCTACCTCTTGTTTGAATAACTTACTAAACTGTGATGGGGATGAAAAACCACATAGATTCGAGATTTCTGTACAAGAATAGGTGTTTTTTTTGAGTAAAACACATGCATTTTCAATGCGCTTATTTGCGATATAGTTTGTAGGAGATTGCCCTGTGATACCTTTAAATTTCTGCCTAAAATAATCATAATTGTAATTAAGCATATCAGCCATTTCTCCAACCGAAAAATCAAAGGAGAGGGATTCGTCTATTTTCTTGATTAAATCATGTATATTTTGGTCAGTCATTTTATTTTCGGCAATCTGCCTCGAAAGCAATATTAAAATTTCTAATACTTTTGTATTACAATAATCAAAATATCTATAAGGCTTATCTTTGTATTCTTTGAAAATGAGTTTCATAAGATTAAACAATTCGTCGTTTGAACAGTGGTAAATACCGCGCTTTAAGTCGGTAATAGGTGTATTTGTATAGAAGCGAATACATAAATAATTCGTATGCTCTAAGCAGACGAGTTTGCGCTTGTAATCGGGTGTTGAAAAGAAAATGTTATTTGCTTTATAGCTGATTACTTCATTGTGAGAAGCCATAGTTCCAGTTCCATTTAGAAAAAAAGTCAGCTCATATCCATCAAAAGAAACATTTTCAAAAACATCGCCTGTATTATAATTAAATGCAAAAATTTTATCCATCAAAATTTCCATAGTAACCTCGTTTACCTTATCTTATTATTGTCTGACTTTATTTTAACACGTTGTTAAAAAAATGAAAATGATAAAATCTACTATACAGCTAAAAATGTTCATTATATATATTCGATTTTATATAGTGATTATTATATAGAATGTTATAATAAATATAATAAAATGGAAAGGAAAGTAAGAACATGAATGATTTAGAGATTTTAGGCGTTGTAGAGAAACAAGAAGAGGCATTTGTATTTGAGCAGTTTACACATGAGGATGCATGGAAGTTAGGGAATATTATTGTAGAGGTTGCAAGAAGACGTAAGTTTTCTCCAGCAATAAGCATTCGTTTGATGAGCGGTTATACAGTATTCCAATATGGATTTGATAATACTGGTTTAGACCACGAGAATTGGATGCTACGTAAACTAGCTTCTTGTGAAGTAAAAATGATGAGCACGATGCGTTTAGACTATATCCTAAAAACATGTGAACTTGATATGAGAGATGCATGGTTTATGGATCCTATGGAATATTCTACATGTCCAGGTGCATTTCCTATCAAAGTAAAGGGTGTTGGCATGATCGGTACGATTTTAGTTTCTGGTATTTCAGTTCTTACAGATCACGATTTGATAGCAGAAGCACTTAATGAATATTTTGGAACCGAAGTTGAAAGAATAGTAGAAGATATTTAAGTTGCTTAAATACCTGCTTCATCATATATAGCTTTGCAAGCACGCTTTCGCTATACTGCGCACGTAGCAGTACATAATATGCCTACATGGCTAGCCATGTACTCATATAAGTACTGACGGCTTGTGGAATGCTTGCGGGAAGCAATATATGCTGAAGTAGGTATAATAAATACAATATCTTAAATGAAAGAAAACTCAAAACAAGGAGAACGAAAAATGCTATTGATTAAGAATGCGAATTTGCTGAGCATGGCGGGTATTGAGTATGAGGTTTGTGATGTTTTGGTTTCGGATGGAAAGATTTCTGGGATTGGAAGCTTTGATGTAGGGTCGTATGAGGGTGCTACTGTGATAGATGCTGGTGGTAAGCTTGTAACACCTGGTCTTGTAGATGGGCATTGTCATGTTGGTTTATATCAAGATGGTGCTTTATGGGCTGGCGCTGATGGTAATGAATTAACGGATCCTATTGTGCCACATATGCGTGGAATCGATGCTGTAAAGCCTCAGGATGAAGCATTTGGGGAAGCATTAAATACTGGTATTACGACTGTTGTGACAGGTCCTGGTAGTGGTGAGGTTATTGCAGGTACTTTTACTGCACTTAAGACATATGGTAAAACAGTTTATGATATGTTAATTGAGGAAGAAGTGGCGATGAAGATTGCGCTTGGGGAAAATCCGAAGCGTTGTTTTGGTAATAAGGACAAGATGCCTTGTTCTAGAATGGGAACCGCGGCAATTTTACGTGAGGCTTTGACAAAGGCGCAGAAGTACCGTGAGGAGCTTAAAAGGGCTCAAGAAGAAGATAAGGATGAACCAAAATACGATGCGAAGCTGCATAGTCTAATGCGTGTATTTGAGGGGATGCCTGTTAAGATTCATGCGCATCAGCAAGATGATATCGTGACGGCACTTAGGATTATGGACGAATTCGGGTTACATGGAACCATTGATCATTGTACGGAAGGGTATTTGATTCCAGAGGTGTTAGCGAAAAAAGAACAAAATATTATCATTGGGCCAACAATTGGAGAACGTTCGAAATATGAGCTATTAAATAAGAGTTTTAAGGGTGGTAAGGTCTACCAAGAACACGGTATCACATTTGCCCTTATGACAGATCACCCAGTAATTCCGCTTCAGCATACGCTTGCACAAGCTGCTATGTATGTAAAAGAGGGGGTTGATCCAGTTGTGATGTTACATGCACTTACGATTAATCCGGCGAGATTTTTAGGCTTAGATCAAAGAGTGGGATCTATCGAGGTTGGCAAGGATGCGGATATGGTTATTTGGTCTGGCGATCCATTTCATTATATGACAGATGCAGAAGTTGTAGTTGTGAATGGAAAAGTTGTAAAGAATATGAAAGTATAAGAGGGAAAGAAAATGACTTCAAGAGAACGTGTATTATGCACATTAAACCATAAGGAACCAGATAGAGTTCCACTTGATTTTGGTGCTACTATGGAGACTACTATGAGTCTTAAGTTGTACGATGATTTAAAGGCTAGACTTGGTATCAAAGTAGGTGATCCTGTTGGTATTAAACTTTTAACAGCGCAGTTTGCAGATATTGATCCAGAGATTCAAAAGGCGGTTGGAGCGGATGTTAGAGGCGTACAGCCTAATCGTTTTGCTGCATTTCCACCTGTATTAGAAGAAAAAGGTGAATATACCTTCTATAAGGATGAATTTGGTATTGTTTGGAGAAAACCTACGTTAGATGGTTTGTACTATGATATGAACAAACACCCACTTGCAGATGCAGAGGATGCAGATGATATGTCTGAATATGATTTTCCAGACCCACACAATCCTAAGCTTTATGAAGGCTTAGCAGAACGTATTGAAATGCTTTCATGTGGCGGAGAATATCCAGTTGTTTTTGATAACTGCTGGGGAAATGGTATTTTTCAAATGTGTAATCATTTGATGGGTTATGATAATTTCCTTGCGATGATGATTGTAGATGAAGAAGCTGCGGAATATTTATTGGATCAAGTAGTAGATCTTAAAATTCAATTTTGGGATGAAGTACTTACACGATTTGGTGATAAAATCGACATTGCAAAAGAACTAGATGATCTTGGTACACAAATCAACCTATTTATTTCACCTGAGAAATATGTAACAATGATCAAACCTAGACTTAAAAAATTAGTTGATTTTATTAAGACAAAAGCACCTCACGTGAAATTTATGATGCATTCGTGTGGTAGTATTGATAAAGCAATTCCACATTTAATCGAAGCCGGTGTTGAAATTCTTAATCCATTACAATACACAGCTGAAAATATGGAACCAGCACGACTAAAAAAAGAATATGGTAAAGACCTTACATTCTGGGGTGCAGGTATTGAAAGCCAGAATATCTTGCCTTTTGGAGATAAACAACAGGTGCGTGATGAAGTAAAACGTCAAATGGAAATCCTTATGCCAGATGGTGGATTTGTTGTTGCACCAGTACATAGTGTTCAGTGGGGAGTTCCACTAGACAACTTGTTTGAAGCTTGGGATACGATGAAGGAATATGGTGTCTACTAATATCCTTGTCCTAATTAAAGCTAAAGGGGCTTAGGTTATACACGAGATTATTTATATTCTAACACCTACTTTTTATAAGGTTTCACAAGCTATCTTAAAATGCTATATATCCCCTAAAAACACTTGATTTTACAGATATTTCTGCAAAGGTACATACTGTGTAGCAAGTTACTTGTTATATCGTTTTGTTAGCTTTTATGGGAATGATAAGGGAAAAATCAAGGGCAGAATTTAAGAGAATAGGCAAAGAAATTGCTTGATGTGAAAATCTTAAATTAAAAGAGGACAAGAATATGGAAGTAACATATAGAAAAAATGGAGATTACTTTATCCCCAATATTAAATTATCGAATGAAAATTATAAACCACTAGGCAAGTATGGACGAATGAGAAAAGCATGGCTGATGGAATATCACAAACCACTGTTTAATCATCTGCTACTTAGCGAAAAGCTCGTGCCACATCTGAATGAGGTTGATGAGCAAGCGAGGCATCTATTAGATACAATGATACCTAAGTTAAAAGCCGAACAAGGTGTAACCGATAAACTTAAAATGTCAAACCAGTTCGAGTGGATCGGTAGAATGAATAGTATTGTAGCACAGATAGAAGAAATCATTTTTTCTGAAATAATTTATAAATAAATATCATCTTTTTAAAACTCATACTGCTTTTGG
>JAWXVC010000026.1:0-10364 GCA_044425805.1 Lachnospiraceae bacterium | reverse complement strand
CAGTTTAGGTTGTAAAGTTCATCTTCAAACTTTTGAATAGATAAATCCGTTGCTTTAGGTAATGACGAGAAATAAGATTTAACTTTTTCAATATTGATAGGTTCTTGTGATTTCATTATTTACCTCTTTCCTAGATTGAATTAAGAGTAATACTCCATTTATACCCTTATATCTTTCATAAAATTTGCTTTTGCTTCCATTGGCATACGCAGGTCGTAACCAAGATGGATCAAGTCGCTTATTTTCATTAAGATGAGATTGATATTAACACAAAAGTGACTTGCCATAGCTGATACATCTGTTCCGTCATAAGCCAGTTCTATAAATTCATTTGTGTCGATAAGTAAGTGTGCTGCAAATAAATTTGCTTCGTATTCTGTGCGATCTTTCATATCAAATAAAACGAATTCTTTCATTGCTCCATTTTTGGCAATATCTCTGTGCAAAACATCGTGTCCTATTTCGTGAGCAACTACCATTCGTAACATATATTCTTCTAATCGGTTATTGATAAAGATTGCTTTAATTCTGTGCTGATAAGTATACATTCCAATTAAACTATTGAAATAATCAACATAACGTACATCAAAGCCTAGCTCATTTGCAATTCTAAGAGGATTTCTAGTTCCTGCTTTTCTTACAATAGCATTAGCTTTGTCATATATTTCTCTTGAATTTGACATAGGCAGTATCCTCCTAAACTATTTATCGGTATTAAGATACTTCTTAGGAGTATATTTTTTATTTGTTTGTTTTGCATCCCAATAAAGTTCTTGCATAGCTCTCATAACTCCGTCCATATCTTCTTCAGATAGTTCACCACCTGCAAACATTTGACCGAATTGTTCAACCATTTCTTTTGCTTGCTTTGCTCCTCGACTTCCGTACTTCTCATGAGCATCAGCAATAAATTCTTCATTTTCAGTTAGCAGATAATTAACATCAACTCCAAAGAGTTCAGCTAACTTATGATATATTTCACGATTTCGAGGGTGTCTACCCGAGTGTTCATAGTTCGTATAAGTTCTTAGTGCAATACCTAATTTATCGGCAACATCCTTCTGTGTTAGATTTAAACGTATACGTTCATTTTTAATTTTTTCACTAAAATTCATAGTATTTCTCCTTATAGGTAAATTAGTTGCCTAAAAAACACTTGACATAGGCACATTAAATGCTTATAATAATTACATAGGTAATTGAGTTACCTATATTGTACATTAAGTTGCCTATAATGTCAATAGGTACGAACAAAAAGAAGATTATTAAAGTTAAGTATTTGGAGGTGTTCTAATGAGTGAAGTAAAAGGACGTGTGATACTTCATTGTGATATGAATAATTTTTACGCAAGTGTGGAGTGTATGCAAAATCCCGAATTAAAGGATAAGCCAGTAGTTGTTGGTGGTTCTGTCGAGGAAAGACACGGAATTGTTTTAGCCAAGAACTACAAAGCAAAAGCCTTTGATATTCAGACTGGAGATGCAATATGGCAAGCAAAACAAAAATGTAAAGATGTAGTAGTTGTTCCACCGAATTACGAACAATATTTAAGATTTTCTAAGTTAGCTAGAGAGATATATGAACGATACACGGATCAAGTTGAGCCTTTTGGAATGGACGAATGTTTTTTAGATGTAACGGGTAGTGCTGTTATGGGTACTGGAGAAGAAATTGCATATGAGATAAAAGAAACTATAAAATTTGAACTTGGTTTAACTGTATCTGTTGGTGTTAGTTATAATAAGATATTTGCAAAGTTAGGTTCAGATATGAAGAAACCCGATGCGATTACCTGCATATATAAACATGATTTCAAACAAAAGATTTGGGGACTTCCTGCATCAGATTTGCTTGGTGTCGGTAGAGCAACAAATAAAAAGCTAGTAAACTATGGTATTCATACGATTGGAGATTTAGCAAATACATCCGAAAAGCTACTTTCAAGTTGGTTTGGAATACATGGAACAAAACTACATTATTATGCTAATGGATTAGATCGTTCATTAGTGATGCACACTGAGTATAAATCTCCAGTCAAGAGTATTGGGCATGGAATTACAACTATTCAAGACTTAGAAAACTCAGCCGAGGTTTGGTGTGTCATGCTTGAATTAGTGCAAAACATAGGAACTAAATTAAGAAAGCACAGAAAAAAAGCAAGTGGTGTAGCAATAAGTATTCGTAGCAATCAACTTGTCACGAAAGAATGGCAATGTAAAATTACTATTCCAACACAGAGTGCAATACATTTAGCAAAAGTTGCATTTGAATTATTCGAGAAAAATTATAGATGGCAATATGATGTTCGTTCCTTAACAGTTAGGGCGATTAGTCTTGTAGAGGAAGATGCACCTATTCAGTATGATTTTTTTACAGATGTTACTCTGTTAGAAAAACGAGAAAGATTAGATATAGCTATTGAAAGTATAAGAGAACGATTTGGAAAAGATGCTATTAAAAATGGTGTGTTATACCAAAAATCAAAATTACCTGCAAAGCAAAGTGCAGAGATTATTATGCCAACTGGTATGGTGAATTGTTGAGGAACCAATTATGCAATTAGTTATGAGGAAAGTTTATGTTGATGTTGTGCTTATTAACGATAAGCAAGGAGAATTAAGACCTTTATCCATAACATGGGAAGATGGTAGAGTGTACGAGATAGATAGAATTAAACATAAGTGTCGAGCAGCTTCTCTAAAGGTTGGTGGCTGTGGTATGCGTTATACAGTAGTTATTTGTGGAAAAGAGAGTTATTTATTCCATGAAGAAGATAAATGGTTTGTGGAGGGAAAAGAGTATAGATGATTTTATCAAAATTACAAATTGAAGATATAGCAACTGGTGTGATAAAAGATTTTAGGGAAACAACGGGAATTTATGAGATGTTTACTCCTATTGACCAAGTAGCAAGTGATTATCTCAGCTTAGAAGTGAAACTAGCAAAACTGTCTGACGATGCTTCTATATGTGGAATAACTGCTTATGATGATACATATGTGGAGTTGTTTGTAAATGGAGCAAAACAGATTATGGAGCTAAAACAAAATCAAGTAATATTAGATAGTAGTTTTATTGAGCCGGGAAAAGTTCGTGCGTTGTGTGGTAAAAGAAGATTTACTCTTGCACATGAGATCGCACATCAAATATTATTTGCTATGGAAACGGATAGCAATAAAGAAAAGTATCGCAAAGTATATTCTGCAAGAACAGCACATACTGTTCGAGAATTAAAAACTCATGAAGATTGGAACGAATGGCAAGCAAATGCTTTAGGTGCTGCTATTTTAATGCCACAAGATGGTATTGAGTATTTTATGGATTTGCATAAACAAAAAAATAGATTACTAAGTTATGTAGGACTTATATCAGAAAATAACAATGAAATTATAAAGCTTTTTTGTATGCAATTTGGAGTTTCTAAATCAGCAGGCATAATAAGATTGAAAGAATTAGGTTATTTAGATGAATACAGTAGAACTGGAGGGTATATATGGGAAAAGTTAGAACAAAAGAGCCAAGTGATGAGATGATGGAGAAAATAAGACGTGCTAGAAATATGATAGCGAGTAAAGCAAAACGAATTATTAAATGTCCATATTGCGAACATAGTGTTTTAGTTGTCTTTTCTGACTCAAAAGGTTGTGTTCAGACTAAATGTGCCAAGTGCAAAACTGAACTTTTGATAGATGTCGCCAATATGCGACGGTATTCGACTAAAATAGATAAAAAAGCATGATGAGTTTAGACAAATTTCTAAACTGGTAAATAATACAATTAAATAGCTCATTAGCTGTGCATCAGAGCCACATGAATTTGTGTAGTCTTCCGAAGCCGCATGAGCAGAATTTTTATATGAAAATTCTGTTTGTCGGTTTTTAGAGGACGACTACAACTCATGTGGCTTTTTTGACTATTCGATCCTTTTCGCTCTTTTACAGCGGAAAGGATTTTTTATGTTTCGACAACACTGGGAATGCTACATAGCGAAATATCCGTAATCCTTAAATTTTGGAAATTAACAAAATTTAAAATTTAAGGAGATATGGAAAATGAAAACACCAAAAGAATTTGACTACGATTTATGGAAAAATGAAGTAGGAAGAAGTTTTATCAGAATAAAACGAACTGGAGAGGTTTGTGAAGTGAATGATGAAACGTTTAGAGTTTTGAGAAACGAAGCAATGGCGATCTATCGCAAAAACAAAGGTGTTCCAGTCTATGGAGTCGAAAATGGTAAAAGTGTAATAGTTCGTTACACTACCAATCTATCGTTATACATAGATGAAAACAATGAGGACATCGGTGTGGATTGGATCATGGATAAAAAAGACTTAGAAAGTGAAACATTAACAAAATTACTTATTGAGGATTTTAGCAAAATTCTTACGGACAAGCAGTTAGAGATATTTGAAAATTGCCTATTAAATAAAACATCAGCACGAGAATTTGCAAAGGTTAAAGGTGTGCATAAATCAACAGTAGACGAAGCTATTAAGAGCATACGAAAAAAGTTTGAAAAGTTTTTTAAGTAGTACCCCGCCGATAGCACTATGTTTTGTAGGTTGTTAAGTGAAAGGGATTAAAATCTTTTTTCATGTACTTTGAAAATTGAATAGCAGTATTACAGCTACGTTCCGTTCTAGTTGAGCAACAAGGTTGAAGTCGCCATGACCTTATATAAGTTATAAGAAAGCGAGTCAAAAACTTTGAACCGAAACAAATGATGTGGTGTCATTTGATTGCCAAAATGCTAGGACGTAATAATGATACTCCCTTATCGCCATAGCTCGAGCGAGATAAAACCGTCGCAAGCAATGGATAAGGCTTATGCAAACAGCTCTGAGGTGAAACTCCTGTGATGCCTACCAAAGGCAGGCTGTAATACTCCCTAAGCTGATATAGGCTTCACTTCGGGGGTGTCGGGGACAAATACGAAGATAACAAAACGAACTAAAACTTTTATAGTTTTAGGATAAAAACTATGTGACAGAAGTTTATAGCTTATGAAAAAGTTCTTTCTTATATAAAGAGCAAATTTATCATTCGTTATTTAGGGTTCCTAGCTTCTGTCATATCCTTTTGTCTTAAAACATATTTTTAAAATAACAAAGGAGGGTTTTCTTATGATCCAAAGTTTAAAAGATGTAGACCTACGAACTGTAAATCGTGATGAATTAGTTGAGCGAAGTACAGTTAAGATAGATCCAAACGCAAGTCGTGAAGAACGACTAAATGATTTTATAAAACAAATCAAAAATCCATATTGTTATAAAGATGGAACAACAGTTGTAAAAATTAGTTTTTCTGAAACAGATACAACAATGGAAGATTGTATCTCACACTACTTGAAAGGACTTTAACAAAAATCGACATCCTCGATTTTTGAAAATAAACATGGTACATTTTGAGTGGTTAAACATAAGGAGGTAATGTTATGTCAAACAAAATGTATAAAGCAGTCATATATTGCAGGCTGTCAAAAGAGGATGGCGATAAAATCGAAAGCAATAGCATAAGTAGTCAAAAGGCTTATTGTGAAGATTTTTTAGCAAAACACAAAGATATTAAGTTGGTACATGAACCTATTGTTGACGATGGTGTTTCGGGTGTGAGTTTTGATAGAGATGGTTTTAGAGAGCTTGAAGAAGAAATTCGTAAAGGCAAAGTAAATTGTGTAGTCGTTCGTGATTTGTCAAGATTTAGTAGAAACTATATTGACTCGGGAAGATATTTAGAAAAAATATTTCCACAATTAGGTGTTCGCTTTATAGCCATAAATGATAATTACGATAGTTTAACTTCTGATCCTCAGTCTGATGCCTTTATACTCCCTTTTAAAAATTTAATAAACGACACATACTGTAAAGATATTTCAGTTAAAATTCGCTCCAGCCTTGAAATTAAAAAGAAAAATGGAGATTATGTTGGTAACTTTTGTCCCTATGGTTATAAACGTGATGAACTAAATCGTCATAAGTTGGTGGTAGATGAAAATATTCGTGACACTATTCAAATGATATTTTCATTGTTTAAAGATGGAGTAAGCATTGGTAAGATTGCTGATAGATTAAATGCTATGGGAGTTTTATCACCTATGGAATATAAAAAGTCTTGTGGAGTGAAGTTTGAAACAGTTTTTAAAACTACTGAAAATGCTAAATGGAAATACAATACAATCAAGAGGATTTTGGTAAATGAAGTTTATATAGGTGTTCTCTCTCAAGGAAAACGAGGAACAGCAAATTACAAAGTTAAAGTAGTTCAAGAAAAGCAAGAAAGTGACTGGATTAGTGTAGAAAATAATCATGAACCACTTGTAAGCCATGACGATTTTTTTGCAGTTAATCAAATGCTAAAACGTGATATGCGTTCTTCATCAAATGATAAAAATAGCATTTTGTCGGGGTTTCTGTTTTGTGCCGATTGTGGTGCAGCAATGGTGAAAAGTTCTTGTACTAGAAAAGGTAAAAAATATACATATTATGTTTGTTCTAAACATAAGAAACATAAAAATTGCAGTCAACATAGTATATCGGCGAATTGCGTTGAAGAAAAGATATTCCATGCAATCCACGATCAAGTAGAACTTGTAGTAAATCTTGAAAAGGCATTAGAACTTATAGAAAATATGCCATATAAAGACCATAGAGTATTTAGCTTTGAAAAACAAATACTGTCATTGGAGCAGGATATTGAAAGATACCAAAAATTAAAACAGAGGTTGTATGAAGATTTTACTGATGGCATTATTTCAAAAGATGAATATTTTGAATTTAGAAATACATATACAAATTTGCTTGTAGAAAAAGAATTAGCTAAAAAGAAACTTGAAAAAGAATGTAATGAAGCTGTTGCGATAGGGACTGGAAACAAAAATTGGGTTATGCTCTTTAAATCTTATGAGAATATAGATGTCCTAAATCGTAGAGTGCTTATGGCATTGGTAGATAAAGTAAGAATATATGAGAAACATGGAATTGAAATAGTATTTAAATACGTAGATGAATACAAGCAAGCAGTTTCATATGTTTTGAGTTGTAAAGAAGTAAAGAGTGCGTAGGAGGATGGCAAAATGGCAAGAAAAAGCAGAGTTAATGTAGATGCAACAAAAGAAAATACTATTCCAAAAGATAAGCAAATTAAAACAGCGATTTATGCTCGTCTTTCATTAGAAAATAGTAGAAAGTCAAAAGAGAAAGATGTTATTAGAAATCAGATTGAAATATGCAAAGATTATATTGCTGAAAATCCTAATTTGATTTTAGTAGAAACATATATTGAAAATGGTAAAACTGGTACTAATTTTGATAGACCGGAATTTACTAGGCTAATGGAAGATATTCGTATCGGAAAAGTAGATTGTCTTGTAGTTCGTGACTTATCTCGCTTTGGTCGAGATTATGTTGAAACCGGAACTTATTTGGAAAGGATTTTTCCTAATATTGGACTTCGCTTTATATCGGTAAAAGAACGATATGATAGCGCTACCATTGATTCGACAAACGAAGCACTTATGATACCACTTCAAAATATGATCAATGCACTTTATAGCAAAGATATTTCAAGAAAGGTAGTGGCTGCTCATAAGACAAGAATGTCAACAGGTGTATTTAAGAGAAGCATATTACCCTATGGTTACAAATTAGATGAAACACGAACACAAATTTTAGTAGATGAAGAAGTTGCACCGTTTGTTAAAATGATTTTCAAGTGGAAATTAGAAGGTGTGACGATTTCAAAAATGATAGAAAAACTTACAGATTTAAATGCTCCTAATGTAGATTATCAAAAAGCTAAGACTGAAGTTTGTAAAAGAACCAAAACTATTCAAACTGGTTGGCACAAGCCTACAATACAAAAAATGCTGAAAAATCCAACATATGTTGGTGATACTGTTCTTGGAAGAACTGAACGAGCTTTATACAAAGGAATGCCATGTACTGTGTATAACGATAGTAACGAATGGATAATTCACGAGAATACACACGAAGCCATTATTTCACGAGAAGATTTTAATCGTGTAAATGAACTTATGAAAGAGTCAGCTAAAATTGCAAATGAAAAACTTAGTCAATCAGAAAAAATAAGAAGTCAGTTAATCAATCTTTTTGACGAGAAAATATTTTGTGCAGATTGTAATTATAAAATGTATTTTCTGAAAAATGTAAAAGATGGCAAAGCAAAACCTACTTATAAATGCAGTAGTTATCAAATGCAAAGAAATACTGGGTGTACTTCTCATTGTATCAGTTCTAATAAACTGGAAGAAAAAGTGTTAGCAGCAATAAAAGCACAGGTGAAAGTTGCACTTAATTACGAACAGCTTCTTTCAAAATTAAGGGATAGTGAAGGTGAAAAAAGTATTAGAGAAAAACAAAATGCAATAATCTCTAGTCTTAATCTAAAACTCAATGGGATACAAAATAAACGGACTAGACTTTACGAAGATTTTGTAGAGGGTATTTTAACAGAAGAAGAATATGGTTTTGTAAAATCAAGTTATGATGATAGCTTTGTAAAATTAAATGAACAATTAGATGATGCAATCACTAGAAAGGCTAATTTTATAGAAGCAATGTCTTCTGATAATAAATGGATCAAGTTAATGAAGTCTGTTAGCAAAGCTAAAAAATTAACTGACGCCCTCGTAAATGAAACTATTGAAAAGGTACTGGTACATGAGAATGGTGATATTGAACTGGTAATGAGATACGCAGATATATATGCACTCACTACTATGAGCATCAAGGAAGTACAAAGAGAGGAAAAAGTAGCATGAATATAGCAATGTATATAAGACTTTCAAAAGAAGATGAAGAAACCGGATTTTCAAAAGCTGAAAGTGATAGTATTGTAAGTCAGAGAATGTATATTTCTGACTTTTTGAAAAATCATAAAACACTAGCAAACTTTAATAAAATCGAGTATGTTGATGATGGCTTTTCCGGGATGAACGCAGATAGACCTAAACTAACTCGAATGTTGGAAGAAGTTCGCAATGGCAAAATTCAAGTGATTTGTGTAAAAGATTTTTCGAGGTTTTTTAGAGATTACATAGAAGCAGGGAACTATCTAGAGTGTGTTTTCCCATTCTTGGGAGTTAGGTTTATTTCAATAAATGATAATTATGATAGTGACGATTATAAAGGTACAACTGGTGGCTTAGAAATGGTCATGAGAAATATTATCTATTCAAGTTATAGTAAGGACTTGTCCGTAAAGACTACAACCGCTAGAGAACTTATGATGAAACAAGGAAAATTTGTAGGTAGCCATGCTCCTTATGGATATATTATGCACCCGACTGAACGAAATAAATTAGCAATAGACATTGAGTCAGCTCCAGTCGTTCGGTTCATATTTGACAGTGCTATAAAAGGGAATAACACTTCACAAATAGCAAAGGAACTAAACGAAAAAAACACTCCTACCCCTGCACAATACTTCAAATCAAAATTCCCCGAAAACAAAAAATTTAGTTTTACTTCGGAAAAGATTTGTTGGACAGCTGCTATGGTATACTTGATACTAAAAAATGAAAGATATATGGGTACTCTTGTAAGTGGAAGAAAAAAGAAAGTATCGCCAACAGTCAATAAATATATACGCAAAGAGCCTATTTTAGTAGCTAATACACACGAAGCCATTGTTACCAATAAAGAATTTGAAAAGGCACAATTAGTCATAAAAAAAGCGAAAGATAAAGGTGTTAGAAAAGCAAAAGAGTTTCCACTTAAATCTTTGGTAAGGTGCAAAAACTGTGGTCGCTTAATGAGAAGAAAAGAATTAGAAAAAAAGAAAGCATATTTTGTCTGTGCGTACTCTACCAATGATGGGGAAACAGCTTGTCCTAAAGGGCATAAATTTTACGAAAAGGATATTGAAGAAGTTGTTCTCGGTAATATAATTGGTTATTTGAAAATTATTGATAAGGGACTTACAAAGCAGGAGCAATCAACAATTCAACAAGATCCTGCTAGTAAAGTCCAGTTTATTAAAACTTCCATTGAGCGAAACAAGCGTATCAAATTATCTTTGTACGAAAAATATGCCAATGAAGAGATCTCAAAAGCAAGATATTTAGAAGAGAAAGCAAGTATAGATACCGAGGTGCTAGAGCTTGAAAATCAAATTACAGAGCTAAATAATATAGACACAAGTAGCACTAAGAAATTTGACGAAGTATCTTCTTTATATAAAAATTATGCAAATATGACTACTCTAACCAATGATATGGTAAAAGCATTTGTTAAAGCTATTTATTTAGATAGCGAAAATTACATTGAAATAGAGTGGAAATTTAAAGATATATTTGCATAAAAAACATTATATTTTTTTCGTGTTTGTTTTACACAAGCAG
>JAWXVC010000017.1:0-47804 GCA_044425805.1 Lachnospiraceae bacterium | reverse complement strand
GAAGCAACAGCACAGTATACATATACATTTGCAGGCTGGACACCAGAAGTTACTGAAGTAACAGGGGATGCAGTTTACACAGCAACCTATGACTCAACAGTAAATGAATATACAGTAAGATTTGAGGATGAAGATGGAAGCAAGCTTTCAAGTGATTTATATGCTTATGGATCAGAGGTAGCAGTACCAGAAAATCCAACAAAAGAAGCAACAGCAGAATTTACTTATACATTTGCAGGATGGAGTCCAAAAGTTGCAACAGTAACAGGGGATGCGACATATAAAGCAACATATAATGCAAGTGTAAATAGCTACACCATCACATTTAAGGATGAAGATGGAAGATTAATTGATACAGCAAGCTATGAATATGGTGCAACAGTAGTAGAACCTAAAGCACCAACAAAAGAAGCAACAGCGCAGTACACATATACATTTGCAGGTTGGAGCCCATCCGTTACAACAGTAACAGGGGATGCGACATATAAAGCAACATATAAAGCAAGTGTAAATAGCTACACCATTACATTTGAGGATGAAGATGGAAGTGAGATTTCAAGTGATTCGTATGCTTACGGTGCAACAGTAGTAGAACCTCAAGCACCAACAAAGGAAGCAACAGCGCAGTACACATATACATTTGCAGGATGGAGCCCAAAAGTTACAACAGTAACAGGGGATGCGGTTTATAAAGCAACCTATACAGAAACTGTAAATAACTATACCATCACATTCGAGGATGAAGATGGAAGATTAATTGATACAGCAAGCTATGAATATGGTGCAACAGTAGTACAACCTCAAGCACCAACAAAAGCAGCTACAGCACAGTATACATATACATTTGCAGGTTGGAGCCCATCCGTTACAGAGGTAACAGGGGATGCGGTTTATAAAGCAACCTATACAGAAACTGTAAATAGCTATACCATCACCTTTGAGGATGAAGATGGAAGATTAATTGATACAGCAAGCTATGAATATGGTGCAACAGTAGTAGAACCTAAAGCACCAACAAAAGAAGCAACAGCAGAATTTACCTATACCTTTGCAGGCTGGAACCCAGAAGTTACAGAAGTAACAGGGGATGCGGTTTATAAAGCAACCTATACAGAAACTGTAAATAACTATACCATCACATTCGAGGATGAAGATGGAAGATTAATTGATACAGCAAGCTATGAATATGGTGCAACAGTAGTACAACCTAAAGCACCAACAAAAGAAGCAACAGCACAGTATAGTTATACATTCGTAGGATGGAGCCCAGAAGTTGCAACAGTAACAGGGGATGCAGTTTACAAAGCAACTTATACAGCAAGTGTAAATAGCTACACCATCACATTTGAGGATGAAGATGGAACAGAGCTTTCAAGTGCGACATATGCTTATGGATCAGAGGTAACAGTACCAGAAAATCCAACAAAGGAAGCAACAGCAGAATTTACTTATGCATTTGCAGGCTGGAGTCCAAAAGTTGCAACAGTAACAGGGGATGCAGTTTACACAGCAACTTATGACTCAACAGTAAATGAATATACAGTAAGATTTGAGGATGAAGATGGAAGCGAAATCTTAAAATCGACATATGCTTATGGATCAGATGTAGCAGTACCAGAAAATCCAACAAAAACAGCAACAGCAGAATTTACTTATACATTTGCAGGTTGGAGCCCAGAAGTTACTGAAGTAACAGGGGATGCGACATATAAAGCAACTTATACAGAAGTTGCTAAAGAAGTTACAACGCCACCAGCACCAGCACCAGCAACACCAGCACCTGCAACACCGGTAGAACCAACACCGGTAGAACCAACACCAGTTGTTCCTACGCCGCCAGCGTCAGTAGGACCAGTGCAGGAACCAGTACAAGAGCCAATGGATGAAGTTATCATTGAGGATGAGGAGATACCACTTACGTCTTCAGATGATGAATCAGATGAGGTTATTATTGAGGAAGCAGAAGTTCCACTAGCAGTAGTGACAGTTGATAGCGGTGCATGGGCACTACTTAACTTGATTCTTACAATTTTAACAGCTTCTATTAGCTTGATTCTTTTGATTGGATATTTTATTAACAGAAAAACACAAGAAGATGATGAAGAGTATGATGACGAGGATTCAGAAAAGAACCGCAAAAAAAATCGAGGTTTGATTAGAGTCTTAAGTATTCTTCCAGCAGTAGTAGCCATTGCAGTATTTATCTTAACAGAAAATATGACAAATCCTATGGTTATGATTGATAAATGGACGACTACAATGTTACTTATTACGTTGACTCAAATGGTAGTAGCTATTTTATCTGTAAAAAAAGATAAAGTAGAAGATAAGAATGACGAAGCATATATTTAAATATAGCTAAACTAAAGCCCTCTTTCGATTTATTGGAAGGAGGGCTTTTACCTCGTAGTAGAATTGTGTTATACTACCTCCTGTAGGTATGAGGAGGAGACGGTTATGCTAAATTACATGATGCTATTATTTCCAGCGATGATGTGGGGAACACTAGGGGTATTTGTGAGATATATTCCGATGTCAAGTGCGCATATTGCACTTGTTAGAACGGTTGTTGGAAGTGTTACACTTGTTATAATTTATATGTTTAGAGGTAATAAGATAGATATACGGGTATTGAAAAATAATTTTATAAAGCTCTTTGTAGCAGGTGCTTGTATAGGCTTTAACTGGGTGATATTATTTGAAGCATATAAAGTAACTTCAGTGAGTGTTGCGACGGTTGTTTATTATATTGCGCCAGCAGTTGTAATCGTTGTATCACCTATATTATTTGCTGAAAAACTTTCGTGGAATAAGATGATAGGTGTTTTATGTGCAATCGTGGGTATGGCATTTGTAAGCTTTTCTGCAGGTGTTGGAGAAGTTTCTATATGGGGCATTTTCATGGCTTTTTGCGGAGCGATGATGTATGCGACAGTCACTATTGTAAATAAATTCATCAAAGATATGGGTGGATTCGAGGCAGCTATGTGGGAGATGATTTTTGCAGCAGGTGTACTTATCCCATATTGTTTTTTGGTAGAAAAGGATAGCTTTGTAATCCCAGATGCATTAGGTGTTGTGAATGTTTTGACGATTAGTATATTACACACAGGCGTTTGCTACGGAATATATTTTGCTGCAATACAGAGGATGAAGGCACAATCTGTTGCGATTTGTAGTTTCGCAGATCCATTTACAGCACTCATTATTTCTGCACTTTTCCTAAGAGAGAGAATGACTCTTACACAAGTGATCGGAGCAGTTTTGATTATCGGTGGGGTAATGTTTGCAGAGGTTTACCATAAACGAAGATCGAAACAGTCCTAAAGAGAAAGATAGATACATATACTTAAAAAAAGTATAAAGGATTTAAAGTGGAACATACATTATTAAAAGCAGAAAAACGATGTTATCAAATATTTGGTATTCTTTTTCTGCTTTTTTTGCTTTACACGTATTTAACTTATTCAGAAAATAGTATAACAACCTCAGCCAAAGTAGTAGAAAAGCAGAAAGTGTCGATTACCTTTGATGATGGACCTCATCCTGTTTATACAAAGCAGCTTCTAGAGGGACTAAGGGAGCGTGGAGTAGTAGCTACTTTTTTTGTGACAGGGGAGCATGCAAAGCTCTATCCAGAGCTAATAGAGGAAATGGCAGAAGACGGGCATTTAGTAGGCAATCATACCTATCACCATGTACAATTAAGTGCAGTTGGAGATGAACTTTTTATCAAAGAGTTAGAAGAAACCACGCGTGTACTTAGTGAGATATTAGGAGAAGAGATTTTGTTTGTAAGGCCACCATTTGGGGAGTGGACAAAGGAAATAGAGGCAAAGTGCGAAATGTTTCCAGTGCTATGGGATATAGACCCACTTGACTGGTGTAATGAAAATGTTGATGAAATTGTCACGAAGGTGGTGACGGATGTGCAGGAAAATGATATTATTTTAATGCACGATGAATATGCGAGTAGTATAGAGGCTGCATTGCAGATTGTCGATATTTTAATGGCACAAGGTTACGAATTTGTGACAGTAGATGAATTGATTTTAAATTGAAGGGATGTTTATTAACATGGATCTATTTGAATATATGAGAAACGAAAATATGGAAAAGGAATCGCCACTAGCAGCTAGGATGCGTCCAACTTCCTTAGAAGAGGTGGTGGGTCAGCAACACATAATCGGCGAAGACAAGCTACTATATAGAGCTATTAAGGCTGATAAAATAAGTTCTATTATTTTTTATGGACCTCCAGGAACAGGCAAGACGACACTTGCAAAGGTGATTGCTGCAACAACGAGTGCAGAGTTTACACAGATTAATGCGACGATTGCAGGGAAAAAGGATATGGAAGAGGTTGTAAAAAATGCCAAAAACATCCAAGGAATGTATGCGAAACGTACGATATTATTTGTAGATGAAATTCATCGTTTTAATAAAGGGCAGCAGGATTATTTACTACCTTTTGTAGAGGATGGTACACTTATTTTGATTGGTGCTACGACAGAAAATCCATATTTTGAAGTGAATGGTGCTTTGATTTCTCGCTCCATTATATTCGAACTAAAACCCTTAGAGGTTGAAGATATTAAGAAACTCATGTTAAAGGCAGTCTCAGATACGAAAAAGGGCATGGGAGCATATAATGGTGTGATTGAAGATGATGCACTTGATTTTCTTGCAGATATTGCAGGCGGTGATGCGAGGCATGCACTTAATGCGATAGAGCTTGGTCTACTTACTACGAAGCCAAGCGAAGATGGGCGTATCCACATCACTCTAGAGGTTGCGGGACAATGCATCCAAAAAAAGACGGTGAGATATGATAAAGGTGGAGACAACCACTATGATACGATTTCGGCATTCATTAAGAGCATGAGAGGATCAGATGCAGATGCTGCTGTTTATTATCTAGCAAGGATGCTCTATGCAGGGGAAGATATTAAATTTATTGCTAGACGCATTATGATTTGTGCTTCAGAAGATGTTGGAAATGCAGATCCTAGGGCACTTGTTATAGCTACAAATGCTAGTATGGCAGTGGAACGCATCGGTATGCCAGAGGCGCAGATTATCTTATCACAAGCAGTTACTTATGTTGCAACAGCGCCAAAGAGCAACGCTTCATACATGGCGATTAATTATGCAAGTGCAAAGGTAAAAGAAACCGGTTCACTTGCTATACCATCACATTTACAAGATGCACATTACAAAGGAGCAGCTAAATTGGGTCGAGGTACAGGATACAAATATGCACATGATTATCCAAATGACTATGTAGATCAACAATATTTGCCTTATGAATTAAATGGAGAAGAGTTCTACAAACCATCAGGGAATGGGTATGAGGTGAAGATCAAAGAGCATATAAAGCGTATTAAAAAAGGAGCATTATAATAAATGCTCCATAAGATATTGATAAATTTCTTGGTTACGTTTTTCCCAGTTGTCGCAAATGCTAAGAGCAAGTGCACTGTCTGGTACAGATAAGGTGAGGTCCATAAGAAGCGTATCCCTATCCCTTGCCACCATACGAACTTCGTATTCTCCAGTGGTTGATTTATAGTAATCAGCGCTAACGCTTACCTCGGTACGAAGTATAATTTCTTTTTCTTTAAAAAATTCGGCGATGTCAGCTTTGATGGCATCGCTGATTCTATTTCCGAAAAAGTGCAAGGTTTCGTTGCCTTCATCTGTACTATATAAAAGTGTGCGGTTTCTAATTGTTTTAGTTTTTACTAGATTTGCTTGAATCAGTTCATTTTGAGATTGCTGTAAGGATAAGTAGTTCGTATATCCTTTTTCCAGTATAAACTCACTTATCTGTGATGTTGTAAGTGGAAAATCAATTTGATTAAGCATGTATAGGATAATTAATTTATATAAGGTTAGTTTGTCTTGTATCATGTAAATCTCTCCCTTGGTACATATCGTGTAGCTTTAAATAGCGATGTAATTCATTGAGTACGTGGATTTTGTTGCTACTAAAAAGTGGTGCTATAAGTAAATCTTTTGGTCCATCACCGGTTACGCGGTGGATAATAGTTTGAGGGTTTGTGTGTGTAATGCATAGTGCTAGTAAAGAAATATACGCATCCATCGTAAGTGCCTCAAACAAGCCTTGTTCATAATCCTTTGCTAAATCAGTTCCTTTTAATATGTGTAAGAGTTGATATTTTACTCCAAATACATGGAATTGGTTCAGATAGGTAATGGTTTCTAAAATCATAGAAGTGGTTTCACCAGGTAATCCTAATATAACATGTACGATTACAGGAATGGAAATAGCATCAAGCTTTTTCATAGCCTCCTCGAACGTAGAAAGTGGATAGCCTCTTCTAATATATTTTGCAGTATCTTCATGGATGGTTTGGAGTCCTAGCTCTACCCATATGAACTTGTTAGGGAAAGATACTTGCAAACTAGATAATAAATCTATTACATCATCTGCTAGACAATCAGGTCTTGTAGCAATAGAAATACCGATGATTTCATCTTGTGATAGTGCGGTTTCATAGAGTGTACGAAGCTTTTGGATGGATCCGTAAGTGCTCGTATACGCTTGGAAGTATGCGATGAATTTGGTGGCCTTTTTCTTGAGCTTTGTAGCTTGAATAGAATGTGTGATCTGTAGTGTGATAGAGGATGTAAAATCTAAAGAAGTGCTAAAATCACCACTTCCTTGTTCGGAACAAAAAATACAACCACCATAACCAATCTTACCATCTCGATTCGGACAACTAAAGCCTCCGTCCAATGCAATCTTATAGCAACGCTCATGAAAAGTATGTTTGCAATAGGCATGGAGGGAATAGTAAGGCTTATCAAGCCAAAGTTCTTTTGGATAAGTTACCATAATCAAAAATTAAATATAAGCTTTGACAGCATTTGCAACAACTTCGGCTACTTGTGGGTCAAATGCTTCTGGCATAATGTTTTCATCGTGTAATAATTCATCTGGTACTAATGCAGCAATAGCTTTTGCAGCAGCTAATTTCATGTCGTCTGTGATTTGTGCAGCTCTACCTTCTAAAGCACCCTTGAAGATACCAGGGAATGCAACAACATTGTTGATTTGGTTAGGAAAATCACTTCTACCTGTTCCGATTACTCTTGCGCCTGCAGCTTTTGCTACATCAGGCATGATTTCAGGTACAGGATTAGCCATTGCAAAAAGAATAGAATCCTTTGCCATACTAGCAACCATCTCGCTTGTTACGATGTTTGGAGCAGATACACCAACGAAGATGTCCGCACCTTTTAAGGCATCTGCTAGAGAACCAGTAGCATTAGAGAGGTTTGTAACTTCTGTCATGCTCTGTTGCATCCAGTTTAATCCTGTTGTAGCTTTTGAGATAATACCATTGATATCACACATAGTAACGTTTGTGAAACCATAAGTTAATAATAGTTTTGTTATAGCTACACCAGCACTACCAGCACCATTTACAACGATTTTAACATCCATGTTAGTCTTGCCAACAACTTTTAATGCATTAATTGTACCAGCTAATACTACGATAGCAGTACCGTGTTGGTCATCGTGAAATACAGGGATGTCTAAAATCTTTTTGAGACGTTCTTCGATTTCAAAACATCTAGGTGCTGAAATATCTTCAAGGTTGATACCACCAAATGCAGGTGCCATATAAGTTACAGCCTTGATGATTTCTTCTGTGTCTTGTGTATCAAGGCAGATTGGTACAGCGTTTACACCGCCAAATTCCTTGAATAAAACAGCTTTTCCTTCCATAACTGGCATAGCAGCATGCGCACCGATATTACCTAATCCAAGTACTGCTGATCCATCGGAAACAACAGCAACTGTGTTTGCTTTCATTGTATATATATAAGCAGCTTCTTTGTCCTGTGCAATTACTTTGCAAGGCTCAGCAACACCAGGTGTATAAGCAAGTGCTAAATCCGCACGTGTCTTAACAGGTGTTTTAGAAACTGTTTCAATTTTACCATTCCACTGTTTGTGAAGCTCTAATGCTTGTTCATTGATTGTCATAATCGTATCCTTCCTCTGATAAACGTTCTTTGGTCTATTTGATTTTAGTTCATTTCAGGAACAATGGCAAGGTGAAATTAACGCTTAGACGTGACAAAATAAAAGGAATGGTTTATAATGTGACTACAGATAGTCTTCAACAGGCAGTTCGCCTATAGATTCCCAACACGTAAATTTTAATTTAAAAAGGTATGGTTATAATAATATGAGAGAAAAATATGATAATTCCAGTTTGATGGATTTAAAAGAACTCGCAAAAACATACGGTATAAAAGGTGTTTCTACTATGAAAAAATCGGATTTAGTAGATTTATTAGTAGCACATGAAAACCGTAAAGATGAGGTTACACCACCCAAGGCTGAAGCGGTAGAAGAACCTAAACAAGCACCTGTGAAAAAGTCACGCGTTGTTGTCGTTCGTAATCAAGAAGAGTCAAGGCAAGTGACTCCTCAAAGACCAGTATCACAAGCCACAGTATCAGCACCTGCGCAAAGAGAGCATGCTAATACCCCAGAAAACGGAAATGAAGTACGTGGTATTTTAGAAGTAATGTCAGATGGTTTTGGATTTATTAGAAGTGATAATTATATGCCAGGGGAGCAAGATGTTTATGTTGCACCTAGTCAAATCAGACGCTTTAATCTAAAAACTGGAGATGTTGTGTGTGGAAACACGAGAGTAAAGACAGAAAAAGAAAAGTTCAGTGCCTTACTCTTTGTGAAAAATGTAAATGGATACCCACCAGACGTAGTAGCTAGAAGACCGAATTTTGAAGATATGACACCAATTTTTCCAAACGATAGAATGATTATGGAAACACCAGGCTGTAGCGTGGCTATGAGAGTTATGGATTTGATTAGTCCTGTTGGTAAAGGACAAAGAGGGATGATTGTTTCTCCACCAAAATCAGGTAAAACTACTTTGCTAAAAGAAGCAGCACGCTCGATTATACGCAACAATCCTAGTGTACATTTGATTATTTTACTTATAGATGAAAGACCAGAAGAAGTAACCGATATTAAAGAAGCTATTCAAGGAAATAACGTCGAAGTGATACACTCTACATTTGATGAACTTCCAGAACACCATAAACGCGTTGCAGAAATGACATTAGGTCGTGCAAAGCGCCTCGTAGAGCACAAGCAAGATGTATGTATTTTACTTGATAGTATCACAAGACTTACAAGAGCCTATAACCTCACAGTTCCACCAAGTGGTAGAACCCTTTCTGGTGGTCTCGACCCTGCTGCACTTCATATGCCGAAGAAATTCTTCGGTGCAGCACGTAATATGAGAGAAGGTGGCAGCCTTACAATTCTAGCAACAGCACTCGTAGAAACTGGCTCGAAAATGGACGATGTTGTGTATGAAGAGTTCAAAGGTACTGGTAATATGGAATTAATTTTAGATAGAAAATTATCAGAGAAACGTATTTTCCCTGCAATTGATATTAAGAAATCAGGAACAAGAAGAGAAGATTTATTACTTAATAGAACAGAGCTAGAGGCTATTAACATCATGCGTAAAGGCCTAAATGGTATGCGCAGTGATGATGCAGTGGATAAAATATTAGATATGATGTCAAAGACACGTACGAATTCTGATTTCGTACAAATCGTACAAAAGCAAAGAATTTAGCTATACATTCTCTAGGGGTGACATTTCTATAATACTTTAGACAGGCACGTTTGCACTATATCTCGCACGTAGCGGACACATAAACTAGTAAGTTATGTGGTTCATAACTTACTGGTTAAGTGCCGACGGCTCCAAAATACCTGCATAAAAGTATATAGAAACGTCACACTATGAGAAATACAAATAAAAAGATCGTTTCAATATGGAGGGAAGTATGATTTACGAAATTAAGAGTGAGGAATTAACTGTAAAAATTAATACGTTAGGGGCAGAGATGATCAGTGTGGTAGATACGAAGGGGAATGAATATATCTATCAACCAAGTGATATTTGGATTGGTCAGGCAAAGAATCAATTTCCAAATGTTGCAATCGCAAAGGATGATTATGCGATTATGAAAGGGGAGAAACACCCGATTCATCAGCATGGATTTTTGAAAATTATGGAATTAGAAGCAACTGAAATTTCAGAAAAAGAGATTTCATTTTCGCTAAAAAGCAATGATGCGACAAGGGTATATTACCCTTATGAATTTGAATTTGTGATTCGTTTCTTAATAGAAGGAAATCAAATCAAAGAAACCTATGAAGTATATAATAAGGATGCAGATACGATGTATTTTGGCGTTTCATGTCATACCGGTTTCAATGCAGGTGAGGGAAGTTATATCGATATGGGTAAGAATACTTCTTTAATCGAGCTACTACGTCCAAAACAACATAACTTGATGTCAGGGGAAGAAGCAGCATTTACAATGGAAGATGGAAAAGTACCTGTGAATGTGGAGTATTTGGGTGCTGGTGCACGTATCTTACGAAATTTCGAAGAGAAATGCATTACCCTAAACAATCCTGCCTTACATACTGCAGTAGAATTAGAATTTAGTGATTTCCCAGTGCTTACCCTTTGGAGTACAGCAGATGCAAAGGAATTTGTTTGTATGATGCCTTGGCATGCACTTCCTGATTATTTTGATACAAATCATATTTTCGAAGAAAAGAAAGGTAATATTTCTTTGGAAGCTGGGAAGAGCTTTTCGTTGAATCAATATTTTAGATTTTTTAGTATATAAGAGAAAAATATCATTGTTATTTTATAAAACAAATAGTAGGGAGAAGAAACAGTCATGCAGGAAACAAAGCAAGGGATTATGAATCAACAACCTACAAATGAGGAAACATATCTATCAATTAGAATGCATGTAGTGAATGCACAGCGACAAGTGTACAAAGCGGTAAATTCTGCAATGGTAATTGCATACCATGAAATAGGTGAGCAGATTTATATAGCTTGTGGTGAAAATGATAGAGCTGAATATGGAAAAAAATTATTGGAATATTTATCAGAGCAACTAACTAAAGAATTTGGTAAAGGTTTTGCAGTAAGAAATTTGCGACATATGAGACAGTTTTATTTGGCTTTTCCAATTCGGAACACACTGTGTTCCGAATTGAGCTGGTCTCATTATCGAACGCTTATGAAAATTTCAAATGAAGAAAATCGTAATTGGTATATGGAAGAATGTATTAAAAGTAATTGGAGTGTACGCCAGTTAGAAAGACAAATTCATACGATGTTCAAAGAAAGGCTTTTGGCTAGTAGAGACAAAGAAGCTGTTGCTTCAGAAGTAATAAAAAAGGAACCAAAACCAGAATATGAAAAAATTGTGAAAGATCCTTATATTTTGGAGTTCCTAGAATTAGAACATAACACAAAGCATTATGAAAAGGATATGGAAACTGCACTTATTAATCATTTGCAAAAGTTTTTATTAGAACTTGGACGTGGCTTTTGTTTCGAGGCAAGACAAAAGCATTTTAGGGTAGATGACGAGCATTTCTATATTGATTTGGTATTTTATAACTACATTTTAAAGTGTCATGTACTCATTGATTTGAAGATGGAAAAGTTATCACATCAGGATTTGGGACAAATGCAGATGTATGTAAATTACTATACGCGAGAATTGATGAACGAAGGAGATAATCCACCAATAGGCATTGTTTTATGTGCTGATAAATCCGATGCAGTTGTAAAATATACCTTGCCGGAAGGAAATACACAAATTTTTGCTTCAAAATATAAGACACTCTTGCCAACTGAAGAAGAATTGAAACATGAATTGAATTTAGAGGATTATGAAAAGCTAGATTGAAAAACAGAAGTTTCGCCATCACCTAAAAAAATACTTGCATAAAATTCCAATCCGTGATATCTTCTTAAAGAACTGTCATGACACATGACAGAATAGGTGTAAGGTATTTGCAAAACTCCTATTATATGTATAAGCTTCTGTGTCTGGATATCTATATATAGTTTCAAAGAGGTACTAGCGAGTCGTCGGTACTTGAATACTAAGGAATGACGTGTATGACTTAGTATTTTATGTACCGCTACGAATGAGGTGTAGTGCAAACGTACCTCTTGAACTATAAATAGATAGATAGACGAAGAAGTAGATATGTAAAATAGGAGTTATACAAATGCCTAACAAGAAGTGTAAACGTGAGGAGAAGGAATATGTTTGAAAAAGTAAAGGGCTTTTGTGAGAGAAAGAACATTGTAATAACTGTTAAGAGATATGGTATTGATGCATTAAGTGCGATGGCACAAGGTTTATTCGCATCGTTACTGATTGGTACGATTATTTCGACAATGGGAGAGCAATTCGGTATAGAAATTTTAGAAACAATTGGTGGTTATGCAAAAGGCGTTTCAGGACCTGCAATGGCAGTTTCTATTGGTTATGCTTTACAAGCACCCCCACTTGTACTGTTTTCATTATTAGCGGTTGGTAGTGCTTCGAATGCACTTGGTGGTGCGGGTGGCCCTTTGGCAGTACTCGTGATTGCGATTATCGCAGCTGAATGTGGTAAAGCTATTTCAAAAGAAACAAAAGTAGATATTTTAGTAACACCATTTGTAACAATTATGGTAGGTGCATTACTTGCTTCATGGTGGGCACCAGCAATTGGTGCAGCGGCATCATCACTCGGAGTCGTTATTATGTGGGCTACTGAATTACAGCCATTTTTGATGGGTATTATTATTTCAGTTCTAATGGGTATTGCATTAACATTACCAATTAGTAGTGCAGCGATTTGTGCAGCACTTGGACTTACAGGACTTGCAGGCGGGGCTGCAGTTGCAGGATGTAGCGCACAGATGATTGGCTTTGCAGTAATGAGCTTTAAAGAAAATGGAATCGGTGGACTTGTATCACAAGGAATCGGTACGAGCATGCTACAGATGGGTAATATCGTAAAGAAACCAATCGTATGGTTACCAGCGATTATTACATCAGCGATTACAGGACCTATTGCAACTTGCGTATTTGGTCTACAGATGAATGGTACGGCAGTAGCATCCGGTATGGGTACTTGTGGATTCGTTGGTCAAATCGGTGTATACACAGGTTGGGTTGCAGACGTAGCAAATGGTACAAAAGATGCTATTACAGCATTTGATTGGCTAGGACTTGCACTTATTTGTTTCGTGTTACCAGCAGTAATTACTTTGATTATTGGAAATGTATTTAGAAAATCTGGATTAATCAAAGATGGAGATTTAACATTATAAAGTACATAAATATAGTAAAAAGAGACATCATAATGAAAATTATGGTGTTTTTTTGTGCATAAGGATTAAAAATCCATCTGTTTTGTTGATTGTCCAAACAAAATATGAGAAAATAGAAACAAAAAGGATTTATGATAATGAGAATTGAGCATGCTTAAAAACAGCATGGAGAGGAGAAGAACTTATGTATACAGTTGTAGTAGCAGATGACGAAGAAGCCCTACGTAAAGCATTGATTCGCAGAGTGGATTGGGAAGCAGCAGGATTTCAAGTTGTAGGGGAAGCGGAGCATGGAATAGAAGCACTTGAATTAGTGGAACGATTAGAACCGGATTTGCTACTTACGGATGTGAAGATGCCATTTATGTCAGGCATTGAGCTAGCAAGAGCTGTTCGTGAAATCAGACCGACTATGCATATTGCTTTTTTGAGTGGATATGATGATTTTTCTTATGCACAGCAAGCGATTCAGTATAATATTATCAGTTATATGTTAAAGCCTATTTCATCGAGTGAACTTATGCTAGAGTTAGCCAAGATTAAGAAGCTAATAGATGAGAAATTTGAAACATTTACAAGAGCACAACAGGTATCGGTAGGCATGGAAACATGGGAGTTTTTCTTGCCTTTATTACTAGATACCTATAAAAACGATGGTTCTGCAGAAAGAAATGCGATGCTTGTGGAGAAGGCGGTATCCTATGGATTTTTAGATGGGGAATCAGAAACGCAAAGATATGCAGTAATTGTTACAAGTTTTTGGGATGAATTTGGAAACAACAAAACGATAAAGGAAAACATGAATGCGATAGATACAATCTTGAAAAAATATATAAAATATTCGAATATATATATAGAAGGTCGCATTGTATCAATTCTTGTATCGACAAATTCTGGGTTTGATAAGTACTTACATATTTTAGTGGAAGAAATTATACAAAGTGCGAAACGTGTTATGAACTACACGACATCAGTTGGTGTCAGTAGGGTCGTAGAACACATTGTAAATGTACAAGGTGCATATGCATCGGCTATGCAGGCGTTAGAATACCATAAAGATCAAGAAAGTAAAGCCTATTTTATTTCAGATATTGAGCTCGTGATAGAAAATAGCAAAAAAAGTGCACCAAGTATTTGTGATATGGCACTTGAGCTAATTGAGACATCTTATACAGATACAGATTTATCCTTAGTATCTATGAGTAAGAAAATTGCTGTTAGTCCGAATTATTTGAGTGGATTGATTAAGAAAACGACAGGAAGTACTTTTATTGATTTACTTGTAAAGAAGAGAATACAAACAGCACAAAAGATGTTACTCACAACGGAGTATAAGATTAAGGATATTGCAGAACTTTGTGGATATAGTGACCAACATTATTTTAGCTATTGCTTTAAAAAATATGCGGGTTGTTCACCGAATGCATTTAGACAACAACATGAAGAGGTACCCACATGAGAAAAAACAAACGCAAGGGGAAATTACAACATGTATCATTATCGATTTTACTTACGAGCTCGGTCGTAGGTATTGTATTGTTGACTTTGATTTCTATAGTAGCTGTTTTTATTATGTTATATCAAAATTCCATGGAAGAAAATGCGATTACAACGAGTGAACAGGCTGTTGTTCAGGTAGTTAACACGCTGACGGGTTACACGGAAGATATAGATGAATTGATGGACCTTATCCAAATGAATGTGAGTGGGGAGCATAGTAGCGCTTCTAACTTTTTTGAGACGGTGCAAGATATACGATCTGATGTAGTAGCAGTTACAACATATGATACAAATGGGAATTTATCGGGTTGTTGGTCGGGAACGTTAGTTAGAAAAGTACAGATACTAGAAAATCTATCTTATATGGAACATTTAGAACCGGATGCACTCAATATTTCTGATCCACATGTCGTATCTTTGTTTGAAGAAGAATATCCCTGGGTTGTTACTGTAGCAAGAGATGTGGAAATGTTCACTGGTGAAGAGATGGTTGTTGCAATGGATATTCGATTTGCTAGTATTGCAAAATACGTAGATGAGGTAGGTATTGGTCAACATGGATATTGTTTTATCATGGATACAGAAGGTCATATCATTTATCATCCACAACAGCAATTGATTTATTCTGGATTAAAAGACGAAAAAACAACTGAAATTGGTGCCTTAGAAGATGGCTCGTACGAAGAATCAAGCATTATATATACGATACAAACACTTGAAAACTGTGATTGGAGAGTAGTTGGCGTAAGCTATGTCGATGAAATGATTACAAGCAAGGTATGGAAAATGCTTTCTATATCTTTTTGGATATTTGTTTTTGTATCAATGCTTTCGCTAGGTACAGGTATGTTAGTAGCGTATGGTTTTTCAAAGCCTGCAAGGGCATTAAATGTTGCGATGGGCGAATTCGAGTTAGATGCAGAAGAATTTGTATTTCAAGGGGTAGGCGGTACCAGAGAAATTGCAAAGCTAGCAGAATCCTTTGACCATATGGTTTTACAAGTGCAAGGACTTATGGAGCAAGTGAGAGAGGAAGAAATTAGTCTTAAAAAGACGGAATTAAATGCATTGCAATCTCAAATCAATCCACATTTTCTTTATAATACCTTGGATTCTATTGCTTGGATGTGTGAAGAGGAACGCAGTAAGGAAGCGGTTGAAATGGTGAATACCCTTGCAAGGCTGTTCCGTATCAGCATTAGTAAAGGGCATGAACTTATTCCTATAGAAAAGGAAATTGAACATGCAGAGAGCTATTTGAAAATTCAAAATTACCGTTATAAGAATCAATTCAAGTACAGCTTTCAAGTTGATGAAACATGTATTTTCTATATGTGTAATAAGATTACCCTGCAGCCAATTATTGAAAATGCTATTTATCATGGTTTAAATCGCATGATTGATGAAGGGGAAATAAACATTGCTATATACGAAGAAGAAAATGATATCGTCATGACGGTAGAAGACAATGGTGTAGGAATGGAAGCTGAAAAGTGTGAGGAAATTTTATTACGCGAAGATAAAGACAAAATCGGTATTGGCATTAAAAATGTACATGATCGAATTCGTATTTATTTTGGAGAAACTTATGGACTTACAATCGAAAGTGAGTTAGATGAGGGAACGAAGGTGACGATTCGCATGCCAAAAATAGAGGAAGGAAGCTATGATAAAAAATAATAAAAGAAGATTACTTACCATTCTATTGGTGCTCGTGATTATAATTTGCTACACTACGGGATTTCATAGAATTTCTTCTATTCTAAAAAGTTTAGAAACACAGCCTGGTGAAAGTATGAAAAAGCAAGTGGCGATTATTACAAAATCCACTGAATCTGCTTTTTGGAAGAGTGTTTTTGCAGGTGCCAATGCAGCTGGTACGGAATATAATATCATGCTGACGATAGATGGTCCAGAAAACGAAGAGGACTTCGAAACTCAAAACGAAATGCTAAGAGAAGCTGCTAGTGCAGGTGCAGAGGTGATTGTTTTTTCGGCAATTGATTATAATGCCAATGCAGAAACGGTTGATGAGCTTGCAAAAAGTGGGATCGAGTTTGTAATTATTGATAGTGATGTAAATAGTGATATGGTGAGTGCGAGAATTGGCACGGATAATTACATGGCAGGAAAGATGGCAGCAACAGCAGCACTTTCTTCTATAGAAGAGGAACTCGTGATTGGTATTGTAAATTTTGATGTGAACTCTGCAAATGGACAAGAGCGAGAAGAAGGTTTTCGAGACGTTGTATTAGAGGATGATCGGGTTGTAGAAATACACACTGTGAATGTTGTTTCTACGACAGAAGCTGCGATGGAAGGCACAAAAGAGTTATTGGAACTTTATCCTGAGATAAATGTAATTGCAACCTTTAATGAGTGGACAAGTCTAGGTGTGGGATATGCAATTGAAGAGCTAGTGTTAGAGGAGGAAATCTCCGTCGTGGCATTTGATAGTAATGTAGCTTCTATTGGAATGCTTGAAAATGGAGCTGTAGATGCTTTGATCGTACAAAATCCATATGCTATGGGATATTTAAGCGTAGAAATGGCGTACCAATTGATAAATGATATGGAAATATCAGATACGCACGTCGACACTTCTACAACCTTAATCACAAGAGACAATATGTTTGATAACCTATCACAACAGGTATTATTCTCATTCGAATAAATGTGGATAAATTATGAACTGAAAATGAATGATTTTTGTACAAAACGTAAGAATTCATACTAAATGCAGTAAGATATCACATGGAAATATACTCCTATTTTGTTATAATTTATTTACAAGTTAAACGAAAACAAATTCAAGGAGGATTTAAAACATGAGAAACAAAGTAATGGCAATTATGTTAAGTGTAACTATGATGGCAACTCTTTTAGTTGGATGTGGTAGTACAGAAGAAGCAGCAGTGGAAAGTGTTGCAGAAGTAGTAGAAGAAGTAGAAGCGGAAGCAGAAGCTGAGGAAGTAGTTGAAGTAGCAGAAGAAATGGCAGATTTATCAGAAACAAATGTTGCAGTATTCTACTATACATATTCAGATACTTACATTGCATCTGTACGTACAGAGTTAGACGCAGCTTTTGATGAGCTAGGTGTTAGCTACCAAAACTACGACAGTAATAGTAATCAAACAACACAAAACGAACAAATCGATACAGCTATTATCACTGGTGCTGATATGTTAATCGTTAATATCGTTACTTCGGGATCAGTTGATGCATCTCAAGCTATCGTTGATAAAGCATCTGCAGCAGGTATCCCAGTATTATTCTTCAACAGAGCTGTAGAAACAGATGATGAAGAAGGTGTTGTACTTGGAAGCTATGATTTATGTGCATTCGTTGGAACAGATGCTCCAGAAGCTGGACATATGCAAGGCGATATGATTGGTAATTATGTTGTTGAAAACTTTGACGCAATTGACTTAAATGGTGATGGAGTTATCTCTTATGCAATGTTCATGGGTCAATTAGGAAATGTTGAAGCTATTTACAGAACACAATTTGCAGTAGAAGATGCAAATGCGATTTTAGTAGATGCAGGCTTAGCTGAACTTTCATACTACGATGCAGCTAATGCAGATATGTATCAAGTAGATCAAGATGGTAACTGGAGTGCAACAGCAGCAAACAACTACATGACAACAAACCTTACACAATACAATGAAGAAGCAGGTAACATGATTGAAATCGTTATTTGTAACAATGATGGTATGGCTGAAGGTGTTATCTCTGCATTAAACGACAAAGGTTACAACCTTGGAACAGATGATTGCACAATGATTCCTGTATTTGGTGTTGATGCAACAGATGCAGCAGTTCAATTAATCGCTGATGGTAAAATGACAGGTACAATCAAACAAGATGCTGTTGGTATGGCAAGCTGTATCGCAGCTTTAACTACAAATGTAGCTAGCGGTGCTTCTTTAATGGATGCAACAGACGATTACAATATCGCTGAAACATTATCAAACAAAATTTACATTCCATATGCAACATATACAGGTGAATAATAGTTACTGATTGCTAGAAAGTGGCACAATGAGTATAAAGGGGCGGTCGTTTACATAAGACCGCCCTTTAAATCGAGATTGGAGGGAGTATAAAAAAAGAAGCTGATGCTCTCTTTTTATATACAAGTGTTTGTCAGGGAGCGTTACAAACACACACTTAACCTAGAACTAAATTTGAAATTTAGCTCAGGTTCTTCCGCATAATAAAACGCTTCAGAATGAGAGGAAAGCTATGGAACATGATGTTTTATTGCAAATGACGGACATCTGTAAAGAATTTCCTGGTGTAAAGGCATTAGATAATGTTTCTTTAACGGTAAAAAGAGGAACAGTACATGCACTGATGGGAGAAAATGGTGCAGGCAAATCCACTTTGATGAAATGTTTATTTGGTATGTATTCTAAAAACAGTGGTAACATTTATTTAGAAGGTAAAGAAATAAATTTCAAAAACTCTAAAGAAGCATTAGAAAATGGTGTAGCAATGGTACACCAAGAATTAAATCAAGCGTTGAAAAGAAACGTAATGGATAATATCTGGTTGGGACGCTATCCAACTAGCTTATTTGGCTTAATGGTAGATCAAAAGAAAATCTACGAAGATACAAAAGCTGCACTTGGAGAACTTAATATTGATGTAGATCCGACTCAGATTATGAGTACGATGCCAGTTTCTCAAAGGCAAATGGTAGAGATTGCAAAGGCAGTGTCTTATAATTCGAAAGTAATTGTATTTGATGAACCTACATCTTCGCTTACTGAAGCTGAGGTTGAGCATTTATTTAAAATCATAAATATGTTGCGTGATAGAGGTTGTGGTATTATCTATATCTCACATAAGATGGCTGAAATTCTTAGAATATCAGATGAAGTTACGATTATGAGAGATGGTCAATACATTGCAACAAAAGATGCAAAGGATTTGACCACAGAAGAAATTATCAAACTTATGGTAGGACGTGAGCTTACGAATCAGTTTCCACCAAAGACGAATAAACCTGGTGAAATAGCTTTAGAAGTAGAGCATTTAACAGGAGCATACTCTCTTTTAAATGATGTATCTTTCCATGTAAAAAAGGGTGAAATTGTTGGCCTTGCAGGACTTGATGGTAGTGGACGTACAGAAACGCTAGAAAATATTTTTGGTATCGCTACTAGAAAATCAGGAACGATACGATTAGATGGTAAGGAAGTTCGTAATAGGAATGCAAAAGAATCTATCAAAAATGGTTTTGCACTTCTAACAGAAGAAAGGCGTGCTACTGGTATTTTCGGTATTTTAAGTATACGAGAGAATACGGTACTATCTAGTATCAAAAAACATCTAAAATTCGGCTTTTATTTAAGTGAAAAAACGATGAAAGAAGATACGCAATGGTCTATTGATGCTATGCGTACGAAAACACCGAGTCAAGATACGAAGATTCGTTCTTTATCGGGTGGTAATCAACAAAAGGTTATTTTGGGACGTTGGTTGTTAACAGAACCAGAAGTACTTTTATTAGATGAACCTACACGTGGTATCGACGTAGGTGCAAAATACGAAATTTATCAGTTAATTATTGATTTAGCTAATAAAGGAAAAGTTGTCATAGTAGTATCTTCAGAAATGCCAGAATTACTTGGTATTTGTGATAGAATTCTAGTTATGTCAGCAGGACGTTTGGCTGGAGAAGTAGATGCAAAAGAAACTACGCAGGAAGAGATTATGACTCATGCTGCAAAATATCTTTAAGGGAGGCTAGTCAAAATGAAAGTGATTTCTAATATAAAACAACGTTATACCAATTTTTCGGCGTTAGATAGCAAAGATAAAGCAACTTATTTTAAAGAGGGAATGATTAACAATGCGATGTATATCATGCTTGTAATAGCAATTATTTATACATATACACAAAATCCATTATTCCTATCAACAAATTCAATCGTAAACATTATCTCATTATCAGCAGCAAATATTCCGATTGCTTGTGGTATTGCAGGTTGTATTGTTTTAACAGGTACTGATTTATCAGCAGGTCGTGTGGTAGGATTGACGGCATGTATCTCTGCTTCTTTATTACAGTCAGTAGATTATGCAACGAAAATGTATCCGAATCTACCAGTATTACCTTTCTGGTTAGTTATTCTTATTATTTTAGCAGTTGGTGGAGCAGTAGGTTTCGTGAATGGTTTCTTCGTAGCAAAGTTTCATCTACATCCATTTATAGTTACACTTGCAACACAGCTTATTGTATATGGATTACTCCTTATGTACATTATGATCAATGGAAACAATGGTCAGCCATTATCAGGTCTCGACTCTTCATATAAGACATTTATTTCTGGTAGTATATTATCAATAGGAAGTGTACCTATTCCAAACTACGTATGGTATGCATGTGTTGTTATTGCAATTATGTGGTTTATCTGGAATAAAACGACGTTCGGTAAAAACATGTTTGCAGTAGGATCTAGCCCAGAAGCTGCCAATGTATCTGGTGTAAATGTTATGAAAACCACAATATTAGTACATACACTTGCAGGTGCTATGTACGGTATTACAGGCTTTATTGAAGCTGCTAGAATTGGTTCTAATCAAGCAAATACAGGACTCAACTACGAATGTGATGCTATCGCAGCATGTGTAATCGGTGGTGTTTCTTTTGTAGGTGGTACAGGTAAGATTAGAGGTGTAGTACTTGGTGTAGTATTACTTCGTGTAATCTTCGTAGCACTTCAATTCTTGGCAATTGATCAGAATCTACAGTACATCATTAAAGGTCTTATTATCTTGGTTGCATGTGCAATCGATATGAGAAAATACTTAGTACGTAAATAAAGTGTTGAAAATAAAGGGTGAGATCAAAAAAAGGTTTCACCCTTTATATTATTTGAGGTATAATGAAGTTCAATAAGCGTAAAGGATTAATAGCATGGGTGAAACAAAAAAACTTTTTGGAAAAGGTATATATGGAAGTAAAGATGTTCCAATAAAATTACTAGATACGATGATAGTTGGTGTTATTTTACTTGTGATTTTGTTGGTCTTTTGGTTTGCCTCACATGGAGGTTTCACAGTTTCCTTTGATTCACATGGTGGAAGTGAAGTCGAGAATATTACTGCTGATTATGGTGACTACATCACGCAACCAGAGAATCCGACAAGGCCAGGCTATGTGTTTGCTCAATGGATTACATCTCTTGATGAATCTTTGTCCGAGGTATGGGACTTTACAAATGACATGGTGGAAGATAGCATGGTTTTATATGCGGTCTGGGAACCAGCTGAGATTAAGGTTATATTTGATTTAGATGGTGGATCTTATCAGGGTGTATCACAACAGCTGTCACAAACTGTAGTATATGGTGAGACGTATGGCACACTTCCGGTAGTAACAAAAGAGGATGCTACGTTTATTGGCTGGATGTACAGTGGTTCTATAATAGAAGAAGATACAGTAGTAACTATGACTGGTGAGCATGTCTTGACTGCTTGTTGGGAGTAAGAAAGGGGTATTTAGATATGACTGGAAAAGATAGAGCGAGAATGGCTGTGTATGCCCTAGGTGGTGTATATTTGCTGATGCAGGTGTATGAAATGTATGGTGCTTTAAGTACAGCGGGAGAATACAAAACCATTATGATTGTATTTATGCTACTTTTTACGCTAGTTGGTATCGCAATGATTTATATGGGACTTCGCAGTACGTATCTATATGCGAAGCAGTCTTCACAACCTCAGCTTCATGATTTGGAAGAAATAGAAGAAGAAAAGCCAGAGGTAGAAGTAAAAGCTTTAGAAGAAATACAAAAATGACGAAAAAATGATGAAAAAAAATTTCGAAAACTATTGAAATTATACATGCACTATGTTATTATATGAGAGCTGTTTATATAAACAGCATGGATGAGAACAAGGAACGTAAGAATTTATATAGAGAAAGGTGATGCATCATGAGAGAAGGAATACACCCAAATTATTATCAAGCAGAAGTTACATGTAACTGCGGTAACACATTTGTAACAGGTTCTACAAAGCAAAAGATTCACGTAGAAGTTTGTTCAAAATGTCATTCATTCTACACAGGTCAGCAGAAATCAGCTCAGGCTCGTGGACGTATTGATAAGTTCAATAAAAAATACGGTGTTCAATAAGAACAAACAAAAGGTTGAGGTGTACATCTCAACCTTTTTATGATTTCTAGAAGTATTAAAATTACATGATAGAAAAGGCAGGAGCATATTTATGGCAAAAAGAGAAAAACAATGTTATTGTGGTGTTGGCGGTCAGGCAGTACTAGATGGCATTATGATGAAGAATAAAACAAAGTGTGCTGTGGCAATTCGAAAAGCAGATGGTACGATTGACATAAGCCGTATGCAGCATAAGAGTTTATCAGATAAATTGCGTATTTCAGGATATCCTTTTTTTAGAGGAATGGTAAATTTTATTGATTCTATGATGTTAGGAACAAAGGCGTTGAATCACTCTGCAGATATTGCGTTAGATGATATCCCAGAAGAACCTGATATGCTAGAAAAGTTTTTTAATAAAGTATTTGGCGAAAAGGCAAAGGATGTACTACTTACTTGTACGATGATTATTTCTGTTATATTCGCTATAGCACTGTTTATGGTATTACCTTATGGGATTTCATCACTTATAGGAAAGATCGTAAAAGATAATTTTTTGCTATCTGTGATAGAAGCTGTTACACGTATGACGATTTTTATAGCGTATGTTGGGCTCGTTGGTAAGATGAAAGAAATTCAAGTTGTCTATATGTATCATGGAGCAGAGCACAAATGTATTAGTTGTATCGAAAGAGGGAAACCGCTAACAGTTGATAATGTTATGCGTTCGAGTAGATTACATCCTAGATGTGGCACGAGTTTTATGTTATATGTTATGGCAATTTCTTGTGTGTTGTTTTTCTTTATAGCGGCAACAAATCCAATTCATCGTTTGGTTGTTCGTTTATTGCTATTACCGATTATTGCAGGTATTTCTTATGAGATTATCAGTTGGGCAGGCAAGAGTAATAACATCATAGTGAGATTACTTTCAAAGCCAGGTTTAGCATTACAAAAGCTTACTACAAAAGAACCTACACCGGATATGGTAGAAGTTGCAATAGCAGCGACAGAGGCTGTTTTTGACTGGGAAGCATATTTAGAGAATAACTTTGATTATGTAAGGGAAGAACAAGAAGAAGCGCTTGAAGATGTTGTAGCACACGAAATAAGCGATGAGTTAGAAAAGATTTTTGGTATGGAATCAGATGAAATATAGAGTGTTATATGAGTTAGGAAAGTCGCGACTATGCGAGGCTTCTATTAGTGAATATGAGTTAGATGCAAGACTTTTATTAGAGTTTTATTGCCACACGAAACGACATGATTTAATTATAAATCCAGATCTTTTGGTTACAAAGGAGCAAGAAAGTGCATATTTAAAGGCAATAGAACAGAGAGCTTTACGTATCCCATTACAGTATATTACAGGGCAGCAGGATTTCATGGGTTTAACGTTTGTGGTAAATGAGCACGTGCTAATTCCTAGACAGGATACAGAAGTTTTGGTAGAAACAGTTCTTTCTTATACACGAGAGGGTATGCAGATACTTGATATGTGTACGGGAAGTGGATGTATTTTGTTGAGTCTTTTACAGTATACAAAGGCTTGTGAAGGACTAGGGGTGGATATATCATCAAAAGCCCTTGAAGTGGCTAAGATAAATCATGAAAAGCTTATCGCTTTTACGGGAAAAGATTTGAAAGTGACCTTTATGCAAAGCGATTTATTTCAAGAGATTACAGGAAGCTTTGATATTATCGTATCGAATCCACCGTATATTAGAAGTGAGGTAATAGAGACACTTGAACCAGAGGTGAAGTTACATGAACCTGTGGGAGCACTTGATGGATTTTTAGATGGTTTGTATTTTTATAGAGAAATAATAAAAAAGAGCATAGCCTTTTTGAAACCGGAGAGTATGTTATTTTTTGAGATAGGACATGACCAGGGTGATGAAGTGCGTGCACTTATGAGAGAATCTGGTTTTTTAGAAGTGGTGGTCAAAAAAGATTTGGCAGGTTTAGATAGAGTTGTTTTTGGAAAATGGAAAGGAATATAGTACATGTTTGATAGATTAGAGGATTTGTTGATTCGTTTTGAAGAAATTATGGGCGAATTGCATGAACCAGACGTAGCGAACAATCAAAAGCGTTTTCGTTCTCTTATGAAGGAACAAAGTGATTTAACACCGATTGTAGAAGCTTACAAAGAATACAAGCAATGTAATCAAGATGTGGAAGATTCGATTATGATGCTTGAAGATGAAAAAGATGAAGATATGAGAGAAATGCTTAAGGAAGAACTAAACGATGCTAAGGCACGTATTGGAGAACTTGAACAAGAACTTAAGATTTTGTTATTACCAAAGGATCCAAATGACGATAAAAACGTAATCGTTGAAATCAGAGCTGGTGCTGGTGGTGATGAAGCTTCTTTATTTGCAGCAGAACTATATAGATTATATGTAAAATATGCACAAACACAGGGCTGGAGAATTGAGACTATGAATATCGATGAAATCGGTATTGGTGGTATGAAGGAAGTAAACTTCCAAATATCAGGACAAGGCGCTTATTCTGTACTTAAATACGAATCAGGTGTACATCGTGTGCAACGTGTTCCTGAAACGGAATCTGGTGGACGTATCCATACTTCAACAGCTACAGTAGCTGTTATGCCTGAGGTAGAAGAAGTGGATGTCGTTATTAACGACAATGATATCCGTATCGATGTTATGAGAGCTTCTGGTAGTGGTGGACAGTGTGTCAATACTACTGACTCTGCTGTTCGTTTGACACATATGCCAACAGGTATTGTTATTTATAGCCAAACAGAAAAATCGCAAATTCAAAATAAAGCAAAGGCGTTTGCCCTACTTAGAGCAAAGCTTTATGATCTTGAACAACAAAAAGCCCACGATGCGGAAGCAGAACTTCGTAGAAGTCAGGTTGGTACCGGGGATCGTTCTGAAAAAATCCGTACCTATAACTTCCCACAAGGACGTGTGACAGATCATAGAATCAAGCTCACACTTCATAAACTAGATGCAGTTATGAATGGAGATATTCAAGAACTTTTGGATAACTTGATTGCAGCTGATCAAGCTGCAAAGCTCGCTAAGATGAGTTCCGCTTATTAATTGTATAGTGCTGTTCCTAGATATTGTTGTGCATCCTATATCAGGGGCAGCACTATAGATATCATAGAGTTGAAAATTGTAGTTAAATTAGGGAGGAAATGGTATGAATTTATTAAAAAAAGTGGATTACACAAAAGAATTATTGAGTTATATAGACAAAAGCAAGAGTCCATTTCATGCAATTGATGTTACAAGGGCTTTTTTACAGGGCGAAGGATTTGAAGAGTTAAATGAAAAAGCTTCTTGGAGTATTAAAAAGGGTAGAAGCTATTTTGTAACTAGGAATGATTCGTCGATAATCGCATTTACTACACCAAAGAATGCAGTTGCTGGTTTTCATATGGTAGCTAGTCATAGTGATTCACCGAGTTTTAAGGTGAAAGAGCATGGGGAAATGGGCGTTGAGGGTGTTTATACGAAGCTAAATGTCGAAAGATACGGCGGGATGATTATGAATACTTGGTTTGACAGACCACTTTCAGTTGCAGGTAGATTATATGTAAATTCTGAGAAGGGTATTGTTCGTAAATTAATTGATATTGATGAAGATATGATGGTGATTCCAAATCTTGCGATCCATATGAATCGTGAGATCAACGATGGATACAAATATAATGCGCAGACTGATATGTGTCCGCTTGTATGTGTTTCGACTGGTACGGATAAATTCATGGAGTATGTGGCTAGTGCTGCAGGTGTTAAAGCAGAGGATATTCTCGGACAGGATTTGTATTTGTATACGAGAGAGTCTGGTAGGGTGATCGGTATGGAAAAGGATATGATTTTATCACCTAGATTGGATGATTTGGCATGTGCATACACAAGTGTTCAGGCATTGGCAGAATCAATTCCTACAGATTACATTAATGTATGTGCAATCTTGGATAATGAAGAGGTTGGTAGTAGCACAAGACAAGGTGCTGATTCGGATTTCTTAGAAAATACACTAAAGCGTATTGTATATGCATTTGGTGGAACAGAAGAAACCTATATGAAAGCGATTGCAGATAGTTTTATGATTTCTGCTGATAATGCGCATGCACTTCATCCAAATCATACTGCAAAGGCTGATCCAACCAATAGACCAGTGTTAAATGGTGGTATTGTTATTAAATATTCTAGCAACCAAAAATACACAACGGATGCCAAAACAGGCAGCGTCATGAAAAAGATTTGTATGGATGCAGGAGTACCATTTCAAACATTTTACAATCGTTCAGATATGCTTGGTGGATCTACGCTTGGTAATATTTCCACAACGCATGTATCTGTACCTAGTGTTGATATCGGTATGCCACAGCTTGCTATGCATTCAGCGGTTGAAACTGCTGGTGTAAAAGATGTTGCTTATATGGTCCAAGCGTTTAAGGGATTTTACAAATCATAAGTTGCAAATTGATTTTTTTAAAATAAAAGTGTATGATAGAAAAAAGGACTAGTTCATGAGTATTTGATATTTCTAAAGGAGATGTGAATATGAAAAATTACGTAATAACAATTGCAAGAGGATTTGGTAGTGGTGGTAGAACGATTGGCTTAGAACTTGGAAAGTTACTTAACATTCCATGTTATGAAGATGAAATTTTAGATATGGCTTCTGATGAAAGTGGTATCAACAGAACTTTGTTTCACGAAACAGATGAACGTATTCGTGGCAATATTCTGTTCAAGAAGATACAAGGTATACCTAGGAAGGATGTCGTATCACCTAGAGAAAAGGAATTTGTCTCAGATGTGAATTTATTTAATATCCAGTCGGAGATTATACGTTCATTGGCACAGAGAGAGTCGTGTATTATCATTGGTAAATGCGCAGATCATGTTTTGGCAGGTTATGATAATGTATATCGTATTTATGTGGATGCTCCCCGTGAATTTTGTATAGATGGCGTTATAGAGAAGATGTCTGTTACTGTAGAACGTGCAAATCAACTGATTGTTAAGACTGACAAATATAGAGCAGATTATTACAAATATTATACTGGAAATGATTGGAATAGCCCAGCGAATTACGATTTGATTATTAATAGTGAGCGAGTTGGCAGAGATAAGTGCCCTGAACTTATTAAAACTTATGTTGAATTTCAAATGGGAGAGAAAATCCTTTAAAAAACGCCTTCGGGCGTTTTTTAATTGCACAAAAAAATTACAAAAATTCTGTTGTATATAACATGTATTTTTGATTGTATATAACAATTTTGTGTGTTATAATGGCTTTAAGAATGAGAAATCATGTGAAGTGAAATATATATATAAGAAGGGATATTAGTGATGAAAACAAACGCAACTTATTTTCAAAATGACAAAAATAATCCATTGGTATATGGAGAAGTAGACTTGATCAATCCGATGAGAAGACGTCTTAGAGGAGAAGAGGAAAAAGAAGGAATCTTATGTGAAAGTGTTATCGTAGGTTTTTGTGGTACAGATAAAGAATTCCTTAATATGGCTAGAGAAGAAAAAATTGCTGATAAATTCCCAGAAGGAACAGATAGACTGATTAATGGTCATGAAGGTATCGTATGGGTTCCAGAACAGAATAGATTTGCAATTGTACTTATTCGTGGTGGTAATAGCTATGATCCAACACGTTACACAGAGGAAGAGACATATTTTGAATATGGATGTGATGGAGCAGATGGTTTATTTTCTGATTTTAACTATTACAATCCTGATATGCTACTTCCTATTCCAGATGGTTATGTAAAAGATGGTAAAATCGCACTTTCTTTTGCAAAGAAAATGGTATTCCCAGATCCTTATGGATGCATGGTATTCCAATTAGAGAGAATGGAAGACATCGGTTCTGCTCATAACTTTAGAATTGCTATGGCAAAACACAAATGTGATGAAGCGAAAGCTAGAGAAATCGCGAAGTCAGAATTATTCGATAGAACAGTTATCTTTGGTCTTGGTACTACAGGTACATTCGTAGGCGATGTTATCCGTAAAAACTACCCAGATGCGAATATCATATTCGTAGCTAGAAGTAGTGAAGACAGTGATAAAGTTGTTTTTGCAAAAGACGAAATCAAAGCAGGTTATGTTAGAAGTAACTATGCTACAAATGAAGAATTAGCAGCAGCTATCAAAGAAGAATTGGGTGGACCAGCTACAACATTTATCGGTGTAAGTGGCAGTAACATTGAACACCAAATTGCATTTGAATATGGAGTACTTGGTAATAATGGTATCTACAACAGCTTCTCTTTAGGACCAAATATTACAATTGATTCTATGCCTTTTGGATTTAAAAACCAAATTATCTTATCATCAATTAACTTTAGACAAGCACACATGGAAAAAGCTATCGAAGTATTAGAAGATAGTAAATTCGGTGATGTAGTAGCTTTGATTGACAAAGAAGAATTCATCGCTGATCCAGTAAAAGCTTATGATGAAAAAATTTATTCAAAAGAAGCACCTTTCAAAACAGCAGTTGTTTGGAATGACAAATATATTGATATGGAACGTTAATATAAAAATAAAATACTAAATTATGATGGAGGAATTAAAATGAAAGCAGTAATGATCGAAAAACCAGGCGAAATCGAAGTTAGAGATATTGAAATGCCAGTTCTAAAAGAAGGCGAAGCGTTACTTAAAATTAAATATTGTGGTATCTGTGGTGCCGATGTAGCTAGTTATACAGGTAACCAACCTTTCACTACATACCCAAGAACACCAGGTCACGAATTCAGTGCAGAAATTGCCAAAATCGCTGAAAATCCTTTTGGATTCAAAGTTGGTGATATCGTAACAGCAAATCCATACTTCAACTGTGGACATTGCTACTCTTGTGAAAGAGGATTAGTAAACGCTTGTACTGACAATCAAACTATGGGTGTACAAAGAGATGGTAGCTTCTGTGAATACGTAGCTATGCCAATCGAAAGAATCATGAAAGGTAAAGGACTTGATGCAAAACAACTTGCATTAGTAGAACCTTTCTCAATCAGCTACCACGCATTATCTAGAACAAACATTGAACCTACAGACAACGTATTAGTAGTAGGTGCAGGCCCAATCGGTTTATTTGCTCTTATCAGTGCAAAACTTCGTGGAGCAAAGGTATATGTTTCTGATATGTTAGATGGTCGTTTAGATGCAGCTTTAGAATACGGTGCAGATGGCGTAATCAACGTAGGAAAAGAAGATTTATTAGCTGCAACAGAACGTATTACAGATGGTAAAGGTTTTGATGTTTGTGTAGAAGCTTGTGGTTTCTCTGAAACATTCTTAAACTGTATTGATGCAGCAGCTTTTGGTGCAAACATCATCTTAATTGGTAATGGTAAAAAAGACACAACATTCTTACATTCAATTTTATTAAAGAAAGAATTAAATGTATTTGGTAGCAGAAATGCAACAGCAAAAGACTTTAGAGCTGTAATCGATATGATCGCAACAGGTAAAGTTGATGTTATGAAGATGGTAAGTGCTATCTATGACATGGACGTTGCTGATGATGGATTCAAAGCACTTGTAAGCAATGCTGGTGATCTTAAAAAAGTACTTATTAAAATCGCAGAATAAATGAGAGGTTGATAAACGATGATAGTAGACGCACATCTTCATTTATGGGACGAATTAAAAGGTAAAAAAGGCACACTTGATGTTTATTCACTCGGTGGTGGAAAAAGCTATTTTGGAGATGAAGTAAAGCAAATGATGCCTCCTTATATGCTTGATGGTCGTAATACAGTAGAGATGCTTATCGCGAACATGGACTATGCGAGAGTACATGCTGCTGTTGTGACACAAGAATATATTGATGGGAATCAAGATGCTTATTTATTAGAGGCAAAAGCAAAATATCCTGATCGTATTAAGATTTGTAGCTTATACCAAGAGCATGACGATTATCAATTAGAAGGATTTGATGGCATCAAGATTTGTGCAGGAAGATTAACAATGCCACTTGTTGATACACTTCCAGTATTTAAAAAAGCAGAAGCACTTGGTAAATTTGTTTCAATCGATTTATCGGATGGTGATGCAGACGTAGCAGCGATGAAAGAAATCATTGCGGCATGTCCAAATCTAAGAATTGCAATTGGACACTTTGGAATGGTTACAGTAGAAGGTTGGGAAGAACAAATTGCACTTGCGAAAAATCCTAACGTTTATATTGAAAGTGGCGGTATCACATGGTTATTCCATGGTGAATACTACCCATATCCATCGGCTGTAGATGCAATTTTACGTGCCAAAGAAATCTGTGGTATTGAAAAGCTTATGTGGGGTAGTGATTATCCTAGAACAATGACAGCGATTACATATTTGATGTCACTTGATTTTGTTCAAAAATCTGACAAAATGACAGATGAAGATAAAGCATTGTTCCTTGGCGAAACAGCTAAGAAGTTCTACGGTATCGAAACCAACGTAGAATTACCTTATATCTACAACATGGTTGAGTAAACGAATACCTAATTTTAAACTATTTGTATCTGTATATGTTACATAACAAGTATTATTAGATGATTTTCTGCAAGCCGTTTGCACTATAGTTCACCGTAGCACTACTAAGATGCCTGCATGAGAGCATGCAATCATCTAAGGAGTGACGGTTCACAAATGCTTGCATAAAAGTTATATAGAGTTACCTACATGAAACACATGCACTATACGAGTGCATACACTCTATGAGTGTTAAAAGTAGTAAGTAGCGTGAGGAATTTGGGGAAAGGAATCACGTGATGGGTATAGTAAAAATTAAGATAAAGATTTAAGCAAAAAACATAGTGAGTAATAAACGGGGAAAAGCTTGTACAATTCTGAGGGGGATCGTACAAGCTTTTTATGTTAGTTGTGAATATACATTCTGGTCATTTTAGGTTCATCTTCACCTTGTGCCATACATAGAAATTTCCAACCATATCTTTCATAAAAATCTGTATGGTCTGTGACAAGATAAAGAGTATCTATATAAACAGCACAAATATTAGGCGCTAAATCTTTACGGTTATGGGAAGCGTTTTCTATAACACCTATTCCAGCAATTATTAGCCAATGATTCTTTTTGATATCATAACATATATACGGATAGAAGTAGATACTTGCTTGTAAAGAATGTAAAAAAGGTGTACTCTAAAAGCATATTATGAAGAAGAGGGTGTTAATTAATATGAAACTATGTGTAACGAGTAAGCAAATGAAAGTTATAGAAGCAGATGCAATAGAGCGTATTGGTATTCCATCACTTGTGTTAATGGAGCGTGCTGCAATGGCAGTAGTGGCGGCAGTTGTGGAGATAGGAAATAAGTCGGATCGGATCTGGGTGCTTTGTGGTAGTGGGAACAATGGTGCAGATGGAATTGCAACAGCGCGTATGCTTTTTGAAAAGGGATATCTAGTTACAATTGTTTGCGTGGGTGATTTATCAAAGGCTACTCAGGAATTTATGGTGCAAAAATATATAGTAGAAGCGTTAAAGGTGCCATGTATAGAGTTAAAGGATTTTATGCCTATAAAAGAAGATTTGATAGTGGATGCCTTGCTTGGAATTGGTTTATCTAGAGCAGTATCTGGGAAGTATAAAGATTGTATAGAGGTTGTGAAAGATGCTAAATGTCAAAAGGTGATTGCTGTTGATATTGCATCAGGTTTATCGGCAGATACCGGTGAAGTACTTGGTTGTGCGATGCATGCAAGTACTACAGTTACTTTTGGATATGCATTAGCTGGGCTGTATCTTGGAAGTGGTATAGTGTATTCTGGAAATATAGTAGTGGCAGATATTGGATTTCCAAAGCAGTGCGAGGGTGTTGTGTTAGAGCCTATGTTTATGCTAGAGGAATCAGATTTATGCAAGATACCAGAGCGTAGCGAGGTTGCGAATAAAGGAACGTATGGAAGGCTTTTAGTGATAGCAGGTTCAGAAGGTATGAGTGGTGCTGCGTATCTATGCGCAATGTCAGCGTATCGTATGGGTGCAGGGCTTGTGAAGATTTTGACTACGGAGTCGAATAGGCAGGTGCTACAAATGCAATTGCCAGAAGCTATTGTACAAACCTACAAAGAGGAAAACTTAGGGGAGAGCGTGCGAGAAGCGTGTGCATGGGCAACTAGCATTGTGATGGGTCCTGGTTTATCGACGAAGACGTATGTAAAAGAGCTAGTCGAAACAGTGCTATCATCGACAGGTCATAATGTACCTATCGTATTAGATTCAGATGCGTTAAATACGATTTCAGAGCGTGAAGAGCTAACAAGTTATTATAGAAATAAGATTATTATTACACCTCATGTGAAGGAGATGTCTAGGCTTACAGATTTGTCAGTTGCACAGATCAAGAAAGATCCTATTGGAGTTGCAAGAGCATATAGTAAGAAACACGGTATTACATGTGTACTAAAGGATGCGACAAGTGTTATAGCAAATGGGTTTGGTGATTTGATTTTGAATCGAAGTGGCAATAGTGCACTTGCAAAAGGTGGCACGGGCGATGTGCTAGCTGGTATGATAGGGGGGTTAACATGCCTATCATTATCGACAATGGAGTGCGCAAGTTTAGGTGCTTTTATGCATGGAAGGGCAGGAGTGAAAGCTTCTGATGTGCTAGGTAAGCATGGAGTGATGGCAAGTGATTTGTTATTAGAATAGTTCAATCTGTTTTAAACTGCTTTGGACTTTTTCCAGTAATCTGCTTAAAGGCACGGAAGAATGTAGTCATGCTTTCAAAACCACAGGAAAACGCAATTTCTGTGATAGTTTGATCACTATGCTTTAGTAGTTCCATGGCCTGAGTTACACGAACAGTGTTGATATAAGTAGGGATAGAATACCCTGTTCTGGCTTTAAAGGTTCTAGAAAGATGATATTTACTGATGCCGATTTCTTCTGATATCATATCTAGGGATAGCTCGTCTTGCATATGTTCACCAAGGTAAATAAGTAGTTTCATAAGCCATTCGTAGTTTTCCAAAACACCGATATCTTGAAGGGAAAGGCCGTCTAATAAATCATGTAATAACAAAGATAATAGTGTTTTTGAAAGTGTGGATTCTGTTTGCAAGCCAGATCTATTTTGAAATGCATCAAGGGCATAGTGGATGTCTAGTGTGACTTGGTTAGCTTTGAGCACAGGATAGAGTGGCATTTTCTTACGAAACGTGGATGAGTAGTCCGGTAAGATAGAGGCATCAAAAATCCATATCAAACAGGTACATTCGTTATTGTCGATATATTCATGAATGGTATTAGGAAATGCGATAAAAAAATCGCCAGCTTGTAGATGATATAGTTGAAAATTAGATAATAGAGTAAACGCACCATTGACGACGTAAATAATCTCGATTTCCTTATGTAGATGTGGGATAAAATTCATATTATAGGATTTGTTAAAAGAGAAATTTAAATGACTTGTTTGATATAAATGCATAGTATCCTCCATTTCAACACTACCGCAATATTTGGTAGTGTTTTTTGATTATCTGAATAGTAATATAACATACTTCGTGATACTATACAAATAAATAATATAATATGAATTACAATTATACAAATAACACAAGGAAAGGTGCGGAGGGAAGAGGTATGCAGTACAAAGTAGCAATTATTGGATTCGGTGGTATGGGAGGTTGGCATTACGGCAATATCACAGAGAGATTAGAAGCGGTATCTGTAAAAGGTATTTTTGACGTAAGAGAAGAAGCTAGAGAAAAGGCAGCAGATAAGGGTCTATATGTATATACTTCGGTAGAGGAAATTCTTGCAGATGAAGAAATCGATATTGTAACGATTGCAACACCGAATAATTTTCATAAAGATTTAGCAATTACGTGTTTAAGAGGCGGTAAGAATGTTATTTGCGAGAAACCTGTTACTTTAAATGCGGCAGAGCTTTTGGAGATTATTGCAGTGCAAAAAGAGACTGGTAAGGTGTTTTCAGTTCATCAAAACAGACGATGGGATAAAGATTATTGTACGATTAAAAAAGTTCTTTCAGATAATATTATCGGTGCTCCTTATTTTATTGAAAGCCGTGTGCAGGGTTCTAGAGGCGCGATGCATGGATGGCGCGGATATAAAGAAAACGGTGGTGGTATGGTGCTTGATTGGGGCGTACATATAGTAGATCAGATGATGACGATGATCGATAGCCCTGTTGTAGAGGTTGGCGCAAGCTTGTTCTCAGTATTTACTCCTGAGGTGGATGATAATATTAAGATTAACATTCGCTTTGAAAATGGTGTAGCGGCGATGCTTGAAATGTCTACAAATTGCTTTGTGAATCATCCAAGATGGCATGTTTCTTGCGTAGATGGAACGGCAGTTATTAATAGCTTTCGAACAGAGGGTGCTTTATTCAAGAAAAAAGTTGATGCTGAAATGGTGTGGGCTGATGATATCGTCTACACGGAAGCGGGACCTACAAGAACAATGGCACCTAGACCAAAAGAAACAATTGAAGAAATTCCACTTCCAGAAGTAGAATCTAGTTGGACAGATTATTACGAAAATATAGTGGCTGTTATAGAAGGTAAAGCTGAACTTATTGTAAAGCCAGAGCAAGCACTTCGTGTTATGAATGTAATTGATCTCATTTTCGTTGCTGACCAACAAAAATGTGCAATTAGCTGTAATATATAAAATAAAGAGAGGAAAAAGATAAAATGAAAAAAGCATTATTATTACAAGGAGGTTGGTCTGGACATGAACCAGAATTAACATCAGTACGTTTTGCAGGGATACTAGAAAATAATGGATTTACTTGCGAGATTAGTGACAATTTGGATGTCTGTGCAGACTTAGAGATGCTAAAGGGGCTTGATTTGATTGTAGCTTGTTGGACAATGGGAGAAATTGACCGTGAATACAGCAAAAACATTGCACTTGCAGTAGGTTCAGGTGTGGGCCTTGCAGGATGCCATGGTGGTATGTGCGATTCTTTTAGAAATGACGTAGAATGGCAATTTATGACAGGCGGACAATGGGTAAGTCATCCAGGTGGAGATGGTACAGAATATACAGTAAATGTATGCAGAGGTTCTAGTCCAATCGTAGCAGATATGGAAGATTTTCCAGTTGTAAGTGAACATTATTATCTTCATGTGGATCCAGCAATTGAAGTGCTAGCTACTACTAGATTTCCAAGCATAAGTTATTATCATATCTCGAACAAAGCAGTAGATATGCCTGTTGCATGGACGAAATTCTGGGGTAATGGTAGAGTGTTCTACACAGCACTTGGTCACCATGATGATGTATTTGATAAATCGCCTAGTGCACAGGTGATGATGGAACGAGGCATGCTCTGGGCAGCAGAAGGCAAGCAATATGCAGTTGATCATAATCTTACGACAGAGCGATTCGAAAATAAAGCAAAAATGTATTAAGAAGATAAGGAGAAATTACGATGGCTACAGTAAAAATAGCAATGATTGGCGTAGGTGCCATTAGTGGCATTTACCTAAAGAATTTGACAAATATGTTTAAAGAAGTAGAGTTGATTGGTGTTTGTGATTTGATTAGAGAACGTGCCGAAAAAGCACAGGAAGAATACAAAGTACCAAAGCTATATGAAACAATGGAAGAGGCTTTTGCGGATCCAGAAGTTGATATTATTTTGAATTTAACACGTCCTTATGAACATTTTGATGTTTCTTCAAAAGCTTTATTAGCTGGAAAACATGTTTATTCTGAAAAACCACTTGGTGCTACCTTTGAAGAAGGTGTAGAGCTTGTGAAAATAGCAGAAGAAAAAGGGCTTATGCTTGGTGGTGCACCAGATACTTACCTTGGTGCGGGTATGCAGACTTGTAAGAAATTAATTGAAGATGGCTATATCGGAGATATTATAGGAAGTGCTTGTTTTATGATTTGTCATGGACATGAAACATGGCATCCAGACCCAGCATTTTATTATCAATTCGGCGGTGGTCCTATGATGGATATGGGTCCATATTATGTTACTACGCTTGTAAATCTACTAGGGCCAGTAGCAGGTGTAATGGGAGCTACAAAGAAAAGCTTTGATCAAAGAATCATTACGAGTAAAGAGCATTATGGTGAAGTTGTAGATGTAGATGTATCAACGCATCTAACAGGAACGCTATACTATGAAAGTGGTGCAATTGGTACGATTATTACAACTTTTGATGTTTATAACAAAGGTCAAGCTAGATTTGAAATTTATGGAACGAAGGGAACTATGATCGTTCCAGATCCAAATCATTTTGATGGACCAATTAAGATTCTTCGTCCAGAAGATGGCGAATTTAAAGAAATGCCACTACTTTTTGATTATAGAGAAAACAGCCGTGGTCTCGGTATTGCAGATATGGCAAAGGCACTTCAAACAGGCAGAGCATATCGCGCAAACTACAAACAAACTCTTCATGTACTTGAGATTTTGACTTCGTTTGATAAGAGCTCAGAGAAAAAGGAGTATCTACCACTTACGACAACTTATGTACCAGAAGCTCCTATGAAGAATAATCCAGCAAAGGGGATTTTGGATTAAACTAGATTTGAAAGGTGAATTGTTTCGATAAATTCTAATCTACGGTCATAGTCAAGTTCAATGAAATCAGTAGGTTTCACACTCATAGATGCCTTTGTGAAATATTGGGCATCTACTAATTCTAATAAACAATAGACGAATTGAGAGCAAAACATAATGTTTGGTCTAAAAGACTTTTTGATGGCGATTCCTAGTAGGTTATAGGCACTGCCCTCAGCATTGATTTGTTTGATTTTATCTATCATTTGATGCTTTTGTTTGCATGTAACCTTGAGTTTATATATGCGAATAGAAGCATCTTCTTTTTTGTGAAACCATTCGACCATTTCTGGGTTTAAACCAGGGGGTGTTACCTTTTCACCACCATTATAACTGATAAGAGTCTTTAAATCTGAGTCAAACGCGATGGAAATATGGTTGTAGGTCTTGTGTGTAAAGACACTCAAAAAATCACTCGCTGTACTACCTGTATCAGAAAGTACGAGATAGATATTAGTGTCGTCTATAGATGCATTTAAGTTTTTGAAATACTCTGTGCTAAGTGTGTCCTTTGTGATATATCTTGTGGAGCTATTTCTTGGTAAATCGAGCATGATTTCTGCAATACTTCTTATATTTATTTTTGTTCTAGCTTCATAAAAGGAATTCTTTTTTTGAATTATTTTCCCATGTAAATGTTTTAAATCTTCAAAAGAGATACTATTTTCATCAACAATACTAAAGATATATTCCTTGTAATCGTAGCGAAGAATATAATATTCAGTAGCAAAAGAAAGAAATAACAAAAAGACGGAAATCACTCGGTGAGAAAACACCCATTCACTGTAGGATAAAAAAATTAGTTGAATGATTAATAAAATAATATGTATGAAGCTACCGATGAAGCGTTGCAATTTTCTAGGGTAGATTTTGAACATAGAATATACCATGATAGCAGTGACACTACAGTAAATAATCGCATGAATAGATAGTTCCACACGTGAATCTGCTATGAAGAAAATAAAAAATAAGGTAACACATGAAAGTATAAGTTTAAAGGCCTTGTTTGTAACTAACATTTTAAATTCCTCCTGTAAAATTTTTTTCTAGTATAACATGATATGCTAGTTAGTGAAAGTGTTGTGCGAATTGTTGTTAATTTATATTTTATATGTGCCATTTACACACAGCTGTGGTACAATAAAAAGATAGTAAGAAAATTATAAAGGGCGTGGGGATGTATGAAAGTTTTTACCAATTATTTAAAAAATCACATATGGAAGAGTGGTATTGCACTGACGGCGAAGTTTCTTGGAGCATTGACAGATTTATGGATTCCGATTATTTTGGCGACGATTATTGATGAAATTGCAGTGCAAGAGGATATACCGCTGACATTGAAATGGGGAGGGTACATGCTGTTAGTTGCATTTGCTTCTCTAGTTTTTAATTTTACAGCAAATTTTTTAGCTTCTGTTATAGCAGGTAGGGTAGGTCAAGCAGTGAGGCGAGATTTATTTGGGAAGATTATGTATTTATCCGCTGCTCAAGTAGATGAGATTACGTTATCTTCTTTAGAAACAAGGTTGACGTCTGATACATACAACATTCAGCAGGTTATTGCGATGATGCTTCGTATGGGAGTTAGGGCACCTGTTTTGTTGGTTGGTGGTATATGTATGTCCTTTTTTCTAGATCCAGTGCTTGCGATTATTATTACGTTAGTTATGCCGATTATCATTATATTTGTTATGATTATCGCAAAGAGAGGCTTGACTTTATACAAAAACGTTCAGGCTGGTGAGGATGCAATGGCTAGTTGCGTTAGAGAGAATGTTTTGGGAATTCGCGTAATAAAGGCACTTGCAGCAAAGGATTTTGAAACGCAGAAATTTCGCGATATCAATCAAAATTTGACAGACAGTGACATCAAGGCTACAGCAAACATGGTTTTATCAAATCCATTTGCTAATGGGGTACTCAATATAGGTTCAGTACTCATTGTTCTAGTAGGTGGATATCGTGTTGCAGCTGGTGCATGCGATGTAGGTGTATTACTTGCTTTTGCAACGTATTTCACGATTATTTCGGCTGCACTTATGAGTATTTCGCGTATTTTTATTATGACCACAAAGGGACTTGCTTCAGGAAATCGTATTCAAGAGGTGCTAGATCGAGAAGAAGATTTGGTAATCGAAAAAGAAGAAAAAAGAGACGATGTTCCGTATATCTATTTCGATCATGTGAATTTTTCATACCATGTTAGAAAAAATGCAAAGCAGGAGATGAACCTGAAAAATATTACAATAGGACTTGAGAAGGGACAAACATTAGGGGTTTTAGGTGCAACAGGTAGTGGAAAGAGCACGTTATTACTTTTACTTATGAGATTCTATGATGTGACAGATGGTAATATCTATATAGATGGTGAGAATATCAAGGGTATTCCACTAGAAACCTTACATAAAAAATTTGGTGTTACCTTACAAAGTGATTATTTGTTTAGCGATTCTATTTTAGAAAATATTTGTTTTGGTAGAGATTTAGAAATGGAAGATGTTGAGAAATCTCTACATGTAGCGCAGGCTGAGAAGTTCGTAAATTCTTATGATGAGACCTATGATTATAAGCTAGCGATTAAGGGTAGCAATCTAAGTGGTGGACAAAAACAAAGATTATTAATAGCGAGAGCGGTTGCAGGTTCACCGGATATTTTGATTTTAGATGATTCATCGAGTGCACTTGATTATAAAACAGATTCACTTTTAAGAAAAGAACTACAAAAAGTACAGCATAAGACAACAACAGTACTTGTGGCACAGCGTATTAGCTCAATTAAGGATGCGGATATCATCGTAATCTTAGATAAGGGTGAAATCGTTGATATGGGCAAGCATGAAGAACTTATGGACAGATGCACATTATATCAAGATTTAAGTGCACATCAATTAGGGTCAATGGGAGAATAGGGGGAGAAAGTCATGGGTAAAAAATCCGAATATAATGAACTAGACACTGTCTCGAAAGGCTCTCTTCTAAAGAAGCTGATGAAATATCATAAACCATATAAAGGATACGTTATACTTGCTGTTTGTTTGATGGTATGTTCAAATGTATGTGTGTTACTTGGGCCATATTTAAGTGGTATTGCAATCGATATTATAGGAGATATGACAGGAGTTGAGAGGATGGATGAGGTCATCCGCTTATGCTTTGTTATGATTGTACTGTATATTATTTCTAGTTGTTTAACCTTTGTGATTTCACGTATTATGATCCATATCGGTAAGAATATTTCGAGTACTCTCAGAAGAGAGGTAGAAGATCATTTGTTAGATTTACCGATTTCATACTTTGATACGAAACAAGCAGGTGATATTATTTCTTGTTTATCTTACGATATTGGGGTGCTTAATACTGCTCTTACAAATGATATTATTACGATTGGTAATAGTATTATTACGATTACATTTTCACTTTTCATGATGCTTACAATATCACCAATACTTATAGTAGTACTTGTGATAACATCTACGATGACAGCTGTTTTTGCACGATATAGATTAAAGGTGACGAAGCCTTTATTTAGGAGAAGGTCTAGAAAGCTTGGTCAACTTAATGGTTATGCAGAGGAAATCTTGTCAGGACTTAAGACGATTATCGCATACCATCAACAAGAAAAGATGATAGAGCGCTTTGGAGCACAAAATGATGATGCTAGTAATGCTTATGTAAAAGCTGATTATCAAGGTGGTATTATGGGTAGTATTATGGGATTTATCGGAAATGTATCCTTATCTCTTGTAGGTCTTGCAGGCACGATTTTCTATATGTCAGGTCTTATTACGATTGGTAATCTATCAGCATTCGTTCTATATTCTAGAAAGTTTACTGGACCAATTAATGAGCTTGCGAATATCACAGGTGAAATTCAATCTGCATTTTCAGCAGCAAATCGTATATTTAGCTTGTTAGAAGAAGAACCAGAAGCACTCGATATAGAAAAAGCTATTGAGCTTAAAGAAGTAAAAGGCAATATCAACTTTGAGCAAGTGGATTTTGGATATGTTTCGGATAAAATTATTTTATCGGATATGAATCTTGAGGCGAAGAGTGGTCAAACAATTGCGATTGTAGGTCCTACAGGCGCGGGTAAAACGACTATTATCAATCTACTTATGCGTTTTTATGATTACCAAAAGGGTACAGTTACAATAGATGGCATACCACTCACGTCTCTTACGAGAAAAAGCCTTAGAAAGAGCTTTTCTATGGTATTACAAGAAACTTGGATTTTCAAGGGCACTATCTTTGAAAACATTGCCTATATCCATAAGGATGCAACGCTTGAGGATGTGAAGAGAGTAGCAAAGGATGCTAGAATAGATACTTTTATTGATACCTTGCCAAATGGTTATGATACTGTGATTACTGATGAAGGTAGTAATATTTCTAAAGGGCAAAAACAACTTATTTCAATTGCAAGAGCAATGCTTGTGGATGCTCCGATGCTGATTTTAGATGAAGCTACTTCGAATATTGATTCGGCGACAGAGGTTTTAGTGCAAGAGGCGATGTCAAATCTGATGAAAGATAAGACCTGCTTTGTAATTGCACACAGATTATCTACTATTCAGCATGCAGATAATATTTTGGTGATTGGTAATGGAAAGATTATGGAGCAAGGGACTCACGAACAACTACTAGAACAAAAAGGACAATACCATACGATGTATTATTCACAATTTGTATAAAATGTAGAAAAGAGGAAAGCAGCGATATGAAAAAACCAAATGTTGTCATGTTTTTAACAGATGATCAAGGGGCATGGGCACTTCACTGTGCTGGAAATGATGATATTATTACACCGAATCTGGATCAGATGGCTGCAAGAGGGGTTAGATTTGAAAATTTCTTTTGTGCATCACCAGTTTGTTCGCCGGCAAGAGCTTCTATTGTAACTGGTAGGATGCCATCAGCACATGGTGTGCACGATTGGTTAAATGGCGGAAATGTCGATACGGACAAATATCCACATATGATGGGGACACCACAGTTTAATAAAGAAGATAAAGCCATTGAATATTTACAAGGTCAAGTGACATATGTAGAAAAGCTTGCAGAGGCAGGCTATCATTGTGGACTTAGTGGTAAGTGGCATTTGGGCAATAATGCAATGAAAAAGGCAGGATTTGAGAAGTGGTATGCACTTGGTCATGGTGGCTGTAATTATAAAGAGCCAGATGTATCAGATGAAGGTGTGATGAGCAGTTTGACGGAGTATACAACTGATTTATTTACAGATAAAGCGATAGAGTATATGACAGAGTGGAAGGATTTAGAAGATCCATTCTATGTGTCTATTCATTATAATGCACCACATTCTCCATGGGAAATTGAGCACCACAAAAAAGAGCATCTTGACTTGTATAAAGATTGTGAGTTTAAAGCTACGCCAGTACTTCCGGTTCATGAATTTCAGATTGATAGTTGTCCTGTAGGAGATACACAGGAACATAGAAGAGCAAATCTAACAGGATATTATGCGGCAATTACTGCAGTGGATGAAAATGTTGGCAAGGTTTATGCATTTTTGGAGAAACATGACTTGCTTGATAACACGGTGGTAATATTTACAGCAGATAATGGCATGAATATGGGACATCATGGTGTTTGGGGTAAGGGTAATGGTACTTATCCACCGAATATGTATGAGGAATCTATTAAGGTGCCTTGTTTGATAGAAGCTCCATTTATCAAAGAAACTGGATTGGTTAGTACAAAGGTTGCAAGTCATTGCGATTTGTTTGGTACTTTTATGAATATTGCAGGTCTTGATTATAAGCCTGGTACGTACCAATGTGGAGGTAGCTTATATCCGTATTTATGTGGTGAGGATACAGAGTCAAAAGAAATCTATATGCATGATGAATATGGATTTGTTCGTATGATTAGAACAGAAAATTATAAGCTAGTATATAGATATAAAGGATTTGAATCAGAATTGTATGATCTTAAACATGATATAGAAGAGACAAAGAATTTATATGGGGACGCAGATTACCAAGAAATAGTGCAAGAAATGTTGCAAAAACTAGAAGATTGGTTTATTACCTATACAGATCCAAAATTTGATGCCCATTTGTTAGAAGTGACGGGAAAAGGACAAAAAGACTGGTGCTATAAAGAAGATACATTTACGCAAACCTACCGTTATTTCCATCAAAAATCAATATAAGTTTTGTGAAATCTATAAAAGCGAGGGAATGTTTATGGAGAAAATGAAAAAGAGATATATACAGAGTATGTCACAGTTATATCCTTCTATTGCAGCTGCTACCACTGAGATTATTAATCTACAGGCAATTTTGTGTTTGCCAAAGGGAACAGAGCATTTCTTAACAGACATTCATGGAGAGCATGAAGCTTTTATGCATGTTTTGAAAAATGGATCAGGTTCTGTGAAGCGCAAGATTCATGATGTATTTGGTAATACGATGAGTAAAGAAGATAAGCAAGCACTTGCAACGCTTATATATTATCCAAAAGAAAAACTTGAACTAATCGTAAGAGATAAAGAAGATATGGGCGATTGGTATAAAGTAACCTTGTTTCGATTGATAGAAATTTGTAAACGTGCGAGCAGCAAATACACGCGCTCTAAGGTTCGCAAGGCACTTCCAAAAGAATTTACATATGTTATTGAAGAGCTTATGAGCGAAAAGATGGATATGGTAGATAAAGAATCCTATTACAATGCGATTATTGAGACGATTATTGAAACGGGACGCGCGGGTGATTTTATTATTGCTATGAGCGAATTGATTCAACGTCTTGTAGTTGATCATTTACATATATTAGGTGATATTTATGATAGAGGGCCAGGTCCTCATTTGATTATGGATAGGCTTATGACTTATCATTCCTTAGATATTCAATGGGGCAATCATGACGTTTTGTGGATGGGTGCAGCGGCTGGACAGCTCGGATGCATTACAAATGTGATAAGAATTTGTGCTAGATATAATAATTTAGATGTTTTAGAGGAAGAGTACGGTATTAATTTATTGCCACTTGCTTCTTTTGCTATGAAAACTTATAAAAAAGATCCTTGTGATGAATTTTTAGTTAAGAATTGTTCTATAGAAGATGGAGAATATCGTCTAAAAGCATTGATTCATAAAGCAATCTCTATTATGCAATTTAAAGTAGAGGGTCAAGTGATAGAACAGTATCCGGATTTTGAGATGGAAGATAGAAAACTGTTACATCACATTCAATTTGACACAGGAAAGATAGAAATCGATGGAGTTTTATACCCTATGAAGGATATGAATTTCCCTACGATTAATCCGGATAATCCATATGCATTAACACCAGAAGAGCATGAGGTGTTAGAACGTTTACAAAGGGCTTTTATGAATTGTGCAAGGCTACAGTCACATATGATGCTATTGCTACATAAGGGCGACTTGTACAAGGTATACAATAATAACCTTTTATATCACGGATGTGTATTGTTAGAAGATGATGGGACATTAAAAGAAGTTACATTGTTTGGTAAGTCCTACTGCGGGTATGAGTGGTATCAAGCGCTAGAAAGCTACGTGAGACAGGGTTTTACTGCAAAATGTGCTGAGGAACGAGAGCTTGGTAGAGATATGATGTGGTATATTTGGAACAATAAAAACTCACCGTTGTTTGGGAAAGATAAAATGACAACTTTTGAACGTTATTTTATTTCAGATAAAAAAACGCACGTAGAGCGTAAAAACGCTTACTATACATTGCTTGAAAATGAAGAAGTGGTCAATCGTATTCTAGATAATTTTGGCGTAGAAAAGTCGAGTGGCCATATCATCAATGGTCATGTTCCCGTGAAGAGTATTAAAGGGGAAAGTCCACTTAAATGTAATGGAAAGGTACTAGTTATCGATGGAGGTTTTGCAAAATCCTACCAAAAGGAAACTGGCATCGCAGGATATACGCTAACTTATAATAGTTTTGGATTGATTTTAGTTGCACATAAGCCGTTTGAGTCAACGGAAGCAGCCATTGAAAAGGAAATAGATATTCATTCTGAAAATATTGTAGTAGACCGTGTTGTAGAACGAAAATCAGTAGGGGATACTGATATTGGAATGAGCATCAAAGAAAAGATACAAGATCTTGGGATGCTATTAGACGCATATCATAGTGGACTTCTCGTGGAAAAATAGTATATGTTTTTTTAATGCTGAATATATATAGTTTAACGATATTTATCATGGGATTACACCTAGTTATGAATCAAAAAGTTGAGGATCTTTTAAATCTTGCATTAGAGACTTCGCCTACCATGCGTATGCAAACGCAAAACCTAAATACGGGGTTTAATGTAAGCAGTGGTACGTGGGAGCTTATCGTAAAATATAATGGTACATTAGATAGCCTGCTTGAGTATTCGATTACGATTGAATACTTAATAGCAGGCTATGCTATTTTACAGGTACCAACCACACAGATACAGTTTGTACTATCACTGGCAAATATAGAATATGTAGAAATGCCAAAAAAGTTATATTTTTCCGATGTGATAGCACAAGCTTCAGCAGGTATATTACCAGTTACCAAAAGAGAACCATTCCTCACAGGCGAAGGGACTTATATTGCGGTGATAGATTCTGGTATTGATTATCTTTTGCCAGAATTTCAAGATAGCAATGGGAAAAGTAGAATTAGTGCACTTTGGGATCAGTCCTTAACGATAGACACAGACAATCCACCGCCAATGGGATTTTCAACAGGTAGGTTATATACGAAGGAAATGATTAATCAGGCGATAGCTAGTAGTAGTCCCTATGCAGTCGTACCTTCGCAAGATACGTCAGGACATGGGACTGCTGTGGCGAGTGTAGCAGCATCAAGCCTTGTGAATAATACACTAGAAACTACTTCCTATGAGGGGATTGCAGTAGGATGTGAACTACTAATCGTAAAGTTAGGGAATCGAGATCAAAGTAGTTTTCCGAGGACAACGGAGCTTATGAGAGCACTTACTTTTGTTGTAAAATATGCGGCTACACAGAATAAACCACTTGCAATTAATCTAAGTTTTGGTAATAGCTATGGAGCACATAATGGCACTTCCTTGCTAGAACGCTTTATTGATAATATTGCTGAAATTGGAAGAACAATCATCTGTGTAGGTGTGGGGAATGAAGGTGTTTCATCAGGACATTATGCAGGAAAGCTTGAAAAAAATGTAATACAAATAAAAGAGGTGGAGATTACAGTAGCTGATTTTGAAACGACCTTAAATGTACAACTTTGGAAGGATTTTAGTGACGAGTTTCTTGTATGGTTAAGAGCACCGAGCGGTGAGCGTTTATTGCTTACACAAAATAGATATGGAAAGATAGAGGGTGTGCTTTCAAATACGACGATACTAGGCTACTATGGTATGCCGACACCGTATGCAACCTCTCAGGAGCTTTATGTTGAATGGATACCGCGTGGTGACTATATTGGGAGCGGAATTTGGAAAATCGAGATAGAGGCAAAACATATTAAAAATGGGAACTTCTATATGTTTTTACCTAACAGTGTCACAAGAAGTACGAATACAAGATTTGTTAGACCTACAAAAGAAATGACATTAACGATACCTTCTACTGCTTCAAAAATCATTGCTGTGGGTGCTTACGATATGCAGCTAGATGCTTATGCAGAATTTTCTGGAAGAGGGTATCGTTATGATAATCAAGCAGATATAGATATAAATTATACGGGGATTGTAAGGCCTACGCTAGTAGCTCCTGGAGTGAATCTCTTAGTAGTAACACCAGGCGGAAGTTACACAATGGTATCGGGTACTAGTTTTTCCACACCAATGGTTACAGGTTCAGCAGCACTTTTGATGGAGTGGGGGATTGTAAGGGGAAATGATCCGTTTTTGTATGGGGAAAAGGTAAAGGCAGTACTCATTAAAGGGGCTGAAAAGTTGCCGGGGGAGGATATGTTTTCCTTGAATAAAGTTGGGTATGGGAAGTTGGATTTGTTCAATACATTTGAGAATATACGGAGGTTGTAATTATATTTCATATATGATATATTGTTTATATCATATATGAAATATAAACCGGAGGTGAGAGCGTAGTGATAGTTCCGTTGAATATTGTTATGACATATCCTGTCTATTGGAATAGATATAGTGTATTAAGAGATTTTATCCAAAATTTTTATGATTCGACTGACAGAGAGCATTTTGCGGATGTATTTGAATATCAATACGATGATAAAAAGCAATTGTTAAAAATGTGGATTGATGGTATTACATTTAATTATGAGTGGTTATTACACATTGGGGCATCGACAAAGACATCAAATTCAGCTGATAATGCTGGATATTTTGGAGAA
>JAWXVC010000003.1:0-2621 GCA_044425805.1 Lachnospiraceae bacterium | reverse complement strand
TGTGCATCTTGGTATGCACATATATTTTACAAACAATTTAATTAGCACTACTAAGAAAAGGAGCTAAACATTATGAAAAAAATTGCAATTTACGGAAAGGGTGGTATTGGCAAATCCACTACTACATCAAATTTATCAGCAGCACTTGCACTCAAAGGATACAAAGTTATGCAAATTGGTTGCGATCCAAAATCTGATTCAACCAAAAATCTTATGGGTGGTAAAATCATTCCATCTGTACTAGATAAAATCAAAGAAAAAGGTGATGAGATCACTCTTTCAGATGTTGTCTATGAAGGCTTTGGTGGTGTACTATGCGTGGAGTCTGGTGGTCCTACTCCTGGTATCGGATGTGCAGGTCGAGGAATTATTTCAGCCTTTGAAAAACTAGCTGAACTAAATGCTTTTGAAACCTACAAACCAGACATTGTAATCTATGATGTTTTAGGTGATGTAGTTTGTGGTGGTTTCGCAATGCCAATTCGTGACGGGTATGCTAAGGAAGTGTTCATTGTATCCAGTGGTGAAATGATGGCACTTTATGCAGCCGATAATATTTCAAGAGCAATCAAAAACTTTGAAAAACGCTCTTATGCAAAAGTTGGAGGACTTATTCTAAACTCTAAAAATATTGAGAATGAACGTGAAATCGTAGAGAAAGCTTGCGTGGAAATTGGAACAGATATTGTCAAGCAAATCCCAAGATGTGCAGATATTCAAACAGCTGAAAATGCTGGTGGCACTGTTTTTGAGTTTACAAAAGACTCTGAAATGCTTGCCCTTTACAATGATCTAGCAGATAAAATCCTAGCAAGAACAAGCGAAAATTAAGGAGGAACCTATGCGAAATATGAAAAAAATGATACATGGAGATATGGATATGAGTCGTTGTCCACTCTCTGGTGCAGCGAAAGCTGTAACAATGATTGATGGAACGGCAATGCTTATCATTGGTACAGAGGAATGCACCTATTACACCAAGTCATCTTTGAATATGAAAGGTGATGGAAGTAATTGTTTTTCAGTTGTGTTAGATAAAAATGATGTGACTTTTGGTAGTCTTGATACTGTTACGGAAGCTGTCTATGAACTACTAGATGAATATACGCCCAAAGCTTTGTTTTTAATTACAACTTGCGTGGTTGAAATTATCGGCGATGACTTTACTGCACTTGCAAAAGAGGCAAGCGAAAAATATAATTTACCTGTAAAAGTTATTCAGACGAACCATTATAAAGGCAAAGATGACGAATATGGAATGGATTTGGTTTTTGATGTAGCCAAGGAAATCGGACAAAAACCCCATAAGTTTAGCAGCATGGCAAAAATGTTAGGCAATAAACTAGGTGGTAAAGGAAATATGAAACGCTCAAATATGTCTGAAGAAGAAATGTTTCAAATGCTCAAAGCGAAAACAGGTGGTCGAATGTCAGACGAAGAAATACGTCAAAAAATTCGCTCAAAGATGGGAGGAAGATAATATGGCACTTACTAGATTTTTACCAACTCCATCGGATCGAATGGGGATTTTGTGGACACTGTTACAGATAGAAGATGCAATTGTTTTAGAATATGGCACAGAGGGTACAACTGCTTATGCAATGAAAACATTTCTGATGATGGGCATGAATGTAGAAAACAAACTTTTTGCAACAGGTTTAGATGAAAATAATGTGGTTATGGGGGATACAGCAAGTTTAGAGAAGAAGATTGTAGAGCTTGATAAAAAGTTCTCACCAAAAGCAATTTTTGTGATGGCTAGTTCAGTTTCTTCCATGACTGGATCTGATGTAAAAGGAGTTTGTACCTATATGCAAGATGAAATCAGTGCAGAACTTGTTGTGTTTACACAAGGTGGATTTAACGGAGATTACAGCAGTGGTATCGAAGCTTGTTACACTGATTTAGTGTCAAACTTTGCAATAACTAAATTTGATGCAGAAAACTCTTACAACATTTTAGGTGTTTCTGTAATGGATCATAGTGCTAAGGCTGATGTTTTGGAAATAGAAACTATGCTTTCAGAAAATTTTGGACTTTTTAAAAACGCAGTTTTATCCCTTGAAACAAACCTTACAAAAATCGAAACTATGTCAAAGGCAAAGGTCAATATCGTGCTAAGTTATGAGGGGTTAAAGGCTGCCGAAATTTTAAAAGAGAGATTTGGAACACCTTATGTTTACGCATTGCCCATTGGTGAAACTGCAACAAATAGGTGGCTTACGAATATTGCAAAGGCTATTTCTGTAAGTTTTGAAATGCCTAAAATAGAGTTGGCAAAGGAATTAAATCGTGATGTTTTGATTTTTGCAAGCTATGACAAGGCACTTGCTTTAAAACAGTATATGGAAGAAATGGGTTGTACTATTTTAGATGTTATCTGCACGCACAAAATAAAAAAGCAAGATGATATTCGATACATCAAGAGCGAGAAAGAAAAGATTTCTCTGTTTCAATCAGCGAAGAATGCCATTATTTTTGCAGATGATACTTTTTTAAAATTTGCAGATGGTAGTAATGTTAAAGTAAGCTTAAACCAAAATAGAAGTCTGTTAGGCTTGCAAGAACTGTCTGAAATCTCTAGATAATTGCTATCAATGGTACATCGGAGGTTATGAGCA
>JAWXVC010000016.1:0-52064 GCA_044425805.1 Lachnospiraceae bacterium | reverse complement strand
AATTTACTTTCCTTATAATCAATGATGCTTATTTAAACTTTAAGTCCCTAAAATCATGTATAACAAGATTTCATCCATGTTTTTCATCAAAAATGTGAACTTGTTTCGCAATCACCTATTATAGAATAATATACTATACAAAAGCACTAGACCTACAATATGTATATACTTATTATGAGCATAAAGACAATTTAAAAACATAATAATACTTCCTATTATATAAACCCATCTATAATATTTATATTGCTTGAATTTCAATAAATTCCTCATTACATTCATCTTTCAAACTACCCCCGTACAAATATTTAGAATATCATGTATTTATAGCAAATTCAAGCAAGATAATACTATCTATCTTAAAATAATCCAAACAAGATAAATAATATATAGTAAAAACATACCCATTCCAATCTTTTTTTCTAACTGATGTTTTCTTGCATAAATCCATATCACAAGAGATATGAGGAATAAAAAAATCGTATCATATATAGCAGTCGTTTGTATTTCTATCGGATTACAGAGGACAGAAACAGGTAAAATAAAGAGCAGATTAAATATATTAGAACCTAGTACATTACCAATTGCTATACTCAGTTCTCCTCTCCTAGTAGCCATGATTGAAGTCACAAGCTCCGGCAAGGACGTACCAACTGCAACAATAGTTAGTCCAATGATGGTCTCTGATAAACCGAATACTTGCGCAATATCTGTCGCACCCGCTACTACTAACTGCCCACCAATTACAATTGCAGCTATTCCTAATACAATATGAAGTGAAATATTCCATACAGCTATTTTGATTTCTTCACGCTCACTTTCAATTTGCTTAACGTTTAATGCAAATCTAATCTGCAATGCAAGTATAATAACAAAGCCAATGAGTAAAATTATTGCATCTACTCTCGATAATTTTTCATCTAAAACCATTAGCGTAAACACAGTACCTGTTGCGATAATACTCCCACTAAAATCTCTATATAACACTTCTCGATCTAGTACCAAAGGGGCAAACATCGCACTCATTCCAGCTACGATTAATAAATTAAAAATATTCGATCCAACAACATTTCCGAGTGCAATTTCGTTTGACTTTTTCACCCCTGCTGTAACACTTACCGCAAGCTCCGGTGCTGATGTTCCAATAGCTACAATGGTTAGTCCAATAATCAGTGCCGGAACGCCTAATCGTTTTGCACAACAACTAGCTCCCACTACAAATTTATCTGCTCCAACGACCAACAACACAAATCCTACTACCAAGTATACAAGAGACATAGCATAACCTCCTTCTCTTCTATTTATATAGAAGTTTAACCTAAATTATGGTACAAAAAAAGCAAGGCTTATCGTACCTGTTACGATAAAGTCTTGCTACTTAAAGAATATACCGGATTGTGATAAAACAATCGTATTGACGATATATTCCACGTATACGTGAGCTACTCCCTTTTGTGCATTATCACATAAATCTTCGTTACAGTCAATATAATTACCTGTTCTGTTATTGTTCTAATGTAAAATCCATTTTAAACTTTTTGCGAAAAAATAAAAAAAATGTAAAAAATCTGTTGCGATTTTAATTATAATTGGGTAATATGAGAGGTAGTGTTTCGTTTACACGTTAAGAAAAGAGGTATTCAAGATTATGGAATTATTAAAAGAGCGTATTCGTCTAGATGGTAAAGTACGAGGAACTGGTGTATTAAAGGTAGATAGTTTTCTAAACCATCAAATTGATGTAACACTTTTAAGTGAGATTGGTGCCGAATTTAGACGTCGTTTTGAAGGCTGTGGAGTAAATAAGATTCTTACAATTGAAGCCTCTGGTATTGGTATCGCTTGTATCGTTGCTCAGCATTTTGACAACTGTTCTGTTGTATTTGCCAAGAAAAACCAAACAAAAAACATCGCTGGTGATGTCTACACTAGTAAGGTTGAGTCCTTCACACATGGACGTGTTTACGACATTATATTATCAAAGGATTACCTTCATGAAGACGATAATGTCTTGATTATTGATGATTTCCTAGCTAACGGTGCTGCTCTACAAGGCTTAATCAAGCTTGTGCAAGAAGCAGGTGCTTCAATAGTTGGTGCTGGCATCGTAATTGAGAAAGCATTTCAGCCAGGAGGAGATATGATTCGCAGTACGGGCATTCGTGTAGAATCTCTCGCTAGAGTTGCTGCTCTAGATGAAGAAACTGGCGTTACCTTTGTGGGTGAATAAAGGTATACCTATTATTATGTTAGATTTGCCTAGAACGGCTTTCTATATAAACAACGCAACAAAAAGAGGAGAAAAGATATGAAAAAATTACTAGCAATTATCGTAACTATGTCAATGGCACTTTCATTTACTGCTTGTGCTTCTACTGATTCAGCAACAACTGCTGATACAACAACTGCTGATACAGAAGTAACTGCTGAAGCAGAAACAACTGCTGATGCAACTACAGCTGATGATGAGTTAATCGTTGGCGCAATCTACATCACTAGCCAAAACGACACTTCAGGTTATACTTACCAACATCATAATGGTATTGTAACAGCTATGGAAAATTTAGGACTTGATACAACTACTCAACTTAAGATCGTTGATAACGTTGCAGAGGATGATACACAAGTATCAGCTGCTATCGACAATCTAGCTGGACAAGGCTGTGATATTATTTTCGGTATTTCTTTTGGTTACATTACAGCATTTGATACAGCTGCTAGCCAAGAAGAATATTCAGAAATCATCTTCTCACATGCTACAGGTTACTTAAGCAACGATTCAAACTTCAATAACTACTTTGGACGTATTTACCAAGCTCGTTACCTTTCAGGTATTGCTGCTGGACTTAAATCTCTAGAAACAGGTAATAACAATATCGGTTATGTTGCTGCTTATAACTTAGAATATGCTGAAACATGTTCAGGTATCAATGCATTTGCACTTGGTGTACAATCTGTAAATCCTGATGCTACTGTTTATGTTAACGAAATCTCAAGCTGGGGTGATGAAACTCTAGAACGTCAAGCTGCACAAGCTCTTATCGATACATATGATGTAGGTCTTATTACACAACATAGCGATTCAGCTCAACCTCAAATGGTTGCTGAAGAAAACGGCATCTACGGTGTTGGTTACAACTCAGATATGACTGAACAAGCTCCAGCTGCTCATATTACTGCTCCTATCTGGAACTGGTACATTTACTACCAAACAGCTATGGAAGGTGTTATGACAGATTCTAGCTCATTCATGAGCACAGTTGGTAACTTCTACGGCGGTCTTGCTGAAGGATTCGTAGATATCTCTCCATTAACAGACAATGCAGCTGAAGGTACTGAAGAAATTCTTGCTGACGTTGCTGCGATGATGGCTTCAGGCGAATGGGATGTATTCTCTGGTGTTTCTTTAGACATCACTGCTGATGGTACTATCACACAAGTAGAAGAACCAATCATGAAAAATGATGGTACAGAAGCTGATCCAATTGATGATGGTGTAATCACAGGTTCTATGAACTACAATGTAGCTGGTGTTGAAATCGGCTAATTTATAAAACTAATAACTACGATAGGGTGGGAGCTTCTGCTCCTACCCTATCTGAGATTTAGAAACATTATAAAATTACCCAAAAGGAGAAAAGCGAATGAGTAAATATGCCATTGAGATGCGTGGTATTACAAAAACATTCGGCAGTGTGGTTGCCAACAAAAATGTAAACCTTACCGTAAAAGAAGGTGAAATACTCTCTCTTCTCGGTGAAAATGGTTCTGGTAAAACTACCCTAATGAATATGCTATCGGGCATTTATCAACCAGATAGTGGCGAGATTTTAATGGGAGGAGAAAAGGTAACAATCCACTCTCCTGAAGATTCAAAAAAACTTGGAATTGGTATGGTTCACCAGCATTTCAAGTTAGTAGATGTTTTTTCTGCTGCAGATAATATTTGGCTAGGTAAAGAGGATGGTGGACAGCTTCTTCGCAAGAATAGGTATTCGCAAATCGAAGCAATGTGTCAAAAATTTGGTTTTGATATTGATCCTACCAAAAAAGTACATAATATGGCTGTCAGTGAAAAGCAAACACTTGAAATCATCAAGGTTTTATATTATGGAGCCAAGGTCATTATTTTAGATGAGCCTACTGCTGTTCTAACAGTACAAGAAACCCAAAAATTATTTGACGTTCTACGTCAGATGAAGGCCGATGGACACGCTGTTATTATTATCACACATAAGCTAAATGAAGTATTAGAAATATCTGACCATGTTGCTATTTTACGAAAAGGTGAATATATCACCACTGTAAACACAGCAGAAACTTCTGAAAAAGAACTAACAGAGCTTATGGTTGGTATGAAAATTGACCTTAACATCGATCGTCCTTTTGTTGAAAAGACACCTCCACTACTAGAAATCCGTGATCTTGAAATCAAAAATGACGAAGATGCACTAGCTATAGACAAGGTGAATTTTTATATTCGTGGCGGAGAAATCATGGGTGTTGCTGGTATTGCAGGCTGTGGTCAAAAAGAGCTTTGTGAAGCAATTGCTGGTCTTAGACCAATTATCAGTGGGACTATGATTCATAAAGGTGATAATATCGTCGGTTTATCTCCAAAACAAATCATAGAAAAAGGAATTTCTATGAGCTTCATCCCTGAGGATCGACTTGGAATGGGTCTTGCTCCATCTCTATCTATTACTGATAACATGCTTCTTAAAAATTATGCGGATTCAAAGGGATTTTTGGTTGATCGTAAGTCTGGAAGAAAAGATGCTGAGGAAGTAATAGAACAACTAAAAGTTGTGACGCCTTCTACAGAAACCCCAGTTCGTCGTTTATCTGGTGGTAACGTTCAAAAAATCCTTCTTGGTAGAGAAATCAAAATTGCTCCAAATGTACTTATTACAGCTTATCCAGTACGTGGACTTGATATCAACTCCTCTTATGCTATTTATGACATTATCAATAAGCAAAAGAAAAATGGTGTCGGTGTCTTGTTCGTTGGTGAAGATCTAGATGTTATGATGGAAATGTGTGATAAAATCATGGTACTTTGTCATGGTAAGCTTATGGGTATCGTACATGCACATAAGGTTACAAAAGAACAGCTTGGTCTTATGATGACAGGAGCTTTAAACCTTGTGAATATACACGATGACAAGCCTGCTGGCATTGCAAAAGACACCCTATTTGCAGAGCACATTATAGATGATGAAAAGGATGGAGAATAAATGAAAAAACAAACTTATTTTCGCATGGTTAAGCGTGAAGGGGTACATTTTACTCATATCGCCTTAAGCTATCTTTTTGCAATTATCATTGCAATTATTATAGGTGGCGTATTACTATCCATTCAAAACGTAAACCCTATTGATTACTATAGAGATATGTTCAGCCTCGGTTTAGTAGGTAATAAATTTGCCTACAAACAGGTAGAAGCATTTATCAAGATATTTACACCTTTACTTTTAACCTCTGTTGCTCTCTCACTTGCCTTTAAGATGCGTTTTTGGAATATCGGTGGTGAAGGTCAATTTATCATGGGGGCGATTGGTGGAGGTACGATTGCATATTTACTCGGTGGCAGTTTACCAACTATCGTTATCCTTCCACTTATGGCACTCGTTGGTGCGGTATTTGGTGGTCTATATGGTACTGTCGTTGCTGTTCTAAAAGTAAAGTATAACACAAACGAAACACTACTAACGTTGATGATGAACTATTTAGCTCTTTATCTACTAAAGTTTTTTGGAGAAACAAGTGGCGATTGGAATTTCTTCCTATCTACTGAATCTGCAAGAGCCATGTTTGCTACCTTTCCAGAAAGTGCACAAATGATTACAATCCCAACCTTCTTTGGTAGCTTTTCCCTCAATCTTTCGTTGGTTATTGTAATAATTATCTGTATTGCTATCTGGTGGTATCTAAAATATACAAAACAAGGTTACGAAATCTCTGTAGTTGGTGACAGCCCTAATAGTGCTAGGTATGCAGGCATGAAGGTATCAAAAATTGTTATTCGTACAATCTTTATCTCTGCCGCATTAATTGGCTTGGCTGGTGCATTTTACGCTTCTTCTGCAGGTACGCTTTCAACCTCTATGACCAACGATGTAGGTTGGACTGGTATTATTGTTGCATGGCTTGCAAAGCTTAATACCATAGGTATTATCGTAACAAGCTTACTGATTACTGTTTTACAGCATGGCTGTAGTGTTGCTAGTTCATCTTATTCAACTGTTGATGCAAACTTTGCAGACCTACTACAAGGTATGATTTTGTTCGCTGTTCTTACTGCTGACTTCTTTACTCGCTTTAAGCTAGTTAGAAGTACACACGAATCAACAAAGGAGGTAGCAAAATGACAGTTTTCACATTATTTTTATTTAGTATCGTAGTATATAATACTGTTCTACTTTATGGTACCTTAGGCGAAATCATCACTGAAAAGTCAGGTAGTCTTAACCTTGGTGTAGAAGGTACAATGGCAGTTGGAGCTATTATTGGTTACCTTGCTGGTGTTTTTACGAATAGTTTATGGATTGGACTTACAGTATCCTTTATTGCTGGTGGTCTTTGTGGATTACTTTTTGCATTCCTTACTGTGTCACTACAAGCTAACCAAAATGTTACAGGTCTTACGATTACGACTTTTGGCTTAGGACTTTATTTCTTTATCGGTAAGGGTTTTGGTAGTAACTGGCCTGCTTTGCAGACTGCTCCTAACGTATCAAATGCAATGGAAGCAATTCCCCTCCCACTATTATCCAATATTCCAGTACTTGGAAAAGCATTTTTTTCTCATAGTATTTTAGTATATTTCGCTGTACTTATTGCTATTTTACTATGGTTATATTTGGGCTATACAAAGACTGGTCTTAAGCTTCGCGCTGTTGGGGAAAACCCATCTGCTGCCGATTCTGTGGGCATTAATATTAACTTATATAAATATGTACATATTATTATTGGTTCTGGTATTATGGGGTTTGGTGGATACTACATGGCTCTTGTAATGGGTGGTTCTTTTGAAGGCTCTACCTGTTGGATTAATGGTTATGGTTGGATTTCTATAGCACTTGTTATCTTTGCAAATTGGAATCCACTTATGGCAATCCTAGGTGCTCTGCTATTTGGATTTTTCAACACACTCCAGGTATATAGTGGTTCCCTAGCCAATTCCTTCCCAGCGTTTTTAGGATGGTTATCCAATATACCATCTCAACTCTACCAAGCACTTCCATTTTTGATTACAGCTATCGTACTGATTGTTTCCTCTATTAGACAAAACAACAGTGGTGGACCTGCTGCACTTGGTGTAAACTACTTCCGTGAGGAAAGATAATAAAAAGGCTTTATCGCGTAACTGCGATAAGGCCTTTTTTAATCTAAATATATTTCTATAAAACGTACTGCAATTCGTTCTGAATTATCCTGTAGGTTGCATGTAAACAGTGTCATATCAAAATCATCACTCTTCATTTCTTCTACACTCGTTTCATGCAAGACCTCTACTAGTACAAGTTCAAAATATCGAACCTCTCCAGTCGCATAGACAAATTTCACTTGATCACCTAGCTCTAGCATCCCAATTTCACCAAAATGAGCATTATAATTATGTGCTGCTATGATGAGTGGATCCGTTTGATATACACACGGCGTTTCTTTTAGTTTGCTATAGGACCAAGAGCTCTGAACCGGTAAGGTAAGTCCAAGAGAAGGTATTTCTAAAATCCCTAAGTATTCCTTCTCTTCTATAGTAACTACCTCTTCATATACCATATACTCATCCCGATATACTGGTTCGCTGGCTACTACTTGAATTTCTTGATACAACTGCGCTACCATATCTGCACTATAGCTTTGTGCATGCTCTTCAGCATTTATATTCTGTATAAAAAGTATACTAGCATAGCCAATCAAAAGGATACCAATAGCTATACAAACACTGCCAATAGATAGTCTATTTTTCATACCTGCCCCGCTTTCTAGAAGCAAACACATTAAGTATGATACCAAACAAAATAAATGCCAAACCCAATCCAGCATAGCGCTGAATCGATAATAGTAGAGATCCCGTTTGTGGCAAAGTATCCGTTACAGTTTCCTCTGTGGTGCTAGTCTCCTCAGTATTAGATTCACTTGAATCGTCATCTTTTGGGTCTTCTTGCTTTGGCTCTTCTTCTGGTTCTTCTTCTTTTGGTTCTTCTTCTGGTTCTTCTTCCTCTGGTTCGATATACGTATTGGTAATGACAAATTGGTATTGCTCATTACTGTATTGTACCTCGTATTCTTCGGATACATCAAGCTCTAGAACTGCCCACATATGGCTGTAATCTAAGTCTTCCCAAGCATAGGTCCAAGCATTATCTTCATTTAGGATTACCTCATCATAAACTTCGCCATCACAAAACAATTGAACGCTTACATCACTTGGAAGTTCGAACTCGCCTGGAATATTTTCCCAAACCTTTGTAACAGAAATAGGTATAGGTGTATAATAACTAACTGCACTAATTTTCGGGTATACTGTAAAATAATAAAGCCATATTTCATTTATAGGATCATATTGTCCAACTGCCAACATAATAGGATCCGAGAAAAATTCTATTGTTTTTCGTCCATCTATTATACTGGTCGTTTCACTCTGTATATAATATAATCCCAAATCCAAATCTTTGATATTATATTGCCCATAATCGTTTGTAATAAATGTTTGTGTCGGTTCTAGCATCTGATGGTTTATAAATTGCTCAAGATTATCTCGTACACTAATGAAATACTCATAATCACTTAACTTCTCAATATCTATACCAAAATCTTGATAATCCTCTGTTAGTGTATAGGACATATCTTCCTCTAAACTTGCTATTTTATATACATAAAAAGTAACATCACCTAACCCCTCATCTTCATATTCATAATTTATCACAATATTTCCAGAAGCAGTAAGCTCAATAGCATCTGCAGCCAATGGAGAAATACGAAAGCCAAACATTGAAAGAACGACTAAGCTGCACATAATGATTATTCTTTTGTAAATGTTCAATCAATCACGCCCCTTTCGTTTTCTAATATATAAAGCAATTATCACAACAAATAAAAACACCCATACAAACGTAATAAGTACGGTAATTATTTGCTTCACTGCACTGTAGTCAAACTCAAAAGATTCTTTTTCTGTAGACTGAGTACTCACAGTTTCAAAAACACTGTAAGAACTAGTATCATCCTCAGCTGTAATTTGTTCCCCTTGTACTAAAAGTCTATGGGAGTTAATGCCATACGGTGTACATGTCACCAAGGTAACAACATCTTTGCCTTCTATTGACTCTAATAAAGAAACCTCAGATGGTTCAACTACTGTAATTGCATAAACCTCATAGGTAAAAACTTGATCTAGGACAGATATAGTAAATGTATCTCCTAGCTCTATTTCTATTAAACCTGTAAATAAATCTGCACTTGGTAATCCTGTATGACCTGTTAGCACTGTATTATTTCCAATATCTCCTGTTGGAAAATGAGATCCCTCTAAATGACCAATTGCTTTTTGTAATACTGATTCTTCAGTACCATGATAAATCGGCAAATTTACATTTATTTTTTCTATTTCTATATAACCAATAATACCATTAAAATCATCAAACACATTTAGATATGCTTCTTCATTCGGACTTCCGTTTTCAAAAGCTTGAATGCTCTTGCTAAGTGTTTGATTAAACGCTCTTGCTTCTTCCATCATTGTCACGTACTCTTCATTTGGAACCTCAGAGATTTGCTTTTCATAATTAGAAACAACATAAGAATTCATCTTTTTATTGTACCAATCACTTACAGTAGGATAAAGCATCATTGAGAGTCCTAAGAAGAACACTACAAATATTAAAATTTTAAAAATATTTTTCTTCATAGCACTCTCACTTTCTGCTTATTTAAGAGAGGGTTTATAACTCCTAAAAAGGAGAGGAATTGGTTTATTCATCTTTTTTACGTAATACGATTAATAAGACGATTGATGTAATCATCATAATCGCACCAACGATTAAAAAGATTGTAGTACCTATACCACCTGTAGAAGGAAGTAAGCTGTTTGATGTATTTACAACTGTTGCAGATAGTGAACCATCCGAATTTAAAGTAAAATCACTACCAGCCACAGTAATAATAGGAACAGAAACACCGCTTGCATTAACTTCATAGGTTGTATGTAAGGTAAATGAAATCTCGTCAGCAACATTATAGCCTTCTGGAGCTTTAATTTCTTTTAGATAATAGGTTAATGCATCATTTAAACCGATAATATTAAATTTACCACTTTCATCTGTTGTAATTACACCCTCATTTGTTCCTGAAGGAGTTGCAGAAGTTGGATAATATGTATCAACTTCCAAGTCAGAATCTGTTGATTGCTCTAAGAATAACTGAACCTTTTCTGCGCCTTCTCCATCCTGTACATATAGTGCAAATACTGCTCCTGCAAGAGGTGTCGTAGCATCGCCCTTGGTCTTTAAAATATCAAGCTCGAAAGTATAAGTATATACTTCTGCTGAATCTGTACCATAGCTTTCACTATCATATGGATTATTAGGATACTTTAGGGTTACAACATTGGATTCATAGTCTGAATAAATAAATGCATCCTCTGTTACTGTAGCAGTATAGTAGATATAAAACTCTTCTACATTTGGAACATTGTCTAATGCTGCAAGTACATCAACTGTTACTGTAAAGTTCTGTGAATCAATATAGGTAGTTTTGTGTGCATCACCAGCAACCTCGTCTGTTAACTCTGAATCAAGATAGAGTGTAGGTAGTGTAGCTTCATCTAACACAATACCATCTGATAAAGTATCTGTAATCGTCATACTATATTCATCGTAACCGGTAACATCCGAAGGAATCGTAACTTTAATTCTATATTCAACGACATCTCCGATTTGATAATCTGCTACAACATCCCATCTTCCATCTGTTCCAACAAGTGGAGAAACATCACCTTCTACAGTCGAGCGATCATCATGCCATACTTTCTTATCAATCGTAGGTACAGAACCTTTTAAAGAAATCGTTACATCACCTGATAACGCACCACCTGATACCCTGCCAGGAATCGTTACAAGTGCTCCTGCTCCAACAATACCAAGGTCATCTACCGATAACGTTGTATCATCAAGAATCAAATAATATCCAGCCTGTGTGATATCGCCACTTGTAACAGTTTCAATCGCTCCAGACATTGTTACATTTGTACTCGTATCTGTCGTATCTATCGTATAATTCGCATCCAAATCTTTTTCTTCTATGTAAGTCTTTAGTGAAACAACCAAATCTTGCATATTGTCGATGCCTTCTGCTGAATTATAGAAGCTGTTAATGTATTGCATTGCAGCATAGTCAAAAGCAGACGTTTGTTCATCTTCATCTAATGCATCGTAATCATCTGGCATTACAATTGTACCTTTAGTAATTAGGTCTTGAAAAAAATCTACAAAATCACTATTCACCGAATAATCAATACCATCATCACTAAATCCCCCTGTATCTGCATCTTCTGTACCCTGTATAATCTCTGCATCAAAGATACAGTAAAGTGTAAATACTTTATCTACCAAGGAGACACTTGTGCTACTATAATCATTTTGGATGATTAGTTTGTTTGTAATCTCTGTAGATGTAATTGCAAAACTCATCACCGAAGTTGACATTAACAATAGAATCACAGCCATCAGGCTAGCAATTTTTTTATTCATTTTCATTTGTATACCTCACTTTTCTTTTTATAATCAATATATAATTTAAACTAGCAAATACCATGAACATACATCCTATTAAATAAATCATGTTCGTACCCATACCTCCAGTATTAGGTAGCATATAGTCCATTTTTTCATTTACTAGCGTAGCATCTGTAATCGTACTCACCACATTACCAGCACTATCATATTCTATAATCGTGTAGGTTAAGTCCTGCGATGGATGCAATTCATTACCTGTTACATAAACGAGCCAATATCCATCATGTTCATAGTGCTCGTCTGGTGTAGTTTCATCATCCTCCACAATCATGTAGATGTGATTTGCTTCTAAACCATACAGTGTAAAGTTACCAGAAGCATCCGATGTAACAGTTTGGTTATAGCCATTTGCGACTATTTCAGGTGTATTGTTATATAAAGTAACACGCCTTACTGTAAAGCTTACATCTGCTAACGCTTGTCCTAATTGGTTTTCCTTCGTCAATGTTAAATCAAGTGTTGCATAATCCTCTGCTTCATTGATTACGATATTGTTAATAATCTCTGCTGCACCACCCATTGCCGTTGCGCTTTTTAAATATCCGTTCTCACCGATATATAAAACCCAATAACCACTTTCTACAACGTGCCCAGCTGGTGCTACGGTCTCTTTTAACATATAATAGGTATCCACCTCTAGATCCGAGAAAACAACCGTTCCACTTGTCGTACTTGTAGAAGATTCTATATATCCACCACTCGGTCTTGTATTATCAGTCTCAGAAGTCATTTCACTTAGATAAAATACCGCTCCTGGTAGTAATGCACCCGTTGTAGATTGTTTATATAAGGTTAATGAAACTGTTTCTGAATGTGACAATAGGTTGTCGAAGCTGATTGAATTTGCACTTTCATTTGTACTAGTAGCAATCCCATCATCATCTATAACCTTTGTATAGGTAACAGATGCAATACTATAGATATTTGTATCATCCTCTGTCGTCTTACTAACTGTAATAGCAACCTGATATTCAGATAAATCATAAATCACATTATCCGTTGGGGTACCTGTAGGCACTACCTCTTTTACTGTAAAATAATATGTTCCTGCTTCAGAAAAGGCTAGTTGTGTAAAGGTAGCATTCGATAAATTGTCAGTACTCGTAGAGGCATACATCGGAAATGTATTATTCATCAAACCATCTGGCAATTCATCACCATCAGTATCTGTAAAACTAACACTATCATCCACATCCAACTCAAATTCATAGGTTCTAGTAGGTGTTCCACCATCTACAGTCTTCGTAACTGATACCGAAAATACAACGCCCTGCTCAGCTAAACCGTCATATGGCCACATATGCATTTCTGCAAGTCCTGAATAGAAGCTTTTGAAAATACTTGTACCATTAATGTTACCACCTTCCCAGCTACTAGCTGTATTATCATAATTCCAAAACTCTGCTTGTGGTGCAATCAAGTGTCCAGGTATATTTTGTCCAGTTCCATAAGTAATCAAACGATTATCATTTTCTGTAGTAACTAGATTTGGCATATTCCAAATAATTTTATTACCAAGCTCACTATATTCACCATTTGCCATAGATTCTGCTGCTAAATGACTACCATTAAAATAGATATCAGGGAATCTAGAATGAACTTCAGCAACTCCATCTTCGTCATTATCAAAATAGATTGGATTAATGGTCAATTCTACAAAGTTAATCGTAGTCGCTTGTAAATACGAGGTTTCAAAAAAAGTAGCACCATCATCTGTTATTAAATTTATTTCATTTAGTCCTGCTGACTCAATAATCATCCAGGATTCACCTATATTGATTTCAAGTCCATAGCTTCCAATTCGGTCTGTAATCACTTCTGAATCCGTAAAATCATAGGTGCCATTTGAGTAAGTAGCACCATAATAAACAGTACCTTCCACATAATAGTAACGATCAGAATATGGAACCTCAACTGCTTCAATCGTACCATCTTCTAGTATTTCTTGACTTCCATTCTCTAGCGCATCCGTTAAAGCATCAACATCTAGAAAATCATCATTTTGATACGTATTTTGTGCTCCATAATCATTTGGCGATAGATAATCGGAACCATCTGCAAGTTGAATATATTCTTTACCAGATACCGTATAGATATATTGTTCATATTGACCAGTTGAACCAGTTACAGTTGTGTAAAAATATGGTGGAGTAAAGGAATCTCCAACCTCTGTTCTATCAAAATCATAATTCATAATAAAGGATGAACTACTAGGCAGTCCCTCTTGTGAAGTAAGTGTACCAACATAAGAGAATACGCCTCTTGAATAATCGGATGCTACTAGAACTCCGTCTGTTTCGTCACTAATAGGCGTTAGTTTAGTCCTGCTCGCTGTATCTACTGCTAGAATCGGTCCAACTATATGTGTAGACTCAATATCATCTAGCGAAACTACATTGTAGTTATCAAGCATGTATATAATGGAATAACTACCTTTACCATTCAGACTTTCAAAAGTGTCTGTTGTTTCACTCGCTGCCGCTTCCGCTTCTACTAATGTCGCCTCTGAAGTCGTTTTGCTTCCAGCAGTAAGAGCAACTGGATTATCTCCTGTTATGCTTGCCTGTGAGGATGCCGATGAAGATAAAATTGACGCTTCTACTAAAGTGTTGTCAAAAGACCCCCATGCATAACCAGGCCAGCTCGTAGCAATATAATACTCCACTACAACATCTTCTACTAACACTGTACTGCCACTTGGAAGATCAAGTATTTGTAATGAGAACATGCCTGCTTCTCCAACAGCACCAGGATAGTAGGCATAAAAATTTACCCAGCCATTTGTGATTTCTAAAGCTCCGCTCTCAGATTGAACTGTAAAGGAATTCGTTGTTGACCCATCTGCATTAAAAATCGTAATTTTATAGGCTTCATTCCCTGATGGACTGTATGCATCTGTTGACTCATAATATTCCCTATGAATATACAAGGTCACATCAAAAGTCATATCATCACTAGACGGAAGTACTAACTCATAATCACCATAGGTGTAAATACTTCCATCAGCAGCAGTAAATGTGCTAATTCCATCAAAACCTTCTAGTTCATCTGTTTCATCTATTGCCGCCACTTCGTTCATTTCGCTCATCAGCATAATACTATTGCTGACCGCAGTGCCGTCGGTAGCACTGTCTGTTTTTGCTACCTTTGTAGCTGATTTCTCTGTAGATTGTCCTATTTCACTTTCTGCATTTCCTTCTGTATTTCCTTCTGCATTTCCTTCTGCATTTCCTTCTGCATTTCCTTCTGCATTTCCTTCTGCATTTCCTTTCACAGTTTCTTCGGGCACTTCATTCATATCCGTCTTAGTATCGAGATCACTTATACTTGCCTGTGTGCCATCTGTTGCACTATCAGCTTCAGAAACTACTTCAGCTTCAACTTCTTGACTAGATATCATACTATCTTCTGCAAAAAGACTTTCGATTGATATACAATTAACTATAATACAAAAAAGTGAAAGAAAAACAATTACACGAAACATTATATTTCGCTTACTCTTCTTGTGATTTTTCACTATATCGCTCCTTTGAATTTGGATTTACTATTCTTCTATATGCATATGCTAGCATAAAGAAGCTGTATATTTAGAGTATATGCAGAGCAAAAAGAGAGCATTTTGGAACAAATCATCCAAAATACTCTCTTTTATCTAATAATTTATATTATAATGCTTTTATTTTTCGTTCTAATGTATAAATTGTTTCTTCTGCCCAGGAATACTGAGACATATAATAACCATTATAATCGTTAATATAAGAATCATCCTTATTTAGCACTCTGTAATAATCACAATCAAAAGCTCCTGCATCATACAAGTTCATATTAATATTAAGTGCATTTCTATTGAAACAAACAAAGTCAAGACAATTTGCTGCTTCTAACTCCTCCTTCAAGGCTTTAATCACCTTTCGAACATAGGTAGATGTAATTTTATTATACTCTTTATCCTCCCAAAGGTAGCCAAAAATCTGTTCATTGTTTAGTACACCACCCTTGTGATCTACAAGTAACGCAAATAATTCTTTTGATTTCGCATTTTGGAATACGATAGGCAATCCCTTGTTCAATACATCAAAACGACCAAAAGTCTTAATAAATATCCTAGACTTTGGTATGGTTTTAACATTGATGCCTCCACGATTAAAAATTCTTTGTAAAAATTTAAATATATTCTCAATATCATCAGATGAATATGGCTTTAACAAATATCCCTTTCCACCTGTTTTGTATGCATCTAATGCATACTCAGTATGTGCAGTAGCATATACAATCACAAGTTCTGGATGCAGTACCTTTAGTTCAATAGCCAATTCTATTCCTGACATCATTGGCATATCAATATCTAAAAATGCTACATCGATGTCATTGTTTTTTGCGTAATTTAAAGCCTCTATCGGAGAAGAAAAATAGGAACATATTTGTACATCCGTTCTTTTCTTCATCTCATATTCAAAGTTTAAACTAGCATTTTTTTCATCATCTACATAAATTATTCTCATAGTTTTGTATCCCCGTTCTCATTAGCTTTTGTACTTTTCAATTCTTATATTCACGAAAGTAGACTTTAATGAACAGTTAGGATTATAATGAAAAGTGATTAAATTATATCGAAATACATCAATTTTTACGATTTAATAATTGTACACCTTATATTCATTAAAGTCTACCTAATTGTTCAATAGTGTCTACCTATTTCGACAATTTTTCACAATTCATCTTTTGTCCATTTTAAAAATGTATTTGTCGAAACTGAAAGCAATTTTGCAGCTTTTCTTGCAGAAATTTCTTGTTTCTTCCAACACCCCAAATAATACGAATACTCCGGTGGAATTTCAAGCGCTCTGCGACCAAACTGTACTCCGCGTGCCTTTGCAGCCTTTATACCTTCAGCCTGTCTTTGTCTTATATGCTCTCGTTCTGTTTGTGCTACATATGATAATAGTTGTAATACTATATCAGCAATCAATATACCTGTTAAATCCTTACCATTTGAGGTATTTAAAATAGGCATGTCAAGTACTATAATTTCTATACGTTTCCCCTTAGATAGGTATCTCCACTGTTCTAAAATCTCATCATAATTACGACCTAATCGATCTATACTCTTAACAACAAGAACATCCCCTGCTTGCATTTTTTTCACTAAGCGTTTGTAAGCTGGTCGTTCAAAATCCTTTCCAGACTGCTTATCTAAAAATATATCAGACTGTCTAATACCAAACTCCTTCATCGCAATCATCTGACGTTCTTCATTTTGATCCTTACAAGATACTCTTACATAACCATAATTTTTTTTTGTTCATTTTCCCGCTTCTCCTCAATCATATATGTTATATTTTATACTCTGCATCTTTTAAGGATTCATATCCATACAAGCGCGCAGTGTGCTCCATTGTAAGTTCGGCAAGGTTTTTTCCATCCTTTGCAAGCGAAATAATAAAAGAAGCATAAAGTTTTAGGGTTTCATCACTATAGGTACCAAGCTCTCCACGCAAATATGTTTCATAAGAAGTATTAAACACTGTATCTTCATACGTATGAATGCTCCTACTGTTTCCTGCCATCTTTGGATATTCCAGTGCAAAGCTTTCCATCCATCGTACTTGAATCGCAACTACCTGTTCAATTAAGCTGATTTGTTTCGCTGTTAGTTCAGTAAAAAACTTAGAAATCTCTTCATATCTATCAGGATCTGTAGAGCTCATCATTCGTCCATATTTTTCTGTAATCAGATTCAATCCGCTTTCATTTGCTGATTTAAAATCTGCAATATAACTTTTTAACATACGTATATTCCATGTGAGATATTGGCTTTTACGCATAATCGTAAAGGTAGCTAGATCATCTTGACAATCAGCTCTACCACCTTCATTTTGAACTTGGTCAAATGCAATCCATTCTAAGGCTACTAGTTCATCAACAAGCTCTTCCTTCGTACGTATCGTTTGTACTATACAAGTTGCATATGCATCTAAATAGGTTTCCCCAGGAGAAAGAGAAGAAAAATCCGCAAGTTTCATCCTAGTAGCTTCATATATGAAAAGTTTTGCAATATACTCTATAATCCCAATAACCTTGTCCTCAGCAAGCACCTGTGGTAAAGCATCAGAAGCCTCATAGTATGCACTCCACACACTGCGTTGATCACCATGGTCAACAAACGCCTCTATCAGATTCGCTAGAATAGGTAACTCATCGAGTTTTGAAGTGCTTTTCACTAGCCACTTATAATACGGTGGAAATTTACTATTCATATAATGTGCAAGTTTTAAGGATTCTTCCATAAATTTATGGAGTGTAAGCTGTGCAGTAATAAAATCCGATCGCTTCATACAGCGAATATAGTTGTATTGACCATATTGAGCTAACTTCGATAAGGACTCTGAAGTCTTCACCAGAAAATACTCTGGATATTCTACTGTAAACAGCTTCAACAAGTCATCTCTTTGCGTTGTAAAAACTAAAGATTCATCTCTAAAAATCTCACCACTAAATAAACATGCAAGACTTTCTTCCTTACATTCTTGTAAAAAAGCCATTGCATCGATATCAGGATAGTCAGCAACTACTTCATGAAATTCCACGCAAGATGCGTAACCTGTAAAATAAGTGAAAAATGCATTCCTATCATGAACACCTACTCTATGAGCTCCATTTACAACTGTCCTCGTATAGCCCATAAAAGTATCAGGTAAGCTATCATATAAGCTCTGTACCTGTGCACCAAATTGCTCATAAAGCTCATGTGGCATCCATATACAAAATCCAGGTCCAAAATCATGATCCGTCGAATAGACATCATCAAAGCCTAGACATTCACTACCTTCACCGATTAGTCCAAAAGCTATATGTGGCACAATATCAGAAAAATGTTCTAGAAATAAAGGATAACTCTTTTCAAAGAAAAGCTTTGAAATCTGCATACCTGTCAACGCCACAGCTCCAGGCTGAACTTGTACAGGAGAAACGTCAATCTTTTCTACCAATTCTTCCTCTATAACAATCTCACTATCAACCTCACAGGCAGGCTCTATCTGTGGACTTAAATATTCCTCTAAAGTAGCCTCTGTAGGCTCTAGTGATCGTTCAACGCCCATTCTATCCTCTACAACATGTAAATTATCTAATAATCTATAGAAGAAATCTGTCTTGCCACAATGCTTATACTGTTCTAGGAGTGCAATATAATAAGACTCCCTAGCCTGTTCATACGCCTCTTCCATAGTGTAAGCCTGAGCCATTGCAGCAACTGCAGCTCCATAATGAAAATCAACATCTCCATCTTCATGAAAAATATCGAGTGCAATTTGAATATGCCCCTTCGCCTCATCAAGATTTCCTAAATTCAACAAAGATGAGCCAAGATTACTATGCGTAATCGCAATTTTAATCACGTCACCTATTTGTTCTATAATAACAAGTGCCTTTAAAAGAGAAGCAACCGCAGCAGTAAAATCTCCCATTTCTTGATATAAGAGACTCATATTGTTATATAAAGAAGCAAAGCGTTCATCTCCTCTAGGAAGCTTCTGTTCATATACCTCTTCAACCTTTTTGTGAAATGCAAGAGAAGTATCAAGCTTATTCGCAGCCCTCAGTGCATTGGCAACATTGAGCAAAGAAGTGGCATGTCCAATACTGCCCTCCATTCCTAACATACGAAACAACTCTAATAGCTTCGCACAATAACCTAATGATTTTTCAGTCTGGCTAGTATCTCTAAAAAACCCAATACCTTCATTTAAAATCGTTATACATAAATTATAGTCTTCCCTTTGATAAGCAAGCTTTAATTCATTTGTAATAAATGGCTCAACAGCCTCTATATTTTGTACAGTAAAATATTCATCTAATTGTCTCAAAAAAATGTTTGCATCCATTGATTTTATCCTCTTTCTCTATATCAAATAATCCTAATAAAATCATGATAGCACAGCCATTTACGAGATACAATGAGATAATTGTGAAATTTTCATGGAGCAACTTTAGATACAGGAGTGATCTGCATTCCTAGCTCACTAGCCCTTGAAATAATATTCCCAATGTTTCCAATATTCCACTGGCTACAAACAACACAAGTATCTGTAGCTGTATGGATCAGCTCCTCTGTTTTCATAAAAAACCGTTTCTCACAATCAGGATATTTATCCCGAACCTCCTCTAACTTACGCACAACACCAAGTGAACCTTGCAAGGAAGGATCAAAGGTGAACAAAAGCTGACTACTAGGTACGTATGGATTAAGATCCATATAACGCCTAACAATCGCGTGTACCAACCTACTCTTAGGATACTTTCGACCAGCAAGAATATATTTCGTAGTATCTCTAGTAGAAGTAGTAGTAGAATAAAATTCCTGACCCTCCATCACTACAGAACTCTGTGCTTGCTTTAACATCGCAATTTCCTCTTCGAGGGTAGAAACTCTATCTAACAATTCCAATAATACTCTATCATAATTCATCGTTTTAAACCTCCACATCGTCGAACTCTCTTACAGCTATTTTATTTCAAATATAGCGCAAAGTCAATAGTTAATCCTAGTTATGAATAGTTAGCTATAGTTACTATTCGTTTTTTATAGTTAATCGCACTCTGATTTAAACGAACCTAACATTTATTCTTGCTATTTCGACACCTGCACGAATTCTTGCAAAAAAAAGAACACCGTGTAAATAAACACAATGTTCTTCAAATTCATCTTATAATCTCATGTAACGGTTTGTACTTTTTATCCCTTGTCATTTCTAACAACCCCAACTTCGTAAAACCGTGGCAAGTCACTTTCGTTTCATCAAGTGCACTCTTCTCTTCCATTATTTCTAAGATCTCAAGTTCACATTTTTCTTTCACTTCTTTTTCATAATTAATAAAATCAACAATCACGATGCCACTAATATTCCTAAGGCGTAGTTGTCTTGTTACTTCAATTGCAGCTTCTAGATTTACCTGTTTGATCAGCTCCTGTGTATTTTTAAACCCAGTTGCTTTTCCAGAATTTACATCAATCACAGTCATCGCCTCTGTTGCCTCTATAATCAAATACCCACCACAATCTAGCCAAACTCTTTTCGTCAAAAGTTCATCAATTTTTGTCGAAAGACCATATAACATCGACAAGGAAACACTATCATCACAATAAAATCTAGCTTCTGGTATTTGCTCTTTTACAGAACCAATATCCGTGATCACTTCCTCAACGATAACGCCCGTCCGCCTCACCTGTGCCACACACATATTAAGATTTTCTATTTGCCTATGATGAATTGTATAACAAGTACGCATTTTAGCTTTTCGAATTAATTCTAGATACCTAACAATCGTTTGCTCTATATCTTTTGCCAAAATCTTATCGTCTACTACATCTCTTGCATTTGTTCGAATCGTAACCGTAACACCTTCAAGTTCTATTCCAATCAATTGTTTTTCGCTTGTACATATCGCTCTTTTTTGCAACATTAAAAGCACATTCCTACGTTCTTTTTGTGAAAGCTGTTTTGAAAAATGAACACATCCAGTTCCATTTTTAATAACACAGTATCTCCCCTGTAAAGAAATCTCATCAGATACTACTGCATCCTTTGTTTTTACAGCCTCCTTTGAGACTTGTACAAGTAGTTCATCACCAGAACTTAGTTTACCCGAAAAACATCTATTCGTTAAAACAGGTGCTTGCATTCTACTAGTAGGCAAAAAGGCCATCGTGTTTACATCTAGTGCTACAAATGCAGCAGGAATACTTGGAACCACCTGTTTTACCTTTGCTGTCACAATCGTTCCAACAAAAAAAGAATTATCAACAGGAAATACTTTGATATACTCCAAAACCCCATCACAGATAAAGCAAGCCACCGTAACAGTGACTTGCCCTCTTGTACATGTAGTTATTATGAATTTACCTATATTAGGAGTTTCCATAAATACAATCCCTTTCTAAACCATAACCTCGCCAAAATCAGCAAGTGGAATAAAGCTTGTTTCTTCATCAACAGTACGTTTTCCATACGTTTCCTCACGTATGATGCAAAGCGCATTTTCTTGTAACACCTCACCCGAATAAGTCATAAAAGCTTCTACAACCATGCCAGGCTTGATATTTCCAGAGCTACTCGCATCAACCAAAAGCTGCAAAGAATCACCTTCTATTTTATAGCTATAAATGAAAGGTTTTAGATCAAGCTCCATCGTGCTTTTTTTCGTTTGCTTTGTAACGACAATTGTCTCAAGCTTCATAAAATCTTCAAAAGAAGCTTGCCAATGACAAGCAGGAGCTCTTCCCCTTCTAAAAGTAACCGTATACAATGCTGCCGCAACACTAGCCATGGCATTTCCTACATCTGCAGGCAATAAACGTACATCTAAAAGTTCAATACCAAGTGCCGTCACAGCGTTAAACTGTTTGATAAAATCCACTGTAGTAATCGCACTGTTCATCTCAATATCAAGATATTCTCCATTACTCTCAAGCCCAACGCCAAGCGGTGCCGCAAAGGACATAATCTGGTGAGGACTAAAGCCTGCTGAATACGCAATATCAATATCCGCTCTTCGCATAGCCTTTTGGAAAAAACGCATAATATCTAAATGTCCAATAAATTTCACTGGACCAAATTTTCTAAATTTAATTCTTAGCTTCAAAACAAATACCTCCTCCAAAACGATTTGCACCACATCCACTACATTTTGCAGCACAGTTTGGTGTAAGAACTTCTCCTAAAGCTTGTTTCCATTCACGAACCAAAAACTCTTTCGTAACACCACAATCTATAAAATCCCAAGGGAATACTTCTTCTAGTGAGCGTTCTCTTGTCGTGTAGAAATCAATAGAAAGACCACATGCATCAAAAGAAGCTAACCATTTATCATTATCAAAATATTCACTCCAAGAATCATACATACAACCCTTTTCATATGCTAACATAATCGCATCACTAATACGTCTATCACCTCTTGCAAATACGCCCTCAAGCACACTCAAATCCGCTTCATGCCAATTATACTTAATCGACTTTTGATTTAACTGCGCCATAATGCCTTGTTTTGTCTTATACGCCTTTTCGATAAAGTCCTGCTTCGTATTTTGTGGTGCCCACTGAAATGGTGTAAATGGTTTTGGAATAAAAAACGACGTACTCGCCGTAATCTGAACTTTGCCATTTTTACGATTTTCTTTTGGAACAACTTCAAAGAACGTTGCTGCTATTTTATTGCACAAATCACCAATACCGTCAATATCTTCAGATGTTTCTGTAGGTAGTCCAAGCATGAAATATAGCTTCACCTTCGTCCATCCACCCTCAAAAGCAAGTGCTGAACCCTCTAAGATAACTTCCTCAGAAAGTCCCTTGTTTATGACATCACGCAATCTTTGACTTCCTGCCTCTGGAGCAAAAGTAAGACTGCTTCTTCGAACATCTTGCACCTTTGACATAACATCAAGAGAAAAAGCATCAATTCTAAGCGATGGAAGTGAAATATTGATGTGTTTTTTCGAGCATTCCTCAATTAAAAACTCAATAAGCTCGGGCATGTTTTGATAATCGCTTGAACTAAGGGAACTTAAAGATATCTCCTCATGTCCCGTATTTTCTAACATAGCTACTGCATATTTTTTCAAGAATGCAACTTCACGTTCACGAACAGGTCTATAGAGCTGTCCTGCTTGACAGAACCTGCAACCTCTAATACAACCACGTTGAATCTCTAAAACAACTCTATCTTGTGTAACCTTAATAAAAGGAACAACTGGCTTGTCCGGATAATAGGTGTCTGATACGTTCATTTCAATTTCTTTAAGAACTGTAGCCGGTACGCCCTCTTTGTTTGGTAAAAAACTTTCAATCGTCCCATCTTCATGGTAGGTTACATCATAAAACATAGGAACATACATCCCTGGAAGCTTAGAAGCTTCGTATAAAAACTCCGTCTTAGTAAAGCCCTTTGCCTTACAGACCTTATATAAATCTAAAAGTGCACGATACCTCGTTTCACCTTCTCCAATATAAAATATATCAAAAAATGCAGCAATCGGCTCCGGATTATAAGAACAAGGACCACCACCAATCACAATTGGAGTATCCCATCCAAGTCTATCCACTGACTTAAACGGAATATGACTCAAGTCTAAAATCTGCAAAATATTGGTATAACACATCTCGTATTGAATCGTGATCCCTAGAAAATCAAACTCTTTAATAGGGTCTTGTGATTCTAGTGCAAAAAGAGGAATATCCTCTTGTCGCATCACTTTATCTAAATCCACCCATGGACTATATACGCGCTCACACCAGGTATCTTCATAACTATTGAGCATGCCATATAAAATTTGAATCCCAAGATGAGACATTCCGATTTCATATACATCTGGAAAACACATTGCAAAACGTATATCAATATTATTTTTATCTTTTACCACTGCATTTACTTCATTTCCAATATATCTTGCTGGCTTTTCAACCTTCATCAAAATATCATCAGACAGTGCTAGTTTATTCATATTTTTCAATTCCTTTATCCTTATTTTAAAACAACTTTTATATTATACTACAACCTCTATGTAATTGAAACCTTAATTTGGTACGATAAATGAAATAGCTTGTTCTTTAACTTCAAAGAGTATATCCTCAAGCAAGCACTCTTCTCCATCATTCGCAATCTTATTGACCTCCTCGGTTCTTATACGAAGTTTTTTACATTTTATATTTTTCGTCATGCTCTTTGTGGGCTCTGTATCAACATGTGTACCCGCACTAATATTTTTAAAAAAAGTTGCAAGATGGATTTTCTTCGGAGCTTTTATCATACAAACATCAATAAATCCATCGTCCACACTAGCATTTGGATTTGTATAAAATCCGCCTCCACAAGACTTACCATTTGCAACGCTTGTAAGAAGCAACTCACCCTTATAGACTGTTTTATCGTCCGCATATACCTCTATGTATCTACCAAGCTTTCCTAGCACGTTTTCTGCCACAGATAAATTGTAAGCCATCTTATTTGTCACTAGGGGAATCCCTTTAAATTTAGGCATTCCAAGCCCAACTCTCGCATCAAATCCAATATTCACCATATTCACACAGTATTGATCCCCAAAAGCAATTACATCGATTTTTTTGCTAATACCATTGAGTTGTTTTTCTATATCAAAAAAATCCTTTAGGGAAACTCCAATATTTTTCACAAAATCATTTCCAGTACCCATTGGAATAACGCCAATCTCAAGCTGTGAAAATCCTATTGCACCATTTACTACGTTGTTAAGCGTACCATCTCCTCCAACGGCATAAATGCGCACTGTCTCCTTTGCAGTACATCCAATATGTTTTACATAACTTATAATCCCTTCTCCACTCTCTGAAACATGAATTTCATAGGATGCTCCTTGCTTTTTACAGTGCTTTTGCACTTCCTGTACATAATCTAAAATTTTGTTGTTTTTTCCTGCAGCAGGATTTAAAACAAAAACATATTTCATAAAAACCGCACCTTTCTTCCTTTGCATTGTATTGAAGCCCTAAAAATAATAGCCAATATAGGCTCCATACAAAATAATATAAATAGTAAAATAGAGCCAAAGCATTATGATAATAATAATACTGACACTGCCATAACCCGAAAAATCATTAAAATAATCAACATAAATCGAAAATCCGTAAGAAAATACCGTAGTAGTGGCTGCCGCCAACGAAGCCGGTAACACTTGCTCAGCTAGTGGCTGCTTTTTGTAAGGAACATACGTATAAAGCAGTGTGTAAAATACAGCTTGCAAACAGATTCCTATCAAAAAACGCAAACGTACAACAGCCCCTAAAGCATCTCCCAAAATCGGAATATCAATAAGAAATCCTTGGTAAATTGCATTACTAAAAACAAGTAAAACTATCAACAAAATCACACCCAATAAAAGTAAAACTGTATAAAGACTTGAAATAGCACGAAGCTTTACATAACCTCTATGTTCTACGATATCATGAATATCATTTAAACCTCTAATCAAAGAGAGCATACCTTTTCCAGCAGACCAAATCGTAATCAAAATACTAACAGAAAGTACACCTGCGTTAGTATGATAAATCGATGTAACAAGCGCAGTTAAAAAGCTTTCTGTTTGCCTTGGAAACATACTCGCTATAATCTCTACTAAAATCGGCTCCGTAATCTGCGTATAAGGTAATAAACTACACAACGTAATCAATATAGGTACAGAAGATAATAACAAAAAAAACGAAACACCTGCAGCTGTTATTGCTATATTTTTCTCACTGACACCTTTTATAAATCGTATTATATTATTTATATTATTGTACATAGCTTACAAATATAGAATCCGGAAAGTAGAACTTCAAAATATCACCACACGTCATCCCCGTGATAGCCATTTGATTTGCACCATTTTGGCTCATTCCTACTCCGTGACCATACCCTCCTCCAAAGATTTGATAGCTTGTGACAATCCCATTTGTAAAATAAACATCCAGATAAAAAAAGCCACTTGGAAGTAAACTACCCGTATTGGTAACTGTACCATCCTGCTTTGTAATCGCCACACCACTACTATTTAGTATATACCTAATATTATATTCTAATACAATCTTATATGTATGTATTGTACCACAGACTAGTACACTTTGTACAACACCACCTACTCCTCTTTCTAAGATTTTTATATCTGTAACCTCTCCCAATGACGCTATTTCTCTAGATTCATACTCATCTCCCTCTATCCATGTCAAAATATGTGTTGGATCTTGAGCATAGCGTTCTTTTAACAACGTCTCAATGAAACTTGCTAAGACAGGCACTTTCTCGCTCTCCCACCTATACCACGATTCCTCACATTCATAACCTCCATCTAACGGCACATCAATAAAATTTCTAAAATAATCCTCATCTTGCAGCAGGTTTAAATATCTTTGCTCGATATCAGAAGAATCCTCTTCTTCATCTTGTGAAGTTAATACTCCAGCGCCAATCCTTCTAGCCACTAACTGCTCCTCTACACTCACATTTCCCCAAACCATATCCGTCGCGCCTACACCGCATGATGTAGAATAAAAATATACATCAGCAAGTGTGTTGTCAGAAAACAATAAAATTCCAACCGTATCCGTTACAGCTGATGTCGCATCCTCATGTTCATCAATATTTCCATATACTTGATACATCACACTATCATCAACATGAGCTGCATATACTTCATACGCTGGTGAAATCAAGTATTTATATGCATACGTTCTTGCAAGAATTGCTTGGGCACGCAGTGCATCCACATCATAAGACGCCGGCATCTCGCTTGGCAAAACACTATTTAGATACGTCTCTAAAGGCAATTCATTCACCACAACTAGTCCACCATTTCCAGCCGATACTTCAAGCCTACCATAATAACTTGCAACGTTTCTAGAACGTACCAAATCTTCTATTACTACACAAGACTCTTCCTTTGCTGGAACAAATGCAACCTGCATACCTTGACTCATATCACAGTCATAGGAAGCACCAAATCCAACACAAAAACTTTCTCCAACATCTACTAAATTTTTCGTCCATGTACTACCATCAAAAACCAGTACATAACCTCCATCTGGAAATGTAACACAAACCTCTGCATGAAAAATCTGCGCGTAGTTGCTTGTCTTTATAAGCACCCTTATGTCAGGGCTTGCAGTCAAATCCATGTAATCATCGATCACTGCTTCCTTTTCTACTTCAATTTCTAAATCTTCTACAAATTCCTCTTGCTCTCCTTCTCTTTCTAAATCACTTTTTTTCGAAATCATAAAAAAAGCTAGCAAAACAATCACAATCACCAAAAACAATCTGCGTTTTTTCCATGTTCTATGTATCTTACCCTTGTCCATTTTCCTTATATGCCCTTTCGCCTAAACATGTATCCTTCTTATATGTATATGCTAATCAACGCAAAAAATACCTGGGATTTCTCCCAGGTATCTATCTTTTGTAAATTCAAATCATTCGTAAATAATCGTCCTTTGTAAAGTAACTTTCTTACAGTTCATCTCAGTCTTTATTCATTTGTAAATAAACTCGTTTCAAAAGTTATCTTTTGTATCCCCCAAATGAGGTCCTGCCAGTTGACTCCTAGCTAATGCTAGGTGGGTTACCGCAAATCTGCTTCTGTCTTCCACTGCACAAGGTCAAAACCGGAGGCTTGACATCCGCAAACAAATATAAGAATCCCGTTTAAAGTAAATGTAGGTTCAAATGACAAGATAAACTACACTTGAGTTAAACTTATTATATACTAAAAGGTAACAAAGTACAACCTAAAAGAGATTTATTTTTATGGTAGTTACTGTAAACTTAGCGTTCCCCTGTTTTTGGTACACTATCTAGAACAAGTCCATCTTGTGTATTCTCGGTAGAAACTGCGTCCTCAACAACAGTTTCTGAAACAGATTCTGTGGAAATAACAGCCGCCTTTGGAGCACAAGCTACAGAAAAAGAACCAAATAAATTAGTTTTAAATGTAATCGTTTTAGGATCCGAATCTAAATCCTCAAGCACTGTATTTATACCATTATGATTTCTAATAATATAAGTATCATATACAGCAGTATCTATCGTCTCAGGAGTACCAAGAATAATCGTAACCTCAGTATCTAAAACCGACCAATAATCAACAACATTTCCTAGTTCATTTCTACGAATCACATACGTATCAAAAAACGCAAAATTCTCCAACCCACTTGCCAAGGCAAAATCATTCATGCTTTGAAGCTCATCAGCATTCGCATAACATTTATAAATATCTAAGGTCGCCATGTATTCATATTCTTTATCAGAATCCGTTAAAATCGATTCAACCACTTCATCCGTAGTAATCGCAACCGCATTAACAATCTGTCCAACTGTAAAATTAACTGGTCCTTCTGAATAAATATAATTCCCCGAAGAATCAATTACATACAAAGGATCGTGATCTTCCTCATCATCCGCAAGAATCGTCATAGCTAAAAAACTCATACATAATGCAAAAAATGCTAGCAACAAAGCCAAAGATCTCTTTTTATAATTTTTCATATAAACCACCTTTCTCAACCATATATAGTATGACTATATTTTACTTTTTGAATAATATTGTGTCAAGTTTAATCTAGTGGTTTACACTCTTCAAATAACCACTTTGCAGCATCCTCTGATAAATAAGGACTCACAGTTTCGTACACTGATTTTTGGTAAGCATTTACCCTAGCAATATCTTCTAGCGACATGATTGATAAATCAAAAGCAGCTCTATCAAGTGGTGCAAATGTTAAATTATCAAATGACATAAACTGCCCATCACTTGTACAAACATCTTTTTGAATCGCATGAATATTCTCAATTCTAATACCATGACTATTTTCGATATATACACCTGGTTCGTTAGAAACAATCATTCCTTCTTCAAGTACAGCTTCCACCATTGTCTCCGTATATTTCCATCTGATATTTTGTGGGCCCTCGTGAACATTTAAAATATAACCAATACCATGTCCCGTACCGCACTTATAGTCAATCCCTTGTTTCCACAAGCGCATTCTAGCTAAAATATCTAGGTTTCTGCCACTGCATCCATGTAACCACACAGCATGCATAAGCTCTAGCATACCAAGTGCCACTAAAGTATAGTGTTTCTTTTCTTCAGCTGTAAGCGCACCAAGACTAATCGTACGTGTAACGTCCGTGGTAGCACCCATATATTGTCCGCCAGAATCCACTAGCAAAAATCCTTCAGCTTCGATTTTTTTATTAGATATCTCAGTTGCAGAATAATGCATCATAGCGGCATTTTCTCTATAACCACTAATCGTAGGAAACGAAAGTTCTATAAACCCATCTAAAGCAGCTCTCATCCCATCTAAATGCATCGCAGCTGTATATTCATTCAAGTCAATCTTACCTGCGTTATGTTTTATCCAATATATAAATTCTGTCAAAGCAGCACTATCTTGCACGTAAAATTTACGAATATTTTCTAATTCTACAGGGTTTTTACACGCTTTTAGAATTTCAGTAGGATTTGTACCAAAAGAAACCTTACAATCTTTTTCTAATGTATTAACAACAAGTGCACTTGTAAATGCTTTCGCACACAACACATCCTCGCCACCATTCATCTCCGAAAGATACATAAAGAAATCCTCGTAATCTTTTAAAATAACACCTGCATCTTGCAAAGCTTCTAAAGCTGCAGCTTTATCTGTATTTTTTTGTATAAATAATGTTGCATAATCCTTTGTAATATAGCTATATGCAAGTGAAACCGGATTACAAGAAACATCATTGGCACGAATGTTGTATAACCACATAATATCATCTAGTTTACTAAGAAGTACTCCATCATGTTCACCTAAAGATTCCTTAACCTCTGTAAGCTTCTCAGTAATAGTTTTACCCGCAAGCTCTTTGGGAATATAAAAAAGTGGTGTAGAAGGCATTGCAGGTCTATCAGACCACAAGCTATCAATCATGTCTTCATCCATTTTAATAGTAATACTAGGTGTAATAAAATGCTCTTTAATATCTTCTAAAACGGCTTGATTAACACATCTTCCATCAAAAGCAAGCGTTTGTCCATTTTTAAGCTTTGTGCCTAAGTATTCCGCAATAGTAGGAACGCCTGGCTCTGCCATCTTCATCATCTCATACTCACTACCATCAAGCTGTTTTAGAGCCTGGATGAAATATCTTCCATCAGTCCAAAGTAGAGCTTCATCCATAGAAATAACCAAAGAACCATTGGAACCCGAAAATCCGCACATAAATTCTCTTACTTTAAAATATGGATTTACATACTCTGAATTATGAAAATCAGCGGTAGGTATCAGATAATAGTCAACCCCTTGTTCTTTCATTTTTGCACGAAGCGCATATAATCTTTCATTAAATATATTCATGATATTTTCCTTTTCTATTTCACTTGTAAAATATTTTTCACTACGTTTGGCATATCCTCTGTTTCACAAATAGTGTTATGTAAAATATTTGCAACTCTAATCTCTTCAATTGCATTCGGAACTGTTACCTTCGATAGATCAGAAAGCTCATCTACAAGCGCAAAATCTTCACCTTCACTATATTTAGGATCAATCGCCTCCATAACACTTCTAGTAAACTTATATGGACTAGCTGTTGATGCAATAACAGCTACAGTTGTATCACCCGTTTTTGCCTTATATGCATTATAAACACTAGCTGCAACTGCTGTATGCGTATCGATTATGTATCCACATGCTGCATAGAGTTCCTTAATCGTAGTAGCCACTTCTTGTTCTGTTGCATAGCCACCATAGAAATCTACCAACTCTTCTTTCATGCTATCAGTAATCGTATATAAACCGTCTTTTGAAAGCTGTGACATAAACTCAGCATTTTTATCTGCACTATTTTCTGCTATCTTATAAATCAAACGCTCTAAATTCGAACTAATCAAAATATCCATAGACGGAGATGATGTAAGCATAAAATCACGTTTTCTATCATAAGTACCTGAGTTAAAGAAATCATATAGAACTTTATTGTCATTTGATGCACAAATAAACTTTCCAATAGGAAGCCCCATAGCCTTTGCATAATAAGCAGCAAGAATATTACCAAAATTTCCTGTAGGAACCACAACATTCATAAGTTCGCCTTCAGTCAAGGTACCATCTTGTAATAATGTAAGATATGCATACACATAATATACGATTTGAGGCACTAATCTACCTATATTAATAGAATTTGCGCTTGAAAATTGATATCCATTTTGATCAAGCAATGCTGCAAATTCCCTATCATTAAACATATTTTTTACTGCAGTTTGCGCATCATCAAAATTACCTGTAATACCAACTACATATGTATTTTCTCCCTTTTGCGTAAGCATTTGCTTTTCTTGAATAGCGGACACACCATTTTTCGGATAGAAAACAATAATCTTCGTGCCTTCAACATCTGCAAAGCCTTCAAGTGCCGCTTTTCCAGTATCTCCAGAGGTAGCTGTTAGAATAACAATATCATTCACCGCGTTATTTTTCTTTGCAGCAGTTGTAAGTAAATGTGGCAATATAGAAAGTGCCATGTCCTTAAAAGCAATCGTCTTGCCATGGAATAACTCTAAATAATACGCACCCTCTGCCTCTACAATCGGTGCAATCTTATCTGTATCAAATTTGGCATCATATGCTTTTGTGATGCAGGATTTAAGTTCTTCCTCTGTAAAATCAGTTAGTAATTGTTTCATGACTTCAAACGCCACTTCTTGGTAGCTCATATTCTTCATATCCTGTAAGCTTTTATCAAAAGCAGGAATATGATCTGGAACAAAAAGTCCTCCATCACTTGATAAACCTTTTAAAATTGCCATAGATGCAGTAACTGGTGTTGCATCACTTCTCGTAGATTTGTATAAAACAGACATAATAATAACCATCCCTTCTCTCAAGAACTTTAATATTCTTTTAACACTTTACCACAGACACGTGTTTATTGCAAATTAAAACTTTATCAACATAATAGCTTTCCTAATTTAACAAATTTTGCTATACTATTCCATAATATAAGGAAGGGATGGCTATTATTATGTTAACGAAACACTACCAACTAGAAGGTTTTAATATAAATTATCCTATGCATACCATCGATATTGTATCCAAAATTTTATTCATTGATATCGAAACTACTGGACTAAGCCCAATCGACCACTCCATCTACATGATTGGTCTTTCCTATTATCAAGGAAACTCTTGGTGTGTCACACAGCTATTTGCAGAAAATATTTCCGAAGAATCTCTGATTTTAAAGCAGTTACAAGATTTCTTGCAAGGCTATGATACCATCATCCATTTTAATGGTAACCGCTTTGATTTGCCATTCATACAGCAAAGAGCTTTGCTACACAACCTTTCTATCGACTTTGACCATATGCAAGGGATTGATTTATATAAACGTATTTATGCGCTTAGAAATCTCATCGTCCTACCGAATTATACACAAAAAACACTTGAACAGTACCTAGGTGTTAATAGAAAAGACCGATACACAGGTCGTGATTTGATTAAAGCCTATGCACAGTATCATGCAATGCCTAGCCTACCATTACTAGATATGATGTACCAGCACAATCTTGATGATATAAAAGGTTTATTATACCTAGTACCCATACTTGCATATTCTGAACTCTTAAAAAGCACCACTAAAATCAAAAAAGTACAGATGCACACAACGCAAAACTTCGAAACAGATACTGTCCACGAATTGCTACTCACGTTACACACGCTTACTCCACTTCCAAGACAAATAACATGTTGCAAAAACGATTGTTTCCTTACTGCTTCAGAGCATATAGTTACAATTAAGGTTCCTGTATACCACACAGAACTTAAATATTTTTATAAAAATTACAAAGACTATTACTATATTAAAGAACTTGATAATGCTTTCCACAAATCAGTAAGCAACTTCGCTGATCGTTCTATTTTAGAGCAAGCCACAGCCGCAACTTGCTACACGAGGAAAGTTTCCATTTATCTAAGACAATTCGAGCAGCTCACAACACCCGTTTATAAGAAACATTACAAAGATCAAGAAAGCTATTTTGAAATCACTGACGATACTCGTACTGATAGAGAACTCTTAAAGAACTACGCACTCCACATTATACGCATGATGCTTTAGTGATAAAAGAATATAAAAAAAACGCCAACCACAAATCGCGGTTGGCGTTTTTAATCAAAATACCAAATAAGGCATCTTACATTTCACTTGCATAAGCTTCAATATCAACAGATACAACATCTGCATCTTCTTCTACTTGCGCTCTTGGTTCTGGAGCGAACATAGCTTTAATACTTAAGCTGATTTTCTTTGTTTCTGGGTTAAAGTCTGTAATCTTAGCAGTAACTTCATCACCAACAGCTAATACATCTGAAGGTTTTTCGATACGTTCTTTTGAGATTTGAGATACATGTAATAACGCATCAACACCTGTTTGTAGTTCAACGAATGCACCAAAATCTGTCATACGAGCAACTCTACCTGTAATCACATTACCAACAGCAAATTTACTTTCAGCATCTTTCCATGGATTCATATCATCAAATTTAAGAGATAATGCAACCTTAGTTCCATTGATTTCTTTGATAAGTACGTTAAGAACTTGTCCTACTTTGAAAACTTTCATAGGATGTTCAATACGTCCCCAGCTCATTTCTGAAATATGAAGAAGTCCATCAACTCCACCTAAATCAATAAATGCACCGAAATCAGTTACGTTTTTAACAGTACCTTCTACTACATCGCCTTCAGCGATTCTAGCAAAGATTTCTGCTTGCATCTGAGCTTTTTTAGCTAAGATAAGTTGTTTTCTATCACCAATATAACGTCTTCTCTTAGGGTTATATTCTGTGATGATAAATTCTAGTTCTTGACCTGCGTATTTTGTAAGGTCTTTTTCGAATGTATCAGATACTAAGCTAGCTGGGATGAAGATTCTAACTTCTTCAACAACTACACTTAAACCACCATCTAATACTTGTGCTACAGTAGCAGTTAAGATTTCCTTTGTATTGAATGCTTCTTCAATACGTTTGTTTCCACGATCAGCAGCAAGTCTCTTGTAAGTAAGAGCAACTTGGCCATCGCCATCGTTTACTTTAAGTACTTTAACTTCCATAGTGTCACCTGGGTTAACTACAGTTGTTAAATCTACAGTGTTATCGTTACTATATTCGTTTCTAGTAAGAATTCCATCTGACTTGTAACCGATGTTTAAGATAATCTCTTCTGGTTTAACACCGATAACAGTACCGTTTACTACCTCTCCTGTATGAATTGTTTTTAATGATTCTTCTAACATTTGTTCAAAAGTTAATTCTGACATAATTTTGAACCTCCTCGATAATATTATTTGGGGTTGATGCCCCCGCGGTGATACCCACCAATTCAACAGATGCTGGTAGATCTAAGTTCAGATCGGCAAGAGTCTGGATAAAATAAGTGCGTTCGCACTCATTTGCACAAATTTCATATAGCTTTCTGGTATTAGAGCTATGCTTTCCACCAATCACAATCATAACATCAGCTTCTCTAGCAATATCTCTAGCTTCCGTCTGCCGTTCTTCTGTTGCGTTACAGATAGTATTCACAATATTAGCATTGTAACCTTTTTTCCGAAAGATTTCAACTATTTTATGAAACTTTATGTAATTAAATGTCGTTTGTGCCACGATACATAGTTTTTCGCCCTCCTGAGCCCTAAAAAACTCTGCTTCTTCTTCTGTTTCTATCACAGTTGCAGGAGTTTTACTCCAACCAACAATGCCTTCAACCTCTGGATGCGATGGTGAGCCGATAATAACAATTCTAGCACCCTCTTCACTTTGTTTTTCTACAACATTGTGAATGCGTTTTACAAATGGACAAGTTGCATCTATACAAGTATGCCCATGAAGTGCAATATTATCACAAACACTTTTTTCAACACCATGAGAACGAATTACAACAGTCCCTTTTGAAATCGTATCTAAGTCTGATGCACCTATAACAGTAACACCTTTTTCTTCTAAATCTTTCACCACTTCTTCATTGTGAATAATAGGTCCGTAAGTATACATAGTTTTCTGTGGCGCAATTTCTTCATAGACCTTATCTACCGCCTTTTTCACTCCAAAGCAAAAGCCTGCGGACTTCGCCAAAATAATTTTCATAAAAATCCTTTCTATTCTCTTCTGAACATTCTCAGCTAACAGCCACATATATTCTCATACGAGTACGCTTGCGCTGCACCTCTCAGTAGCGATACTATGGTGATAAAACACATCACCTAAGTACCGACTGTTCGCTAAGCACTCTTAACGAGGATATATATGGATGCTAGCTCGATATTACATAGAAGAAATACAAATACTTTTAAATCTAAACATAATTTCTTTTGATGACTGGCATGTTCAAAATTGTTTGGATCACTTCATCAGTTGTCATGTTAGAGGTATCTAGTAGGATTGCGTCATCTGCTTGTTTTAGTGGAGAGATTTCACGATTCATATCTCTATAGTCGCGTTCGATAATCTCTGCTTCTATTTGCTCAAGATTACAAGGCTCTCCCTTTAGTACTAGCTCATCGTATCGTCTCTTTGCACGAATACTTGTGCTAGCTGTAAGGTATATTTTAAGTTCTGCATTTGGTAACACACATGTTCCGATGTCTCTACCATCCATGATGAGGTCTGTATGCTCTGCCATGCGTTGTTGCAAGAGCACAAGTCTCTTGCGCACCTCACCGTTTACACTAGCCTTTGAGGCAACCTTACCCACCGCTTCTATTCTAAGAAATGCATTTACATTTTCTCCATTTAAAATAACCTGTTGCACGCCATCTACATACTGAATAGAAATATCAGCACCAACGCACTTTTCACTGATTTCATCAGTATCGTCAAAATCTACCTCTTGATTCAAAAGATAATATGCCATAGCACGATACATCGCACCCGTATCAACATATACGATTCCTAATTTCTTTGCAACCACCTTTGCAATGGTGCTCTTTCCTGCCCCTGCTGGGCCATCTACTGCTATACAAAAGCTCATTTATCTTCACCTTTCTCTTTTTCTACTCTTTACAACATAAGCAATTAGACTCACCCAATGCTTTCACCTGCTAAGTATCCTGTTGACCAAGCAATCTGTAGGTTGAATCCCCCTGTAAGGGCGTCAAGGTCTAGCACTTCTCCTGCAAAGAAAAGTCCAGAAACAGTTTTTGATTCCATGGTAGATGGGTTGATGTCCTTTACGCTTATGCCACCCTGGGTGATAATAGCCTCTGCATAACCTCTGGTACCTACTACTGTAAGCGGAAGTGCTTTGATCAGGGAAACAAAAGCAAAACGCTCTTCTTTTGATATCTCATGGACTTTTTTATCTGGATGTATACCTGACAAACGTATCATAATCGGTGTTAGCTTGTTTGGAAACAGACCTGCAACCGCATTTTTAAATTGTTTGTTCATATTCTCTTCGAAGTCACGAAGAATACGCTTATCTAACTGTTCTATAGAAAGAGCAGGTTTTAAATCTATCTGCAAATCCACCTCTTTATCAAGATATTTCTTCACATAATGACTACTAGCCGAAAGAATCAGTGGACCACTTACACCAAAGTGGGTAAATAGCATTTCACCGAAGTCTTTAAATATCTTCTTTTTGCCTAAGGTCATAGTCACTTCTACATTTTTCAGTGACAGACCCATTAGCTCTTCGCAAAAGTCTTCCCTGCAAACAAGTGGTACAAGTGCAGGTTTTGGAGCAATCACGTCAATTCCACAGTTTTTGGCGAAGTGGTAGCCATCTCCAGTAGAACCTGTTGTCGGGTAAGAAACACCTCCCGTCGCACAAATTACAGAATCTGTTCGAAGCGTTCTTCCATCATCTAACAACACCCCTAAGACAACCCCTTCATCTATAAGAAGTTCCTTCACCTTTGTGTAGAGCATAATCTTAACACCAACGGACTTCATAGCTCTTTGTAATGCACCTATAACATCCGAAGCTCTATCACTCACTGGAAAAGCCCTGTTACCACGCTCTATCTTAATCTGACAACCAAACTCCTCTAACAACGCTATCATCTGCTCGTTGGTGAACTGATAAAAGCTACTATACATAAACTTTGGATTAGAAATCATCTGCTTGAACAAATCCTCAACATCACAAGCATTTGTAACATTACAACGCCCTTTTCCTGTTATATAAATCTTCTTCCCCAGTTTTTCGTTTTTTTCTATAAGTGTCACCTTGTGACCCATGGATGCAGTCTTATATGCAGCAATCATACCAGCTGCGCCACCTCCTATTACAATACACGTTTTCAATATATTTCTCCACTTCTTGGTTTCTTTGTATTCCATTAGTTATTTATGAATGCTTCACCGTAAAATCAATTTTTTCATCCATATAATTAATGTCATCTTTTTCTAGAATTTGATATTCACTTGAAATATCTTCTAGTTCTCTAAGCTGTTTAACCGCGCGCTCTGGGTTTCTGAGGCAAAGAGCTACAACGATTGCATTTAGCAAACTAAGTGGTGCTACTAACGACTCTGCCACGCTTGTCATTTCGCTTTTTGCAAATAAATTAATACTCGAATAAAGATTCACTGGAGAATGTTTGTCATCTGTAATGGCAATAACCTTTGCACCTTTATCATTGGCTAGTTCCATTGCTTTGATCGTCTGCATCGAATATCTCGGAAAACTTATTCCAACGATTACATCTTCACTATTAATTCTAAATAAATGCTCATAAATTTCGCTTGCCGAATTACTATTTAGCAAGATAACATCCGGCCTTAGGACATTTAAATAAAAATGTAAAAACGATGCAAGTGGCGCACAATTTCTAAGCCCTAGAATATATACGTGCTTTGCCTCTAGTATCGTATCGATTGCAACACCAAATACATCCGCAGACAACTCCTGTAGTGTTTCATGAATCTTGTTCATATCAGACTGCAGTACAGATGCGATAACCCCCCAGTCATCATATTCCTTTTCAGTGACCTTGGGTGGCTGTGCCTTTTGGAGTTTATCCTTTCCAAGAGTTCGTAGCGCAACTAATAGTTCTGGATAACCCTCTAATCCTATCTTTTGGGAAAAACGTACAACTGTAGATTCAGATACCTCTAAATGGTGTGCAACCTCTAGCGCTGTCATAAAAATCACATCTTCAAAACTCTCCAATATATAGTTTGCAATTTTCTTATGTCCCTTACTAAGCGTTGGATACGCATTAGAAATCGTTTCTAAAACATCATTCATACCTTACTCCTTTGTAACTTTTACAGTATTCTTATTGTACATTACTTTGTTTTGTATTGCAATCATGTTTCTTTTATGCCATAATAATTCTATGTTTATTTACAATATATATACGTTTAATTGGAGGGATATTATGCATTACGGTTATCAAGGAAAGATACTTCGTGTCAACCTTACAAATAGAACAATGGAAGACACATTTTTTGACGAAAAAATCATGCGCCAATATCTTGGCGGAAGTGGTTTAGGCGCTAGGATTTTATATGATGAGACATCATCAGATACCGATCCACTTAGCCCTGAGAATGTACTTATTTTCTTAACAGGCCCTACAGAAGGCACTAGAATGCCTAATGCTGGTCGTTATCAAGTTGTCACAAGATCTCCACTAACAGGTTCTTATGGCGAAGCGAACTCTGGCGGTACTTTTGGTGTAAAGCTAAAACGCGCAGGTTATGATGGAATTATTTTTACAGGAAGTGCTGATGCGCCTGTATACCTTAACATCTTAGATGGACAGGCTGAGCTCTTAGATGCTACAGAGTACTGGGGTGTTGATACATTCAAAGTGGATGAGATGCTAAAAGAAAAACACGGCAAGCGTATCACTACTGTTTCTATCGGTGAAGGTGGCGAGAAGAAGTCATTACTTGCCTGTATCATGAACGATGGTGAAGATGCTAGAGCTGCTGGTAGATGTGGTGTAGGTGCCGTTATGGGATCTAAGAACTTAAAAGCTATCTGTGTACTTGGCAACATCGCTACTCCTATTGCTAGTGAGACAGAATTTAATACATCTGTTAAGACATGGGCTCCACTTGTTATGAAGAGAATGGAAGGTCTACGTGAAGGTGGTACATCTGGTGCGATTCCTTTTATCGAAGAAATTGGTGATTTACCTATCAACAACTGGAGAGATGGTAACTTCGAAACTGAGAACATCGCTACTCCTAAAATGAATGCAGAATTTTTATCTGGTAGATATAGCTGTGCAAACTGTGCAATCCGTTGTGGACGTATCATCACTGTTAAGGAAGGTCCTTACCAATGTGAAAATGCAGCAGGCCCTGAATACGAAACAATCGCATTATTTGGTCCTAACTGTATGATTGATGATCTACCTGCTATTTCTCACGCTAACACACTATGTAATTTATATGGTTTAGATACAATCGGTGCTGCTAACGCTATTTCATTTGCTATGGAAGCATACGAAAGAGGCATCCTTACAGAAGAAATGCTCGGCATGAAAGCTCGTTTCGGTAATATCGAAGATATGATTGGCTTAATGCACAAAATTGGTAAACGTGAAGACTTCGGTGCAGTTCTTGCTGATGGTACACGCGTTGCTGCTAAAGTTCTTGGACGTAATAGTGAAGAATTCGCTGTACATGTTCGTGGACTTGAATTCCCAGCACATGATCCTAGATACTCAAGCAGTGTTGCTCTTCAATATGCGACAAGCCCTCGTGGTGCCTGTCACCTTGCTACAAACTCACATGGTCCTGAATACGGCGGCTCTTACCACGGATTTGGTTTCGGTGATGGTGAAATCGTTGAACTTGATAACCACTCAGAAGAACACAAAGTTAAGATGAATACAGAAATGGAAATCATCATGTGTCTATGTGATTCTCTTACATGCTGTAAATTCTTACTTGATGCTACTGGCGAAGAAACATGTCAATTATTCGTTGATTGGTTAACATGGATTACTGGTTGGGACATGACAAAAGAAGAATTAATCAACATCGGTAGACGTATCTTCACTCTAAAACGTATGTACCTTGTTAGAGATGGTCAATCTAGAAAAGATGACAAGCTTCCTCCTAGAATGCGCAAACGTCGTATGACTGGTGGTTCTGCTAATCACATTCCAAATGTTGATGGTATGTTAGATGATTACTATGCTTCACACGGTTGGGATGAATTCGGTATTCCTACCAAAGAATTATTAGAAGAATTAGATCTTAGTTGGGATTGTGTAATCTAACAATTACTACCCCTCAGAATATTTAACCTCTCATGATTTTATCGTGAGAGGTTTTTTATATCATATGTACAAACTCGGTTATTGTAACAAAATAAAATCCGAATATAAAATAATGCTCTAGGTACTCTTTACAAAAAGAATACTTAGAGCATTATTAAAAAATCTGTAAAATACAAGCTTAATGTTTAAGGATATGTCCCAATTAAAGATAACGAGACCCCGTGTATACTTCGCATTATGCTCATAACACGATTATTCTTTCGCTATATATCCCATTTCGACAAGTTGTGTGATTGTTTTTGGGGACACTTCATTTATACTATCAGTGTCTATTCTAAGTAATTTGTAAACACCAGTACGTGCAGGGTAAGTTTCTTGCACACCGTCATGTGTAATTATAACTTTATCACCAGTTTGCAAATCTACTAGCATATTTTCAATAGAGCTTTGGTCGGATATTTCCATAGGACTATCATCTACTATCACTATAACACTGTTATCAGTAACTAAGCATATACCAGTAGCTATTGTATGCTTTAATCCGTTAGTAATAAATAAAATTGTTGCAATTAAAATCACTACTACTGTACAAAACCCTAATAAAATTTTCTTTTTCATAACAACCTCTACTTTCATATTATATAAAATATGTTTATTCATTCTCAAACTAGTGACACTTCGAAATTAGTTTTCTTTTCTACTCCAAATCTATTGAAATGTTCTATCAAGAATTGTGCTCATAATCTTAGCCCAAGCTACTCAAATATGGAAATAGAAGCATGCAACTAATTACTACCAAACCGAATACTCCGATAATTCTTCTTAAAATGAAATATTCTTTAGTCGGTTCTTTCTTTGCGTTGTGGCTTTCAAATTTTTTCCACAACCATTTAGGATTTACTATATTAGCAATTGAAATTAAAGCAATCACAGTATAAATTGTTCCTGCAAATATATTCAGCACTATTATTGGCATAAGTTTCCTCCTCCGTCAAATATAAATTGCATTCATAATTCTATTTGCTTGGATACTAATATTTAGCTAAAAAAATTATTCCTTGATATATAATAATCGCAGAAATAATATTAGATATTGCAATCAAAGTAAGACCTATTAATAATTGATAATTTTTCATATTGTTTCCTCCCAACCTAATATAAATAATCTCACTTGCTACCCTAAAACCCTTTTAAACACTGATGTTTCTTAGGTTTTAGCTATATATTTACCCTTATTGCCCTTGTTTTTTCCCTTACTGGAATTTTACAAGGGCAAGTTTTGTTTTCTCATTAAATTGCTACTTCATCTAGTAGCATAACTGCATTTTTCTTTGATTCACTAGAGCCATGTGTATAGATGTTCATTGTGGTGCTTAAATCTGAATGTCCCAGTAGTTCTTGTACGTCCTTTGGTGCTACACCATTTGATATAAGTTTGGTAGAATATGTGTGTCTTAGCTTATGAAAATGAAAGTTATCAAGTCCATCAATTTTCTTCCTAAGCGTAATACACATATCGCTGACTGACCTATGAGATACAAATGCACCATTGTGTCTAACACATACAAGTGCCATAGGTTGAAACTTCTCATTTAGTGTTTCATCAACTGGGAGTGTATGAACATCATAGAAAATGCGATTATTCACTTTTTCCATTGTGTAGTAATTTTGTGTGTAGAGTTCGCCGTAAGTAATGCGATTTTCTTCTTGCTTTGCCTTAGCTTGTCTTAATAATTCAGCTAACGTATCTCCAAAATAAACAGTTCGTATTTTTTTGCGTTTCGTCGGTCCGATAACAGTGCAGTTGCGAATATTACTGTATGTCATACTTCGTCTAACTGTTAGATATTGTTCTTCTAAATCAATATCATTCCACCCAATTCCACAAACTTCGCCAATCCTTAGCCCAGTATAATATCCAATTTGAAATGCCAGTAGTGATGGGATATTTCTTGTTCTTAGATAGTTTTCAATACCTAAAAATTGCTCATGGTTGATAACAGAATTTTCTGTTTGGACTTCATTCTCTTCTACAAACATTTCATATCCATCGTTATGACTTCTAACCACAACATACTGCATGGGATTGAATGTAATTAATTGTTTTGGAAATACTGCAAATCGAAATGCTCCACGCATAACAGCAGCATACACATTAAGGCTACCAGACGATAAGCCTTTTGACATCGTGCCATCGGATAACTTTTGTGGACTTGACAGTGCATCAAAGAACTTTTGCATATGTTCAGCTGTAATCGTTTTGAGCTTGCGTTTACCAATAGCGTGTTTCTTTACTCGGTTAGCTGTGTTGATATACGACCTTGCTGTACCATTACTGCGTTTACTTGGATATAATTCTTCATTCATCCACATATCAAGCATATCAGCTAATGTTGCATTTTGAGCCTTAGCCACAAACTTCTGATTTTCGTATTCTTCCATAGCTTTACGGAGCATACTTTCAGTTTCTGATTTACTTTCAGTGCCAGCCATTTCTTTTTGGATACGATTGCCACTTTCGTCCTCTACATAAAATCTAAAATACCACTTCTTACCTTTTTTTCTAACAGATCCTTTTGCCATAATTTTTCCTCCTATAATGGCAAAGTAGAACTGCTTGATGTGATAGTAATAGTATATCATATTGGTCAAGCAGATTTCTACTCTGATATTGTGAACTTTTTCAACTCTAATTAGCTGACAGCTTTTACATTCTCAAAGTCTAGGAGATTGATACCTTGATTTACGGTTAGAAATTCTTCTAACGCATCTGTACGAATGACATTTTTTCTGCCAATTAGTAGTGATGGTAGTTTCTGATTTTTAATCAGTGAACGCAGTGTATTTCTGCCAACACCAGTATATAGTGCTGCTTCGTCTACTGTTAAACCAAATTTGTTTTGTAGGTTCATATTTTTGTTATCTCTCATTGAATTCCTCTCTTTCATTTATGTTTTTGCCAATCATTTTCTGTAAATTGGATTGTAACTTCATCATTTCTGATTGCTCCCCCTTAATCTGTTTGTATTCCTCATATTGCTTAGATTTCTTTTGTTCCAGTGCTTGAAGTTTTTCTTTGACTTCTTTGGAGTTCGGGACATTACCATATTTATTTTTATAGGATTTTAAGTATCGTTTGGCTGTTTCGTGTAACATAATATCGCTTTCAGCACCTGCATTATCTCGTATAAATTTATCTTTGTTGTGTGCCTTAGAAAAAGCAGTATAAACCTCTTTGGTGCGACCATAAATACGTAGCTTGGTTTGTAATTCTTTCAGCGTTTTTATCTCGTTTTCTGTGGATTTGAGATTACTTAGTGCTACATCATAACTTGCATTGATAGTAGCATACTTATTTTGAAAATCTTCTAAGTCTGTAAAACCTTTACTTCTAAATAGTGATAGAGTGGCAGCTGATATTTTAGCGTTTTGAATACTTGCCCAATATAAAAGTCCTTTGCTATTTTGGAATTTATCATCGTTTAAATTGTGTAGCTTTTTAAGCGTCGTTTTAATCGGTCTGCCATCAATTTTTGATTTAATATTTGAGATAGAATAAGCATCGCCCAGTGTTTGTGTGCGTGTAAATCGCTCTGTATTTGTATGCTTAAACGATAAGTATTTACCTTGCTTGACTTCATAGCCTTGCAACTTCATTTGCTGTATAAAATCATCAAAGTTCGTAGAAGTGATAATCGTTTTATCAATGTCAATTCTAAGATTTTCTTTGTAGCTTGTACCTTTGGAAATATGCTCTAGTTCATGTTTGGTTTTACCTTTTTTACCACTCTTGATTTCAATAACGGACAAACCATTTTCTTTGCATAGTTCGTCACTTTGCCTTTGTATTTCATGATAAGTACCACGATTGGAACGATACCTATTATGACTTTTAACATTGACAGCACACCATACAAAATGATTGTGGATATGATTTCTATCTACATGGGTGGACATTACCAAGGCGTATTCGCCATTCAAATGTTTTTTCGCTAATTGTTTGCCAATTTCATGTGCCTGCTCTGGTGTAACTTCATCAGGTGCAAAGGATTGAATTAGATGTCTACCAAGTGTATTAGCACCACTTTGAGCTTGTCTATATAGAAAATCAAACTCAATGCTTGCAGTCTGTGGAAAGCAATTTTCTGAATGAATGTAAAGGCATTGTTCCGTCTTGCTTGCGTTGCAGATATATGTTATCGACTTATCAATCGTAGTGTGGATAGGGATGATTTTAGTAACTGCCAAATCTCATGCACCTCCTGTTGTAATTGGTCTAGTTTATCGTCTGAAACTGAATGTGTTTCGTTACATAATTTAACAATCTGATTGATATTCACACCAATTTTATTGACTTCATTTGCAAGGTTATGAAACTCTGTAAGATTTACATTTATCGCTTTTCCATCTATTAACATCTTGCGTGAAAATGCGTTAAAATTATTCGTTCCAAGCTGTGACATCTTCTCCTTAATGAAATCATGTTCCTCTTTGTTTACTCTTGTTATGAGTTGGATATTTCTATTGCGTTTTTGTTCCCCCATGTGCGTTAGCACCTCCTTTTCGCAGAAAAGTAATCGGTCTTAGGCAGAGCCTAACAAGCATATTTACGTCAGCAAATTCGTAAAAGGTTATCCTTTTGCTGTGCTTGCTATTCTTAAGGCAACGTGACGTTGCATCCAATTCTGCTTCGCAGCTCTTCTATATTAGTTACTTTCAATGACAGATGACAGTGGATATATACATACCCCCATTAAGGTGGATTTTCGTTATCGGTAGGGGTATCTATATCAGTAGTGTCATGTGTCACATCTGCCATTCTAACTAAAGTGATAATACGTTCTTGTCCTGTACGTTTAAAGTTATAATCAATCCTGTAATCGGCAAATAATTGCTCCTTACGTTTGTTCAATCGCTTAGTTACATTGCTTACTGTAATGGTTTCTCTCGCTAAGGCAACAACAAGTTCAGTCGCAGTACCTTGCCAATTCTCTTTTAAAAATTCATTGATTAACACACAAAAAGTATCTTCCGTTTTTGTTGCTTGTTCGTAGTCACCTAAGTTATTCCATTTGAAATCATCTTCATCAAATTCCACCTTGAAGCAATAACCTTGCGTATCTCGATTTACGATAGTTAGCTTACCGTTGTTCTCGGTGCGTTTCTCTTTTTCAAGTATCCAAACTCCATCTACTGCACCAACTAATCCTGTACTACCAGTTAATGTGTTTAGTGGGTCTGGATCAAACATTTTTCTTGTGTGATGAATGAGCAAAATAGTAACATCATGTACCTCTGTAACGGCTCTAATCTTCTGAATATCATTATAATCATGAGCGTACATTGAGGTTTCAGCAGTGGTATTTCTGATATGCTCTAGGGTGTCAATCACGATTAGTTTGGTACTGGGATAGGTAGTTATAAATTGTTTTACTTGTTCAATAAGTCCGTTGCTAATACCGAGTGATGCAATGGCAAAATGTAATTGCTCATAGCTGTTATCAGTTTCTTCGATAATCTCTAGCATTCGACTTTGTAATCGTCTGTAATTATCCTCTAATGCAAGGTATAAAACTTCTCCAACTGATGTATTTTCTTCCCAAAAATCAGCTCCAGTAGATACGGATATACACATATCAAGTGCAAGCCAACTCTTACCGATTTTCCCACTTCCTGCAAAGATAAATATGCCTTGTGGCAATAATTTATCTACTGCAAATTGTAGTGGAGTGAACTGCGTTTGTAACAGCTCTGTGGCTGTTATGGTGGTTAGTGGTGGAATTGGTGTTCCAGTGGTTTTTTCTTCATTTTTCATAATTTTGGTTTCCTTTCTTTGTTTGAAATAATTTAGGTTTCTACTTTACAACGGACAAAATATAGCCTGATTGCGAACCCCCTGTTAGAATTTATTTATCCATCTACTAAACAACCTACACAATATGAATGAGAGTGAAGTATCAATATGGAATTTTTTCATTCTCGCTCGGTAGATTATGCAAATAGGTAAAAGTATACGAGTAAAACTAAAACATCCCCTTACTAGACAACGGACATTTTTATTGCAAATTCGTAATACATTTTGAAAATTTCTTTTCATATAACAACCTACAACTCAACATCAAATTCGCACCCTTCAAAAAAACATCTCTACACTAAACGGGAGAAATTTTGCGTTTTGTGGGGTAGTTTTAAAAATCTTTCTCTACTATATGGAGAAAAATTGCTATTTTGACCACCCTTTTTAACCTCCTACACTTAACAACCTACAAAATATGCTCCTAGTGGCGGGGTAGTTAATAAAATATCTTACACTATACGGAAAAATATCTCCATTTTGTCAGGGTGTTTTTGAAAACTTCTTGAAATAAATATGTTGAATATAGCCATACGCTCCTAAAAATCACTTTGGTTCGAATTATCACTCTAATAGACAACGGACATTTTTTAATTGCAATGTGGTGTCAGTAAAAATTATTTTTGAACATAAAAAAACCACCATCTCGGTGGTTAACCCAAAATGGTGGAGCAGATGCTATTTATTCTATTATAGATAATATATAATTGATACCTAATATTAATTTTTTATATTTTCAGAACAAGAACTACTATTAGATTAACCCCAAATATTTGCCGAAAAATATTTTTAAGTTCTCAATTACCGCTGCTTTTGTTTCAGCGCTATTATTGACTTTTACAAATCTTGATACAGCAGGTAATATTTTATCAATATCAGAAGATGCATTGACTTAATTTATAAAGAAGTCTTCTGCAAACTCTTATAGAAAAAATGGAATTATACAGGCACTCAGTATTGAAACAGATGATTTTATAATTGTTAATGAGTATGGCGATATTACAATGTCAGATTGCGAACAGCAAGCATAAAAGTAGATATAAGGAATGTAACTAAATTTGCACATAAGGCTGCTCGTTGACAAAATATTTTTTATGTGGTATAATGAAAAAATAGGGGAGCTTGTATGACAGGCTGAGAGGAAAGTATGACTTTCGACCCATTAACCTGATTTGGATAATGCCAACGTAGGGAATCATACAAGATTTTTACGGAGACATCTAATTAAGGTGTCTCCTTTTTTGCGTTATTCAAAACCATACAAAATTTAAGAGGAGGAAAACTATGATTTCAAAACAACTAGTAAATCTAAAGGAAAACTCTGCCCTCGTCCACAACATTACAAATTATGTCACCGTTAACGACTGTGCTAATATTTTACTTGCTTGTGGTGCGTCACCTATTATGTCAGATGATTATTCTGAAGTGGAAGAAATTACATCAATTTGTACTGCACTTAATATTAACATAGGAACACTCAACGAAAGAACAATTTCAGCTATGTTTTTAGCAGGAAAAAAAGCAAACTCGCTTAATCACCCTGTGCTTTTAGACCCGGTGGGTGCTGGTGCATCAAAACTTCGTACAGAAACTGCATTAAAACTTATGAAGGAGGTAAAGTTTACAGCAATCCGCGGTAATATTTCCGAAATAAAAACGTTGGCATTTGGCAGTGGTTCAACAAAAGGAGTGGATGCGGATATTTCGGATATTGTTACCGATGACAACCTTGATGAGATTGTTATTTTTGCAAAAGAATTTTCAAAAGCCACAGGTGCTGTAATTGCCATTACTGGTGCTATTGATATTGTAGCCGACAAAAACAGGGCCTATTGTATCCGAAATGGACATCCTATGATGAGTAAAGTTACAGGAACGGGCTGCCAACTTAGCGCAATGACTACTGCTTTCCTTTCAGCAAATCCAGATACACCACTCGATGCAGTCGCAGCAAGTGTTTGTTCAATGGGACTTTGTGGGGAAATATCTCACAAGAGAATGAGCAACCTTGATGGAAATTCGTCTTATAGAAACTATATCATTGATGCGATGTATAACCTTACGACTACTGAACTTGATGTAGGTGCAAAGTATGAAGTGCGATAAAGATATAATGCTGCTATACGCAGTAACCGATAGAGCATGGATAGGAATACGAAGTCTTTACGAACAGGTTGAATGTGCATTAAAGGGTGGAGTTACTTGTGTTCAGCTGCGTGAAAAAGAGCTTTACGGTGATGATTTCCTAAAAGAGGCTTTTGAAATAAAAAAGCTTTGTCGAAAATATAATGTCCCATTTTTTATCAATGATAATGTAGAAATCGCAATCGCTTGTAAGGCAGATGGTATTCATGTGGGGCAACGTGATATGCAGGTGCAAAATGTGCGACAGCTTATTGGTGATAATATGATTTTAGGGGTGTCTGCTCAAACAGTAGAGCAAGCATTACTTGCCGAAAAACAAGGTGCTGATTATCTTGGAGTTGGGGCAGTATTCACAACTAAAACTAAGCATGATGCTGATTATGTGCCATACGATGAACTTAAAAAAATATGCAACGCTGTAAATATTCCTGTTGTTGCTATTGGTGGAATTTACAAGCATAACATAATGGAGCTGTCAAACAGTGGTGTTGACGGTGTAGCCTTGGTTTCAGCTATTTTTGCACAGGAAGATATTGAAAATGCGTGTAAGGAACTTTCAGAACTTTCATTAGCAATGGTGATCAAATGAGTTAGAGGGCATAAATTTTGATGCTGACGGCACAATTTTAGTTTCTGTGGGTATTTAGGATACCATAGCAGAGGACTATTTGCGTTCTTTGGGGTATGAGCCAAAAGAACACTTAATAAATGTAAAAATAATGTCAAAAGGAGATTAAGAATGAAAACAGCATTATCAATCGCAGGTTCTGACACGTGCGGAGGTGCGGGAATTCAGGCAGATTTGAAAACTATGACCATGAATGGCGTGTATGCAATGAGTGTAATTACAGTACTAACGGCACAAAACACAACTGGTGTAAAAAGTATTTTCAGCGTTACACCTGAGTTTTTAAGAGAGGAAATTGATGTAGTATTTGAGGATATTCGCCCAGATGCTGTAAAAATCGGCATGGTGGCATCATCGAAACTAATTGAGGTAATTTCACAAAGACTTATGTTTTATAAAGCACAAAATATTGTTGTTGACCCTGTTATGGTGGCAACTAGTGGTGCAAGTCTTATGGAAAATGAAGCAGTGTCTACGCTAAAGAATATGTTAATTCCACTTGCAACGCTTATTACTCCAAATATTCCCGAGGCAGAGGTTTTATCTGGAATGATAATTCAAAATGAGGACGACATGAAGCTGGCAGCAAAGAAAATCGGCGAGGAATGTGGCTGTGCCGTTTTGCTTAAAGGTGGACATAGCATAAATGATGCCAAAGATTTGCTTTATAGCGATGGAAAAGAAACTTGGTTCTATGGAAAAAGGATAAACAACCAAAATACCCACGGAACAGGCTGTACACTTTCTAGTGCTATTGCATCTAATCTTGCAAAGGGATTTGACCTTGAAACATCGGTTAAAAAAGCTAAAGAATATATCTCGGGTGCACTTGCCGATATGCTCGATTTGGGCAAAGGCAGAGGTCCTATGAACCACGCATTTAATCTGTTTGGCGAACTTAAAGAGTAGAATAACAAATGGGTCATTATAATGGAGGAAAATTGATTTGACATTTATGGAAGAAATCGCACTAGACACACAGCCAATTTGGGAACAATGTTTACAAGTAGGTTTTATCAAAGAAATGTGCAATGATACATTAAGCCAAGAGAAGTTTTTAAACTATATAATACAAGATAGCCTGTATTTAAGAGATTATATTAGAGTACACGCTATGGCTGTTTTTAAGAGTAGAACACTCAAGGAAATGAAAGTTTTTGCTTCTGTTTTAGGTTATGTTAATGACAGTGAAAATGCAACAAGACTTAAATACTTAAGTGACAATAATTTGACCGATGATGATATTGAAAACTTTGAAAAAAATCATGTTTGTAAAGCGTATACAGATTTTTTGTTTGACTATGCGGTAAATCAAGATATCCCTGAAATCTTGATGGCGTTTATTCCGTGTATGATTGGATATTATGAAGTATTTCGGCTTGTCTTAAAGCAATATCCACAGATTATGACTTCTTATTACAAAGAATTTGTATGCGATTATACAACAAATGAATATAAAAAAAGTTGTGATGAATGGATTGCATTTGCAAATGTAATTTGTGAATCTTTAGATGATGAACGCAAAAATAATTTGAAGAAAATTTACACACAATCAAGTATGTATGAATTAGAATTTTGGAAAATGTAATAATATTAATTTAACAGTGAGGTAAAATATGGAAAAACAAAAATTTGATGGTTATGCAGATAAATATGACAGTTGGTTTGTTGCTAATGAACCTGTGTTTTTAAGTGAATTTAAATTAGTAAAAGAGTCGATAGAATCAGTTAAACATGACAACACATTGTCAATAGGTTGTGGCAGTGGATTATTTGAATTGGCGTTGAAAAACAACGGAATTGAAATACAGGATTGCATTGAACCATCTTCTGATATGGCAGAAATTGCAAAAAAACGAGGGTTTAATGTTAAAGTTACAACTGTTGAAGATGCTAATTTAGAAGAAAACTTTTACGACTTAATTTACTTTAATGGAAGCTCAAGTTACATAGTTGACCTAGAAGAACCATATAAAAAATGTTACAAAGCACTGAAAGAAAATGGACATTTAATCATTATAGATGTTCCAAAAGAAAGTGCCTATGGTTTAATGTATTTACTAGCAAAAAACGTTGGAGAATATGAACACATAGACTTAGCGGGAGTAATGCCCAAACTTCCTTATCCTATGGAGCTTGTAAAATCGGCAAACTGGCATACAATTGAGTACAAGAAAAAAGCTTTAGCTAAAAGTGAATTTTCAGAAGATTTTTCGTTTAAGCAAACATTATGCAATAATCCTCTTTACACAGATAAAATTGTCGAAGATGTTCGTGATGGATATAGAGAAGGCGGATATGTAGCTATCATTGCAACAAAGAAATAAACTGAAAATAAGCTATCAACTTGAAAATGTTGATAGCTTATTTTATTTTAACAAATAACATTAAATTTTTTTAATGATAGATACTACACATCTATCACGCCCAACTGTATATTAGTGCTGTATTTATAGTATACTCAACTATCTACCACCTGCACTACCATATATCCCATCTTGTATTCGGGGGTTTCAAAGCCTAAGTGAAGTCGTTTTGCACCTACCATGAATAGTGCGTGTCTTCGTTTTCTCGCCAATAACAGCTCTTACTCTGCGACCGTCAAATCTTAGAGTTTGCTTGTATCTTTTAGAATTTCCAAAAAACGAATGAGTTTGACTTTTGCATTTGAAATGATGTAGCACCTACCTTTAATATTATTATAGCAAAAAAACTCATACCAAAAGCAGTATGAGTTTTAAAAAGATGATATTTATTTATAAATTATTTCAGAAAAAATGATTTCTTCTATCTGTGCTACAATACTATTCATTCTACCGATCCACTCGAACTGGTTTG
>JAWXVC010000025.1:0-12296 GCA_044425805.1 Lachnospiraceae bacterium | reverse complement strand
AAAACAACTTCCAAAGACAGATTTAAACTTGAAAGAAAGGCTCGAAAAGGACGGATGGATAAAGATAAAAGAGCCTAAAAATTTGCCTCTTGCAATTTTGTTTTCTTATCCGTTTATACTTATTTTATGTGGAGTGGTCATTCTTATTGGATATTATTTAGAACCAGAACTATTCGGTGCATTCACAGGTGATACAATTTCCTTTAGTATTAGTCTTGATATAATGACTGCCGCATTCATTGTGGTTACTTTTCTCTATACAATCTTGCACGAATTGATTCATGGGGCATTTATTCCAAATGTATTATCATCAAGTAAAACATTTTGGGGATTCAATGGCATATTTGGATTTATCTATACTCAAGAACCAATGAAAAAAGGACGTTTTATCGTAGTGTCTTGTATGCCGTTTATTGTACTTTCTTTAGTGGCATTACCAGTGTCATATTTGCTTGGACTGCTTAACGGATATACATTTTTACTTTTTTTGATAAATGCGGGTGGTTCTTGTGTTGACTTTTTGAATATAGTATTGATTTTCTTTCAAGTAAAAAGAAATAGAAGTATTATTAATAATGGGTTTGAAACCTATTATAGTCCTGAATGAAATGAGCAGTTGACGGTATAAGGGGCGCGTATCCTTTAAAGTAGGCTAATAAATCTAATTACGAAGTAACTAAAACATAGTTGGAATACCATGCAATTTATATTTTGAGAGGAGGGTATAGTGTGAAAAATAAGATTTTTCACACGGCAATTTGTACCTTACTGTCCAAAGTTGCCAGACTATGAGAAAGGAATGGATATTAGTATGTCAAAACAAATTAGAGGTATTATTTTGGAGGGGCAAAGTTGTTCAGGAAAAACCTCTATATTTAATGCAATAAAGAAAATTCACCAAATGAATCCTGATAGCGAAAGAAATGTTATTTATCTTTCAGAAAATTATTCGCAAAACCTAAATCTTATTAATGGAAAATACGAAAATTTATCTAGAGAAGATAATATGAAAATTTTATCAGAACGCATTACTATGTTGGAACAGTTAAATAATTATGCTAATTCAATGGGGAATCATTCTCGTAGAGCGAGGGGATTGTTCTATGTTTTTGAAAGATTTCACTTAAATTTTGCTTTATGCTTTCAAAACAGTCTTGATAAAGAATATAGAGATATTGAGCAGAGATTGTATAATCTTAATGCACACACAATATTATGCACAGTGAGTAACGATAAGATATTTGAAAGAATGCACCACAGAGATAATACAGTGCAATTTTCGGAAAAGACCATAAACGATTATATAGCAAATCAAAATATTCTTATCAATACAGCTAATAGTTCTTTGCTGGAAACAAATGTTATTAATACAGATAGTCTTGATTGGAATTCTTACGCAAAGGTTGCTTTATCTAAAGTCAAATAATACCCATTATGAGCACAATTCTTGGTAAAGCATTTCACTGTAATAGATCACCTAATAAGAACATAAGTGTGGAAAGCTGATTTTTCATACGTTTATGAGAAAGTTATTGGGTATTGGCAAGAAAATTAAGGAAGAGTCAATTTCCTATCATGATTTGGATGCTGAGAAGTATCTTGAGGAGATAGATGCACAAGGGAAAATAGGAAATCAATTCTTCAAGATATTAGAAGATTTTAAAGAAAAGGTAGTTCTCTACTTACCTTTAAAGCCTTCCTTCATTATTGAACCACAGGAACCAATCATGAATAAGAAGGATTTTACGCTAGAACTTTTCCGTTGACAGGAATTTTTTATATGACAAAGACTTTAGGTTATCGTTTTATCAGTGTCTATAGATATGAAGAGACAATATATGAATAAAAGTCAAAATACCAAATTGTGCTCACTATGCAAAAACTAAATAACAACGAACACTCCCCTTTAAGGATAATCCTTTGAGGGGATTTTTTGTACTCAAAATCATGAAAGGAGTTTCTTGTTTACTTCAAGAGCAAAATAATTTTGAGCACACTTTGATTGATGATGTAAGGGATTAAAATTACATAGTATATATAAATTATTCTCTACATATATTGTATAAATCAATACTGGAATATATAGAAGAGGGTGAGAATAGTATGGAGCATACAAGTATATATGAGGATATGAAAAAACGAACAGGTGGCGATATCTATATAGGCGCGGAGAGTATAATAAGACTAAGCTGAAAAGCCCATGGTTAAGGGTTTTGCAAGCTTAGTCCTTTTTTTAACCATTTTCCAACAAACCCCAAAACTAAATACGAAAGGATACTACGCCTATGGCAAAAGTAATAGCAGTAATGAACGAGAAAGGAGGTGTTGGCAAAACAGCCACAGCTACCACACTTGCTTACTTACTAGCAAAACAAGAATCCAAAGTCTTGCTCATTGATTTTGATGGACAAGGACATGCTTCCATTATTGGAGGTATCGCAAATCCAAATAAGCAACAAATCACAATCTCAACATTGATTAACAAAGTTATACAGGAGGAAGAACTTCCATCACCAGAAGAATATATATACCAAAATGCAAATGGTGTGGATCTCATTCCTGCTAATAGTAGCTTATTTGTACTTGAACGTAATCTATGTAATGTTGACTTTAGAGAAACGAAATTACTAGAAGTAATTCAAACGCTAAAACCTCTATACGATTATATTATAATTGACTGTATGCCGCAAATTGGAACACCTATGATTAATGTAATGATGTGTGCAGATAGTATTATAATTCCAACACAAGCAGAACTATTATCAGCACAAGGTTTATCAGAACTTTTGAAACACTATAAATCATTGCAAAAGAATAATAATCATAGTCACCTTAAAATTGAAGGGATTTTGGTTACAATGGATTCGGCGCATACACTTGTATCAGCTCATGTGAATGCGATGATTGATAGCACCTTTGGTGGACATATTCCAATCTTTAAAACTCGCATTCCTCGTTCCATTAAAGTGGCAGAAGCGAGTATGTATCAAAAGACTATTTGTGAATATGCACCTACCAATGCTGCGGCTATCGCTTATGAAAACTTTGTAAAGGAGTTGATTGAAAATGGCATTTAAAGATAAACCACCTATCGCCCTTGAAGATTTTGCAGATATGCTAAGTTTCGGTGAAGAACCTGCAACAAGTGGAATTACGGAGCTTGAATTTTCAAAGATGAAACCATTTCCTCATCATAAGTTCAAACTTTATGAGGGACAGCAACTTGAAGATATGGTAGGCAGTATCAAGGAATTTGGTATTATACTACCGATCATCGTGTGGAATAAAGGTAATGAGTATATTATCTTAAGTGGACACAATCGAAAAAATGCAGGTGAAAAGGCAGGACTTACAAAAGCACCTGTTGTTATCAAAGAAGATTTAACCGAGGAAGAAGCTGTTTTAATTGTAACAGAAACAAACCTTAGACAGCGTTCCTTTACAGATTTAACACATTCAGAACGTGCTTATTGCCTTGCAGAACATTATGAAGCAATGAAGAAACAAGGAAAAAGAAGTGACCTTTTATTAGAGATTGGAAAGCTCTTAAACACTGATGAAATCAAGGAAAATGGAACTTCTGCTGAAGTTCAGCAGAAGTTAGAAAGCAGAGAAAAATTAAGTAATGATTATGGGTTATCAAGAGATAAAGTTGCAAAGTATATTCGTATTGCTTCTCTTGAAAAATCACTCATGAATATGCTTGATGATGGTGATATTGCTTTCTTAACAGCCTATACACTTTCTTTTATCGAGGATATGGAAAACCAAAAATATATTGCAAGTTTTTCAAAAAGTGAAAGTTGTAAAATTGATATGAAGAAAGCTGAGCTTTTAAGGCAATACCATGAAAACAAGAAGTTAGATGCACTTGCAATCGAGTCTATTCTTTCGGGAGAGAAGACAAGAAAAGCAAAATCAAATAAGCCAAAAGCAGTTAAAGTAAAAGATAGTGTTATCAAAAAATACTTTGTTGGTGGCGAAACAGTGAAAGAAATCGAGGAAGTTATCGAGCAGGCTTTAGCCTCCTATTTCAGTAGCAATTAGTAAAATTAAAGTAGTATAAAAAGAAGGAGTTGTTTGCTATGAGTAAGCCATTAGAAATTAAATTATATGCACAAAAATCAGATTTAAAAAGTAGGTCACTAAGTATTTTAATGTACTTGGTTGATAAAATGGACAATGTTCGTCGCACCTGCTTTCCATCTATTGCAACGATTGGCAAACAACTACACATTAGTGTGTCCACAGTGAAAAGATCGATGAAAGAACTTTTTGAAAAAGGGTTTTTGAAACGTGAAGCACGATTTGTAGAAAGCAAAAATGGTGGACAGACTAGCAATCTTTATACTGTGTCTACCCCAAAAGAGCAAAAAGAGTTTGTAAGAAAACAAGCTGATGCAAACAAAGATGTAACTGAAGAAGTAGAAGTTGTGACAATGAGTGAACCAACAGAAATTGAAGCTGAGGAAGTTTTAGAGGCGAAGAATGTAGAAACAGCTGAAACAACGATTACTCAACCTAAAAAAGTGGAAGCAACATACATATCATTTACCACTATTATGGCAGAGAAAGGCATAACAAAAAATGTGCTAGAAAGCGCCAAACAGTTTGTGCATAAGCTCGACCGAAAGGCAATTTGGAAGGAGGAATAAATAATTTGAGCAAAGCCACATATCTTACTGACTTATATAAGAAGTCGGTAAAACCACTTACAGAAAATGCAACTGAATGGAAATTATTACTTACAACCATGTCGAGATTTTATAAAAGATCCTTTGACAATACAGTATTGATACACGTTCAAAATCCCAATGTTACACAACTAGCAACCTTTGATGAATGGCATACTGAAAATATCGGAAGAAGTATTAATAAAGGTGCAAAAGGACTAGCAGTCATTGATATGACGAACCCGCAAGCAAGCTTTAAACATTATTTTGATTTAATGGATACCAATGGTACTCCCGAAAGTTTTAGAAAAGTAGTTGGCTATATGTGGGAGCTAGAGGATCAGTATAAACCAAGTGTTCTCATTCGACTGCATAACAAATATGGTGTTTCAACAGACAACATGGAAGCTGCCATCTATGAACTGATTGCTAGTCGTGTTGAGGAAACACTAGAAAGTCAAATTACAGAGTTTCGTGTTACCGATGAAAGTAGTATTCTATACGGAATGCCCCTTGATGTAGTACATGAAGAATTAAAAATGCTGATTACCGATAGCACATATTATATGGTAGCAAGCAGGTCTGGACTTGATACAAATTTTATTGATGATAGCAACTTTAGTAATATCAAACATTATAGAGAATTGAAAATATTTATGGATATTGGCATTTCTGTAATGACAGTAGCTAGACCAGTTTTAAAAGAGCTTAATGCCCAAATCAATACCATAAAAATGGAAAGGAGCAAATTATATGAAGAAAGAACCATTAGTGAACCTAACTTATACAGAGGGAGTAGACGGACTATTGTATCCCAACCTAGCAATCTCGGAGAACGAACCAACGGAAACAGTGGGCAAATTCGGGACGATGTGGAAAGAGTATATGATGGAACACCACCCACAGAGAATGTCGGAACTAATCATATCGGGAGAAATCAATCAGAAGATTTTACAAGTGGACGAGGAAATGGAGAAACGCAAGGAGAACTTGATACAGAAACTCCTAGAAGCACAACCATTACCACAGACGGAGGATACCCTAGCAAGGGAAGCACATCTGAACATGATTTACAAAACAGCCGAGGAACTTCTGATACAGGAAGAACTATTCAAAATCAAATAGATAATGGAATTAAAAAGCCATCTGTTACTAGCAAGGAAACGCTATCGACAGATGGCTTTTTTGTTATTCCAAAGAGCAAAACAGAGCAAGAAGAAGCAAAAAAAGAACTAGAAACACTTGATGAAGCCATGAGAGATACTACTTATGATTTAGACGATGAAGAAGTATCGGATTTAATTGATACCTTTTTAGTAAGTGAGGATTTTGATATAGGTGTTGTAGAATGGCAGTCAGAAATCTATCATTTCCTATCTGATGATAAAAATAGTAGGCAAGATAAGATTAGTATCATTCGCTCCTTTTATGGTGCATTAGACACTTCCTATACCACAGAGTTTGGTGATTATCTTGAAGTAGTCAGATCTACAAAAGATGGATTGCATTTTGAACGAGACGGACAACTATTTTTCACTTCATACGAAGATATGGTGGATAGAATAAATCGCCTAATTCTCAATGAAGTCTATCCATTTTCAAGCAAAGAAGATAGTCTAAATGATTTTGATATTCCAGATGAAGTGGAAGAAATGCAAGGGTATCAAGAAGATATTGATGCTGTCAATGATGTAGAAGTACAAGTGCCATCACAAGAAGATATTATTACAGACTTTTTAAAACGTGGTGCAGGTACAGTTGGTTCTAAAGGTCGTATTCTAAAAGCAATGTTAGAACTAGAGAGTGGCAAAGATAGAGTTAGCTTCATTAAAAATGAATATGGTTGGTATGGTTCAAGTGGCACAACCAATGGTGTTCATACTGCATTGGAAACAAAACCGAAAGGACTTGAATTAGAATATCACACAGATACTTATCAGTTTAATGAATTGATTACATGGAATGAAGTTGGAAAAAGGATTTATGAATTAGCATTACAAGATGAATATATTTTACCCACTGATGTAGCAAATAGAAATGTCATCATTGAAGAAGATGTACTTCCTACTGATGATTTCTTTGAACCTACAGAAGAAGATTCTAAACTAATTCTTGTACCATTTACTAAGATTTTAAAAGAGCCTGTGCTAGAGGAAGCAAATGTTGTGGAAGTTGAGCCACAAACAGAACAAATCAATTTGTTTGCTTTCCGAAAAGAGACAGAGCAAGCTATATTATTAGATGATGATAGTGACGGGTTTATTACTGGAGATGAAGAAGTATTCACACCCAAACTTGCAGTTGGAACAAGAGTTTATTATGAAGATAGAGTGCTAGAAATATTAGATTATTTGTATGATGGCAATACAGTAGAGATTGGAGATATTGAGCAATTAAAAGGACTTAATACTTTTAAAGTGCGAGAAAGAGTACCTGCTACATTCCTAGATAAATGCACAGTTATGGAAAATCACTATTCAGATGGCGAACTTGCAAATCTAATTGTAGATGCAGCTGAGAATGAAGATAAAAGCAAAGAAACATTAGAAACAATTAAAGCTGCTTCCATTATCAATCAAACAGAGCAAGCATTTAATCATAATTTAGCAATGGATTTTATAGATAGAGTACAGAGTGGCACGTTAAATTATAGCTACTCACCCGAACATAATCTATATGATGGTGGTGCAAAAACCAAGTGTAAAGCTAATATCGAAGCAATTAAACTCTTGAAACGATTAGAAGAAATTGGGCAGCCTGCAACAAGTGAACAGCAAATTATTTTAGCTGGATATGTTGGCTTCGGTGGTCTTGCCAATGCACTTACACCAAATAAAGCAGGTTGGGAAAGTGAGTATGCTGAAATTAAAGCACTTCTAACCGAAGAAGAATTTAAGTCAGCCGAGGAAAGCACAACCACAGCATATTTTACAGAGCAAATGATTATTGAAAATATTTACAAAGCACTTAACAGGTTTGGTTTTCGAGGTGGTAATATCCTTGATCCTGCAATGGGAACAGGAAATTTCTATTCAGTACTCCCAGAGAATATGAAAGACAGCAATTTGTTTGGTGTAGAGCTTGATTCTATTACAGGTCGTATTGCACAGAAATTATATCCAACAGCAGAGATTGAACTAAAAGGGTTTGAAAAAACAACTTACCCAGACCAATTTTTTGATGTAGCGATTGGCAATATCCCCTTTAATAATATTCAAATTAGTGATAAAAGATATGATAAATACAACTTTAAAATCCATGATTATTTTATAGCAAAATCTTTGGATAAGATTCGCCCCGGTGGTGTTGTAGCGTTTATCACTTCAAAAGGCACACTAGATAAGACCAACCAAAATGTGCGTAAATATATTGCACAGAGAGCAGAACTCATTGGAGCAATTCGACTTCCTAATACAGCGTTTAAGCAGGTAGCTGGAACAGAAGTTACCTCAGATATTCTATTTTTCCAAAAACGAGAACGAGATATTGTACCAAATGAAGATAACACTCCTTGGCTTGCTGTTTCAAGAGATGATAATGATATTCCAATGAATCAGTACTTTATAGACCACCCAGAAATGATACTCGGTGAAATGGTATTTGATGAGAGTATGTATGGTAGTGATAGAACCACAGCGTGTCATCCGATTTTTGGCAATGATTTATCGAATAGACTAGACCAAGCAATTCATTATTTGGATTGTACCTATGAAGAAGCTATTTCGGAATTTGAAGATGAAAAAGAAAGCTCAAAGGAAAGTATTCCAGCAAGTTCAACTGTTAAAAACTTTAGTTATACTTTGGTGAATGACGAGATTTATTATCGTGAAAATTCAAAAATGTACCGACAAGATATTACAGGTAAAAAAGCAGAACGCATTAAGGGCATGATACAAATTCATAGTGATATTCAAAGCCTTGTAGCGTATCAAAGTGATGAATTTATCAAAGAAACAATGTCTATCTATGGATATAATGAAAATATAAAAGAGATGATAAGAGTTCTAAATGTCCATTATGATAGTTTTGTCAAAGAGTTTGGCTATCTAAACCTACCTGCTAATGTATCAGCTTTTAAGAAAGATGGTGCGGCCCCACTTCTTCGTTCTATTGAACATCAAAACAGTGAGAACAAGAATGTATACGAAAAGACAGCCATTTTCTTTAAACCAACCATTCATAAAAAGGAAGTGCCAAAGGCTGTTTTCAATGCTAATGATGCGCTCATGGTTTGTATGAATACCAAGGGACGCGTGGACTTAAATTATATGGAACACATTTATGTAAAACCAAATAGTGTAACAGGAAAAGCAACTACTGATGAAATCATAGAAGAACTTGGCAACAAAATTTATAAAGATCCTAACATGATTGATAGAAGTGATGATACAGTAGGCTATGTTTTGGCAGATGAATATTTAAGTGGTTATGTAAAAGATAAACTAGCAACAGCGAAATTTATTGCACGAACAGATCCTAGTTACGTGAGAAATGTAGAGGCACTAGAAAGAGTGCAGCCAGTTCCAATTGAACCCCATGAAATCAATTTTACACTAGGCTCTACATGGATACCGAAAAAAGAATATCAAGCCTTTTTATATGAGCTTTGTTCAACAAACCGATGTAATCAAGGATACAATGGCATTGAAGTAGAGTTTTCAGAGTATACAGGCACATATCACATTGCAAATAAAAGCGCTGAAAGTGGTTCTGTTACAGTAAACAATACCTATGGTACAGATAGAAAAAATGCCTATGAGATTATTGAAGATACATTGAACTTGAAAAAAGTGGAAGTGCGTGACCCGAAGGAATACTTAGATTCTAATGGTGAAATGAAAAAGAAATATGTAGTAAATCAAAAAGAAACAATTTTAGCACGAGAAAAGCAAAGCATTATAGAACAAAAATTTAAGGATTGGTTATTTGCAGAGCCGGAGCGAAGCGATAGAATGAAGCTATTATACAATGATTTAATGAACAACCTTGTTGTGCGTGAGTATAATGGTCAAGATTTATTATTCACAGATATGAATGAAAGCATTAAACTCCGAGGACATCAAAAAGATGTAATTGCACATGGCTTGTATGGTGAGGGTAACTTACTTATGGCCCACGAGGTAGGTGCAGGAAAGACCTTTAGTGCTATTGCATTAACCTATGAGTTAAAACGTATTGGTGCAGTCGGGAAACCCCTTATCGCTGTTCCTAACCACCTTGTAGGGCAATGGGCAACAGCTTATATGGAGCTGTATCCGAATGCTAATATCCTAGTAGCTGAAAAACGTGACTTTGAAAAATCCAACCGAAGAAGATTTGCAAGTCGTATCGCAGTTGGTGATTATGATGCAGTTATCATGGCACATAGTAGCTTTGAACTGATTGGACTTTCTAAAGAATATCAATTAAAGATTATGGAAGAAGAAATTACAGATGTAACAAATGCAATTAGTAATGCAAAGGCGATGAATGGAGACAAATGGTCCCTAAAACAAATGCAAATCTTCCAAAAGAACCTACAATTCAGATACGAGAAACTTTATAATGCTGATAAAAAAGATACGGTAATCAGTTTTGAACAACTTGGTGTGGATTGCTTGGTAGTGGATGAAAGTCACGCATACAAGAACAACTTTAGTTATACCAAACTTAGAAACGTAGCTGGTATTGCTAGTTCTTCTTCTCAACGAGCAATGGATATGCACATGAAAGCACAGTATATCAATCAAATCAACAATGGAAAGGGTGTGGTTTATCTTACAGGAACACCGATTTCAAACTCGATGGCCGAGCTGTATGTATTGCAAAAAACGTTACAACCAAATGAATTAGCTAAAAGAAAACAGTTGATGTTTGATAGTTGGGCAAGTGCTTATGGTGTAATTACATCTTCCCTTGAAATCAAACCAGAGGGTAATGGCTATCAAATGAAAAATCGTTTTTCTCAATTTCACAACTTACCAGAGCTTATGAAAATGTTTCGTATGGTAGCCGACATTAAAACTTCGGATATGTTAGATGAAGTACCTGTTCCAAAACTAAAAAATGATAGTTTTACAGTGGTGAAAACAGGCATCACAATTTATCAAAAAGATATTGTTATAGAACAGGCTGAACGTGCTGAAAATATTCGTATAGGACGAGTAGGAAGTGATATTGATAATTTCCTAAAACTTACAATGGAAGCACGTTTACTTGCAATAGATCCTAGAATGGTAGATGCCACACTTCCAAATGATCCCGATTACAAACTAAATGTATGTGCAAGAAAAGTTGCAGAAGTTTACCATGAAACAGCTGATGATAAACTTACGCAAATTATTTTCTGTGACCAAGGAACTCCTAGAGATGATGGGAGTTTTAATTTTTATGATGCAACAAAAGCAGAACTTATAAGGCAAGGTGTAGAACCACACGAAATTGCATATATCCACGATGCCAATACAGATTTGCAAAAAGAACAGCTATTTGAAAAGGTACGAAGTGGTGAAATCAGAGTTTTAATTGGAAGTACAAGTAAAATGGGAACTGGCATGAACGTGCAGGATAAGTTGATTGCTCTGCACCATTTAGACATACCTTGGAGGCCTTCTGACCTTATCCAACGTAATGGTCGTATCATAAGACAAGGCAATGAAAACGAGGAAGTTGAAGTGTTTAATTACATTACAGAAGATACGTTTGACAGCTACTTATGGCAAATTTTAGAGCAAAAACAACGCTATATTTCACAGATTATGAGTGGTGACAGTACTATTCGTAAATGTGAGGATTTAGATGAAACAGTGCTGCAATATGCAGAGTTTAAGGCACTTGCTATCTCTGATCCTCGTATCAAAGAAAAGATGGAAGTTGATAATGAACTTTCAAGACTTACCATTCTGAAATCCTCTTATCAATCTGGCTTAACTACTATGAAACAAAAGGTAAATAAGCACTATCCCGAAGCAATCCAAAATACAAATAAGCGAATTGAACAAATTGCAAAAGACATTATTACCATTGAGAAAATGAAACCATTAGAATTTGAAATGGTGATTGATGGAAGAACCTATACAGAAAGACTAAGAGCTGCAGAACATTTTAAAGTATTAACAAATAAATTACATCATAGTACCGGAAGCACAGTTCCTATTGGTGCTTATGCAGGGCTTGAGGTATCTTTGCTCCGAGAATTTGGTGGTGGTATGAAGCTACTACTACAAGGTGCAAAGCAGTATCAAGTAGAAGTTGGTGAATCAGAGCTAGGAGCTATTACCAGACTAGAAAATGCAGTGGACAAAATTCCAAGTCTAAAGATAACAGCTGAGGAAGAACTTGCAAATCTATATAAACAACTAGAGGTAGCAAAGTTAGAGGTAGAAAAACCATTCCCTAACGAAGCAAGGTTACAAGAACTTCAAGTGAAAAAGGTACAGTTAGATTTAGCTTTAGAATTTGCACAAAGTAGTAATGATATGGAATATGGTGGTATTGAACAGAAACTTTATCAGAAAATATATCCCATGATGAAATCATTGATTGATGATGAAGCCTACTATATCAAGTATAAATCCCAAGGATTTGAAGATTTAGTAATTGAAAAAATCGGTGAAAATGAGTATAGTATCGCTCATTATTATT
>JAWXVC010000004.1:0-860544 GCA_044425805.1 Lachnospiraceae bacterium | reverse complement strand
TTTGGTCTGTTGTTGTTATAACCACCTTGACGTTGTTGTCCGTCATTTGGTCTGTTATTATTATAACCGCCTTGTGGTCTATTACTATCGTATGGTCTGTTATTATTATAACCGCCTTGACGTTGTTGTCCATCGTTTGGTCTGTTATTGTTATAACCACCTTGACGTTGTTGTCCGTCATTTGGTCTGTTATTGTTATAACCACCTTGACGTTGCTGTCCATCATTTGTACGGTTGTTATTGTAAGGTCTATTATTGTTATAACCACCTTGACGTTGTTGTCCATCATTTGGTCTGTTATTATTTGGTCTGTCAGTGCTGTAAGTCGTTGGAGCTGGCTTTGGTGTTTCTTGCACTCTTGGTTTTGGTGTAGGCATAGTCACCTTTAAATCATCCAATGTTCTTCTAACTGGTTGTGTTCCATCTGCACTAGCCGTTCCACCTGCAACGTGATGTTTTGGTGCTGGAGGTGGTGTGACTGGTTGTGTAGGCTCTGGTTTTGCAGCAGAAGCCACTATATCTTTTTGTACATGCTCATGTTTTTTAGGTGGTATTTTCATACCAGTCTTGCTATTTTCTGGATTACCTACAATAACAATTCTCTTTTTCTTTTTTGCGTCAGCATGTGCAGCATCTTGTGTCTGTGCTGATGGTTGTGCTGGAACATGTGCAGGTTTTGGATTAAATTTATTTTTCACATTAGAAACCATAGAATCCTCAATTGCACTTTGAGCAACCTTGCCCTCTACGCCCTTTTCGTGTAAATAACCAATTACTTCTTTACTCGAAACGTTTAACTCTTTTGCGAGTTCATATATTTTTGTTTTTGCCATTATTTATTTCCTTCCGTTTGTTCGAGCTGTTCCTCTAGTTGCCCAAGTATATTTTTCGCAAATCCTGCATCTGTCACAGCTAGAGAAGATCGTAGTTCTTTACCAATTGCGTGTCCTAACGACTCCTTCGTTCCAAATTCTATAAAAGGAACTTCATAAAAGGTGCATTTGTTTCTAAATAGCTTTTTGGTGTTCTCAGAAGCATCTGTTGCTATTAATACTACCTTTGCACTTTTATCCTTTACAGCATTTTCTGTCGCAAACTCACCACTTACTAGATTCCTAGAACGTGTTGCAAGTCCTAATAATGACAATATTTTATTTTGCTTCAATACCTTTAAACTCCTCTTCTAAGGTAACATATACCTCTTTTGGAATACTCATTTTAAAAGAACGTTCTAAGCCTTTTGTCTTAATTGCTTTTGTTAAACAAGTTTCGCATTTACACAAATAAGCACCTCTACCATTCTTTCTACCAGTTACATCTAATATAAATGTATCTTCGCTTGTTTTTAGAACACGCATCATATCTGATTTCGCCTTCATCTCTCCACAACCGATACATAATCTCATAGGAATTTTCTTATTCATTACTCGATTCCTTCTTCGAACTCTTCATACTCATCATATTCTTCGTATTCACTATCTTCATCAAGATAATCCTCATATCTAAATCCGAATACATCTCTTGCTTGTGTCTCACTCTTGATATCGATTTTAAATCCAGTAAGTTTTGCTGCAAGTCTAGCATTTTGTCCTTCTTTACCAATTGCTAAGGATAATTGATAATCAGGTACTACTACCTTTGCAGTTCTTTCATCAGGATCAGCAAATACTGCAACTACTTTGGAAGGAGCCAATGCATTTTGGATATAAGTACCTGGGTTTTCATCCCAAGGAACGATATCGATTTTCTCTCCGCGAAGCTCTTCAACGATGTTATTTACTCTTGTACCATTCACACCAACGCAAGCACCAACTGCATCAACACCATCTACTAGTGTACGTACAGACATCTTCGTACGGCTACCTGCTTCTCTTGAGATGCTCATGATTTGTACTGTTCCATCATAAATCTCTGTTACTTCTGTTTCAAACAAACGCTTTACAAGCTCTGGATGTTTACGGCTTACGTTAATACGTGGGCCCTTTGTTGTTTGTTTTACTTCTGTAATATATACCTTAATCTTAGTAGTAGGTAATAATACTTCATCTTTTGCTTGTTCACTTTCAAGTAAAAGTGCATCCACGCCTTCGATCTCAATACTGATATTTCTACCAACACCTCTTTGTACAATACCTGTTACTACTTCATGCTCTAACTCATGGAATTTGTTAAATACTGTAACTTTTTCTTCTTCACGAATCTTATGTAAGATTACGTCTTTTGCTTGTTTTGCAGCAATACGGCCAAAGTCCTTTGAAAAAACTTCTACGTTTACTGTTCCACCAATTTCTGCGTCTGCAAAAATCTCTTTGGCTGCATCTAGTTCAATTTGAAGCGTTTCATCTGCGATATCCTCTTCGATTTCAACAACCTCTTTCACCGCGTAACATAGGAAATCACCAGTAGTTCTATCCATCTTTGCGATGATGTTATCAGCTTTACCAAAGTGCGTTTTGCATGCAGCAATCAAAGATTGTTCGATTGTTTCACACATTACTTCTTTGCTAATCGATTTTTCCTTTTCGATTAAATCTAGTGCTTTTAATAATTCGCTATTCATTTTCCGTTTTCCTCCTATTAGGTGACTTTACTAAAAATCTAACGCTAGACGTATAAGTGCTATGTCACTGCGCAGAAATGTTTGTTCTATTTCATCTTCTATTATGATAACTTGATCTGATGTAAATGCTTTTAAATGTCCTTTAAATTCTTTACGTTTTTCAATTGGTTTGTATGTTTTGATCTCTACTTCTTCACCAATGCTATATGCTAAGTGCTTATCCTTTTTGAGTGTGCGGCCAAGTCCTGGGCTACTCACCTCTAAAATATAGGCTTCTTCGATGAAATCATCCACATCCATTATTTCAGATAAGGCTCTGCTCACGTGTTCGCAATCTATAATGTTTACACCGTCCTCCTTATCAATATATACTCGTAAATACCAATTGCCAGCTTCTTTTACATATTCCACATCGTATACTACAACACCAAACTCTGCTACGATTGGTTGTAACAAGCTTTCCGTTTTAAGTTCATAAGTCTCTCTTTTGGACATTCGTCACCTTTACCTTTCACAAATTTCAATTAACTCTTATAATAAAGAAGTCTTACATATCAAATAAGAGCTTGCCGAAGCAAACTCTTATCTTATTAGTAATATTCAATTCTCAACTACGAATTATAGCACTGTTTTCTAGGGATTGCAAGGGTTTTTCCATAAATATTTAAGTCATAAACAGTATTGTTTTTTGTAACTGCTTGCTTCATCGTCCCCTCTAGTAAAAACCCATTGTTTTGTAGCACTTTTGCTGAAGCTATATTTGCTGCAAAAACACAACCTGTTATACGAATAATATCTAACTGTGCAAATGCGATCTCACACATTTGTTTAACAGCCTCTGTCATAATGCCCCTACCACTATATTCTTTATACAACATATAACCAATTTCACCATCTCTTCCATATATATCTGTTTTTTTCTCAACAGATATGTTACCAATGATTTTCCCATTTAATATGATTGCCCGAGAAATGCTTTCTTTCTCATCACTCTCCGTCAAAATCTTCAACCAACGATCTGCTGCCTCTAGTGTATAGGGACTTGGTATTCTATTAGAAATATATTTCCTATCCACTGCATTGTATAAATCTACCATTTCTTCCCTATCACTTTGTTTCAATCGTTTCAATTCAATTTTCATATCAACATCCTTACCTTTCATTCAAATCAGCTTAGAAGATTAAACAAAAAAATCTATTCACGGACGGAATATCCGATGAAGTCTACTGAAGGTCTCCCTCGTTCGGTTCACAGCTCATAGGCTACTTCACTACCATCCTCACGATAACTCACACCATCCGTTATCTCTCTGCGCTTGTGAATAAGTACTTACTCCTCCTAATCATTGCCTTTAAAGTATGAAATTTCACTTATTCTACCATATAAAAATAGAGTATGCAATCACTTGTAATTTACTACTTTTCATATTCAAAAATAAAATATTATGATATTATAATATAAAAATAAAAAGATAGGAGCTTTTAACCATGTCAAAAGTAACCATATCCGCTGGAATCTGTGGCTTTACTGCCACAATTATAGCTAAGAACAACGAAGATGAATGTGTAGATGTTACCTTTTCTACTACCTGCCCTAATTTCAAAAAATTAGAAAAAGAAAACTTAGAATTCGATCCGCTTGTCTGTTGCTTTGGTAAATTAGCAGAGAATGAAGTATTTGAACTTTTCAAATCATGTTGTCCACATCCTACCTGTCCAATTCCAACAGCTTTCCTAAAAGCCATCGAAGTGGAGGGCGGTCTTGCACTACCAAAAGATGTGATTATGACAATCGAGAAATAAAACGTTTAACATTATATAATGAAATAATACAAAATCATCTGAACGCAGAAAGGTAATGGACCTAACAATGAAATTAACTATGACTCGCAAAAAATACTATTCATTACTTAGCATCTGTATGATGTCGCTTATCCCAACCATTTCTTTTTTCTTATTAAAAGCAAACTTAGGAAACGGAAATAACAACTATTTAAAACTCATTTTAACGTTTATCGTAACTTATATATGCATAACTCTCTGTTCTAAGAGACCCATTCCCAAAAGAGCCCTACTATTCTCAGTAATTGGCGGTTTTATCTATGCGTTCTCTCAGGTTTATGCTACATCTCTACACGAGCATTTTCAATCCTATCGCTCTATAAAAGAACTTTTTCTTCCTTTATGTCTTGCATTTGGTTATAGCGTACTAAGTATTTCTATACTGTTAACAATCCTATTATATTTATCTGATATAAAAGATTATATATCAATGAAATATAATAGTGAGACTAGAAAATATAGGAATTCTTTTGTTTTTATGTTTTATTTCGTTACGATATTTGTATCATACATCCCTATGTTTTTAGCTTATTATCCAATACTACTACAATACGATGGGGTTGACCAACTCCGCCAGTGTGCACTAGATTGGTTTACAAAATGGCATCCACTTGCCCATACCTTACTATTAGATACTTTCTATTCCTTTGGATTATCTATAGGCAACTTATCGTTAGGCATGGCTATATATTCAATACTCCAAATGGCAACACTATCCTTTGCCTTTGCATACTGCCTCTTTATCTTATACCAAAACGGTATACCTAGGTTATGTAGATTCGTTATTCTTTGTTTTTTTGCAATTTTCCCTGTAAATGGTATTTTTGCAATCACTACCACAAAAGATGTTTTTTTTGCTGCTTTTTTCTTACTTTTCATACTGCAGCTTGTCAACCATTTTATTTTTACAAACCATATCACTTGCTTGCAAGCAATCACCACAACTATACTAGGATGTCTCGTATTATTATTTAGAAACAACGCTATTTATACTTTGTTAGCTTCATTACCCATCCTGTTATTTTTCATCAAAAATATGCGATTTAAGCTTTTTGCTATTTTTGTTGGCAGTTTTTTATCCTATACATGTATTAACAATGTCTTAGTAATGAGTGTGAATGCAGTAGACACTTCTAATATAACCGAAATGTTAAGTGTGCCACTTATGCAAATGGTAAAGGCATCACAAACCGATGGCGAATTGATGGATATTGATTTAAGAACTCAGTTACTTACTTATATTCCAGAAGACCAACTCCAAGCAAACGGCATTATTTCAGATTCTGTAAAATCCTCTGCAGATAATGCTTTAATCTGCGCGCAGCCTTTAGATTTCATAAAACTTTGGTTAGAAATAGGCCTTCAATATCCCATGGAATATATAGATGCATTTGGAATATTAACAGAAGGATATTGGTATATGGAAGATGAATATCATGCATTAATATATGGGAAATATATGTTATTAGGTCATCGTGCAATTGGGGAAGGCGAGGAAATCCAAAAATACAACCTCTTTCCCGCATATAAAAATATGATTGATGGTTTATTCCTCGAAAATGAGTACAGCGAAATCCCATTTTTATCTGCACTATGTCAACCCGCGTTATATTTTTGGATATTAGTAGGTTATATATGGATTATTTGGTATGAAAAAAATTCTTCACTTTTTATTCCTGCCATCCTATGTACTTTTTACTATGCCACCTTATTCTTAGGCCCTGTAGCCTTAGTTCGCTATATATATTGCATCATTGTAGTAGCTCCACTACTAATATGTCTATTATTAACAAATATTTCTACCAGAGACTCGTCATGAAGGGACTAATTTTATGCTATTTTTCAAAAAACAACTACACTCTATTTATAAACAATACTGCTTATTTGTAATCTATCTATCTTCAACGAGAATTGCTCCCATATTTTTTTTGATCACCTTACTACTCACCTATGGTTCACAAGCTTTTACTACAAACTATTATGTTGATAGCGAAATAGTAATCAACATATCAGAAACGACTTACAATTGGTACGAAATTGGCAGACACGGTTTAGTATTTACAAAATGGCTCTTAAACACCACCTGGTACAATCCATACTATACAGGTCTATTATTTCTAGCATTTTTGTGGCTAAGCGCAACTCTTTTCTATTATACCATCACGAAAATTTTGCCACACACACATAGAGCCTTGATTGCTATTGGTTCTATGCTATTGATCACATATCCTACTTTTACAGAGCAATATTACTTTCATTTTCAATCTGCAGAAATTGCATTTGGGTTATTTCTTTGTATTATATGTATGGGAACCTTTTATTTATTCACAGAAAACCAAGAACCACTATGGTTACTATTTCCAATGCCTTTATTAGCTTTGGTATTTTCTATCTATCAATCATTTATACCGTTCACCTTGTGCTCTTACTTATTTATATTTGTAGTTAGAATGTATCAAAGCCTCGAATCTGCAGAGATCACAAACAAGGCAATTTCATCTATTTGGGGTTCTATTTTACAGTTTGCAGTTTCCTTTACTGTATCACAATTAATCAACTTTTTATTCTTTAAATCCGAAGATTATTTATCATCTCAAATCATTTGGTCCACTGATGGTACATTCATCGAGAAATTAAAAAACATTATAATAACTTGCGCAAATGCTTTTATTGGAAAGGGGATTTTCTATACTAGCCTACTATTGATTGCTTGTGTGGTAGTTTCCATTTTCTTTACCTCATATCATTTTTCCTCAATTCATAAAAACATACTAACCTTTTTAGGTATTTTAGGAATTATACTAACACCCTTTATACTAACATTTATTCTTGGGAGCAATGTAGCAATTCGTTCCCAATTCACTTTTGGGTATTCAGCAGTATGTTTATTACTTTTATCCTTTGAATTTGGATTGTGTACCATATCATTTAGAACCTTGCGTACACATACGTATTGTGTCTATAGTGTTATCATTGTACTTTCATTATTTTTAATAATGCAAGTAAAAGATTGTAATGATATCTTCGCAACAAATCAAGAAATATGTGATAGTGACTATGACCTAGGCACTCAATTGATTGCTCAGTTATATGATAGTTATGCTGTAAAAGATCAAGTACCTATTACATTTTGGGGCCATCTCCAACCAGAAACTTCATACTCAGAAATCACTGAAAATAACGTTTCATACTTATTTTTATCGGTATATAATTTGGAGTATGATACTGAACCACTCTGCTTTTTTAGTACCAATCGTATTTTGGGATACTTTGAAACGTTAGGGTACAAGTTTGTTTATCCTACTTCTCAGTCGAGAAGCATGTCCGAATATATTATAAATGTAGATCAATTGCCAGCTTTTCCTGCAGAAGGTAATATGAACCAACTACCACAAAGCGTAACTATAAACTTAGGCGATGGTACTACCTCTGAATAACTGCGAGCAGATGTAGTTCACCTCGTGAGAACCTACCTCGTATTGTCGGCTTCGCCTTTTTGTCACTTCGTGACCAATACCAGATAGGGGCTAATCGCCCGCTCCTTTCTATGCTGTGCAGATGTAGTTCACCTCGTGAGAACCTACCTCGTATTGTCGGCTTCGCCTTTTTGTCACTTCGTGACCAATACTCGGTAGGGGCTAATCGCCAAATAAAAGAAAGAGAACCCAATCCCTTTTGAGAGCAAGCTCTCAAGGGATTGGGTTCTCTTTCTTCTATTTTTCTCACTAGGTGTACTACATCATCCCCTGTTGTGGCATAGGGGTCGGGGTTTCTTCTTTGATGGTAGCAACAACGCTTTCAGTTGTTAGGAGTGTGCTAGCTACGCTAGTAGCATTTTGGAGTGCACTTCTAGTAACTTTTGCTGGGTCTAGGATACCAGCTGTGATCATGTCTACGTATGTTTCATTTAGTGCATCGAATCCAACGCCTTGTTGTGATTCGCGAACTTTATTGATGATAACGCTTCCTTCAAGGCCTGCATTGTAAGCGATATGGAAGAGTGGTGATTCAAGAGATTTAAGTACGATTTTAGCACCTGTTTTTTCATCTCCTTCAAGTGTTTCAGCTAGGGCTTCTACTTGTTTTGAAGCGTGGATATATGCGCTACCACCACCGCAAACAACGCCTTCTTCTACTGCTGCTCTTGTAGCCGCAAGTGCATCTTCTAGGCGAAGCTTTGCTTCTTTCATTTCAGGTTCTGTAGCTGCACCAACTCGGATTACTGCTACGCCACCCGAAAGCTTAGCAAGGCGTTCTTGTAATTTTTCTTTATCAAATTCTGAAGTAGTTTCTTCAATTTGAAGTTTGATTTGTGCGATTCGAGCTTCGATTTGGTCTTTATCGCCTTCACCATCTACGATGATTGTATTTTCTTTTTGGATTTTTACTGATTTTGCTCTACCTAGCATATCAAGTGTTGTTTCTTTAAGTTCAAGTCCAAGCTCTTCGCTTACTACTTGACCTCCTGTTAATATAGCGATATCTTGAAGCATAGCTTTTCTTCTATCACCAAATCCTGGTGCTTTTACTGCTACTACATTGAAAGTACCACGTAATTTATTTACGATTAAAGTTGTAAGTGCTTCACCTTCTACATCTTCTGCAATAATTAAAAGTTTAGAACCACTTTGTACGATTTGCTCAAGGATTGGTAAAATTTCCTGAATGTTTGTGATTTTTTTATCTGTAATAAGGATGTATGGGTTATCAAGTACTGATTCCATTTTATCCACATCTGTAGCCATGTAAGCTGAGATGTATCCACGGTCGAACTGCATACCTTCCACAAGGTCAAGTTCTGTTAGCATCGTCTTGCTTTCTTCGATAGTGATTACACCGTCACGGCTAACCTTTTCCATAGCATCTGCTACTAATTGGCCAACGCTATCATCACCTGCTGAGATTGCTGCAACTCTAGCAATTTGTTCTTTTCCATTAACAACTGTGCTCATAGCCGAGATTGCTTCCACAGCACACTCTGTAGCTTTTTTCATACCTTTTCTAAGGATGATAGGGTTTGCTCCTGCTGCAAGGTTTTTCATACCTTCATTAACCATAGCTTGTGCTAATACTGTAGCTGTAGTCGTGCCATCACCTGCTACGTCGTTTGTTTTATTTGCAACTTCTTTTACAAGCTGAGCACCCATGTTTTCAAAAGAGTCTTCAAGCTCAATTTCTTTTGCAATAGTAACACCATCATTTGTAATAAGTGGTGCACCATATGCTTTATCAAGTGCTACATTTCTTCCCTTTGGTCCGATTGTAACTCTAACTGTATTTGCTAATTTGTTTACGCCTGCTTCTAGAGCAGTTCTGGCATCTGCGCCATATTTGATTTCCTTTGCCATAATAATCTCCTCTTCCCCTTAATTATTTAAGAATTGCTAAAATATCACCTTGTTTTACAATGATAAATTCTTCCTCTTCAAGTTTCACTTCTGTACCTGCATATTTTGAATAAATAACTTGGTCACCAATTGCAACTTCCATAGCAACTAATACGCCATCTTCTACAACGCCAGGTCCAACAGAAACAACCTCTGCCTGTTGTGGTTTTTCTTTACTTTGTCCTGGTAAAACGATTCCTGATTTGGTAGTTTCTTCTGCAACCAACTGTTTTAATACAACTCTGTCACCTAAAGGTTTTAATGTCATCGTTACATCCTCCACACTATTTAAATTTATTGTTTTCTTATTTGTTAGCACTCTATTCATATGAGTGCTAAGTTTATTTTATTACTTTTTTTTAAAATTGCAAGTTATTTTTGTAGATTTATTTATTTTTAATAAATTACACAAAAAAGTCAAGACGCATGACACGCCTTGACCCGTCCTTTATCCTTTGATTTCCATATACCCCAAAAGCTTATTTAACTCGTAATCTTCTAACACCCCAATGTTTGGATCGTAAAATTTACCATCAAAATGTAGTAGATAATGACTAAACCTACCCATCTTTTCCATCATGATACAACATTTAGGAAGTACAACATCTGTTGCACCCTGTGTATAACAAATCACATCGCTGTGATCGATTCCATAATAATTTAGTGTAGATAAAATGCGTCCCATCGTTCCTTGCCATTCTCTACAATCCATAACGCTGATAATCTCTGCTATCGTCACACCAGTAAGCATAGCTACAACAGCCTGACCACACAAACCATCAGACGCTTGCAAAATAATGTTCACATCTTCGATTTTACGAATAGGATTGTCAAAATCATAAGCACTGTTTTTATTCATCACAATCAAAGAACCACCGACATGGAGCAATATTTTGTGTGTCACCTCTAAGTTTACCCCACTCAAATCATTTTGTGTTAAATGTATTTTGTAAAAGCCCTTCTCTATTGGTAACAATTCACACTCAATTTGCTTATTGTCTAAGATAATTTCTGCATTGATTACATCTCTAAACTTACAAACCTCCCATACATTAAACGGAATTGCAATTAATCCACCATCTTTTGTCACTTCAATATTTCCATCAAAAAAATATCTCATATCTATCTTTCCCTTTCATATTATGCTAATTTAGTGCTACTTTAATTATTTTTCACATCATAATTATGATACTTTATTTTATTGTGTTTTTCCACTATTTTTTTAAGACGAGTACTTTCTATTTTTATTTTGCACATTTATATAAGAAATCCTTGCACTTTCCATGTTTTTCTGCCATTATAGAAATAGTGCCTAAAACTAAGTGATAGGCAATGACTGTATAGAAAATGAACAAATAAAAAGGAGCCCTTACATGATTAGTGCAAATAATGTAACTTATCGAGTTGGCAAAAAAGCCTTATTCGAAGAAGTAAACATCAAATTTACAGAAGGTAACTGTTATGGTTTAATCGGTGCAAATGGCGCTGGTAAATCTACGTTCCTTAAAATATTATCTGGCAAACTAGATACTACAAATGGTGATATTGTGATCACACCTGGAGAAAGATTATCTTTCCTTGAACAAGATCACTTTAAATATGAAGATTCCTCAGTATTAGATGTTGTTATCATGGGTAATGCTCGTCTTTACGAGATTATGAAAGAAAAAGAAATAATTTATGCAAAAGAAGATTTCACTGATGAAGATGGTATTCGCGCTTCTGAACTTGAAGGTGAATTTGCTGAAATGGATGGTTGGGAATCAGAATCTAATGCCGCTCAACTTTTAAACGGTCTAGGTATCGATACAGAACTACATTACCAATTAATGAGTGAATTAAATGGTAGTGACAAAGTGAAAACACTTCTTGCAAAGGCATTATTCGGTAATCCTGATATCCTTTTACTCGATGAACCTACAAACCATTTAGATTTAGATGCGATTGCTTGGTTAGAAGAATTCTTAATCAACTTCGACAATACTGTAATCGTAGTGTCCCATGATCGTTACTTCCTTAATAAGGTATGTACACATACTGCTGATATCGATTATGGTAAAATCCAACTTTACGCTGGTAATTATGATTTCTGGTACGAATCTAGCCAATTAATCGTAAAACAATTAAAAGAAGCAAATAAAAAGAAGGAAGAAAAAATCAAAGAATTGCAAGATTTTATCACTCGTTTCTCTGCAAATGCTTCAAAGTCAAAACAAGCTACTAGCCGTAAACGCGCTTTAGAAAAAATCGAATTAGATGACATGCGTCCATCTAGCCGTAAATACCCATATATTGACTTTAGACCAGACCGTGAAATCGGAAATGAAGTATTAACCGTTTCTGGTATTACCAAAACAATCAATGGTGAAAAAGTGTTAGATAATGTTTCTTTCATTATTAACAGTAATGATAAGGCTGCTTTTGTAGGCAGTAACGAACTTGCTAAAACTGTACTATTCAAAATAATCATGGGTGAAATGGATGCAGATGCTGGTGAATACAAATGGGGTATCACTACTTCACAAGCTCATTTCCCAAAAGATCATAATGAAGAATTTGATAATGACTACACAATCGTTGATTGGCTAACAGGATACTCTCCTATCAAAGATGTTACTTATGTACGTGGTTTCCTTGGAAGAATGCTCTTCGCTGGTGAAGATGGGGTGAAAAAGGTTAAAATACTATCCGGTGGTGAAAAAGTACGTTGTCTTCTATCAAAGATGATGATTAGTGGTTCAAACTGCTTGATTTTCGATGAACCTACAAACCATTTAGATATGGAATCTATCACATCCCTTAATAACGGATTGATTAAATTCCCAGGTGTTGCACTATTTGCTTGTCACGATCACCAATTCGTACAAACAACAGCTAATAGAATCATGGAAATTTTACCAGATGGTTCTTTAATTGATAAAATCACCTCTTATGATGATTATTTAGCAAATGATGAGTCTGCTCGTAAACGTACTATTTATACAGCTGATGAAGTGAATTAATATGAAAGCAATTGATTTACATGTACACTCTAGCCGTTCAGACGGCAGTAAGACACCAAGTGAATTAGTTGATATGGCAAGGCAGCTAGGTTTAGCTGCCTTTGCTTTAACCGATCACGATACCATAGCAGGCCTAGATGAAGCAGTTTCTTATGCTGAGAGCTTACGTTTGCAAGGGCATTTAGATGTCCCACAGGTTATTCCAGGCATAGAGCTATCGACAATGCATAATAAAAAAGATCTTCATATCCTTGGTTTATTTATAGATTACCAAAAGCCAGATGTTATCTCAAAACTCCTAGAATTCGAGGAAGCACGTGTTGTGCGAAACAAAAAAATGTGTGCAAAATTGCAAGCAGATGGAATTAACATCTCTTACGAGCTTTTAGTAGAATCCTTTCCTGGTGCAATCATAACACGTGCACATTACGGTGAATACCTTGTAGCACATGGCTATTCTCTCAGTGTTGCTGACGCCTTTTCACAATATTTAGGAGATCACACCAAATATTTTGTACCAAGAGAAGCTGTTAGCCCTAAAATGGCGATTGACCTTATTTTATCTGCTGGTGGCATCCCCATTTTTGCCCATCCTATACATTGTAAAATGTCTGCAGCATCACTTGATACACTCGTTTGTGAACTGAAAAACATGGGACTTATGGGAATAGAGGCACTATACACTACTTATACTGCTGCCGATGAACGACAGATACGAAGACTTGCTGCAAAATATAATCTACTCATTTCAGGTGGTAGCGATTACCACGGAAGTGCAAAACCACGCACTCGTATGGGAACAGGATTTGGTCATCTATATGTTCCAGAAGATATCTTGTATCAGCTAAACAAATAAAATACGCAAAAAAGGGTCCTTACTATTTCATAATAGTAAAGACCCTTTTGTTATATCCGTTCTTATATCTCGCTACGCAAGTACAATCAAATACCTGCCATCACCAACTGTAAACACCTCTGAAGCTTCTAAAACAGCGTTACCAGACAATCCATCCATATCAACACCTTCTTCTTCAAAGTATTCATTCACCTCTTCCACCGAATCCACAACTACAGCCATACATTCTGATAGAAATTCATCCACCTCTTCTAGTGAATGCATCGCAATCTTCGTAAATAACTGTTCCTGATTTTTAAGGAAGCATTGTAGTACGATTTCATCAAATTCAAACATCACTTATCCTCCTTGCCATTTTGTAGTTACATTCTACACTATGCTTTGTAATAAGGCAATATAACTTCTAAAATTTTAATTTTTTCAAAGCTTGATAAACTCGACTAACTGGTAATCCCACAACATTGTTATAATCCCCATCAATTTTTTTAATAAACGATGCAAATTCATTTTGAATACCATAGGCTCCTGACTTATCCATGCAAGTGCCTAGCTCTATATAATCTATGATTTCTTCTAAAGACATAGGATAAACTGTAACCTTTGTTTCATCTACAAAAGTTTCTAAGAAAAGTTCTCCTGCATTTTTATAGCAAACAGTTACTCCTGTATAAACACAGTGTTCCCTTCCCTGCAAAGACTGTAGCATCGTAATTGCATGCTCCTTCGAACTCGGCTTACCTAGAACAACATCATCTACTGCAACAACAGTATCTGCAGCCAAAACAACCTTATCCCCTAGCATATCGCCAAGTAAACCTACAACATCTAATGCTTTTAATCTAGACAGATCAAAAACAACACCCTCTGGAGTTGTTTGTTCTGTCACTTCTTCACAGACACTTTTGATCACTTCAAATTTTAGACCTATTTGCTCTAACAACTCAGACCTTCTAGGAGAGGCGGATGCTAAAACCAATTTTTTTGTTTGCTTCATATTTTTTATATCCTATCCCATTCTTGGAATAAATAGTCTTTCTTCCCCATCAGCATTGCTGATTTTGCGCGTTTCTTCTAAAGCAGATTCGCAAAAATACACTTGGCTTCCAAAACTTTCTTTTCCTCTTCTATCTATTTTCTCGTACTCACCATTAGGTTGTAGTATATGCGCCTTAAGAGTATCTCTTAGTTGGGCATCCAAAATATCATATGCTTTTTTTCTTAGGAACTCATCTTCTATTGGGAATAAAATTTCAACGCGTCCTTCTAGATTCCTTGGCATCCAGTCAGCACTTGCACCATAGATTTCATAATCCCCACCATTTTCAAAATAGAAAATACGACTATGTTCTAAATAATTACCCACTATAGAACGTACTGTAATATTCTCTGAGACACCTTTCATACCAACCTTTAAGCAACATATGCCTCGTACAATCAGCTCGACCTTAACACCTGCACAGCTAGCATTATATAAAGCTTCCATAATATCCCTGTCACATAAAGAATTCATTTTAGCTATAATTTTAGCTTCTTTCCCATCAGATGCATTGTTTGCTTCTCTCTCAATCAAATACAAAAATCTGTTTTTCAACCATAATGGTGCGATTGCAAGTTTATTCCAGTGTAAAGGTTCTGAGTATCCAGAAATCATATTAAAGACAGCTGTTGCATCTTGGCCAATACCTTCTCTGCAAGTAAGCATACCGATATCTGTATATAGCTTTGCCGTAGAATCATTATAATTACCCGTTCCAAGGTGCACATATCTGCGAATGCCATCCTCTTCTCTTCTCACTACAAGCGTAATCTTACTGTGGGTTTTAAGCCCTACAAGACCGTAAATAACATGACATCCAGATTTCTCTAGCTTCTTTGCCCACACGATGTTATTTTCTTCATCAAAGCGTGCCTTAAGCTCTACAAGAACTGTTACTTGCTTTCCATTTTCTGCCGCCTGTGCCAATGCTGCAATAATCGGAGAATTACCACTCACACGATACAAGGTCTGCTTAATTGCTAGAACATCCTCGTCTTTTGCCGCTTGTTTAATAAAATCAACAACTGTATCAAAGGATTCATATGGATGATGGAGTAAAATATCCTTTTCTCGAATCAATTCAAATAAATCCTCTCTTCCAAGAGCATCTGGTGATATTTGAGGTTGAAAGCTTGGCGTTTTGTGTTCTTCAAACCCTTTTAGTCCATACATCTTCATCAAAACCGTCAAATCCAATGGTCCATCAATCATATAAATAAAACGATCTCTTACCGAAAATTCTTTTTTCAAAATTTTTAGTAACTTGTGGTCTATTCCATCTTCCACTTCAAGACGGATCACTTCTCCCCACTGTCTTTTCTTAAGCTTTTGTTCGATTTCTTTTAGCAAATCTTCCGCTTCATCTTCTTCTATAGACAAATCAGCATTTCTCATAATCCTAAATGGATGCACACAAACAATATCATAATTCAAAAATAACTTTGAAATATTTCGTTCAATCACTTCTTCTAATAAGATTGTACTTTGTACTAAACCAGCTTCATCTTTTAACTCAATAATTCTAGGCAATACACTTGGCACTTGAACTGTCGCAAAAACAAGTTCATCCTCACCTGTTTTTTTCTTTAGTAATGCACCTAGATTTAAGGATTTGTTCTGGATAAGTGGAAATGGCCTTGAAGAGTCAAATGCCATTGGTGTAAGTACCGGATACACGTGATCTATAAAATAAGCATCCACATACTTCGCTTCTCTACTAGACAAATCTTCATGATTTTTAATAAACCTTAAATTATTTTGTTGCAAGGCTGGAATCAATGATCTATTCAAAGTGCTATACTGCATACGAACAAATTCTTGTATTTCAACTGCAAGCTCATTGATTTGTTCTGCTGCAGTCATGCCTGCAATATCCTTTTTCTCATATCCTGCAGCTCTTTGATCCTTTAGGCTAGCAACTCTTACCATAAAAAACTCGTCTAAATTTGAAGAAGTAATACTTAAGAACTTAAGTCTTTCAAATAAGGGCAGCTGTCTATCTCTTGCCTCAGCTAAAATCCTATGATTAAACTGTAGCCAGCTTAATTCACGATTTACATAGTATTCTGGGTTTTTAAATTCTTTTTTTACAAACACGCCTATAACCTTCCCTTTCACATTCGCTTAAATAGATCGTTTTCTTCTGACATCTACTAAAACATTAAATACTTCTTCAAAGAAAATAGCCCTATTTTTCATGAGACTTTTTTCCACTGTAATATCTTCGTTTGTATCTACTGTAATCACAAGTTTTTCATCCTTCATAATACATTTGATAGATTTGAACTTCTGCTTATGGCTTCGATCAAGTGCGTTTGCAATACGTAGAATCGCTGTTAGCTTAGACATCACTAAATAAGCATCCACATTTAACGCTTTTCTCTCTCTTTCATCAAAATACTCAAAGTCATCATGATTATAACGTACAACCAAAGCAATAATTTCTCGCTCTAAATGTGATAAACCAATAATTTCAGTGGCCATAATAATACTATAGGATGTTTCACCTAGCGCTGTCATACTAATATATTTCCCGCAATCATGTAAAATGGTTGCAATTTTAAGTAATAGCCTCTCTCTTTTTCCTAGTCCATGGATTTTCTTTGTTGCATCAAAAATATTAAGTGCAATATCTTCTAATGTTTCGCTTCGCTTCTTAGAACCCATAAAACGTTTGCTTATATTTTGCGCAGATGCAATGATGTCTTGTTCGAAATTATGCGTAACATGAAGCAATTTATGCTCTTCACCATACTCATAAGCCATACCATCCACGAGTTTTGTTGCTGGTGCCCAAATATATTCTCCCTGCAAAACCGCGACGATTCTATCCAATAAAATACCACATACCAAAAAATACTTAGAAGCATCTTCTGACATATTAAGCACTTTCGAAACTTCCATTTTGTTTTTTCCAATAATCATTCTCATCAATTTTTCATACTGCTGCGCACTCCAAATTTGATTATTTCCTTTTGTAGCTTGATGTTTTACATCACCATTTTGAGATAAATAATCAGATAAATAATCATCCAAAATAATAATATTGCTTACAGTTTTATCCTTTAAATACATTTTTTTAAAGGTACTTAATTGTGGATTTACAAGTTCCATCATATAAGTTTCTAGTGTAGTATCAGTAGCATTTAAATATCTGAGCATTTCCTGCAACCTATAAATTCCTAGTTTGATTTTTTGCGTTACAACTAGCGCTTCTTTATCAAAAAGTGAAATTTGGATACTACCACCACTAAAATCTACAATAGCAGTACTTTTTTCAATCATAGGCCCAAATGTTTCTAGCTTTGTTGCCAAGCTTTTATAGCTTAAAAAACACTGTTCTGAATTTGATAATTTTCCAACCCTAATCCCGGTTCTTTGCTCGATTTGATCTAATACAATATTCGCATTATCTATATCACGAAATGCACTTGTAGCACAAGCCCTATACTCTGTCACCTTATATGATTTCATAATAACTTTAAATTCGTACAAAATTTTACACACTTCATTTATATGTTCGTTTGAAATTTTACCATACATGTAAGTATCTAGTCCAAGTTCTACCTTATGCCTAACATGGTCAATTTCTTTCATGCTCTTACCAACATATTCATATACTTTCATAGATAACTCATATGAACCAACATCAATTGCTGCAAATACTACCATAGTTCTTCTCCTATTTTAGCTTAATAATTCCCCAGTATTTTCATATTTCTAGATTCTTCTCGTAAACCTCTTAGTGCATTCTTAACTGCTCCGTCAGCAAGATTTCCATCAAAATCTACAAAGAATTTATATTCCCAATTGCGCCCTTCTAATGGAATAGACTCAATTTTCGTCAAATTTAAATTATTATAAATAAAATGTGATAGCATATGATACAATGAACCACTTTCGTGTGCCACTTCAAAGCAAATACTAATCTTTTTTGCATCTTTTCTAAACACTTTTTGATTTGTAACAATAATAAACTTCGTACTGTTTCCTTTTATATCTTGTATACCCTCATCTAAAACTTCAAGGTTATACATGTGTGCCGCATTCTCACTTGCTATTGCTGCTTGATTTGATAGCCCCTCTTGTGCAATCTTTTGTGCTGCAAAAGCATTGTTTTGCATGCTAATTTGCTTCCAGTCATGCTTTCTTAAATATTTTTCTGTCTGCATCAAAGATTGTGGATGAGAATAAACGCTTTCAATATCCTTTATGGAAGTTCCTTTTACACCTAAAAGACAGTGCTTAATATCTATAATTTGCTCTCCTACAACATAATTATCAAACTCTGTTAGTAGATCATAAACACCATTCACTAATCCTGCAGTAGAATTTTCAAGTGGAAGTACAGCATAATCTGCACATCCTTCTTCAATTGCTTCCATTGCCTCACGGAAGGTTTCAACTGCTAAGCTATTCGTATCTTCCCCAAAATATGCGTGCATCGCTGCATGTGAATACGCCCCTTTAGCTCCTTGGTAGACTACACGTGCCTTATCAAGCTCTAAAGAATCCACTGCTATAAACGGCAATTTAGCGAGCACCCCTTGTTGTGCTAGCAATCTATATTGCATCTTTCTACTCATAGACATCAATTGCTCAAACAACTCTTCAACACCATGTTTATAAAAAGGATCCTCCACAAGTGATGTCACCTTTTCTATTTTTTCTTGTTCTCTCGTTTTATCAAATACCTTTTTCCCAGTTTCTATTTTGTACTCAGCTACTTGCTTACAAACACCCATACGTCTTTCGTATAAAGACACAATTTGTTTATCTATATCATCAATTTCATCTCTTAACACCAATAAATCAATAGCCATTAGTTTCTACCTCCTATTAGTTCCACCAACTCATCTAACACATCAAAATATCGCTCAAAGGTTTTTCTACAACACATAGGATCTTCAATAACCATACCAGGTACTCTTAATCCTGTCACAGAAAATCCCATTGCCAATCGGTGATCATCGTAGGTACGAACCGTGGTTGCTTTTGGTGTTCCTGGTTGAATACGAATACCATCTTCAAGCTCTATAGCCTCTATTCCCATAGCAGTAAGGTTTTCTACCATAGCAGCCAATCTATTACTCTCTTGATATCTAATATGTGAAATGCCCGAAATTTCCACCACTCCATCTGCAAAAGGTGCTATTGCAGCTAGTGTAATCGCTTGATCAGAGCATGCATGCATATCAACCTTTATAGCTTTTAGAATACCATTCTCAGGACCTGTAACCTGTATTCCATCTTCTGTATCTTTCACTTCACAGCCCATATCAGCAAGAATTTTTGCAAATGCTACATCTCCTTGTAAGGAATCAAAATGCGTATGTGCTACTGTGATACTAACTCCAAGCACAGCTGCAATAGCCCAGAAATAGCAGGCTGCAGATGCATCTGGTTCTACTAAATACTCTCTTGCCTCATAATTTTGCCCTGCTCTAATCAAAAACTCTGTTCCCGATATTCTATCTACCTTTACTCCAAATTGCTCCATCATCTGTATCGTCATATCAATATATGCCATACCATGCGTACCTACAATATGGATATGTAAATCTTTTTTTGCTAAACAGCCTGAAATCAAAAGAGCACTTAAAAACTGTGAGCTTTTATCAATATCAACAGTAATCGACTCCGTCTTAATTCCATTTCCTGTAATATACATTGGAAAATGTCTATCTTCCTCTGTACACATAATCGTAGCTCCAACATCTTCTAACGCATCTAGAAGAGGTCCCATAGGTCTTTTTTTCATCTGCTCAGAAGCATCTACAAAAAACTCTCCTTCACTACAGCCTAGAAAACCCGCTAAAAATCTAGCTGCGGTACCTGCACTCCCAACATAAATACTAGCTTTCTTAATTGGAATCTCACCGCCAAGTCCTGTTACTGACATCTGTGCACTTGCTTCATCAGCTTCTGCCACAAAAGAAAGGTCTTTTACACATTGAAGAAAGTGCCTAGAATCTGCACTAAAAAGTGCTCCTTCTAAAACGCTTTTTCCATTGGCAAGTGTCGCTAATAATAATGCTCTATTCGTAATACTTTTAGAGCCTGGAACAGTGACCGTTATACATACACTGTTTTTATTCAAAATTGCTGTAATTTCTTTTGTCTGCATGATTCGCTCCTACTTTTACTTTATTCAGTATACTACTAGTATTTTATGAAAACAATCAACCCTACGCTCATTTCAGCTAGAATTTACCTAGTTTATACATTTCTAGTATTCTACCATTTGATACGTTAATATACAATAGCAACTTCATGGCTTGATGCAAAAAAAACACACCACAAATGTGGTGTGTCTATCTTTTGTAATCAAGTTTTTATTAGTTACCTGCAACTTGAGCAGCAACTTCTGCAGCGAAATCAGATTCCACTTTTTCAATACCTTCGCCTGTTTCGAAACGAACGAATTTTTTAAGAGCAAATGTTGAACCAGTAGCTTTAGCAACTTCTGCAACATAAGCAGCTACAGTTTGTTTTCCATCTTCTGCTTTTACATATGTTTGATCTAATAAACAAACTTCTTTAAGTTGTTTATTTAAACGTCCTGAAACTGCACCAAGAATAACTTTTTCTGGTTTACCAGCCATTTTAGGATCGTTTTCGATTTGAGCTTTGATGATTTCTGTTTCATGAGCTTTGTATTCTTCTGATACTTCGTCATGAGAAACGTATTGAGGAGCTAATGCTGCAACTTGCATTGCAATGTTTGACATAGCTGTTTTGATTTCATCATTTACAACATCTGTAGTAGCTTCTACTACAACACCGATTCTACCACCGCCGTGTACGTAAGAAACAACACATCCGTTTTCAGCTACAACTTTTTCAAATCTTCTGATTGTAAGATTTTCACCAATACGAGCAATTTTTGAAGTCAAAGCTTCTTTTACTGTCATAGCTGCATCTTCAACCCAAGCTTCTGTCATGAATGTATCCATGTCAGCTGCATCAGAACCCATAGCTTGTGTAGCTACTGCTTTTACAAAGTTTTGGAATTCTTCATTTTTAGCAACAAAGTCTGTTTCAGAGTTAACTTCAACAACTGCTGCTTTTGTGTCGCCTTCAACAACAACACTACATAGACCTTCAGCTGCAATACGTCCAGCTTTCTTTTCAGCTTTCGCTTGTCCATTTTTTCTAAGTAGTTCTACAGCTGCTGCCATATCACCATCTGTTTCATTTAATGCTTTTTTACAATCCATCATACCTGCGCCTGTTGTTTCACGCAATTCTTTTACCATTCCTGCTGTAATAGCCATTGTAATTTCCTCCGAAAAATAAATATATTGTAATTATTCTGCTACAACTTCTTCGATGTCTGTTGCTTCTACTACCATATCAGCTTCTGTGTAAACAGCTTCACCTTGGTTTGCTTCGATAACAGCATCTGCCATTTTAGAAACGATAAGTTTTACAGCTCTGATCGCATCATCATTACCTGGAATGATGTAATCTAATTCTTCTGGATCACAGTTTGTATCACCGATACCAATTAATTTAATACCAAGAGAATGTGCTTCTTGAACACAGATTCTTTCTTTTTTAGGGTCAACTACGAAGATTGCATCTGGAATAGTTTTCATGTTTTTGATACCACCAAGATTTCTTTCAAGTTTGTCCCATTCTTTTTTAATTTCGATAACTTCTTTTTTAGGTAATACATCAAATGTACCATCTTCTGACATTACTTCGATTGCTTTTAATCTAGCAATACGGCTTTGAATAGTCTTGAAGTTTGTAAGCATACCACCTAACCATCTTTCGTTTACATAGTACATACCACAACGTTCAGCTTCTGTCTTAACAGCATCTTGAGCTTGTTTTTTTGTACCTACGAAAAGGATAGTACCACCTTCGTTAGCAACATCAGATACAGCTTTGTAAGCTTCATCTACTTTACCAACTGATTTTTGTAAATCGATGATGTGGATACCATTTCTCTCTGTGAAGATATATGGAGCCATTTTAGGATTCCATCTTCTTGTTTGATGTCCAAAGTGAACACCTGCTTCTAATAATTGTTTCATTGAAATAACGCTCATTTTCTTACCTCCATTGGTTTGACTTCCGTTATGCCTTTTCCACCTTACGGCGTTTGTAAGGTTCTCTCCCTTGCCACCTCATCACTGGGACCAACAAGAAATCGACATACGTGTATTTTTTGACAACATTCGTATGATAACACAAAAGCACCCTAAAAGCAATAGGGTGCTTTGACTTTTTTGTACTATTTGTATTGTGTTTGTTTCTTAAGTTCCTTCACTTCTTCGAATACGACATCATTAAGAATCTTGATGTAAGTACCTTTCATACCTGAAGATCTTGATTCAATAACTCCAGCACTTTCAAACTTTCTAAGTGCGTTAACGATTACTGAACGAGTAATACCAACTCTATCTGCAATCTTAGAAGCTACTAAGATACCTTCCATACCATTCATCTCATCAAAAATGTGAACAATCGCTTCCATCTCTGAGAATGACAAAGTATTAATCGCTGACTTCACAACGTTTACTTTACGTAGCTCTTCAGCGCTCTCTTCGTTTACTGCTCTAAGCATCTCTAAGCCTACGACTGTTGAACCATATTCACACAATATGATGTCATCAATGTTATATTGCTCACCATTTCTATAAACGAATAAAGTACCAAGTCTTTCACCGGCAATTTCGATTGGTGAGATAATAGCTTGAAAACTTCTAATGCCTTCACTTTCAAAACCTAAAGTTTCAAGGTTTACATTTTCTTTTGTTGATAAAACACCTAGTAATCTTTCATTCAACATACCATCAATCAATCCACCGATATTTTGATTAATAAGTTCATAAATACATGCAACTTCTTCCGCATGTCCTACACCTAGAACTTTTCCCTTCTTGCTAATAACAAGAACGTTTGATTTAAGGATATCCTTCATAACTTGGCAAATATCATTAAATACTACTTTGCTAGAATTATTGTTGTGTAGTAACTTTCCAATCTTTCTAGTTTTGTCTAATAATTGTACACTGCTCATAACTTCTCCTATTTCTTTTTGAATTCCGCACCAATACTATTTACTTATCCATGTTAGCATAGATTTTTCAGAATTGCAATGCTAATTATCTCTTTTATATAAAGAATTCGAAAATTTTAATTAAATTTTAGAATTCTTTTATTTTTCAGCTGTAGGTTTTTGCCAAACCATGTAATCACATGTAGGATTATCAATGCATCCGTAGTATCTACGTCCTTTTTTTGTTTTTCGAACAATTACGTCTTTCCCACATTTAGGACACGGAACATCAATTTTTTCAAAATACGGCTTTGTGTTTCTACAATCTGGAAATCCCGGACACGCAAGAAACTTACCATGAGGTCCATATTTAAATACCATCATCTTCCCACACTCATCACAAGGCACATCTGAAACCTCATCTTTGATTTCGATTTTGGCAAGTTCTTCTTCTGCAACACTAACTGCACTATCTAAATCTGGATAGAAATTCCTAATCACGCTCTTCCATTTCACACGACCCTCTTCGACTTCATCTAAAAGGCTTTCCATTGTTGCTGTAAAATTAACATCCACAATAGCAGCAAAGGATTCTGTCATAAGCTTATTAACAACCTCACCTAACTCTGTAACATAAAGATTTTTATTTTCTTTAATAACATATCTTCTAGCCATAATCGTTGTAATCGTAGGTGCATAAGTACTCGGTCTACCAATTCCAAGTTCTTCTAGTGCTTTTACTAAACTAGCTTCCGTATAATGTGCTGGTGGTTGCGTAAAATGCTGTTCGCCTTCAAGCTCATTTAGCATCGCCTCACTTCCAACTACCACCTCTTTCGTAATACCAGTAGTTTTTTCATCTACCATATCATCAGATGTATAAACTTTCATAAAACCATCAAAAAGTTGACGACTCGTAGCAATTGAAAAGACATGTCCATTTGCTTCTAATTGAATTGATGTTGTTTCGTATTTAGCATTTGACATAGTCGCAGCCATAAAACGTCTCCAAATAAGCTGATACAAACGAAATAAATCTCTTGACAACACTTCCTTTAATTCAACCGGCGCTTTTGAAACTTCTGTAGGTCTAATTGCTTCATGTGCATCTTGAACATTTTGTTTTGTACTATTATCGTCTTTTTTGGCTCCAATATAATCTGCCCCATACATTTTTTCAACATAAGCGTTCGCTGAAGCAACAGCTTCTGTTGATATTCTCGTAGAATCTGTACGTAGATATGTAATAAGTGCCACTGTTCCTTGACCTTTGATTTCCACACCTTCATATAGTTGCTGTGCAAGTCGCATTGTCTTTTGTGTAGAAAAGTTTAGTACTTTACTCGCTTCTTGTTGTAACGTTGATGTAATGAAAGGAAGTGGAGCTTTTCTAGTACGTTCTCCCTTTTTCACTTGCTTTACATGGTAGTTTGCACCTTCTAAAGCTTTTTTGATCCTTTCAACCTGTTCTTCACTTACTAACTCAACCTTACCAGTTGTGTCTCCGTAATATTTCGCGTGTACTGGCTTTTTCTCACCATGCAACACAAAATCACCCTCAAGTGACCAATATTCTTGTGGAACAAAGTCAGCAATCTGTGTTTCTCTATCACAAATAATACGAAGTGCAACTGATTGTACACGGCCTGCACTAAGTCCTCTTTTGATCTTGCCCCAAAGAAGTGGTGAAATCTTGTAACCCACCATACGGTCTAGACAACGTCTAGCTTGCTGAGCATCTACACGATCCATATCTATTTCTCTGGCATTTTTTATAGATTCCTTGACTGCATTTTTAGTAATTTCATTAAAAGTAATACGTAAAACCTGTTTATCCTGTAGTTTTAGTGCATGATAAAGATGCCATGAGATAGCTTCACCTTCACGGTCAGGGTCAGTAGCTAGGTATATTTTATCAGCCTTTTTCACTTCTTTACGGAGTGCAGCTAATACATCGCCCTTTCCACGTATTGTAATATAATGCGGTTCATAATCATTTTCGATTTCAATTCCCATCTTACTCTTTGGTAAATCCCTAACGTGTCCATTACTTGCTAGAACCTCATAATTACTACCAAGGAATTTTTTAATCGTCTTTACTTTTGCTGGTGATTCCACTATTACTAAAAATTTTGCCATTTGTCATTCCCTCTAACTTACGCCTATCTTGATGAATAAAATCTTACAAACTATACACTATTATTTTTAAAGTTGCAACAATATTTACAAAATATTCATAAATTTTATGTATTAAGCATTCTAAACGTGTATAATCCCTCTTTTGCATATACAACACAGTCCACTTCTAACTGTGTCACAAGTGATAAAAATTGTGAGAAACTTCTCTGTCCTTTTCTCTCCTTATATCGAGCATACCAATGTTCTATTTGCATGGTATTTTCCGACAATACATTAATTGCGATTTCAGCATCTTGATCTAGGATAGATAACGGAATCTTTGTTTGAACGAATCCTAGTTTTTGCTTATAACAAATCCCCATGACATCTTCTATAATCTGCTCTGCATCGATAGCTACACTTGCACCTTGCGCAATCAACTTATTGCATCCACTACTGAGTGCATCTGTTATTTTACCAGGAACAGCATACACATCCTTCCCCTGCTCTAATGCCATATCTACCGTTATCAAGGTACCACTTTTTTCTTTTGCTTCTATTACTAATAGTACATCCGATAGACCGCTAATGATTCTATTTCTAGCTGGGAAATTTCTAGAAAGCGGTGACATACCCGGTGGGTATGTAGAAATCACGCCCCCACTGTTTTTGATATCCCCATACAGTTGGTGCAGTTCTGGTGGATAACATACATCTACCCCTGATCCTAACACCGCAAAAGTAGTACCTCTAGCACCCAATGTCTCTTTATGACTAATAGAATCAATACCTCTTGCCATCCCGCTAATCGTTTGAATCCCTGCATGTGCAAAAGCCGTTGCAAATCTTGTTGCTACAGCTTGTCCATATAATGAGCTAGCCCTTGCCCCCACCATCGCTACCGCAGGTTTGTTCGGATCTGGCAAACTTCCAATTACATATATCCCAAACGGACTATCCGGAATCTCTCTAAGCTTATCAGGAAAGAGCTTATCCTTGTTATGTATATAGCGAATCCCCTTTCTTTCTAACTTCTCTAAGTACTCCTCGGGGCTTTTGCCCCTCACTTCTTTCCATACAGTATAAAACTTTTTTCCCATAAGTCTTTCACACGTACTATCAGAAGCAGCTTTTAAATATTCCAACCCACCAAATTGTTCATACAAATACCTAAGTGTTTTATCGCCCACTCCACTTAAGGATTGCAAATATGCACCATATGCTGTTTCTAATCTTGTACACTCCATTTCCCTCTCCCCCTACTCACATAACTTGTAGGCTATTGCCTCTCTGATATGTTCAATTTCTATCTCTCTACACCCTTCTAAATCGGCGATGCTTCTCGCTATCTTAACTGTTTTATAATAGGATCTTGCAGATATTTGCTTCATTTTCGCAATACGTATAAGTTCCTGTTCCTCTGTTGGTTTAAGTACACAGTACTTCGACAAATCATGTGTTTGTACTTCTGCATTATAACGATAGGGCGACTCCAAAAAACGTTCTAACTGCATACTTCTCGCCATAAATACTCTCCGCTTTATAGTGGCACTATCCTCTCCTACTTCATCCTTCCTAAGCTCATCTACCGATGTGTTTTGTAAAGTACAACAAAGATCTAGTCTATCCCATATTGGTCCAGATATTTTTGTTCTGTATTTCATCACATCATATTCTGTACAATTACACTTATTACGGTCGGGGTAATGGCCACACGGGCAAGGATTCATAGCTGCTATTAGCATAAAATCAGCTGGATATGTATAATTATGATTCCCTCTAGCTATTTGTACCTCTTTATCCTCTAGTGGCTGTCTAAGTGCCTCAATCACTGGGCGTGAAAATTCTGGTAGTTCATCCAAAAACAGAATAGACTTATGGGCAAGTGAGACCATTCCCGGAAGCGGTCTCACCCCTCCCCCAATCATTGCCTTTTGCGTAATTGTATGGTGAGGATGTAAAAAAGAACGTTTTCGTATGAGTACCTCCCCACTTTTAAGCTTCCCTGCCAAACTATGAATCGCTGTTACCTCAATGCTTTCTTCCTGTGTCAAAGGTGGCATTATCCCTTCCATTCGTTTTGCAATCATGCTTTTACCACTCCCTGGAGGTCCAATCATGAGCAGATGATGAAAACCTGCCGCAGCAATTTCTGCTGCCCTACGCGCCGCATATTGTCCCTTCACCCCAGCAAAATCCAAAAACTGATCATCATCTTTATTTACTTCAAAGGATGCTTTTTTTGTTGGCTCAATACTTGCTGGTTCATGTAAGAAAGTGATAATCTGCGTAATATGATTTACCGCATATACCATAACGCCTTCCACAAGTGCTGCCTCTGCAGCATTCACTTCTGGTACTAACAATTTCATAATGCCTCTACTTTTTGCAAACCTGGTAATGGGGAGCACCCCTCTTACGCCTTTTATGCTACCATCAAGTCCAAGCTCTCCTATCATCAAAAACTCCTCTAGCCCTTCTCTAGGAATACAGTCAAGAGAACCTAAAACACCTACAGCAATAGGTACATCAAAGGCCGTTCCGTCCTTTCTAATATGTGCAGGTGCTAAATTCACAGTAATCCTTAGATTGGGTAGTCTAATCCCTGCATTTTTAAGAGCTATTTTAACCCGTTCCCTTGCTTCTTTTACTTCTCCCCCCATATTACCAACTAAGTCAAAAATAGGAAGCCCCTGTGTCACATCCACTTCCACCTCTATCATTTGTACCTGCATTCCATCTAAGGTTGCAGAGCTTATGCTACAAAACATATATATTTTCCTCCGTTTCCATAGAAATCTATTCCAAAAATATAAACCCCTATATAATATATATGCCTTTTACCCCCCTATTTGTCACACTCCAATTTGAAAAAATTCATTTCTAAGACATTCTAGGGCCTTTTTTTCTATACGTGAAATGAAACTTCTTGATAGACCATAAACATCACCAATCTCTTGTTGTGTCTGCTCTTCACATCCATATAATCCATATCTACGAATAATAATATCCTTTTGTCTCTCTGACAAAGCTCTATCCATAGCAAGAAATAAAAATTCTATTTGCTCTTTTTTTTCTAAATTTTCTTGTAAATCATCCTGCTTCATACAAAGATCGTATATCTTAATTTCATTCCCTTCCTTATCTGTTCCAATTGGTTCATATAAGGACACTTCTTTGGATGTTTTTTTCTTACTACGAAGCATCATCAGTAGCTCATTTTCAATACACCGACATGCATACGTAGCTAACCTTCCCTTTTGAGGATTAAAACTATCAATCGCTTTCATAAGTCCTATCGTACCTATGGAAATATAATCCTCCATATCATCTATAGGCCCTTGATATTTTTTACTGATATGTGCAACCAGTCTTAGATTATGCATAATCAACTTTTCTTTTGCTAGTCTTTTCTCTTCCTCCACATCACTTTGAAGTAATTGTAAGTAGTATCGTTCTTCCTCTGCACTAAACGGTTTTAAAAAGGTTTGCACAAGCCCCTCCAAGTCCCTTTCATACAATGTATGTGCGAATCATAGCTTACGTGCTTTTCCCACTCTAGAATACAAAAAAAGACTTTCCACAAACTGTAGAAAGTCTTTTTTATTATTCTTGTGATAGCAGTAATTTATCTAATATTGTATCTAAAAATTCAATTTCTTCGTCAGATAGATTTCGAAACACTTGATTAGCATGCCTTTTTATACGCATTTCAGAAACCATCGCGAGCTCTTCACCAAGCTTAGTGAGAACAATAAAATTTTCATTGTTTTGCACACCGCTAACACGCTCAATGCATCCATTATTTTCAAGTTTTTTAAGTGTTTCTGAAACCGCTTGCGCACTGATATGCATCTCGATAGCAATTGCTCTTTGGTTCAACTTCTCATTATGGTATAAAACACCCAAAATATGCCTTGCATTGTGAGACAAAGAAATTTGATCAATTTCGCTACTCCCTCTGTCTTCCTTAAATTGCTTTTTAAAGCTATCTGTAAGCCTATGTAGCTTTGCTAAGACTTTATGACTTTCCATATGCATCCTTCCCCTAACCCTTTCAAACTATTCTAGCATAGAACTACCTGTATAAAGGCTATGATATTTACCTTCTAATGCTAAGAGCTCGTCATGGTTACCGCGTTCTATAACCACTCCATGTTCAAGAACCATTATGATATCTGAATTTCTGACCGTAGACAATCTATGTGCAATCACAAAGGTTGTACGCATCTGCATCAATCTATCTAAAGCCTCTTCAATATGCCTTTCAGTTCTCGTATCTACAGAACTTGTAGCTTCGTCTAACACAAGGATTGGTGCCTTAGAGATAGCCGCTCTTGCAATATTAAGTAACTGTCTTTGTCCTTGGCTAAGATTTGCTCCATCTCCTTCTAAAACAGTATCATACCCTTTTTCTAGGCGGATAATAAAATTATGAGCATTCGCTGTTTTTGCAGCTTCTATTACATCTTCATCACTTGCGTCTAATCTACCATAGCGTATGTTTTCTCGCACCGTACCTGTGAATAAATGAGTATCTTGTAGTACCATTGCAATATTTTGTCTAAGGAAATCTTTTTTGATATCTCTAATATCCACTCCATCAATTGTAATCTGACCTTCTTGTATATCATAGAAGCGATTTACTAGGTTAGTAATCGTAGTTTTACCAGCTCCTGTTGATCCTACAAAGGCTATTTTTTGTCCAAATTTGGCTTCAATTGAAACACCCTTTAGAACTGGAACATGCGGATTATATCCAAATACAACTTGATCAAACACTACATGCCCCTTCATATCTTCTAGAACTGTAGCCTCTAGATGATCTTCACGTTCTGGATTTGCATCCATAACCTCAAAGACACGTTCTGCACCTGCTAAAGCTGAGAAGATAACGTTAACCTGCATAGAAAGCTCATTAATAGGTCTGCTAAGGCTTCTAGAATAATTTACAAAAATCGTATATCCGCCAATATCAAATCCGTAGAAAATACAGAACATACCGCCCAAAAATGCCGTCACTACATAGCTAAACATGCTAAACGCTCCCATTACAGGGCCCATGCTGCCACTTACAAAACCAGCTTTAAATGCTTTTTCTCTGTATATTTTGTTTAAATCTTCGAAAGAATCTATAATTTCTTCTTCGTGGTTAAATACTTTTACAACCTTTTGGCCTGTAATGCTTTCTTCGATATAACCATTCAAATCCCCAATTGCTTTTTGTTGAGCCTTTGAGTATTTCATGCTCAATTTACCAATCGACTTCGTAACAAGCGTAATAAGTGGTATTACTAAAAGCATGATTATTGTAAGCAACCAATTGGTATAAAACATAATAGCAGCTGTAGTAATGAAGGTTACAACACCAGATATCAGCTGTACACATGTATTAGAAAGCATCTGGCTAACCGCATCCACGTCATTAGTGAATCGGCTCATCAAATCACCGTTATTGTTTGAATCATAGTATCTAAGTGGTAGTTTTTGTAGTTTTACAAACAAATCCTTACGTATACTTTCTAATGAGTTTTGTGCTATTTCAAGCATGATTCTTGCTTGCACATAATTACTAATCAACGCAATGATGTATACCACAAACATGATAAATAAATTTTTGAGCAATTCATTCATGCCTGCTTCTGCTACAATACCGTTAATAATCGGACGTACCATATAAGATGCAACAATAGATGCTATACAGCCTATCACTACACTAATAAATGCTATAACAAGTGGCACTTTATTGACGCTTAAATATCCCCATAGCCTAAAGATAGTCTGTTTGATATCCTTTACCTTTGCTTTTTCCATCGGGCCCCTACGAGGTCCACCTCCACCTACATTTAACTGCGGCATCGGTCTATCTTTCATGTCTTTTGGTGGAGCTTGTCTTCTATCTTCCATTATGCTTGCACCTCCTGACTCATTTGTGACTGATAAATTTCTTTATATGTAATCGATGTTTCCATAAGCTCATCATGTGTTGCAAACGCTTCTATCTTACCGTCATTCATAACCAAAATTTTATCAGCTTCAATAACTGAAGATATCCTTTGCGCAATAATAAGCTTCGTGGTTTCTTTTAATTCAGAAGCCAAGTACCCTCTAATACTTGCCTCAGTAGCAGTATCAACTGCACTTGTAGAGTCATCTAAAATCAGAATCTTTGGTTTTTTGAGAAGTGCTCTAGCTATACATAAACGCTGTTTTTGTCCACCTGATAGATTTAGTCCACCTTGATCTACTATATCTTGATATTTAAGAGGTTTTTCATCGATAAATTCATTGGCAGCCGACCATGCAGCTACTTGCTCCATTTCTTCGTTAGATGCCGTTTTATCTCCCCACTTGAGGTTTTCTTCAATTGTTCCCGAGAACAAAACATTGTTTTGTAATACAACAGCAACACCATCTCTTAGATTTTTAAGAGAATAATCCTTTACATCAATACCACCTACATATACATTTCCTTGATCCACATCATAAAGTCTAGGGATAAGATGTATAAAACTCGTCTTACCACAACCTGTTGAACCGATAATACCGATTGTTTGTCCTGCTTTAATATCAACCGTTATATCAGATAATACAAGCTCTTTGTTGTTTTTGTAATATTTAAAATCAACATGTTCAAACCTGATATCTCCACTTTGTACTCGATATTCAGAATCTAGATTATCAACAATATCAATATCTGCATCTAGTACCTCAGCAATACGTTTTTCACTTGCCATAGCTCTTGAGCTTTGTAAAAATACATTTGCTAGCATATTCACAGACATCAAAATTTGAGTCATATATGTAATAAGCGCGCTAATACTACCTATCAAGAGTTCACCCTTTCCAAGTAGCTGACTACCATACCACATAATCATAATCGTTGCCATATTAACAACCAAGGTCATAATCGGCATTTGTAAAATCGTGATACGATATGCCGACAAACCAGTTTCTTTTAAGTTATTATTAACCTTATTGAACTTTTCTATCTCATACCCTTCTCTTGTAAGCGCTTTTACAATACGAACGTTTGTCAAAATCTCTCTGATATTTGAATTCAAATCATCCACACGCTCTTGTAGCTTCGCAAACCTTGGATAAGAATATTTGAGTACTAAAATAATAATAGTTGCTAGAATCGGAACAATCACAACAAAAATAACAGCAATCTTAGAACTAATCATGTAGGACATATATAGTGCACCTACTAACATACCAGGTGCTCTAAATGCCATTCTAAGAAAAACCACTACCAATTGTTGGATTTGTGTAATATCATTCGTCAGTCTTGTAACAAGTGATCCTGTGCTAAAACTATCAATATTTGCAAATGAGAAGCTCTGTATTTTCTTGAAAATATCAGAACGTAAATCAGTAGCAAAAAAAACGGATGCCTTTGAAGCACAATACGATGCGCAGGTACCTGTTATAACAGCCAATAAAACAAATCCTAACATCACAAGCGTAAGACTAACAACCTCCCCTGCATCTGAATTCGCAATACCAACATTAATAATCTCCGATGCAAGTGTTGGAATCTTTACATCACAATAGATTTCTAGTATCATCATAATCGGTGACAATACAAAGAAAACCCAATACGGTTTGATATACTTCATATATCTTTTCATAACTTAAACCCTGCCCTCCTTGTTGATCCATTTTAAAAAGGTATCAACATATTGATACCACCTTACCACGTTTGGTGGATGGTGTCAACACATTGATACCTGCATTTCAATTCAATCTAAAAAAGCTAAAAAAATCACATTACTAACATCAATCCCCTTATCAGTTAGACAAAGGTTTTTATCATGTACGAGTAGACCTTCTTTTATAAACCTTTCTATTGTTTCTTGATACTGATCTAACATATCTTGGCCAAACCTATGTATAAACACTTCTAGATCCACGCCCTTCATTTCTCTAAGGCCTAAGAAGAAAAATTCCTCAGCTTGTTCCTTACTAGTCAAAACTTGCACATCCTCTACCGAAAAATCTCCCTGTAAATACCTCTCTAGACCACTATGATTTTTGAAACGCATGCCGGCCATATAAGATGCTCCACCTATTCCAAAAGAGAGGTAGTCTCCACCTTCCCAGTAAACCTTGTTATGCTTACATTCGTAGGTGCTTTTTGCATAATTGGAGATTTCGTAGCGTTCATACCCTTGGTCATGAAGTAGGCTTTTGGTAAGCTCATACATCGCACGCTCTGTATCTTCATCCGGTAGATCAAGCTCCATATCATAAAAAGGAGTACCCTCTTCGACAATAAGGCTATATGCAGAGATATGTTCTGGCTTTAAACTTAGCACTTCCTCTAGGGTTCTTTTATAATCTGCTAGCGTTTGACCTGGTAGTGCAGACATCAAATCTATATTGATGTTTTCAAATCCAACTTCGCGTGCAGTCTGGTAGGTATGCAAAAATTGTTCGTAAGTATGGATTCTTCCAAGCTTTTTAAGAAGCTGATCTTGCGTACTTTGTAACCCTATACTAATCCTGTTAATCCCTGCTCGCCTATACATTTCTAACTTTTCTCTAGTCACAGTTCCTGGATTACACTCAATGGATATCTCTATCTCATCACGCACCTCCATATAGGACAAAACCTCATACACAACCTCTGAAAGCATGTTTGCATCCACGATACTAGGAGTACCTCCACCGATAAACATCGTGTACAATATATGTGTCTCTTTATACTGTATTAACTTATCTTTTATTTCTCTCTTGAGCATATGCAAATACTGCTCCCAAACGTCCATGGACGCAGGAGCAGATAAAAAATCACAATATGCACATTTGGATACACAAAAAGGAATGTGTATATAAATACTTAACGGTTTTTTCATTTATTCATCAAGTTTAAGAACGCTCATAAATGCCTTTTGTGGAATTTCTACATTTCCAACCTGGCGCATTCTCTTCTTTCCTTCCTTTTGCTTTTCAAGAAGCTTTTTCTTACGTGTGATATCACCACCGTAACATTTAGCAAGTACGTCTTTTCTCATCGCGCGTACTGTCTCTCTAGAAATAACCTTACCTCCAACTGCTGCTTGGATTGGAATCTCGAATAAATGTCTTGGTATTTCGTCCTTTAGTTTTTCACACATGCGACGGCCACGTTCATAGGCACTTTCAGCATGTACAATAAAGGATAGGGCATCCACTTCTTCTTTATTAATCAGCATGTCAAGTTTCACAAGCTTCGATACTTCATAGCCCTTTATCTCGTAGTCAAAAGAAGCATAACCTCTCGAACGAGACTTCAGTGCGTCAAAAAAGTCATAAATTATCTCATTGAGCGGTAATTCATAACGAAGTACTGCACGGTTTGCCTCTATATAATCTGTACTCACATATACGCCACGTCTTTCTTGACAAAGCTGCATAATCGATCCAATAAATTCTGTTGTAACCATAATCTCAGCACTTACAATTGGTTCTTCCATATAATCTATTTCTGTAGGGTCTGGAAGATTCGATGGATTCGTAAGTTCAATACGCTCACCATTGGTCTTATATACATGATAAATAACACTTGGTGCTGTTGTCACAAGGTCAAGATTATATTCTCTTTCAAGTCTTTCCTGAATAATTTCTAAATGAAGTAATCCAAGGAAACCACATCTAAAACCAAATCCAAGTGCAATAGAAGTCTCAGGTTCATAGTTGAGTGATGCATCATTTAGCTGAAGCTTTTCAAGTGCATCTCTTAAGTCCGGATATTTCGCACCATCTGCTGGATATAGACCGCAGTAAACCATAGAGTTTACCTTCTTATAACCAGGAAGTGGATCTACACATGCATGTTCATCATCTGTAACAGTATCGCCTACTGCAGTGTCTTTTACATTCTTAATAGAAGCTGTAATATAGCCTACCATACCTGCTGTGAGTTCATCGCAAGGGATGAACTGTCCTGCGCCAAAATACCCTACCTCAACAGCCTCAGCCTTTGCACCTGTTGCCATCATACGAAGCTTCGTACCCCTCTTCACAGTTCCTTCCATAACACGTACGAAAATAATAACGCCCTTATAAGAATCATAAATCGAGTCAAAAATAAGTGCTTGTAAAGGAGCCTCTACATCTCCAACTGGTGCAGGAATCTTCGCTACCACCGCCTCTAACACATCTTCGATTGCTATGCCGTTTTTTGCACTGATAAGTGGCGCATCGTGTGCTTCTAAACCTATTACATCTTCGATTTCTTCCATAACTCGCTCTGGGTCTGCACTAGGTAAATCAATTTTATTAATAACAGGGAATACATCTAGGTTATGATCTAGTGCCAAATAAACATTCGCTAATGTCTGCGCCTCAATACCCTGTGCTGCATCTACTACTAAAATCGCGCCATCGCATGCTGCAAGCGACCTACTAACCTCATAATTAAAATCAACATGTCCCGGTGTATCAATAAGATTAAAAATATACTCTTCACCGTCTTGCGCTCTATAAACTGTTCTAACTGCCTGCGCCTTAATCGTAATACCACGCTCTCTCTCAAGCTCCATATTATCAAGCACCTGCGCTTGCATCTCTCTATTTGTCAACAATCCCGTTTTCTCAATAATCCTATCCGCCAACGTGGATTTACCGTGGTCAATATGTGCCACGATACAAAAATTTCTAATCTTACTTTGGTCTATCTGTGCCATTTTGTATCTCCATAATTTCTATATACTTATCACTAATATACCAAAAAACAAGCTTACTGTCCACTAAGTAGTTCATATATTACAAGTGCAATAATCTCACAGGTATTAAGCGCTTCCTCTATCGTATTAGTCTGTGCTCCAAGTTCTATAAGCATATTTTTCTCTACAAGGTGTTGATTATAACGCCACGCTTTCAAATAAATCTTTCTCGTAATTCCAGGGAAATAGCTCTCCGTTTTTAACTGTGCTTGAAAAGAAAACGCTAGATTTTGTGAAAGATATGGATTTTCTAAATAATCAATCGGTCCGTCCACTGTCTGACACACCCCATTAAAATACATAAATTGTGCATAGTCCTTTCCATCTATTGTTTGAACCAATCTAACATCATCTGCGACACCATCTCTATGCAAATCGATAACCGTCGTTATCGTTGGATTATCCGCTAAAATCTGTTCTATTTCAGGTAATGCATTGCTATACGCATAATCTCTACTCGGCAAATCGTAATATGCGACATGATGTAGCACGTTAAAACCATACCCCTCTAACAGCTCAGCAAGCCTCTCTCCAGCACCTATTATCGTCGTACTTGGATCTCCATCTACAGAATCCGCATAATCTTCAAGTCCATGGCTATGATAAATCAAAATCTGCGGTCCATCCGTATTCATATCTATACTGCAATCATAAGCAGTCAATGTATTAATATTAAAATCCGCTTCATCTACAGCTGTAGATGCATCCACTACATAAAAATCCTTAATAAGTTTATCAAAATCTTGGTATATTGATAAATCCAGTGTTTGAGTGGTAGCGCCCACCGTAAGAATAGGGGTTGCATTTTCTTGATGTGTAAACTCCTCACCTTCTAGTATCTGCAGGTTTTCTTGCAACAATGATACCTGTTGTTCATAATCAAGGGTAATCTCAACCACTTGCTTACTTGGCAGGGTAACTACTTCCATTGTATCCACTAACTCTTGTGCTTGTACTTCTAGTTCTTCTTTTTCCTCACTAACATCTTGTTTCGTATATGTATAGGACAGAACAGTTGGAGCAATAAGATACAAAATAAAGGGGGCTTGATTTTCCATCGCTGCCCCCTCACTGCCCGCACTATATTTCACAATATTGGGTTCCATCATTTGCTTAAAACTTGTCATGAATCTATCCGTTATATATGATTTGGAAGCCACTAGAACCTGGCTTCCAACAAAAACCAACAAAAGTATAACTAATATTTGTTTCTTTTGTTGGTTTCTTTTCAGTGTCACTGCTCTATATCTTCGTTCCATTGCACACCTCCATGTCTCCCATGAAATTGTATGCAATTTTAACTTCACTTATGACTCTTCCATTGGATGAAGCACTTGATTTAACCCTTCTGAAATCGTATAACTAACCCTTTCTATAATCTCATCAATTTCCTTTGTCGTCACATACATATTTTTAAGTTCATAAAAAGACTGTGATACATCCTCTGGAAAAGAGCTCTCTTCTCCACAAGCATCTTGCCACCATTTTTCGCAAGCATCTTTCACAATCGTAGCTGCATCTACTACAGTAGGAATACCAATTGCTAGTACTGGAACCCCCAAAACCTCTTCATTAATTGCATTTCTATGATTCCCAACCCCGCTTCCTGGTGCAATTCCTGTATCTGTAATCTGAATCGTAGTATATAACCTCTTCGTACTTCTTGCTGCTAGAGCATCTACTACAATCACTAGATTGGGTTTTGTTTTCTCCACAACTCCCGCCACAATTTCACAAGTCTCTATCCCGGTTTTTGCCATAACCCCAGGCTCAATAGAACTTACAGAAGCCACCTCATGCATATAGGCATGTTTTCCATATGCATTTAAAATATGCCTTGTAATACTTAAATGATCTATCACCTTAGGTCCAAGTGCATCTGCTGTAACCGCCCTATTTCCAAGACCAATCACCAACACCTTTAACGCTTCAATACTTGTAGACAATAACCCTCTTACTTGCTTAGCTACCAGGCTAGAAATATCTTCATGAAAACTAATATCTTCCCTTGCAAGTTCAGGAACCTCCATCGTAATATAAGTCCCCATAGGTTTTCCCATATTATGTGCAGCATTTTTAGTTTGAATCATCACCGTAGTAACCTTCACGTTATCATCCGACAATCGCTCTTCTAAGACCTCCACTCCAGTTAATTTTTTTGCCTTAGCCTTTGTTTGTAGCCTTTCACTTGCCTCTAATGCTAAATCTGTTCTCATTTGATCATGATATGACATAAACAAACCATCCCTTCCTATAAAAGATTATTTTTATATATTTTTCTCAAAATCTTTTAAAATATGTATTGACAAATGAGGATGAAAAATTTAAAATATACAAGTGTGTTTGAACATCCCCCGTGTCTGGTGAATACAAACACAAACCAGAAACTAAAAATAAATATCAAATCATAGGAGGTGTGCGTCTTGGCTAACATTAAATCTGCAAAAAAACGTATCCTAGTTACTAAGGTAAAATACGAAAAAAATAAAGCAATCAAATCAGGTGTAAAAACTGCAATCAAAAAAGTATATGCTGCAATCGAAGCTGGCGATAAAGCTGCTGCTGCAGAAACTTTATTAGCTGCTACTTCAACAATCGATAAAGCTGCTTCTAAGGGAGTTTACCACAAAAACAATGCTGCTCGTAAGATCAGCCGTTTAACAATCGCTGTAAATCAAATGGCATAGTAAAAACGTGCCGTTATATGCGCAATCATTAAGGACCTATACCGTCATATAGGTCCTTTTTTATTTCAATAATATAATCATATGCCACTTAGCTGGCGCACCACTACACTACCAATTAGTAGACCTGCACTAGCAGGTACAAATGCAGTGCTACCTGGTGTCACCTTTCTAGGCACTTCTCCTGCGCTAGTTTCTAGCTCTCTACCTATCACAGATATTTGCATAGGCTTTCTCGCCGTTTCTGTTGAGTACACTACTTGCAAGGATTCCACTCCACGTTTGCGAAGTTCATTTCTCATAACCTTCGCAAGTGGGCAAACACTCGTCTTATAAAGATCTGTATAGACAAGTTTTGATGGATCTAGTTTATTACCAGTACCCATACTAGAGATAACAGGAACTCCATAGTGCTTCGCTTGCATCACCAAATCTATCTTAGCTGTAACTGTATCGATTGCATCTACAATATAATCATATTCTGAAAAATCGAAAGCGTCACAGTGCTCAGGTAAATAAAATGTGTCATAGCATTTCACCACGCACTCTGGCTGTATGCTTAAGATGCGTTTTTTCATCACTTCGATCTTTTTTTGTCCAATGCTAGCATAGGTAGCAATCAACTGCCTATTAATATTCGATTCTGCCACCACATCATGATCTATCAAATCTATATAGCCAACTCCACTTCTTGCTAACACCTCTACCACATGTCCACCTACACCACCTACACCAAACACTGCCACTCTCTTCGTCGATAATGCACGTACTCCATCTTCTCCTAACAGCATAGCTGTTCTAACATATTGTTCTTTGACACTCATCCTTCTATACCATATCTTTCTTAAAGCATTTACTTGATGTAGTGTAACACACCTATACACGAGACTCAAGGTACAGCTTTAATTTTTTGCGCGCACGATACAGCTTCGTACGCATACTTCCGTTACTTTTGTCCTCTCCCTTTGACAACTCTTCAATCGAATAACCCTCTATTGCAAATGCATCTACAAACTCTCTTTCTTTTGCACCATACACACTATCTAATAGGTTATCCATAACAACCTCTATATATCCATCTTCTTCACAAGGAAACTCTAACAGTTCCTCATAATCAATATATAATTGATGCCTACACTGCCTAACGTGCTTACTATAAACATTCCGCGTAGTAGTTACAACCCACCCCTCCGCATTTGGATGTTTTTTAACCTCATCCCAATTCTCCAATGCCTTTAAAAAAACCTCCTGGCACAGATCCTCTAAATCTTCATTTTTCACAGTGTATTTTGATAGTGTATAGTAAACTGTTTTGTATGTCTTTTCATAAAATGTATTAAATTCTTCCATATGTACTACCACTACTTAAACAATCTACTACGAAAAAACTCTTCTAAGGTCATATTAAAGCCCACACAAATTGCATTGAGCGTCACTACGCCAGTATTCTTACTGTGTCCATATAGGATACTTTTAATCGTAGATGGTGTAAGACCCGATGCTTTTGCTAACTCATTTACAGAAACCTTTTTTGTTCTACACAAAAAATATATTCGTTTGACAATGCCCTCCTGTAAATCCAAAGCATATGGGTTGTCCACAAAAAAACTATTCATTACAATCCTCCAATCTAGCTTAGACGCTTTATTGCGCCTTACTTCTGATAGGATTGTAACAAATAGTTTCATAAAATCTGGTCTATATATAGTCTATTTAGTTTCACAAACATTTTTGCTTATTTTTCAACCTTTGTAGGTCCATTTATTTAGTTTCACCAAACCTCTCACTACTCATGTGCTTCATAAAGGTTATCGTAATCTGTGTTCCATGACCTTCTTCACTCTCTAATTCAAGCATTGCATGATGTAATGAAATAATATGCTTCACGATAGCAAGACCAAGTCCTGTACCACCTGTTTCTTTTGAGCGACTCTTATCTACACGATAAAAACGTTCAAAAACACGTTCTTGGTGTTGCTTTGAAATACCTATACCATCATCAATAATTTTGAGTACAGCTGTATCTGCTCTATCAATTACCGTAACAACCACCTTGCCTCCAGGTTTATTGTATCTTGTAGCATTATCACAAAGATTGAAAACAACTTCCTCAAGCATACCTTTGTTACCAGAAACAATAGCACTAGAACCCTCTACTTCAATTGAGACCTGTAACTTTTTTGCATTAAACTCAAGCATCTGTACACAATTATTCGCAAGCTCATAAAGGTCTACTGGCTCTACAGTAGATTCACCTGCATCTGAGTCTAATTTGGATAATTCCAAAATATCATTGATTAGTGTCAAAAGTCTATTCGCACTTTTATGTATCTCTTTACCAAAACGCATGGTATTTTCTTCTGTAGCCATACCCGTTTCGATCAATTCAGCATAACCAGAAATAGAAGTAAGTGGTGTTTTCAATTCATGAGAAACATTTGCTGTAAATTCCTGTCTAAGCCTTGCTGCCTTTATAATATCCCGATGCTGCTTTTCAATTGTATCCAAAAAAGGCTTTAACTCAACATAAATTTCTTTTTTGTCATCACTGTGTAAATTGTTCGCCCATTTTTTTATAGGATCTACAATTGCATTTGTCAAAATCTTTGCTAGTATAGAACAAATCAAAATAACAAATCCAGTTATTACTAGTATAGAAGGAATCACTCTAACAAACATGAAGAACACACTATCTACATCCTTAGAAACTCTAAGCACCGACCCATCCTCTAAAAGAAGCGCCGTATAATAGGTGGCTTTTTGTAAAGTAGCTGACACTCGTACGCTTTTTCCTTCTCCAGATTCCATCGCCTGTACTACCTCGTCACGATTCGCATGGTTTTCCATTTGTGTAACCGCAGCGACATTATCAAAGCTAACCGTTCCATCAGCCTGAATGATAGTGATTCGTATTCCATCCTCCTCTGGATGATATCCATTTCCAATATAGTTTTCAACTGCAGGAATAGAAGTCAATATATTGGCATAGCTTCTAATTTCAGAAAAAACCTGAGCACTAATCAAATCATAAAAAATCACACTCGTCAAAATCATAGTCGATAAAATTGCTAACGTCGATATAATCATTAGATGATTTTGTATTTTTTTCTTCATAGCATAGCTACCCCTTATTCTTCGTTCATAATATATCCTACATTACGTACTGTTTTAATCATACTACCAGATTCTTTCAGCTTTTGGCGCAAGGTTTTGATATGCATATCAAGCGTTCTACTCTCACCTTCAAAATCCGTTCCCCAAACCTTATCAAGTATTTTTTCGCGCGTTGTAACAACTCCCGCATTACTAAGCAATAGGTATAGCAACTCGTATTCTTTATATGTAAGCTCGATTAATATATCTGAAACATAGACTGCATGCTTTTCTTTATCCATAAACACATTGCCTATTCTAATAAATTTATCTTCTTCTTTTTCACTGATCATGCGACGTAGTAAGGCTTTGACTCTTGAAATCAATTCCATTACACCAAAAGGTTTTGTAAGATAATCATCAGCCCCAAGATCTAATCCTTTCACCTTATCGATTTCACTCGTTTTTGCAGTAACCATAATGACAGGGATAGATTTTGTAAGCTTGTTTGCTCTCAATTTTACAACAATGCTTAATCCATCTTCATCTGGTAACATAATATCAAGTAAAATCAAAGCTGGTAACTTTTCTTTGATCCTCTTATAGAAATCCTTTGCACACTCGAAGCTTTCCACTTCATAACCAACACTTTTGAGTGCGAAGGTTTCGATTTCAGCGATGTTTTTGTCATCCTCTACCACATAAATAAGTGCCATTTTCCCTCATTTCTGCCGCATGTCATATCTTAGTTTCATTCTCTTATTTAGGAAGCTTAAATTTGTTTTGATAGAACATTTTTTGTGCTTCAAAATCAATATCACCTGCAAATTTTTTCTTTTCAATAAATGCATGTGTATCAAATTCTTCTTCATCCTCTTGCATCATATAGATTGCAATGTTAGAGCAATGATCTGCGACTCTTTCATAATTTGTTGTTAAATCAGAAATTAAAAATCCCAATTCAATAGTACATTTCCCTTTTCTTAACCTATTGATATGTCTAGATTTCATTTCAGCGCTAAGCATATCGATTGTTTCTTCTAACGGTTCTATGCGTGAAGCAGCTTTTGCATCATCTGATTCAAATAACTCCACTGTATTATTTAAAATTTCTTGAATAGCATGTGAGAATATAACCAACTCTTGAACAGCCTTATCAGAGAAATCTAGTTGTTTTTCTTTTAATTCATCTGCAGCTTCTTTTACATTCAGTGCATGATCTGCAATTCTTTCAAAATCGTTAAGACTATGTAACATGACAGTCAACTCATGACTATCTTTTTCTGATAGATCTTTTGATGCAAGCTTCAACAAATATGAGCCAATTTCATCTTCATATCTATCTACTTCTGCCTCTAATCTAGCCACTTTTAAAGATCCATCTTCACTATATTCTTTTAATAATTTCATAGCTACATTTAGAGATTTTGCAGATGTCCTAGCCATTTCATTTGCAACAAGCTTAGCTTGTGCAATTGCAAAACCTGGTTGTTCTAAGAATCGGGGGTCAAGCATTTGTAAATTCTTATCGATTTCGGATACATCGCCTAAGCTATCTTCATCATCTTTAATCGTAAAACATGCCAATTTACCAATCTTATTCGCAAATGGAAGCAATACTAGTGTTGCTGCAACGTTAAATGCAGTATGAACAACGGCAATACCTGCTGCATCTACTGGCTGACTCATAAATGCAAAATCAACAACTGCATTTATTGCATAAAAAACTATCATAAATACCGCTGTACCAATAACGTTAAAATACAAGTGAACAAGTGCTGTTCTTCTAGCATTTTTACTAGCCCCAACAGAAGAAATCATAGCTGTTACACAAGTACCAATATTTTGACCCATAATAATAGGAACTGCTGTAGCATAACCAATCGCACCTGTTACACATAATGCCTGCAATATGCCGACAGATGCAGAAGACGATTGAATCACTGCTGTAAGTAATGCACCAGCTAGCATTCCTAGAATCGGATTTTCAAACATTACAAGAATATTCGTAAATTCTGGAACATCCTTTAGTGGCTTCACTGCAGATGACATCGTATCCATACCTGTCATCAAGATTGCAAAACCAATTAAGATAAGCGCAACGTCTTTTTTCTTTTCGCTCTTTGAAAACATAATAAACGCTACTGCCACAATTGCCAAAATCGGCGAGAAGTTAGATGGCTTCAACATTTGTACTAGAAAACTATCTCCATCAACACTTGACAAAGATAATAGCCAAGAAGTTGCTGTTGTACCAATATTGGCACCCATAATAATACCAATCGCTTGGCTAAGCTTCATAATACCCGAGTTAACAAAACCTACAACCATAACAGTTGTTGCTGATGAAGACTGAATGAGTGCCGTTACTCCTGCACCTACTAAAACAGCCTTAAATCGATTATTGGTGAGCTTTTCTAACAGCATTTCAAGTCGTCCACCTGAAGCCTTTGCTAGACCTTCTCCCATTACATGCATACCATATAAAAAGAGTGCCAATCCTCCTACCATAGATAGAACATCAAAAATTGTCATTTCACATACCTTCCTTAGTATAATTTACTTTCATAGTACATTGTAACGCACAAATGTAAATTTTAAAAGAAGTTTATGTAAAAGAATTGACATTCTCTATAGCAATCTGTACTGTTCTATCACACCAGTTTCTTGAAAAGTCTCCCATTCACAGATATTTACTGCATGATCACCTACTCTTTCTAAATATTTAGAAATCATCAAGGCATCTATAATACCATCCGGATTCACTTTGTTTTCTTTGATTTTTTCTATTAAATCCTCTTTAATTTGGTTGAAATATTCATCAACAATATCATCGGAAGCAATAACCATTTTGGCAAATCCAACATCTCTTGTTACAAACGCTGTTGTCGCATCATGAATCATGGCAATCACCTTATCCATCATATTCGGAAAGTGAATAGAATAATTACTTAGCTCTTCAAAATCCATACGAACAATCAATTCAGCAATATCACCTGCATGATCTCCCATCCTCTCAATATCTGTAACAACCTTTAGACATGCTGATACAACTCTTAAATCACCTGCAATAGGTGTTTGCTTTGTAATAACTATCAGACATCTTGATTCTATTGCTCTTTGCATATCATTGATTATGTGGTCACTCTCGATAATATGTGTCATCAAGCGTTTATCCTTTTGTTCTATAGCACGTTTGAGTTTTACAAACGTATTCTCAACATGCCCTGACATTTCCATCACTGATTGTTCTAATATCTTCAGCTCTTTTTCTAATAAAATTCTCGGCATACTTATTATTTTCTCCTTTATTCATTTAAACCTTATTTTTCATCATATCCTAGACATTATTTTCAAACCACCACCCTTATGTAAATTCCGCAGCTTCAATGTAAAATTTACGTAAAACTACTCACGACCCCTCTGTTTTATTCATATTGTATCAGAAAGCGTTTGGATATTTATTATGACAACTGTAATATTAGATGCTGGCCATGGTGGATTTGACTCGGGTGCAATATATAATGACAGACTAGAAAAAGATGACAATCTTGCCCTCACCTTGGCAATCGGTGACGTTTTATCTTCAAATGGAGTTAACGTCTTATACACACGCACTACAGATATTTATGAAACACCCACCGAAAAAGCATTAGAATCAAATGAAAGTGGTGCAGACTACTTCATCTCCATCCATAGAAATGCTAGTCCCTTTGCGAATCAATATACAGGTATAGAATCGCTCGTATATAACGATGCCCTCTACGCATATACCATCGCAGAAAACATTAACAAGCAGCTAGAGTCAGTAGGATTTATCAACCAAGGCATCCAAGAGCGACCCAACCTCGCAGTATTGCGTAAAACCTCTATGCCAGCTGTACTTGTCGAAGTCGGCTTTCTTAACAACGACCTTGATAATCTACTTTTCGATGCCCAGTTTAATGAAATTGCAAATGCCATTGCCGTAGGGATTCTTGAGAGCATCTAGCAACGCCATCTATCCTTAGTATCAACGGCTCAGCCCAAATAAAAAAACCATAAAAAAGAACATTTTCATACTCTTTTTTATGGTTTTCAATTTTGTAAAATATATTTTTTAGGCTTCTGTTTTTGCTTTGATTTTAGTTTTAAGCATATACCAAAATGCTCCTGTTAAACAGATTGATGAGTAGGTACCACATATAATACCTACGATGAGTGGTAGGGCAAATTCTTTAATAGAGGTAACGCCCATAATGTAAAGTACCACTACCATTACTAGTGTAGTAAGTGATGTGAACATACTTCTTGATAATGTTTGCGCAATCGAACGATTTACTAGCTCTGAAAGCTCGTATTTCTTTCCTGCAAGAGAAATGTTCTCACGAATCCTATCAAAAATAACGATGGTCGCATTGATAGAGTAACCTACAATGGTAAGCATGCACGCAATAAAGGTATTACCCACTGTAATCTGTGCAAATGCATAGAATGCAAGTACAATTAATACGTCATGAATAAGTGCTGCCACACTACTAAGTCCAAATCTCATATCACTAAATCTAAATCTAATATAAATTAACATACAGCCTACTGCTACAAGTACTGCTATGATAGTTTCTGTTCTCGTTTCATCACTAATGGTTGAACTAATGGTTTCACTTGTAATAAGATCCGCATCTAGTCCATAAGTCTCTATCAAGGCAGTTTCTAATATTTCACGTTCATCTGCTGTTAGTGTTCTTGTTTTAAAAGCAACCTCTGTACCACCTTCAGCAATTTGAGGTTGAACGCTACTGCTAGAAATCAAATCATCGATGAGTGGAACCACCTCGTTATTGACCATGTCTAAATCCATCGCTTCGTCAAATACAACTGTAGTAGATGTACCACCCTTAAATTCAAGTCCAAAATTAAGGATATCTCCTGTGTTTGCCATATTAATAAACAACATCGCAATACCAGCTACAATCAGTGCTGAGCTAATTCCAAAAAACACCTTTCTTTTAGCAAGGAAGTTTATTGTCTTTGGTTCTTTTCCGATACCATAGAACTTCTCATGCTTAAATCCAACTGCATAAAATGCATTTACGATTAATCTAGTTACAACTAGGGATGTAAACATAGATAATGCAATACCAAGCATTAATGTTTGAGCAAAGCCTTTTACAACTCCGCTTCCCATAACCATTAAAACTGTAGCTGCAATCAAAGTAGTAACGTTACCATCAATAATCGCCGAAAAAGCTTTATTAAATCCTATTTTAATAGAAGATTTCACTGTTTTACCAGTTGCAAGTTCTTCTCTAATACGTGCGAAAATAATAACGTTTGCATCTACCGCCATACCAATTGATAGAATAATACCCGCAACACCTGGTAGGGTAAGTGTCATATCAAATCCATGAATCAATACTATAATAAATGGAACATACATAAGTAGTGCAAGTCCTGCTGCTAAACCTGGCAAGAAATATACTGCTAGCATAAAAGCAAATACAATTGCAAGTCCGATCATACCAGCCTGAATGCTTGTAGAAAGTGCAGAATCACCTAATTGAGCTCCTACAACTTTATTATAAATTTCTTCAAGCTCTAGACTAAGTCCACCAATACGAATCGTACTAGCAAGCTCTTCTGCCTCAGCAAAATCTCCCATACCTGTAATCTGTGCCTCACCATTTGTAATCGCTGAATTTACATTTGGTACACTAACAAACTCACCATCATAATAAATACCGATTGACTCAACGCCTGCCGCCTTCGCTGTCGCCACTGCAAATTTCTCTGTACCTTCAGATGTAAGTGTAAGCGAAACTACAACTTCATTTCCAGTAGTCGTAGAGTAAGTACCTGCCTGCGCATCCTTTACATCCGTACCATATAATACGATAGAGCCATCCGCTTCAATATCTTCGATTGCTCTAGCTAACACCACTTGATACGCATCATCCACAAGCTGATAACTGTAGTTATACTCACCTTCTGGGCTTGTTTCTGAAATGAAATAAAGAGAACCGGGTCTACCCAAATCCGCTAAAATCTCTGTTGCATCTGAAACACCTGGAATCTCGATGCTAAATCTATTGGTTCCTTCTTGGTACACAATTGCTTCTGTACTATATTGTTGCACACGCTGTTCTAGCTTTCTCAACGTATCACTCATATCCTCTGAGCTAGGATTTTCATCTCCTACAACTTCATATGTGATACTAACGCCACCAGCTAGATCAAGTCCTTGCTTGATGTTTAGAGCCGAAGAACCACTATCACCAAATCCAAATGCTGCTTGATATCCTATTATTATGATAAGTGCAATCACACCTATAATTGTTATATATCCCTGTCCCTTTTTCATGCTTACTCTTCCTCCATGTCTGCGAGTGCTGCCTTCATCATAATGGCACATTCCACTCTTTTCCTTTGAAGTTCACAACCAATTTCATATACATCGTTTATATCCTTGTGGAAGTTATATGCATTTGCTGCGCATCCACCGCTACAATAAAATTTAGCAAAACAGTTCTTACATTTTGGCTTTGCGTAAACATTTGTCTGTTTAAATTCATCTACAAGATCTTTTCTCACGATACCTGTATCCACATCTCCCATAAGGAATTCTTCTTGCCCAACAAACTGATGACAAGGGTAAAAATCTCCCCAAGGAGTTACTGCTAGGTACTCTGTCCCACTACCACAGCCCGACAATCTCTTTGCTACACAAGGTCCACCTTGTAAATCAATCATAAAATGAAAGAAGTTAACTCCATTCCCTTTACTAGTACGATCTAGTAACTCAAGTGCAAGCTTATCATATTCATCTTTAATCGTCTTTATATCTTCTTCCTTAAGTGCATAGTAATCATCTTCACTCGCAACAACTGGTTCTACAGAAATCTGCTTAAATCCTAAGTCGGCAAGGTGCATAACATCTTGTGCAAAATCAAGATTCTCATGCGTAAAGGTGCCTCTTACATAATAATCCATTTGATTTCTGCTCTCCGCAAGCTTTTGGTACTTTGGTATAATAAGATCATAGCTTCCTTGACCTCCTCTAAAAGGTCTCATTTTATCATTCACACACTTTCTACCATCGATAGAAAGCACGACATTTGCCATTTCTTTATTGGCGAACTCCATAATATCGTCGTTTAATAATACGCCATTTGTTGTAAGTGTGAACCTAAACTTTTTCTTGTGATGTTTCTCAAGTTCACGTCCATAAGCCACTAAATCCTTCACTACCTGCCAATTCATAAGTGGTTCTCCACCAAAAAAATCCACTTCAAGATTCACGCGATTTCCAGAATGTGCTACTAAGAAATCAAGTGCCTTTTGTCCAACCTCAAAGGTCATCAGTGCACGTCTTCCGTGATATTCTCCCTCTTCTGCAAAACAGTACTGACAGGCAAGGTTACAATCATGTGCTATATGTAAGCAAAGCGCCTTTACAACTGTTTCTCTGCCCTTAAAATCCATGATGTAATTCTCATAGATGTCTTCTGTATAAAGCATCCCCTCTGATGCAAGCTCTAACACTTCCTCTACAGCTTCTTTGATTTCTTCATCACTGTATGGAATCTCCGCACAGTTTATAACTGCTGCCTGAATAAAATCTACTTCCTTGATACCTTCCTTTATAAAAGGCTCTACAAAGGCTACCATATCATATACAACATCATCCACGACATGTACCGAACCACTATTTACGTCTAAGACGATATTATATCCATTGTTTTTATATTGATGTACCACTATTTATTCCTTTCACTAAATATAACTCATAAACGTCTATAACACATAATAAGCAGCGATTAGCTCGCTGCTTATTATGTGTTATAAAGTTAAGTATTATTTTACTTGTTCACAGCTTTGATTTCCAACTGTACAAGATGTTTTACATGCTGATTGGCAAGAAGTTTGACATTCGCCACATCCACCTTTTTTCATAGACTGTTGTAGGTTTCTAGTATTTAATGTTTTAATATGTTTCATTTATTAAATCTCCTTTATCGACTCGAAATTATTTCTAGTATATCACAACTCCTATTTTTGTCAAGTCTATGCGAGCATTCCCCCTAGCAGACCTCCTATTAATGACACAAACAGCACACCCCCTAATTCTTTTGTATCAATACCCGTCGATTGCAAAGCAAAACTCAAAATCAACACAAACAAAAACCATGCAACACCAGCCACCATACCCCACATAAATTTTCGTTCCTTTTGTATTTTCCCAATCATAATTCCTGATACAAAGGCTGCTACACCATGTATCACAAGCAACACTATCTGCACCTGATTTTCACCGATGAAAGACTTACTTATTAAATAAGAAGTAAATAGCAAAAGTACCCCTACAATAATGCTAGCTACTAACATAGATACCATTATTTTTTTTACAATCGATATAGCATCTTTCCTTGAATCCATCCAAACATCTCCCTTTATACTTTTTTTAGAATTTCTTTATCCATAAAATATATGTATCACCTTCAAATTACTTGACAACTTTCCACAAAAACGCTATATTTGATATCACTATATATTGTTCGTTGTGAAGCTTTGTGCTATATATAAGTACTCAGATTTCGTTTATATACAACACAAAGCTTTACAACAAACTATAACTATAAAAATATAAAAGGAGTGTGATTTTTCATTGGATCCGTCGAGTGCCGTCCAAATTCTTGCTATTGTTATTCTATTACTATTGTCTAGTTTCTTCTCTTCAGCAGAAACTGCTCTAATTTCTGTCAACAAGATTAAAATCAAAACGTTGGTGGATGAGGGAGACAAGCGTGCTATCAAGCTTACGTATATTTTAGATAACTATAGTAAAATGATTAGTACTATACTAATCGGTAATAATATTGTTAACATCGCAGCATCTTCATTAACGACAACCTTTGTCATTTCTGAGTTCGGAAGTGTGTATGTAGGTATAGGAACTGGGGTATTAACCTTACTTGTTTTGATGTTTGGTGAAATCATTCCCAAAACGCTTGCTAAAACATACGCTGAGACAATTGCCCTTAACTACACATTTATCATTCACAAGCTTATGTTTCTATTGACGCCTGTTATTTACTTTATAAACATTTTATCTCGAGCTATTATGAAGCTTCTTCATATAGATCCAGATAAAAAGCTAGAGACTATGACAGAAAGCGAACTCAAAACCTACGTGGACGTTAGTCATGAGGATGGTGTAATCGAAAGTGAAGAACGTGAGATTATCTACAATGTATTTGACTTTTCAGATGCTGTAGCCAAGGACATCATGATACCTCGCATCAACATGGTCACAATTGATAAAGAAGGAAGCTATGATGAACTCTACGAGATTTTCAAAGAGTTCATGTATACTAGAATCCCTGTTTATTCTGAAGAACCAGATAATGTAGTCGGTGTTGTTAACATTAAGGACTTCTTGTTTATCCATGATAAAGAGCATTTTACAATATCTTCTCTCCTACGCAAGGCTCATTATACTTATGAATTTAAGAAAACTGCCGATTTAATGCTAGAGATGCGTGAGAATGCACAAAATGTTACATTTGTACTAAACGAATATGGTTCTTGTGTGGGTATGGTTACCCTTGAAGACCTATTAGAAGAAATCGTCGGAGAGATTCGTGATGAATACGATGATGATGAACGTGAACAGATACAACAGCTAGATGCTTACAGCTACATGGTAGATGGCTATATGAAGATGGATGATATCAATGATATATTATCTACTGAAATGGACAGTGCTGATTATGACTCAGTAGCTGGTCTGATTATAGAACACCTTGACCGCCTACCAGAAGTTGGCGAATGTGTTACCCTAGAGGATGGTATTTCCCTTCAAGTAACAGAAGTTGATCAAAACCGAATCACAAAGGTTATGATTACACTACCTTCTGATACACCTGCTTCTAAACAAGAGGCGCCCCTAGCTTAAAACAAAAACCTATTGCAATACCAATAATTCATATTGGGAATGCAATAGGTTTTTTTATGTATTATTTACTGTTTTACGTAGCTGTGATGGACTCATACCATATTTCTTCTTAAACAATCTACTAAAATAATAAGCATCCTCATACCCGACCTGAACAGCAATTTTCTGAACCGTTAGTGTTTCATCTTTTTCTAAAAGCTCTCTTGCTTTCTCAAGCCGTATGTTAATCAAATGGGCAATCGGAGCTTCTCCTATCTCACTTTTGAATATCTTAGAAATATAAAAAGGACTCAAATACATATTCTCAGCAATACGATCTAGCGAAACTTTCTCATTATAATGATCCTCAAAATAATTAACAATCTGACCCACTACATATTTTTTATTCACTGAATCAAAAGAACATACATCATGTGGTTTATGTAGCGGTGCACTATGCTCTCGAATTACAAGCGTCAGCATTTGTACCAGATAGGCTTTTAGCATAAAATATCTACCCACCTTAAAAACTTCTTGTTCAGCAGCCATCGAAACACAAATTTTAAACAGCTTTTGTTTGAGCTCCCCTGTAGTATGTATAACATTTCCAGAAGTAGCAAACGGTATGAAATTCCAAGGATAATCGACTAACTTCACCTCAGTAAAACCAACAAAGAACTCCGTAGTAGGCTGTTCAGCACCTTCAACTGGAATAGCTTTATGTTGCACTCCCGGATTGAAAATCAACAAATCCCCTTCTGTCACATCAACCAATTCGTCATCCACACTGTATTTCCCTGAACCAGACATAATATATGCCATTTCAAAAAAATCATGGCAATGCTTTTCCTCTGTTTCATAACGCGTCCCCTGCCATGTAAACAAAAACTTAGGATCACAACATTCTATTTTAAGTGTTTTCATTCTAGTCACCTCAATTTATATCTTATTCCTTTTTTCTATAAAAGTAAAACACTATTTACATAATAGTTCATCTTTGACGCAAGATAGTCCATTCTCATTTGACTCTAATACAGTAAAATAGTAAAGTAATGAAAAAACTAGAAGCTTTGGGAGGTTTCCAGATGAATGCTATTAAATGGTTTTATACTTTTTTCAAAAAGTACAGGGTGAATTTTACTATTGGTATCATCCTTACAACAATGGGTGTTGTACTCTCTATTGTCAATCCGTATATTGCAGGTTCGATTGTAGATGATGTTATTTATGGTAAAAACTATGATCTCTTACCAAATCTTGTGGTAATACTTGTATGTGTTACTGCTATAATAGGAACTGTTCGCTTCTTTCTCCAAGTACAATTCGAACTTTCTTCACAAGGAATTTTATATGATATGAGGCAAGCAATTTATCATAAATTATTAGAAGAAGATTTCACCTTTTATAACAAAAAGCGTACAGGTGATTTGATGAGTCGCCAAACTGGTGATATGGATGCTATACGCCACTTTATTGCCAACACGATTTATACAGCTTATCAGCAGGTTCTTTTCTTTGTTTTTGCATTATTAATGGTATTTACTATAAATGCAAAGATTGCACTTTGTATGATGATTGTGCTTCCGTTCTCAGCATATACAACTTATTTACAATCTAAGCAAGTGCGTCCTGCCTTTCAACGCAACAGGGAGTGTTATACACAATTAAACTCTTTTGCACAAGAAAATATTAGTGGTAATCGTGTTATCAAAGCCTTCACAAAAGAAGACTATGAAATCAAGAAGTTTAGTGTTTTTAATGATAATTTTCGTAACGCACAGGTAAATGCTGCTAAAATCTGGAAAAACTATGTACCTATTTTCGAAATCTTTGCATACATGCTCACTGTAATTCTAATGGGTATGGGTGGATATATGACGATCAAGGGTGAAATCACAGTTGGTAATCTAGTTCAGATAAACGGTTATCTTTGGATGCTAAACCAACCACTTCGTATGTTTAGTTGGAAAATCAATGAGATTCAAAACTTCCTTACAAGTCTTGATAAGATTTATGATACATATAGCGAAGAGCCACATGTTAAAAACCCTTACAAAGGCTTTAAACGTACTGATATAAAGGGAGATATTGAATTTAAAAATGTTTCCTACAGTGCTGATGATGAGGTTATCGTAAAGGATATCAGTTTCAAAGTAAAGGCTGGCCAAACAATCGGTATTATCGGTTCTACTGGCTCTGGTAAGTCGACACTTATGAATCTTTTATGTAGATTCTATGATACCACAGATGGTACTGTATTAGTGGATGATCGGGATGTCAAAACACACAACCTATATAATCTTCGTGATCATATTGGTATGGCAATGCAAGATGTTTTCTTATTCTCTGATACCATCGAAGGCAATATCGCTTATGGTAGACCAGATTGTCCTTTTGATCATGTAAAAGACGCTGCTATTAGGGCAGATGCAAATCACTTTATACAAGGTATGCCTGATGGTTATGACACTATTATTGGTGAACGAGGCATGGGCTTATCTGGTGGTCAAAAACAACGTATTTCTCTAGCTAGAGCACTCCTTAAAGATCCTTCTATTTTAATTTTAGATGATACTACCTCTGCAGTTGATATGGAAACAGAAAGCTATATCCAAACACAACTTAAAAAGCTCGAGGGTGAATGCACTATTTTCGTTATCGCTTATCGTATCTCTTCGATTAAAGATGCTGATTTAATCTTGGTTATGGATCAAGGTCGTATTATTGAACAAGGTACTCATGATTCACTCGTTCAAAGTGGTGGATATTATGCAAGTGCATTTAAGAACCAATATGGTGATATTCCATATGAGTTATTAAACGAAAAAAACAGGAAAAATAATTAGAAAGGGGTGAATATCACCATGGCACGTAATCGCTACGATGTAGATGAAGTTTTAGAAGAAAGTATAGATATAAATCAAATCAAAAAACTCGGTAGATATATTCTACCTCACAAAAAAAACATGGCAGGAGTTATCTTTTTGATGCTGCTCTCCTCAGCTCTTATGATGCTTTTACCAATATTTTTACAACAAATCATGGATGATCACATTCCAAATGCTGATATGCATAGCATACTTAGATTATGTTTTTATAGTGTCATTATTATTGGATTTTATTCCATTTGCTTGCGTCATCGCATGAAAACTATGAGTGTAGTTGGTCAATCCATCGTTCATAGTATTCGCTATGATTTATTTACACATTTACAAGAACTACCATTTACCTATTACGACGATAGACCACATGGCAAGATTCAAGTTCGTGTTGTAAACTATGTAAACAACTTAAGTGATTTACTTAGTAATGGTATCGTAAATACTATTACTGACTTGTGTAACTTAGTATTTATTTTATTTTTCATGCTATATTTGGATGTTAGACTCACATGTATTGCACTTTGTGGTCTACCCGTATTAGCTATAATCGTTATGATTATCAAGAAAAAGCAACGCCGTGCATGGCAAATTCAATCGAATAAAAACTCTAACCTAACTGCATATATTGCAGAAAGTATCAACGGTATCCGTGTAACACAATCTTTTGTTCGTGAAAATGAAAACGAAGGTATCTTCGATAAATTAAGTACTGGCTACAAAACCTCTTGGATGAAGGCCGTTTTATATAACTTTGTACTAGGACCTTCTGTAGATATGATATCTGCAGTCACAACTGCTTGTGTTTATATTTTAGGTATTAGATGGATTCTTGATACACCTTCCACATTAACTGTCGGTGTTTTAATTGCATTTACTGGTTATATTGGACGTTTCTGGACTCCAATCAATACATTAGCAGGTTTTTATAACTCCTTACTTACATCCATGTCATATCTTGACAGAATCTTCGAGACCATGGATGAACCGGTACTTGTTAAAAACTGTGAGGATGCAATCGAAATGCCACCAATCCAAGGTGATGTAACCTTTGACCATGTTACTTTTAGCTACGAAGAAGGCCACAAGATTTTAGATGATATTTCATTTGAAGTTAAAACGGGTGAAACCTATGCGATTGTTGGTCCTACTGGGGCTGGTAAATCTACAATTGTAAACCTTATTAGTAGATTCTACAACTTAGACTCTGGTGAACTTCGTATCGATGGTGTTGATATTTCCAAGGTTACAATCAAGTCACTTCGTTCACAGATGGGTATTATGATGCAAGATAGTTTTATCTTCGCTGGTACGATTATGGACAACATCCGTTATGGTAAGTTAGATGCTACAGACGAAGAAGTTATGCTTGCTGCTAAAACAGTACGCGCTCACGATTTTATTATTACGATGGAGCATGGTTACTATTCTGAAGTAAATGAACGTGGTAGTAGGCTCTCAGCTGGTCAACGCCAGCTAATATCCTTTGCTAGAGCACTTCTTGCTGATCCTAAAATATTGATCTTAGACGAAGCCACTTCAAGCATTGATACTGAGACTGAAATGCTTCTTCAAGAAGGTCTAAGTCACCTTTTAAAAGGACGTACCTCTTTTATCATCGCACACAGATTATCAACCATCAAAAGTGCTGACTGCATCATGTATGTAGATAAACGTGGTATTGTAGAGAAAGGTAATCACGATGAACTATTAAAAGTAAAAGGTGAATACTACAACCTTTACTTATCGCAATTCGATTTTTTACAATCATAAACCCAAAAAAGGTGGGGGCTGTCGCACTAGTGTGCGGCAGCCCCCCTTTTTTAAGGTTTATTTTTATTATATATTACGACCTTGATATTGTATGGTAATAATAGTTACCATTTTACTTAAATCTCGATATGCTTTTGCATTTAATTTAATTTTATATCTATCCATAATATTTTTTGTTCAACTTTCTAAAAGCATCATCAAGATTTATAGATTCTCCGCCCTCTTTCATTTCTTTTTCAGATTCATAAATAGCTTGATCTATACGATTACTTTTTGCAAATTCATCATATAATTCACTGCTCATTACAACTAAATCACTATATCCATTTTTTGTAATAAAGATAGGTTCTTGCTCTCTATGTGCAATATTAGATATTTCACTTGTATTTCTAAGGTCTCTAATTGGCATTATAATTGGCATATACTCAGCTCCTTTTTTCATGATTATAGCATAATTATGTTACATATACAATGCTTATACAATCCCTAACATCGCAGCACTTACGCCACGCTTCCCTTTTGTAAATCTATGGGAAAAAATAAGCTCTGGATTGCAGCAAGAGCATATATCCGAAACCTCTATTTGCTCCAAAGTAAGACCTGCGGATAAAAGTGTTTGCAGATTTGCTTTTCTTAAATCAAGCTGATATTTTCCTTCCACTTTCCCCTTAGACATAATATGTTCAAAGCTAATCTTTGTAGCCGTCTCTATTTTCCCTAAAAAATCCTTTTTGAAAATATCATACAAATCATCACTAACCTCATAGCAATCTGCGCAAATGCAAGGTCCGATTGCAACTAAAAGATCCTTTCGTTCTGTCTGATATTCTCTGTGCATCGCATCTATCATTTCAAGCGCAATTTTATGAGCTGTACCCTTCCAACCAGAATGTGCTAGACCTATTGCATTGTGCTTTTCATCAATAAAATAGAGCGGGACACAGTCTGCAAAAGTAGCGACTAAGGTGACTCCCTTTTTATTCGTCACTAACCCATCATAATTTATAATTCTACTTTTTTCAGTCGTACCAGATCCAAAGTCTTCTTCTCCCACAACATGCACTGCAATACCATGATTAATCTGACTACGAACCATTTTGTTTACATCAACGCCAAGCGCAGCTGAAATAATACGATAATTTTCTCGCACATGCTCATAGGTATCATCTCCATCCTCTTTAAAGCTCATAGAACTATAGATACCTTCACTAACACCACCATGTCTTGTTGTAAAACAATGATTTATTCCTTTTATTTCCTTAAATTTAGGATATACAAAAACAGGAACATCACCTAACTGTTCTAGTTCCATTGTGCGTTCCCATTCTTGTATTCTATTTAAGGTTACATTCTCTATGTTCATAGGTACATGTCTCCTTTATTTCCAATAAGTATTCACCTGCTCATCTGTAACATGCTCCACAAAGTATTCTTGTGTCCAAAGGAATTCGCGTAGTTCGTTTAATAATTGATATAACACTGCTTTTCCTTCAAACTCACGATGATTTTGTGGCATATCTCCATGGATAATCTTATCATTTACTTCATCAATCTTATGCTTCAAAAAGTGAGTATCTGTTTTTACATCAAGACTAAGTGCAACCTCTCTTACAACACCAGCAACAATTTTCGCCTCATCTACTATAAAATCATGATGCGCCACAATATAGCAAACGTGTAAAATAATAGCACATTGTTGTCTTCTAGCTTCTAAATATTCCACATAATATTTCGCATGATTTTTCATTGTATTATGCAAATTCGCGTACGCCTTTTGCTCTGCCTTATCAATGTAAACAATCAATTCTTCTAGAACTTCCTTGTCTTTGCTAAGCTTCATTTGACTATCTAAATGGTCTGCAATATAGCTTAGATTCTTGAGCATTTTCATATCAATATATTCGATATCCATTTGCATTTCCTTTTCATTACTAAGCATGTGTGTGTTACACAAAATAGCAATAAAAATACCTATAAAGACCATCATCGCTTCATTCCATAGAAGGGCTAAGGTAAACTGCTGTTCCATCAATATAAAATGCGTACCTATCACTGCATTGATAGAAATCGCACCATTCCACCCCAGCTTATAGCTAATAGCAACTACGATAAACAAAAACACACCAAATGCAATACTGTGAGTAGGAATCAATGTCACACAAAAAAACGCTGTAACCGCTGTGATAATAAAAGATACTATTCGTCTAAATGCTAAAGCAAACGTGTCCTTTCTTGTGTGTTGAATCGTAAGCAGTGTAACAATACCTGCACTCGTAGCATATTGTAGTCCCATACTTTCTGCAACAAAGATAGCGAGTGCACTGCCCACTGCAATCTTTATCGCTTGATGCCATGCATCTCTTCCAAGCATAATTTATATAACCATCCTTTTTATTTTTCTAATACACAAACTGTTTCTACATGTCCTTTTGTTTGTGGGAACATATCAACAGCACATGCTTTTTTGACTCTATATCCGCCGCCTACTAAGAAGTCTAGATCTCTTGCAAGTGTCTCTGGATTACAAGATATATATACAATTCTTTTTGGTTTTAACATCAAAACTGAAGTCAAAAATGCATCATCACTACCAGCTCTTGGTGGGTCCATAAGTACTACATCCACTTTCGCCTTTTGTTCTGCCATTTGTACCAAGAAATCTCCAGCATCCTTTTGGTAGAAAGAAATATTTTTCACCTCATTGGCCTTTGCATTTACCCTTGCATCCTTTACAGCATCGCCATTAAGCTCAACGCCTATAACTTCTTTTGCATGCTCTGCTGCAATCATACCAATTGTACCTGTTCCACAATATGCATCTACTACGACCTCTTTACCTGTCAAATTTGCATATTCCATAGCTTTTGCATAGAGTTTTTCTGTCTGGATAGGGTTCACCTGATAAAAGGATTTTGGTGAAATACGGAACCGTTTTCCACACAAAACATCCTCTATATAGCCTTTTCCATAAATAACAGATTCCTTATCTCCAAGCACCATGCTTGTTTTTCTATTATTGATATTTAGCACAATCGTAGTAATCTCTGGATGTTTTTGTCTAAGAGCTTTTACAAAATTATTCTTTGAAGGTAAAATCGGACTACCTAACACTAATACAACCATGTATTGACCTGTATGATAGCCGTAACGCACCATAACATATCTTAATAAACCATATCCTGTATCCTCGTCATAAGTCTTTATCTTAAAGCTTTTACACATATCGCGAATAGAGCAAATAATAGCATTTGCTTTTTCATTTTGAATCAAACAATTCTCTATACCAACAACGCGGTGTGTTTTCTTCTCATATGTTCCAGCGATCACATTACCTTTACTATCTCGATCAAAGGCCGCATGCACCTTATTACGATAATGTAGTGGATCCTCCATACCTATTATTTCCTTAATATTACAATAAGGCTTTAGAAGCTCTGAAACGTATTTCTTTTTTTCCACTAATTGTTCTTTGTATGGCTTATCTATCCACTCACATCCACCACATTTAAATGTCACTGGACATGCACTCTTTTTCTTATATACTTTTTTATCTTCTTTTTTATCTTCTTTTTTATTTTCTTTAAAGTTCATATTTATCCTTCTATCTCTTCTGATTCATCATCTGCTTTGGTCTCTACACGCACCTGTGGCATGTCTCCAACATTTCTCCTGTACACATCCTCGCGTAACAAAGTGTATAATGTAGAACCAATTGGGATAAATAACAACATACCTATAATACCCATAAGGCTACCACCTAAGCTCACTGCCATTAAAACCCAAATCGGAGGAAGTCCTACCGATGTTCCTACTACTTTTGGATAGATTAAATTCCCCTCTACCTGTTGAATCACAACAAATAATATAATAAACCAAAGTGCTTTCATAGGATCATCCACTAATATCAAAAAAGCTCCAATCGAACAACCCACAAATGCTCCAATAATAGGTACTAAAGAGGTTACTGCTACCAATACGCCAATCATAACCGCGTATGGAAAACCAAGAAGTACCATTACCACAACATAAATACTACCCAGGATAACACCCTCTAGGCATTGATAGCTAATAAAATTCTTGAAATTTTTCTCAAGCAAACAAACAACCTTCACAACCTTTGCATGCAAAGACTCTGAAAGATAGGCTGTTCCCACTTGATTTGCTTGGCGTTTTAGCGTTTCCTTTTGCATCAAAATATAAATTGCAAATACAAGTGCAATCACACCATCAAACACGATTCCAAACACAGAACCAAATACTAAAACCGTTGAATTAAGTATATCAAACAATCCATTCTTCAAAACATCTGCAGCTTTTGTAATGATACTATTCCAATCTAAACTCCTAATATCTATGCTTTCTATATATGCTAATAACTCAGGATTCTTCACTGCCATATCTTCAATCAAGTAGTATGTTTCTGTAAGGAAAATCGGTATTTTAACACCCAAGTCCACAAGTGTTGTTGCAATTTGTGGCACTATAATCTGTATTACACCATACCCAACAAGAATAATTGCAAAAAGAGATAATATAAAACTAATCACTCTTTTATATGCCGTCACTCCTTTTATTCTTCCTACTAATTTATCTTCTATCAAACTCATCGGAATATTAAGGACAAAAGCAATACAAGCTCCTATTACAAAAGGATTTAGTATCTGTAGTATAAACTGTAAAAACCAAATCACTTGTTCAAAATAAGTAATACCAAGTAAGACTATTGCTGTAAAAAGCACCAGTCCTCTCACTGACTTTACAAATTCTTTATTCATATATTCAAACCAACCCTTCTAACTACAATGTATTAATGGTCTCAATCAAGGCATCAATCGCCGTTTCTTTTGTAGCCCAAGAAGTACATATTCTAATAACAATTTCATCTTCTGAAAGATTTGCAAAACGACTTACACTAAATTGCTCTTGTATGCGCTGTAATTGTTCCTGTGAAACAATTACAAATACTTGATTCGTCGTATTAGGCATGTATAATGTTAAGCCCTTTTCTACGATTGCCTTTCGCAAACGATCTGCTAACAAAATCCCATGTCCCCCTACCTTATAATACAAATCATCTGTAAAGAGTCCTAGGAATTGAAGTCCTAGCATTCTTCCTTTTGCAAACATACCACCCATTTGCTTAATATGGTATCTAAAATCCTTTTTAAGGAGCGGATGAGAAATAACTACAGCTTCTCCCATTAAAGCTCCACACTTCGTACCTCCTATGTAGAACACATCACATAGCTTTGCAATCGTAGGAAGATCCAAATCGCTATCACATGCCATAAGTCCATAGGCTAGTCTCGCTCCATCTAAAAAGAGTGGTATCTCGTATTTTCTACAAGTCTCACTAATTGCTTCTAACTCAGCCTTTGTATAGCTTGTTCCCCATTCAGTAGGATGTGAAATATAGACCATACCAGGCTGTACAATATGTTCAAATGAATCATCCGCATAATGCTCATCTAACGCTTGCTCAATCTGTGTAGCTGTAATCTTACCATCCTCTGAAGGTAGTGCAAGCACCTTATGACCTGCATGTTCAATCGCACCTGTTTCATGTACATTGATATGCCCAGAAACTGCACTTAATACACCTTGGTGCTTTCTAAGTGCTGCACTAATAACTGTCGCATTTGTTTGGGTACCACCAACAAGAAAATGTACATCTGCATCAGGAGCTTTACAAGCCTCTTTGATGAGTACTCTTGCCTGCTCGCAATAATCATCTTCCCCATAACCAATTGTCTGTTCCATATTCGTACGCATCATAAGCTCCATAATACTCTCATGAGCTCCTTCTAAATAATCACAATTAAAATATATCATATTCCCTCTCATTCCGAAGCATCTTTCTTCAGTACATAAGCAGAATTCCAGATTCTGCTCTACGAAAATAGTCTTTGTAGTTTATTAGCAAACGCATATTTTATTTCTATACTTGTTATTCGTGGCATCTATATATAGCTTTGGGAGGTACTAGGGAGCCGTCGGTACTTGGATACTAAATAATGCGATGCGTAATTTAGTATCTTATGTACCGCTATGTGCGACGTGTAGTGCAAACGTGCCTCATGAAGCTATATATAGATGCCATGACAACAAGTACGTATATAAATCTACGTTTGGTACTAACTATTTATTGTTTATCTTGTAAAACAGCTATCAAAAATTCCCATACTGTTATCGTTGATGAAATGCTAAGCTTTTCATTTGTGGTGTGTACATCGTACATATTAGGTCCAAATGATATACAGTCTAAATCAGGCATTTTATCTATAAACAAACCACATTCTAACCCTGCATGAATCGCTTGAATCGCTGGTGCTTTACCGTATTTTTCAGTATAAACTCTAATCATCTTTTCACGCACTTCACTATATGGATTATATGCCCAGCCTGGATAATTACCACCAATATCGCATCTTGCACCCGCCAAATCAAAAATAGCTGACATTTTCTGAATCAGTGCTTCCTTTGCACTAGCTACAGAACTTCTTACTGCATACTGTACAGCTGCTTGTGCTTCATCTGTACTAACAATTCCTAAGTTTAGGCTTGTTTCTACTAAACCTTCCATATCAGCACTCATAGACTGTACTCCAACCGGTAATGCAAGTACCATATCCAAAAACTTCTTCGTACATTCCCTAGTATACGTTCCATGAAAATCCGTATCTTCTTGTATAATATCTATCTTCACATCTGGATCTATCGTCTTGTATTCTACTTGTAGATCCGACTCTACCTCACGAAGTCTCGCTACCACTGCTTCTACATCACCCTCTGCACATACAACATAAGCAAGCGCTTCTCTAGGTATCGCATTTTCAGCAACACCACCTGTCATACTTTGTAAATAAAGTGGTGCTGTAGCATATGCACTTCTAAGTGCTCGCGCGAGAAGTACCATTGCATTTGCCCTTTGAGTAATAATCTCCATGCCACTGTGCCCGCCTAATAACCCTTTTACGCACACACTAAGTTTTGTACCAGAAATAGAATTCATATTCATCGGTAGATATCCTCTTACCCTAGCTCCACCTGCACAGCTTGTAAGGAAAAAACCTTCTTCCTCTGAATCAATATTTAAAAATCTTTTACCTTTGATATCTGACATATCTAGTGCCTCGGCTCCAAACATACCAGTTTCTTCATCCACTGTTAAAATCGCCTCAATCTCTGGATGTTCTAAATCGGTTGCAGTCATAACCGCCATTGCATAGGCTACTGCGATGCCATTATCTGCTCCAAGTGTTGTTTTCTTGGCAGAAATAAAATCTCCATTTATCTCTAGGTCTAAGCCTTCTGTTAGCATATCCTTTTTCGAATCTGGTGTTTGAACCGCCACCATATCAATATGGCCTTGTAACACAATACCAGGAACCTCTTCATACCCTGGTGTTGCAGGCTTTCTCATAATAACATTTCCGATTTCATCTCTTCTATGTGTGATACCATGTTCTTTTGCAAAATCAACCAAATACTGTGTGATATATGCAGTATTACCTGAACCATGTGGTATATTACAAATCTCCTCAAAATACTTAAATACGTTATGTGTTCCTAAATGTGAAATAATAGCCATCTTACTGTCCTTCCTCTCCCAATCCGTTTAGCAAAGTGTAAAAGCATAGAAATGTGTCTAAGTCAAAAAAAGGACCATCCTACGACAGCCCTTCCCTATTTGTTATTAAGCTAATTTGCTTTTAGCAACTTCTGCTAATGTTGCAAAACCTTCTGCATCATTTACAGCTAATTCAGCTAACATTTTTCTGTTCATATCGATTTCAGCTAATTTTAAACCGTACATAAATTTGCTGTATGATAAGCCGTTTAATCTAGCTGCTGCGTTGATACGAGCAATCCATAATTGTCTGAATTGACGTTTTCTTTCTTTACGACCAGCATATGAACTTGTTAAAGCTCTCATAACTGATTGTTTTGCTACTCTATATTGTTTACTTCTTGCTCCTCTATAACCTTTTGCAAGTTTAAGTATTCTTTTATGTCTCTTTTTAGCGTTTACGCCACCTTTAATTCTTGCCATGTCTTTTCTCCTCCTCTACTATTATAAGTATGGTAAAATCTTCTTCATATTCTTAACGTTTGTTGCATCTGTCATTGTAGCTTTTCTAAGATTACGTTTAGTTTTTGCAGATTTTTTAGTTAAGATATGGCGTTTGTAAGCCTTATTTCTTTTAAGTTTACCTGTTCCTGTTAATTTAAAACGTTTTGCAGCTGCTCTGCTAGTTTTCATTTTTGGCATGATGAGTTCCTCCTATAATCTTTTCTTGTCTTAGCTATTATTTTCTTGAAGCTTTTGGTGCTAAGAACATAGTCATACTTCTGCCTTCCACTTTAGGTAGTTTCTCAACGATTGCAAGTTCTTCAACTGCTTTCGCAAAGTCTTCTAAAATGTACCTGCTCTTGTGCATATGTGCCATTTCACGACCACGGAATCTTAAAGTAACTTTTACTTTATCACCCTTTGTCAAGAATTTAATCGCTGCACCCATTTTGGTATTTAAATCATTAGTGTCAATGTTAGGAGATAAACGAATCTCTTTCACTTCAACTACCTTCTGTTTCTTCTTTGCTTCTTTTTCTCTACGTAATTGTTCATATCTAAACTTTCCATAGTCCACAATTTTACATACAGGTGGCTTTGCTGTTGGTGCGATCTTCACTAAATCTAATCCTGCATCCTCGGCTAGTTTCTGTGCTTCTTTAGAAGATACAATACCTAACTGTTCGCCATCTTCTCCAACAAGGCGTACTTCCTTGTCTCTAATTTGTTCGTTAATCATTAAATCACTACTAATGGTCTTACCCTCCATAAAAAAAATAAAGTGGATAGTCAGACTATCCACTTAGTAACTCACGATGCTACATACAATCAAAAATCGTATGGCCGTAAAGAACTATTGACTCCTACCAACATCTGTCGTAGGGTGAGAGCGGATACTCTGCTTGTTGTTCTTCGGTGTGACCTATTTCACACGCTTGATAACTATATCATGCCTGTATTATATTGTCAACACCTTTTTTCATATTAATATTTTATCTTGCTATTCTCACCTTACGTACCTTGCCTTTGATTGTTTTTTCTTGCAAGGAAGCTCTTACTAGTTCTCCTTTTCCATGTAAAATTTCTACATAGGTAAGGCTATCTCTAATATCTATTGCCCCGATATCTTCTGCAGTCATACCTTCTATACTACAAATCGTCCCAACAATGTCTATCGTTCTAAGCTTTGATTTTTTACCACCACCTATAACAAGCTTTGTGATGAGCTTATGAAACCCTGCTTCTCTTGGTTTTTTCAAAGCTTGCACCTTTTGTTGCTTTTGCTTAAAAGCTTTTTTTACTTCTTCAGATGCAATTGGTGGTTCTAACAAAACGAGATCTTTTTTGATATATGCTTCTACCTGTGCATGCATAGCTTCATCATCTGGTGTCACGATGCTAACTGCGATTCCTGTCGCACCATTTCTACCTGTTCTTCCGATTCTATGAACATAAGTCTCTTTTCCAGTCGGAAAATCATAGTTAAATACATGACTAAGCTTTGCCACATCCACACCTCTTGATGCTACATCTGTTGCAATTAGATATCTGTATCTTCCCGCCTTAAAACCATCGATTGCTTTCAGTCTTTGGGCTTGATCTATTTCACCATGTAAAACAGCTACTTTTATTTGGTCTCTTTGCAGTTTGTGACCCAGTATATCTACCATATCCCTTGTTCCACAAAAAATCATAGCAGAATCTGGATTTTCTACAGCAAGTACATCTAGAAATGTTTTATATTTAAGATCAGCATCTACCTTATAGAGCTTTTGCGTAACCGCATCCACCACCTGCGTATCCGCTTCCATTTCTATAAAGGTTGCCTCTTTATTCATGTCACGAATCAACGCTTGTACCTTTTGTGTCATCGTCGCAGACAGTAAACATATCTGAATATCTGCTGGCAGTAAGTTTACAATATGTCTTACTTCTTCAGCAAATCCCATATCTAACATAAGGTCAGCTTCATCAATGACTAAATATTTAATACGTTCTAGTTTTAAACTCTCTCTCCTGATATGATCCTCTACACGACCAGGCGTACCAACCACAATATGGTTTTTTTGTCTCAGTGTTTGGATCTGCTTGTCAATAGGAAATCCCCCAAACACATCGGCCACCTTGAGTCTTTTATGTCTTCCTATAAAATACAACTCTTGCTTCACCTGAACTGTAAGTTCTCTTGTTGGTTCTAAGACAAGTGCCTGTGGTTCTCGCACATCCCATGTAACCATTTCGCAGATAGGAATACCAAAAGCGGCCGTTTTACCACTACCAGTTTGAGATTTTGCGATAACATGCTCTCCTCCTAAAATGCGAGGAATCACCTCTTCTTGAATAGGAGTTGGTACATGCATCTTTAGTATCGTTAATGCGTCAACAATCTGTGTTGACAGGTTGAATTTTACAAATTCATTTTGTATTGCCATATTTATTATTTTACCTATTCTTCTACTATAACCTCTCTACGCTCTCTTGTACGGATTTCTTTGCAAATCGCATCCACAAATTCACCAAGAGGCTTTTGTCCTTCATCACCAGCAAAGCGACTACGAACCGATACAAGACCCTGTTCTTCTTCTTGCTGTCCTACTACCACAATATAAGGAAGTCTCGCTTTTCTTGCTTCACGAATCTTATAACCGATTTTTTCTGAACGATTATCCATTTCAACCAAAACACCATTTGCCTTTAGCTCTTTTGTTACCTTTGTAGCATAATCGGCATATTTTTCTGAAATAGGTAGTACTCTAACTTGTTCTGGACATAACCAAGTTGGGAATTTACCTTCGTATTTTTCAATAAGAGAAGCAAGTGTTCTTTCATAGCATCCCATAGAAGTTCTATGAATAATGTAAGGACGTTGTTTTTCACCATTTTGGTCAATATAATACATATCAAATTGTTCCGCTATCGCGTTGTCTAGCTGAATCGTAATCATCGTATCTTCTTTACCATATACATTCTTAAGCTGAATATCAACCTTTGGTCCGTAGAATGCTGCTTCGCCTTCCGCTTCATGGAAAGGAAGTCCTGCTTCTACTAAGATTTCACGAATACGGCCTTGTGTTGAATTCCAGTACTCATCATCACCTAGGTATTTTTCACGGTTATTCGGATCCCATTTTGATAATTGGAAGGAAACATCCTCTTTGAGTCCAAGTGTCTCTAGGCAATATAATGCTAGGTCAAGACAGCCTTTAAATTCCTCATTTACTTGGTCTGGACGCACGATTAAGTGACCTTCTGAAATCGTAAACTGACGTACCCTAGTAAGTCCATGCATTTCGCCCGAATCTTCATTTCTAAAGAGTGTTGAAGTTTCGCCATAACGAAGTGGCAAATCCCTGTAAGAACGTTGTGTTGATTTATATACGAAATATTGGAAAGGACATGTCATCGGACGTAGTGCGAACACTTCTTTGTCCACCTCTTCATCTCCTAGTACAAACATACCATCCTTGTAATGATCCCAGTGACCTGAAATCTTATATAAATCACTTTTCGCCATAAGAGGTGTTCTCGTACGTAGGTAACCTCTGTTGTTATCTTCTTCATCCTCAATCCAACGTTGTAATGTTTGAATCATCTTCGTTCCCTTTGGAAGGAAGAGTGGAAGGCCTTGTCCAATAACATCCACTGTTGTGAAAAGCTCCATTTCACGACCAAGTTTATTATGGTCACGAAGTTTGATGTTTTCAAGGTATTCAAGGTACTCAGCTAGTTCTTCTTTTTTATTAAATGCTGTACCATAAATTCTTTGAAGCATCGTATTATCTGAATTACCTCTCCAATATGCACCTGATGAAGAAATAAGCTTAAATGCTTTGATGTTTTTTGTGCTCATCATATGAGGACCTGCACAAAGATCTACAAATTCTCCCTGACGATAGAAAGAAATAATAGCATCCACAGGTAGGTCTCTAATAAGTTCAGCCTTATATGGTTCTCCTTTTTCTTCCATATAAGCAATCGCTTCTTCTCTAGGAAGCGTGAACTTTTCTAATTTAGCACCTTCTTTGATGACTTTTTTCATTTCTTTTTCGATAGCATCAAGATCTTCTCTTGAAAATGGCTCATGCTCAAAATCATAGTAATATCCCGTTTCAATACTTGGTCCAATCGCTAGCTTTGCATCTGGAAATACTCTTTTCACCGCTTCTGCAAGCACATGTGAACAGGTATGTCTCATGACATCTAAGCCTTCCTTATCATTCGCTGTTGCAATGCTTAACTCGCAATCTTCTTCTAATACAGTTCTAAGATCTACAACCTCTCCGTTTACAATACCGGCACAGGCCATTCTTGCAAGCCCTTCACTAATATTTAGTGCTACCTCATAAACACTAACTGCTCCTTCAAATTCCTTTACACTTCCATCTTTTAATGTAATCTTCATAGCTATTCCTTCCTTATCTTTCAAAAAAATAATCCCTTGTACCAAAATAAATGGTACAAGGGACGTAAAATACGCGGTTCCACCCTAGTTATTCACCTAGTAGGTGAATCTCTCAAAAGCCTTAACGCGGCAAACGGACTCTATTAAAGTCACTTAGGGGTGGTCTTCTCGATTCTCATGTATAGACTACTCACAGCACAATAGTCCTCTCTGGAATACATATTCAAATGGTACTTTCCCCATCAACGTTTTAAATATAAACTTTTTTTAATTTTAATACTAGAATGCTCATTTGTAAAGTAAAATTATTGTATTCTAGCACTCATTGAAACTAAATTTTTAATTTCACCTGCAAGTTTTTGAGTAAAGACCTCGCCTCTAACGCGCCACTTCCAATTATCACCAAGACTAGCAGGTGCATTCACTCTAGCTCTATTATCCATACATAGGTAATCTTGCAGCGGAATAATACAGATATTCGCTGCGCTCATCATCGCAAGTCTAATCATCTTTTTCGTAACAAGCTTCTCCGTCTTATTACTATATAAATCATCCGTTTCCATATCTAGATATGCTAAAACATAGGTTTTCACATCATCTGGTTGATTGCGGTACCATCCCACTGTCGTCTCATTGTCGTGGGTTCCTGTATATACTACACAATTTTTATCAAAATTATGTGGTAAATAAACACTGTCATTGTAAGGATCAAAACCAAACTGAAGCACCTTCATATTCGGAAATCCACTATCAGCTACCAGCTTCAAAACCGTAGGTGTCATAAATCCTAAATCTTCTGCTATAATCTCTAGCCCTTCCATACAAGGTGCGAGTGCCTCAAACAATGCAATACCAGGCCCCTTTTCCCAAGCTCCAAATTCAGCAGTCTTATCCTGTGCAGGTATCGCATAATACTCATCAAATCCTCTAAAGTGATCCACACGCACCATATCATACAGTGTTGCACATTGTTCCATACGCTCTATCCACCACGCATAGCCCGTTTTCTCGTGCTGACGCCAATTATAAAGTGGATTCCCCCAAAGCTGACCAGTAGGAGAAAACCCATCCGGAGGACATCCTGCTACTGCAATTGGCGTTTTCTCTTCATCAAACTGAAACATGTCACTATTAGACCATGCATCTGCGCTATCAAGTGCAACATAAATCGGAATATCTCCTACAATCTTGATTCCATGTTCATTAGCATATGCTCTGAGTTTTTCCCACTGCATACTAAAGGTATATTGTAAGAACTTATAGAACTTTATGTCATCTGTGAGTTTATTTTTCATCTCTGCAAGCGCCCTAGCATCTCGTGTTTTAAGTTTCTGTGGCCACTCCTGCCAGCTAATTCCATCTAGGCTATTTTTTATTGCCATGAAAAGCGAATAATCTTCAAGCCAGCTTGCTTGTTTTTCTTCATAATTAGCAAAGCCTACATCCTCCCTTAAATCAGTTGCCTCAAAAACCTTCTTAAGTAGTTTGTATCTATTACTATAAATCCTATCATAGTCAACATATTCTGGGTGCCCTTCGAACTTACAATCCTCACATTCTCTTTGCGATAAAATACCTTTCTCAATAAATACTTCTAGATCAATAAAATATGGATTGCTTGCAAAAGTTGAAAATGACTGATAAGGTGAATCCCCATAGCTTGTTTGACCAAGTGGTAAAATCTGCCAATATGTTTGACCACTTTCCTCCAAAAAATCAACAAAATCATATGCCTCTTTCGACATACATCCAATTCCGTATTTAGATGGCAAACTAAATATCGGCATCAATATTCCACTACTTCTCATATTACTATACTTCCCTTCTTATATTCCGATTACTGCTTTTTTTATTTTACCACAAATAACAATAAAGTACATTGTATTTCAGTAATCTTTGCTATATACTATTTTGATGCAGCTTTAACACACACACAACAAACGGGGTTATTATTATAATGATGAATACATTCAAAAAAACTTTTATCGGAGATAAGCAATTTTATATATCTCTTTTACTTTTGACATTTCCAATTGTCATTCAACAAGGTGTGACAAACCTAGTGAGTCTTTTAGACAACGTTATGGTTGGCAGCCTCGGAACAGAAAGCATCAGTGCTGTAGCCATTGTAAATCAGCTTCTTTTCGTTTTCAACATCACCATATTTGGTGTCGTATCGGGAGCTTCTATTTTTGGTGCACAATTTGCAGGCTCACATGATCACAAAGGACTGCGAGAATCCTTTCGTTACAAAATAATCTTTGGAATCTTAGCCTCTATCCTTGGATTTTTGATTTTGCACTTTTATGGTGAATTTTTAATATCCAACTTTTTAGACCCTGCTTCTAGCGATGCTACTGAGATTGCACTTACGCTTTCTCTCGCAAAACAATACTTAGTAATTATGTTATTTAGCCTTCTTCCTTTCACCTTCACGCAGACGTATGCTAGCACCCTACGTGAATTGGGAGAAACACTAGCACCTATGACTGCAAGTGTACTTTCTTTAGTTATAAATCTGGCTTTAAATTACATTTTGATATTTGGGCATTTCGGTGCTCCTGCACTTGGTGTTGTCGGTGCTGCAATCGGTACTACCATTGCTAGATATGCTGAGTTTCTCTATATTTTCATATTTACGCATAGAAACTCTACGCGCTTCCAATTTATTAAGGGCGCTTACCATTCCCTACACATCTCACCAAAGCTACTCAAAAACATTTTCATCATGGGCACACCACTTTTATTAAACGAAGTTCTTTGGTCTGTTGGTATGACTGTGATCAACCAAGCTTACTCTACAAAGGGCTTACAAGTAGTCGCAGGCATCAACATTACCAACACAGCATGGAATCTGTTTTGTATTATTATGTTTGCAGTTAGTACCGGCGTTTCCGTTATGGTTGGACAACATCTCGGTGCTGGAAATATCGAACGAGCCAAGGATACTGACAACAAGCTATTATTCGCTGCGCTTATGCTACATATAGGTATCGGAATAGTTCTTTTCTTCGTAGCCCCTTACATTCCTCTATTGTATAATACTGATGATACAGTTAGGGAACTAGCTTCTAGCCTGTTACGTGTTGCAGCCTTTGCACTACCTATTCATGCTGTTGCGCATATTATGTATTTTACACTCAGAGCTGGTGGTAAAACCATTGTAACATTTTTCTTTGACAGTGTTTATACTTGGCTCATCCCAGTTCCACTGATTTATTTTTTGACAAGATATACTACACTGCCAGTTGTAACGATTTACTGTTGCATACAGTGTATTGATATCATCAAGGTATTTATTGGCATTCCACTGATTAAATCTGGATATTGGGCAAAAAATGTAATTGAATAAAAAAATGGTATGCATACGAACTGTATGCATACCATTTTTTTATGTTTATTTAGTTTTTACCACAACATTTTTTATATTTTTTACCACTTCCACATGGACATGGATCATTTGGATAAATCTTCACTTCGTTTTTCACTGTAGTAGAGGCTTTTTGTTCTTTGTATAAAGCTTTTCTAGTCTCTTCTGAAAGAATATCTTCCCAAGCTTCAAGATTATATAACCAATCAGCTTCTGCAGCCACCATATTTTTGTATAATAGTTCAATGTCAAAGCCTAAATTAACAGCTGTATCTTCTTCCATTGTTTCGATTGGATTTGCTTCTTTCAAAGAATCATTGATTCCATCTAAGAAACCAGTCATAACCATAACTGAAACTTCGTATTTTTCTGCTAGTTCTTTTACTGTCCCTGTAACAACCTCTGTAGGGTTTTTTAATAACTCAGCATAAATATCTCTTTCAATCCCAAAATAGTTAGTCCAAAATTTCTGTAATGCATTTTTATCAATACCTTCGTTATATGCGACTTCGCGCCACTTATCTAATAAAGCCATATTGTTACCTTCCTTATATCTTTTCTTTTCGTATACCGACACCTCAGTATATCGTATTTTAAATAATTTTTCAAGCTAATATCCTCGAATTTTGTCACTACCATCATCAATTGTTGCCTCTATAGCAAGAATTCTAAGTGAATACCCACCACCACTTGGTAATGCCACCCTAACAGTTTCCCCCACTTTACGTCCCATCAAAGCCTTACCAATCGGAGATTCTATACTCACCTTTCCCTCTAGCGAATTACAACGAATCGGAGTCACAATGCGATACACCTCTTCCTCGTCATCTTCTTCAAAATAAACAGTAACTGTTTTTTCAAGTCCCACCTCGTCTAACTGTGTTGCATCTTCTACTATCCTAGCTGTACGAAGCATTCTATCAAGATATCGGATACGGCTTTCATTTTTGTTTTTCTCTCGCTTTGCCGCATAGTACTCAAAATTTTCGCTCAAATCACCTTGCGCTCTAGCCTCTTTGACCGCCTCTATCAAAACTGGTCTAAGCTCTAGCTTACGCTCCTCAATTTCAGCTTCTATGCGCTCTATATCTTTTTTCGTTAATTTTTCTGCCATTCTACCCATCCCTCTATTTCTTTTAGCTAGTAAGGCGTATTACATAAGCGGTGCCATAATACGTAACAATCCATCTATAAAGTTTCCAATTTTAGTCTTCTTCTGATCTTGTAAGGTCACTTTTTTACTAATCTTTAAGGTTTCTAATATATCATCCCTTACATCATAGATAGCTTCCACTGCATAAAGCCACACACCGCATTCAAAATGTAGAAACAGGCTTCTATAGTCAAAATTAATCGTTCCAACAACACCCATTTTATCATCACATACAATAGTTTTTGCATGAATAAAACCTGGTGTATATTCATAGATGTTAACTCCTGCAGCTAATAGCGGTTTATAATTGCTCCTCGTGAGTCGAAATACCATTTTTTTATCTGCTATCCCTGGTGTGATAATTCTAATATCGACACCTCTTTTTGCAGCAATACATAACGCATTTTTCATTTGATCATCTAAAATCAAGTATGGCGTTGTAATATAAATATAATCTTGCGCTTGGTTAATCATGTCCATATAAACATTTTCACCAACTGTTTCCCAATCTAGAGGATCATCTCCGTATGGAAGAACAAACCCTTTCGCTTGTACTTCTTCTATGAATTTCGGTTTATAACATACAGGGTCCATTTTTTCTTTGTGGCAAGCATTCCAAAGTTCTAAAAACATAGCAGTAAAATTGAAAACGGCTTCACCCTTTAACATAACTCCATTGTCTTTCCAATGCCCAAAACGCTCTTTTTGATTGATATACTCATCAGCCAAATTAATACCACCTGTAAAGCCCACATTACCATCTATTACTAATATTTTTCTGTGATCTCTATTATTCATAACCATTGCAAGAAACGGAACGATTGGATTAAAAGGTAAACATTTAATATGTGGATCCATTTCCTCTAACGCCTTATTGTAACCACGTGGCAGCAACGCTACAGTTCCTAGATCATCATATATAATACGAATTTCGACACCTTCTTTTGCTTTTTGTAGCAAAACTTCCAGCATTTTTCCCCACATTTCCCCTTCATCAATAATATAATACTCTAGGAAAATATAATGCTTCGCCTTTTTCATCTCAACTAGTATGTCTGCAAACATATCCTCACCCAGCGGATAATAGGCAACGCTTGTGTTTTTATATAAAGGATATCTAGTCGTCCCTCTAATATAGTTTGCTGTTGCACCTGCTCTTTTATCAACACGAAGAAGTTCTTCTAGCTCAACTGATTTTTGTGGCAAATATTCATCCATCATCGCATAGGATTTTTTCATCTTATTTTGAAGCTTTTTACTCGGCTTTTTATCTCCCCAAAGCATATAAAGAAAGGTACCAAATGGTGGAAAAAGCATAATAACAATCAACCACCCTATCTTGTATGTAGGCGAATCATCCTTACTAACCAAATACACACTGTATAATCCTGATAAAATATAAAAAATTGAAAGAATAAACCAAGAGTATCCAATCACAAAATAAAAAAGACTTACCATAAGCACAAATTGTACTATGATGAGAAATCCTGTCACAATAATTCTATTCGCAATCATTTTTTTGTATGAAACACCTGTTAGCAACCTCATATTCCCTCACCTTAAAATACATAATAATATAGTATATGAATTACAAGCGAAAATATGGCATATACTAGCAAGTAATTTATAGCTAGTATACACCATATTGAATGTTATTTCATTTAAAAACTATTAAGATTCTATTAAATTAAGATTTGCAGATACATCTTCAAAGGCGGCTCCTGCAATAAGATCAGCTACATATGCACTTACTCTTTCATCGATAAGTTCAGTTTGAATTGTTTCATCTGCCGTATCAGGTTTATATCTATCTGAAAATACTAAAACATTATAGTTTTCTGCACTATCATTAAATAGTATTGTTTGATCGCCTGCTTCTCTCTCTTCTTCGAACAACCAATCATAGCTGTGTTCTAACACTGCCCCACTACTAACACCTTCAAAGAAACCACCATGCTCTTCATATAATGAAGCATAAGTTTCTGATGAAAGTTCTACAGAAAGATCTGCAAAGCTTTCTCCTGCATTGAATCTTTCAAGGAATTCCTCAGCCGTTGCTAATGACTCAGCAAGCGCCTCTTCTGCTTCTGCATCTGTTGCATCAGTAGCAGTTTCTATAATCGATGAGTATGAGTAGTAATCTATCACATCATAAACATCTGGAGCCGCATTATATGTAGCTTCTATATCCGCAGCATCAACAACTTCAACAGTCTTTAAATAATCTTGGTAAGCAAAAGCATAAATATACATCTCTTGTAATTCATACACAACTGTCTCGTCAGCATACTCACCATAGCAAGCTTTGTAATAGGTCTCTCTTGTATAAGAATATTCTTCAATGTTGCTCTCTATTTCTGCTGAGAATTCTTCTAACTCAGCTGTAGCATCATACTCAAATCCATTTTCTTTAGCATCTTGATATAAAACGGCAATATTTTGTAATGTTGACACTGTCATAGTATCAAATTGATCATCCCAAGTGTAATCCTCTGTATATTGCTGTTGATCAAAGGAAACTGAAAAGTCAATTCCCATAAATGAGAGTAAGTCAGAATAATTTGTTGCAAACTCATCTACTGTTAACGCATAAAAGAAATCATAATCTTGTCTTGTAAATTCCATATCGCCAACCTTTACATAGGCTTTTGATACAGCAGCTTTATCTTCATAAACAGAATATGCAATGCTGCCAATTACAGCAATTACTAACGCTGCAACAATTGCAATCACTCCTATTTTAATCATGCGCTTTTCTTTCGCGTCTTGAATGGCAGCTTCTCTTCTAGCTTCCATTTTACGGTCATATTTAGTCATAACCTTTTCTTTTTGTTCTTCTACTCTTTTGGACATGTTGATCCCTCTCCATCTACTCATATTCATCCATAAGTATCATATGTCGTTCACACTTATGTATCTGTTCGTTAGTTTAGCATAAAATTGTGAACAAAAGATGTTTTTTACACAAATGATATTCCAGATGGAAGATTCTATGATTGTAAAAACCCCCAAAATATATTACACTACTTCTTACAACGAATAAATAGGAATTGGAGTATATACAACCATGATTAAAACAGAAATAAACGAAGTAAGAAAGCTCTTTTCGGATGCACACTGTGCGATTTCTAGAATATGTGGCTGCTATGTTGGCGGTGAAAAGAATAAGATTACAACCTTTAGAGAAGCATTTCTTTCTCTTTCTGATGAAGATGCTACAAGATATTTTCAAATACTTAGAAAAGGGCTATCAGGAACGATTTGCAAGCAATTACACACCTTAGAATTCCCTCTAGAAGCCGAATTTTCAGATGGTGCACAAGCATCACTGCTTGCACTACGTGATAGTCACCTTGAAGATGATGAGCTATTAGAGAATTTTTATGACAAGGTTATTGAAACCTACCCATACACTCAGCATTACCTAATTCTACTCGTAGATTGTAGCTACGATGTGCCAGGTAAAACAACAGATGGACTTACTATGGATGATGCCTCCGATGAGGTGTATCACTTTATTTATTGCGTGATGTGTCCTGTTAAGCAGAGTAAACCTAGTCTTACATACGTTCCAGAAGATAATCTATTCCAGAATAGGATTTGCGATTGGATTGTAGACGCACCTATGAATGCTGTTTTATTCCCAGCTTTTGAAGATAGATGCTGTGATATCCATCACACCCTATACTATACAAAGGATACCGAAAAACCCTTTGCAGATTTTGCCTATGAGCTACTCGGTTGCACCTTACCAATTTCTGCAGGTGTACAAAAGGATAGCTTCCAAGCCATCGTACTTGAGACCCTTGGTGAACAAAACCAAATGCACGTGGTAAAGCAAATCCATGACACCTTATATGATATGATTGAAGAACATGAAGATGAAGAAGCACCGCTTACACTACATAAATACGAAGTGAAGGAAGTACTTGAGAAAAGTGGTCTAAGCAATGAACAATTAGCTACCTTCGACAAACACTTTGATGAGGTCGTTGGTTCTGAGGCAGTCTTTGATGCAGTTAACATCGCTGAAACTAGAAAATTAGAAGTCAAAACACCTGATATTACCATTAAGGTAAATCCTGAATGTTCTGACCTCATTGAAAAGAAGACCATCGACGGTAAAACTTACCTTATGATTGAGGTCAACGCAAGTATTGAAGTAAATGGTATTCCATGTAAATAATTTATAGAAGCTTTGACAACAGTGACTCTACATTCGTTTTTGACACAGCTTCATACTCAAGTGGAGATGGGTAGTATCCAAATGATACCTCATCTCCTTTTGTTGTAGTATCTTCAAGAAAATGCTTGCAAGAGCTATGAACCTGCGTAACTTTTGTAACTGCTATAAAGTCCGCTACATTGTCTACAGTCAAACCACTCCCTGGCAAAACCTCTATCTGATTACCCACGCGCACTACAAGTGCTTTAATCTTCTCCATACCTCCTAGTGCAGTGGGACTTTGACCACTCGTCAAGATACGATCTACCCCAAGAGAAATCAAGGTATCAACCCCCTCATCATAATCCTTCACAACATCGATCGCTCTATGAAACACTGCAACCTTCCCGTAGCTATGAATCAAATCTGTTACTAATCTTGTACGTGTGACATCAATCGTAAAATCTTCTAGCAAGAATCCAAACGCAATGCCATCCGCTCCATACTTTAACATAAGCTCTATATCTTCTAACATCACACGAAACTCATCTTCACTATAAAAAAAGCCTGCCCCTCGCGGTCTTGCCATACAAATCACTTCTAAATCTGTATGCTTTTTTGTCAAAATCAAGCTCCCAAGTGATGGTGTGAGTCCACCAAGATAGAGCGCAGAATTTAACTCTACGCGCTTTGCGCCTGCTAGGTAGGCAGTCTTTGCATCCTCGTAGCTGCCACAACAAATTTCTGCTATCATGTCTTGTTCCTTTCCTAGTTATACTATCTCATTAGTTTGATTTTAGGATTCGCACTTGCTTCATCTAAAAGGCCTTTTGTAAATCCACCTGTGCTAAAAATAATATATTCTACATTTTTTGCATTTGTTATTTGTTTTATAACCTCGCCTTTTTCTTGTAATAGGTGCAATACATCTAAGCCTTTTTCTGATTTTGTATATTTACATTCGCCCACAATCAAATTATTTTCTACACTGTCAATAGCAACGTAGATATCTTCGTGAGGGCTTAACATTTCCACATATTTAGGCACGCCACCTGTTACTGCATAAAAAGGAATTAGCTCATCTGCACTTTTATACTCATAAAATTCATGATAATGTTTAAATTCAATTTGTTTTAGCTTAATTTGTGCTGTTCTTCTACCATCGCCAAAAAATACAAACCGTGATCATGTGTCTTTAAAAATTCACTAATCAACTCGGTTTTACCAACCCTACACCTACCATAAATCACTACAAAACCGGAACCTAGACTTTCATATTCTTCTTGTAAGGTTTTCATTTCATTTATTCTGTCAACAAAATTTCTCATCGAATCCTCTCCCTTGTGCTTGCGGTATTACTTCAGGTAGTCTGATTCAATTCTTTAGAAACAAAATGCTTTGTACTCTCTTATAAGTGGTCGAATAGCAGTTTCACCATCGTTAAACAGCCAATCTTTTTTCATTTATCCAATGGTACATTTTTTTATCTTGATTTCCATCTGTCATTACGCGGAGTTTATCAAAATAAATAGGAATTGATTTGTCCAATTTTCTTACCATTGCCAGCTTGTTTTATATTTGATAGTCCCATAAGTACTGTTGGCGGGGTATTAAATGATTTCAATAACTGCACATCTTGTAAAACAAGCTTATTATCTGCTTTTGTATTTATAAACACACGGTTTTTACAGCTACTAAGGACATTAAGGCATTGTCTTGTAAGATGGTATTTTTCTTCTAATTGCATATATGGGTCACATTTGCTTCCAATATAAATATCTTCATCAATATCTGAAATTTGATTTTTAATGAGCTCGGCTATATTTGTATTTATAAATATTTGCTTACTCCATTCTACATCATTTAATTGAAAACAGTATGGACATTGTAGTTGGCAACCAGTATAAGGGTCTATAATAGCTACATCTGTTCCATCCGGTTGACCTTCTTTTGTAAATGCATTAGAAATGAAAATCTCTTGTATCATTTTATCACCGCCTATTATAAATTTTATTATTTGCTCTTTAATTTCAGTTTGGAGAGGGTTTTGGGCATTCCAACTAATATAAATATGAATATATCAGTAAATCATCTACTCTACTATCTTCATTCTCAATAATATCCACACCATTAGCCGCATACACAATTGGTGTTAAATATACTGATTCTATCCCATCTAATTGTGTCCTTTTTATTTCCATATAACAATGAGATCCAGTTGCAACTTTTGCGCTAACATCATAACTTAAGTATATTATAAATTCATTTTCTCCATCAAAATAATAGGAATTGATACATACACTTCCATCCTTAACTGTGGCGGTTACTAATGTATCTTTTTTAAATTTAGAGATATTAGATAAAAACTTTTCTATTTCCCACTGCTCTCCCCAAAGCACTTCATTTACAGTAAGGTATCTATCTTTTTGTGCTTGCTCTATCGTATACGTATCAGGTATTGCATATATTTCTTCTTCCTTTTTAAATTGAATATGAGTGTTAGCATACACAATCAGCGACAAAAAAATCAACATCAAAATAGTTGAAATAGTAGCCAAAATATTTATGTGTTTATTTAATCTCTGATCACCTTTGTATAACACTTGTAAAAGCTTAATCAGCAATATACCAGCCAGTCCCCCTAAAGTATTATTAATGATGTCTGTAATATCAGATGCTCCAACAGCAAATATGTATTGCATTACTTCACAGCATAAAGAAACCAACATAATAAGAAGGATTTTCTTTATCATGCTCATTCTAGGAAATAGCATTTCCAAATAAATTCCTAAGGGCATAAATATTATCATATTCATTAAAATTTCCGAACTACTAATTACACCATTTACAGTTAAAGACTCATGAAACGGAATCATATTAATGCTCCTTAAATAGCCCAAATGTGTAAATGGTATATCCAATTTAAATACAATTATCTCAATCAGTGCAACCACATAGACTGCAAATAAAACCTTTGTTAGATTCCTTGATTTTTCATTCTCTAACATAAACCTTCCCCCTTTTACGCTGTAATACTATTTAACTTCTAAAAAAATCATTTTCCATCTGAACACTGATGCAAATAGATTCTGTGAATTTCTCTCACCGACCACATCATTTCATCCATGCAATATCCTCTGCATAGGAAAACTTCTTTTCTGTTCCTCTTTTTCTTGCTGTTGCGATCATTGCATCATAAAGTATCTGGTGGTGTAAATCTTTCTAAGAAACGTTCCATCAAATAATTTCTTATTAAAATTTGTGCATTAACAGATTTTTCTTTAGATAAGTTCCGTATCATAGACATATACTTCGTTTCCAAATGATGTTTTCATTTTAATGAGCCCTAATTCATGCAACTCTTTTTTTATTGCGTAAACCTGAATACCCTCACCTAAGATTAAATATGTTTATTACTTTTTACAATGACATCAAGCGAATGATTTGACACACCGACTAAATTCTGATTTTCACAGATTGTTAAAGTATATTCAATAAATTTATTGTACATATCTTCACTAAATTTTTCTATTTGTGTTCTGTAATAATTAGCAAACATATCTGTTCCGACATAATGCAATCGCTCGACATTGAAATGAATATTCAATTCATCAATTTGCTCTTTACGGTAAAGTTAAAAAACTGCTTTTTTATTACTGATAGGCAAATATTTTTCATTATCAAGCATTTTGTTTTCGGCAAGAAAGTCAAACATTCCTTTTATAAAACCCGCTTGTATTATAGCAGCATCAAATTGAATATAGGCTACAAATAATATTCCGTTATTTTTGGTCACACGGGTAGCTTCACTTAATGCCTTTAGCTTATCTTCTTTTGTGAATAAATGATACATCGGACCTAAGACTAATGTTACATCAAAACTGTTATCTTCATACATAGATAAGTCAAGCGCATTTCCTTGTATTGCTCTTATATTGTGCTTAGAATTGATTTTCCGTTTTAGTTCTTCTAAGTTTTTTTCAACAAGCTCTATAGCATTCACAGTATACCCTTTGTCAGCATAATACAACGAATATCTGCCTGTTCCTGCTCCGATTTCAAGAATTTTATCACCTTGTTTTAGGTATTTATCAATATATTTTTTTGTAACGATAAATTCAATATTTTTACTTCGCATATTAAATCTTTCATCTTCATTAATATCATTATAATATTTGTTTATACTTTTCTCTACTGACATTGTAAGTTTACCTCCTCGTCAAATTAATCTCTATTCATTCTCCGATTAAAAATAAATATTCAACAATCGTGTTTTTGAAATAGCAATCCATAGCCTAAAACAACCTCATTATAAATAAGCGATGAACAGGGATAGTCTAGACGATATCTTATTCATCGATTACCATAGTAATTCTTTTATATCAATACACACCCCACATAAAAGGTAATAGAAGTATCAATATAAACGTAATTACGTTAAAAACCTTACTTCTATAATAATATATAAACAATGTACTTAGCACAAGGATTTTTCATAGCACTTTAGACAAAAATGCAGTAGGAGTGAAAATTCCTACTGCATTTTTTAATTATTATAATGTCCTCTGCATGAAAAAATCAAACCTGTCATACCCTCTACCATATATACAAGCCTGTGTTCTTCATCGATCCGTCTGCTCCAAAATCCTGCAAGGTTTTCCTTCAAAGGCTCTGGCTTTCCAATTCCCTCAAAAGGACTACGACTTATATCCTTCACAAGTTGGTTTATTCTTTTTAGTATTTTCTTATCCCGCGCTTACCAATAGAGATAATCTTCCCATGCGTCAAAATCCCATTGTATTATTTTTGATGGCATAATTATTCCTCTATCAATTCATGTTCCACAAACTTTAGTTTCCCTGCTTTATAGTCTGCCGCTTTTTGTTCTAAATATCGAATATTGCTTTCAGAGTAAAACGGATCAACCGAAACATCAAACGGAATACGTTTTTCTCTACCGACCTTCTTTGCAAAAATCGTAAAAGCTGCACTCATGGAAAGACCTAACTCAGAGCATGCCTGCTCCATACTTTTTTTTACTTCTTCATCTAAGCGAAAATTTACATTCACCACCTGTGCCATATTAAACACTCCTTTCCCCGTTTCGTTTCGTTTTATAGCTATATTATATGCCAATGTAACGAAAAATACAAGCAATTTTCTTTACAATGTATTGTAGTTTACGTGCATCTAATTTATTTTATCCCTATACAAAAAAAGCAAAAAAAACCTCCCGTAGGAGGTTTTTTGGGGTTACAGGCCTCTCAAGTATCTGTAACACGATCACTGATTATTAGAATATATTATATGTTTTATCTCTTTAAATTATTCCTCATCCCCTACCTAATCTGCCCAGTACCAACTACCTGATACTTATACGAAGTAAGCTCCTTTAACCCCATAGGTCCCCTCGCATGAAGCTTTTGGGTACTAATACCTATCTCTGCACCGAATCCAAACTCAAAGCCATCGGTAAATCTCGTCGATGCATTTACATAGACACAAGATGCATCGACACCATTTAAAAACTGTTCTGCGTGCTCTGCATTATCCGTGATAATCGCATCCGAATGCTTGGTGTTGTATGTATTAATATGAGTAATCGCTTCCTCTACACCCTCGACCACCTTCACTGATAGAATCAAATCTAAAAATTCTTTTGCATAATCCTCTGTTGTAGCTAATATAGCTTCTGGCATATGCGATACTACTGTTTCATCACCACGCACCTCTACAGACTTTTCAGAAAGTGCCTTTTGTAATAAAGGCATCACTTTTTCTACGATGTCTTTGTGTATCAATAAGCTTTCACATGCATTACAAACGCCCGTCCTTTGTGTTTTTGCATTGATTAAAATCGGAATCGCCATATCTAAATCTGCTTCCTCATCTATGAAAATATGACAATTCCCTGTTCCTGTCTCGATGACTGGAATCGTACTGTTTTCTACCACTGTACGAATAAGGCCTGCCCCACCCCTTGGAATGAGTACATCTACATATTCTTTTAGCTTCATAAATTCTGCCGTCACAGCCCTATCTGTACTTTCAATCATCTGGATAGCATCTGGTGTAATATTCTGTTCTAGAAGTGCTCCTCGAATGACCTCTGCAATCGATATATTAGAATGAATGGCATCCGAACCACCTTTTAAAATCACTGCATTTCCAGTTTTAAAGCATAAAGAAAAAGCATCTGCTGTCACATTTGGCCTAGACTCATAAATAATACCGATAACACCAAGTGGTACACGTACTTTCTTAATCTCTAAACCATTTGGACGACAAAATGCTTCTAAAACCTCTCCGATTGGATCCTCTAATGAAGTTACCTGCATAAGACCTTCTGCCATACCCTCGATACGCTCTTTTGTAAGTAGAAGCCTATCTACAAGACTCGCAGACATCCCATCCGCCTTCGCTTTTTCGATATCTATTTTATTCTGCGCTAAGATTTCCTCTGAAGCACCTACCAAAGCCCTTGCAACACCTGCAAGTGCGCTATTTTTTTCTTCCGTTGTCAAGCTCTGTAACTCAAACTTTGCCTTTTCGGCCTTTTTTCCAATTTTTTGTAACATCATATGATCCACCCTTCCTTCCTTTTCATTCAGTTGCAGTTATTGATGTTTGTGTGACTCTACTTTATGCTAGCTACTTAATTAGTCAAGGTATTTATATATAACTTTAAAGAGGTACTTATGAGCCGTCGGTCCTTAAGTAGTGAGAGATGCAGAGCATTTCGCAGTATTTTAGTACCGCTACGAGCGAATACGTAGTGAAAACGACCTGGTAAGTTATATATAAATACCTTGGCAACAAGTAGCTATCATAAAAGCGGAGTTATGCAAACATCATACATAACGTCGGTAGGTTCTCTGGGTATTTCTGGAACTATTTGACAGCTGTATGCCAGTGCCACCTTCGTAATCTCAAGATAGTTTGCTAGAAATCGGTCATAATAACCACCACCATATCCTATCCTGCCACCTGTTTCATCAAAGCCCAGTCCTGGTAGAAACACAATAGTTTTTACCGACTGAAGTTCTTTTTTAGAGACAAGTGCCTTTCTAGGAGGCTCCATAATTCCATAAGCACCCTTTACACAAGTATTTAAATCCGTAATCTCATAAAACTCGATCACTCCCTTTGGTAGCGTAACAGGTAGGGCAAGACGAATGTTTTGATCTAGACAATATTGTATAATCTCCTCCGTAGCAACCTCAGCGCCTATTGCATAATAGCACAAAACCAAGCTTGGTTTTTGTTGCTTTAAAAAAGCAATTGCCTTCTTTGCAATGACTGCATCTTCGCTTTTATGTAAACCCTCTTCATGTAAGAGGGCTCTTTTTTGTTTTAAACTAGCTCGTAATATTGTCTTTTTTTGTTCCAAATTTATCACCTAGATTTTCGATTGAACCGTCTTTTTGTTCGATGTCGATATTGTTAAGTTGCCCTTTAAGTGCTCCCTTCACACTGTCGATATAAGCTCTACGAAGTTGTTGTTGCTCTTCTTTTTCTGCATCGTTTAACCCTTCTGCTTTTGATTTATGGTATAACTCGTTGATTCTTTTGATTTTTTCATCCATTGTCATTTCTTGTAATTGTTTCATGTTTTTTCCTCAATTCTATTTGTGTAAGCCTTGTACAAATTCTTTTAGTACAAATGCTTCATCTGTATGTTGTTTAAATAACGTCCCTACTTGTTTTCCATCTAAAATTTCATGTACTACATCTAGATTTTTACTATTGGCGATAACCATATCGGCACCCGATTTGGTCGCGATATTCGCTGCAATGAGCTTCGTTCCCATTCCACCTGTTCCTACAGAGGAACCAGTTGTATTACGTCCCATTCCCATCACTTCATCATCAAGGGCATCCACTACATCAATAAATTTAGCATCCTTATTAGATCTTGGATCATCGGTATAAAGACCGTCAATATCTGATAATAAAATCAATAAATCCGCTCCTATTAAGGCTGCTACGATGGCAGAAAGGGTATCATTATCACCGATTTCAATTTCATACGTAGCTACCGTATCATTTTCATTTACAATAGGGATTGCTCCTAGCTTTAGTAGCTCCGAGAATGTGTTATGTGCATTTTTTCTATTCGTATCATCTACAATCGTATTCTTCGTCATTAGTATCTGTGCTGCTGTGTGATTGTATTCAGAAAACATTTTCTGATACACCATCATAAGCCTTGCTTGCCCTACTGCTGCACAAGCCTGTTTTACAGCGATAGACTCGTTAGAATCTTGCATCTTAAGCACTTGCTTTCCTGCTGCAATCGCTCCTGAGGAAACTAAAACAACTTCTTTCCCTTGATTTCTAATATCACACAAGGCACGCACTAGCTTTTCTAATCGCACATAATCTAAATCGCCCGTTTCCACATGCTGCAAAGAGCTTGAACCAATTTTAATGACGATTCTTTGTTTATCCTTTAAATAACTTCTCACGCCTTTTCTTCCTCCAAACTTCTAGCAATCTCTTCAGCTACACGAATCCCGTCCATGGCTGCCGAGGTAATACCACCTGCATAGCCTGCACCTTCGCCACAAGGATACAAGCCTTTGATTTGTGATTCTAGCTGCGCATCACGCGGGATTCTAATCGGAGAAGAAGTCCTGCTCTCAACACCATCAAGCCACACGCCATTTGCATTAAAACCAGGGATAAGCTTACCGAAATGTTCCATGCCCTCTACAAAAGCCTGATTCATCGTATCTGTCAAAATATTTGTAAGATCTGCACATACATACTTACCTTTTATATTTGGAATAAAACTCTCACCAAAAGAAGTTTTATTCGTATCTAGGTATTTCATATCAATATTGCCATGTTCCACAAGAGATTTCTTAAAATCCCCATAGCTTTGTACCGGTACTTCACCTGCTCCAAGCTGATAGGTTCTCTCTTCGAGTTCCCTCTGGAATGCAATACCCGCTAATGGATGATCACTACCAAAATCTTCCTTTGTTACGGAAACGATAATCGCACTATTGGCATTGTCTCCATCACGTTTACTATAGCTCATGCCATTGACTGCAGTTTTATGTAGCTCTGAAGATGCATTTACTACATACCCACCAGGACACATGCAGAAGCTATATGCACCACGTCCGGTTGACGTTTTAGCTACCACCTTATAAGGTGCTGCCTCTAACACTTCATGTAATTCAACACCATATTGGCTATGATTAATCAAACTCTGAGGATGCTCTACACGAAATCCTACTGCAAACTCCTTTGCTTCTATAGGAATACCTTGCTCGTATAACTCTTCAAAGGTGTCCCTAGCACTATGTCCAAGTGCCAACACCACGTAGTCAGCTTCTAGCTTCCTTCCATCTGAAAGTACAACCCCCTTAACCTGATCATCCTCTAATACAAGTGATGCCACCTTTGTTTTAAATTGTACACTTCCACCATGCATGATCAAGGTGTTTCTCATGCTTCGAATAACATCTGTCAGTACATCAGTACCGATATGCGGTTTGTTATCATACAAGATTTCCTCATCGGCTCCATGCTCTACAAAGGTTTTTAAAACAGCATGATTTTTGCCATCTTTATCCTTCACAAGAGTATTAAGCTTTCCATCAGAAAAGGTACCTGCACCACCTTCCCCAAACTGTACGTTACTTTCAAGGTTTAGTTCGCCCGTTTCCCAAAAATGCTCCACGGTTTTTGTTCTTGCATCAATATCTTCCCCTCGCTCTAAAACAATCGGCATATATCCATGCATGGCAAGGTAATATCCACCAAAAAGTCCCGCTGGTCCACTTCCTACAATGATAATACGTTTATTTTCTTCCTTAGATGCAGTAAAAGGAAATTGATAGACCTTCTTTTCCACAATACTAGCCTGTTTACATTTACTTTTCTTTAGTACTTGCTCTTCATTTATTACATCAACGTCAATCACATAACTATATAAAATATCCGGTTTTTTTCTAGCATCTATCGATCTTTTCACAATATGTAATGCATTTATTTGTTCAGGTTTTATCTTTAATAGCGTACAACACTTTGCTTTTAATGCTTCTTCACGATGTGATACCCCTATTGTAACCTGCGTTAATCGTATCATTTATTTTTCACCCTTTTTTCCATTTCATTTATCAGTGTTATCCACACCTGCTGCATGCCTCCCAGCAATGTATCCACTTGTCCATGCCCATTGTAAATTATAACCACCACACATACCATCTACATCTAGCACTTCCCCTACAACATACATATTAGGCATCTCTTTTAGCCTCATAGATTCGTCGATTTCCTGCATCGAAAGCCCACCAGCGCATACCTGTGCAGCATCAAATCCATTTGTACCAGTGACGGTAAATATAAGCTCTTTACAAAGTTTACAAATCGCACTCCACTGCTCATGTCTAAGCTCTTTTATAGTCATTTCACAATCAATTTCTGCCAAATCTAATATCAAACTGACTAGTTTTTGATGTAAAAACTGACTGCAAAATGTATAAATACTCTTCGCCTTAGCAGTCTCTTTTCTTTTTAGTAGCCATTCTAAAAGAGAATCATAGCTCTCATCCGCAAAAAAATCTAGCTTCACGAAAAGTTTGAATGTTTTTTTGGTTGCATAAGCTGCAAATCTACTAATCTGAAATACTGGAATGCCTGACACTCCATAATCTGTAAGCTGAACTTCTCCATATGCCTTTGTAACAAATGCATCCTCTTGATACAAGCTAACCTCTGCATCCACACGTACACCCGCCACCTTGCGAATATAACTTTCCTTACAGCGAAGCTGTACCAGTGCAGGAACAACTGCTTGCATTTCAAACCCAAGTTTCTCAAGTAAATAATAGCCCGTTCCATCAGAACCAGTTTTTGGTGCTGCCTGACTACCTGCTGCAACAATAACCTTATCAAATAAATAGCTTTTTTTCTTGGATACTACCTCGACTTGTCCAGACTCTAAATATGTAAGACTAGAAACCTTTGACTCTAACATAATCAAGCAATTAGGAGATTGCTCAAGTATATTCACAAAAAATTGAACAAGTGCAGATGCCTGACCCGAATACGGATACAAATATCCATTTTTATCTTTATATCGCAGACCCCTTGTATCAAAAAAAGAAAGAGTATCTTTTAATGAAAATTTCTCTAGATAACTAGCTACGCTCTCTATCGTGTTACTACGAAAGCACTGCTCATCCATCCACAGATTGGTAAAATTACCTCTACCATTTCCTGTTATTAAGAGCTTTTTACCAAGACTATCTCCTCTTTCAAATAGCGTAACGAAAGCTCCAGACTCTATAGCAGCACTCGCTGCCATCAGTCCTGAAGCTCCGCCCCCTATGATTGCAATTTTTTTATAATTTTTCATATGCTCCTAACTAGAATGTGTCTCTAAAAAAGAGAACAATTCCATTTCATCATAGATTTCTTTTCCGTTTAAAATTTCTAGTTGGGTTTGTTCTGGTAGCGAATCTAGCATAATACCTGTCGTAAGATAAAGTAGCTGTGTAGTCCTATCATAGACTACAACATGACCATCTTCCTCACAAAGTAAAAATCCTACTATGTGTTCCTTCGTTTCCACAGTATTGATTGCATCCTGCTCTAAAACTTGCTCTACAAGCTCACTTTCAGGTTCTTCTTGCCAAAAATATTCATCAAGATCAACAAGTATTGTTGAACCTTGTTCTCTTTCTAACGAGTATTCTATACTTTTATTGTTCCATATAACATAACCACCAAGCATCATCAAAAATGCCAAGATTGGCACATACAAGCCTCGTTTTATTCGACTCCACATAACAACACACCTCCGTTAAACATGCTACGGTTAGTATGTGAGTTCGTATTTATTTTATGCACGATGTCCCATTAATTCTAATAATTCCACATAGAATTTAGATCCTGGCAATAGCTTTGCTTGGTTTTTGGTGAATATATAAAAGAATAATACAAGGACTGTATATATCACTCCGCCAGCAAGTAAGCTGACATATCCTACAAAAATACCACCTAATGTATTGACAATCCAATTCGTTATAAGACTAATGATCGCAATCGTTGCTCCTGCACATAATATCGTGCTCCCAAAGGAAGGTAAAAGCGCAATCGCTGCAATTTTATATTTATCTAGTACAAGCACAAATAATAATGTAGTTACCGTCAAAAAATACATCCCGATAATCCCTACTATATGCATGTAGTTTAGTGTAGTATCAATATCCACAAAAAATACTGCTATGATCAACACCACCGTGGTGAGAACATATACAACTACTACTGACATATGCCTGCCAATTATCCCTAAAACTCTCTCAAGGCAGGTTAATGGAACTATAAGTGCTGCAAACAAAAAGCATGCATAATAGAATTGTGAAACTGCTATATCCTTGGTGAATCCGAGCAATGATAAAATTCTCGTCACTGTTGGTACTAAAACAACTAACACAAACATACCTACATATACTGCATATACTAATAACAGTTTCAAAGAATAGTTTTTAGCACGTGCTTCCTTTTTCCTAAGGTCCCTACCACACTTTGATTCTAATCTATAATATGCATATTTCGCCACAAAAGCAGCTACTAAAATACTTGGAAGCATAAATCCATAAAAATGGCCTATCAGCCTATTTCCTGTTGAAATTTGCTCAGCTCCTAATTTATAGACAATTAAAAATGGAACATGTACACATGCTGTCATAATCCCTCTTGGGAGCAACAAGCTAATCAAGTGGTTAAAAACACTCCATTTTGTTTCTTTTCCATCATTTGCCTTATAATCTAATAACTTTACCTTTTTTCTAGGCTGTATTAACAATAACACTCCTACTACAACGGCTAAAACAGCAGTAACTGCAGCATAATATACTACAATTTTCTCACCAATATACAAATATAGCAAATGATCATTTTGCAATAAAGCTGACACCTTTTCGCCATACTCTATGGTAGAATTCATTCCAAATCTTATCAATAAAACAATCACTAACGCTTGTATTATATAAGTCATTCCACAAACAAGATAACTATATTTCATTTGGATATATCCTCTAAGTAGCTGCAATAATCCCACTAGTGGAATCACTACTATAAAGCTCAACAAAATATTGCTTGCATAGGGATACTCTGCACCTTGATGCAGATAGCAATCTAATAGTACTAACAACACAATTCCTACTATAGATGCAATAAACACATACAGTGTTGCCATAGACAAAATTTGCTGTGTATCCCGAACAAAACCTCTTTTTTGTCTAATCAAATACATATATTCTATACTCTCGGCTAGGTTCCCAAAAAAAAGCTGAGTCACAAGTAACATCACTTGCACAGCTCCACCTATATACAATAGTGCGAGACTCCCTTGCTGTAGGTATAGTTGAACAATACCTATCATAAATATTAAATTTGCTATTAGTTTATATTTTTCAATTTGTGTTCTATACATCTTGCTCTTCCCTAGTTATTTTTAAAGCTTCCATCGCCTTTGTTTGTTCTAATTCCATAACACTAGCCTCTTCTCCTGTCATATGATCATATCCACACAAATGTAGCATGCTATGTGCAATCAAAAAAGCAAATTCTCTTTTTATGGAGTGTCCATATTCTATTGCTTGTTCCTTAACTTTATCGATACTAAGCACGATATCTCCTAATAAAAGTATACCTGTCTCCATATCAAAATAATCCATTTCTCTCGCTTCATCTTCAAGCACAGAAAAATCACTTGGAGTTTCAAAGTCTACATTGGGAAAAGAAAGTACATCTGTTGGTCTATCCATTTCTCGGTACTCTTTGTTGATTTGGTGTATGGTTTCATTGTCAACAATCGTAAGATTCACATCAAACTCATATGGAATTCCCTGAATATCAGCTATATAATCAATAACCATACTTGCTATCTCTTTAACATCAAATGCAAGCTCACAAACAACCTCTTCTTCTATATATATTGCCATACTATCATATGCCTCTCTTAAACTTTTGTAGTTTTCATTTTCCTACGATCCTTTGCCTTACTCTTAGCCTCAAAATCATCGTATGCTTTTACAATTTTCTGTACAAGTGGATGCCTTACAACATCTTTACTCGTCAAATTACAAAATGTTATATCATCTATATTTCCGAGTATTTTTTCCGCCATTTCTAACCCGCTTGTGGTACCAAATGGTAAATCTTTTTGTGTTGAGTCACCAGTCACAATTACCTTAGAACCAAATCCGATTCTTGTAAGAAACATTTTCATCTGAGCTGGTGTTGTGTTTTGCGCTTCATCTAAAATAATAAATGCATTATCTAGCGTTCTACCTCTCATATAAGCAAGTGGTGCAACCTCAATCAAGCCCTTTTCCATATTACGTGCGAAGCTTTCAGCCCCCATAATCTGATAGAGTGCATCATATAATGGTCTTAAGTATGGGTCGACCTTACTTTGTAAATCACCCGGCAAAAATCCCAGCTTTTCACCAGCCTCAATTGCAGGCCTTGTAAGAATAATACGACTCACTTCATTTGCTTTAAATGCTTTAATAGCCATTGCCATTGCTAGATAAGTCTTGCCTGTTCCAGCAGGACCTATACCAAAAACAATCATTTTTTCTCGAATAGCATCTACGTATTTTTTTTGACCAAGTGTTTTGGGTTTGATAGGTTTACCTGTCATAGTAAGGCAAACAAGATCCGAATCAATTTGTGTAATAACTCCCTCTTCATCATCCTTGCCCATTTCTATTGCATAATTAACATTTTGTTCTTCTATGTCATTGCCCCTATCATTTAAAATCATAAGTTGTGTTAAAATACTCTTAGCTTTTACTGCATTTGACTGCTCTCCAATAATTTTAACAGCACCATTTCTATTGATAATATCTACAGAAAGATCTAGTTCTATCTTCTTTATGTATTGATCATGTTGTCCAAACATGTTTTTCATCTGTTCTATTGTGCACTCAACAGTACATTCAAATTCCTTCTCTATCATCCACATCCTCCAAAATCATTGGCAATTTTTCTACAGCAGGCATTCTCACTTCCAAAACTCCTTGTAATACCCATTTGCCTATAGATGATTCTATTGTAACATTTTTATCAAGAATTTGTACACCTTTTTCCTCTAACTCACTTATTTTTTTATCTAAGTATTCTTCTAATATTTCCTCTGCTTGCTCCTGTGTATAGCTTTTCTCAAGTCCTTGATATTCTTTGGCATAGTATTTCCCTACTGATATTGTACCTTCATCCCAAGAGATACCCTTTATTTGTTCTAAATACGTTTCCTTGTATGCATACTGCGTAAGATTCCATGTTAGCGGATAAATTTTATCAAATAAATACACGTAAAGCCCTTGCTTTTCCCTCCCCGTATAGATTCTTTCAATATACACATTAGAAAGGCTAAACTCCACCTCCACCTGCGTATCAATTAAAATATCTGCATCCACATCATAAAATTGGTAAGCTCCAACAGTTGTATCTTCTAAGTATATTGGGACCCTACCATCCACGAGTAGCTCTCCCTTTTCAACCTCCTGCATGGCCTTTACAAGTGGTATACCTTTTCTCGTATATATACTATAAATTGTACCTGAAAAAGTCGCATATAATCCTGTTGCACTATCTTTTGTAAAACTCGTATCTTCACTACTGTCAATCGTACTTTTTTCATTTTCCTTGATATCTAACATCAAAATTGTACCATCCATCTTACCTGATGTCCAAGTTACTAGATCAAATTCTTTTCGTATTTCTTTTTCTAGTTCCTCTATGTCAAGTGTACTAATCCACATCCCCTTATATACGCCTTGTTCCTCTAAAAACGTGTAAAACATATCGGAGGATATACTATAATTTCCGTTTAATTCTATATGCCATAGCACCCTACTGCTTATATAAATACTCACTATAAACGCAATTGCACCCACCACAAAAACGCTACGTTTCCATAATAAAGACATAAAAAACGGCAGTCCAGTTCGCTTTACAACAGCCACCTTTACCCCCGTCTTTCTCACGAAATCCTTACATGCTTTAAAATCCTCTACTAACATATTTACACAAGTATATCCATCTGTCGCTTCCATTTCCCAGAGCAAAAAACCTCTATTCACGCAAAGTGCCAAAAAGCGTTCTACATAATCACCGCTCACTTTAACCCTAACAAACCCTTGTAAATCTGCTCTCATATACGTCTCCTTCTATGAATAAGAAATATTGGTTATGAAGCCTTTTATCATCATTTGTTCTTTTATATAGTGAGATACCATGAGATTTCGCCCCTCAACTTTGATATTTCCCGCATTTGTTGCTATAATAACAACCTCTTTTTCATACTCTAGAATAGACTTATAATTTTCTATCCAAAGCTCCTCTTGTCCGATTAGTGTCACTAATGTTTTTTTGTAAAGAACTTCCCCCACGCCTCCTTGTGAAAGTAACTTTTGCCTTATTGTATCCTCCGTAACCGTTTGCTGCTTCTTATATTTTTTCATAGTGTAATATATTCCGATTTTTATTGTTTTATGAGTTAGTAATACAAAAAATCCTCCATCCAGTTGATTCATCACTTGATGATCCATGTGGATAGAGGATTTCTTTTATTTGTGATAAGGCTCATTACTCATAATACGAAACGCCCTATATATTTGTTCTAATAAAATCACACGCATGAGTTGATGTGGAAAGGTCATATCAGAAAAGCTAATGCTAGCATCCTTTCTAGCTATAACACTACTATGTAATCCAAGTGAACCGCCTATTACAAACTGAATATGGCTCTTGCCTTGAACGCCTAACCACGCTATTTTTTCAGAAAAGCCAACAGAATCGTATTTTTTACCGCCTATTTCAAGCGTAAATACAAATGCATCATCTTTGATTAGCTTTAAAATTCTTTCTGCTTCCTTTTGCTTGATCTGCTCTTCGGTTGCCAAGCTAGCTCCATCTGGAGTTTTTTCATCAGAAACCTCTAAAACTTGCACTTTTGCATATTTAGAGAGACGTTTTAAAAACTCATCGATTGCATCTCGGTAAAACTTTTCTTTTACTTTTCCAACTGTAACAATATCTATTCTCATGACTCATAAAGCGAATCGTAGTGCTCTTCTAATGTCGCTTCCATTAACGCTTCTGGAATCTTTTCTTCTGAAAGATGAAATTTCACTTGGCCACGCATATAATTCATACGTTCAAAATAAGCTTCCTCCATAGTACCCGATACAGCTCTATCAAGTAAAGCCTTCGTGAAGTATTCCTTGCAAAAATCAAGAAGCACTTCCTTTCCTTTATCGTCATATTGGGCTTGTGCATTTAACTCTTTGACACTCATAGCAGAATGAATACCACCTGCTAGGATTCCACCAAAGAAAAGAATCATCACACCATGCATCAAAACATTACCTTCACCACCAAAATAAAATGGTAGTAAACCAAACCAGCTAAGTAACATCAATATAACACCAATTCCACCCATACCAATGAGTGTTACTGCAGTAGATTTGTATTCTTTTGCCTTTTCTGCGGAGTTTTCATAAACACCACTAGGTACTCTAGTAGCCTCTTGTTTCGCTTGTGCAACACGATAAAGTTCCTCTAATTCCTCTTTGGACATAGATTCCTTAAATTCTTCAGCCTTTTTTTGTTGTTCTTCCTTTATATATACTTGAAGATGTTTTCTTACAATTTGTTCATCCTTTTCTTCACATAGAAGCTTCGAAATCACTTCACCATCAACTGAAGTTTCTGTCTCTACCACAGCCGACGTAATCTTGCAATACCTAAGATATGCATACATATCTTGGACCTGTTCATCAGGACCTGCAAGCAATGCAACTCTTGAAACTGCTTCTTCACCACCTACAAGTGCACATCCACAATCGGCACACACCTTAATACCATCACGATATTCATTTCTACACTTTGGACACATCACTGCCATAATACTAATCACCCTTTTCTATTCGTTAAGATACTTATGTATTCCATCTGCAGCTGCTTTACCTGCACCCATAGCTAAAATAACTGTTGCTGCACCTGTAACTGCATCACCACCTGCAAAAACACCAGCTTTCGATGTTGCACCAGTTGCTTCATCAGCCACAATACATTGCCATTTATTAATTTCTAAACCTTCTGTTGTACTTGAAATCAATGGATTTGGAGATGTTCCAAGTGCCATAATAACAGTATCAACTTCTAGCTCAAACTCAGATCCTTCTTTTATAACTGGTCTACGTCTACCAGATGCATCTGCTTCTCCAAGTTCCATTTTTACACAACTCATACCTTTTACCCAACCATTTTCATCAGCAATAATCGCTGTAGGATTGGTAAGTAAATCAAAGATAATACCTTCTTCTTTTGCGTGATGAACTTCTTCTACTCTAGCAGGAAGCTCTTCTTCACTACGTCTATATACAATATGTGTCTCTGCGCCAAGTCTAAGCGCTGTTCTAGCCGCATCCATAGCAACATTTCCACCACCGACTACAGCAACCTTTTTACCTAACATGATAGGTGTTGTGCTACCTTCTACATAAGCCTTCATAAGATTACTACGTGTTAAATATTCATTTGCTGAGAATACACCATTTGCATTTTCACCTGCGATACCCATAAACTTAGGTAGACCTGCACCCGAACCAACAAACACTGCATCAAAGCCTTCTTCTGTAATAAGTTCATCTATTGTTACAGACTTTCCAACTACTACGTTTGTTTCAATTGTAACACCTAAATCAACTACATTTTGAATTTCTGCAGCTACTACCGTTTCCTTTGGTAGACGGAATTCTGGAATACCATAAACCAAAACACCACCCGCTTCATGAAGTGCTTCAAAAATAGTAACCTCATAACCAAGCTTCGCTAAATCACCTGCACATGTAAGACCTGAAGGACCAGAACCAATCACTGCAACCTTCTTACCATTTTTCTCTACATTTAAAGCTGGTTTAATCCCATGTTCTCTAGCATAATCAGCAACAAAACGCTCTAGCTTACCAATAGAAACTGGATCACCTTTAATACCTCTAATACATTTTCCTTCACATTGACTTTCTTGTGGACATACACGTCCACAAACTGCTGGTAATGCACTTGCTTCTGAAATTACTTGATATGCATTTTCAATATCGCCCTTTTTTACTTCTTCCACAAATCTTGGAATATCAATAGCAACTGGACAGCCTTTAATACATTGGGCATTTTTACAATTAATACATCTATTAGCTTCTTCCATTGCTTCTTCTAGATTATAGCCTTCACAAACTTCTTCAAAGTTAGTAGCTCTACGTTTCGCATCTTGCTCTCTTACTGGAACTCTCTCTAATATACTCATATCACTTATTATCCCTTCTCATAATCACAATGAATTATTCATCTCCACAATTACCGCATCCGCCATGATGTGTATCACCTTCGATTTCTTTTAGGTATTCACGTCCTTCAAATGTTTTGTATAATTGTTGTCTTTTCATAGCTTCATCAAAATTCACTAAATGACCATCAAATTCTGGACCATCTACACAAGCAAATTTAATTTCTCCACCAACTGAAACACGACAAGCACCACACATACCAGTACCATCTACCATAATCGGATTGAGTGAAACAATTGTTTTAAGGTCAAGCTCTTTTGTAAGTTTACAGACAAATTTCATCATGATCATAGGTCCGATTGCTACACAAACATCGTATTTTTTTCCTTCATCATATAAATCTTGAATCACTTTTGTAACCATACCACTTCTGCCATATGAACCATCATCCGTTGTTACATAAAGATTTCCAGAAACTGCCTTGAATTCGTCTTCTAAAATCAAGATATCTTTTGACTTTGCACCAATGATAACATCTGCATCTACCCCATGTGCTTGTAACCACTTCACTTGTGGGTATACAGGAGCTGTACCAACACCACCTGCAACGAATAAAATCTTTTTGTTTTTGAGTTCTTCTAGAGATTCATGTACAAACTCAGAAGCTTCACCAAGTGGTCCAACAAAATCATGTACATAATCACCTTCTTTTAACTGTGCCAACTTATGTGATTGTGCTCCAACAATTTGGAATACAATCGTAACAGAACCAAGTTCTCTATCATAATCACAGATAGTAAGTGGAATCCTCTCTCCATTTTCATCTACTCTGACAATGATAAATTGTCCCGGTTGGCAGTTCTTTGCAACTCTTTTAGCTTCAATATCCATCAAAAAAATATTTTCATTCAACTGTCTTTGTTTTAGAATTTTGTACATAGTGCTCTCCCTTATATTTTATTTTAAACTATAAACGTTATATTGGTACTCCAAAAGGTACACGTCTGCTGTATAAATATTAACAGCATAATAAGTACCTGTTCTTTGCTGATCTTTATCCACTTCTCTTATAACTTCTGCAAAAACATAGCAGTCCCCAGCTCCTTCTATCGTAACTGGATATAAATATTCATATACATGCCACTGCAGTGCCTCTTGTGTTATATGTCCATTTTCATTGATAATGACACCTTGATCTATACAATATTGCACTAGTACATCTGTCGCATTATCACTTGTAACACTAGCTCCAAGTCTAACTGTAATCTCTCTTGATAAGCTACTACTCACATCACCTTCACTATTAACCGCTATAAACCTATAGTAATTTATATCATCTGGAACATAAATAGCCCCTATGTATTTTGTACTATTCTTTGACGGTACTGTGCCATCTGTTGTGTAGTAAATATCAACCTCACTTAAAGACTCTGCTTCTAGCACAATCGGATAATCATACACCCCACTAAAAACATTAACCTCAGGTGGATATGGGTTTTTCGTGTCTATCATATAACGCTTGCTGACTGCTGTGCTCAAGATTCCATATTCATTTTCATATATTGCAGTCACTAAATATTCGCCTTTTTCAAGGTAAATAGGTCCTGTATAAATCACGCTATCCGTAGTTGGTATTGAACCATCTAGTGTATAATAAATCACTCCGTTGCCACTAGCTGACAGTTTGAGTGGGATAGTTTCTGTATAAGTACCCTCTGCCTGCTGAAATGTAACTGGAAGGGAAACTTTGTCTGGAAAATAAACATCCATATTGTATTCCATAATAAATTGATGTATCGACTCATAATCGTTTGATTCTCCGTATACTTCAATGATAATATTAGTAGCATCAATCTTATCGTCATCTACCGCATAGCTAGAATTCATAACACTTACAAGTACTTCTATTGTAGCTGTTTTATTTCCTAAAGCCCACTGAATATTTGCAAGCTCTAGCTTGTAATCCATATTCTCATATTCCAATGCAATCGCACGTTCTAGAGGCTCTATTGCTTCACTAAATGCACCTCTTTCCATTGCATTTTCAGCTATTTGATGCTGAACCTCTGCTGAATTATAACGAAATGTCACAATATTAACGATGCACACACCCACAATAAATGCAAGTACTAGCAAAATACAGCATACCAAAAAAATCTGGTTGTGTGTTTTAATCGGAGCATACTGACGTCTTTGCAAATCACGTTCTTCAACTTCCTCTTTTTTTACAACCTCATCTAAAAGTTCCTTCATATTCTCATCCATAGAATTCTCTACTTGGATTTCATATTCTGGAACTAATTTAATTTCCTCCCCACAACATTCACAATACAAATAGCCCTCTGCTATTTCGCTCTTACAATTAGGACATATCATATATTCTCACTCACTTACTTACTATTATTTAACTGCCTCAACACAATTTTTCATAAGCATTGCGATGGTCATAGGACCAACGCCTCCAGGCACTGGTGTGATTGCATTACAAAGACTAGAAACATCTTCATAATCCACATCTCCGCAAAGCTTATTGTTACTATCTCTATGAATTCCAACGTCAATAATGGTTACGCCTTCCTTCACATATTCCTTTGTTATCATCTTAGGACGTCCAACTGCTGCTATGATTACATCAGCCTTTTTTGTGATTTCCATGAGATTTTTTGTTTTGGAATGTGCAATTGTAACAGTAGCATCCTCTCGTAGTAACAGCAATGCCATAGGCTTTCCGACAATATTACTACGCCCAAGCACTACACAATTCTTTCCTGCTAATTCAATGCCACTTCTCTTACACAACTCAATAACACCTGCTGGTGTACACGGCAAGAACCCTTTATCACCTACGCACATAGCTCCTACATTCATTGGATGGAATCCATCCACATCTTTTCCAGGAGCAATAGCTTGTATTACCAAGGCTTCTTCTATATGTTTTGGTAAAGGTAACTGTACCAAAATCCCATTGACCTTTTGATCATTATTTAATGTTTCTATTAGCGATAATAGCTCTTTTTCAGAGATTTCCTCTGGAAGCTCATATGCTAACGACTCAATACCAATATAAGCACAAGCCTTTTTCTTGTTTGCAACATACACGCTAGAGGCTGGATCATCACCCACTTGAATCACCGCTAACGTAACTGTTCGTCCTTGTTCTTTTAAAGAATCAACTTCTAAACGAAGCTCCTCTTTTATTTCTTTAGAAACTAGTGTTCCACTTATAATTTGTGCCATATTCAACCACCTAATAATTTTTAGAATAATCCTGTAATCTTACCATCATCATCTACATCTATCTGATATGCAGCTGGTGCCTTTGGAAGTCCCGGCATAGTCATTACAGCACCTGTAATCACTACTATAAATCCAGCGCCTGCAGAAACATATACTTCTCTAACATTAATTGTAAAATCACTAGGTCTTCCAAGTAATTCAGGATTATCTGACAATGAATATTGTGTTTTTGCCATGCAGATAGGTAAATCACCAAAACCAAGCTTCTCAAGACTTGCAATCTGTTTTGCTGCTGCCGATGTATAGCTAACACCTATACCACCATAAATTTCCGTTGTGATTGTATGAATTTTATCTTTAATAGGTTGATTTAGTTCATACAATGGAGCAAAATTGCTTGTCTTCGTTTCAATTGTTTCAAGCACTTTTTTTGCCAAAGCAACACCACCGTCACCACCTTTTTCCCATACTTCACACAAAGCAAATTCACAGTTTCTCTCTTCGCAGAAAGATTTAACAAAATCAATTTCCTCCGTAGTATCAGAAACAAATGCATTTAATGTCACGACAACAGGCACACCAAATTTTTGTATGTTTTCGATATGCTTTTCAAGATTCACGATTCCCTTTTTCAAAGCATCAACATTTGGTGCGGATAGCTCTGATTTCGCTACGCCTCCATTATACTTCAATGCTTTTATTGTTGCAACTACTACTACAGCATCCGGATTTAATCCGCTTTCTCTACATGTAATATCAAAAAACTTTTCAGCACCAAGATCTGCTCCAAACCCTGCCTCTGTGACAACATAATCTGCTGCCTTTAACGCATTCTTTGTTGCGATTACCGAGTTACAACCGTGAGCAATATTCGCAAAAGGTCCTCCGTGAACAAAAGCAGGTGTGTGCTCTAATGTTTGAATCATATTTGGTTTGATTGCATCCTTTAGTAAGGCTGCCATAGCCCCAACACCTTGAATCATAGATGCTGTAATAGGTTTGCCAAAAACATCATAAGCTACTACCATTTTACCTAAACGATTTTTCAAATCAGCCATGTCATTTGCCAAGCAAAGTACAGCCATAATTTCACTTGCTACTGTTATTACGAAATGATCTTCTCTTACATAACCATCTAATTTTGCACCAAGTCCCACAACAACATTACGCAGTACTCTATCGTTCATATCCACACAACGTTTCCATGTAATATTACGTGTATCTATTTGTAAGTCGTTCCCTTGTTGAATATGATTATCTAGTAGCGCTGCCAAAAGGTTGTTTGCAGATGTAATAGCATGAAAATCACCTGTAAAGTGGAGATTTAAATCCTCCATTGGTACTACCTGTGCATATCCACCACCGGCAGCTCCACCCTTAATACCAAAGCAAGGTCCTAAAGATGGCTCTCTAAGTGCAATAATCGCTTTTTTATCAAGCTTATGTAATGCTTGTCCTAGTCCCACACTCACCGTTGTTTTACCTTCTCCTGCTGGAGTAGGATTAATCGCAGTTACTAAAATAAGCTTTCCATCTGGATTGCCTTTAATACTTTGTAAATACCCATCAGAAATTTTCGCTTTGTATTTTCCATATAATTCCAAATCATCTTCTTCTATCCCAATACGTCCTGCTACTTTTGTGATAGGTTCCATAATTGCCTCTTGTGCTATTTGAATATCAGTTTTCATTATTTTTCTCATTTCTTATATTTTATTGTTTACTTCATCTATCAATGTCTGAAACTCTTCCATAGTCATTAGTATTTTTCTAGGTTTTGTTCCATCCTCTTCTCCAACAACACCATAGTCAGCAAGCTGATCCATAATACGTGCAGCTCGATTAAATCCAATTTTAAATACTCTTTGAAGCATACCGATTGATCCTTTATCTTTATCAATTACAAATTTACCTGCATCAACAAACAATGCATCTCTATCATTTGCAATATCTACTGTAGGACTTGCATCCTCACTTACCCCAGAACTAATCGACATAATATGCTCTTCAACTTTTTCTTCGTAAACGTTTCCGATTCTTTGGTTTTGTAAGAAATCAACAACTGCTGCAACCTCTTCATCCGATACAAACGAACCTTGTACACGTGCAGGCTTTGGATAACCCTGTGGATAAAAGAGCATATCACCTTTTCCTAAAAGTTTTTCAGCACCATTCATATCTAAAATCGTTCTTGAATCCACACCACTAGACACTGCAAATGCAACTCGTGAAGGCATATTCGCTTTAATCAACCCTGTTATAACATCAACAGAAGGTCTTTGCGTTGCAATAATAAGATGAATTCCCGCTGCTCTTGCAAGCTGTGCTAATCGACAAATCGATTCTTCCACCTCACCTGGTGAAACCATCATAAGATCTGCAAGTTCATCTACTATAATAATAATCTGCGGTAGTTTTTTAGGAGCACTCGCATCTCCCTTAGCTGCCATTTCCAAAACCTTAGCGTTGTAACCCTTTAAATCTCTCACATTCCATTGTGCAAACTTTTGATATCTATCTTGCATCTCAGCAACACCCCAATGAAGTGCAGCCGAAGCTTTTTTAGGATCTGTTACAACTGGAATAAGTAAATGTGGAATGCCATTATATACACTAAGTTCTACTACTTTTGGATCTATCATAATAAGCTTAACATCATCTGGATGTGCTTTATAAAGCACACTCATTATAAGTGTATTTATACATACTGATTTACCCGATCCTGTTGAACCTGCGATCAGCATATGAGGCATTTTAGCAATATCTGTTAAAATCGTACGTCCACCAATATCTTTACCAACAGCAAAACATAGATTTGATGCAAATTCTTTAAATTCATCGCATTCAATCAGATCTCTAAAAGCAACGACACTGTTTTCTTTGTTAGGCACCTCAATACCTATTGCAGCCTTACCAGGAATCGGCGCCTCGATACGTATATCTGTTGCCGCAAGATTGAGCTTAATATCATCTGATAAATTCACAATTTTACTAACTTTAACGCCCTGCTCTGGCTGTAGCTCAAATCTCGTTACAGAAGGTCCTTGCCTAATATCAGTAACTGTTACCTTTACCCCAAAAGTTTCAAGACAAGCTTGTAAACGCTCAGATGTTTCTTGAAGCTTTCTCGTGTTTCCAGATAAATTCTCAACTGCACCCTTTTTCAACAAGCTAATAGGTGGAAAATAATAAGAAGATGTCTTATCAGATGCAGCGTGACTATGATGTTCGACGACTACAGGTGCAGGAGTAGTTTTCGTGGATTCTACTGGTGCTTGCACATGTTCTATTATAATTGGTTCCACTATTGGTTGTGAAATAGGCGCTACAATCGGCTCTACGATCGGCTCTATCTTTGTTTCTAAAATCGGCTCTTGTTTTGGCAAATCCAATTCAATTTTTTCTTGTTCGTATTTTTTGGCTCTAGGCTTTAGCTCACGTATCACATCCGATTCTGGAAGTCTCCTATTCACGTCCTCAATCGTCACTTGATGTGTCGCTCTCACCTCTACTGGTGCAACGTGTCTTGTAGTCTCTCTTTGTGGCTGAGGTGATACATATGCCGCTGCTGCTACGACATCAGCAGAAGGTTCTTCTAAATTCAAATCCTCTACTGGTGTTTGCGTTTCTAGCTTCGTATATGCAAAAATATTTTTAATTCTACTAATCGCACTTTCATGTGTAGCAGTCTCTGTATCCACTTGTGTCCTATCTGTTTTCGTCGGCTTTTTATCCAAAGTATTAGCTGCCTTTACTTCTCTAGCTGTAGCTCTTTGATCTTGAAGTTTTTTAGATTCTGTTGCAGTTGCATGAACAACCTTATTGCTAGCACTTCGTACTGTTTTAACGAGAGAACGCTGCGTAACTAAAATACTACAAATAGCAATTCCCATAACGAGCAATAATATGGAGCCCCATATATCAAATAAATAATACAATACATATGCGATACTGCCTCCGATAACACCACCGCCATTTCCATGCTCCACGCTATTTTTATATAATGAAACAATAGAATAACTTTCCATTTGAGTAATGCGCATGACAACAAGCTCTAACAAGGTCATGCAAAGTACTACCAATACACCGCCTGATATCAGCTTTCTTTTTGCAATACGATTCCCTATATTCGCAAGTCCAAATAGCACAGCAAAAAAAATAATGATTGGTAATATATATGAAATCAAACCAAATAGTCCAAATTGAAGATTCCTAAAAAATGCTCCAACTACACCTATAATATTAAAGTTACATAAGAATAAGAAAATCATGCATGCAAACAATACTATTAAAGTTATTTCATGAATAAGCTCGATTTCTTGTTTTGTTTGTGCCACAGTTTTTCTTTTTGTAGATGTTTTACGAGCTGTTGTGCTCGTGGTGCGCTTCCTAGCGCTACCGGTTGTCTTCTTCGTAGCCATATCTCCCGCCCTCTCTCTATCTATGAGACCTAATAGGTATGATTGTAGCACAATTTCGGCATTTTGTCATGACTTTATTATTATTAGAAACTCGCTATCTCTGTTAGTTTTAACTAATTATAGTTTTAGGATTTACTTCACATACTATATGTGATACAATCGATTTTTACTGCCCATTTTATGAAAAGATTGAGAGGAATTATGTCAAACAAAAAGTCAAATGCTTTACTAGGATTTATTGAGCGTGTCGGCAATAAATTACCACACCCAGGAACACTGTTCTTTATTATGACACTCATTGTAATTGTTATTTCTGCACTAGGTGCAATTTTCGGATTATCAGCCACCTACGAAGGTCTTGTAAAGGTTGATGATGTATACGTTCCAACACAACTTACTAGCACCGCTCGTTCCCTACTATCTACAGAGGGAATCACGTATATTTTTGGAAGCTTAGTATCGAACTTTACAAATTTTGCACCACTTGGTACTGTTCTTGTTTCGCTTGTAGGTATTGGTGTTGCTGAACATTCCGGTTTTATCAGCTGCTCCTTACGTTTGTTCGCACTAAAGACTCCAAAAAGTATGTTAACTATGGCTGTTGTTTTTTTAGGAATACTATCAAATGTGGCATCAGATGCAGGATATGTTGTTTTACCACCACTTGCAGCTATGATTTTTATGTCTTTTGGCAGACACCCGCTTGCTGGTATTGTTGCAGCATTTTCCGGTGTTTCCGGTGGTTTTTCAGCAAATCTTTTTCCAGGTTCACTAGATTCTTTATTAGCAGGACTTACACAAGAAGCAGCGCACCTTATCAACCCTTCCTACGAAGTTCAAATTCTTGGAAACTATTATTTCCTAATAGCATCCACCTTTGTCATCACACTTGCAGGAACACTCGTAACAGAAAAAATCATAGAACCAAGACTTGGAACTTACACAGGTGACATTACCGTTACCTATGAACCCATTTCAGATCAAGAAAAAAAAGCATTTAAAAATGCTTTAATTGCTGCAGCACTTAATGTGATTTTTCTTGTATGCATTTATTTTACTATTGGAAATTCAACCTTTCTAGGTAGTGGTATTGTTCCTATTATTGTAATTGCATTTATAGTTCCAGGTATTGTTTACGGAAAAACTATTGGAACGATCCAAAACAGTTCAGATATTATGGGAATGATTTCAAAGTCCTTTAGTAATATGTCTGGTTACCTTGTACTCGTATTTTTTGCAGCACAATTTATTGCATTTTTTAACTATTCAAACCTTGGAACAATATTGGCTGTAAAAGGCTCTTCTATGCTACAGTCTGTCAATGCACCTAAACTCATACTCATCATTACATTTATTGTTATCTCAGCATTTATCAATTTATTTATGGGCTCATCCTCTGCAAAATGGGCTATTCTAGCTCCAGTATTTGTACCTATGTTGATGGAACTTGGTATTTCACCAGAATTTACACAACTAGCCTATCGTATCGGTGATTCAAGTACAAATATTATCTCTCCGCTCATGTCTTATTTTGCAATGATGATTGTTTATGTGCAAAAATACGATAAAAAAGCTTCTTTTGGAACTTTAATTTCATTGATGCTCCCGTATTCCATTGTATTTTTAATTGCTTGGATTATATTATTAATCTTATGGAGCATGCTTGGACTCCCAATTGGTGTCGCAACTAATATGCTTCTATAAAAAAATGCAACATCGCCGTCATAGCGATGTTGCATTTTTACTAACTATTTTGAAATTCTTCTAATTTACTAGCATACTTTATTGTATAAATTCTTTTTAACGAATCTGTAATACGTTCTTCTGCAATAACACCTTCTCCAACAGCTGTTATAACCGCTTCATAAGCTTCCACTAAATTCTCAGGTTGTAAAATCATATCACATCCCGCTTTTAGTGCCATAACGGCTGCTTGCGCAGATGTATAATACTCTGTAATCACAGCAGTATCCATGGCCGATGTAAGAATAACGCCATCATACCCCATTTCATCACGTAAAATATCAGTAACTATAGCACTTGAGAACGTACTATAATCCATTTCTCCAGTAATGCCATTTGCTATAACATGACTTATCATAATAAAGTCAACTCCTGCCTCAATACCTGCCTCAAACACAAGAAAATCTGATGCTTGGTATTCTTCTAAGGTTCGATCTGAAATTACAATATTCTCAGAAGCATCTTCTGTAGCAGTACCTACACCCGGGAAGGATTTAAGTGTTGCACTAACCCCTGTATCCTCAAGTCCTTTAACAACCTCAGTTACTAGCGATGCTGCCACTGTAGCATCACTTGCGTATGAACGACCATCTAAATATGCATCCTCTGAAGAAACTACATCAGCTACTGGCGCAAGATTCATATTAACCCCATAGCTAGTAAGATACGTTGCGATATCGAGTCCCTGCTGATAAGCTGCAGCTGTGTCCTGCGACTCTGCAATATCTGACACACTACTCATATCTTCAATAGAAATTGCACTATTTGCAATACTACTCACTGAACTTTGCTCCTCTGTAACTGCCAAGAATAATGGTGCAGTGCTATATGCATTTGTATTCGTTAGCATCTCTGTAAACTGCGTTTCGCTTTCGATATTCTTCATATAATAAACAATACCACCCACTGGATATGTTGCTAGTGCCGTTTCCGTACCAGTTCCTGCTTGTGTCGCGGTAGCAACACCAGTAAGTTCCTCGGGCGTTGTAATAAATAAGCCTGCAACTTTTTGTTCTAATGTCATTGCCGAAATCACAGTATCTAAGTAATCATCAAATTTTTCTTCAGCAGTTTCTTCTATCACATACTCTGAAGTTAAATCCTCTTCCTCACCTACCATACTATCGATTTTATCTTGTATATCCTCTTGTGTTACATCTGACTCTTCTTGCGTTTGTTCTTGTGGTAATACAAATGTCTTAACCCCTAATGCAACCGCAGAACCAATAGAAACAATAAATAACGTCACAAGTAAATATGCAAGAATCTCATTTCTGATTCTTCTTTTTTTTCTTTTTGCTCTTTTCTCATCAGGAGTAGCTTCATCTTCAGTAATTTGAGTTTCCAAGTCGGAATCCTCTATCTTATCAAGTGTTTGTGTTAGTTCGAATGAATCAATATCGAATTCATTGTTGTCCTTTTGCATCATATGCGCTTTATCCTCCATACTAAAATCAACTTAGTATAACATACTTATGCCTTTTTGACAAAGCCTTCATAAATAGCGTTCATAGCAGTCTCAAAATCTCTGTTTGCAACACCAATTATGATGTTTTGTTCACTTGATCCTTGATCGATCATCTTAACATTCACGTCTACATCTGAAAGTGCTTTGAAAATCGTCATAGCTGTACCACGCTGTGCACGCATACCCCTACCCACTACTGCTATCAAGGATAAATCTGCTTCAATATCTATACTATCTGGTTTTGCAAGCCTATGAATTGCCGAAACTACTCGTTGTTCTTTGTCGATAAATTCATCTTGGTGAACAAAGACTGTTAGAGTATCAATACCTGATGGAATGTGTTCAAATGAAATCCCATGTTCTTCGAATGCTTGTAAAACTTTTCTTCCAAAGCCAACCTCTGAGTTCATCATGTCTTTTTCTATATTAATCGCACAAAATTCTTTTTTACCAGCAATACCTGTAATAATATGTTTTGATTTTTGGCATGTACTTCCTACAATCCAAGTACCTACATCCTCTGGAATATTCGTATTACGTATATTAATAGGAATACCCTCTTGCCTTACAGGGAATATAGCATCCTCATGTAACACACTCGCTCCCATATAAGCTAGCTCTCTAAGTTCTTTGTAGGTAATAATCTCAATCGGTTCTGGATTTTCTATAATTCTTGGATCAGCAACGAGTACGCCAGAAACATCTGTCCAGTTTTCATATACATCAGCTCTCATAGCTTTTGCTACAATAGAACCCGTCACATCTGAACCACCTCTACTAAAGGTTTTTACGATCCCTTCTTCTGTAGCTCCATAAAATCCCGGAACAACAACTGCATCATGCTTACTAAGGATCTTAACCATCAGCTTTTGTGTCTCATCTGCATCAAATCCTCCAGACTCATCAAAACGAATCACTTCTGCAGCATCAACAAAGACATATCCTAAATAATGCGCCATAATAATAGCATTTAGATATTCTCCTCTACTAGCTGCATAATCTTTACCGGCTTTTTCCTTAAAGTTTTTTGAAATAACTTTAAATTCACCTTCTAAAGATAAGTCTATTTTTAACCCAGCTATAATCTCATCATAACGAGCTTTAATCTTTGCTAATTTTTCACTAAAATCCTCTTGTGACTCTGCCACAGCGTAACAATCATAAAGCATATCTGTTACCTTTGTATCCTTTGGAAAGCGTTTGCCGGGAGCACTTGGAATCACATAACTTCTCTGCTCATCTGCACGAATAATATTGCCAACCTTTTCAAACTGAGCAGCACTCGCAAGAGAGCTACCTCCAAACTTCACTACTTTTTTCATAATATCCTCCATGTCGAAGTGCACTATCTCAAACACTAGGGGTGAAAAAAGAGAACATTAGCTTCTTTTTTCACCCTTCATCATTCTATGTATACTAAGGCACCCACATTATATTGTAAATAAATGTTCTATCATACGATGTCCGTATTCTTCCACATTGCCACTTATCATAGCATTTTTTTCATCATAATTCCACTCTTTTTTCAACGGTTTTGTACTATCGTATAATAAATATGGAACCATTTCTGATGTATGTGTACGTGTTCTAATCGGTGTAGGATGATCTGGCATAATCAACATGCGATAATCCTCTCCTGCTGCTTCTAATTTTTCACATACAGGTTTAATTACCTTAGCATCTAAATATTCTATTGCTAGTTTTTTTCTTTCAATACTACCTTGATGACCCATTTCATCTGGTGCTTCTACATGTAAATACACGAAATCATAACCACCTGAAACAAGAGCATCTGTTGCTGCCTCTACTTTTCCTGCGTAGTTTGTATGTAATCCACCATTTGCACCTTCCACCTTAGCAACGCCCATTCCAGCGCCAATAGCAATGCCTTTTAATAAATCAACAGCAGATACCATCATACCTTTTTTTCCTGTTTTTTCTTCAAAATTTGGTATTTGTGGCTTTGTACCTGCTCCCCAAAACCAACAGCAATTAGCTGGATTTAAACCCTGTGCTTTTCTTTCTATATTAATAGGATGGTTTTTTAATATTTCATAACTTTTCTTCATCATCATAAGAAGCATTTTATCTTCTGGCAAATGCTGCCCTATTGTCTGGTCTAATACATCATGTGGCTGTACTAAATCCTTTACTTCACCATTTTTCCAAATCAAGCAATGTCTATAGCTTGTTCCTACATGAAATAGATAAGTTTCATTTTGTAGCTTTGCTGCAACAGCATTTAAAAGCACTGCACAATCCTCTGTAGAAATTTCAGATGAACTATGATCTATAATAATTTGTTCTTCGAACGGTTTGTCTTCTTCGGAAATTGTAACTACATTACATCGAAGTGCTATATCAGTTTCATCCATTGGAACACCAATGCTAAGGGCTTCTAATGGAGAACGTCCTGAATAGCAAGTTAATGGCGAGTATCCAAGTACAGATAAATTAGCCACATCAGAACCTGGCTTCATCGTATCTGGAACAGTTTTTGCAAGTCCAATCACTGATTTTTTACTAAGTGTATCCAGCATCGGTGTATCTGCTGCCTCTAAAAGTGTCAATCCATTTAATTGTTCTAATGGCTCATCTGCCATTCCATCCCCTAATATCACTATATATTTCATAATTTCCTCCATTTCGATGCGTACTTTGCGTCGACCGCGAGCAGAATATCAAATTCTGCTCTGCGATTGTAGTGTTTGTGACGCATCTACACAAACACCAGGGGTGAAAAATCAGAGTATCAAATTTATTTTTCACCCTTTCCTCCCTATCCTTTATACATCTATACGAATTACTGATAGAACACTTCCAAAGCTTTGTTTCTTTATTTTAAAGTCTTTTTCTGTAATTACATCCGTAATAACACCACACTCTTTGTCATCTAGTCCATCTACATAAATCACTTGTGCATTTGGAAACACTCTTCTTGCAACCTCTTCTTCTCTAATCGAAATACGCATAAAGAATTTCTTTGATGTTTCATCGATAGATGTAAGTGTCGCTTCTTCCTTTGACCAATTACATGTCACATGGTTTCCGATATTCATAGCCGCTACGAGTGCATCTGTTACAACAGCACTTGCAGTTGGTAGGCTACCTGCACCTGCACCATATAGCATAAAATCACCCAACATATTTGCTTTGATTAAAATACCATTGAATACATCTTTTACCATATGTAGCTTATGGTTACTGTCCACCATATGCGGTGCAACCATAGCTGATACCCCATCCTTTGTCTGTATACTCTTACCAAAAAGCTTAATACTCATACCAGTTTTTTTTGCATACATAAAGTCTTTGCTAGAAATCTTTGAGATTCCTTCTACATATAATTTATCGTAAAGAACCGTTTTCCCACACATAAGTGAAGATAATATCGCAATTTTTCTTCCTGCATCATGTCCTTCTACATCTGCTGTAGGATCTTTTTCTGCATAGCCTTTATCCTGAGCTTCTTTTAATACTACTTCATATTCCGCACCCTCTAACTCCATTTTTGTGAGCATATAGTTTGTGGTACCATTTAAAATACCTGTGATGCCTTCGATTTGATCTGCAATCAAGCATTGGTTGATGTTACGTATTACAGGAATACCACCACCCACGCTAGCCTCGAACATATAATTACACTTATTTGCCTTTGCAAGTTCAATAAGCTCTGTACCATAGGCTTCCACCAACTCTTTATTAGAGGTACAAACACTCTTCCCCTTTTCTAGTGCAAGCTTTGAAAAAGTATAGGCAGCATTTTTACCACCCATTGTTTCACAACAAATAGAGATTTCAGGATCATCTATAATCGTCTGTACATCGTGTACAATTTTGTCCTCATTCTTATCACCAAAAAATTCTCTAATATCTAATATGTATTTCACTTCTACATCAAGGCCTGTCTTTGCTTTTATCACTTCTTTATTATCTTCAATTACATCAGCAACTCCGCATCCAACAGTACCATATCCAAAAATTGCAACTTTAATCATACTCATTTTCTCCATCCTCATAACTTACTTATTCTTTCCCTAATATTTGAACCGTATGTACAAAATCATGCTCTTCTAACCTCTGCACCATGGAGGAGAGCTGTTTTTGCTCTTTCAAAACTTGAATACTAATAGACAATGATGCAATACCATTAATTGGTATACTTTGATGAATCGTCAAAATATTTCCGCCTGTCTTTGCAATGATCTGTAGTACTTCTGACAAAACTCCTGGTTCATCATCCATCTGGAATGATAGCGTAAAGGTTCTTCCATGCGCATTGTCATAAAACGGCAAAATATCATCTTTATATTTATAAAAGGAACTTCTACTAATACCCACCATCACTGCAGCATCTGCTACACTTGTAGCCTTGCCACTCACTAGCATCCTTTTTGCCTCAACTACTTTTAAAAGTACTTCCGGAATAGCTTTTTTCTTCACCACATAATATTCTGATTGTTCTATCATACCTTGCGAGGCCTCCTGACTTGTTCGTACCATACGGACATTTGTGTGCAACTGAAAGATATTTTATCATACTAAAGTAAGTTTTGCAAGAAAAAATAGCACTAGAATTTTCATTCCAATGCTATTTTTTTTAGAACTTTATACCAAAGGATATTTTGCAACTAGTACATCAACAAGTGCCCTAGCCTTTTCAATCCCATTTTCTTTTTCTTTGATTACAAGTGAAATTGCTTCAGCAATCACTTCCATATCCTCTACCTTCATACCTCTTGTAGTAACAGCAGGTGTACCAAGTCTGATACCGCTTGTAACAAATGGAGATTTAGGATCATTTGGAATAGTATTTTTATTACTTGTAATATGTGCTGCATCTAACCATTTTTCTACCTCTTTACCTGATAAATCGAAGTTGGTAAGATCAACTAGCATAAGGTGGTTATCTGTACCTTCCGAGACGATTTTAATACCTCTATCCATAAGTCCTTTGCAAAGAGCTTGCGCATTGTCGATGATCCCTTGCTGATATACCTTGAAATCATCTTGTAATGCTTCTTTAAAACAAACTGCCTTTGCTGCAATTACATGCATAAGTGGGCCACCTTGTGTACCTGGGAAAATCGCTTTGTTAAAGTTGAATTTTTCAGCTGCTTCTTTATTTGCTAAAATAAGTCCACCTCTAGGTCCTCTTAATGTTTTGTGTGTAGTAGTTGTCACTACATCTGCATAAGGAATAGGACTTTCATGTAAGCCACCTGCTACAAGACCTGCGATATGTGCCATATCCACCATAAGTACTGCACCTACTTCATCACAAACTTCTCTAAATTTCTTGAAATCAATTTTTCTAGCATATGCTGAAGCGCCCGCAATAATCATTTTAGGTTTGCTCTCCAATGCTATTTCTCTAAGAGCTTCATAATCAATAAACCCTTCATCGTTTACTCCATAAGGAATGATATTGTAGTATTTACCAGACATATTCACTGGGCTACCATGTGTAAGGTGACCACCATGTGCAAGATTCATGCCCATAACTGTATCTCCTGGATTTAAAATTGCAAACTGCACTGCCATATTCGCTTGCGCTCCAGAGTGTGGTTGAACATTTGCATAATCACAACCAAACAATTCCTTTGCTCTTTCAATCGCAATATTTTCTACCTCATCTACACACTCGCATCCGCCATAATATCTCTTCGCTGGGTAACCCTCTGCATATTTATTCGTCAAAATGCTTCCCATTGCCGCCATCACTGCTTTACTCACCCAGTTTTCTGATGCAATCAATTCAATATGACTGTTTTGTCTTCCTGTCTCCGCCTCAATACAAGCGGCTATTTCCATATCACATACTTTCAAATCTTCCATAGAATACATAAACTTCCTCCTCATGTTCCCTTAAGTATTATATTTTCAGATATCATAACACAGTTGTTTTAAAATGTCACGAAAAACAAAAAGCCTACCTTTATTCGCCATCAACTCCATTGCCTTTCTCATCAAATCTCTCGTATCCAACCGTTATATCCAAATATTTCATATAGCTTGCATAAGCAGTAGGTATTGGATATTTTGTTTTCGTCTCTGTTGGTTCGACAAGTTTCCATTTTGCTTGTGCTTGATTTATTTTAACATCTGAAAGCTCATCCATACGCACCATATAACCTATCATATGCCATTCCTTATGGGTAAAAATATGCTTTGCCTTTATAAGCTCACTAATCCAAACAGTTTCAAGTCCAAGCTGTTTTAAATATGCAAGCACCTCTTCACTCGATAGATGTCCCTCTATACAAGGAAATTCATACAAGCCAGCGAGTAGTCCAGTATCTGGTCTTTTCGTCAAAACCATATTTTCTGCATCTCGTAAAACAAGCACTGTTCTTTCTTCAATCACACGCTTTTTCTTTGGTTCTTTATATGGATATTGCGTCCAAGTACCCTTAGCATGTGCACCGCAAAGCTTCTGAAACGGACACAGTTCGCATTTTGGTGCACCATTTGGCACACATACCATAGCGCCTATCTCCATAAGTGCTTGATTATAGTCCCCAGGCCTTTTCTCTGACATGGTAGCTAAAAGTACTTGTTCCCAGTCTTTTTTCACCTTTTGACTTAAGATATCTCTACCATCCTCAAAGATGCGTGACATGACGCGTAGGACATTGCCGTCTACCGCTGGTGTTTTCACTTGGTATGCAATCGATGCCACCGCTCCCGCTGTATACGGACCAATACCTGGCAAAGAAAGTAACTGTTCTAGTGCATCTGGCATCACACCATCATACTCTTCCACCACAATTTTGGCAGCTTTTTGGAGATTCCTGGCTCTATTATAATACCCAAGTCCTTCCCAAAGTTTGAGTAGAACCTCTTGTTCAACTTCAGCTAGTGCTTGAATCGAAGGTAATGCTTCTATAAATCTATGAAAGTAAGGTTTTACTGCCAAAACCCTAGTCTGTTGCAGCATAATTTCTGATATCCAAACCTTATATGCACTAGGGTCTTCTCTCCACGGAAGCACTCTTTTATTCGCATCATAATATGCAAGTAATGGTTCAATTAACTTCCTAGCAATTTCATATCTTTGATCTTCCATTATCTATTACACTCAAACTTTACCATTGTTTGTAAGCAGTTTTGCAAACTTCTCACCCTTTCTTCTAACGCCCCATCTTCTACCTCAACATCGATAGAAACTGCCATCGTATTAATAAAATGATCTGTCAGTCTATGCTTCATACCCATAAATATACGATATTTTTCTTCAAATGTACGTGCATCTAAAAATTCTAGTATCCCATCATCTAACTGTGTCTCTACCTTCTCTACAGTAGGTACTACAGCTATTTCTACTTCCTTATTTTCTTGCGTTAGAACCACTCTTTCAAAACGATACTCTTGACTCACATCAGGATATTTCTCGTGATCTACAGGTGATACAAACATATCAAGTGGTCGTACATATATACTATAATCCCCATAAAGTGCCTGATATACTACCATTTCCTCCCTAGTTTCAGAGTGAATAGCTATAGATAAAATCTGATATATCATTCCCTTAAAATGTCGATATAACTCATATGGTTGAGGTCTTTTAGCTACATTCTTATGATTCATCCTATTTTCCTTCTTTCTTACTATTGATTTGCGATTTTAGATGCAAGTTCTTCTAAATACATCCAACGGTCCATTTTCTCTTCTAGCATAGCTTCTGAAGTTTCCTTTGACTCTGTAAGTTCTCTCAGCTTTATAAAATCTGTTGCAAATTTTAAAATATCAGCTTCATACTGCTCTATCTTATCCTCTAAGACTCTAATATCTTCCTCTATATTATCGTAATCTTTTTGCTCTTGATAAGTAAATTTTAGTTTTCTTTCTCTACCTGCATTCCACTTTTGTGTTGTCTTTTCTTCTAGCTTTTCCACCTGGTTTGAAAGTGGTTTTTCAACATCACCTTCTGCTATTGCAATACGATTCACATAATCAGTATATCCACCCATATGCTGGGTTAGTACGCCATCTTTATCAAAAGAAAAGAGCTTATGCACAACACGGTCCATAAAATATCTATCATGGCTTACAACCATAACAATACCACTAAATCTATCTAGATAATTTTCTAATACTGTTAGTGTTGTAATATCAAGATCATTCGTCGGTTCATCAAGAATTAATACATTCGGTGCCGTCATTAGTATTTTGCATAGATAGAGTCTACGTCTTTCTCCACCAGAAAGTTTTCCAAGCATACTATATTGCATTTCACCTGTAAACAAAAACGTCTCTAGCATTTTCGATGCCGTCACTGTACCCTCTGTTGTTTCAATATACTCTGCCACTTCCTTAATGTAATCGATTACGCGCTGATTCGGTTTCATCTCGTCTGTACCAATTTCTTGAGCATAATAAGCAATTTTAACGGTTGGCCCAATTAAAATACTGCCTGTATCCGGAGTTACTTGTCCCATAATCATCTTCAGTAGTGTTGATTTACCTGCACCATTTGCACCAAGAAAACCCACTCGATCACGTGGTAAAAAGATATAATCAAACTTTGAAATAAGTTTCTTTTCCTCATAGGTCTTAGAAACACCTTGTAATTCAATAGTACTCTTTCCAAGACGACTTCCCACACTTCCCATCTCCACCTGTCCATCTCTAACTGGCGCCGATGTATTTTTCATTTCCTCATAACGTTCTAGTCTGGCCTTTTGCTTCGTACTCCTCGCTCTTGCTCCTCGCTTTACCCATTCAAGTTCCACACGTAAAATAGAATTACGTTTTCTAGTAGCAGCATCCTCTAGATCTTCTCTTCCCGCTTTAAGCTCTAAAAATCCAGCATAATTTGCATTGTAGTTATAGATCTTGCCTTTATCAATTTCGATAATGCGATTAGCTACTGCATCTAGGAAATACCTATCATGTGTTACCATAACAATGCAGCCTTTATATTTTTTCAGTTGTTCTTCTAACCAGTCAGACATTGCTGCATCTAAGTGGTTCGTAGGTTCATCTAGTACCAGAATTTCAGCTGGCCAAAGTAGTGCACTAACTAATGCTAATCGTTTCTTCTGCCCACCAGAGAGCTGTCCGCATGGCTGTATAAAATCCATAACACCAAGCTTTGTAAGCATTGCCTTTGCATCACTCTCAACAGTCCATTCATTTTCTTTACGGATATTCCCCTGTAAAACAGCTTCTAACACGGTCATATCATCTCTAAACTCTGGGTTTTGCGATAAATACCTTACCACTGTGTTATTCGCCTTAATTACTTGACCTTGATCCACTGATTCGAGTCCTGCAATGATTTTTAATAAAGTTGACTTACCGGTACCGTTAATACCTATTACGCCTACCTTTTCGCCTTCTTGCAAATAAAAAGAAGCATCCTCTAACAACTGTCTCGTTTGAAATGCTTTACTCGCATGATCTATCGTAAAAATATTCATCTATTTTAAATCCTCTCAAAATGTAGTAGTCATCTTTTTTGACCATAAGAAAACATGGTTTAAGTATATATTCATTTCTTTAGCTAGTCAACATTGGCAAGTGCATGTTGATTCATTTTGGGACAAAAAAAAGACAAGCTCACGCTTGTCTTAACTTCCAAAACAGGGGAAGAGGGATTCGAACCCCCATGAACAGTTTTGGAGACTGGCATCCTGCCGTTGGATGATTCCCCTATAGCTTTTCTCGGCTACGAATGATAGTATAACAAATCACTGTATATAATGCAAGCACAATTTACACAATTTATCACTTTCTTTTCGTAGCCACTTTTTATAAATCCATCACTTCCATCATCGGTTCTAAATCCTCTGTATCTGATGCCAAAAAACCATTAACCTCTTCATGAAGTTCTGCTAAAACCGCTTTCACTTGATCTATATCTAGTGAGTTGTACAATACAGAATATACCTTTTTCACTTGTAATTTTTCTAATAACGCTAAATCCTCATCGGTATCAAAGGTGTCCATCATATTTTCAAAAATAAGGCTATCATGCTCTAATACCACTTCCATAAGATCCATTTCATTCCATATTTCTACCTTATCTTCATCTACGCACTTCACATAGCCAGCTAATTCCTTTACTACTACTTCTCTCGGTAACATAAAAAAAACTTCCTCTTCTGTACCTTTTACAGCTGTTTCAACTACTTTTGTCTTTGTCTTAATTTTATTGTTTTTTTTCATCTATCACTCCATGTCGAAGCGCTTTTCGCGAGACACGCGAGCAGAATATCAGATTCTGCACTGCGATAACACAGTGTTTGTGCGCTTCTCCACAAACACCCGGGGTAAAAAATCAGATTATCAAATTTATTTTCCACCCTTTACCAACTTTCCAACTTGCATTTTCTCTCTATCTTTATTATAGTAAATGTAAACTTTTTTGCAAGTCATTTGTTTCTTGCATTTATTATTCACGTCCAAAGAGGAGATTCCATACATGAAAAACACTTCCAATATTACTTTAATAGGTATGCCTGGTGTAGGCAAGAGCACAATTGGTGTTATTCTTGCAAAGATTATAGGCCTTGAATTTCTAGATTCCGATCTTCTCATTCAAAAACAAGAAAAGAAACTCTTAAAAGATATCATCGAAAAAATAGGTTCTGACGGTTTTCTTGCTCTAGAAAATACTATACATGCACAACTTGATGTTTCCAATTGTATCATCTCCACTGGTGGTAGTGTTGTTTATAGTGGCGAGGCAATGCAGCATCTAAAAGATATATCAACCATCGTATATTTGAAGCTAGATTATGTATCATTAGAAAAACGCCTCGGCAATCTAACTGCAAGAGGCGTTGTATTAAAGAATGACCAAACCCTCAAAAATCTATACGATGAACGTATTCCCCTCTATGAGCAATATGCAGATCTAATTGTAGATGAAACAGACCTTTCTGTTGAATCCACAATAGATGCAGTTTTACATGCACTCAAGAGCATCAGCTACGCTACTCACACCGAGTAGCTTCATGCCTTCTACTTCTCCAACATCTTTTAGGCATACACGAGGCAAAATACAGGTCGTAAATCCTAGTTTTTTTGCTTCCATCACACGTGCCTTTGCCATACTAACTGCACGTACCTCTCCACTTAGACCAATCTCCCCAAAAGCTAGCATATGTGGATCTAGTGCAATATTTTGAAAACTTGAAATAACCGCAAGCACAATTCCAAGATCAAGTGCTGGCTCTACGATTTTTAGGCCACCCGTTATATTCACATAGGCATCGCAGCCTGCAAGCTGCATTCCAAGTCTTTTTTCTAAAACTGCCATTAGCAGATTCATACGATTAAAATCTGTTCCTGTAGCTTGTCTTCTTGGAATCCCAAAATTTGTTGTACAAACAAGCGCTTGTATTTCTATAAGAATTGGTCTAGTTCCCTCCATAGAACAGACCACTACAGAACCGCTTGCCTGCATAGGTCTTCCTGATAGCATATATTCTGAGGGATTCAACACCTCTATAAGCCCCTTACCTTGCATTTCAAAAACACCAATTTCATTTGTTGCACCGAACCTGTTTTTGACACTACGTAAAATACGATAAGAGGCATGTCTATCACCTTCAAAATAAAGAACAGTATCTACCATATGTTCTAACACTCTAGGTCCTGCAACTGTTCCCTCTTTTGTAACATGTCCAACAATAAAAATACTAACACCTAATCCTTTTGCTAGTTGTAACAATACTGCTGTGCTTTCTCTTACCTGCGACACACTACCTGGAGCTGAAGAAATCTGTTCTTGAAACATCGTCTGAATAGAATCGATAATAACAATCCTTGGATTCATAGTGCGAATAGTCGCCTCAATCACATCAAGGTTCGTTTCGCAAAGCAGCTTTAAATCTTGTGTAAAAGTACCTATACGCTCAGCTCTTAGCTTGATTTGTTTAAGTGATTCTTCACCCGATATATATAATACGCTGATATGTTGTTCAGCTAGCTTATGGCACACCTGTAACAACAAGGTGGACTTACCAATACCAGGATCTCCTCCAACAAGGGTCAAAGAACCAGGTACAACACCTCCGCCTAATACTCGATCAAGTTCTCCGATCCCAGTAAGCACACGCTCTTCATCTGTTAGTGTGATTTCTGAAATCGAAAGCGGTTTGATTTCTTCACGCAAACCAAGTACCACTTTTTTCCCTTTCGTTGTAATCTTCACAGGTTCTTCTACAAAACTATTCCACGCTTTGCAACCTGGGCACTGTCCCATCCACTTTGTAGCTTCATATCCACATTCTCCACAGAAAAATACTGTATTTGATTTGGCCTTTGCCATATTTTCCTCCATGTCGAAGCGCTCTTTGCGAGACACGCGAGCAGAATTTCAGATTCTGCTCTGCGATAAGACAGTGTTTGTGCGCTTCTTCACAAACACCATGGGTGAAAAATCAGATTATCAAATTTATTTTTCACCCTTTTCCTATGCCTTCACTTTAAACGTAACCTTACCAGCACTAAAGCCTACTATAACCTGCTGATTAGATCCTATCTTGCCTGATAAGATTTCTTGTGCAAGACCATCTTCAATCACTGTTTGTATTGCCCTTCTAAGTGGTCTAGCCCCCATCTTAAGATCAGAGTATTTTTCCACTAAGTGCTCTTTTAATGTAGGTGTAACCGTTAGTTTCATACCTTTTTGCTCTTCACATCTTGTACTTAATTCCTTGATTAATAATGTAACAACATCCTTCATATCAAGTTTGGTAAGCTGTTTAAAAACAATGATTTCATCAATTCGATTAATAAATTCAGGTTTAAAGATACGCTTCACTTCTTCCATTACACCAGATTTCATTTTTTCAAAATCCTTCTGTGCATCTGTTTTCGAAGAGAATCCAAGATTTTTAGGATCTACGATTCTATTTGCACCGGCATTTGATGTTAGGATAATAATCGTATTCTTAAAACTCACAACTCTACCCTTCGAATCCGTTATGTGTCCATCATCTAAAATCTGTAATAATACATTGAATACATCTGGATGTGCCTTTTCTATTTCATCAAACAATACTACCGAGTATGGGTTTCTACGCACCTTTTCAGATAATTGCCCACCATCCTCAAAGCCTACATACCCTGGAGGTGAACCAATCAACTTTGAAACTGCATGTCCTTCCATATATTCAGACATATCAACACGAATCAATGATTTTTCATCACCAAAAACCGATTCTGAGAGTGCCTTTGATAATTCGGTTTTACCGACACCGGTAGGGCCTAAGAACAAGAAAGAACCGATTGGTCTCTTAGGATCTTTTAATCCTACACGACCTCTACGAATAGCCTTTGCCACAGCATCTACCGCTTGGTTTTGACTAATTACCCTTTTATGCAAGATAGACTCTAAATTCATCAATCTTTCACTTTCTTTTTCAGTCAGTTTTATAACAGGAATCTTAGTCCAAGTAGAAACAACATATGCAATCTCATCTTCACCGATTACAATTTGCTGTAAGTTTACACCCTTTTCATATTTTGCTTGAAGCTTTGTTATCTTTGCGAGAAGTACCTCTTGTTCTGTACGTATCTTTGATGCCAAAGCTATATCACCTTCTCTTAATGCGTCCTCTAATGCTTTTTCTTTGTCAGCGCATGCTTCTTCCATCAGTTTTAATTTGAGTGGTTTATCTACTTCCATAATACGCGCTGCACTAGCAGCCTCATCTATTAAATCAATTGCCTTATCTGGTAAATATCTATCATTAATATATCTTGTTGAAAGTGTAACTGCACATTCAATTGCTTCCTTTGTAATCTTTACATTGTGGTGTTCTTCATATTTATAAGCAACACCCTCTAAGATTCTTATCGCCTCTTCTTTTGTAGGTTCTTCAACATAAATCGGTTGAAATCTCCTCTCTAACGCTGCATCTTTTTCAATGTATTTACGATATTCTGTAATAGTAGTAGCACCGATAAGTTGAATTTCACCTCTTGATAAGGCAGGCTTTAGTATATTAGATGCATCCATTGCACCCTCTGCACCACCCGCACCTATGATCGTATGAAGCTCATCCAAAAACAAGATAATATTACTATCTGCTTTTACTTCTTCCATTACCTTTTTAATACGTTCCTCAAACTCACCGCGATATTTACTTCCTGCTACCATTGCGGATAAATCTAGTGTTAGTACCCTTTTGTTTCGTACAGTATCTGGCACCTCACCTGCCACAATTTTTTGTGCTAGTGCCTCTACTACTGCAGTTTTTCCTACTCCAGGTTCACCTATAAAACAAGGATTATTCTTTGTTCGTCTACTCAAAATCTGAATTGTTCTAGCTATTTCAGCCTCTCTTCCTATAACTGGATCCAAAAGTCCATCATAGGCTTTTTGTGTGAGGTCTACACTATATTTATCAATAGTAAGCTCTACGTCTTGACCACTTCCATGTAATTCTTCACTATAGTCATTTGGATTTTCTCCAATTGCAATAAGTATATCAAAATATAATTTATCTATATTTACATTCAAAGTGTGCAATATTCTAACTGCAACATTTCCAGACTCTTTAATTAATGCTAGCAAAAGGTGTTCTGTGCCAATTTTTTGGACGCGGCACCTTCTAGAAAAATCTCCTGCGACTCGTAATATATGCCTTGCTCTTGGGGAATATATCTCTTTTGTGCTAAGCTCCGCTTCAAAGGCAATCAATTCCTTCACAAGCTCTAATACCTTTTTTTCTGTTATATCATGTTCACGCAACACATTTGCTGCAACACCTGTATCTTCTTTCATTAATCCAAGTAATATATGTTCGCAACCAATGTAACCTTGTTTTAACTTTTTCGCATATTTTTTAGCTAGTAGTAATGCCTTCTCAGCTTTCTCTGTATAATCGTGCATATCATTATGCTGCATGCTCATATGCTATTCCTCACCTTCTACTATTTGTTCCGTCATATCTTTCCCATTATAAACTACAAAAGAGCTGTTTTGCAACAGCTCTTTTCGCGTTATTTATCGTCATCAAACTTCAGAAAATTAAAATCCAAATCATCGTCATCATCTGTCAAGAAATTCTTTGATTTCCATCCTGTTTTTGCTGGCTTAACTTTATCTTCGCTAAATCTCGATTCTAAGTCTCTACTCGTAGCCTCTATAATATCTTCTGATTTTGGTAAGTAATTATATTCTGGTGTTTTAATTGTAGAATTCGTATATGTTTCCTTTGGTGATTGTACTTCTATTTTATTCTTCATTGCTGGTTCCACATAACTAGACGGTTTAGCCTTTTGTGTTTGTCTCACAGGTGGCTTATTGCCTGGTCTTGCTTTAGGTGGTGTTTGTTTCCCTGCTGTAGTCTTAGGATCTGTTACTGTTGGTTTGCTTGACACAGTTACTGGTTTTCCAATTGGAGAATCATCTTTCATCGGTGGTAAATCAGGTTTTGACAAATGCACCATAGATTTTTTTTCTGGCTCCTGCGCTTTTTTTTGTGCAACCTTTTTATTTTGTTCTTTTTTCTGTTTTAAATCGTATAAATAATCTTCTGCCTCCACGAGTCTACTATAAAATGTATAGGCTAAAAATCCAAGGAAACCTACTAATAAAATCAAGATAACCATAAAAATCATCATGCCAATACCTGCTCCAGATTTTCCTTCAGAAGCTAATAAACTAGTAATCTCATATTGTGAATCCGCATCATCTGTTAAATACCAAACAACCTCACCATCTTCGTCAGCACCTTGTACGATATCATATGGTGATACAATTACTTCCTCCTGTGGTGTAGCTTCTGTCTCTGGTGTAACCTCTACAATAACTTCTTTTTGTCTTTCCTCTTCTGATGTTGTTGCTAAATCAGAACGAACATATCCTTGTAGTGTTTGTCCATCTAATTCTATCTGTACTTGATACCAAACATAATTATCAGTTCCGGTTGTTTCACCGATAATATCAAAAGTAGTGCCTGCAGACAACGAAGTAACAACATCTGTTGATGTTGATGCCTCTTTACGCATATTTACAGAAGAACCCCCGGTTGTTCCTACTAACTGTATATAAGTTTCGTAAGTAACTGTAGTCTGTACTTCTTCCTCTGTATCTTCAACTGTAGCTTCTTCTGAAGAAACATCCTCACCCGTAGTGCTTGTAGATACAACTTCTGCCTTTACATATCCATATGTTGAACTATCTACTACTAGCTGGTACCAAATCCTGCCAGAACTATCATCCACTTGGTTGTTCACCGTAACTTCTTTTCCTACTTCTAATTCCATCAAGGAAGTAGCTGTATCACTTGCTGATTCGTATAAAGAAGTTTCTTCAATAATTGTTCCTGTTTTTTGAATAAATGCCATCGCATCTACCTTCAAAAACGAAAGCACTACCAAAAAGCTACATGCAATAACGAATCCTTTAAGTATCTCTCTGTGTTTATTCACCCTTTTATCCTCCGACTTACATATTTGTTTCTAACCATTTACTTTATTCTAATCCTTATTTGCAAAATATGCAACAATAGTATTAAATTACTGCACAATTCAAACTTCTCTATCCGCAAAATACTTAATAATATCTTTTCTTGTTATGATACCTATAAAAACATCATGATCATCAACAACCGGAACAAAATTTTGCCTTGTTGCTTGTACTAATAATTCTTCTACTGAAGTGGTAATATGTACCGGAGGATTCTTATCCTCTTTTAGCATAGATTGCAAATAAATATTTTCCACGCTTTTCATATCATTTTTCTGTATGCCACCATTTTCATCAATAAGGTACCACAAAAAATCCCCTTCACTAACTGTCCCGATATATTTCCCCTCATCATTCAACACAGGAATAGCAGTGTATCCATGAGATTTCATTTTCTCAAGGGCCTGTCTAATCGTATAATTTTCTTGCAAATAAGCAACTTGTGCTTTTGGTAATAAAAAAAACGCAATATTCATTCTAGTTGTCCTTTTCTCTTTTGATATCACTCTTTTATACTGTACTATATATGTTTCAATTTGCAAAGCATTGTAGCACAAAAATCAGAAAAACTTAATATATCTCTTTAAATCCCAAAAACTTTTTTACAAAGCTTTCTTCCAGTAGGTGTAGTAGCCAGCCCACCCTCTGCAGTCTCTTTAAGTGAACACGGCATAGCGTTTCCAACTTGTTTCATGGCAACAATCACCTCATCTACTGGGATATAACTTTCAATCTGTGCAAGTGCTAGCTCTGCGGCCATAAAGGCATTCATAACCCCTGATGCATTTCTCTTAATGCAAGGGATTTCTACCAATCCCGCTACCGGGTCGCACACTAAGCCTAAAATACATTTGAGTGCAATTGCTGCTGCATCTGCCACTTGACTTGGAGTACCTCCAGCTAGTTCAACAATACAGGCTGCTGCCATTGCCGATGCCGCTCCACACTCTGCCTGACACCCTCCTTCAGCACCCGATACAGTTGCAACATTAGCAATTACCATTCCTATAGCAGAAGCACTAAACAAAGCTTTTACACAATCATGTCTAGTATAACCTTTTGTTTTTTCTAATGAAAGCAATGCTGCTGGCAAAATACCGCAACTTCCAGCTGTGGGTGCTGCTACAATACGACCCATAGCCGCATTCCATTCACTAATCGCTAAAGCTATCTCCATTGCAAGCGGTAAAACCTCACCTGTTAGTGCATTTCCCAAAAGACGATACTTAGACATTTTAAAAGCATCTCCACCTGTTAGTCCACTATTAGATCTAACGTCTTCTTCTCTTCCATCTAGCCATGCTTGCTCCATTATTTTATACTGTGCATACATTCTATCAAACAAAACACTCTGTTCTATTTCAAGTGTCTTTGACTGTTCTTCTAACACAATGTCTGATATCTTTTTCCCAGAATTCGTAGCTATCTCTACGATTTCCTCTATACTCTTATATGTAATTTCCATTACTCTTGTTTTCATCACTTTCTTTTCATCTAGCAATCTTCGTTCTACACTTTTATTAAGTCAAAGCTCCAATACATGTCACTCCGCACACCTGTGGTAATCTCGCTAAATTACTTATATTTCTTTCATCTGGTGCAGCGTCCATTTCAATTGTCATAACTGCTAGTCCACCCTTTTTTTCTCTAGAAAGAACAAAGTTTCCTATGTTGATTTTACTCTTTGCAAGTTCTTCTGCAACCTCTGCAATAACTCCAGGCACGTCGCTATGTAAGACTACAATGGTAGGATGTTTACAATCAAAGCTTACATGCATATCATTTACACTTGTCACCATGATATTTCCACCGCCTACGCTCATAGCCTCAAGTGTAATCGCTTTTCCATCCACACCATTAAGCTCTAACTTTACGGTATTTGGATGTTCCTTTTCTTCTAAAGACTCAATAAAGGAAATATATACACCCTTTTGAGAAGCTATTTCAAGACTATTGCGAAGTTTTTTATCGTCAGGCTTCATGCCTAAAACACCTGCCACTAATGCCTTATCGGTTCCATGTCCCTTATATGTTTTGGCAAAGCTTCCATACAATGTAATATGCGCTTCTTTCACATCTTCACCTAGCAAAGCATATCCAACCTTACCAATTCTAGCAGCTCCAGCTGTATGACTCGATGATGGTCCGATCATAACTGGACCTATCATATCAAAAACGTTCATTATTTCAATAACCATACCTTTCTCTTATATTATTAACATGAATATAGCAAGTAAATGTGATTGTTTTGTTAGCATTATTATTTTTTACATAAAATAACTATAAACTCTTTTTCCCGATTCCTAATGCACCTAGAATCATCAAGAGTGGAAATATTGTAGCAAATAAAAATCCAGCATTTAAACCACCATTGCTATTGTCTGCAACTACACCTGCAAGAAAAGGACCTGCCGAACATCCTATATCACCAAAGACTGCCATAATACCAAACATTGCCGTACCCCCCAAAGGGAATTTTTTTGTTGCTAGCGTATAGGTGCCCGGCCACATAAGACTAATAGAAAATCCTGTAAGCGCACATGCAAGTAAAGATACAATAGCATTATTAGAAGTTGCAGCTACAAAGTAGCATAATGCGCAAAGTACTGATAGCCAGATTAGCCATTTACGTGTATCTAGTTTCTCTTCCATTATACCAAACATAGTTCTTCCAAGTCCCATAAACACAGCAAATAAACATGGACCCAATATATCCCCTAACATTTTGGGTATTCCAAGCCCCTTTTCAGCAAAAAGCGAAGACCACTGGGACATCGTAAGTTCTGATGCACCTGCACACATCATCATTAATAAAATCAACAAAAACAACCTAGCTGATAGTAATTTTCTAAGAGGCATTCGCACTTCTTTTGCATGCGGTGGCACAAGTGGCACATGCGAAAACATATATATATTTATAACGGGTAATATTGCCCACATATATGCGATCAAATACCAACGTTCGTTCCCTAAAGCAAGAAGTAGCATAGAGGTAATTAACACAACACAAACCTGTCCCCAACAATAAAAAGAGTGTAACAGGCTCATCGATACCTTTACTTCATCCTCTGGAAGGCTATCTACAATCGGACTTCCTAACACCTCTATAATACCACCACCGATAGCATATAAAATTGTTGGAAATACCAAGCCTATATACGGATTTACTAATATTCTTGGAAGTGTACCAAACAATATAAATCCTATTGCAATACAGCTATGTCCAAATAGCATAAACTTCCTATGCCCAATCTTATCTGCAAGACGCATTGTAATTATGTCTACCACAATTTGTGTCACAAAGTTAAATACGATCAATTGCCCTATCAAAGATAAGGATAAATCAAAAGTATCTTGAAAAATAACAAAACAAATTGGCGCAAAATTCACCACAACAGCCTGTATAATAAACGCTAGATAGCAAGCTAACTGCGTGAATCTATATGTAAATTTTTTCTTATTCATATTCAAATCCTCCAAAAAAGAAAGCACCTATTAACATGGTATCAAAATTAACAGATGCTTTCTTATATAATTATTACTTAATACTACTATTATCGAAATACCTATATAACTTTTATGCAGGTATTAGGGAGCCGTCGGTACTTGGTTACGTATTTTGTATCCTATGTACCGCTACGTGCGACGTATAGCGAAAGCGTACCTGTCTAAAGTTATTATAGGTATTTAAGATAATATAATGTATCAAATAATACAGATGATAAAAGTAGATTTATGCTTGGTCAATTGCTGCCCCAATATCATTTCTCATGTATTTTCCTTCAAAAGAAATCCAATTAGTTGCTTCGTATGCCTTCTTTTTGGCTTCTACTAAATCAGTTCCCTTTGCAGTAATACCAAGTACACGTCCACCATTTGTCACAAACTGACCGTTTTCAAGCTTAGTGCCTGCGTGGAAGCAATAGTAATCATCCTTACCATCAAATGCTTCAAACCCTGATATCACTTTGCCCTTTTCGTAGGCCACTGGATATCCAGCACTTGCAAGTACCACACAAACCGCTGCATTATCTTCAAACTCAAGATCAATTTGATCTAAGGTTCCATCTACACAAGCTTCTAGTACATCTATAATATCATTTTTCATACGTGGGAGTACCACTTGAGCTTCTGGATCACCAAATCTAGCATTATACTCTAATACCTTTGGTCCGTTTGGTGTGAGCATAAGTCCAAAGAAAATAATTCCTTTAAATTCTCTTCCTTCACTAGCCATTGCATCCACAGTTGCCTGATAAACATATTCCTTACAAAACGTATCTACTTCTTCTGTATAAAAAGGACTTGGAGAAAAAGTTCCCATACCACCTGTATTAAGACCTGTATCACCATCACCTGCACGTTTATGATCTTGTGCACTTGTCATCGTCTTAATTGTCTTACCATCTACAAATGATAATACAGATACTTCTCTACCTGTCATAAATTCTTCTACAACAATTCGATTACCAGCTGTACCAAACTGCTTATCAGTCATAATACTGTTGACGCCTTCTACAGCTTCTTCTAATGTATTACAAATCAAAACACCTTTTCCAAGTGCAAGTCCATCTGCTTTGATAACGATTGGCATGGTAGCCGATTGTAAATATTCGATTGCATCTTTAGCAGAATCAAAATTTTCATATCCAGCTGTTGGAATGTTGTATTTTTTCATAAGATCTTTTGAAAAAGCCTTACTTCCTTCTAAAATCGCAGCATTTTTACGAGGTCCAAAAGTACGAATACCTTCTGCTTCCATTAAATCTACTAGCCCACCTACAAGAGGATCGTCCATACCAACTATAACTAAATCAATTTGCATTTCTTTTGCAAAAGCTACTAATTTATCAAATTCCATAGCTGTGATAGCAACACATTCTGCAATGGTACCAATGCCTGCATTACCTGGTGCACAGTAAATTTTTTCTACTTTATCACTCTTAGCTACGCTTGTCGCAATTGCGTGTTCTCTACCACCACTACCTACTATTAAAACTTTCATTTTCATTCTCCTACTATAAAAGATTATTTGCAATAGCATGAATTGCTTGTGGTAATAATGACCACTCTGCTTCTTCCATCACGCGTCGTTGTAATATTTCTGGAGTATCCTCTTTATGTACTTCCACTGCTTTTTGAGCAATGATAGGTCCTGTATCCATACCGCCATCTACATAATGAACTGTAGCTCCAGTCACTTTCACACCACGTTCAAGTGCTTTTTCATGTACTTTTAATCCATAATAGCCTACACCACAAAATGCTGGAATAAGAGATGGATGAATATTAATAATCTGTCTTGGAAACGCTTCTACCATAGCTTCTGGAATCGCCACCAAAAATCCTGCCAATACAATTAAATCTGGTTTTAGCTCCTTCATTTTAGCAAGAAAAGCTTCATTAAAGAGTTCTCTTGTGTCAAATTGCTTTGGTGAAATACAGATTCCTTCTATTCCATGCTTATTAGCTCTATCTAACGCTTTTGCGGTAGCATTATTACTAATGACAGCTGTAATCTTCGCTCCAGTCACCTGACCCGATTCGATTGCATCAATCACTGCCTGTAGATTGGTACCACCACCTGATACACAAACTACAACATTTAGCATAATGTTACTCCTTTTTCGCCAGCCACTGCACTACCTACAATATAAGCCTTTTCTCCTGCCGCTTCAATTGCAGCCATTGTAGCCTCTACATCAGCTTTATCAACTGCAACGATCATACCTAGACCCATATTATATGTGTTGTACATCATTTCTTCTGCAATATCACCTTTTTCTTGTAATAATTTGAAAATCGGAAGTACTGGGTAACTGTCTTTTTTTATGTCTGCACGAATGCCTTCTGGAAGCATACGTGGAATATTCTCGTAAAAACCACCACCTGTAATATGGCTACAAGCTTTGATTGTAACACCTGCATCTTTTACGCCTTTTAAAGCTTTTACGTAAATTTTAGTAGGTACGATTAAAGCTTCACCAAGTGTTGTTCCTAAAATATCATAATGTGTATTTAAACTTTCTTTTGTCATTTCAAATACTTTTCTAACAAGAGAGAATCCATTACTATGTACACCTGAAGATGCGATACCAATTAATACATCACCATCTGCTAAGGTTGCACCTGTGATACAATCTTTTTGATCTACCACACCTACTGCAAAACCAGCTAAATCATATTCATCTTCTGGATAAAATCCTGGCATTTCTGCCGTTTCTCCACCGATTAGGGATGCTCCCGATTGAATGCATCCTTCTGCTACACCTTTTACGATTGTAGCAATTTTTTCAGGAAAATTCTTTCCACACGCAATATAATCGAGGAAAAATAATGGTTCACCACCTGCACATGCAATATCATTTACACACATCGCAACACAGTCAATACCGATTGTGTCATGTTTATCCAAAATAAAAGCTAATTTTAATTTGGTGCCAACACCATCTGTACCTGAAACCAATGTAGGGTTTTCCATTTTCTTAAAGCTTTCTGCTGAAAAAGCTCCTGCAAAACCACCAAGACCACCTAACACTTCTGGTCTCATTGTTTTCTTAACATGTTCCTTCATAAGTTCTACTGATTTATAACCAGCTTCTATATCTACACCTGCATTTTTGTAATCCATTACAATTTCCTCCGATAATATAGTGCTAATACTAAGTATTATTTATTTTTTCATGTACTCTTTATATCCAACTTCTTGTAATCTAGCATCTTTTGCTTGTACAGCCTCTTTTAAAGATTGTGCATAAGCTTTTAGTTTATCTAATATTTCTGCATCTGAAGTAGCAAGAATCTTTGCCGCTAAAATACCAGCATTTGCTCCACCATTAATAGCTACTGTAGCTACTGGAATACCACTTGGCATTTGAACGATTGAATATAATGAATCTTCTCCGCCAAGAGATGTTGTATGCATTGGGATACCAATAACTGGCATCGGGAAAATCGCTGCACACATACCTGGTAAATGAGCTGCCATACCTGCACCTGCAATAATTACTTTGAAGCCTCTCTCTTCTGCACCGTATGCGTATTCAAAGAATACATCTGGTTCTCTATGCGCAGAAATAACTTTCATCTCATAACCTATTCCAAGTTCATCTAGTACCTCTGCCGCTTTTGCCATAACTGGCATGTCTGAATCACTACCCATAACGATTCCAACTTTAATCATGTTCTTATCCTCCGAATTAACATAGTATAACGTGTAAAAATTTATTATGAAAGTACATTTGTACTATTTCATATCTTCAAACGGTACATTTAAAATCTCTGTACCCGGTAAAACAAACTTGCCCTTGCTAATAATAGGAAGTCTTGTTCCATCTGCTGCCACTGCCTCAATACTGTCTAATTCATCATACGGAATTGTAATATCTGTATGACAGTTAAAATACGCCTTGCTCATATCTGTATCGCGAAGCAAGCTTACTTCATTATCTCTTGCTATAATTTCTTTGCCATCAGGGTTGTACATAGCAACCTCTTCTTGGTGCGAATAGCAAGTATCGCCCACTGCGAAATGAGGTCCCATCTTCTCTGCAATTAATATAGGAAGCTTATGACCGATGTCATATTTTTTCGCCACAACATATGCTGTAGTGTTAGTACCTATTGCAAATTCTCCCATAGGAAGCGTATCATGTTTGAACATCACATGATCTTTAATATACTTTTGTCCCTTCTTCACATCTGCAAAGTTGCTACAAGTATACTCTGAAATCATACCATCTGTAAATACGATTTTCAAATCCTGATACTCAAGTTCATGTAAAAACACCTTTGAAACATGTAATATTCCCGTCGTACCCTTTAAAACTGGAGAAGTAAACACTTCACCTACTGGAATATTAACATCTGCCACACAGTTTTCAAAGTTTGTTTGTGTTGCAATATCCTCTAACTTATGAAGCGCAACACATAAATTTGTTTGGTTAGCACCTTCACCTTTGATGTGCACATATTCAGCTGTATCAAGCGCATCAATAATAGTCTGTTGAACACCTTGATATAGTTCGTAATCAAGTGTATTGATACGAATTACCTCATTAAAAATTTCTTCAAAAGGCTCTCCAATTTCTGGAAGTGGAAAAGCAATAATCGTAAAGCTTCTTTCTTCTCCCTTTATATATTGGTTTGTAATCTGTCCAGATTGACTTCTAAGCTCAACATATAGTTTTTGTTGTTCCTTTGACATTTCTACACATTCAGTCTTGCTAACAGGTGCAAATGGTGTTTCTCCAAAGACCTCTACTACTGCAGGTCCTGCATACGTATTTGCCTCATCCTTGAATTGCTCAAAAGCAGTCTTTAATACATCCAATTTACGGTGTACCAAATCTTTATCTAAAAACAGACCTAAATCATCTCTGTGATCAAAACCATACTGCCTATTTGCAATCGCACCACTAAACCAATCTCTATTTGTAGTAGGTTCTAATTTTAGTAGCGAAAGCTTTTCAACAGCCTTTTTCATAACACGTTCAAAACCGATGTGATAATAAAGACCTGCAGTATTTTTCTTTGACAAATCTTTCTTAGCTGCTTCAAATCCTTTTCGATATCCTTCTATATAGGTATGTGCCATAAGTTCGATTTTTTCTTCTGGTTGTGTCAATAGAAACTGTGCAATACGCAATTCATTTTCTGAAACATAACATCCATAATAATAAAGATAGCGTAAATCTGTTAAATCGCTATCCATAATAATATCCTTTGCAAACGTATTATTCGGATTCACTTGCCCTGAAATACGGTCTAACGTCTCAATATCAGAATAATCACTAACAAACCAATAAACGATTCCTTGTAAGGTGTCATAATCAGGGATTTTTCCAGTTTCTTCTAATTCATATTCGAAGCTATTGTATAACTCTAAATATAGCTCTAATCTTGCTACGAATTCTTCTATTTTTTGTTCGTATGCATAACCGATACATTTTCTAAATTCACACACCAAATAAGAAAACAACTGTCCATATTTTTCTGAGAGTTTCGCTACTGCATATGTTGGATTCGCATAACTAGTCTCATAATTTTCAGGTAATACATCAAAAAATAATGCCCTGTTTTTTTCTTGTAGTTCCTCTATTGAATAGTCCCTAAAGCTACCATCTTCAATGGCTTCTAATTGTTCCTTTACAAGCAACAAGAAAGCTCCAACTCTTTTAAAATATAAATCAAATGCTTTATCTGATAATCCTTCTATCGTACACTCTGCAATTCTTGCCACCGATAAATCATATCGTTCCTTCATGTTTCCTCCTTTTTCTATAAGACACCTAAATACACAACACCCATCATCACTGCAACTGTAATTCCATTGAATACCAAGCCAATTTTAGCAAATAAATGATATTGTTCTTTGTCTGCCAAACTCAAAATCGCAACACATAATCCCACAAGCGCCATTATCGTCGCAAACATACTAGCAAAGGATTGTGAACTTGTAACTACTCCTTTTTGTAAAAAAGCAAGTACAATCACTGCGATAATAGTAGTAAAACTGAGTACGCCTGCCACAGCTGACATAATGCTAGACTTTCTATAGCTTTTCAAGGTGAATTTATAGCTTCTACCACGTCTTTTTTTCATCTTAATAACCATGCCTTCCTTCTCAGTCTGACAACTTTACCTTTTCAAAAAGGGCACCCCTGTGAAAACCTTCCCAAGGCATGCCCATTCCCATTAAAACATTATTTTTTTCTTGTCATGAAGTAACTTCGCTCCACTTATAATCAGCATAACTCCACTTACTAATCCTACTACGATACTAATAACCCCAAGTGTAACTGCCATTGTACCACCAAAACCCATTGTATTGTGTATTTTTTCTTCCATGTAGCTATCCATCCTCTCTAAAATAATTCTACTCTTAGTTTACACCGTATTGCTCATAATATTTATCAATAGCAACTTTTAATGTATCATCGATAAGTATCTCACCTTGGTATGGTGTATTATATAAGTGCTCTGTAACTTCTGCCATATTAACAATGGCTCTAGCTTCAATATCATATTTTTCTTTGATTTCATCTAAGGCACTAACTTTTCCATCTAATCCCTTTTCCATACGGTTAAGAGATACGATTAAGCCTTTAATCTCAACATTTGCTTGTCCCATAAGGATAGGATAAGTTTCTTCGATAGATTTACCAGACGTTGTAACATCTTCAATCATAATAACCTTATCACCATCTTTTAGGTTACTTCCAAGCAAAATACCAACATCACCATGATCTTTTACTTCTTTACGGTTTGCACAATATTTGATGTCCTTACCATAAAGATTTGCATATGCAATCGCTGTAGCTACGCTAAGTGGAATCCCTTTGTAAGCCGGTCCAAATAATACATCGAAATCATCCCCAAAATTATCATGGATAGCTTTTGCATAGTATTCACCAAGCTTCATAAGCTGTGTGCCTGTTACGTATGCTCCTGCATTCATGAAAAACGGGCTTTTTCTACCACTCTTAAGTGTAAATTCACCAAATTTAAGAACCTTGCTATCTACCATAAACTCTATAAACTCTTTTTTGTATTGTTCCATCTTGCTATCCATCCCTTCTATTCAAAGCGCTTTTATCTATTCTCAATTGCTTGTGCAATATCTAACTGCATATCTATAACTGCCTGTCTTGAAGCCTCAGCAAAATTTTCTGATCCAAAATGCTTGTAAGCTTCTTGTTGGTATGCTGCAATAATACCTCTTGATGAATTGATAATGGCACCTAGACCATCTTCATTGAAGAAATGTACGAGGTCTGCTCCCTTTCCACCTTGTGCACCATAGCCTGGTACTAAAATATAATTCTTAGGCATTACTTGGCGAAGCACTTTACCCATTTCTGGATAAGTAGCACCGACAACTGCTCCTACATAGCTATAACCACAGCTACCCATGTGTTCTTCGCCCCATTTAGCGATATTTTCACTTACTATTTCATATAAAGGTTTTCCTGATACTAATTGATCTTGGAACTCTCCGCTGCTAGGATTTGAGGTCTTTGCAAGGATAAAAATACCTTTATCCTCTTTTTTACAAACATCCATAAAAGGCTTGATACCATCTGAGCCAAGATATGGGTTTACCGTTGCAAAATCTCCATCAAAACCCGCATATTCTTTTGAACCAACCTTCACTTTTCCTAGGTGGCCAACAGCGTATGCTTCAGAAGTAGAACCAATATCACCACGCTTAATATCACCGATTACAACTAGATCCTTTGATTTACAATAATCAACTGTCTTCTTATATGCGATCAAACCTTCGATTCCAAATTGCTCGTACATCGCGATTTGAGGCTTCACTGCTGGAATTAAATCATAAGTCGCATCTACGATTGCTTTATTATATTGCCAAATAGCCTCTCCCGCACCTGCTAAGGTTTCTCCAAGTTCTCCAAAAGCAGCATCTGTAATATGCTGTGGAATAAATTTCATCATAGGGTCAAGTCCCACTACAATCGGTGCGTTCGTTTTCTTAATATTTGCTACTAGCTTATTAATCATCTCAATCTCCATTCTGAAGTGTTAAATATGTAAAACACTGGTAAACTTTTAAACAGTTTAATTCTAACAAAGCACTACTTAAAAGTCAATTATGACATCTTCCAATAATTCTACAAAGCCAGTAAACTTTTTATGCAAACATTCTGTAATTTACTTTCAATTTGTAGTAATCTGTCATATACTATCAAAAACTACATAATAAACTTATATTAGGAGGTATCACATTGACACTTGCACAAAGACTTGTCATAACTCGAAAGCAATTCAAATATAGCCAAAAAGAAATTGCCCACCTTCTACGTATCACACCGAGCACCTATTCGAACTATGAAAACGGTATTTATCCACCAAGTTTAGAAAAATGTATTACGCTCGCAAATCACTATCAGATATCTCTTGACCACCTCGTAGGTCGCACGAATATACCCATCGACAACTTCAAACTAGAAACTCGTCTAAAAAACTCCCCGCTACTCACAGATATCCTAGACATCCTCTTCTCGCTATCTCAACCAGAGCTTGAAGATACCTACCAGTACATCTCCTTCATCAAACACCAAAACAAACTTTCAGCAGTAGCAGAAGATACTTTTTCTTACTTGGATAACCAAAAAGCTCCTGTTTAGTTCAACAAACTAAACAGGAGCTTTTTGTTACATTTTTTCTGGTGCTTCGAAGCCAAGTACAGAAATTGCCGCTTCAAGCACTTGCTTTGTAAACTCAAGTAGTGCAATCCAACCTGCCTTTTTCATCTCATCTTCTTCAGCAATAATCTTTGTTTCATGATAAAACTTATTAAATGCATTCGCCAAATCATAGATGTACGCACACACTTTATGAGGAGCTTTTTCTGCGCATGCCGCTTCCATCATGGCACTCCACTTTGTAAGTTCAAGCTTCAGTGCCTTTTCACTTTCATTTTGCGAAAGTGCTAGCTTACAATCTAAAACAATACCATCTTGCTCTATATATTTTGCAAGAATTGATTTGATACGAACAATCGTATAAAGAATATATGGGCCTGTATCTCCTTCAAAAGAAGTAAATCTCTCCATATCAAAGATATAATCCTTGCTTGCTTGGTTTGATAAATCACCATATTTAAGAGCTGCTAAACCTACAACTTTCGCAGTTTCTCTAGCTTCCACTTCACTCACTTCACGACCACTGATAATCTTTTGGTACATTTCTTCATTGATTTCGCTAATAAGGTGTTCAAGTCTCATAACACCACCTTCACGTGTTTTAAATGGCTTTCCATCCTTGCCGTTCATCGTGCCAAAACCGATAAAAGTGAGGTTCGTTTCATCCTGTAGCATCTTTGTTTTTCTTGCACAACGAAATACCTGTTCAAAATGAAGCTCTTGTCGTTTATCTACCACATAAATAATATCTGTAAGCGAAGAGTTTGTCGCACGATCCATAATCGTAGCAATATCTGTTGTCGTATAGAGTGCTGCGCCATCAGATTTTAAAATCATGCAAGGAGGCATTTCTCTAGTATCCTCTTCCTTCACAACATCTACAACAAGGGCACCTTCACTTTCATAAGCAAAGCCACCGGCTTGCATCTTCTCAATCATAGAAGGTATGATAGGATGTGCATCCGATTCCCCTTTCCACTCATCGAATGAAACTTGAAGATTTCCATAATTTTTCTTAAGATCTGCAACACTAACAGCTAAAATTTGTTCCCAGATAGCTCTATAGCCTCTTACACCATTTTGTAAAAGTAAGGTTGCTTCCATCGCCTTTGCCTTAAACGCTTCATCTTCTTTTGATTTTGCACTAGCAGCCGGATAAATTTCTTCTAATTCTGAGATTGTAAAAGGTGCCTCTGCAGGATATTCTCCTGTATACTCCATATCAAAATATGGAAGCTCTGGCATCCTCTCTTGTACTTCTGAAATAATGAGACCCATTTGAAGTCCCCAATCTCCCATATGAATATCACCAATCACTGTATTACCACAGTATCTCATCATACGCTTGATACTTTCACCAATAATAGCGCTTCTAAGGTGTCCAACATGTAAAGGCTTCGCTACATTAGGCCCACCAAAATCAATCACTACATCGAGAGGTTTTTCTGGCATTTCAAGACCGAACTTTTCAGCACTAGACATACCCACAATATATTCTGTCAAAAAGGCTTCATCTACCTTCATATTCAAAAATCCAGGCATAACAGCTGATACTTCTGAAAAGACTCTACTACCCTCTAGCTTTTCCACAACCGCATTTGCTATTGCAATCGGTGCGCACTTATATGCTTTAGCAAGTGCCATCGCACCATTACATTGAAATTCACATAAGTCAGGTCTATTTGAAATAGTAACCTTTCCCTTTGACTCATCATATCCTGCTGCTGCAAAAGCAGCCATAACTTCTTCTGAAATTAAATCAATAAACTTTTTCATTTATACTTTTCTCCATTTCGAAGCGCTCTTTTCGAGACACACAAGCAGAATGTCAAATTCTGCTCTGCAATAACACAGTGTTTGTGCGCTTCTTCACAAACACCAGGGGTAAAAATCAGATTATCAAATTTATTTTTCACCCTTCTACCTCTCTATATTTACATGAATTAGGCATTTGCGAAACTCCTTGTATATGTATAACCTTCTGCGTCTGGGTATCTATATATAGCTTCGAAGAGGTACTAGCGAGTCGTCGGTACTTAAATACTAAGGAATGACGTGTATGACTTAGTATTTTATGTACCGCTACGTACGAGGTGTAGTGCAAACGTACCTCTTGAACTATATATAGATACCTGGACTAAGAAGTAGATATGTAATATAGGAGTTTCGCAAACACCTATTCATGTAAAGCTTCTGCTTGTGCTTTTGAAAATGCACAGCCACAGTAATTTTGTCTATATAAATCATGTTCCTTCGATAAGGAAACACTTCTTTGATAGCCACTCTTTTTCTTAAAGTCACTTGGAAGCCACTTCATGCCATGTACTAAACCCAGTTTTTCTCCTATATTATTTAATATTTCTGCATTTTTCATAGGACTAATGGTAAGGGTTGTTGTGACATAATCAAACTTACCATGTACTGCTTCTATTACAGCATGTGCTAGTCGTAAATCAAAACAAAGTTCACAGCGTTTTCCACCCTCTGCTTCTTTCTCAAGACCTTTGATCACTTCATAATATAACTCAGGTTCATAATCACCCTCGATATATTTAATTTCAAAAGCTTCTTTTTCACGCACATCCTCAAGTTCATTAAAATAGGTGATCATTTTAATCTGCTCTCCTACGCGCAGTTTATACTCCTCTGTCGTAGCGATGTTAGGATTGTAATAAAATACTGTGATTCTAAACACCTTACGTAGTGTTTCTAATACTGCACTGCTACAAGGTGCACAACAACTATGAAGCAATAACCTCTTGCCCCTTGTCTCTTCTAATGCGATGACTTCTTCCATTTCTTTTTGATAATTTCTTTTATTCATAATGTTATCTCTCTTTATACTTTCCATTGCATTATATGCTTTTTCTCATATAATAACAAGTAAAAAAGCAATCACAATACCTTGCATCGAAAAACAGTTTTCATTACATGCTGTACTCTAGCTCCTGTGCCACACATCCGTCTTTATTCACCCTCGTGTGCGTATCATCCACAAGAGCCATTCCGATTCTCTCCATAAGTGTATAGGAACCAACATTCCTTGCATCACAATGTGCCACTAAACGTTCATAGAGCAATACATCAAATGCAAAATCTCTCACTGCACTTGCCGCCTCTAGTGCATATCCTTTTCCTTGGTATGTTTTATTTAATACCCACCCAAGCTCTCCAACACCAGTTTCTTTCCAGTCCTCTACCGAAACTGCTCCGATTACCGCATCATCAAGTACGATTGCAAACTCATAACAAGTAATGACATCTTTCGACCAATCATGCTCTACCCTACGTAAAAACTTCATCGTGTCCTCTGGCGTTTTACTTGGTAAATTCAACATGTACTTACACGTATCATAGTCCTGTGCATACACATGCACAGCCTCAAAGTCTTCTATAGTAAACGGTCTAAGTACTAGCCTCTTTGTTTTTAATATCATGTTTATAACCATGCCTTCCTCATAAAATAATCATCCATAAATCATAGTGCAAATATTACACCTTGTCAAACTTTTCCGCTTGAGAACTTGTAGATATCGCTTCTTCTACATAGTCTTCCTATACAACAAAAAGCCCTCATCATACATGTTTCCTATGAGTGCTTGTGAGCAGTCGGTACTTGGTGGCGTTCTTACCACCTTAGTACCGCTACTAGCGAGCAGCAGCGAGAGCGTGCTCAAAGGAATATGTATGATAAAGGGCAATTTGTTGTATTTCGAAAAACTACTCCATAGATGCGATATCTACAAGACTCAGTTCTTCTTTGGCATGTTCTAAGCTTGTAACAAGTGCTCTGGCTGTATCCATAGCAGTGATACAGTTCACACCAGTTTCGATAGCTGTACGACGGATTAAGAAACCATCTCTAGTCTTATCTCTACCTTGTGTAGGTGTATCGATTACAAGGTCAATTTTGTGTCCTAGTATAAGATCCATAACAGTTGGTGATTCTTGTGAAATCTTATTTACTTTTCTAGCTTTAACACCTGCATCTTGTAGTACTTTTGCAGTGCTTCTAGTAGCGTAAATAATATAACCTAGCGCTTCAAAACGTTTCGCAATTTCAACTGCTTCCCCTTTATCTGCATCTTTTACTGTCATAATCATTTGTTTGTGTTTTGGTAAATCGATACCAGCTCCAAGGAAGGCTTTGTATAAAGCTTCATTAAATGTTGGTGCGATACCTAAACATTCACCTGTTGATTTCATTTCAGGTCCTAAGCTAATTTCAGCTCCACGGATTTTTTCGAATGAAAATACAGGCATTTTGATTGCGAAGTTTTTCGCTTCTTTTTGAAGTCCTGGTTCATAACCTAGGTCTCTGATTGTCTTTCCTAAAATAACTTCTGTTGCAAGGTCAACAATTGGAATACCCGTTACTTTACTAATGTAAGGTACTGTTCTTGATGAACGAGGGTTTACTTCGATTACGTAAACATCTTCGCCAATTGCGATAAATTGAATATTAATCAAACCGATTACATGAAGTGCTTTTGCAAGTCTTCTTGTGTACTCTGCGATTTTTTCTTTTACAGCATCAGAGATAGAGTGTGCAGGGTAAACAGAAATCGAGTCACCTGAATGTACACCAGTTCTTTCGATATGTTCCATAATACCAGGAATCAAAATATCTGTTCCATCACAAACTGCATCAACTTCAACTTCTTTACCTTGTAAATATTTATCTACTAGGATTGGATGGTCTTGTGCAATTCTATTGATAATTTCCATGAATTCTTCTACATCTTCATCACAGATTGCAATAGACATACCTTGACCACCGAGTACGTAAGAAGGTCTTACAAGTACAGGATATCCGAGTCTATTCGCAACTACTTTTGCTTCTTCTGCTGTGAAAACAGTTCCACCAGCTGCACGAGGGATTTCAGTTTCTTCAAGAATCTTATCAAATAATTCTCTATCTTCAGCTGCATCAACATCTTCGGCTTGTGTTCCAAGAATTGGTACACCCATTTCCATAAGTGCTTGTGTTAATTTGATAGCTGTTTGACCACCGAATTGAACTACTGCTCCATCTGGTTTTTCGATGTTTACAATACTTTCTACATCTTCTGGTGTAAGTGGTTCAAAGTAAAGTTTATCTGCAATATCAAAGTCAGTTGATACTGTTTCTGGATTGTTATTTATAATAATTGTTTCATATCCAGCTCTTGAAAGTGCCCAAGTAGCGTGAACAGAACAATAATCGAATTCAATACCTTGACCGATACGGATTGGACCAGAACCTAGTACTAATACTTTTTTCTTATCAAGTGTTTCACTTGCTTCGTTTTCACCACCGAATACTGAATAATAGTAAGGTGTACTAGCTGCAAATTCTGCTGCACAAGTATCAACCATTTTATAAACTGCAGTAATGCCGTTTGCATAACGCATTTCTTTGATTTCTAACTCTGTTTTACCAGTTAATCTAGCAATTACATTATCAGGGAATTCAATGCGTTTCGCTTCTTTTAGAAGTTCCACAGTCAGTGTTTCTTTTTGTAATGCTTGTTCCATTTCAACAAGAATTGCAATTTTATCGATAAACCAAAAATCCACTTTTGTTACGTCATGGATTGCATCATAGCTTACACCTTGACGAATCGCTTCAGCAATCAAGAAGATTCTTTGATCATCTACGATTTTCATACGTTCTAACAATGCATCGCCTGTTAAATCAGAGAAATCATAGCTCATAAGTGAATCAACGTGTTGTTCAAGAGAACGAAGTGCTTTCATGAGTGCACCTTCAAAATTATGACAAATTGACATAACTTCACCAGTTGCTTTCATTTGTGTAGTAAGTGTTCTCTTCGCTGTAATAAATTTATCAAAAGGTAAACGAGGAAGTTTTACAACACAATAATCAAGTGTTGGCTCGAAACTTGCATAAGTTTTACCTGTGATTGCATTGATGATTTCATCTAATGTATATCCAAGTGCAATTTTAGCTGCTACCTTCGCAATAGGGTAACCTGTTGCTTTACTAGCAAGTGCTGAAGAACGGCTAACACGAGGATTAACTTCGATTACGCAATATTCAAAACTTGTTGGATGAAGTGCATATTGTACATTACATCCACCTGTGATTTCTAACTCACTGATGATATTAAGAGCTGATGTACGTAGCATTTGGTATTCTTTATCAGAAAGTGTTTGTGAAGGTGCAACTACAATAGAGTCGCCTGTATGAACACCAACTGGGTCGATGTTTTCCATGTTACAAACTGTAATACAGTTACCAGCGCCATCACGCATTACTTCGTATTCGATTTCTTTCCAACCAGCAATACAACGTTCTACTAATACTTGGCTTACACGAGAAAGTCTAAGACCATTTGCTAAAATATCTTCTAATTCTACTTGATTCTCAGCGATACCACCACCAGAACCACCTAATGTATAAGCGGGTCTAAGTACTACTGGATATCCGATTTGGTTAGCAAATGCAACACCATCTTCAATGTTTTCTACTACAAGAGAAGCTGCACATGGTTCGCCAATTCTTTCCATCAAATCTTTAAATTCTTGACGGCCTTCTGCATTACGAATCGTTGCAGCTGTTGTACCAAGTAATTTAATTCCTTGTGATGCTAAAAATCCTGACTCTTCAAGTTCCATACCAAGGTTAAGTCCTGCTTGACCACCAAGTGTTGGTAAAATGGAATCTGGTTTTTCCTTTATAATAAGTTGTTCTAAAACTTTGATTGTAAGTGGTTCAATATATACTTTATCTGCAATATCTCTATCTGTCATAATCGTAGCAGGGTTAGAGTTTACTAAGATAACTTCAACACCCTCTTCTTTTAGAGAACGACAAGCTTGTGTACCTGCATAGTCAAATTCTGCTGCTTGACCGATAATAATTGGACCTGATCCAATTACCATAACGCGTTTTACATTAGGATTTTTAGGCATTTTTTCTTTCCTCCATCATCTGAATAAATCTATCAAATAAGTAACTAGAATCCTGAGGACCAGGACATGCTTCTGGGTGGAACTGTACTGTGAAAATATTCTTTCCTGTATATGCTAACCCTTCGTTTGTGCTATCATTAACATTGATAAAAGCTGGTACTGCAATACTTGCATCTAACTTATCTGTATCTACAACATAACCATGATTTTGAGAAGAAATATACACTCTACCTGTCATCAAATCTTTCACTGGGTGATTTCCACCTCTATGTCCGTATTTTAATTTATGGGTATCAGCACCTGTAGCAAGTGCCATTAATTGATGTCCTAAACAAATTGCAAAAATCGTTAAATCTGCATCGTACAATTTCTTTACTTCAGCAATAATACTTTCACAATCCTTTGGATCTCCAGGTCCGTTTGAAAGCATGATTCCATCATAACCACCAGCCATAATCTCTGCTGCTGTTGTAAGTGCAGGATATACTGTAACTTCACAACCTCTAGCAACTAAGGCATCGGCAATATTTGATTTAGCACCAAGGTCTAATAATGCAACTCTTTTACCTACCCCATTTAAAGTTTTAACAATGGAAGGTTTCTTTTCACGTTCACCTCTTGCATACGCATCAGCATCAAAAGAAGCCAATCCAGAAATTTCTCCATTCTCTGCTAAGTTTGTAACACCGCTCATAGTATAAGTAGCTTCACAAGTAACCTTTTCTACAACCTTACCTGTCGTGTATGCATGGAGCATAGGAATAATCTCTTCCATTTTATACGCTTCATTTGTGGTAATCATACCATTCATAGTACCTTTTTCACGTAAGATTTTCGTAAGTGCTCTTGTGTCAATTCCGGCAATTCCAGGAACTCCATGCTCTTCTAAGAACGCTTGGATTGTCATATCACATCTGAAATTACTAGGAATTCTTGATAACTCTCTAACAATAAGTGCATCTGGCCATGGTTGTCTCGACTCCATATCATCCTTACACACCCCATAATTTCCAATTAGCGGATAAGTCATACATACAGCCTGTCCTGCATAGGAAGGATCTGTTAGAACTTCTAAATACCCTGCCATGGAAGTATTAAATACGATTTCACTGATTACGTCCTTGTCAGCCCCTATATGTATGCCTTCAAACACGGTTCCATCTTCTAATAGCAAAAATGCTTTCATTTTCTCTCTTTTCCTCTCGTATTTTATGTTGTTTTAGTTTTGTGTTCTTTTTCAAAAACCCTTTTTCCAAAAGTTTTCAAATTGTCTTATTATAGCACAGTTCTAATGTAACTACAATCAAATACTTATGTGTTTTTACACTTCTTTGTTGTGAATTTTTTAAATTTTCGTGCTTTCTGCCATACAATTCTCCCATTTCTTCCATAATTAATTATCCAACTAATCTACCAATCCAAAAAAGGTGTCACTATGGACAAAAATACATAGTGACACCTTTTTTTATAAGTCTTCAATCATAAAATTTCGATAACATGCTTTTCCACTTCGCTTTGCTTCATACAATGCGGAATCTGCATTATTAAAAATCTGTTTATATGGAACTGTAATATCATTCGTGATAGCAATACCTACACTACATGTTGTAGTAATATTATTTTCCGTGATTTTAAGCTTCGAAACCTCTAAAACCAACTGTTCAGCCTTTTTATCTGCAATGCTAATATCCTCAACACCTGTCATAATCACTGCAAATTCATCTCCACCTAAACGTGCAATATAATCCGAATTTCTAAAAACAGCTTTCATAACCCTAGCAAGCTCTTTTAAAACACAGTCTCCACTGTAGTGCCCATAAATATCATTGATTGTTTTGAAATTATCAAGATCAACCATAAACATAATCAAATGCTCTGTTTTCCCAAGCTTTTGAACATTTGTATTGTAAGCTTCTCTAAAAGCAATTGGATTCAACAAACTTGTGAGCGGATCCATCTTCATCTGGAATGCAAGATTCTCAAGGTAACGTTGTTCCACATCAACATTTGTAAGCATTCCTAAAACCAATACTGGTTTTTGTTCAGAATCAAACTGTGCAAATACACGTGTACGATACCATACAAATGTCCCATTTCCTTCAAAATCTATACGAATTGTAAAATCCTCTACTGTTTTACATGCCTGAATATCTTGTAATGCAGTCATTAAGAAAATCTTATCTTCAACATGAATTCTTTTTTGATCTCTAATCCATCCAGTCACACCAATAATAGGATTCGCATCACCTTTACTCAGCTTAACATTGTCAGAAAACAAGAGCGTGTCCTTTTCTAAATCAAGTTCAAATATAAAATCATTGGTGTAATTCATGATACTTTTATGCTTTTGTAATGAAAGCTCTAATTCCTTACGTTGATTATCGCATTCTAATACAAGCTTTTGGGTTTTAATCTGTTGTAACGTATTATCTACCCAGTATGCATGAAGCCTTATAGACATAAGCAATCCTGTAATCACACAAATTGTAGCACTTATAGTCTCTCCCGAAGTGATATGTCCACTAGAAAGAACAAGAAGTATCATATAATTCGAAACAATAGTAACTACAGAGTAGATAGGCTTTGTTTGCACACATATCGCATAGCAGAAAACAGCCGTGCAAAATAGTATGATTTCATTTTCCGGGTGTTTTGAGAGCTCATAACTATTAAGAAGCACATGCCATAGCATCCATATATATGCCACCACTATGTATAATGCTGCTCTAAGCCTTTGTCTCGACAATACTATCCCTTCTAATAGGAGGAATACAAACGCGCTCGCAAACAAAAATAAATACATATAGAAATAAATCTGATTATTAACAGTAGAAAGCCCTGCATTAGAAAGCACTACTACTCTAAACATATTAAACAACTCTATGACAAAAATAACTACTGCAAGTACCTTGAGAGACACTGCATTATACCTATTATTCTCACTCAAATAATACTCTCCGACTTCATCTGGAAGCTTAAAATAATCCTTTATACTTTTCTTACTTCGATTCGATTTCCAATCCAAAATAATAACCCCTTTCAAGTACCTAGCTAACATATATACATATATGTTATAGAGTATCACAAATCACTCTTTTTTTCAATCTAAGCTTACATTGTTTTCAGAAATACTTTATAATGTAGATAATCAAATAGGCTTTTAAAAAAGGAGATTCCTATGAAAAAAATAATATCTGTTCCTTATATAGACCAAACCGAAAAATGGGTATACGGATGTGAAAGTATTTCCACCGTTATGCTACTACAATACCTAGAATTTGAGATAGATCCCGATACCTTTATAGACACCTATCTTCCGCGTGCTAACTCAAGCGAAATCGATGGCGTTATGTACGCAGAGGATCCTACTTACTATTACGATCTGACTGGATGGGGGTGTTATGCACCCTGTATCGTGAATGCTATCACCGCAGTTTTAGCCGATTCCGATTTATTAGATGCCTATGAAGTCACAAACGAAACAGGCAAAACAGCCAAAGAGCTTTGTGCAGAATATATAGACCATGATATGCCTGTTATTTTTTGGGCTACACTCGACCTCATGCCTATCCCAGAAGAAAATCTAAACCACTGGATTTTACCAAATGGACGTGACTTCACTTGGATTGGTAACGAACACTGCCTGCTACTCGTAGGTTACGATGATGACAACTATTACTTCAACGACCCTTGGCACAACCATGGCTGTTGTCCGTATCCAAAAGAACTTGTTGAAAAGAGACATAAAGAACAAGGTATGTACGCAGTATCATTAAAGACAAAATAAGCTCATATTTTCATCCTTTATATCTAATATTCCATTGTTGCATTCTTCAAGCGCATAAAAGTATATCCGATTTCTTCGTACGTTTCTAATTCACCTATGATCGTTATTTCTGTACCGATTTCTGGGTAATCATCCGGATAAGTATAGTCGTCTGCTAAAATGAATTCAAAGCCTTGTGCGCAGCAACCAGTGGAATCCATAATAATAACAGAAAAATATTTGATATCATTTATTGTATCTTCATAAAACCCATAGCTTCCAGTTACCTTAATTGTCGATTCAAGATAAGGTGTTGGGTTAATCGCGATATTATAAATTTCTCCATAGAGCATCGTCGTGCTAAGGATCGTCAAGTCCACATCCACCTCAGAATCTGCAACTGTTGTGCCTTGTGCTTGTTCTGTTGAAACTTCACTTTCTACGGTGGTAGACTCCTTTTCCTCGTCATCATCACCAAACATCGTCGAAATATCTAGTTCTTCATATTCTACTACCTCTGACTCGGTTTCTTCCACGTCCTCTACAGCTTCTTCCTGTTTTGTAGCCTCTTCTAATAAATAAGAAACACTTCCCTCTACAAGAACCTGTGCATCACTATTCCCACATGCTGTTAAAGCGCTTATCATTAGTAATGTTGTAAGTGCATAGCACAATCTTCTCATATTCCTTCGCTCCTTTTCGCAAAATTATAAGTGTCATCATACCACAAATCGCAAAATAAACAAAGAGGTTCACTATTTTTTCACATATGTGATGAATCAATCAAAATTTTCCCGTTAGATGTTCGATCTCGATTTCAACAACACAAAATTCCCCCGCATATTTTTCTGCATGCTCTTTGCCTTTTTCCATGTAATCGCCCGAGTATTTTTTAGTAATAGCCATAATGCCTCGGTATATCTCATTTTCATCCGTCAAAACTCTCGCCTTGCCAAATGCAATAGCACTTTTATATATAGTAGTAAATTCCTCTGCAACAATATGATCTTGTGCAACCACGCAAAATGATACCCTAGGATTTCTTTTAATTGAATCTATTTTATGGCTTTGTGCTATCGTACTATGAAAATAGATTTTCCCATCTAGATATGCAAAGCTCAACGGTACTGCATAAGGATAATCCTCATCACCGTGTACTGCAAGTATACCATTCGTTGCAGTTTCAAGAATCTCTAAGACTTCTTCCTCTTTCAAAATTTGTTTTTGAAATCTACGTAATTTTCTAAACATAAGCGTCCTCTTTCTTTTCTATTATAAAAAAAGCAATTTCCAAAAAATCGCAATAATACGATATTTAGAAATTGCTTTCTTTTACTTATAGTGATTCTTGATATACTTTTACTAATTCTTCGTATTGATCATCTTCATCATCATATTTTGCTTTTGCTTCCATAAGCATTACACGTAAATCTTCACGAACGGTAGCATAAGCTTCGTCATTGTAGATGTTATGTAATTCTAGTGGATCATTTTTGATATCATATAGTTCCCAGCCTGGAGGTGTAATCTTTGTAAGAGTACCTGTCGCATCAAGTGGTAAACCATAGTAGAATGTTAATTTATATTCTTTTGTACGGATACCGTAGTGAGCTGGGTTATCATGTCTATGTGCTAAATGCATCCAATATCTGAAGTAAATTCCATCATGGTATTCATCTTGAACCATACCAGAAATCATTTTACGACAAGTCATACCTTGCATTTCTTCTGGAGCTGTTAAGCCTGCATAATCAAGTAATGTAGGAGCTAAGTCAACGTTTGACATAAGTTCTTCACATACTGTACCAGCTGGAATTTCTTTTGGGTAACGGATAAGGAATGGTGTTCTAATACTTTCTTCAAAGCTCCATCTCTTGTCTTGGTAATCATGTTCTCCAAGGAACATACCTTGATCTGAAGTATAGATAACGATTGTGTTGTCTAAAGTACCTTCTGCTTCTAATTGATCAAGAAGTGCACCAACTGAATCATCGATACCTGCAACTGTTCTTAAATAATCTTTTAGATATTTTTGGTATGCAGCATGACCTTTTTCTTCAAAAGTCATATCTTCTGTCCCAACAAGTGGTCCTGTTACATAATCAGGTGCACAGAAATCTTCATATAAACTTCTGATTGGATTTCTAGGAGTTACTGAACTACCAAAATCTCTAGAAGCTTCACTTCTGTGTGATCTATCTTCAAATAAGCTGTTTGGAGCAGGAATTTCAACACCATCAAATAAATGTTCGTGACGAATTGGGTATTCCCAAAAATCATGAGGTGCTTTGTGGTGACACATTACGAAGAAAGGTTTTTCTTTATCTCTTTCTGCTAACCATTCAGAAGTCATTTCTGTAATAATATCAGTTACATAGCCTTCATGTTGTACGATTTCTCCAGTAGCACTTTCTTTAAATGTAGGATTTTGGTAAACACCTTGTTCACCGTTACCATCGATACCATTCGATAAATATTTATAATCATTAAATCCGATTGGATCACAACCTAAATGCCATTTACCAAACATCGCTGATTGGTAACCAGAATCTGTTAATAATTGTGCTAGGTTAGGGCCTGTAGTAGGATCCCATACGTCTGCAAGTGTTCTAACACCATTGATACGGCCATATTGACCTGTCATAATAGTTGCTCTAGCAGGTGTACAAATTGCATTTGTTGCACAGTAATCTACCATTTTACAACCTTCGTTTGCTACTCTGTCCATATTTGGTGTTTGGAATACAGAAGCTGTGATTGAATCATAACAGCTGATTGCATTTGCAGCATGATCATCTGACATGATGTATAAAATATTTGGTCTCATTTTTAAATCTCCTTTTTTATTTTAATAAGCCCCCATAAGAATTATAAGTACTCATTGTTTACATTTTTTAAAATTTTCACTTATTTTACGATAAAATGAACATATTCTAACGAGAAGTTTCCATCGTTTTCTGTATGTAATACCATGTTAACTTTTTCGTTTGCGCTAAATCCAACTAGTGGAACAAGACAGTCTGTCTTATCAGTACTATCAACTGTAGCGTAGAGTGTTTTAAATTCATCAGGTGTTGGATTTGGCCAACAATCTTCATCGTGGAACACTTTCACAGTTACTTTACCTGTCATGCCGTGGAATTCTAAGTAAGGTGTTTTCTCAGTTGGAATCTTTGGAACAAGCGTTTTTGCTGTATAAACATCATAGCCTTCTTTGGCTGCTTCTCCCACATATTCTTTCATCGTGATAGGCTGACTTGTGTTCATATCAGAAAATCTATAGCTTGCATCTACGGCTTTTTCATCCATAGTAGTAGGCCAGATTCTAAATTCTCTTACTTCTAACATACTTTGGCAAACTGCAACTCTAGCAGTAGCTTCAACGACTGAGGGAACCACTGTAACAACTTCGCTAAGTCCAAGTTCTGGTGCATTTACTTTTACAGTCATGCTTGTAGCGCCTTCTGCAACTTTGATGATTGCTTTGATTTTACCACCAAACATACAAGATGTCATTCCATGAACCTTTGGATCACCTGCATCTACACAAAGAATCGTACCTGCATCATCTACTTCAAACGTAATTATATCACTTGCAGCATGCATTGGGTAGCCATCCACATCAAATAAACTAGCTTGTAATACAACTGCATCTTCACCACTATTGGTTACTGTATTTTCAACTGTTACCTTTAAAGTAGTAGCTTGTGCTGTTGTGCGTAATGTTTCAACAACTACATCTTCCCCATCTTTTCTAGCAATGGCTTGAATCGTACCTGGTGTGTAAACCACTTCATAAGTAGCATAATGAAGCTTCTCTACAGCCTGTACACCTAAACTTTCGCCATTTAAGAATAATTCAACTTCTGGCATATTCGTATAAACATTCACTGTTACAGTTTCACCTTCATGACCTTGTAAATCCCAGTGTGGCATAATGTGAACCATAGGTTCTTCTGTCCAGAACGATTTCACCATATAGAAATTATCTTTTTCGATACAAGCATTATCTAAAATACCTGACCCCGAAATATTCATTGGCCAAATCGCTTCTCCACGGTATTCAATACCTGCCCACATAAAAGTACCTGCAATAAAGTCATGTTCTTCCGAAGCACGGATTGCATCAGCATAAGCAGAACCAAAAGAGGCTCTTTGCAAATCATAAGCAGAGCTATAATCTGCATCTAATTTTGTCTTATCACTAAAATAAATACCACGGTTGTTCGAAGAAGCACCACTTTCTGTACCAATCAAGCATTTATCAGGATGTGCTTTGTGCATATCATCATATCTACCGATTAAATAATTTACAGAAACAACATCTGAAGCTTCTGCTGCATAGGAATCAAAGAATCCACCATTTAATGCAATACTTGCAGGTCTTGTATTATCAAAAGAGTGCATATACTCTTTCATTTGTCTTACAAGCTCTTTACCTGTTAATGTGTTTTGTAATGGTTCTTCATTTCCTGCTGACCACAAAATAACGCAAGGGTGATTTCTATCACGTAAAACCATCGTTTTCATTTCGTATTTTGTTGTTTCACTGAAGTTAAACCATCTATTTTCATCTAATACTAAAATACCTAACTTATCACATAAATCAAGAATTTCAGGAGCTGGATTGTTGTGTGCACAACGGTAACCATTCAAACCAGCTTCTTTTAATTTACGAAGACGATATTCCATAATAGAAACCGGAACTGCAACACCAAGTTGTGAATGATCTTGATGAATACAAGCGCCTCTCAACTTCACAACCTCTCCATTTAGGAAAAATCCGTGATCTGCTGTAAACTCAATTGTTCTAAAACCAAATTTTGTCATATAAGTATCTGTTACAACACCATCTACGATTACTTTGGTCACAACATCATATTGCACACAAGTATCTAAATCCCAAAGTGTAGGATTTATAACCTCAACAACACTAGCAACCTTTGTTTCTCCAAATTGAAGAGTAGCCTCTGCCGTTATATCTGCTACAGCATTGCCTTTTGCATCTACAACTGTATGTTTAAGCATCGCTGTCGTTGGCGCATCCATATTATAAACAGTCGCTTCGATATTCAAATCCCAAGCCGTATCAGATTTCTTCGTAGGATTCGCATAAACTCCCCATGTATTGATTGCAACCTTATCTGTTTTAATCATCCATACATTTCTGTAAATACCAGCACCTTCATACCACCAGCCTTCAAGATCATCATTTACAATATGTACTGCAATCGTATTGATATCCGCACCATATAAAACATAAGGTGTCATATCAATTTCAAAGCTATTGTACATACTACGATTACTTCCAGCAAAATGACCGTTTACCCATACCTCAGTCTTCATACCAGCTCCATCAAAAAGAAGCACAAAACGATTTCCTCTTTCAGACTCCTCTAACATAAAACTTCTACGATACCAAGCATTGTCTCTAAAATAACCACCCTGTGATTCATTAAACTCAGAAGAAGTTTCTGTGTTAATTACATAATCATGTGGTAAATCAACTGTTTCAAAATCACCATCATAATATAATGGCATAGCAGCATTCTGCGCTGACTGCGCCTTAGAATGCATGTAAGTCATAAAGTGACCCCTAATCGTATCATATTCAATTTCACCAAGGTGGAACTTCCAACCTTGATTCATATTAAGCTTTTCTCTCATCTTCACATACCCTTAAATTTTATTTTCTTGCTATTGCTATTGCTATTGCTATTGCTTTTGCTTTTGCTTTTGCTATTGCTTTTGCTATTAGGATACTAGCACTCAATAAACTTTTCTAATAATGTAGATTATTAGAATAATTTGATCCTTTGATATATCTATAATAACTCTATATAAGAGTGCTTGTGAGCAGTCGGTACTTGGTGGAGTTCTTACCACCTTAGTACCGCTACTAGCGAGCAGCAGCGCAAGCGTGCTCTTAGAGAGTTATTATAGATATGGAAAGTATTAAATCATCAAAACTAATCTACAGTGACTTTAATGCAAACAGGAGCTTTTGTTTTGATGCCTGAAGCAATAACAGTTAAGTGATTTTCACATAGTGTGTAGCTACATCCATTAGGTGCGCCTAAAATCTCTACATTTTTAATAACAGCATTCATTTGTCCTGATTTTCTGCCAAGGTGCTTCATCTTCACTACACCATCTTCAGGCCAACTCATAGCAAATGCATAAATACTACCATTTTTGTATGTATATCTAAAATCTTCACTTGTAAATGATTTACGAAGAACATCTGTAAAGTGACCTTCTTTTGTAACTGTTGGGCCTTCTCCACATTTTTTCCAGAATGTACTTTCGTAAATAGCTTCCCCATTCACTTTTAACCAAGCACCAACTGCCTTTAAGATAGCTGCATCCTTTTCAGGAATTGTTCCGTCTTTTTTAGGTCCAACGTTTAATAATAAAGAACCATTTTTACTAACTACATCTACTAAATCACAAATAACTTCGTGTGGTTCTTTGTAGTCATTTCCATCTGTATAACACCAAGAGTTTTTCGCAACAGAAGTATCATTTTGCCAGAAGGCAGGTGAAACATCTGCTAACTGTCCTCTTTCAATATCTCTTACTGCACTACCGAACATAAATGCATCATTTTTATAATTAATCGTAACTTCTTCGCCCCATTCAAGAGCTCTGTTATAGTAATAAGCTGCAAATTTCTTCAAATATGGTTTCATAGCTTCTACTTGAATCCACCAGTCAAAGTACATAATCTTAGGACGATATTTGTCAGCAAGTTCACATGTTCTTACTAACCAGTCTTGCATATATACTTCATCAACTTCAAATCCTGAAACTGCATCTTGACCTAATTCACCAAAAGGTTCTACATTTGAAGGCCAGTAAATATGACCGTATTCTAAATCTTTAGGAATATCACTTTCGATTTGTCTCATACCACCCATAAACCAGTAGTGTTCTACTCGGTGCGTTGATGTTGTGAGTACGATATCTCTTTTGTCTAATTCTGCTTTTAATTCGCCCACGATATCTTTACATGGACCCATTTTAGCTGCGCACCAATCTGATAAATCAGTGTTATACATAGGGAATCCATCATGGTGTTCTGCTACAGGCATTACGAACTTCGCACCTGCTTCTTTAAATAAATCAGCCCATTTTGATGCATCAAAGTGTTCTGCTTTGAACATTGGAATAAAATCTTTATAACCAAAATCTTTATGTGCACCGTATGTTTCTATATGGTGTTTATATTCAGGTGTACCTTCTTTGTACATCCATCTTGGATACCATTCGCTACCAAATTCTGGAACGCAATAAGGTCCCCAATGAATAAAAATACCGAACTTTGCATCTCTGTACCAATCAGGAACTTTGTGACCTGCTAAAGAAGCCCAATCCGCCTTGTAAGTTCCTTTTTCGATTACCTCATCAATCGTTTTCAAATAATCTTTCATAACTTGCATTTTTTCGTTTGCCATATTCTGTTAGTGCCTCCTTAAACTCAATAATCATGTTATATACGTTCATATGTTTTACCTAATGTATTTTATCATGTATACAACAAAAATGCTAGAGAAATTTTGTGTTTCACCAGCATTTTAAAAATATTAAAAGTCTAAGTAGTATTTCCACCACCTAGACTTTTAATTTTAATATTCCCCTACAAATCCAATCTCTCGCGAAATCGCTTCTGCGGTAGTATGAATGTATTTACATTCTAACTCTCTCATCTCATCTGAAGAATAAATCCCAGAAATACTAAGTGCCGAAAGCACTTCCCCTCTATGATCAAAGATAGGTGATGCAATACAAAACAATTGTTTTTGGTGTTCTTGATCACTAAAAACGAATTTTTTCTTACGAATAGCTATAACCTCTAATATCAATTTTTCTTTATCCAATACAACATGGTCTTCATAAGCCTTATCTATAAGCTCAACAAAATTATCTTTAAATGCTAGCATACACTTACCAAGTGCTGTATTATAATACTCCATTTTTGTGCCAACAGTACAAGAAGCCACAACCGAAATATCCTTTGGCTGATATTTATAAACATATACAACCTTATCCAAACTATCTTCAGCAAGAAATACTGATTTCCCAAATCTATCACCGATTTTCTCGATTTTAGGTTGGGCAATTTCCATGAACTTTTTATTCATCATGTATTGATTCCCTATAAGAAAGGAACGTATACCAATACGATATGTTTTCCCATCTCTTCCAATCGGCTCGATCATATCTGTATTTACCAAAGTATGTAAAATATCAAAACAGCTTGATTTTGGAATTTCCATTATTTCACTAATCTCATTAAGACTCACACCTTCTGAATGGTTTGAAATAATTTCTAACATGTTAATAGCTCTGTTGACCGTTCTATGAATCTTCATATTCACTACTCCCCCAACCACATTATCGTATTCTTTATTCTACTTTAGACCAAAAAATCCAATCTTTGAGGAGTGAAAATATCAAGCAATACTGTGTTGTCTTCTAAAGCAACACATCCATGTAGGCAGTTGATTGGCATAAACACCGAATCTCCAGCTTTTATAATTTGTTTTTCGCCTTCGATATCAAATTCTACACTACCGCTTTTGCAGTAAGTAACTTGTTCATGTATATGTGCATGCATATCACCAACAGCACCTTTTTTGAAGTGTACTTCTACAATCATCATGTCTCCACCACGAGCTACAACTTTACGATGCAAATCAGGTTTTACCTCTTGTAAAGCAATTTCTTCACCTAAAAAATAATATTCTTTGTTCATGTTTGTTCTCTCCTTTTTATTGAATTGTCCACATTACATGGAATTTTGCTGTTGTATTTTTTTCTCTTAAAATAATAGCCGTTCTAAATCTAGAAACAGGATTATCATATGTCTCTGCAAGAAACACCTCTTTGTTTGTGGTGTCAATTACACTTTTTAATGTAGTGTCAGCTAAAGACCATTCTAAAACAAGTTCGCTAGCTGGTGCAACTACCTTGCGTAAGTTTTTAAGATGTTCATATCCGTTTTCTGTATATCCTAAATCTGAAGCTTCACAATCAAGTTCTGAAAGCAACTGTGCTTCACTGTGGAAAATCCAGTCATAAGTTTGTACTTCATGAGAAGATACATAAAATGTGTCCTCAAATCCTGTGTTTTGGATAGATACCTTTCTATCATAGTTAACATCAGAATAAACATCCTTTACAAAAGCATGGCAAACGCTCTCATCAAACTCTAATACCTTACCGCCTTCCATAGATACATGGTTTTCACCATTCACAAGCACCGTGTTGTGAGATATCGTTTTTCTATGCCATTCATTACAAAGCTTAGAAGCATAACCAGTGTTTGATAAATCTCTTGATAGAGATTCTCCTTTGATCATAACTTCAATATTCATCTTGTCTGGATGCGCATGAGATGGTCCTCTATGTCCGTATTTCATAAATACGTTAACCTGTTCATTTTTAAGCATTCCAAAATATGAATTTTCAAAGCATTTTGAAGTTCTCTTGATTTCAGTTCTATCTTCAATATCTATATCCGGCAAACATACTAAACGCTCAAAACTAATTGCATTATTATAATAGTAAGGTTTCGAAAGTGGGAATTCCACACGCTTTCTATCATTTGCTAATATATTTTTGTAAATATTTCCAACCTCACTATCAACACCAAATACTTTTGTAGCTAAACAATATATATATTCGTATGATTTAAGCGTAACATTTGGCCATCCATCATTTGGATTTGGGAAAATATCATTGTCAAAAGCATAATGATATGCAGCAACTAGCATTTCTTCTACAATAGCTTTTGAAGCAAACTCTTGTCCATATAATTCACAAAATGCCATCAGGTCTACAACACCTTCTAATAGGAAGAAGTTGTAATGAATAGAGCCTTCGTACCAGAACATATCGCCCGTGACACCTTGCTTTAGTTGTTCATTAATACTAAATTCTCCGTGAAACACAATATTCTTTAACTCATCATTGTTTGTGTATAGTCCGATTACACCACAGGCAGCATTTAGCCAACATGGAATGTTATGGATTCTATTGATTTGAGGTAACAAGATTTCTGTGATTGGTGTAAATAAGTTTTTATGTAATCCTTCCACAAACTCCGCATCAATATCGTCCTTTAGTAGTTCAAGGGAAATAATAATACGAATTGCTACAATCGCTTCATTTAGTCCCTGTGGCATCAAACGACCTGCACCACCGATGTCATGTGTAACATCCTCAACGATTAAGTGCTTTGCATGTAAATCAAACTCTACATAATGATCTGAGTAAAATCCCAATATTTTTTTGTAATTTTCTAAATGCTCTTGATTTCCATCCATTTTATAAAGTACTGCAAGCTTCATCAAGGTAAGAATCGCTTGGTTACGGTAAAAATAAGTCCAAACATTATCAAAGGTTTGATTTTGATAAACAGTATGACACAATTCACATTCATGCTCATGTGGCTTATCTAAGTCAAAAATTAAACGTTCTCCATCTACAGGGCAAAAATAATTATGTCCCCATTCACTCAATTTTGATGGTGAATCATGAAAGTTCGCGCAAAATTTTTCTGTCTCTTCTTTCATTGTTTGGAGCATTTCGATATATGTTTGATCAGTCTCAAACAAATCTTTGTTTATTTCAAATATGTTCATTTATTTTTCCTCTTTATACTATATCTGTAATCATCACTTGTTCTTGTGTATTCTCAGAAAGAACTTTTTTTCCATTCACTTGAACATAGCTACAGCCAACAGCAAAAATATTTTTTGTATCTTCTGTTTGTGTGATAAACAAAATTTTTGCATCACTTTCGATATCCTGATATGTGATACCATTCTTAGAAAACAATACTGTTTCACACCCTTTAGTCGTTACAGCACTAAATCCGCTCGTTTGATTTTCGTTGATTTTAGTAACTTCAAAAGTATCTGTTCCTAAATAATCGTCCGTTTTCATAACTGTTAAAAATTCGGCCGTTTTGCTTTTTGTAGCATTTGTTAGATATAAGGTGTCCATATTTACTTCTCTAAACACATCCGGCTCTTGTGTAGTCATAATCGCCTTTACATACGTGTGTCCTGTTTCATGGCTTAATGCATGTGATGCATTAAAGTGAACATCCATTTTACCAGGGCCATTTTCATAGCTAAATGAAAGTTTTTGTGTTTCTACCGCTTCTGTTTCTGTATGTAAATGGTAGGTATATGTATGCTCTAATTCACTTTCAAGTTCATCAATCATATAAACATGTTTCGCGCCTGTATAAAGAACATGACGGCTGCATTTTGTTAATTGCAACTCATCTACATACATATTATGTGTATTACCAACAAAATAAGTGATGCCATTTGTTTGCGTAAATCCTGTAATATCTGCAAGATGTGTTTCCTTAATGTCATGCCAAATATTGTTTTGTCCCTCTGTACGGTATCCCATGCCATCCACAGTAACTACATTGTGTTCACAGGCTTTTACAGTTCTATTATAACCTTCATCTATTGCAAGATAGGTATCATCTGACATAAGCACAAAACTTGTGTTATCTGGATGCTGGTGAGAAAGTCCTCTAGAATCAATACCTTCTTCTTTTTCAATTTTAAAAGCTGCCTCAAATTGTTTTTTACCACCTGGAACACCACATTTAAAGGAATAATGGAACGCATCCTTATCCCAAGAATTTCTAAGTATTACTAATCCTAAATCTTCGAAATATTTCGTTGTATCAAGTGTTTCAAAGGATTTCGCTTCTACACTTGGATTATACCATAATAATTCAAGACCTGTTTCTGGTAAAACACCTGGTTTTACTTTGCTTTCATATTGTTCACGGTAAACAAAGTTCTTCGTAACGATATCGCCAAGCTCTTGCGCATAACCATTGTTATATTCTGCCGCCATTTTGTAGTACATCGCAGTTGAATGTCCACTCTTCTTATCATGGCAATCACCATAATTTACAATTTCTTCAAGATTTGGAGCTGCTTGATATAATCTATAAAAGAACGTTTCTTTTAGGAAGCTGCAAGTTTTGAAATAATCCTTCTTCGCCTCTGTCTTAGCTAAATGAGCATATATGAATAACCAAATAACTCCGTATCTCCAATATACTACACCTTCATAGTCACTTCCGTCTTCAGGCATCAAGTCGTAAACTCGATCAAAGTTATTAGCAGCATCATCGATAATAACTTGCATATCTGGATATTGATCTAATAATGCATAGCCTGCTGTAGCAAGTCCTGTCATATTGATCCAGTTATGATTTTGGAAATAAGCAGTTGCCCAACCTTCTCCGTTAGTTTTCACCTTAAAATCATACATACGATTCGTTTGTAGGTAAACCTTATCACCTAAAATCTTTGCTTCTTCCTCTGTTAGATCATCCTTTAACCAATCATATGCAATAGAAAGACCGAATAGCAAAAAGGATGCACTTAAATCTACGTCAACAAGAAATTTATTTCCCCAATGTTCATATCCTACAGCAGTGAAAATCCATCTTTTTGCTTCCTCTAAGTATTGCTTTTGGTCTGTTAATTTGTAGAGTAAGCTTAAGTTAAAAACAGCCATACCCATAAAAGTAGTACTTTTATCAGGATGCTCTGCTGGTAAATTCACTTCCTTATATACTCTAGCAAGTTCGTATAATCTTCTAAATACTGGTTTTTTTACATCTTTAATTTGTTCCCTTAGCTCACTAAGTGGCATTTCCATAAACAAATATTTTTCTCTCATATTCTTAACCATCCCTTTAAATATAAAAAGCCAAGGCATAGTGCGTAACCGTTCTAAGCCCTGGCTTGATTCTCATAATTCTTATCTGAAGTCTTGTCCACCATTGATTTGAATAACTTCACCTGTTAAGAAAGAAGCTTTCTTAGATACTAAGAATTCAATTACTTGAGCCACTTCACTTGGTTCACCAAGTCTACCCATTAAGATTCCAGCTTTCCATCCTTCGATGATATCTCTGTTTGTTGCAGCGTGGAATGCAGTATCAATAGTTCCTGGAGAAACAGCGTTTACTCTGATTGAGTATTCAGCTAAATCTTTTGCTAAAGCTCTTGTCATTGTAAGAACAGCTCCCTTAGAAGTACCGTAAATTCCAGCTCCTGGGCCACCTGCATTATAAGAAGCTATTGAAGCATAGTTGATAATCGATGCATCATCTGATTTTTTAAGATAAGGAATCGCAGCTCTTGAAGCAAAAAATACACTGTCAAGGTTAAGTGCCATTACATTTCTGTAAAACTCAGTTGTCATGCCATCAAATCTCATTCTTCCGCCAAGACCGCCAACATTATTGATCAATACATCGATTTTTCCGTATTTTTCACCAACATATGAAATAAATTCATTTACTGAATTCTCATCTGTTGCGTTACAGCTAACATATTCTGCTTTGATACCTTCAGATTCTAAATCCTTCACTGCTTGTGCGCCTTGATCATCAACAATACCACTGATTACTACATCATAACCTGCATGACCTAGCTCTAAAGCCACTGAAAAACCAATTCCTGAAGTTGCACCTGTAATTACTGCTATTTTACTCATCATTTTTCTCCTTTTTTATAGAAAATATATAAATTAATTTGTTTCAAACCAAAGAATACATGGTTCGTTATTCCGTACGCTGTATGTATATGCGTATCTATAAGGTTATTTTATCCCATAGACATACCCTTGTCAATACAATTTCACGTTTTTTTCTATTTTTAATAAAGGATATTTCGCTCTGCAAAATAAAGCGAAATCGAGCAATAAAAAATGCGAAGCAGAACTCTCCACTTCGCATCTTTTTAATATTCTCCAATATATCCAATCTCACGAGAGATTTCTTCAGCTGCCGCATGAATTACATCCCTCTCTAAATCACGTCTCTCATCTGTCGAGTATAAACCTGACATACTAAGTGCTGAAACCACAGTTCCCCTGTGATCAAAAATAGGAGATGCAATACAAAACAACTGTTTTTGGTGTTCCTGATCACTAAAGACGTATTTTTTCTTTCGAATATCAATCACCTCTAGAATCAAGCGTTCTTTATCTGATATGACACCTTGTTCATAAGCCTTGTCAATCAGCTCAACAAAATTATCTTTAAAAGCTAGCATGCACTTACCAAGCGCTGTGTTATAATACTCCATTTTCGTTCCTACAGTACAGGATGCTACAACTGCAATGTCTTTTGGTTGATACTTATATACATAAACAACTTTATCAAAGCTATCCTCTGCAAGAAAAACCGACTTTTCAAATCTATCTCCGATATGCTCAATTTGAGTTTGTGCTATTTCCATTAACTTCTTGCTTGATAAATATTGATTTCCAATTACAAATGCGCGTATACCTATACGGTATATTTTACCCTCTCTTCCGATAGGTTCGATCATCTGTGTACTAACTAAAGTGTGTAAAATATCAAAGCAACTAGATTTTGGAATTTCCATCATCTCACTAATCTCATTTAAACTGACACCCTCTGGATGATTCGAAATAATTTCTAACATGCTAATAGCTCTGTCAACAGTTCTGTGAATCTTCATTGTTTACTCCCTTATACCTCTCTAATCCCTATTTCAAGAAAATCATAATTTTTTCTTGATCATTTTCCCAATCCATATATTTAATAATTCATACAATATACCAAAGGTAATAGGTTCAACCGAGGTAGAAAAGGCATAAGTATTGATAACATAATATATAAAAACAATTATAGCACAGATTATAATAGATTTTACAATTTTTTTCAATAATTCAAGGTGTTTTACTCTGAAAATATCTTGATCTGCTTCATTTCCTACACGTAATGCATTCACAATAGGTGTTTTTAAGTAGGAATCAACAAAAGCTATCACCACTGCTACAACCCAAACGCTTGCTCCCATTGTATACATGCATATATAACAAACTGCCGCCGCTAAGTACGCCTCTATTATTTCAACTGCATATTTTTTTAAAAATGCTTTTAACATAATCTGTTACCAACCTTTACTCTTTTACACCACCAACCATGATACCTTTTGTAAAGTATTTTTGAATCATTGGATAGGCAATCATAACCGGAATCATAGAGCATACAATAATTGCATAAATCGTCGTATCTAAGGAAGCTCCTGTTGTGAAATTAGATGATACAAGCATTTCAGCAAGCTGTTCTTTTTCAATAATCATTTTTCTTAAATATACCTGAAGTGGTGTTTTATTGATATCACTAATCAAAATCATAGTCCAAAAGAACCCATTCCATCTACCAATTGCGTAGTAAAGTACTACTGTTGCTAAAGATGGTTTTGATAATGGCAAGAAAATTCTAGTAAAAATAACAAAGTGGTTTGCACCGTCAATTCTAGAAGCTTCTTCTAGCGATTCTGGTACATTTTCAAAATAGTTACGTAATAAAATAATATTAAATGGTGTAACACCAAATGCAATTACAATACCCCACATGCTATCTTTAATACCAAGTGATTGATAATTTAAATACATTGGAATCATACCTGCTTGGAACCACATTGTGAACACCAAGAGCATATTAAACATTTTACGGCCCTTTAATTTCTTTCTAGATAACGCATATGCGCCCATAGAAGAAATAATAATACTATAAATAGTACCAAAGATTGTGAAGAAAAATGTATTTGCGTAAGATTTCCAAAACAATGCATCCTCCACTACAATCTTGTACGCATCAAGTGTGAATTCTTTTGGCCAAAGTACTACAGCACCTTGTGAAACCATATTTCCTGAGCTTAATGAGCTTGATACTACATATAGGAATGGGTACAAACAAGCGAGCCCTAAAACAGCTAGTAGCACATAAATAAATGCAGTAAACACTTTATCTGATGATTTTAATTTATTCATTTTTATGTATCCCCTTTCCTACCATAATACAGTATCAGACATTTTCTTACTGATCTTGTTTGCACCAATTACCAAGCAAAATCCGATAACTGAGTTAAATAGTCCCGCTGCGGCTGCAAGGGAGAAATCGTTACTACCGGTAATACCCAGTCTATAAATATAGGTACTTAGTACATCGGCTGTTTCATATGTAACTGGTTGATACAATAACATAATCAACTCATATCCTACATTCAATAAGTTACCAATACGAATAATTAGCATAATTGCAATTGTCGGAGCAATTCCTGGTAAACTTACATATAGCATTTTCTGAATTTTCGAAGCACCATCTACAGATGCCGCTTCATATTGTTCAGGTGAAATACCACTTAAAGCAGCAAAGTATACGATAGATCCAAACCCAGCTTCTTTCCATAAAGTACTTAAAATATATATTGGTCTAAACCATGATGGCTCCATAAGAAAATATATACCACTGTCTATAATACCAAGATTTGAGAGTAAAACATTGACAATACCTGTACTTGGTTGTAAAAACGAAGTTACAATACCTGCCAAAATAACATCTGAGAGAAAATGAGGTAAAAACATTACTGTTTGAACTCCTCTTCTAAATAATCCGTCTTTCACTTCATTGAAAAATAATGCAAGTATAATAGGAATTGGAAATGCGAAAAGAAGTGAATACGAACTTATTATAATCGTATTTTTAAAAGCTCTCCAGAAATTCACAGCTCCCGATCCAGTAAACAGCCTTTCAAAATTATACAATCCTACCCATTCACTGCCATCCATACCTCTAAAAAGATTGTAATCTTTAAACGCAATTAACAAACCATACATTGGCTTATATGAAAATAATGTCAACCATATCATCAATGGCGCTAGTAAAACATATAGCTGCCAGTTATCTTTTACACCTTGTACAAAACGCTCTTTACGCGTTTTACTACTGTAGACAACCTTCGAGGTTTCTTTCCCCACTTTGATTTTTTTTAATACACTCATCTACTTGCTCCTTGTATTTATTTACTCTCTTTTATAGGAGGTCTATACCATCATTAATTCGAATAACTTTGCCTGTTAAGGATGATGCTTTTAATTATTCTCCTACTGATAATAATCTTTGGTACGAAGTTTCATATACATCTAACAACTGTTCTACACCATATGATTCGCATGTTGCAATATAGGAATCCCATTCTTCAAGAACCAATTCATTATTTGAAGAGCTAATCCATCTTTGTACCATTTCATCTTGATAGTCATTTAAGGCCGTCATCAAGTTATCTACTACAGTTTTTTCTTCTTTTGTCCATGACATAGCTGGTAGCTGAGTAACACTATCTCCTAAACCCAGTTCTTGATACATAGCAACACCTGGTTGACCAAATTCTTCATCAGTCCATTGGATTTCATATTCATAATACATCCAATAACCTTGTTTTAGTTGCGCACCTACTTCTGATTCTAGATAAGTATTTACTGCTGTATCACTGTTTAATACTTCCTCAACAAATTGAGGATTTCCATCTTCATCATATTCCCAATCAGTACCTTCAACACCAAAGTTACTTAAAATTCTACCTTCTTCTGTCCAAAAGTAATCCATATAAGCAAATAAGTATTCTGGTGTATCACAGTTTATTGAAACTGCCCATCCATCAGGTTTACAAAGTAGTCTTTGATGTTCTTCCCATTGATTTCCTTCAGATGTAATAGGTGGTGCAATGACCGATAATTCAAAACCTTCGACATCTGTTACCGTTGAGTTATATGCCGATGTAGAAGCAACCCACTCATGCGTAGATCCACCAATATCTCCAGGAATATATTCTTTTCTAGACGAGTTACCCTTTGTCCAGATTTCTTGATCGATAATTCCATCTGTATACCATTGTGATAGCTTTACGATAGCATCTCTAAATTCATCAGCTGTCCAAGCATGATACATTGTACCATCTTCGTTTGGAATAATACGTTGGCTGTAATCGTCTTGTGAGTAACATCTAGCATCCCAAAGGTTTACCAAACGAATCATTTCATTCCACTTATCATTGAAATAAGGGATTTCATCGCTTGTATCACCATTTCCATTTGCATCTTGTTCTAAGAAGGCATATAAAACTGCTTCATAGTCATCTGTTGTAACAGGAATATCTAATCCTAAATTATCTAACCAGTCAGTTCTAATGAAATATGTACGAGCAACATCTCCTTCTTGAATATAAGGCATGTGATAAATATTTCCATCTTCAGCTGTAATAGAACCTTCAACTTCTGGATTCGCATCTAAGTATGCTCTAAAGTTTGGCATATACTCCCAGTAATCATTAAGCGCTATAAACGCCCCATCAGGACCATACTGCATAAAGTAATCTGCTGTGTTATTTCCACCATATAAATCCGATGGAAAACCTTCAATAGCTTGCAATTGAATCGCCTCTTCTGAATTTGTCAAAACAATATTACCAGTGTTAACAAGTGAGATACCTGTAATCTCTGCTAACTCTTGGTAGACTGGCCATTCTTCATCAAATACATACATATTTCTTGCATGATAGTGAAATGTAAATTCCATATCTTCTTCTAATGGGAAGTTCATACCTGTTACATTTCCATTTGCATCATAGCAAACTTCTCCAGCTTCACTAGTACTTGACGATGATGAACTACTCGATGTAGCAGAATCACTACTACCACATCCTACAAATAGCGATGTGCACATAGCTGTTGTCAGCACTAATGCTATACTTTTTTGCAATACTTTTCTTTTCATTTTATTTTCCTTCTTTCCACATTTTCCTACACGCCCTCGTCGTGTTCGCATATTCGTTTTTTATCTGTATATCCGTTTTTCATATCGCTATTATATGTTCATATCACCCAGAAGTCAATAAGAATTTTGTACTTTTTAGTATGTTGTGCATATTTTTTTATTATAAAATCATTATTCTTTACTCACTTTGGATATAAACAGATGGTTAAATACTTTTTTTCTAAGCAAAAAGTACATACTTAACGAGAAAAATGCACATAACGTATTACTTATCAACATTGCATACCATATACCGAACTCACCTAAACCCCAAAATGGTTGCGATAAAATAATAACAACTGGCACTCTAAGGACATATATTCTAACCAAACTAATCGTCAAGTTGTACATCGTGTAGCCAGTTCCTTGGAATATGCCTAGCACACACTCCGTAATACCCCATGGAATAATAGATGCTGTATAAATGCCCATTGCATTGATAATATGCTGATATGTTTCCTCTGATGAATCTATAAAAAGACTTGCAATATAAGGTCTCATAGGAATTAAAAAAGCCAACGCAAGTATTGCGACTAAAACGGAATATAACATTGTTTTACGTACTGCCGCCCTCGCACGGTCTATATTTTTTGCTCCAACATTTTGTCCAACTATCACTGCAAGACCGTAACCAAATGCAGTAACGCTTTTAAAAAACACCGAATTCACCTTATTTGTTACACCATACGCAGCTAAAACCGCCTCTCCAAACTCAAGAACATATTTATTGGTAATAACAAACCCATACGCCACCAATGATTTTTCCATAATAAGTGGAATCGCAGTAATCAACAAAATCTTCGTATGTGAAGCTGTTATTGCATATTCTTCAAGTTTCAGCAAGCGATCGTTTTTCTTAGAAATCATACAGAAAATACAAATCACTGCACAAATACCTTTTGCAAGTACCGTTGCGTATCCAATTCCTGCGATACCACCATCATAAAGAATGGTAAATAGATAACAAAATACCAGTTTAAGCGCCAGTGAGTAAAAATTAATCGTCATAGCATGCTTCGTATTTCCTTGTGCACGCTCAATTGCCAAATAGATGATGATAATAAAGTTAAAGCAAACACTCCATGAGGTTAATTCTAAATATAACTTTGCATCTGCGATAAGTGCATCTGTAATACCTGCACGAATCAAAACGAATTCTGAAAAAAAGAAAGTAAAGGCACTAACCACAAAACCAACAATAGTACCGATCACAAAAACATGGCCAATCATTCTTCTGGCACGTTTTTCATCTCCTGCACCTATGTACTGTGCAATCAATCCACAACCTGCAAATGCCAGTCCAGTTCCTACTGCACTTAAGGTATCCTGAATCGGTCCTACAAAAGTAACACTTGCAACCGCCATACTTCCAATATTTGCAACAAACAAGCTATCAATAATCCCATAAATTCCATCAATTAAATTTGTAGCTATAATCGGAATAATAATAATCCAGATAACACTATCTAATTTATCTTCTAATATATTCACCTTTTTTTTCATATTCATCTCCATATAACCTCTTTGTGCATTCGCATATGCGAAAGCAATATGATATCTCGAATATATAATATCATATCGTATGTATGCAGTAAATGATTTCTCGTACAATACTTATAGTAATATTGTACAAATATCAAAATGTAATCATGTGCATTCATACGAATATCACCTTCGCGCCTTCAAATTTTTCTATGAATATTGACATTTTTTTATATTATCTTTATAATCGTTCGTATCAAGGAACAGTATTCGTATATGTGAATATATGTTCAGCATTCGTAAATTTATTACCACATAGACGAGAGTCGGAAGGAGCAGTTATGGTAGACATTTGTGTTATACTAGTTTATTTTTTATTCCTAATAGCAATTGGATGGATTTTCAGAACTTTTTCAAGTTCAACAAGCGACTATTTTAGAGGTGGCGGTAAAATGCTTTGGTGGATGGTTGGTGCAACAGCCTTTATGACACAATTTAGTGCATGGACCTTTACCGGTGCCGCTGGAAAAGCTTTTACAGACGGATTTGCAGTACTTGCAATTTTCTTTGGAAATGCAGTTGGATATTTTTTCAACTATTTATTCTTTGCAGCAAAGTCAAGACAGCTTAGAGTAATCACTCCAATTGAAGGTATCCGTTTAAGATATGGTAAAGTGAATGAGCAAGCATTTACATTAGCTTCTCTTCCTATTAGTATTATTCAAGCTGGTATCTGGTTAAATGGTCTTGCCGTATTTGCTGCAGCTGTATTTAATGTAGATATGAATACCACAATTGTTATCACAGGAGCTATCGTAGTATTAATGTCTGTAACTGGTGGTGCTTGGGCCGTTGTAGCTTCAGATTTTCTACAAATGGTTATTATTATGGCTGTTTCCGTTGTAGCAAGTATTGTGGCAATTATTAAAGCCGGTGGTCTTGATGTAATATTTGCAGAAGGTCTCCCAGAAAAAATTGTTACAGGTTCTGATTACAACTACATGTGGTTATTCGTTGCTTGGTGCCTCTGCTCTTTTGTAAAACAATTCCTATCAACCAACAACATGATTGATTCTTACAGATACATGTGTGCAAAGGATAGTAAAAACGCAAGAAAAGCAGCACTTCTTGCTTGTGCTCTCATGTTTATCGGACCAGTTTTATGGTTTGTTCCAGCTTGGTTTATTGCAGCATTTAATCCTGATACAGCGACTTGGGGTCTAGAATCTCTTGGTAATAGTATTACGGATGCAACCTATTTTGTCTTCGTACGAGATTACCTCCCAATCGGTATGGTTGGACTTATGATGTCTGCAATGTTTGCTGCAACGATGTCATCTATGGATTCCGCTTTAAACAAAAACTCAGGTATTGTAGTTCGTAATGTATACAAAATCTTTATCAATAAAGATGCCAGTGAAGAAAAAATGTTAAAGCTCGGTAAGGCAATGACCTTAGTTTTCGGTATTGCTGTTATCGCTGTAGGTATTTTCATTAATAGCTTACAAAACACAAGCTTATTCAATGTAACAACAACTGTTGGTTCCTTACTCGCATTACCAATGCTAATCCCTGCATTATTAGGATTCTTTGTCAAGAAAACTCCTGACTGGTCTGGTTGGGGAACCTTACTCGTTGGTTTAACCGTATCTTACTGTATAGCAAATGTCATTACAATCGACATGGTTTCATCAGTACTTGGTTTCCAGCTTACCGCAGATGAATTCAGTGATATGACTTCACTTACATTAGGTGTTGTATTACACGGTTGCATCACAACTCCATTCTTCTTCTTAAGTAAGCTCTTCTACAAAGAACCTAGCGCAGAACGTCAAGCAGAAATTGATTTATTCTTCGAAAACACATCTACTCCTGTAGTTATTAACGAAGAAGATCCTTTGGTAGTCGAATCAGATTGTAAGCAAAGAAAAACACTTGGTGGCCTACTCCTAGTAGCAGGCATCTTGATTATGCTTATGTTCTTCATTCCAGGAAATGAGATCTTGGGCCGATTTATTTTCATCGCAGTTGGTGGTATCGTAGGTATTGCTGGCTTTGGACTTAAAAAATCCGGCACACTATCAAAAGTAAATGCTTAATAAAAAAAATGGCTATCTTGAATTCCTCAAGATAGCCATTTTATGTTTCTGTATCATATGAATTGATTTTGTTCTAAATCGTATTTATACGATATTGCTTCTAGCTTTGTAATCAGCTCATTTTTATCTACATCTAAATCTTCACACATCTGATCTAAGCTTTGATATACGTCTCTAAGTTTTGTGTTCACTACGCTAAGTAGCATCACTGGATCTTTTGGTAACATCGTATCCTCCTTTTATTTCATAAAATAAGCGACAAAAATACTATCGCCTTATACTTCTATTATTCTCATTCTAGCTTATTTTTCAAGTCTTTTCCACAAAAAAACATATTATATCAAACATCCTTGTTAAGTCACACGTGGGATGCTATACTCCTTGTATAATAGATAAGCGAGGATTTTAAATGAAAACAAAAGCACAAAAATATTTAGCGATTACTGGCATTGTATTATTAATTAGCATGTATATAACCACTTTAATACTTGCATTTATACAAACCGATCTTGGCAGACAGTTATTCAAAGGATTTATTATCATGGATATCATGGTACCTGTACTTCTTTGGATGTTATTATTCTTCATGAAGAAATTTGGAAATGCTAAAATGGCAAATGAAGAGGAAAGTGATGTGAATTGATATGGAATCAAAAGGCAAACAAAAAAACCTTCCTATCGTTACCGGTGACATTAAACTAACTTGTACAAGCGAAGGCTACAAGCTCGAGGTAGGAACTGGTGGTGGTAGTGTACGCATCGATTTAGAGAAGGGAATCTTATTCGGAGAAGAAATCACTACAGAAAAATACATTGTAATACCTCTTCGTTATGACACGATCCATTCCTACTATTTTAATTACAAATTTTATGCTGAGAATGGAGATTATGCACAAGCTGATTTTGGCACGCTCCCCTACATGGATGTAAATGTATCTTTTCCTCTTACTTTCTTGAATTTAGAAACTGTATTTATGAAAAGAACACCTGGCCGACTTAAGAATATGATGCACGGCACTCCAATTCATGCTAAGGATCTTGTTGCGCTTGAATTAGTGGTTCCTAAATCTTCTTATAGCTGTGAGCTACTCTACAACTATCCATATGTAACCAATCAAGCACCAACTGACAATATACAAATAAAACCTCAGGTAGATAGCATGGGACAATGGACTATGAAAGATTGGCCTGGGAAAATGAAAAATGAAGAAGAAATGATTTCTTATCTTCAAAATGCACTTAAAACCCCTGAAGAAGCCTTTGCTTGTAATAGAAGCAAATATGGTGGGGAATTGTCTCTAAAACGTGAAGGGACTGGATTCTTCCGCATTCATGAAGAAGATGGTGTTTTCTGGTTTTGTGATCCAGAAGGCTATTTGCTTTTTTCACAAGGGATGGATGTTATGCGTTCTCACGAAGGTTCTCCCGTCACTGGACTAGAATCATTATTTGAAGAAATCCCTCCAAAAGATGGAATGTTTAAGGATGCATGGGTCATAGACTTTCACATAGAATCCCTATCTCTTTTAACTGTAAATCTCATCAAAGCCTTTGGTGAAAACTGGCATGATGCATGGGAAAAACTCACTGCTAATCGCTTACTTTCCTATGGTTACAATACCGTAGCAAACTGGGCTGATGAAGGCTTTGGTATAAAAAAACAAATATCTTATGTTATGCAAGGAACTTTCCCTAGCACAGAGAAAACATTATTTCGCTCGATGCCTGATGTTTTTTCTTTGGAATATAGAAATTCTGCAAGAGAATGTGCGAAATGGCTTGAGCCATATAAAAATGATCCGTATATGATTGGTTACTTTATGAGAAACGAGCCAGATTGGGCTTTTGGAGATTATAACTTAACAGAGTTAATGCTAGAAAAAGAAGAATCTTTTGCTACAAAGGATATCTTTATATGTGAAATGGTACGAAAATACAACTCCATCGAAGAACTTAACGCTGCCTGGGGGATACATCTATCTGCTTTCTCTGATTTGAAGCTTCCAATAAGCGCTGCCTCAAAGTTATCAGAGGCTGCAAAACTTGATACAGAACAATTTACGAGACGTATTATCAGAGAATATGTAAGAGTTCCTGCAGAAGCATATCGGGCTGTAGATCAAAACCACCTCAACCTCGGACTACGTTATGGATGGCTAGCAACAGATGACTTAGTAGAAGGTTTTGAATATTGTGATGTTTTCTCAATCAATCACTATAAAGAGGCTCCTACACCCGAAGCTTTTGATCGCATCCATGCTATGACAGGTAAACCTCTTCTAATCGGAGAATTCCAAGTTGGTTCCTTAGATGTCGGACTTATGTCGAATAGTATGTTCGGTGTTACATCACAAGAAGAACGCGGTGTATTCTATCAGTATTACCTCGAACAAGCTGCCGCCCTTCCTTATATGCTAGGTGCACATTCCTTCCAATGGAATGACCAACCTACCCTCGGTAGATTTGACGGTGAAAATCTAAACATAGGTATCGTTGATGTTTGTAACAGACCATATGAAGGCTATATTAATGGTATGAAAAAAGCTCATGCTAGAACTGCAGACATCCACGCTGGTAAACTAAAACCAACCGATGTACGCAGTAAATTAGTACCTAAAGAAGGATTTTAAACAACTTCACCACTTAAAAGGACCTATTTCACTTTCGATTTCGTAAACGTATATCACTTATTCTGAACTATTTGTTTTACATCAATATACTAAAAAAGGATACCTATATATAACTTTTACGCAGGTACTATGTACCGCAACGAGCGACATGTAGTGCAAACGACCTGTCTAAAGTTATATATACGTATCCTTATTAAATTCAACACTGTAAAGTATATTGCTATTTACTTAGTGGGCTTGTTCTGTAGATGATGTCATCACGTCCAGCTCCATTACTTACCATAGTGATTGGGTAACCAAGTTGCTCTTCTACAAATTCCACATATTTACGACAGTTTTCTGGAAGCTTATCATATTCTTTGATTCCGTCGATATCACAATTCCAACCAGGTAGTACTGTATAAACAGGTGTTGCATGTTTAAGCTTTGTAGTAACAGGGAAGTCTGTAGTAACCACTCCATCTACTTCATAACCGACACATACAGGAATCTCTTCAAGGTAACCAAGTACATCAAGCACTGTGAAAGCTACATCTGTAGTACCTTGTAAGCGACAACCATATTTACTAGCAACACAGTCAAACCAACCCATACGTCTTGGTCTACCTGTTGTAGCACCATATTCACCGCCATCACCACCACGACGACGAAGTTCATCCGCTTCTTCACCAAAGATTTCTGAAACAAATTCACCCGCGCCTACTGCCGAAGAATATGCTTTACATACTGTAACAATTTCTTTGATTTCGTGTGGTGCCACACCAGCGCCAATAGCACCATAGGCTGCTAAAGTCGATGATGAAGTAACCATTGGATAAATTCCGTGATCTGGATCTTTCATCGTTCCAAGCTGTCCTTCTAGTAAAACAGTCTTACCTTCTTTGATTGCTTGATCTAAGAATAATGAAACATCACAAACATAAGGAGCTACCATATCTCTATATTCATGTAATGTGTTTAATAATTCAGCTTGATCAATAAGTGGTTTATGGTATAAATGTTCTAGCATAACATTTTTGTATGCACAAACACTTTCTACTTTTTCGATCAAAGTTTCTTCATCGAATAATTCACTTACTTGAAAACCGATTTTTGCATACTTGTCTGAATAGAAAGGAGCAATACCTGACTTTGTAGAACCAAATGATTTACCACCTAGTCGTTCTTCTTCGTATTGATCAAATAAAATATGATAAGGCATTACTACTTGACATCTATCTGAAACTAACACTTTAGGCATTGGTACGTTTTTATCCACGATTGATTGTACTTCGTTGAATAAAACCGGAATATTAAGTGCAACACCATTCCCGATTACGCTTGTTGTATGATCATAGAATACACCACTTGGTAGACTATGAAGTGCAAACTTGCCGTAGTTGTTTTTGATTGTATGTCCAGCATTTGCACCGCCTTGGAAGCGAACGATAATATCTGCTTTTTCAGCTAATACATCAGTGATTTTACCTTTTCCTTCATCTCCCCAGTTAGCACCTACTACTGCTTTTACCATATGAACTCTCCATTCCTGCGTTTTGATACGCACACAAGTATTCTAGTGTTTTTAGTAAACACAAGGATTACTATTTATCAAATCTTTTCTATATTGCAGATGCCTATTTGTATTACTCATACGGCACCGTATGATATTATATAGGAAAGACCTTATCTTGTCTATATAAGAAATCTTATATTTTTATAACTATTTTATACATTGATATCAGCTGATAAACCTAATACATCAGCATTAGCTTCTAAGATAGGATTGATTACATTCGCAAGGAATGTATCCACTTGTTCTTTTGAGCGACCTACATATTTACTAGGGTCCATGCAAGCTTGTAATTCTTCAATTGTAAGACCAAAAGAAGGATCTGCTGCAATAAGCTCTAGGAGGTTGTTTTCTTTACCTTCTACCTTAACGTTTTTGCCAGCTTCCATAGATAACTCACGAATTCTTTCGTGTAACTCTTGTCTATCTCCACCACGCTTTACAGCATCCATCATAATATTTTCAGTTGCCATAAAAGGTAATTCACTCATAAGACGACGTGTAATAACCTTGTCGTATACTACAAGACCATCTACAACATTTAAACATAAGTCTAAAATACCATCTGTAGCAAGAAAACCTTCTGGAATCGAAAGACGTTTGTTTGCCGAGTCATCAAGTGTTCTTTCAAACCACTGAGTTGCTGATGTAATCGCAGGGTTCATAGCATCTACCATAACGTATCTGCTAAGAGATGCGATACGTTCACTTCTCATAGGGTTTCTCTTATATGCCATTGCTGAAGAGCCGATTTGTGATTTTTCAAAAGGTTCTTCAACTTCTTTTAGGTGTTGTAATAAACGAATATCGTTACTCATCTTATGTGCACTTGCTGCAATACCAGCCAATACATTCGCTACCTTTGTATCTACTTTTCTAGAGTATGTTTGTCCAGATACTGGATAACAATCTTTAAATCCCATCTTTGCAGCTATCATAGGATCAATTTTTTCAATAGTCTCATGATCTCCATTAAACAATTCAAGGAAAGAAGCTTGTGTTCCCGTAGTACCCTTAGAACCAAGTAGCTTAATATTCTCAAGTACAAAATCTAAATCTTCTAAGTCAAGACAAAATTCTTGTAGCCATAGAGCTGCTCTCTTACCAACAGTTGTTGGTTGCGCTGGTTGAAAATGTGTAAATGCAAGTGTTGGTAGTGCCTTATACTCATCTGCAAATTTAGCAAGTTCAGCCATTACGTTTATTAATTTCTTACGCACTAATTTAAGAGCCTCTGTCATAACGATAATATCTGTATTATCACCAACATAACATGAAGTTGCACCCAAATGAATGATACCCTTTGCGCTTGGACATTGTTCACCATATGCGAACACATGACTCATAACATCATGACGAACTTCTTTTTCTCTAGCTTTTGCTACATCATAATTGATATCTTGTGCATGTGCCTTAAGCTCATCAATTTGTTCACTCGTAATCGGTAAACCTAATTCCATTTCCACTTCAGCAAGAGCAATCCATAGTTTTCTCCAAGTACGGAATTTCATATCTGGTGAGAAAATAAATTGCATTTCTTTACTAGCATATCTCTCTGAAAGTGGGCTTACATATTTATCATTAGACATTGTTTGTCTCCTATCTTTACTAAACTGTTATTTGTCGAAAGTGCCACGAATATCTTCTGTTGGAGGCGTGAGTGGATAGTCTCCTGTGAAGCAACCCTTACAGATGCTCAAACCACCTACAATTTCTTCTAAACGTTCTATTTTCAAATAGTCAAGTGTATCTGTTCCAATCACCTCTGAAATTTCAGAAATTGTTCTGTTATAAGCAATGAGCTGATCTCTAGCTGGTACATCTGTACCAAAGTAGCATGGGTATAAAAATGGTGGTGAAGAAATACGCATATGTACTTCTTTTGCTCCCGCTTCACGAAGCATTGTAACAATTCGATCCGAGGTCGTACCACGCACAATTGAATCATCGATCATGATAATTCTCTTACCAGCAACAGCTTCCTTTAAAACATTTAGCTTTACTTGAACGCTACTTTCTCTACTTTTTTGCTTTGGTTTAATAAAAGTACGCCCTACATAAGCATTTTTCACAAAAGCCATTCCATATGGAATACCTGATTGTAATGCATAACCCATAGCAGCGACATTTCCAGATTCTGGAACACCCACTACTAAGTCAGCTTCCACCGGTGAATCCATTGCAAGGAATTTACCTGCTAGCATACGTGAATTATAAACACTTACTTCATCAATGATACTATCTGGTCTTGAAAAATAAATATATTCAAAAATGCATCTTGCATGTTCTGCTTTTGAAATACAATTGCTCTTATCAGAAACAATACCATCTTTTGGAGAAATCACTACAATTTCACCCGGCTCCACATCACGTACAAAGCTAGCACCGATTGTATCAAGTGCACAGGATTCTGAAGATAAGAAATAAGCGTTATCTCTTTTACCGATACAAAGTGGTCTAAATCCGTAAGGATCTCTTGCACCAATCATCTTGCGTGGAGACATGATAACGAGTGAATAAGCACCTTTTATCTTCTTCATAGCTGCACTAACCGCTTGTTCTGCAGTTTTTGTATTTACACGTTCTCTAGCAACATGGTACGCAATAAGCTCTGAATCAATCGTGGTTTGGAAAATAGCACCAGACTGTGCAAGCTCATTTCTAAGTTCAGGTGCATTGATTAAGTTACCATTATGCGCCAACCCCAAAATTCCTTTGATATAATTAATAACCAGCGGTTGTGCATTTTCTCTAGTAGAGCTTCCAGCTGTTGAATACCTAACATGTCCAACGCCGATGTTCCCAGATAATTTGTCTAGGGTATCTCCAATAAAAACTTCATTTACTAGGCCCATGTCTTTATGCACAGAAACTTGACAACCTTCACGATTCGTATCACTTACAGCAATACCACAACTTTCTTGCCCTCTATGTTGTAAAGCAAGTAAACCATAGTAAATACTACTAGAAACGTCACCACCATCAAAATCATAGCCAGCCATTACGCCACATTCTTCACCAAGTCTATCTTCTAGGGAAATTTCTTCATTCATATTTTTTGTCATTCTTATAACCCCAAACGAGCAAAAACCTCATTATATGCTTCTTCTACATTTCCCATATCTCTACGGAAACGATCTTTATCTAATTTTTCATTTGTATTAACATCCCATAAACGGCATGTGTCAGGGCTTGTTTCATCTGCAAGGATGATTTCCCCATGGTATCTACCAAATTCGATTTTGAAATCCACTAATTTGATATCAGCTTCTAAGAAATATGCTTTTAATACATCATTCACTTTAAATGCGTATTGTTTGATAATTTCAATTTCTTCCCATGTAGCAAGGTTTAATGCTACTGCAAAGTGATCGTTGATAAGTGGATCGCCTAAATCATCATTTTTATATGAAAATTCAACTGTTGGACATGCAAATTGTGTACCTTCTGGCACGCCAAGTCTTTTTGAAAAACTACCTGCTGCCACATTACGAATAATTACTTCTAATGGAACAATATCAACTTTTTTTACTGCTGTTTCTCTGTCACTTAACTCTTCTACAAGATGCGTTGGCACACCTTCTTTTTCAAGAATTTTAAAAACATGATTTGACATACGATTGTTAACTACACCTTTACCAGTGATAGTACCTTTTTTTTCACCATTAAATGCTGTTGCATCATCTTTATAATCTACGATAACGATGTCAGGATTTTCTGTTGCATATACCTTTTTTGCTTTACCCTCATATAATTGTTCCAATTTTTCCATCAGTTTTTCTCCTTTGATTGTTTTTCAAAAACACATATATTATAAACCTTACCCCTTATAAAATCAAGAAATGAATTACAATATATTGTTGAACTATATATAATTTCTATAATATTCTTCTGTTAATTTGCGAACGACACGTCCAGTAGCTATATAAAATCCCTCTTCACTGCCATAATCTTTCCATTCTTCAAGTTGACTTAATTCCTCTTTCAGCTTAGAATGTTGAAAACTTTGATTATATTGTGTAATCGCATCTTCTACTTGAAGAGATATTTGATAATAACCATCTGTTGCAGTAACTATCTCAAGATATTCTTTTTCTTCAAAGCCTAATCTAGCACTAAAAAGCATCTGAAAAAGGGTTTCATCTGTTGGTGCCAATGCATAAGCTTGTCTAAATGCTTGATAAGCGTTTAGAAACTGAAACATGTACGAATATAGCACTCCCATATTATGCAAAAGACAGCTCCTCATAAAGCTTTCTGCCTCTGGCAATTCCTCTAGCATGCAACCATACTGAAACATGGCATCAGAATATTTCCCTTCCTGCACTAATCTATCTGCATCTAGCTTAGATTTTTCTATTTCAGAGAGCTGTTCTCCTTGCTCAAACAAAAATATCAATTCCTCTATTCTAGCATCCGATATATATCCTACATACCTTAAGGTCAATTCCATACATTCTATAAAGCTTTTTTTCCTTTTGGTATAATCAAATAACTTAAATGCCAAATCATTTTGACCACATTCTTGATCGAGCCACTGGATCAATTCTTTTGAAAAGAATTTCCTATCTACTGCATGTTGCTTTTTCACAAGTACAAGCACCAAGCCCTCTAAGCTATCTATAGACATGGCAATGGAATCTATATAAAAGCTTTTCGTCACGACTTTCCCTTGGCATAAATACATAACACTCCCCCCTCTCCTATTCTAGTCTAAAGATTTCAGATACCATGAACTTACTTCCTTCTACGATATCCGCTATCCCAATATCTCGAACAGAAACACTTAGTTCCTGTGGCATGATAAACCTTAACACAACCTCTAGTTTCGTTTCTCCAATTTGTCTACTAGGAAGGCCTTCTAACGATATGCGAAGAGTATGCTCCACCTCGCTATATGTATGTCTTGCAATTAACACAAGTTGCATTTCATCTTCTGGTATCAAGCAAAAAATTTTTTCGCAATCATGATAATTTGTACCAGCCTTAAAAATCAAATCGTAGCTTTCTTCTATTTCTTCTTGCAAAAACCCTTGTTTAAATGTAAACATCCCTATTTCGTATGTGATTGTATCCTTTTCAACAAGGAGATATTCTTCAAAGGATGTTTTGGGTTCAAGCATTTGCAGTAATTGATAACAAGCACCTAGACTATACATATTGTTCCCTTGAAAAATCCTCGCTTTTTCACAGAGTATATCGAGTGATTGCTCTAACCACTCCCCCTTAAACCCATCCCCTATCAAGTACGCGACTTGATATTGTTTTGTGGTGTTTTGTTTGTTAATGATTTGATAAAAGGTTTCATCTAGTTGCTTTTTAAATCTCGGCACCTTTAGCTGTGTGATGCTGTTTTTCATGACAGCAAGCGATTCATGTGCATCTGAAGTGATTTGTACCCCATAAGGAGCTGTTTGCCCCTTTATTTGTACAAAAAAGCTTTTGAGACATTCTTGTTGGTATTCATAAACAAGTGCATTGCCTTCATATAAGGCATCTTCTTGATAAAACAAGTAATAATAAATACTCTCACTTCTTGTTTGCAAATAAACCTTTGTTTTTTTTGAAAATACAAGCTTTGCAGCTTTGCCTAGCACCTCATATAGAGGCATTTGATATTCCTTTGTTTCTGCAACATACGTTGTAAATACAATAGCTTGTGCCTTTTGTGATGCATAGCTCTCTCCAAGTTGCTTTAGAGTAAGTTTCAAAAACAAGACAAGTAGCGTTACCGTTTCATATCTCGTTCCATTTACTACAAGACTTGGTTGTGTCAATGCAAGCTCTAGTACTCTTTCAAAGACAATGGCACCTTCCACATCTTTATATTTCATCGCATCCATGCCTGCGTAATAGTGATTCCCATACTTGACAAGTGTACTTGGAAAATGAAACAAAGTAGCATCTTCTCTACTGATTACCGTTTTTAGCTCCTTATCATAGGTCGTAAAATAGCTGATTTCACCATAGTCCATACCCAAATCATAGCCGATATATAGTTTATCTTTATCAAAACCATCTAATTTTTCAAACATTGTTTTCTCTCACTTTTCGAAGCTCTCTTTTATTTAATATGGAAAAACGCATCTACCATACCACCTAATTTGTAGTATTGACCGATGTTATCATACACTTCTTCTAGCTGACGTTTTTCTCGTTTTTCTTGTATTTCATTAATTCTAGCAAATCTGCTCTTATCATTGGTCTGTTCTGGTGTAATGCTCTGTAAAACGCCTTGCTGTAAAAGCACTTTTTGCATTCCCTGCAAAGTGTAGATTTCGTAGTGCACTCGTTCTGTGTAAAACAACAAAAATTCTTTTACATAGATGGTACCCTCTATCTGTGTCATAACCTCTGATTGCACCAAAGCTTCTTCTTGTCCTCGTCCTTGTGCAATCGTATACTGCACCCAAATAGGTTCCTTTCGCTCTCCAATATATTCTAAAACTTGTATCGCTTCTTTTCTTCTAAGTGGTGGACACCATACTGAAAGGCAACGCATCCAGGCAAAATAAATATCGCTTTGACACAACTGCTCTAGTAGCCTTGTAGCAAGCTCACGTTCATCATCTGTCGCAGCCTCTACACCCTTCCTAGAAATTTCACGTAAAAACCATAGATTTGTCATAAGAGAAAACGAAACCCCTTCTTTCGCCAAACAAACAATTCCATCAAGTATCACATGTGCTAATACGAGTTCCTTTGTGTATCCAAGGTTTGCACGATTTTCAATAAAAAGCTGTAGCGTTTCTAAATCCCCGCCCGCATATAAATAGGTGGAGAAAATTTCTGGATACTGCGCTAGGACAACTTGCTCTTGCTCTAGCATTCTACGTAGTAGATAACCTGCATAGTGTGTGACATCTAGCTCATGCTCTTTTGCAAGCTTGAAAATTCCACAATGCTCTGTAAGACTTCCCTCGTCATAATCCATTAAAAACCGAATGCCATAAATACCGATTCTATTATCTAAAAAGGCACCTTTCCATACTCGTTTCTCAAGCTCCATCAACTCGTTTGGCTCAAGTCTACATGCATCTAGCACTTGATGAATCATATTATACTCATCCCATACATCTAGATACGGTAATGCTTGTATGACAAGCTCTTGCTTAAACGCTTCTGTCACCTGTTCTAAACTCAGAATATATAAGACCTTCTCTAACCAAGCCTTAGAAAAAAATGTAAAATCAAGATTTTCTAGCTGCTGCACTTGATATTTTACATGTCCATAGGAGGTATCACCTACTATTTTTGAGAAAAAATCCTCTGGCATCATATCTTCGACTACTGCATACTTCGCATCAGATCTAACTCCCCTAAAATCTTCTACCATCAACCTATAGTCCATACCAAAAATGGGCACAATCACCCTTCCATTTTCATATGCAACGACCACCTCATCTCGCATATGCTCATACTGTATCACTAAGCTCCCCTCTAAAGGTTCAAGCCCTGATACCATACAGCTATGACATATATCTATAAAGGTATCGTAACATTCACGTGGCACAAAGTCTGGCTGAAGTGTTCTCATATACAAATATGCTAATCCATAATTCATCTCACCCCTTCGGAGTGACTCCATCACAAATGGCTGCATAAGTGGTTCATATTCCTTATAGAGCTCAATGTATTTCACTCTATGTTCATAGACATATGCATATAGGTATGCTCTTCTATCCTCAGAAATTTCTCCTGCATGCAAGAAATACTCTAACACCTGTCTTGGTATAACTACTTCTGTAAAGTGTTTGTGTTCCTGGCAGAGTAAAGGTTGCATAGGAATTGATTTCATATACGCTTCATAAATACCATGTATAAAAACATCTGTTGTAATACCAAGTTCATACCATGGCAAGCTTGACGCATCAAAGATTCCACCTTGTACCTGCATCGCACAAATAGCGTGTAACAGCTCTTTGGATGGCATCCGTTCATAGCAAAACTTTAGAATCAACACATATGAGCTTCTGTATGCTTTCACCTGTAGCATGTACTCAATAACCGCTTTTACAAGTGTATCTGAAATAACTTCATTTCTAAACATATAGAGTAACACTTGAACTTCAAATTCTGAGAACTGATATAAAAAAGTATGATTGCGTTCTAATAACACACGTCCTTCTAAGTATAAAAACGGACTCCTACAGCCTTTTAAAAACATTTCCTTTAGGTTCTGATATTGTAAGGTTTGGGTGTTTGCACTCTCTTCACTGATGCTTTCTTTTGCATAGTACAATAACCATTGTAGTTGCCACACCATAATATAACTTCTATTAAGCCCTTGTAGTTTTTCTACCACCTGCACTGCATAAGCCCTATCCTCTGAAACAAGTAAGCTCAAATATAGATAATACCCGTAACAAATAGGTGCTTTTTCTTCATGAAAATCCAACCACAAACGCGCCTCTTTTAGAAGTTCTTTAGCTTTTTGTTCTTCACCAATCGTGATCAAAAACTGTATATAAATCAAATCTGCCGATATATCATCTTGTTCCATAGCCATTAGCCCCGACAAAAGATCTCTTGTCTGCAAAAGCCACTCCGCCTTAGACAATTTCTTTAATCGCATATTTTCAAATAGTATTGATAACTGATATCGTAACCTCACATCTTCTCTCTTCATACGACCAACTGCCCCTTTCAAACATAAATCCATCATACCTCTTATTCTAATATAAAACGCATCAAAAGTGAACACTATCTATACACTTTTATCTATATACCTGCATACTGTAATAGAAACAGCTTACAAGGAAGCTTTTATGCCAAATGCAATGCTCCAAGTTTTATTAAGATCAAAAACAAGTTTTACACCTATTGTAAATGCACAGGTAACGATTCGCTCTACAGATATGCAAACAGATACTCTATTGCAATACGCAACAAACGAATCAGGGCAAACGCCTATCATTACTTTATCTGCACCGCCTAGTTCCTATAGTGAATCACCTGACGAACCACGTCCATACAGTACCTATACTATTTTTATTACCGCACCTGACTTCGAAGAAATAGAAGTTGAAGGAATTGAACTTCTTCCAGGTGTACTTGCCTTGCAAGAAATCACAATGACACCTTCTTCACTTCCAAATAGTAATCCAGAGATAATCGTAATCCCACCACACACTTTATATGGGGATTATCCAGCTAAAATACCCGAGGCGCAAGTAAAACCTGTACCTGATTCTGGTGACATTGTACTTAATCGCGTTGTCATACCCGAATATATCATTGTGCACGATGGTACTCCCGATAATAGAAATGCAAAAGATTATTATGTGCGCTATATAGATTATATCAAAAATGTTGCATGTAGTGAAATCTATGCTACTTGGGAGGATTCTACCATTTTAGCAAATGTGCTATGTATCATGTCCTTTACCTTAAATCGTGTCTATACAGAATGGTATCGCAGTAGAGGTTATACTTTTACAATCACTTCTTCTACTGCTTATGACCAAAAATGGATTTATGGTAGAAATATTTTTTCTAATGTTTCCTACTTAGTGGATCAGGTATTTAATAATTATCTTGCAAGACCTGGCATCGCACAACCTATTTTCACTTCCTACTGCGACGGTCAACGTGTCACCTGTTCCGGTCTTAGCCAATGGGGTTCTAAATATCTAGGTGACGAAGGGCTAAGTGCCATTGAAATCGTAAGAAATTATTTCGGTCCAGATATGTATATTGCATCTGCCACACAAATTTCTGGAGTTCCTAGCTCCTATCCAGGATACGAGCTCATAAATGGTACAAGTGGCGATAAAGTTCGCCAAATCCAAACGCAGCTAAACCGAATTGCAAGAAATTATCCTGCTATACCTACTATTATAGCCGACGGTATTTATGGTCCAAAAACTGCAGAAACTGTAAAATCATTCCAGAAAATATTCGCCCTACCAGTCACTGGAATCGTAGATTTTGCGACTTGGTATGCTATTAGCCGCATTTATGTCGGTGTTACTAGAATTTCAGAACCCGGATCTTGAAATAACAAAGGGTAATACGGATTGTAAAATCTGTATCACCCTTTTTCTTAGCTGTAACTACTACCTCTGCACATATAATATTTATGCGTGTTCTGCTAGATTCCCTGTGTATAACTGATAATATTTACCAGCATAATCAATAAGTTCATCATGGTTACCACGCTCTATTATTTTGCCAAGCTCTAGTACCATAATGCAATCACTATTTTTAACAGTTGATAATCTATGGGCAATTACGAACGTAGTTCTACCATGCATAAGACTATCCATACCTTCTTGCACTAGTTTTTCTGTTCTAGTATCAATAGAAGAAGTTGCTTCATCTAAAATAAGTGCTGGTGGATTTGCTACCGCTGCTCTAGCAATTGCAAGTAACTGTCTTTGTCCTTGTGATAAATTACTACCGTCTCCTGTAAGCAATGTATCATAACCATGTTCTAATCTTCTAACGAATCCATCAGCATTTGCAAGCTTTGCTGCTGCGATACATTCTTCATCTGTCGCAGTTAATTTACCATATCTGATATTATCCATAACTGATCCTGTAAATAAATGCGTGTCTTGTAATACGACACCAAGTGAACGACGTAAATCTTCTTTTTTAATCTTGTTGATGTTAATACCATCATAACGAATCTTACCATCTTGTATGTCATAAAATCTATTAATCAAGTTGGTGATGGTAGTTTTACCAGCTCCTGTAGAACCAACAAATGCGATTTTTTCACCCGAATGTGCTTCGAGGCTCACATCATGTAGCACCATTTTTTCATCTGTATATCCAAAGTCCACCTCTTCCATAACTAAGTGTCCTCGTTGTTGTACATATGTCACGGTATTATCTGCTTTGTGGTAATGTCTCCATGCCCAAAATCCAGTTTCTTCTTCACATTCTGTAATAGCACCATTTGCATCAACCTTTGCATTTACAAGCGTTACATATCCTTCATCCTCTTCTGGCTTTTCATCCATAAGCTTAAAGATACGTTCTGCACCTGCCATACCCATAACAATAAAGTTTGCTTGCATTGCAACTTGCGAAATCGGTTGTGTTGCACTCTTAGAAAGCTGTAAAAATGTGATAAGGGTTCCTATTGTTACGCCAAATGAACCTGTAATAATCATAACAGCTCCTAGTACTGCGCATAAAACATAACTAATATTTCCAATTTGACCATTTACTGGCATCAAAATATTTCCGTATTGATTCGCACTTTCTGAAGATGCACGTAATTCTTCGTTTAAGCCCTTAAAACGTTCTACTGTTTTATCCTCATAGCAAAATACTTTTACAACCTTTTGTCCACTAATCATTTCTTCTACATAACCATTCACAGCACCAAGTGCTTTTTGTTGACGCTTAAAAAAGGATGCTGATTTACCTGTGATAAATTTTGCTGCCAAAAACATAATAACAATCATAATGAGTGCTAAAACAGTCAATGGGGGACTTAACACAACCATACTTGTGACCGTTGCTACAATCGTAATCACACTGCTGAAAATCTGTGGCAATGCTTGCCCGATAAATTGTCTCAGTGTATCAGTATCATTTGTATATACTGACATAATATCGCCATGTGCATTGGTATCAAAATATTTAATTGGAAGACTTTCCATGTGATCAAAAACCTTTTTTCTGATATCTCTTAATGTTCCTTGACTCACATAAATCATGATTCTTGTGTAAGTAAATGTACACAAAACACCTGCCACATAAATACATCCTACAGTCACTAGCGCTGAAGCTAATCCTGAAAAGTTCGGATTTTGCACGCCGATAAGTGGTGTAATATAATCATCAATCAACTTCTCTACGAATAAAGTTCCTTGCACAGCTGCAACTGCTGAACCGATAATACCAATAATAACAATGACTAAATGTATCTTATATTCTTTTAAGATAATAGCAAAAATTCTGCTCATAATCTCTTTCATAGATGTTTCTAACTTCGGTTTACCACCCATTGGACGCCCTGGTCCTGGTCCATTTCCTGGACCTCTTTGTGCTCCTGCCATCTTATTCTCCCCCCTTCTCATCAAAGTCGCCACTGCCTTGTGTTTGACTTTCGTACACGCTGCGGTAAATTTCATTCTGTTCTAGTAAGTTTTCATGTGTATCAAACGCATTTACTTTACCATCATCTAACACAATGATTTTGTCCGCATCTTCGATACTAGATACTCTTTGAGAGATAATAAGCTTCGTCATATCTGGTAGCTCTTCACGGAAAGCTTTTCTGATTTTACTATCAGTTGTTGTATCAACTGCACTTGTGGAATCATCTAAAATAAGTACCTTTGGTTGTTTTAGTATTGCTCTTGCGATACATAATCTTTGTTTTTGACCACCCGATACATTGCTACCACCTTGTTCAATAAAGGTATGATACCCATCTGGCATACGTTCTATAAAGTCACTTGCGCAAGCTAGCTCACATGCTCTTATACATGCTTCTTCTGATGCATGTTCATCACCCCATCGCAAGTTTTCTAAAATCGTACCAGTAAACAACTCATTTTTTTGTAGTACAACTGCCACTTGATTTCTAAGTACTTCTACATCATATTCCTTTACATTATGTCCACCTACTATCACTTCTCCCGATCCAACATCGTATAGACGACTAATCAAGTTAATAAACGAGGTTTTACCACTACCAGTTCCTCCAAGCACTCCAATTGTTTGTCCTGCTTGAATCGAGATATTAATATTTTCTAATACAGATCTCTCTGAATCCTTATAATAAGAAAATTCCACATCTCTAAATACGATTGAACCATCTTTTACTTCCATAATCGGATTTTGTGGATTTACGATTTCTGCTTGTTCTTGTAAAACTTCAGCGATGCGCTTTGCACTTGCAATAGACATCGACATCATAACAAAAACCATCGAAAGCATCATAAGACTCATCATAATCGTCATACAATAACTGTAGAAGCTTGTAAGATTACCTGTTGTCATCGTTCCAATGACGATATACTGTGCACTAAACCAAGAAAGTGCAATCATACATCCATACATCGTAAACATAAGTGCTGGTGAATTTAGTGTTACGATTTTTTCAGCACGAATGAACAATTTATATACATTAGTTGCTGCCTTATCAAATTTTTTCTTTTCATAATCCTCACGTACAAACGCTTTTACTACGCGAATTGCCGACACATTTTCTTGTACACTTGCATTTAAATCATCGTATTTTCTAAACACTTCATTAAAATAACGCATTGCATATTTGATAATAAATGCAAAGATTACACCTAAAAATAGCATACCAACTAGAAAAATAGAAGCAATTTGTGGATTGATCATAAAAGACAAAAGCAAAGCACAAATCAAACTAACTGGAGCTCTTAAACACATGCGCATAATCATTTGGTATGAATTTTGTACATTTGTAACATCTGTTGTAAGTCTTGTAATCAAACCTGCGGTTGAAAATTTATCAATGTTTGAAAATGAATATGTTTGAATATTTTCATACATTGCATTTCTAAGATTCGCTGCATAACCTGTAGATGCCGTCGCTGCTGTTCTACCAGCTAAAATACCGAATGTCAAACTAAGTGATGCCATACATATCATCAACAAACCATATAACATAATGTTTCCAAGGTTGTTTTGTGACACCCCTTTATCAATGATGGAAGCTGCTGTTAATGGAATCAACAGCTCCATAAAAACTTCTAAAACAGTATATAATGCACCTTTTATCGTACAGGCTTTATACTGCTTTACTTGTCCTACTAATACTTTAATCATATTTTCCTCCATGTCTACTTCCATAACACATTCTTATTTCTGTGTTTTAAAATTATTGCACATCTTATTTAACAACATAGTCAAGGTATTAATTTCATCAGGTGTCAATCCACTTGTCACAAAGTCTTCCATATGAATCATCACTTCTTGCATCGTCTTAACTACATCTGTTGCCTTCTCTGTCAAAACAAGCTTTTTAAGTCTTGCATCACTTTCAACTGACTCACTTACAATAAACCCTTTTTTTATCATAAGATTTACCACCTTTGATGTCGTAGATCTCGTCACGCTAAACTTCTTTTCCAAATCTTTTTGGTAGACATTCTCACCCATCATAGTATGGTCGTAAATATACATAATAATCCAACCATTCTGAGCAGTAGCTTCATCTAATCCAACTTGTTGAAAATCACCTTGCATTTTCCTACCTATTAAATTCGTAAGCTTTCGAACTGAAAAACATACATGTTTTTTCATCCTTTTGTAAATACCTCCTTGCATAATATGTTGTACATCAAACATTTTATGTCAGATGTCAAACAATGTCAACTATAAAACAATTTATATACTATAAACTTTTTATAAACTTAAAAGAACTATCCTCTCAGACAGTCCCTTCAACTTTTATAACATTTTTATTTTCTTAAGCACTAATGCTACTAATAAGCACAGTAAGGCAGTCGCTCCACAGATAATGGCAAATCCGTATTCTGATTCTGCAAGTGGCATACCCGAGGATAATACATTCATTCCGTATAAGCCCGATATAATCGTAGGAATAGACATCACAATTGTGATAGATGCCAAATATTTCATGACGTTGTTTAGCCTATTGTTAATCACTGCTGATAACAGTTCTCTTGTACCGTTTATGATGTCACGGTAAATTTGAGTCATCTCGATAGCCTGCTTCGTCTCGATAATAACATCCTCTAAAAGCTCTTTATCTTCTGGATATTGTTTAATCCTCGTATATCTCGTAAGTCTGTCAAAAATCAATCCATTTGCACGAAGTGAAGTAGCAAAGTAAACCAAATTGGATTCCAATTCATGTAATTCAATCATTTCTGAATCTTCTGTAACACTACTGATATGACTTTCTATCTCTGTTCTCTTACGGTCAATGGAACGTAGATCCGCTTGATATTCTACTGCTATTCTATATAAAATCTGATATAAAAAGCGCATACGCTTTTTCGTACTAAAATCCTTAATCCTCTTATCTTTAAAAGACTTAATCAGTGCTGTTTTCCTCGCACAAACTGTTATAATGGCTGTATCACACAAAATAATACCGAGCGGGATAGTCGTATATTCATCCCTATCTAAACGTTTTTCTGCAACAGGTATATCTACAATAAGAATCGTATAGTTATCTTCAACTTCAATACGTGCACTTTCGTCATTATCAAGTGCTGCTTTGATATGGTCGATGTCCACTTGGTATTGTGCTGCTAATAAATCCGCCTCAGAGTTTGTAGGATTCACAACATCTATCCATATATCCTCTTGATACGTAACTAATTGTTTTAAGTCATTTCCAACTGTCTTGTATATAGAAATCATGATTACCCTCCTACTCTTTTTGTACTTCTATAGTATAAATGGCAGTAGTAAAAAGTACAACCTTTTTTTACTACTACCATTTTTTCACTTTATTATTTTGTTAGCAACATCATGATATCATTACTTCTTGCGATAAATTTAGTCATTTCATCAGCTTCTAGTTGTCCTTGTTGGATTTTAGCTAGATCGTAAAGCTGTTCACAAATCAATTTCGAGTTGTCACCCTCTTCATGTTCTAACACATATTCTACAAGTGGATGTCCATAATTTAGCACAAGTGTTTCACCCTCTTTGCCAAACATGCCCATATCCATACCACTACCTGCATACATACGCATCATATCTTGCATACGTCTGCTTTCTTCAGAAACTGTTATAATAGAAGCTATTTTTTTATTTTTCAACTTCTCAACAGATACTGTAATATTTTCTTTTTTCATTGCTTTTTTCATGAGTTTTGTAACAAGCTCTGTTTTTTCTTTAAGCGTTTCTGCTAATTTTTTAGATGTTTTTGTTTTTAATACATCTGTTAAATCAGCGTCAATTCTCATGAATTTAACCCCTTCATTTTTACTTTCAAGTTGTGAAACAAAGGCCTGATCTATATTATGTGTCAAGTAAACTGCATCCATTTTTGCTGTTTTAAACATATTAATATATTGAGATTGTTGAACAGCATCTGTAATGTAGTAGATAACCTTTTCTTTTGCTTCTTCATCACTTTCAGCTACTTCATCCACTACCTCAGCCTCTACTAAATTACCATCTTCATCTACTGCTTTTTCATCTTCCGCATCCACTGGCTTCACTTCAAGACACTCTGGCAATGTCATATACTGATCTTCTAGGTTTTTAAACAAGATGTAATCTGTCATTTTATCACAGAATTTATCATCTCTTAGGCAACCATATTTGATAAATGGACTAATATCATCCCAGTATTTCTCATACTCATCTTTTTCGGTTTTACACATTCCAGATAGTTTGTCTGCCACTTTTTTGCTGATATAATCACTGATTTTCTTTACAAATCCATCATTTTGAAGTGCTGAACGAGATACATTTAATGGTAAATCTGGACAGTCAATCACTCCTTTTAGCAATAGTAAAAATTCTGGAATCACTTCCTTTATATTGTCTGCAATAAATACCTGATTATTGTATAATTTTATCTTTCCTTCCATTGATTCATATTCTGTATTGATCTTAGGGAAGTATAATATACCTTTTAAATTAAATGGATAATCCATATTTAAATGAATCCAAAAAAGTGGTTCCTTATAATCTTGGAATACCTTTCTGTAAAATTCTAAGTACTGTTCTTTTGTACACTCACTTGGATTTTTCGTCCAAAGCGGAGCAGTCTCATTGATCATTTCAGGCTCTTTACCTTCTTCTAGTACTGCCTTTGAAAGATAAATTTCTGTTGGCATAAACGAACAATATTTTGCCATCACTTCTTTTGCTTTATACTCATTACAAAACTCAAGTGCATCTTCATTTAAAAATAACGTAATAGAAGTACCAACCTCTGTTTTATCTCCATCTTCCATTTCAAATTCAGTACCACCATCACATTCCCAGTGAACAGCCTTTGCACCTGTTTTAAAGGAAAGTGTATCAATGTGAACTTCATTTGCCACCATAAATGCTGAATAAAAACCTAAACCAAAATGTCCAATAATCTGATCTTCATTTGTCTTATCTTTATATTTATCAATGAAGTCTGTTGCTCCAGAAAAAGCGATTTGGTTGATGTATTCTTCTACCTCATCCGCTGTCATACCAAGTCCATTATCTTTAAATGTAATCGTCTTGTTTTCTGCATCTACAACGACATCAACTCTTGCCTTAAAATCAACTGGCAACTCATACTCGCCCATCATATCTAGCTTCTTAAGTTTTGTGATCGCATCACACGCATTACTAATTAACTCTCTGTAAAAAATATCATGGTCACTATATAACCATTTTTTGATAATTGGAAAAATATTATCACTATGAATTGATAAACTACCTCTCATAACAATTGCCTCCTTGAATGTAAATAAATTTCTTAACAAAGAGTATTCTATTCCTCTCTATTTGAATTGTCAACAAAAAAATTAGCACTCTCGCTCGTAGAGTGCTAATTTAATATTTTTTTTATAATTCTAATGGTACTTTTATATATTCATCATAGAATGTAAAGAAGTTACTATTATCAAACACTTCCTTACTCGGTATTGTAACACTCGTAATCAAGTCCGAATTTTGTTTTTTCTCCAAAGTTTCCAAGAAAGCTTCATATGTATCTCCAAAAGCCTCTTGCTTATTGAGCTCCATTAACACGAGCTTATTAAGCTCCGTTTCCTCTTGATCAAAGCTTGTGATACATTTGACAATGTGATATCCATGGCTCGTCATGATCACCTCACTGATCTCACCAGCAGATAATGTAAAGGCTGCCTCTTCAAAACTCTCCTCGAACACACCCTTTCCAAAACTATAGGTCGTCTTCGTATCTTGACTATATTTACTCATCAAGCTTTCAAAACTCTCTCCATCTAGTGCCATTTCTCTAATGGCAACTGCTTCTTCATAAAGCAAACTGTTGGTAATCGAATCATCAATAACCCCATCACCATCACCATCATACGTTTTAAGTAAAACATGCTGTACTGTTACAATTCTAGCCTCTTCGTCGCTAATCTCTGGTGTTACATCAGCTAAAAGCAATTCATAGAGCATGTCGCCTCTAAGCTTTTCTTCATATAATGCTGTAACTGTACTAACATCAACACCTAAGTAAGCTACCTCTCCCTCAGAAAGCTCGGCCATAAAAGAAACTGCTGCCGCTGCACATAGCTCCTCTTCATCCTCTGTTAAAGCTATACCATACTCAGCGGCTAATAAATCTAATGCCTTGAGCTTTGATACTTCTGCTAATGCAAGTGCAATACAATCATCCCCTATCGTACCGTCTTCTCCAGATATAAGTTCCCAAACGCCTTCCCCATAAATATCACTATAGGTATTTGCAACGGTACCCACGTACAATAAAAATTCTTGCTTTGATACCTTCTCACCGCCCACTTCTATCACAGTATTACTACCAAGCTCCGTCGTAAAAAGCTTCTGGGCCTGCCCCCATTCCCAACCTATCGCCAATAATAGCAATAGCACTAAAATCAAAACTATCTTCCAAATGGGGATTTTAAACCCTTTCCAAAAACTTCTTCGTACTCTACCTCGCACTGAAAACTCCTATCTTTTTACTTCTACAACCCATCCCTTAGGACCTTCTAACTTTCCTAATTGGATACTTGTAACTGTATCGTATAATTTTTGACTCAACTTACCAATACCACCATCTTTAATCTGGAATACATCTTCACCCTTACGAAGATGACCAACTGGTGAGATAACTGCTGCGGTACCTGAACCCCAAACCTCTTCAAGGGTGCCATTTTGGGCAGCCTCAATAAGTTCATCTGCTGATACCCTACGTTCCTCTACAGGATAACCCCATTCCTTACATAGCTCAATACAGCTACGACGTGTTACACCTGGAAGAATAGAACCATTAAGCATCGGTGTCACAACTGTCCCATTAATCTTAAAGAAGATATTCATAGCTCCAACTTCTTCGATATATTTACGTTCTACACCGTCTAACCAAAGTACTTGTGAATACCCTGCATCATGTGCTTTTACTTGTGCCTTTAAGCTTGCAACATAGTTCGCTCCAGCCTTTGCTTCACCAAGTCCACCCTTTACAGCTCTTACATATTCATCTTCAATCCAAATTTTAACTGGGTCTAAACCTTCTGGATAATAAGCTCCAACTGGAGATAAAATAATGATAAACTTGTATGTATGTGATGGGCGCACACCAAGAAATGGATCTGTTGCAATAATAAATGGTCTAATATACAAAGAAGTACCTGGCTTTGTAGGAATCCAAGCCTCTTCCTTTGCTACTACGCTTGTGATAGCCTGTAGGTAATCCTCTTCTGGTATCGTAGGCATACAGATTCTTTCACACGTGTCATTTGAACGCTTAATATTGCAGTCAGGACGGAATAATAAGATCTTATCTTCTTCTGTCTTATATGCTTTTAAGCCCTCAAACATCTCTTGTCCATAATGAAAAACCATAGCTGATGGGTCTATTTGTAAAGGTGCATATGGAACGATTCTAGGATCAATCCACCCCTGTCCTTCTACATAATCCATCACAAACATATGATCTGTGAAAATCGTACCAAACGTCAAAGGATCATCCTCTGATGGTAATGTTTTCTTGTCTACTCTCTCCTCATAACGAATATCTAACATAACAAATCTCCTCCACTTTAGCTCAGTAAATTGTTTTTATTTACAATAGCACTTTATGATACATTTTGCAATGTGCTTTTTTACTCTATTTTTTACGCGTATACTTCAAAAAATAATAAGGAATATCAAAATAGGTCTGTTCATCACTATCAGCTGTTATTTCCCAATCTTCATCCTCATCTAAATTCGGAAAAAAGCTATCTGACTGATACGTATGCTCAATCTTTGTCACATGCGCTGTATCACAATATGGTAAAAATTGCTCATAAATACTATCTCCACCAATGATGTAAATATCCTCTGACTTATACTGTTTTACTTCTTCTAATAACTCCTCCACAGAGTGCACAACTAATGCATCACTTACCGTATAGTTTTTATCCCTACTCAAAATAATATTTGTCCTATTAGGAAGTGGCTTTCTTTGTGGAAAGGTATCCATTGTTTTTCTTCCAAGCACTACTACCTTGCCTGTTGTTTCAGCTCGAAACATTTTTTGATCGTTTGGAATACGAACAAGCAATTCACCCTTATTCCCGATTCCCCATTTTTCATCTACTGCTACTATTAAATTCATATTTTCCTCCATGTTTTGATAAGACTTTGTTCATTGCGGAGCTCCTATTACATAAAGTTGCTTTTTACTCGTGATGTCTATCTAAACTTTCTGTAATAGATGTTTCACAATGAGCACCTATATTGCAATTTCTATATTAGTGATTTGTGGATGCGTTTCATAACCCTCCACCTTAATATCATTTCTGGTAAATGCATAAAAGTCCTTAATCTCTGGATTAATCCAAAACTTCGGTGCTTGAAGTGGCTCTCTCTCAATCAGTTCTTTGATAATCGGAATATGTCTGTCATAAATATGTGCATCTGCAATCACATGCACAAGCTCTCCAACTTCCATATCACACACTTGTGCAAGCATGTGCACAAGGACTGCATATTGCACAACATTCCAGTTATTCGCTGCTAAAACATCTTGTGAACGTTGGTTTAAAATCGCGTTCAGTGTAAGTTTTTCATGTCCAGACTTTTGTATTACATTAAATGTCATAGAATACGCACATGGATATAAGTTCATCTCATGTAAATCCTCATGAACATAAATATTCGTAATAATTCTACGGCTAAACGGGTTATTCTTAAGATCAAAAATAACGCGATCAATTTGATCCATCATCCCTTCTTTATACTGATGCTTAATACCCATTTGATAGCCATACGCCTTACCTATAGAACCTGTTTCATCAGCCCATTCATCCCAAACACCTGAATGTAAATCATGGATATTATTTGATTTTTGTTGCCATATCCAAAGCATTTCGTCAGTACAAGACTTCACTGCCGTTCTTCGAAGTGTTATAGCTGGAAATTCCTTTGATAAATCATAACGATTCACAACGCCAAATTGCTTCATCGTATAAGCTGGTGTACCATCTGGCCAATGTGGTCTCACTTTCTCTCCTTCGGTACTCGTACCATGTTCTAAAATATCCTTACACATATCTATAAAAATATGATCCGCCAAACTCATTTTCTTTTCCTCCTTATCATAAATAACACTTAATAAATAAAACTATACGCAATAAAAAACAGCAAGAGTAAATGAACGGGGTAAAATAAATAAAAGAAATATTTATTTTGTTTTCCTCTAGTTCCGTTATAAAGCTTCACGAATAAAATAGCTGGAATCGCATAAATCTCCAGACCATTCATCAAGGTGAGCAAAAGTACCGCAAGTGATACTCCAAGTACTTTTCTAGGCCTTGTGTAATAAATAACATAAATACACAACACACCCACATAGCCATAATCGGTATGCATTACAAGCTCTGCAAATGCCATAAAAGCCGCTGCTATCAACAGCTGTACTGTTTGTGGTAACCACAAATACTCCGAAAATCTATCACCAAGCCTCGTCATAACACTCTCAATCGCCCATAACATCATCACACCAATTGCTAGCGTGAACATCACATTTTGATGTTCTAAATCAAACATCTGCCTAAATATAGCCAAATCAAATGGTATCTCAGAAATCAGTCCCGCTAATAGCATATTTCTGATATATTTTCCCTTGCTTTTCGTATGGCAGTAGCCTTCAACAATCAGATATGCAAAAATTGGAAAAGCAGTACGACCAATTGCTCGAATAAACATATAAACATTATAAAACTCCGCAAGCGACAAAGTAATACCAACCACCTCAACGTATTGACCACTAGGTGACAATAAAATCGGTTCCATCAAAGCTGCCCCTGCATGGTCTATTGCCATAATAATAATCGCAATCCACTTTAAAGTTGCTCCATTTAAACCACGTAACTTTTCCATATAACTCTTCCTCGCTTATTTTGGTATTTGTGAAACACCTATTTATATATAAACTTCTTAGTCTAAGTATCTATGTATAGCTCGAGAGAGGTACTAGCGAGCCGTCGGCCCTTAAATACTAAGGACTGCGTAGCATGCATTAGTATTTTAGTGCCGCTACGAGCGAGGTGTAGTGAAAACGTGCCTCTTGAGTTATATATAGATACTCCGACTAAAAAGTGGCTTTATAAAATAGGTGTTTCACAAATACCTATTTTAGTTTATTAAATACTAGAAGCTCTTTCATAGAAATGATAATAAATCCCTTTTTGTGCCAATAGACTTTCATGATTACCCTCTTCCACAATTCCTTCTTCTGTAAGCACCAAAATACGGTCAGCATGTTGAATCGTGCTAAGTCTATGCGCAATCGTAAGGGTTGTTCTACCCTCTGCAAGCTTTGCAAGCGACTGTGCAACTGCATATTCACTATCGTTATCTAGCGCTGAAGTTGCCTCATCTAAAATCAAAATCGGTGGGTTTTTGAGGAATACACGTGCGATACTAATACGTTGTTTTTGTCCTCCAGATAGCTTCACACCTCTTTCTCCAACGTAAGTATCATAACCATCTTTTAACGACATAATAAACTCATGTGCCCCTGCCTTTTTGGCAGCTTCGATAATTTCTTCCTTACTAGCCTCTAACCTACCATAGCCAATATTTTCATACACACTACCACTAAATAGATAGACGTCCTGCTGTACCATACCAATAGCCTTTCTAAGGCTCTTTAGGGTATATTTCTTGACATCCTTGCCGTCTAATGTAATGCTACCACCCGTAACATCGTAGAACCTAGGAATCAAATTGCAAAGTGTCGTTTTTCCACCACCACTTGGTCCAACAATCGCCACCTTTTCACCTGCTGCTATATGTAAATTCAAATTTTTAAAGACGGTATTATGATCATCCGAATACATAAAGGAAACATCATCTAATGCTATAGAACCGCTTGTTTCTACTAAATCAACAGCATCTTCTTCATCAAAAATCTCGATATCTGAATCGATAATCTCATAGAATCGCTCAATACCTGTCACACCCCTCTGGAACTGTTCTGCAAACTCTACAATACGACGAATCGTTGCAATCAATGTTGCTACATACATGATATACGCCATAAAATCACCCGCATTGATACCACCTTTTACAAGGAAAATACCACCTGCAAGCAATACTGTTATATACATAACACCATCAAAAGCTCTCACTGTTGTATGGAAGGCTGCCATCGCATGATAAGCATTTTCTTTAATGACTTTAAAAGCAACATTTCCTTCTTCAAACTTCGCATTTTCCTCAGCTTCATTTGTGAAGGCCTTTACAACCTTATGCCCTAGTAAACTATCCTCTATTCTCGCATTAAGCTCGCCGATTTGTACACGCTGCTTACGAAATACTGCCTTTAATCTAAAATTCAGTGGAATACAAATGCACAACATCACTGGAATAACCATAAAAATAATAATTGTAAGCGGAACATTGATATTCAACAAAATAATAAAAGAAACCGTTGTCTTAATTAATGCAATGAAAAATTCCTCTGGACAGTGATGTGCAAATTCCGTCACATCAAAAAGGTCATTGGTAATACGCCCCATAATCTGCCCTATCTTCGTATTATTATAGTAAGTGTTCGATAACTGCTGTAAATGTGCATATGCATCTCTTCTCATATCCGTTTCCATACGCGTACCCATGATATGACCCCATCCAGCCATAAAATAAGCCGCTGCACAGTCTATAATACGAAGAACAATATAAATCATGCTAAGCTTTACAATCGTATCAACCGTAAGTGCCGCCAAATCCTCAATTCCTTGATTCGTAATATAACGAAGAATCATCGGTAATACAAGCTCGCAAACCGTTGTAAGCGCTGCACACCCCAAATCTGCGAATAACAACCCTTTATATGGATAAAAATATGGTATAAACCGCTTTATCTGTTTCTTTTCTTTCATAATAATAAACATACCTTTCTTAAACCTAGTCTTATTATAATATCACACCCTCGGTTTAACTTGCAATGAAAAAAGCACGCCCAATGGGCGTGCTAACAAATTTATAGTCAAATGGATGGAATGAGAATTCTTTCTCTTTAATTTAGTATATTTTTTTAGTTTAGTTTTTTGTTTCTTTTATCTTTTGTTGTTTTGATTGTGATTAGTCACAATTAAACCATGATGACCTAACATCTACATATTCGCCATGCCCACCTGGTGTCATGTAAACATAACCAGTAAAACCAATTTGGTAATTCATTCCTGACACTGCCTGATATGTAAAATCACCCGTTGTATAAGGTGCATCAGTATCACGTACCGATTCAATTGCTAATACCTTTCCAGAAGCATCATACAATCTTAACATTCCTGTAAAATACGAAGTATGGTCATATGGAGAAACAGACATGCTATAATACATTTTCTTACTAGAATCAAATCCATAATTCAAATTAATTGACAAAAAGTTATTCCAAATACTCATAGTCCCCTCTGAATTTTCTTGTATCACTTCAATTTCAAACACTTCTTGGTTCATAACAACAGGCGCCTCACTCGCTTGTGCTGGTATAATACTACACATACATAATAGCATTGTACAAACTAATAATCTTAATTTTTTCATTTTTATTTTCCTCACTCATTAATTCCATCCATAATTTTAACAAGTACTTCCTTTTCCACATTGCCATATATTTGATAAAAATACCCTTTCGCACTTTCTCGTGAAACAGTGCTACTACCTTTTTCTATATCTTCTACATAAAAATATAATCTACCTCCTTCACTTTCTTGAATATCACTAGCTACATTAGTACTATCCACCCATTTACTAGTAGAAAGTTTATGTATATCTAAATGTATATCTGATTTACCATCACTAAAATATAGCAACATATTAGTGAACGTATCTTCCGAACCCACAAGTTCAAATCCTTCTGGTATATAGGTGATTTGACTTATATCAAATTCCACCTCTTTCTCCCACTTTTCCCCTTGCTCCATCGTAAAGTACTCCTCTAGCCATTCGATGAAGTACACATCCCAAAATCCCGCTTCAGCACTTTTTTGTTGTGTTGTCATAAGTCCTAGTGTAATCAGCGTTATTGCTGCTGCAGCTACGATTTTTCGTGTAAACTTATATAGCTTCCCCTTTTTCTTTTTAACTTGGAGCACCTTTTGCATACGCTCCTCGAAACGCTTACTAAAGACATGCTCTGGCTGAGCATTTACTTCATCCATAAATTTTTGATAATCTCTTATCATGGTTGCCTCAAGGCATTCCCTAAAAACCGTCTCGTAAGTCATCGTAATCATCCCCTTTGAGTATCGCTGCTAATTTCTTACGAATTAGCAGCATCTTCTTTCTTACAATAACAGAATCAACCCCAAGCAATTCCCCAATTTCTTTAGGCTTCATTCCAATAACATATTGTAATTGTAATAAATCTTGTTCGCTCTCGTCTAATTGCTCGAAAGCTTTTAATAACAACTCTTGATTATACTTCTCAATAAGAGCGCTTAAACCATCCTCGTAATTTACGAGATCATTTTTGATTTCAGCCACCCACTCTTCTTCCAAAGATTGTCTTCTTTTTTGAACTCTTAGCATATCTAATGCTGCGTTCTTTACTACGACACTACAAATCTTCGATAACGACTCTATCGATTGATCGTTATACTTGTCAAACTTATCAGCCATCTTCAAGAATGCATCATGCACTGCATCTTCTGCATCTGCCTCACTCATTAATAATCGTTTTGCCAAATAATACATAGGCTGTTTCACCTTTATGTACAACTGCGCAAAAACCTCCTGATCAGCTTCACTTTCCAACATGTTACAATAAAAATTCATAGTCATCCTCGCCATTATCCTTTGTATACAAAAATTTTATAGAAGAGTTTAGAAGTAAAAACAAAAGTTCTTATCCCCTTTTACACTTATATAACGTTTGAAAAAAGATTTTGTACCATGATTTTTAAAAATTTTTTTATTTTTTTTAATTTTCTACAAATTTTTGCCAAAAAATAACGGTTTTTCTCCTCAAGTAATATATTTTGTTATTCTGTTTCTTCCAATGCTTCTATTAATTTTTGTACTACGATTTTATTTTTTTCTGTTAATTTGTCATATTTAATCACGACGTCATCATATTTTTCCATATAATGAGCAACGCGGGCTAAGGAGTACTCATTATATTTTTGTTCTGTTCGCCCTAAAATATAATCTGCACTTACGTTAAAGTAATCCGCCGCCTGAATCAATATATCCATCTGCATTGTATGTGGATTTGATTCAATCCTACTAATTGTTTGCTGTGCTAACCCCAATTCATCTGCTATCATTTCTTGTGTTAAACCTCTTCTTTTACGTAACTCTTTGAAACCACCCATTTTTATTCCTTCCTTTCTTTCCTTGTCATCGTATTACTACTTCATCATAACGCTTCTTTTTCACTCATATACTCATTTACTCCGTACGCGGATACAATGATAATATGTATTTTTGTTTTGTGTGGGGGATTTATTAGGGATATAATAAAAAAAGGCATCCGAAGATACCTCTTTTATAAAACATTTTATTTAACTGCCTCTGCATAGGTCGTATCGACTAGTGCATCATACGCAACTTTTTCCTCTAAAACCTCTGAACTAATTAAAATATCCTGTAGCAAATCAAAACTCTCTTCACTAAATACTAAATCTGATGGCCAAGTATCCTGATCATAATAGCGCTCGATGATGGTCGTAAGTGTTAGCTCATCTGTTTCTGAAAATTGTGGTGCAATAATCTCAGCAATTTCTTCAGGAGTATGAGAAAGGGTATAGTCTAAACCCTTTTGTATCGCTCTTGTAAAGCTCTCGATACTGTCACCATTTTCCTCGAAATATGAAGATGTTGCACAAAAAGCTGTGTAAGGAACATATCCTGAGCTCTCCCCTAATGAGGCAATAATATAACCATCTCCAATTAATTCTAGGCCTGTGGCATATGGCTCGAATTCAACGGTAAAATCTCCTTTTCCACCCGAAAAAGCTGCTGCTGTCGAACCAAAATCAATACTTTGATCCATTTCTATATCAGTATCCTTATCAATACCATATTTATCAAGTACATATTCAAATACCATCTGTGGCATACCACCTGCACGCCCTGCTAGCACCTCGCTACCAATTAGCATATCATAAGTAAAATCTTCGATTGGCTCTCTAGCAACAATAAAATTCCCTGCCCTTTGCGTGAGCTGTGCAAAGTTAATGACCGGATCATCTGTTCCTTCTACATAAGTATAAATCGTACTTTCACTACCCATGAAACCGATATCCGCCTCCCCTGTTAAGAGTGCAGCCATGGTTTTATCCGCACCATATCCAGTCACTAAGGTTAGTGAGATTCCCTCTTCTTCAAAGTACCCCTCCTCTATAGCGACATACATTGGCGCATAGAAGATGGAATGAGCCACCTCATTTAATGTAATTTCTGTGAGTGCTTCTGTACTTACAGTGCTACTGCTACATCCTGCTATACCTAGACATAACAAAAGCACCAACCCCATTGTAAGAGCTCTAGACATTTTTTTTGCCATATTGATACTCTTGCTCCTTTCAAAGCTAAAATAAGTTGATGCTTTATACTATGCACTTTTATTTCTTTATGTTCCTATGCCCCAAAACAGCTACCACCGATAAATTCACGGCAAATACTATTATTCGGCACCATTTCACTGCTCACACCCAAGAAATAATCTAGGAATTTAAGCAATCTCTTCGCCTCTGAATATGCACTATCCTCTTCTGGAATCTGGAATAACAACGGCTCTGCGAATTGTTTGAGTAATGCAAGCTCATAGATTAATGCCGAATTAAACATAACATTCGCCTCTTCTTGAAATGGGAAAATATAAAATTCCTCTCCACGTCTCACGGATTGCCACATATGAATAGTATCTGATGCTGACATGCCTCTCGTCCTTGCATCTCTCACTATTCTACGTAACAATCTATTATCTGTAGATGCAATACGATTATGCTCATCGATACTAAGGCTCGTCAATGCGCTGATGTAGATTTTAAATTTGCTTTCTATTGGAAGACTATGTGATAGCAGATCGTTAAGTCCGTGAATCCCCTCTATTACCAAAATATCATCTCTTCCTAACTGTAACATGTCACCATGATATTCTCTCACACCCAACTTAAAATTATATTTAGGCATCTCTATTTCTTTACCCTCAAGCAGTGCTGTCATATCCTCATTAAAGCGTATAGTGTCGATAAAACGAATACTTTCTAAATCTGGTTCACCCTCGTCATCTAGTGGACTATTCTCGAGATTAATAAAATAATCATCGAGTCCAATCGGATGAGGTTTTTTACCAAGTCCTCTTAACTGAATCGAAAGTCTATGACTAAAGGTCGTTTTACCTGAACTAGATGGTCCGGCAATCATAACAAATTTAATATTCTTGTCAAGTGCGATTCGCTTGGCAATCTCTACGATTTGGCGCTCTTGGTATGCCTCTTGCATCAAAACAAGTTCGTGCATATCACCCTCGCAAATCTTATCATTTAAATCTCCAACTGTTGAAATTCCTGTTTGATCATACCAATCTTGTGTTTCTTCTAATGTAAGCATTAGCTTTTCTCTTTTTTCGAAGTTGGGTAATACTGTAAAATCTCTTGCATTCGGCAGAATTAGATAGAATCCACCTCTTTCTGGTATTAAATCAAACTGTTTAATCGCCCCCACGCTAGCAAGGCATCTACCATAATAATAATCATAGTATCCATCAAGATAACACAAATTCACACCATCGCAACGTCTGTAACGAAAGAGCTTTGACTTTTCTTTCATATCGTATTGTTTGAAAATCTGATGAGCCTCTTCTAGCGTGTAATGCTTCACTTCGATTTCTAAATTAGCTAAGACCATTTCCTGCATTCTTTGTTTCAACTGTCCTAGTAACTTTTCATCATAAACGATTTCATCACGAACCTTTATAAAATAGGCATCTGCCATTGTATATTCCACTGAACAGTTCCACGTATGTGATCTTCCTACTACATCTGCAATTGCCTTATACAATAGCATACTTGCCGTTCTAACATATCTTCTATATTCTTTCATTTCTTCTGGTAAGATTTTCTTCATATCTGATTCTCCTATTCTCACACTTTCCAGAACGGTGTTTGATCCTCGGCCTGCATAACCATAACGTGTGGCATCATTTTATTAAAATAATCCTTCATATATGGCACAAAAATTTTCTCAATCCCATAATGTCCTGCATCTATCACTGCAACACCTTGTGCCACCAAATCAATACCTGTGTGATGATCTATATCTCCTGTAATATACACATCTACTCCTGCTTTTAGTACATCCTCTACAAGGCTTTTACCTGATCCTGGACAAACTGCCACCTCACAGCACTGCAACTTCTTATCACCAAATACCTTTACAGCTTCCACATCAAAGCTTTCCTTTACAAATATAGCTAACTCTTCTAAAGACATTGCCTGAATCAACTTACCACTACGCCCTATACCTTCCGTCGCAATATCATCTTCATAAGTAACTTGAAGTACTTTTTTATCAAGAAGCTTTAGTCTTTCTGCTGCCGCATCAGCCATACCCATAACATCAAAATTAGTATGCATTGCATATACACAAATATCCGCTTGTGCAAGAGAAAGCACCCTTTTTCCTATAAAGTCATCGGTTGTAATTTTCTTTAATCCCGAAAAAACAAGTGGATGGTGGCTAACAATCATATCCACATTTTCCGCTCTAGCCTTTAAAACAACTTCATCGTCCACATCTACACAAAGTAAAACTGACTTCACTTGTTTATCTCTTCTACCTAATAATAGACCCACATTATCCCAACTCATAGCAAAGTTTGCTGGCGAAAGAGCCTCTAGCCACTGTATAATTTTTACACATTCCATAACTTAATAACCATCCCTTTGTAATACCTGCTTGATTCCGTCTATTTCTTCTAATAGCTCATCCCTTCTAAGAAGTGCAGCCTCGCTATTAGATGCCTTTTCCATATGCATCAAAATCTCTACCTTATGGTTCAGACTCTTCTCCAAATAAGCTTGTAACACGGCATTTTTCTCTGAAATCAAACATGGTCCATATAATAGCTCAAGCTTGTTTGGCATCTTGTTATTACCTGGTTCAATGCGCATTACAGGGTAATACTTCCCCTCTGAACTACCTTCTGTTTCTGCTTCAAACACCATATCTTCTTTTACAATGCTCCATCCCATTTCATAAACAAATGCTCTGATATAAGCAAGCTCTGACTGTGGCTGTAGCACTGCATATTGCATCTGTGCTACTACATCCATGCTATCTACAATGATCTTCGTCATCAATCTTCCGCCCATACCAGCACACAAGAAAGCATCTGCTTCCCCCACACAAACCTTATGTAAACCATCTGATAAGCGAAGTTCAATATCCGCTTCTAATCCAACGCCTTTTACATGCTCAGATGCTTGTTGTAACGGTCCTTCATTTATATCCATTGCAATTACCTTTTTGGCAATTTTATTTTGTGAAATATAAATGGATAAATACCCATGATCACATCCCACATCACATATAACATTTGAAGGTGACAGAAAATCTGCCACCTTCTGTAATCTTTTTGATAATTCCATATATACCTACATCCTGTATTAATCTAAATAATCTTTTAGTTTACGGCTTCTGCTTGGATGACGCAATTTACGAAGAGCTTTGGCTTCAATCTGTCTAATACGCTCTCTTGTAACTTTAAACTCTTTACCTACTTCTTCTAGCGTACGAGCTTTTCCATCATCTAGACCAAAACGAAGTCTTAATACCTTTTGTTCTCTTTCTGTTAAGGTTTCTAGCACTTCTGCAAGTTGCTCTTTTAATAAAGTATTTGCTGCTGCTTCTGCTGGTACTGGTACGTTATCATCTTGAATAAAGTCTCCTAAGTGACTATCTTCTTCTTCACCAATTGGTGTTTCAAGAGAAACTGGTTCTTGGCTGATTTTTATAATTTCACGTACTCTTTCAACTGGAAGTTCCATCTCAATCGCGATTTCTTCCGGACTTGGTTCACGTCCTAATTCTTGTAATAGCTGTCTACTCACACGAATCAATTTATTAATCGTCTCTACCATATGAACTGGGATACGAATCGTTCTAGCTTGATCTGCAATCGCACGTGTAATTGCTTGACGAATCCACCATGTCGCATAAGTCGAAAATTTATAGCCCTTTCTATAGTCAAATTTCTCTACTGCCTTAATCAAACCAAGATTTCCTTCTTGAATAAGGTCTAGGAACAACATACCTCTACCAACGTATCTCTTTGCAATACTTACTACAAGACGTAGATTCGCTTCTGCCAAACGCTTCTTTGCTTCCTCATCGCCTTCTTCCATAAGCTTTGCTAATCTTATTTCTTCTTCCGCATTTAAAAGAGCTACTTTACCAATCTCTTTTAGATACATCCTAACTGGATCTTCTACGCTGATTCCATCTGGTACTGTTAAATCTATTTTTTCAATATCGACTTCTTCTTCTTCATCACTTAAAATAAGTTCCTCTTGAATAAGATCCACACCATCATCTACAATTGTATTAAGTACGTCAATACCTGTTTGCTCTAGTGCATTTACCACTCTCTCTAGTTGTTCTGAGTTAAGCGTAAGCTCTGCCATAAATTCTACAACCTCAGCATATTCAAGTGTGTTTTTCTTTTCTTTTCCAAGCTCTAATAAGCCCTTAATCTTCTCTTCGTATTTTACCTTTATGTTTTCGTCCATTATGGTTCCATCCTTCCATCATTACGTAGTATGTTCCTAAGAAAGCTAAATATTCACATTTGCTAACTCTTCTAGCACCTTTTTACCCGCAATTACTTGCTGTAAGGCTGTGATATCTGTTCCCATTTTACTTGTATAATACTCATAACTATTTTTCTTTACTGCAAGTACAACATCTTTTAGCGCCTTTTCCCTTTCACTAGCACTTTCAATACCTTCTAGTGTCGTATGAAACAAGGATGCAACCTTCCTTTGCGTTTCTTCCTCTTCAAATTTAGAAATAATCGCTGCAGGATTGTATTTTTCTTGCTCTATATCATCAAAAAGCATATCTGCAACCTGATGATATAAATCATCCGTAAAGTCGGTTGCTGCTATGTACTTTTTAATTTTGTTATAAATAGCAGGTTCATCAGCCACCCATGTAAGTAATACCCTTTGCACCTTCAAGTGAGCCTCTTGTGTTGTCTGCTTTTTCTGAAGACTACGTGGTTTTTCAATCACGCTCTCCATGCCTGTCTGTGCTGCATAAGCCCGCACTAGCTTTCTCAAATTTTCTGCTACGATATGATACTTCGTAGCAATTGCCTGTAGATAATTTTCTCGCTCTATTTCAGTCTGAAATTCACAAAGCTTTTTGGCTATTTCTTTATGAAATCTTGTTTTATCTTCTGGATCATGAAAATTATAGTCTTTTTCTAAAATGCGAATCATAAAGAAAAAGCTATTCTCCGCTTGTTCTATGCGTTCTTTCATCTTTTCTGTACCGAGTTCTTGTATAAATTCATCAGGATCCTTGTACGGCTCAAGATTTAGCACTTTTCCTGTAAGACCAACCTCTCTTAAAATCTCGATTGCTCTAAGCGCTGCTTTTACTCCAGCTCCATCACTATCATATGCCAAAATCACATGGTCCGTATAGCGCTTTAATAAACTAGCCTGTCCTATCGTAAAAGCTGTACCAAGTGATGCTATCGCTTGTGTAAATCCTGCTTGATGCATCGCTATAACATCCAGATAGCCTTCACACAATATCATATTATTTGCTCTACTCACTCTTGCAAAGTTCAGTCCATATAAGTTCTTACTCTTATCAAAAATCATCGTCTCTGGGCTATTAAGATATTTCGGTTTCCCATCTCCCATTACACGACCGCCAAATCCTACAACCTTATGGTTAATATCTTGAATCGGAAACATAACCCTATTCCAAAACTTGTCATGCAGACCAAATCGTTCATCATAAACACAAATACCTGCATCTATAAGTTCTTGATCTGTATAGCCTTTTGATTTCAAGTACTTCGTAGCATGATAGCTACCCTGTGCTGCATAGCCAAGTCCAAAACTCTTCATCGTCTGTTGCGTTAATTTTCTTCCATAAAAATATTCTAGCCCAAGCTTGCCATTCTCTCCACGCAGCTGATAGAAAAAGAAGGTTGCTGCTTCTTTATTAATTTCAAGCAAACGATTTCTCTTATATTCTTTTTTCTTCACTTCTTCACTATAGGTAACCTCTGGAAGTGCCACACCTGCCCTATCTGCAAGTGTTTTAATAGCTTCCTGAAATGTGAAATTTTCGTATTTCATAACAAAACTAATTACATTTCCACCTTCTCCACAGCCAAAGCAGTGGAATATCTGCTTTTGTGCAGAAACATGAAAAGAAGGTGTTTTTTCTCCGTGAAATGGACACAAACCCGAGTATGAAGAACCTTTTTTTTGTAATGTGATATAACTGCCTATCACTTCCACGATATCATTTTTGTTACGTACTTCTTCTATAATATCATCTGGATAATACATGTATGTGCCCCTTTCTCTTTTCTATTGTTATACGTTCCAAGATTTTGGAATAAACAAATCGTGAAACGTAGAAATTGCAAATTGATCACTCATCGACGCAATATAATCACATACTACCACAACCTCATCACAACCGCCTTCTAACGCTAATAATCTATCTTGTGGTAATAACTCTATATGCTTCGAATAATACTCATACAAACTAATAATCAAATCCTCTGCCTTTTGCTCCTCAGCTTTTACAATTGGATTTGTATACACCTCATGAAACATAAACTTACGAAGCTTCATCATAGCATCTAATACATCTGGAGACATTTTAATATCCGCCTGCTCCTGAGAATTTTCTACGATATCATGAATCAATGTATTCAAGCGTGCATTCAATGAATTTCCTAACACTTGTTTAATCTCACGTGGAATATTTTCTTCTTTTAAAATGCCACCTCTTATAGCATCATCCATATCATGATGTATATACGCAATCTTATCTGACATACGTACTACCTTACCCTCTAAAGTCATCGGCATGCCAAGCGTTTGATGATTTCTAATACCATCTCGTACTTCATAACACAAGTTGAGTCCCGTTCCATCTTTTTCAAGGCACTCTACAACTCTTACACTCTGATCGCTATGTATAAACTCTATTCCGCTCGCTCTTGTAAGTGCTCTTTCTCCTGCATGGCCAAACGGTGTGTGTCCAAGGTCATGTCCAAGCGCAATTGCCTCTACAAGTTCTTCGTTTAGCCTAAGTGCCTTTGCAATCGTACGTGCGCTCTGAGAAACCTCTAACGTATGTGTCAATCTTGTACGATAGTGATCCCCATGTGGTGACAGAAACACCTGTGTCTTATGTTTTAATCGACGAAATGCTTTGCAATGCAAAATACGATCTCTATCTCTTTGATAGCATGTTCGAATATCACATGGCTCCTCATAACGTTCACGCCCTATGCTATTCACACTTTGTGCAGCATATGGACTGAGATAATGTTTCTCCATAGCTTCTGTTTTTTCCCTGATAAGCATGGCAATCCTCCATTCTCAAAACAACATTCACATGGCTCCTCTTATAATAATTATTCTGTAAACACCTTCTATTTCCTCTTATCTATATGTTTTTTGTATTATATTATAAAAAAGACATAAAAAGCGGTACCAACACTACTGTCATAATACCTGCAATAACAATTGCTAGACTACTCATCGCTCCTTCTACCTCTCCAATTTCTAAAGCTCTACTCGTAGCAACTGCATGTGATGCGGTACCCATAGCAAGTCCAAATGCTATCGGGTTTGTTATTTTGATCAACTTTAATATACTAGGTCCTACAATTGCTCCCGTTATACCTGCTATCATAACTGCTATAATCGTAAGACTCTGGATGCCTCCCATTTCGTCTGAAATACCTATTGCAATGGCAGTTGTTACGCTTTTACCAAACAGCGAATTACGTACCTGATCTTCCATCCCAATAAGCATTGTAAGTCCAAGTATTGCAAATAGATGTACGACACACCCTGATAAAACACTAGTCAATATAAGTACAGGCTTTTGTTTTAATATGTGAATTTGTCTATATAAAGGAATTGCTAAACATACCGTGAGTGGCACTAAAAACATATCTATAAACTGTGCACCCTTTTGATATGTTTCAACTGAAACACCTGTTAGTAATAAAAACACAATAATCATAAGCGTGGATAAAATAATTGGATTAAGAATCGGTTTGTTGTACTTTTTACTAATTTTGTAACTAATACTATACGTAAAAATAGTAATTGCTATTCCAAAAAAAGTGGAACCTTGTAACATTTCTTCCATCTATTCATCCTCCTTTTTCTTAAGCATAGCTTGTGCCACTAAGCCAGTTACCGACATCACTATAATCGCTGAAATTATACAAACAAATAACAATCCAATCGCATTTTCTTTTAGTATCACCCATGAATCCATAAGTCCGATAAACGATGGAACAAAGAAAATCCCCATTACTGCAATAATAAGGTCTGCTGTTTCTTCTACCATTTCCAAACGAATAACCTTCGTTATCAATAAAACTAGCATAAGGACTAATCCATATACACTAGCTGGTATCGGAAATGGTAACAGTGCATATAATAATTCCCCTGCACAGCTCACTGCTGCTATAATTCCAAGCTGCATTAAATACTTCATACTTTCCTCCATGTCGAAGCGCTCTACAAAATCAGAGCAATCCACTTACTTATATAAAAAGAATACATATAAATTTCTTTTACTTTTTTACTTGTTGTACGTTCAATTGCAGTTTTATAGTACTGTAGTTGCATACTATATCTTTCCACAAAATCTTCTTCTCTACGCAATGCATCTGTTTTATAGTCTAAGAGTACTATACCATCTTCCTCTTCCCAATAAGCATCTATAATCCCCTGTACCAAAACTCTCTCCCCACTCGGTGCTTCTTTTACGAGTTCTGATGCATCTACTCCTAAGAAAAAGGAACGTTCTTTATAAAAATTACCTTTTTTTGCACTACGTTGTATTCTAGCACACATCGTATGATTTATGAAGTCAAAAACTTTTTCAAGATTTACAACATCTTTTTGTTTTTGTTGTAGCCTTCCCTTTTCCACCTCAAAATGCATAAACGACTGTAGCAACTCCATGCTATTAGGAAGGTTTGTATAATCTAACAGCTCCATTACCCTGTGGTATGCCGTTCCAACAAAAGCCCCTGTTATACTTTCTTTCTCCTGCATGAAATCTGGAACATAAGTTTCTAACAGATTGTGTTTTGACTCAAACATCTCTTGTGTAGCCTCAGATTGTTCTAGTAATACTGCAGCTTTTAATTCACTTACTGTTGTTTTATGTGTTAGACTCTTCATTGCCTGATATTTGTATTCAAACTCCATATCTTCTGCGTAACTAGCCATGAGCTGTGGTTCAAGTACCGGTACCTTTGCAACTAAATCTTGCAATTGCATCTTTCTATCAAAGTCTTGTTCCATATGCTCCATAATCTCCTCTGCTACATCAGCCTGTGTATATAATCTCCATATAATAGGTGTCGTCTCATCCTTCGCTAATAAACATAGCTGCATATAAGATCTTACTGCCAAAACCTGCGGAAGCAAGCATACGCCTCTTTTATTTCTCACTTTTATCTCTTCTTCATCCTGAAGTTTTCGCGCCTTACTATCATAGCCACACATCAAAAGCTTTTCCTTTGCTCTAGTCATTGCTACATATAAAATACGCTGTTCCTCCGCTAGTATCTCTTGCTCCATCTTGAGTGCGATTGTATGTTTTCTAAGTGTTTTATTTTTACTACGTTTATCTACATTCAAATAATCTGTCCCAAGGCCAAGGTCATGATCTATCAATATCATCTGTTGCTTATCCTTCATCATATAGTTTTGTCCCATACCACATACAAAAACTATAGGGAATTCAAGACCTTTACTCTTATGAATACTCATAACTCGTACAACATCCGCTTGCTCTGAAAGACTATTTGCTTCACCATAATCAATTGCCTGTTTTTGCATCTGATTCATATATGCAACAAAAGCAAATAACCCATGATAATTGCTGTTCGCAAATTGTATTGCCTTCTCTAACAAAAGCTCAACATTCGCCAATCTCTTTTCTCCATCTGGTAAAACCTGCATATATTCTCGATATTGAAAATCAAGAAGTATTTGTCGTAACAGCTCTGAAACGGATGTATATACCGCACATTCTCTATACACCTCTAATCGATGGCACAATATAGTAATTTTAGAAGAGATTGAATCGCTTTGTTCTATATCATCCATATGATCTTGCACATATTGTTTCAAGCTTTCATAAAGACTTACTTTTTCTTTTATGTTTTTTCGTGTATAAACCTTCACGCATGCAAGCTCTTCTTCTGTTAATCCACCAAATATCGAAATACAAACCCCATACATCGGAATATCAAGTAATGGATTTTGAATAATCTGTAAAAATTTCAATAAATTTTGCACTTCATTTGCATCAAAATATCCAGTTCCAGATGACATATACAATGGAATCCCAAAATCTGCAAACACTTCCTGATAGGCTGAAAACATCGTACTCGGTGAACGAAATAATAGTACAATATCGTGATAGTCTGGTTTTCTAAAACCACCAGTTGACTCATCAATCAAAATCTCTTCTGTAAGCAATTCTTTGATGCGCGTAGCAACACAATACGCTTCCCATTGATGCTTGTTATAATATTCTGGCATGTCATCTGTCGCAATAAGGCATTCTGTCATAAGCTCCTGGTCGTAACATTTCTCTCCTTGATGTAAGCTTTGATAATCTGCACCTACATATAATGCTGCATTTTCATCATAGGAAATACCACCAAGTTCTGGTATCATCGTTTTCTCAAAGATGCTATTTGTTGCATCTAGAACTTCTTTCCTACTACGAAAATTCTTCTTCAAATCTATTCGTATCGTATCTTCCTCTAGCCCAGCATAGGCACTATATTTTTCCATAAAAATTTCAGGTCTAGCAAGGCGGAACTTATAAATACTTTGCTTTACATCGCCGACCATAAAACGGTTTTTCTTTTCTAAGCTATTAGATACTGCTTCCACAAGATATTCTTGCACAAGATTACTGTCTTGGTATTCATCTACCATCACTTCTGTAAAAAGGGCTTGATATCCCTTTGCTGTATCCGTGATTACAAACCCTTCTTCGCTTTCTTTATATAGAATTTCTAGTGCCATATGCTCCATATCCTGAAAATCTATATAATTCTTCTTTCGTTTTGCTACTGCAAAGGCTTCCATATATGCAATGGTTGTATCAATTAGTTCATCCATCACAGCCTTACACACTATATTTTCCTGTGCAATACTCTGTGGGTTTTTTGCAAAGAAATGCTTTCCTAACGCCTCTATATCTTTTTTGAATGCACTACGCTGATTCTTCACCCACTCTTTTTTAATCGCATTAACACTATCATCCTTTTTTGCTGGCAACCTAGCAAATTTCATATTGGCTAGATAACTACCAACTTGTTCCATATTATGAAGCTGTATCATTTTTTCTAGAGCTTCTTTTTCATCCTCTAGAACATCGCAATACATATATGGACCATCTGGTTCAAATGCCACTTTTAGGATTGCCTCATATGCATCTTTATATGCCTCTAGTAAATGCATCAGATGTTGTTCTATAAATGCACCCGCTGGCGTTTTTGTATATTCCTCTAAACTAGAAAATATATAATCTTCCTTACGCTCAAGCAACCACGCCTTTGGAAAAGGCATACTCATGGCGCGTTCATATAACTGTTCTATATATGTTTCTAATACCTTTTCTTTGCCTTGATAACATATAAATTCCACCATCTCAAGAAATCCCTTTTCTGCCTTTGCGAAAAGATTTTCTAAAAGTGCATCCTTTACCTGCTTGCTAAGAACCCTCATCGTCGGCTCATCAGCAATTGTAAAATTAGGTTCTATGCCTATTTCTTCAAAATGATTTCTAATCAAATATAAGCAAAAACTATGTATTGTCGTAATCTGTGCTTGGTGCACCAAAACAGCCTGTTTTTGTAGGTGTTCATTCTCTGGCTCTAGCTCTAATCTACCTGCTATAGCCTTTGATATTTTTTCTTTCATACCTGCTGCGGCTGCATTTGTAAATGTAACTACCAATAAAGAATCAATATCTACTGGATGATCTGCATCTAGTATTTTTTGAATAATACGCTCCACTAATACAGCCGTCTTCCCACTACCTGCTGCGGCTGACACTAACATATTTTTATTTCGCGTATCTATCACTGATTGTTGGTCCTTCGTAAATATTACTCCCCTAATCATGTTAATACTCATCCCTTCTAAGACATTCTCCTATCTATTCTAGCTCATTCATTGCTTCTAATGCTTCTTCCTTTGACATCGTTTGTATCACTCTGTGTTGATATCCTGTGATTTTCTCATCAAAACCGCACACCCCATCATATGGACAATACATACATCCGTCTTCCATTGTCCCTTTCTTATATGGACTCTTTTCAATATGCCCCTCTAAAATATCTGTAGCCATATGGTACATTTTGCGATTAATAAATCGTCTCATTTGGTCGAATTCAACTTCACTGCAAACACTAGATGTACTAGAAAAGCTACCATCCTTTTTATATTCTACTGGTATCACATGTGACTTACCCTCTAGCTCTTGATCAAGCAATGTAACAACTCTCTCATCTTCATTTAGCAAGCCACTCACCCTCTGTTCTTTCATAAGTCCTTGTTCAAGTTCCTCAAAATCCTCTTTTCCTTCCATATCAATCATCGGATCTTGCACCTTGTAATAGAACATCGCTCCTGGTTTTATCATTTTTTCTGGGATACTTTCTGACAACCGTTTACTTATGCTATCTAAATAAACAATCAACTGCATCTGTAACCCTGCATACATACAATCAAGCTCAATCTTTTTATTGCCAGATTTGTAATCAATAACCTTCACATAAACATCCTGTTCTAGTGTCGCAATATCTACCCTATCAACACGTCCCTGCAAATGCATCAAAAGCTCCCTTGATGTATCCCAATTACAATCCACTTGAAAATCCATTTCAAGACCATATGTTTGGAAACCGCCTACTCTCATATGCTCCTTTAGTGTACCTACGCTTCTATTTAAAATACGCTTCGCACGAGATAATGCATATCCATTCCTAGCAGTATCTAATAGTAACTCTTCCCCATATTCTAAACGCACCTTTTCTAGCAACTCATCAATTCTCTCTTGAGCATATTCTTCTGGAAAATCATCCCAAGTATAGCCATCTGTCACCAATCCAGCACCAAAATCCGCTAATACATCATGCATAATCGTCCCTAAATCTGCTGCCTCTAACTCATATTCCTTTGCTTCTTTTAGTTGCATACCGTATTTCAAAAAATATCTATATGGACACATCGCATATTGCTCTAATCTACTAACACTTCCATATAGAATCGCTCCATAAAGCTCTTTAGCCAAACTAGAATCAAGATGTTCTACACCGCCTACAATAAATGCTTGTTCTACAAAGAGATTCGTCTTTTTATAACCTATTTCCTCTTGCAATAATGCGATAAAAGCTGAAAGCTTCTGCGTATCTGCACATTTTCCTTCTACATATTCTCTAAGTAAAATTGCGGTTTTCTCTAGCAACTGTGCCAAATACTGTGGTTTATCCCCCTGTGTATCTATATATTCGATAGAAATATTTGGAAATAGTTTACAAATCGTCTGTATAAAATAAGATGGTAGCATTTGCTTTTCAGCATTATCAACTAATGCATAAGATAGCACAAGCTTTTTCGATGCTTTAGTAAACTGCTGATATAAATAAAACCGTTGTCTAAACTGAAGTTGTCTTGTCGTTGGTGCTAATTCAATCCCAGCCTGTGACAAAAATTCTCTATCCACATCTGAGATAATGCCACCCTTCACTTGATTTCCTGGAATATTGCTGTCATTTACCCCTATCACAAACAAAACGCTACAATGCGATAATCTCGTTCTTTCTAAATCTCCAACCAACACTTGATCCATCTTAGATGGTATCATTCCGATTTGCAGTTCCTCAAGCCCTGCCTCTAATAACTCTTCAAAGGCTTCTAATGTCACTTCCTCTTCTCCTAACAATGTGACCATCTGTTGTAAAACATCCATTACTTTTTTGTAAATTTGCTGATATTGCTTTGCATAGACAAGCTTCCCATTTTCTTCTAGGTTCAAACTATCTTGTGCTAGCTTTTCCTCAATCCCCATGAATACAACATAGTGATATAACAATTTACACCACTCATTTATGCTTTGTATTTCTGGCATTCCTTTCAAAAAAACATCTATTTCTTCTATAAAAGAGGATCTAATACCATTGAGCATCTCTAAGTCGAAGAGTTTTGATTTCCTTACAAATTCTTTTCTATAGGATTTCTCCCCACGTATACCTGCTTCTAATAGATATCTATCTAATTCATCGACTTGCTCGATTGTAATATTACTAAATCCGCTTCTTAAATAGCGCATTACACTAGAATAAGAAAACCCTTGCAAAACCACCTCTAATAGTCCTCTTAAAAGCTCAAGCATGGGATTCATCGTAATCGTACTATTTCCATCAAGAAAATAAGGAATATCTAACTGCATAAACGCTTCTTCAAGATGATATTGATATCCTGCAATATTAGGTGTGATAATCGCAATATCTCTATATTGATACCCTTGCTTTTTCACTAAATCACGAATATACTTCGCAACATGAAAACTCTCAATTCTCATATTCTTCGCTTCATATATCTCAATATCCGATACCTTCTCTTCATATATACATGCCCTTGGTCTAAATAATTGCTTTTCCAGATGTGCAAGCTCAACGCTTTCTCTAAATCTGCCATTTTCACCAGTGCACCATATAGCATCTAAAATTTGCTCACCTCGCTCTTGCATGTAAGCTTCTAAATCCCGCATCGTCTTACCTATCATGTGAAAAAGTTGATGCTCTTGTATTAGTTCTCTACTATCGGAGTCTATCGTGAATGCCATAGTGCACTCTCTAGCGAGACTTATCATCTCTAAAACAGCTGGCATTTGAATCGGAGTAAACCCTGTAAATCCATCAAAAAAAATAGTGCTATCTTTTATAATAGAGCTCTCTGTAAGCTTTTTAGCAAGAATAGGGTACATCGTCTCGCTCGTACTATACTCCTCCTCCATCACTTTTAAAAATGCTTCATACAGCACCTGTATATCTTCTAGTCTTGCCTGCAACCCCCTACGATTGCTACTAGCTTCAATCAAATGCTTCATATCCTGTGGTGAAATATTATACTGCATCATCTCAGAAATCATACTCTTAACTTCTGTAATGTAGCCTTGTTTATGCATCATAGCACCAATCGTAGGTAGCTTTTCCATACAGCCTTGTGATACCTTGCGTAAAATCAAGCTTTTCCCATTATCCTGTAGAGCAAGTCTTTCATCTCCACCAAGCTGCGCACAAACTTTATGGTAAAGTCTCCCAAAACTAAGTACATCAATATTCATAATGGCATGTTGTGGATGCCTCTGTACCATTTCCTTTTGAATCTCCATCGTATATTGATCTGGTACAATAATGTTAAATTGTCTATTCGGTGATGCAATCGCTTCCTCTATAATACGCTCATACATCATACTGCTCTTGCCCGAGCCGCTTGCACCTAATACAAATCTAAGTCCCATATGAATATTCCCTCTCTATCTTTTACCCTGTAGATGATCACGAAACTCCCATTTTACAAGATATCTCTCATCACGCGCAGTGCATTAGCTCCTTTAATCTTCTCTATCGTAGATAAAGAAATTCCACCCGCTTCAAATGCATCAAACAAATCAGCCAAACTCCCTACGTGCGGTAATGCTGGATTCGTCGTTATACCATCAAAATCACTTCCTAGACTAAGCACCTCTTCTCCACCTACGTGAATAATATGGCATGCATGTCTCACAAAATCAGTCAGACTAATCTGGTCTGGTCTGTTATTTAAAAAATCATCACAATAGTTTAGTCCTATAACCCCACCCGACTCTGCAATTCTACGAATCTGATCATCCGTAAGATTTCTCGTATGTCCACACAAACTCCTCGCATTAGAGTGACTCGCTATAAACGGTTTCTTCGACACCTTGCAAACATCATAAAACCCTGCATCTGATAAATGTGAAACATCTACAATCACTCCCTTTTCCTGCATTGCTTCTATGATTTCAAATCCGCGGGTAGTAATCCCTAATGTGCAATCCTTTCTACAGCTTGGATAACCGATTTCATTAGCATAATTCCAAGTGAGTGTAATCATGCGTACACCTCTATTATAAAAATGCTCTAAGCACTCTACACTTCCCTTTAAAGCAGCACCTTCCTCAATAGTAAGTAATGTGGATAGCTTACCACCCTTTCGGTTTTGCACTAAATCATCATAACAGTAAACCGGTGCCATGCAATCTTGATGTCTCGCTAGCATACTATCATATAAGTCCATAAGTTCTGTCGCCCTATCAAAAGGATCTCCCTCTTCAAGATCAACAAAAGCTGCAAAGCACTGCATCAAATATCCCTGTTCTCTCATCCGCTTAATATCTAAATGACCACCACTCTCAACTATAGAAAAATCCCCATATTCTCTCTGCTGCTCTCGCAATGCTAATAACGTATCACAATGTAAATCTATTATCTTCATACTATTCCGCTCACTTTTCACTTTTCACTTATTATACCCCACTTGAGTAAAATAGTTAACTCCCAATTTCCACATCTTACCCCTTTACACCGAACATATGTTCTGTTATAACTATACTATACTAAACTTAAATTTTCAACACCTGACTTCACATATTTTTTTGTAAAGGAGAACATCAACATATGGAAATTTTAAATATACCTATTCAACTGATTTCTTCTTGCTCAACACTAGGAGATTTTGTCCCTCTGCGATTTCGATACGAGGATGCTTCACATCATCTGCAGATTGTCACAATTGAAAAAGTACTTTCATCCAAACCCCTGAAGCTTGCAGGAACCGATAGCATTTTATATACTTGCAGTGCTATAATAGAGACGGATCGTAAAATTTTCACACTTAAATATTTTATTAAATCCCACAAATGGACCATTTACCAGATACTTTCATAACGCCCTAGAAAGGAGTCTACATGAGTTTAGAATCTATCATTTTTCATATCGATGTCAATAGTGCTTTTCTCTCATGGGAAGCTGCCTATCAGGTCAATGAACTTGGCGCTTCACTCGACATTCGTGACATCCCATCTATTATTGGTGGTTCCCAAGAGAATCGCCATGGTATTGTACTTGCAAAATCCTCTCCTGCCAAAAAATACCACATACAAACTGGTGAACCTGTTGCATCTGCACGTAAAAAATGTCCTGGTTTGACTATTGTACCACCCAACTACCCTCTTTATGTTGATTCCTCACGTAGATTTATCGAATACCTCAAAAAATTCACACCTGATGTAGAACCTTACAGTATAGATGAAGTTTTTTGTGATTTCACTGGTATGGCTAAGCTTTATGGCTCTCCCATCGCTTTTGCCCATCAACTCAAAGATCTGATTAAAAAGGATTTGGGCTTCACCGTTAATATTGGTGTATCTCACAATAGACTATTAGCCAAAATGGCTTCCGATTTTGAAAAACCTGATAAGGTACACACACTTTTCCCAGAGGAAATCCCACTCAAAATGTGGCCTCTTGATATCAGAGATTTATTTTTTGTAGGACATGCTTCTGAGAAAAAACTACGTACACTCGGCATCCATACAATTGGCGAACTTGCTCATGCAGATAAAACTTTTTTAACCTACCACCTAAAAAAGCACGGTGAGCTTATTTGGGATTATGCGAATGGCATTGATCATGGTCAAATTTCTAAAGAAACTCCCGTTGCTAATAAAGGCTATGGAAACTCTACAACAATATCCTTTGATGTCACAGATCCTCAAACTGCTAAGATGGTTCTACTATCCCTTTGTGAAACAGTCGGCACCCGTTTAAGAAATGATCGTGCCTTTATTAGTGTTGTCAGCATTTCTATTACAGATCATGATTTCCACCACGGTTCTCATCAAAGACAACTTTTGTCACCAACCAATGTCACCTCTAAAATTTATGAAATAGCATGTGAACTATTCGACGAATACTGGGATCATACACCTATTAGACAACTTGGTGTACAGACTTCACGTGCCACCAATGTCCCCGCTATTCAGATTAATCTTTTCGATACAGATAAATACGATAAGCTTGCTAAACTTGATCAAGCTATCGATACGATACGTACCAAATACGGAGAAGATTCCGTGAAGCGCGCACGATTTCTCGAGCATGAACAGCCTCATATGGCTGGTGGACTCCATAAATCAAAAAGAACTGGCATCACCAAGGGCGTGACACCAGATTCTTATTAATTTCCCATAATTTTATATAACTTACGTCTTGCATAGATATATGCTGGTATTAGGAAAATATCAGCAAAAATCCATGCTATTGGATTACCCATACTTGCGCCTGCAAAGCCCAAAATCGGCACTAACAAAAATGCGCCTGCAGTTCTCGCTACCATTTCAAATATACCAGCCCCTATTGCAAATATACCAAACCCCATACCTTGTATCAAAAACCTCACTACATTTACGATTACTAAGAATACATAACAGCTCGCATTAATCAATAAATAAAGCTGTGCATTTTCTATAATTGCCGTTTCTGTTGCATCCAAAAATAATAAAAGCAGATTTTCTCCAAATGCTGATATAATAAAAAATGCAATTCCAGCATATATAAAACCGCTAATGCTAGCTGTTATCAATCCTGGTGTTAATCGCTCTAGCTTTTTCGCACCAACATTTTGTCCACCATACGTAGCCATAGTAGCTCCTAAGGCATCAAATGGACACACTAGAAACATGCTGATTTTCGAACCTGCAGTAATAGCAGCAACTGCATCTGATCCTAGATCATTTACCGCTGCTTGTAATATAACACAACCAATCGCTGTGATAGAATACTGTAATCCCATCGGAACACCCATGCCACAAAGGTTTTTAACAATTTGACCTTCTAGCTTCCACTCTGATTTCCTGATTCTTAATAGCTCATACTTCCTATTCATATAAAGTAGACATGATAGCCCTGCAATTAGCTGTGCCACAACTGTAGCAATTGCTGCCCCCTCTACTCCCATTCCAAACCCGGCAATAAACAATAAGTCCAAACCAATATTAATAACAGAAGACATCAATAAAAAATACACTGGAGTTTTACTATCACCAATAGAACGAATGATTCCAGAAGTCATATTATACAAAAAAATAGCTGGAATACCTGCAAAAATAATTACAATATAGCTGTATGCAGAATCTAAAATATTATCTGGCGTTCTCATCACACTTAAAATCGGTTTACATAAAATAACTGTTACAATCGCTAACGTAATTGATATGATAATTGATAATATCGCACTATTTGCAACAGTTTTTCTAAGCCCTATATAGTCTCTAGCCCCAAATTTATTCGCTACAGGAATAGCAAAACCGCTACAAATCCCCATACCAAACCCAACAATTAAAAAATTCACACTACCAGTACTACCAACGGCTGCTAGTGCTTCCGTCCCTAAACATTTTCCAACAATAATCGTATCTACCATACTATATAATTGCTGAAATAACATTCCTATCAATAACGGTCCTGCAAATCCAAGTATTAGTTTCGCAGGATTCCCCTGTGTTAAATCCTTTGTCATTTTTAAGATTCATTCCTTTCATAATCGCCTATCAATATCTGATTTAAAATATACGATTCAGTATATCCGTTTCTCTCTTTTTCCACAATACATAAAACTCACAGTTTTTCTTTATATATAGTGACTTTTTCGTATGAATATATACAAAAATACATTTTAATGCTATACTTACTTCATATTTCTATTTTTGGAGGATAAACCCATGAGTAAATCAAAAATTGTTGTTTCACTAGGACATGATGCACTAGGCTATACGACCAATGAACAGCTAGACCGCGTAAAGGTAACTGCAAAGGCTTTAGCTGATTTTGTCGAAGCTGATTATCAGCTTACGATCACACATTCAAATGGCCCACAGATTAGTATGATTCATAAAGCTATGACAACTTTAAGTAAAGTATATAATGACTACACACCAGCACCTATGTGTGTTTGTAACGCTATGAGCCAAGGCTATGTTGGTTTCGATTTGCAAAATGCACTTCGTGCAGAGTTACTCACAAGAGGCATTTCTAAATCCGTAAGTACCATTCTTACACAAGTAACCGTTGATCCTTATGATGAAGCTTTTTATGCTCCTACAAAGGCAATCGGTAGATATATGAATGCTGATGATGCCGAAGCTGAAACAAACAAAGGTAATTATGTATTAGAAGAGCCTGGCAAAGGGTTCCGTCGTGTTGTAGCAGCTCCCACACCAATCGATATTGTTGAAATCGACACCATTAAAGTACTTTCAGATGCTGATCAAGTAGTTATCGCATGTGGCGGTGGCGGTATCCCTGTAATTGAACAGCAACACCAGTTAAAAGGGGCGTCTGCTGTTATCGAAAAGGATTCTATTGCAGCAACACTTGCTGCAGATCTATCATCAGATATGATGATTATTCTTACTTCTGTAGATCAGGTTTATACAAGCTTTGGTAAAGATACCCAAGAAGCAATCTCATCTATGAATGTTGCAGATGCTGTTTCTTATTGTGAAGCTGGCGAATTTGGTGAAGGAACCATGCTTCCTAAAATCCAAGCGGCGATTACATACCTAACTAAAGTTCCTAACGGAAAAGTCCTCATCACTTCTATGAACCGCGTGAAGGATGCGATTAAAGGAAATGCTGGAACTATTATTACTGCATAAACAAAAGGCTATCTCATACTACGATATTTCAAATTCATCGTGTAGAGATAGTCTTTTTTTGTTCCCTATTTTAATTCTGGCAAGCCTGCTGTCGATGTTAGCAATGACAATACGCCTGCTACTGCCGCTGTTGACAATACCATCATCAAATCAAGCTCTGATAGTACTGCCTCTGCACCTACTGTTGCTACTGCTGTTTGTGCAAAAGTTTTCACCGCTCTAATCAGTGCAGCTTTCAACCATGTATTTAGTTGCTTATCCATTTTTCAAAATCCTCCATACGCAATGAACATCTGCTATATTATATGGATTGATACTATAAATGGTGTTAATATCTAGATAACCTTTTCCAAAAACAACTTCTCTGTAGTACATAAAAAACCACGTGAAATCACGTGGTTTTTAAGTAGCGAGAAAGGGATTCGAACCCCCGACACCATGGGTATGAACCATGTGCTCTAGCCAACTGAGCTATCTCGCCATAATCAAATATAAAGTTTTAAAATGGGACCAACAGGGCTCGAACCTGTGACCCTCTGCTTGTAAGGCAGATGCTCTCCCAGCTGAGCTATGATCCCGTACGCTGAGTTTTTATATCCTGTCGTTGTCGACTGTTATACTATATCACTAGTGTACCCTTGTGTCAACACCTATTTTTAAATTTTTGCAATAGATTGATAATTGCAAAAATTTAAAATATATCTACTAATAAAGGGTCAACCTGCTACGTTGCAAGCTGACCCTAATCATTAATATTACTTATTAATAAATAAATGTCTTGGAATACCATTTACCATAATAGGTTGGTAATCTCCTTGGATAAGAGGCATACAATAATCAACAAATTCATTTGTTACATAAGTACCATCTTTGGTAATCCACTCTCTTGGAACTACCTTTTCTTCATTTGCAACTTTATGAACATCATAAATACCTGTTGAAGACATATATGGATCATCTGAAACTCTATCGATAACTACCATCTTACCACTATCACCTTCATCAGCAGCTTTCACAGCGGCACCACCTACCATAAACGCTTCATTAATATCTACTCTAGAAGCTAAGTGAGATGCACTTCTTTGAAGTGTAGAAAGTTCTACGGCACGAGCTTTACATCCTATTTCTGAACTAACCAAGTTACATAAATACGTAGCAGAACCCGTGAGCTGCTTATGTCCAAATGCATCTACATAATCACTACCACCTGACAATTCACTTACGTATCTACCATCAGCAAGTTTAATTCCTTCTGAAATAGCTACTGTTACACAGTATTTTTTCTTGAGAATATTACGTACCTTTTCTACAAATTTCTTTGTATCAAATGCAACTTCTGGACAATATATTAAATCTGGTCCATCACAATCCTCACCTTTTGATAATACAGATGCACCTGTTAACCAGCCTGCATTTCTACCCATAATTTCTACCACTGTTACAATAGGTTTATTATAAGAAAGTCCAAGACTATCTCTAATCACTTCTTTTGTAGATGTCGCAATGTATTTTGCTGCACTACCAAATCCTGGTGTATGATCTGTTAAAGCTAGATCATTATCAATTGTCTTAGGAACACCGATGAACTTTGTCTTCGCACCTGTTAACATCGCATAATCAGAAAGCTTCTTAATCGTATCCATGGAATCATTACCACCAATATAAATAAATACTTCAATATCCATTTTTTCAATTAACATAAAAATCTTTTCATAAATTTCTCGATCTGCATGAATTTCAGGAAGTTTAAATCTACATGATCCTAAAAATGCCGATGGAGTACGTTTTAGTAACTCTACATCTAAGTCACTTTTAATATATTTGGACAAATCTACATACTGTTCATCTAAAAACCCTTGAATACCATGACGCATACCATAAACCTTCTTCGCCCCACGATCGATTGCTGTCTTATAAACACCTGCTAATGATGAGTTAATAACAGCTGTTGGTCCTCCTGACTGTCCTACAATTACATTACCTTTCATAATCATCCATTCCTTTCTATGTTGCCTTTTTTCATTGCACTAATTATAGCAAAAGATAGTAAAAATGACAACTTTTTTTCTAAAAAGCATAATGATTATTCACTTTTTCTCATCAAAACAACAAGTTCGTTAACTTTTTACACAAAATCCTGTCTCTATTTTTGTGCAACATAACCAAATGTGTACATATTTGAGCTTCTACCACTCTATCACCGTTGCTCCCCACGTCATGCCACCACCAAATCCTGCAAGCAAAATTTTATCTCCTCTATGTAACATTCCACCTCTAGCGACCTCATCTAATAACACTGGCACACTTGCTGCTGAGAGATTTCCTACCCATTGAAGATTGGTAGGAAACTTCTCTATACCGATCTCTAACCTCTTTGCTACTGCCTCTAAAATCCTCATATTTGCTTGATGAAGTACAAAATATTTAATATCTTCTTTTGAAATATTTGCTTTTTCTAACGCCTCTTTAATACAAAGAGGAACCTTACGAACCGCAAATTTAAAGACCTCTTGACCATTCATAGTAACATAAGGATTCACATTTACTTGATGCGTATATGGATTGATTATCGACCGATTATCACAACTTAGAATCGGTCCTTTGCTACCATCTGACCCTTGAACAATTGATCTAATACCCACAGCATCCATTCCTACTAGTGCTGCTCCCGCACCATCTCCAAACAATACACAAGTGCCTCTATCTTCCCAATCCATAATCTTAGAAAGGACTTCTGCACCTATCACTAATATATGTTTATACATACCTGCTTGTATGTATGCATGTGCTGTTTGTAACGCAAATAAAAACCCAGAACAAGCTGCATTTATATCAAAAGCTACAGCATTTTTAGCACCTAATATCGCCTGTACCTCACATGCTGCAGAGGGAGTTACTTTATCTGCAGATAGTGTCGCAACGATGATCATATCTAACTTTTCCACCTCTATATCCGCTGCTTCTAACGCTTTTTTTCCCGCTTCTACAGACAATGAAGTAGTCGTCTCTGCCACTGCAATATGCCTTGCTCCAATTCCAGTTCTACTGCGAATCCATTCATCAGAAGTATCCATAATTTGCATCAAATCTGTATTTGTAACAATTTTACTTGGTAATGCACTACCTGTGCCTAAAATTCTTGTTGTCATGCTGCCATAACCATCCTTTTCTTTATGAAACACATTGTGCAAACTCTTCCATAATATCTGCCACATGTTCTATTTTTGTAGCTTTATATGCATTACTACCGCAAAAAAGTAGTGCCTCTTCCTTATTACCATTAGCTGCCGCTATTAGCGCCTGTGTAATGCAATATGGTATCTTTTCTCTATCACACCTCGTCAGACAAATTCTACATGGTCCTGTATAACCATTTTTGCCTTCTCGCTCCTTTAAGAAATTGTTTGCTATTGCCCTACCCGGCATACCAACCGGACTTTTCACAAGTACGATATCATCTGCACTAGCATCAATATATGTTTGTTTGTATGCTTCTGCTGCATCACATTCATAAGTTGTCACAAATCTTGTTGCAATCTGCACTCCATCTATGCCTAATTCCATAGCTTTTTTCATATCACAGACATCATAAATACCACCTGCTAATACTACCGGAATACGAACTCCATACTCACTTTCATACGCTCTTACTTCATTTAAAATCCTTTTAACTTCATCTTCATAGTTTAACATTCCACCTAAATATCCATCTAAATCCTCTAGTGAAAACCCCAAATGCCCGCCTGCTAACGGGCCCTCTACTATGATCATATCGGGTAATCTGTGGTGTTTTTTTAACCAATATTTACAAATCACTTGCAAACTTTTCACACTAGATACAATCGGTGCTAGTGCTGTTTTACAACCTTCTATCTGTGCAAATTTGGGCAAGTCGACTGGCAATCCCGCACCCGAAATAATAAGATCCACGCCCGCCTTTACAGCCTCCTTTACATACTCTTGATAGTAACGCATAGCGACCATAATATTTACTCCTATAACTCCTTTTGGGGCTATTTTTTTTGCTTTTACTATCTCATTTCTAAGTGCTCTTAGGTTTGCTTCTAATGGATTTTTGTCAAAATCAGGTTCCTTAAACCCAATTTGCGCAGCACTGATGACACCAACACCACCCCCCTTTGCAACTGCACCAGCAAGGGAAGACATACTCACTCCAATGCCCATACCACCTTGAATCACAGGTATTTTCACTTCTTTTCCCATTACACAAAAAGACATCTTTACACCCTTCTCCTCTCTCACATAGACACTAAAAAGCCCTATATCTTGCTATGCGTTCTTCCATAATTTCAACATCACTCATCGTTTCGTATTTCGTTAAAAACCCTCGAATATTTTTCTTCAAATATCTACTAATCGAGATAAAAGTCTTTGCATTTGCTCCACCATATTCTGGTATGATTTTCTCTATAACGCCTAATTCTTTCAAGTCTTGTGCCGTGATTTTCATCACGCTAGAAGCTTCCTCTGCCCTACTTTTATCCTTCCAAAGAATCGAGCTAAAACCTTCTGGCGACAAAATACAATAAATTGCATGCTCTAACATCCATACTTCATTACCAACTGCAAGTGCAAGTGCTCCACCGCTACCACCTTCTCCAATCATAAGATTTAACACTGGAACCTTTAGTGTTGCCATTTCATATAAGTTCCTAGCAATTGCTTCTCCTTGACCCCTTTGCTCTGCTTCCAATCCTGGATATGCACCAGATGTATTCACGAAGGTAATAATCGGTCTGCCAAACTTCTCAGCCTGCTTCATAAGTCTTAGCGCTTTTCTATAGCCTTCTGGAGATGGCATACCAAAATTTCTATTCATACAATCAATGCTATCTTTGCCTTTTTCTATCCCAATCACCGTTACTGGCTGACCATCTAAATATGCAATTCCACCTACAATTGCCTTATCATCTGCATAATAGCGGTCTCCATGTAACTCAACAAAATCCGTGAAAATTTCTTTGATATAATTGAGGGCGCCAGGTCTATCCGTTTGCCTCGATGCCTTCACCTTTTCCCACGGTGTTTTACCATGATCTGTGGCTGCAAGCTCTTTTGCAATCTCAGTTGGTCCTAATATCTCCCCCTCTGAAAAATCAAATCTTGCAACACCCTCTACACGATGCAATTTGATAAGCTTACCTAAAAAACCCTTCATATCTTCACGTTTTATTATTTTATCCACAAATCCATGTTCAAGCTGAAACTGCGCACGCTGAAAACCGTCTGGTAATTTTTGCCCAATCGTCTGCTCAATAACCCTAGGTCCTGCAAAACCAATGAGTGCACCAGGCTCTGCTAAAATAATATCTCCTAGCATTGCAAAGGAAGCAGAAACACCACCCGTTGTAGGATCAGTCAATACCGGAATATACAAAAGTCCTGCATCAGAATGTTTTTTAAGTGCAGCTGATGTTTTTGCCATTTGCATCAAGGATATAATCCCTTCTTGCATACGCGCTCCACCAGAGCAACAAAACAAAACAAAAGGAAGTCTAAGCTTTGTCGCCTTTTCTACGGCACTTGTAATACGTTCACCTACTACTTGCCCCATACTAGACATCATAAATCTAGCGTCACATACTCCTAGCACTGCTGCTTCTCCACCTATCTTACAAGTTCCTACTGTAACCGCTTCTGTAAGCCCCGTTTTTTTTCTAGCTTCAGCTAGCTTTTCCTCATATCCCGAAAATCCAAGTGGATTACTCACTGTAAGTTCTTCAAACCAAGCCCCAAAAGTCCCCCTATCTGCAATCATTTTGATGCGATCAGGTGCACTTATTCGAAAATAATGCTGACAATTTGGGCAGCTATTAAAATGTTGCGCAACTTGCTTTTTAAGAATTTCTTCTCCACATGTAGGACAATTTATCGTTTCCTCTATAACCTCTGGTACAAATTCCACTGCTTTCGGCTTCCAAAACTTAAATTCCATATTTTTTTGCACACAAAAAACACCACCCCTTATGTGCGACCTCCTCTATTTTATGCAACACTTATGCAACTACTATATACTATGACCCAATTGCAAATGTTAGTTCTGCAACACATACGACTTTACCATCTACGTATGCCTTTGCTTCCCCAATTCCAATTGGTCCTTTACATTTGATAATCTTTGTTTCTAACATTAATACATCCCCAGGTGAAACCTTGCCTTTGAATTTTGCGTGATTAATCCCTGCAAAATATGCAACCTTTCCTTTGAAGTTTTCCTGTGTCAAAAGTGCCACTGCGCCCGTTTGTGCTAGTGCTTCTATAATCAACACGCCTGGCATCACTGGTTCTTGTGGAAAATGTCCTGCAAAATAAGGTTCATTATAGGTGACACATTTTTTACCAATCGCTTGTACTCCCACCTCTAAGCTTTCTATTGTATCTATAAGCATGAATGGGTGTCGATGTGGAATAATTTCCATAATTTCCTTTGCGCTTAATACTGACATATCCTCTTCTCCTTTTTCTTATGGATTATATTTTTTGAATATAACACTCGCATTGTGTCCACCAAACCCAAGTGAATTACTAAGTGCATACTCTATATTATCTTCAACTGCCTCTACACAATAATCCAAATCACATGCTAAATCTGGATGTTTCAACCCTAATGTTTGATGTATGTAGCCCGATTGCAATTCTTTGATGCAAGTCACCGACTCAATTGCACCTGCCGCTCCTAATAAATGTCCTACAAAGGATTTTGTAGAATTAATTTTGAGCTTCTTTGCATGTTCGCCAAAAGTCATATGGATCGCTCTTGTTTCAAACAAATCATTATGATGTGTACTCGTACCATGTGCATTTATGTAGGTAATATCATTTACCTGTAAACCTGCATCCTTAATAGCATTGCCCATCGCCCTAGCTGCACCAGCACCATCTTCTGCTGGTGATGTAATATGGTATGCATCCGAAGATGTTCCATATCCAACAATCTCTGCTAAAATCGTAGCATTTCTAGCAATTGCATGTTCATATTCCTCAAGCACTAGTATCGCAGAACCTTCTCCCATCACAAAGCCATCTCTAGCCTCATCAAAAGGAATGGAGCATCTATCTACATCTTCGCTTGAGCTAAGTGCTGTTAATGCCGCAAATCCACCAAGTCCAATCGGGGAAATCGCTGCCTCACTGCCTCCAGCAACCATCACATCAGCATCTCCATATTGAATTGTTCTAAATGCTTCTCCTATACAATTCGTACCAGCCGCACAAGCTGTCACTACATTAATACTCTTCCCCTTTAAACCATACTGTATCGATACATTGCCTGCTGCCATATTAGAAATCATCATAGGTACGAGCAGTGGATTAATTCTATTTGGACCCTTTTCTAAGAGCTTTGTATGTTCCTTCTCCATCGCCTGTAAAGAACCTATCCCTGACCCGACAGAGCACCCAATTCTATAAGGGTCTTCTTGTTGCATATCAAGTCCTGATTGTGCAATTGCTTCACCTGCTGCTGCAACAGCATATTGGCAAAATGCTTCCATACGCCTTGCCGCTTTTACATCCATATAATTTTTTGGATCAAAATCTTTTACTTCTCCCGCAAGCTTCGCCTTATAATCAGTTACATCAAATTTTGTAATTCTACCAAATCCATGCTTACCAGCCTTGATACTATCCCAAAACGCATCAACGCTATTACCAACGGGCGAAATAACACCCATTCCGGTAATCACAACTCTCTTGCTATTCATTATGCCATTCCTCCATCTACACAAAGCACTTGCCCTGTAATATAATCACTCTTAGCTAAAAATAACACAGCCTGGGCAATATCCTTTGTACTCCCCATTCTCTTTAATAAAATCTGCTCACAAAAAGCGGTCTTTTGTGCTTCTGTCAGTGCATCCGTCATATCTGTCTCGATAAATCCTGGTGCAATCGCATTCACCGTAATATTTCTGCTCGCTAACTCTCTCGCAAGTGCTTTTGTAAGCCCTATCACCCCTGCCTTTGAAGCCGAATAGTTAGCTTGCCCCGCATTCCCAAGGACACCTGAGACAGAGGAGATATTGATGATTTTACCGCTTCTTTGCTTTAACATCACCTTAGATACATGCTTACACATCACAAAGCTCCCCTTTAAATTTGTATCAATGACACAATCAAAATCTGCTTCCTTCATAGCAAGCACAAGTCCATCCTTTGTAATGCCTGCGTTGTTCACCAATAAATCAATACGGCCAAAATTCTTAACCACCTCAGCCACCATATTCTTACAAGCTTCAAATTCAGACACGTTACATTGGTATGAAATCGCTTCTCCACCTAAGCTTTTTATTTCCTCAACAACCTCTGCTGCTTTTTTTTCATTTCCATTATAATTTACTACAACCTTAGCTCCTTGTACAGCTAAGCTACACGCTATTTCTCTCCCAATTCCTCTAGAAGCACCCGTCACAAGTGCTACCTGTCCCGATAAACTCATAATTTCCTCCATGTCGAAGCGTTCTTTGCTCACGTTAGATATATGGATCTAGTTTCACTAAATCTTTTGACTTTTCTATTTGAATACAAGTCACATCTGGGTTTATTTTTTTCATAAATCCAGTCAATGTCTTTCCCGGACCAATTTCTATAAAAGTATCTACACCATCCGCTATCATACGCTCCATACTTTGTTCCCAACGCACACTATTAAAAACCTGTCTCGAAAGTAAATTTTTCACTTCACCTTCATCTGTTACATAATCTCCTGTTACATTTGTGATATATGGGATATCAGGTGTACGAACTGCAATCGCTTCTAGCTCTCTACCAAGCGATACACCAGCTTCTTTTAATAAAGACGAATGAAAAGGTCCACTCACCTTTAATGGAATACATTTTCGTATACCAGCATCCTTTAATATTCTAGTTGCTTCAAGTACACCTTCCCTTTCTCCAGTGATCACAATCTGTCCAGGGCAATTATAATTGGCAATAGAAACCTCTAACTCAATACTGCTACAAATATCCTCTACAAATGCCGTGTCTGCCCCTAGCACTGCCACCATTGCTCCACCAGTCGGATATGCATCTTGCATCAGCATCCCCCTTTTACGTACAACCCAAAATGCATCCTCCTGTAATAGCGTACCACTTGCAACTAATGCTGCATATTCTCCAAGGCTAAGACCCGCTGTAACATCTGCTCTTACACCATAAGCTTCCACAACTCTTAGCATAGCAATCTCTGTTGCTAACACGGCAATCTGTGTGAATTCTGTGACATGAATATCCGAATTTTCTTTATATAATAGTTCCACCAAATTCAAACCACTTGCTTTTGATGCAGATTCTATCACTTCCTTATAAATCTCATGCTCTTGATAAAAATCCTCTCCCATCCCGACATACTGTGAACCTTGTCCTGGGAATATAAATGCAATCTTACCCATATTTTCCTCCATGGAATACTTTGATTATCAAAGTATTTTGACAAAAAAGTAATGTGCATACGCACATTGCTTTTTATTTGATATTTAATAGAGCTTGCGCCTCTGAAACATAGTCTGCAATAATCGCTGCACAGGACTGTCTCTTATGTATCATACCTGCTATCTGCCCTGCCATAACAGTACCATGTGTAACATCTCCATCTATAACAGCATTTCTAAGTGTACCTAGTGTCATAAGCTCTAGTTCTTCAAAAGAAGCTCCAGATTCCTCTAGCTTCACATATTCTCTGGTCATCTGGTTTCTAAGAGAACGAATCGGATGCCCTGAACTCATACCTGTAATCACAGAATCAATATCCTTTGCTTTAATTACGCGTTCCTTATACTGTTCATGAGTGATACACTCGTCTGCAACCAAAAACCTAGTACCAACCTGTACCCCCTCTGCACCAAGCATAAAGGCTGCTGCCATGCCTCTACCATCTCCGATACCACCCGCTGCAATAACTGGAATATCTACTGCATCAACAATCTGCGGCACCATCGTCATCGTAGTCGCACTACCAATATGTCCACCAGCTTCCATGCCTTCTGCAATAACTGCATCTGCACCTACTCGCTCCATGCGCTTCGCAATTGCTACACTAGATACAAGTGGAATCACCTTGATCCCCGCCTTTTTCCACATATCAACAAAGCGTTCTGGGCTACCAGCACCTGTCGTAACGACTTCAACACCCTCTTCTATAAGCATTTGGGCCACTTCATCCGCATTAGGGTTAAGTAACATAATATTCACACCAATCGGTCTATCTGTAAGCGCCTTCGCCAGTCTAATCTCTTGCCTTACAATCTCTGTAGGAGCACTCGCTGCTGCAATAATGCCTAATCCACCAGCCTTTGAAACAGCTGCTGCCAAGCGATGCTCTGCCACCCAGGCCATACCCCCTTGAAAAATCGGGTAATCAATACCTAATAGCTTCGTAACTCTAGTATCCATTAAGCCTCTACACCTTTGCTCTTCATATATTCAATTACACCACCTACTGTAGTGATTTGTTCTATATCTTCTGCTGGAATCTCAATATCATACTCTTCCTCAAATGCCATTACCAACTGAAACAAATCTAATGAATCTGCACCCAAATCGTCCTTAAACGATGTTTCTGCTGTAACCTCTAAAGTACTTACACTTAACTGCTCTGCAATAATTTCTTTTACTCTTTCTAACATGGATAAATCTCCTTCACAATATAATACTTTGAATATCAAAGCTTTTGATACCCAAAGTATATAACAGTTCTCTTCTATCGTCAATAGTTATTTTAATTTCATATATTGGTCAAACACATCTCTTATAAAACTAACCTTTGCTCTATTACCCACAACCTTTAGCTTACCCACCGCAAAAGCAAGCGATGGATGAATATCTTTACGTATGATTTCTAGCCAAGCATTACCTCTTGCTATCAGTAATGCATCTCGGTCAATATATTCATATGGTTCCATACTCACAACGCCATTTTTAATCTCCAAATAAAAAACGCCCTCATACTCTCCATACACTTGAAATTCAATTGCAATATCTTCTGTTACATGACTCATATCCGCCTGTTCAAAAATCGTTTTCATACTTTCATATAATGTCTCAAAATTCATGCCTAATCCTCCTAACTATAACGTTAATATTCGATGCCCTCTCTTGCACCTATACCTTGCTCCATTGGATGCTTCACTGGATTCATTTCTGTAATATAATCCGCGTGTTCCAATAACTTCTCATCAGGATCACGTCCTGTCAAAACTATTTCCACTCCCTTTGCATTTAAATAAATTTCTTCAAATAAAGATAGATCCATCAGTTTATATTTATATGCATACACAACCTCATCCATCACCAACAAATCACATGCGCCTTGATGTATTTGTTCTAAAATAGCATGTAGAATTTCATCGTGTTGTCTTGTCAGTTCTTCCTTATCCTCTTGCGACATCTGAAAATAAAACCCAAAATCATGCTCTAGAAAATAAGTTTGTACACCTGCAAGCTCTTCTAATACACATCTCTCTCCACTGCTTCGCCCCTTCATGAACTGTGAAAAAATCACCTTTTTATCACGTCCAATTGCACGAATCGTAAGGCCTATCGCAGCTGTCGTCTTCCCTTTACCTTCACCTGTATAGATATGTTTTAGCCCCATATTCATAATAACTTCACCTCTAACCCTTGAATTATCTGTTAATTTAGATTATTATAACATATTTTTTTTGCTTTTGCACGATGTATTTTATATTTTATATATGAAAGTTTTCTTAAAAAGAATACGAAACAAAATATTACAAATAACGATTGACAAACACCCCTAGATACTGTATATTAGTCTTTGTTCGAAAGAACGACATGTTATGCGCGAGTGGCTCAGCGGTGGAGCACCTCCTTGCCAAGGAGGGGGTCGCGGGTTCGATCCCCGTCTCGCGCTCTTAGATTTAGGAACCTTTTTCCAGGGTTCCTTTTTTGTTGTTCTTCTCTTATTCTTGTGCTACACTAAGATTATATGTATGCTCGATGATAAAGTCCACAAACAAACAAAAAGGAGATTTTTAACATGACTGAACCTATAAATACGATATCAGAAATCGCAGGCGCCTATCACAAAGAAGGCTATAACTGCTGCCAAGCTGTAGTAAAAGCTACTGCTATCCCAGAACATGCTGATTTACTAGTACAAATTGCATCATCTTTTGGTGGTGGTATCGGTGGACAGCGCCAGACCTGTGGCACAGTCACTGGCATTGCAATCGTTTTAGGTGATTATTATGGCTATAACACTCCAGAAACTGGTGAGATCAAGAAAGAACACACAGAGTTAATTGCTAGTGCCTGTACAGAATTCAAAAAAATTGCTGGCTCCCTTGTCTGTGGTGAACTTTTATGCTTACCAGGATTTACCAAAACACCAGTAGAGCAAAAATTAACCTGCAACGAGCTTGTTAAGCTTGCAGCAGGCATTGTAGATAAATATAAAAATATGACCAACTAGAAATTCCTAAAGATCCCATATAATATAACAATACAAAGCAGCAGTATTTGGATGATGTGCTCTATTCGTCCAACTACTGTTGTTTTATTTTTTATATAATGAAGCGCAAAACGTACTCCATAGAAGATGAGATATGGCGAAATAAGCATAAGCATCCAGTTGCTCTCTAATGCCCCCAATATATCTCCTCTTAGCAAGCAAAGAGACATCCTCGTAATCCCACACCCAGGACAATAGAACCCTGTGAGCATATGAAAAAGACAGGGAATAGCCTTCCCTGTCTCATATACAAACCACGCATAACATAATCCTAATACTAACACTAGTAGCAACCAAGCCAAAAGCTTGTATATTCTTCTCTTCATAATTAAGCAGCTAATTTATTCAATTCATGTTGAATAAGTGCATATGTAATAATACCGCCAAAAATAAATACGATTAAATACAAGATACCGCCGTTTGATGCTGGAATACCTCTCTTAATCTTCGCTTGATCAAGCTTGTCACCACATCGATATGCCCAGAAAAGTCCATAAATACCACAAGTAACAATTGTCAAAACCAATGACAAAATACCTGAAGTCCCGTTATCTTCCGCTGCTGCATTCGTCTCATCTGTTAGACAAACAAACCAGTATAAACCGTAAAGTCCACATGTAACAAGGTGTAAAATAATACAAAGTGCAATGTTTCTTTGTTTCATAATTTTTTCCTCCAATAAGTTTTTGTTTTTATCATTTTACTACTTTTGTCGGTTTTTGTAAAGCAATTTAACCCAATAACCACTTTTGTTTATACAAAATATTCAATAACATACTTACCAACCAAGCTACTACAATATTATTTAAAATTTCTTCAAACAAACGAGGTACCCAGACCACTACAAAAGGCAAAGATTTCCATGCAACCAATATAGTTTCTCGCAGTACAACGGTATTCAAAGTCGTCACGATCAGACCCGATATCAATAAGGTAATCAATAACTGCAAAAACCTAGCATCGTAGGATTTCTTCAACACCTTTTTTTCTAATACTAAATCAACAACTAGTACCAATAAACCTAGCAAACCACTAGCTATAATCAATCCAAAACCCTCTTGTAAGCCAAATGCTTGATAAGCACCTAGCCCAAGTAAAATTACAGTTAGGATAGTTAAGATGATACGCATTTTTTTTGTACTGATATTTTGTAAATATTTCCAGATAAATCCTCGCAAAAACCCACCAAATGCAACGACAATGCTCATAATCGGAATAAATGCTCCGGTTGGCTTTAATAGGTATGAGATCAAATCTAAAAGCCCTGCTGTAAGCGCTCCAAACATCGGACCAAATAAAAGCGCTGGAATCACCGCAAAGACATTGGCTAGACTAAGTCTAAGACCACTCTCGCCAAACATTGGGATATAAAAGGAAAATGCCGTGTTGAGCACAACTGCTACTGCTAAGAATACACCTGATACAGCGATTCTTTGAATGGGACTACTACTATTACTATTCATCAAAAATACCTCCTATTATGCAGCACGCTACATAATAAGAGGTATCATAAATACGCCTTCACTGTATGTAGCAGCGGGATGCAAATATTGTATCGTCAGCTTTCGCTATTCGTCCTCTTGACAACTCCCCGTCCAAAAGGCACTAGTTACGCACAATATTCTACTCTGCTTCTTTATTCATTTTACAAGTTTCAAACTTGTGATAATACTAGCATACGACTTTAACACTGTCAAGTGCTAACTTATTCTACCACTACCAGATAGTTTCCTGTTTTTGTTAATGCATACATCGCTTGACCAGACTGTGTAATCTCAAAGCTCCCTGCAAATTCTAACGACTCCATTGTACCATTATGATAGTATAATTTCGCTGTTTTTCCTGCATGCTCTGCTCCTAAAGCATAGTGCATACCTACAACTGTAGCCCCTGTTTTTTCGATTGTAAGCTCTCTTGTCATAGCTGCGCTTGCTGTTACAAGCTCCTTTATATCCATTGGAATATAGCTTGTATCAAAGAATACCTTCATCCCTAATAATTCATCGCTTCCTGCCATTTCAGATGTAATATTTTGTCCACTTACACTAAATGCTAAATCATTTCCTGTTTGAAGCGCAAGTACTACCTGTGTTCCAGCAATCTGTGCTAAAATATCATTTGGTACTACCATCGTATCACCTGCTAATAGCTCCACATTCTGCGCTTCACCACTTGCTAATGCTGTAGTAATATCACTTGCTGCTGTAATCCAGTTTACCTCTGGCTTTACATAATCACTGCTACCACTGTCTGAGCTTGTACTACCTGTATCTGTTGATCCCGTATCTGTTGTTCCTGTATCTACTGGTACATTAATCTCAATTACACTAACTGTACCTGATACTTCATTTGCCACTAATACAAGAGATTTGCCAGTTGGGCTATCCTCTGCTGTAACTGTACAGATACCTTCTGGAGCAAGGTCACCGAAGTTTTGATAGTTAGAAGTAGAAATAATATTATCTCCATCTTCATCTGCATTCTCTGGAATTGTAAACGTTCTGTTTGAATAATAATCTACATAAAATGCATTCGCTGGATCCGTAATATCATACATCATAATACCACTAATTCTTTCTAATGCTATGAATGCGTAAATTCTATCACCAATTGTTAGCACCTTAACATCTTCAGGTTCAGGTCCTTTGTTATCACTTCTATTATCAATCTTATCTTCTTCATTATCTGAATTGAAGAAATCAGGATAAAGCTCTGCAGTTATTTTTTCAAAATCCGAACCGCTGTCATATACTAAGCTCATATCATCAGCTCTAAAGATAGAGAAAGAACGTGCTCCAAAAACATAAGTCTTATCATCATCTAATCCTTCTGTATCATAAGTATATTTTGTCTCCTTAGAATTGAGCCCTGCCTCTGTCGCTACCATTTTATATTCAAGTGCTTCTAACTCTCCATCATCATTTAAACCTTCTGCTTCAGACTCAGCCTCATTGATATATTCAATTCCATCCAACCCTTCCCATTCTCTAGAATCACCTTCATTTGGTGTAAGAACATATTGAACGCCGCCAATATTAATCGTTGCAAGTCCATCTGGCATATAAACACCATATACATCTTCATTTTGGATAAGTGCCTGCTTGTCATTTTTATTTAAATCAAGCTCATTCCCCTCTACACTATGGTCTTTAAAGCCTAGTCCTTGAATATCTGTAATCGTTTTACTTTCAAGGTCTAATGTAGCAATTGCATTATTTTCTTGAAGTGTGATATAAGCTGTTTTGCTATCTTCTGAAACGGCAATATATTCTGGTTCCACATCTTGTGCAAGTGTAGCACCTGCTTTTAAGAGAACTCCATTAGCAAGTGCTGTATCTCTGTCTAAGTGTCCAAATCCAATTGTTGTTGCACTAAATGTATCTGCTGACAAATCAATCATACTAATTGTTCCTTCTGGATCAGCACTACCTTCTCCATATCCATTTCTTGGCTCGCCCTCATTTGCTGTCAAAACATACTTCCCATCTGGAGTAAAGCACACCATATCAGGTTGCACACCAACTTCTACTGAAGAAAGATAATTTCCATCGTAATCATAAAACATAACAAGACCATTTTCAGCATAATCATTCTCTTGTACTGAAATAGCCACAAGGTTCATAGATTTATTCACATCCACACTCGTAATATCACCATAAGCAAATTCACTTCCTAGATTATCCTTCGCAATAATTGACTTCACAAATGTAGTAGAAGCATCTGCACCAATTTTCACGATATCAACTTTACCATTTTCACCATCTACGATATATATACAATCATTGTTAGGATTAAATTTTACGATTTCCGCAATACTTGTAGCTTCTGTTGTAGCCTCTACAAAATAAGACTCCATGTAATCCATACTTGCTGATACTGCTTTTGCCTCAATTCCATTCCCCGCAACGGTTAACATTGCGCATGCACTAAGTAACATTGCCACTGCTCTTTTTTTCATATTCTCTCCCTCTAAATCACAATCATTATTTTAATTCCGACTGTTTCATTATAGAAGTGTGTCATGTAAAGTTCTATCTGCAGTGCCTATCTATTTCGTAAATTCAAAGTAAAGGTTTTAGATTAATATCCAGTATATAATCCCAAGTGCCCAACTCGATAAAATACCATATAAAATAACAGGACCTGCAATTATAAAGATTTTGCAACCAAGACCTAACACAAACCCCTCTGCCTTATATTCAATCGCTGGTGCTGCAACGGAATTTGCAAATCCAGAAATCGGTACGAGTGCCCCTGCACCACCCCATTTTACAATACTCGGATAGATATTAAATCCCGTCAAAACTGCACCCGCAAGAACTAAAAGCATAGAACAAATGCTCCCTGCCTCCTCTGCCTCTATCCCTCTTGCAATTGCCATATTTATAATAAATTGCCCTATCACACAAATAATTCCACCACAGATAAAGGCCCTTAACAATAACATCCCTATCGGATATTTGGGTGTGATTTGCTTCACATACTCCTCATATTCTTTCTTTTCTTCCTCTTCCATCTTCTTCCCCCTTTTTCAACCTACCATATAAAATTCTAGACTCACATTGCATATCATTGTACACTCTGGTAAATAGCCCAATAAAAATATAGATAGCTTCCCACGAGCTTTCCACAAGCTATAGATAGCAGGATATATGGTATGCCATCCCTTATCCCAAATCGTCTAAAATAGATTGGAATAGCATCTAGCATTTCTGCAATCGCAAGTGCAAGACATCCCACGAAAACACCTGAAAAAGTTCCATACAACACCTCTATTACAAGCCCTATTGGCTGTAGACTACCTACCTCTATAAATCTGCCAAATAAATTGATGAGCGTACCAATAAGCGTGCCTGCTATAATAGTATTTTCAATTGTAATAATATGTTTTGCCTCATGCACTCTTCCTATAAACCTTGGAACTAATCCCACAGCCACAAGCACCGTTAACACCCCTGATGCTGCCAATCCACCAAAAGAAAGTCCAATAACACCATAAAACAACTGATTCATTTACTTCCTTCTTTCTGCATGTGATTGATGACAGTCTCATTTACATCTCTTTCATAATTATTCATCGCTACCATGATTGGCGTTGGATCATTTTCTCTACGTTTCTTTCCTAAATGATTGAAAAATATTGTAATGCCAAGAAACAATCCGATACAATACGTAACTTCTATAACACCAATTCCAAAAGCCTTGTCCCCACCAGTAATACGATAGATTTCTTCAAACACACCCGTTATCCCAATATCATTGTGAAATGCCATAATGGTAAAAGCCGTTCCAAAAAAAGAAATAAAGCATACACCAAGTACCTTCAAAAAATCCCATTTACTCTCTTGCGCCCATTCTACAATCAAATCTTTTTCACCGATGCTACACACCTCATAATCAGGATAATGATTTTGTATCAGCTCAATCAAATCTAGAAGCGAAATCACCTTTTTTTCTTTCGGTTTTTGTAGCGTATAGGTCAACATAGTTTCTACACCGTGCATAACCTCTTTATCCTCTGTATAAATGCTTGCAATGTCCTTGATATATACTTGTCTATCTAACACTTTACTATGACTGCTTCCATCAAAAAAAATCAGCTTACTCATACGCTATCTTCACCTCATCTCATATTGCTGTTGCATATAGGATGTGTAAGTATTAGCATATTATGTAAGCTGATTTGTAAAATTATCCGTCATAACCTTCAGGCTCTAGAATTTTTACCTTCTCTCAAATTGGCATGGTTGTTTTTTCTGTTTTTGGCTATTTATCTAATCCAATTCTTGCATATAATATAGCGTAGTAGATATCTAACTAACTTAACTAGAATGAGAGGACATTATGAAAAACAATCAAACAACAAAATTGGTACTTACTGGTCTTATGGCTGCATTATGCTATGTAGCATTCACATTTTTACAAATTCCTATCCCAGTTCCTGGTGGTGATCAAGTAGCGCTTCATATCGGAAATGCTATCTGCGTACTTGCAGCACTCCTTCTTGGCGCTGGATATGGTGGCTTAGCCGGAGCTCTTGGTATGACTATTGCCGATTTATTAATTCCAGCTTATGTGACAAGTGCTCCTAAGACTTTTTTATTAAAATTCTGCATCGGACTTATTGCTGGCTTTATCGCACACCGTATTGCTCATATTACAAAGGACCACGATAATAGTTATGTTTTTCGTTGGACCCTAATCGCTAGCATTGCTGCTCTTGGCTTTAATGTAATCGCAGATCCTATCGTTGGATATTTTTATAAGAACTTGATTCTCGGCGTTCCATCTTCTGCCGCAGCTATTATGTCTACTTGGGCTGCTGGTGCAACTGCTATTAATTCTATTGTGGGAACGATTGTGGTTGTTATCGTGTATATGGCACTAAGGCCGGTGCTTAAAAAATCTGGGCTGTTTATGGTGTTGGAATAATCAAATTTTTCACAAAAAAACAAGGAACTGTGCACTCACAATTCCTTGTTTTTTCTATTCTTATGTAACTCTTCTCTACAAAAACTCATCCGTTCCCTCTGGTATAATAATCGCAGCAATAATATACGCAAATAATCCCGGTCCCATAAAACTAAGTACTACCCATGCCAATCTTACAATTGTAGGATCAACTTGAAAATACTCTCCTACTCCACCACACACACCACATAACATCTTATCACTATGACTTCTATAAATTTTCTTATTATTCATACTTTCCTCCAGGTCGAAGCGTTCTTTGCGAGACACGCGAGCTGAATATCAGATTCTGCTCTGCGATAACACAGTGTTTGTTTGCTTCTTCACAAACAGCAGCGTTCTTTGCTAATAAATCTCAACATTTCCTGCACTACATTCTATATAGAAGATACTGCCTTCCTCATTATGATATCTTATATTCTCCTGATCTGCAAGAACTACATCGCTATTATCTCCAATTACTATATTACTGACTGCTATACCATCTAGGACATAGTTATAGCTCTCTACACCTCTAGCTGTTTTCATTTCAAAATCACCAGCTACAACAGAGATTTCTGCGGTTCCTGTGAAATCACCATCGATTTCTACAGTACCTCCAACTAGCTCAATATCCAAATCCTTCGTTTGTATTTCTTCTATATAAAATAGCGCACCCGTCACTTCAGCGTCAAGCTCCTCTAATACGAATCCTGAGTCAAACGGAATATAGATATAAATTTCTACTGGAGATGTATCTTGCCAAAATGAAAACACTGAATTTCTCGCAATATTATCTTCGTAATCTGTCTCAATACACAAACAATCTCCCTCTAATACAACACTAGCATACTGGGAAGAATAAACCTCTACTCGAATCTCTTCTTCACTCGTATCATGCATATAGACTTCTGCACCGACAATATCCATGCAAATCTCACCCACCTCATCCACACTGTAGGTGTAGGTTTCACTTCCACTCTCGACTCTGTAAGTATCACTACTCATAATACTGCTGTTCATAGTAAAATCCCCAAAGCTATAGCTAAACTCGCCTGCAGCGACTGCATTCTTAAAAGCTGATACACCACCAGCCAAAGCTCCAACAATGATACATCCAAGTCCCAGTAAACATGAGATAATCGCTACGATCACGCAAGACTTCATCCATTTATTCATCTAGCAACCCTCCTTCTAATCGCTTGATAGCACTTATTGCATCCTGTCAAAATTCCTCTAATCATCCAAGGAATCGCTTTAAAAACTAAGTAGCAGGTCAATACTACGAGCAATAAGCCAACACCAAACATCAAAATTCCTATACCTAATGGAATCACTGCCACAATCGGCATAGCAAATAATTTTAGTGCAGAAATGAAAAACAACAATATACCAGTTCCTACAAAGCATACACCCACAACTGCTGCCGAAAACAACAAGCTAAGGGGAACAACCGTTAGCACGATTACTGCCGAAAATAATAAACCGCCCACTGCTCCTAACACGCTTATCCAAACTGGGAATGTAATAACTAGTAATAGTATAATCAAAACAATTTCTAAAGTTGTTCTCTTTCTTTTTGTTTTCCCTTGCGGTTTTTCATATGCTTCTTTTTCCATGCTTTTATATGGAATAGGAACTTTTTTATTACCACTAGTTTGATGTTCTGAAGCATATAATTCTTGCCTTATATTCCTTGCTAACTCTTGGGGTCTACCTAACACCTCTTCAACCGTACTCTCTGTCACTTCAGCGTCAAATACATAATCCTTGTAATATAAAATCGCCTCACTTCTGTCCTCCTCGGGAAGATCCATAAGTGCTTGCTCTAGCTGTTTAAAATAGCCTTCCATTTTAGTAACCATCCTTCCCCGTGAATAATCCCGTAATCTTCGATGCATACGACTCCCACTCCTGCTCATATAAACGTAGCTGTACGCGTCCCTTTTCTGTCACCTTATAATATCTACGATTTCTTCCACCAAACTCCATATCATAAACCTCGAGACATTCATCCTTTTGCAATCTTCTCAAAACGGGATATAACGTAGACTCTGAAATTTCTATAATCTGCTTCACATCTTGTGTAATCTTATAGCCATAGGTTCCCTCGTACTCTCTCGAAACAACGGCTAATACAATCGCATCAAGTAAAGCTGCTCCTGTATTAAATACCATCACGTAACACTCCTTACTTTTTATACATAATAGACCTTTGTAAAACTTCTATTTTATATATCTACTTCTATGTCTTAGTATCTATTATATAGCTCAAGAGGCACGTTTACACTACACCTCGTCGTAGCGGTACATAAAACATTAAGTCATGCTAAGCATTCCTTAACATTCAAGGACCGACGACTCGCTAGTACCTCTTTCAAGCTATATATAGATATTCAGAGATAGAAGTTCGTATATAAAACAAAAGTTCAATAACTTTCTACCATATATAATACTATACGTCATATAGTATTATACGTCAACCCATACCAATCATTTTGTGGAAATGTGGATAAATACGTGCTTAACTTGATAGCCAAACTAATTATTGATAGCTTATCCCTAGATTTCCACATATTAGTCCACATACACACATAGGTTCCTATTATCATTTTATTCAATTTACTTGAAGTATAAAAAGCTGTTTTTAAGAATTTTCCATGGTATTTCATATGAAATTGGTGTATACTGTACTAAATTTACACATGGTATGGATAAGTTATTTTTTACTATCCACACATGGTGTAAATGCTAATAATTTGTCGAATTTTGTGGATAACTTTTATCCATAACGTGCACAAAAAAGAAAGTGACTATAAAGTATGATTTATTTAGGATCTCATGTAGGCATGAGTGGAAAAGATATGTTCGTCGGCTCTGTAAAAGAAGCTATTTCCTACGGGGCAAATACCTTCATGGTGTACACAGGTGCACCACAAAACACAAGAAGAAAAGATGTAAGTGAACTTCGCATTGATGAAGCACATGCACTTATGAAGGAGCATGGCATCGATATTTTTATCGTACACGCACCTTATATTATCAATCTAGCGAATAGCATAAAACCAGAAACTTTTGAACTTGCTGTCGATTTCTTAAAGCTTGAAATCGAACGAACTGCAGCTATGGGTTCGAAGATTTTGGTACTTCATCCTGGTTCCCATGTCAATGAGGGTGTTGAAATCGGAACCGCACAGATTATCAAAGGTCTCAATATGGTCTTAACTGCTGATACACCTGTCTTTATTGCACTAGAAACCATGGCTGGTAAAGGAAGTGAAATCGGTAGAAGTTTTGAAGAGCTAAAAGCCATCTATGACGGTGTGAATCATCCCGAAAAACTAAGAGTATGCCTTGATACTTGTCACTTAAGTGATGCAGGATATCCAGTAGCAACCGATTTTGATACTGTACTAGAAGAATTCGACCGCATCATCGGCATCGATCAAATCGCTGCAATCCACGTTAACGATAGCAAAAACCCAGAAGGTGCACACAAGGACCGCCATGCAAATCTTGGTGATGGACACATTGGCTTTGAAGCACTCCACCACATCGTTCACCACGAAAAACTAGATAATATCCCTAAAATACTAGAAACACCTTATATCGAAGACCCCGCAAACCCAGACAAAAAACTTCCGCCATACAAGGAAGAAATTGCACGTTTATTGCTTTCTTAATGAACACGTGCTTGTAAAACAATATTATATTAATATCTAACTATAAAAAACGCTTCAATATGGAGGACATTATGAAACAAATTCAAACAACAAAAGCACCCGCAGCAATTGGACCTTATTCACAAGGATTTATCGCAAATGGATTTTTATTTGCATCAGGACAGGTTCCACTTTGTCCAGAAACAGGTGTCGTAATCGGCGAGACGATTACAGAACAAACAACACAAGTTATGAAAAATATTGGTGCAATTTTAGAAGAGGCCGGTTGCACTTATACAAATGTAGTAAAGACTACTTGCTTTTTAGCAGATATGGCTGATTTCGCAGCATTTAATGAAGTATACGGTGCTTATTTTACTGGTAAACCAGCAAGAAGCTGTGTTGCAGTAAAAACCTTGCCAAAAAATGTATTATGTGAAGTTGAAGTAATTGCAGAAGTTTAATAATAACATGTTCTATTATAAAAAGGGGGGTTGTCGCAAACGACAGCCCCCCTTTAGGTTCTAGAAAAACAAATTCTTATATCCCATAAAAAATACATACAACACTGCAATCGGAACAATATAGGTTATATATACACGTAGGAATTTAGGAAATTTAACGCCTTTACCAAGATTCGCCTCTTCAATAAAATTATCCCATCCCCATCCGTATCTTGAAACACAAAATAGCAAGTATACCATTGCACCAATCGGTAAAATATTGTTCGATACGAAGAAATCTTCCAAATCAAGCACTGCAGTGTTTGCACCAAGTGGTTGGAAGGCTGACCAAACATTGTAGCCAAGTACGCACGGTATAGAAAGAACAATCATGACAATTGTATTTATTTTAACAGCCTTATGTCTATCATAGTTTTTCATATCCATCGTACATGAGATAATATTTTCAAATACACCAATCACTGTAGACATCGCTGCAAAACACATAAATGCAAAGAAAAGGCTTCCCCATAGTCTTCCAAGTGGCATATGGTTAAATACATTTGGCAATGTAATAAAAATCAAAGATGGTCCAACATCTGGCTCTATACCAAATGCAGAACATGCTGGGAAAATAATGAGACCAGCCACAAATGCAACGCTAGTATCTAGGACTGTAACATTGATAGCCTCACCCATAAGACTTCTATCTTTATCTATATAGCTACCAAAAATAGCCATAGAACCAATGCCGAGTGACAAGGTAAAAAAAGCTTGTCCCATGGCAGCAAAAATGAATTCACCGAGAGAAACTGTTTCAAGAAAATCTAAGCTAGGAAGTAAATAAAAACGCAAGCCTTCCATTGCACCGTCTAAGGTTATCGAACGAATCGCTAAAACTGCTAAAAGCCCTAGCAAACCAAGCATCATCGGTTTAGTAATCTTCTCAACACCATTTTGCAAACCTCTATAGCATACAGCCATACCCATTATCACGACGAGCACCATAAAGCCGGTCATCAATAATGGATTACCTAACATATCTGTAAAGTTAACAGCCACTTCATCTGCAGCTAATCCTACAAAATCACCTCTTAGCGTTTTGATAAAGAAAATGAACATCCATCCTGCTACCGTTGTATAAAACATCATCAAAAGGTAGTTGCCCGCCACACCTATGTAACTAAAAACATGCCATTTACTCCCTTTTGGTTCTAACTTATGGAAGGAACGACCAATACTCTTTTGACTTGCACGACCTACAGCAAATTCCATAACCATAATAGGCAAACCAATTGCTGCTAGGAATGCAATATACACAAGTACAAAGGTTGCACCTCCGTATTGTCCTACAATATACGGAAACTTCCATACATTTCCAAGCCCTATCGCACAGCCTGCTGATATCAAGACAAACCCGAGCCTTGAACTAAACTTCTCTCTTTCATTCATTGTTACTATATCTCCCTTCTTCGTGTATATCATATTCCAAAATAAACACATAATAACAGTTTATAAAATCTTAACAACTTTGTCGATTGGGAATTGTACCGAAAATATATACAATTCTTTGGTGCTTATTCACTTATCAAATTCTGTGCTCCCCAAAATGATTCTAATTTCTCCCCTATATTTGAAATTTGCACCTGCTGAATATAATCCCACTCCTTTGGATAAAGTTGCCTATATGCACTTTGCGTATATCTATCGTCCAAAAGCAACACCACACCATAATCCTCTGTCGTACGAATCACTCGACCTGCTGCCTGTAAAACTTTATTCATACCTGGATAACGGTATGCGTAGTCAAATCCATTCAAACCTTCGTAATCAAAATATTGTTTTAAAAGCTCTCTTTGTGTTCCGATTTGTGGCAATCCTGTTCCAATAATCACCGTACCAATTAACCTATTACCTTTTAGATCGATACCTTCTGAAAAAATACCGCCTAGCACACAAAAAGCAAGCAATGTTTCATCCTCACCATCACATTCAAAACTTGCCAAAAACTGCTCTCTTTCAAGCTCCGACATCTGCTCCCCTTGAATAAGAATGTGGTATCCTCGTAGCTCGCTAGTCTCACCAAGTAGCTGGTCAAACATATCATATAGCCTCTCCATGTACGCATAGGACGGACAAAATATCATATAATTCCCCGCCTTCGCTTCTACCGTCTTCCTAATATAATGTACCATTTTCTCAAACTCAGCATCATTACGTCTCGTATATTTACTACTAACATCGGTTGCGACGAAAAGCCCACGCTTCTTCGTATCAAAAATACTGTGCGCATACACTTCATAATCTTCTGCATCTCCACCTAGAAGGCCTTTGTAATATTGTATTGGAAGAAGGGTAGCCGAAAACAAAATCGTGCTTCTTGCATGTTCCATACACTGTGATAAAGGTCCCGATGGATCGACATTCATAAGCCTTACAACAAAATCTCCATGATCTAGTAACTGGCTATAGATAATATAGTGCTCGTCTAACATATCATAGATTAGTAGAAAATGTGATAGTTCAAAATAAAACTGTAGTATCTCCTCTCTAATCGGACTCTCCTCATGATTATCCAAAAAATTATCGATGGCAGTCGCTAATCTATCTGCTTCTAAAGCTAGAGGTTCAATGCTCGTTAAAACTACGAGTCCCTCACATTCTTTTTTCATCTCAAGCATCTTTATGTTCACACGTTCAAATGCTCTTGCTAACTTTTTGCTATGTTCCTTCGCAAGACTTTTCATAGCAAGTACATGCTCCTTCACAAGCGTAGCGCTATACATTTCCTTACCACGTTCTAGGAGATTGTGTGCTTCATCCACTAAAAATAAATGTTTACCCTTGCTTCCTTCTGCAAAATATCTTCTAAAATACACATGTGGATCAAACACATAGTTATAATCACACACAATCGCATCTGCAAAAAGACTTGCATCTAGTGATAACTCATAAGGACAAACCTTATGCTTCATAGCTAACTGCTCTATTTGCTCTCGCCCAAAAAACTCTCTTGTTGTAATCAGCTCATATAAACAGTCATTCACTCGTTCAAAATGCCCAAGTGCATACGGACAAGCGACTGGATTGCACGTGCATTCTTCATTTAAGCACGTTTTTTCCTTTGCTGTAATCACGATATCCTTTGCCTTTAATCCATGTGCTTGTAGTAAGCGAAACGTATCCGTTGCTACTGTTCTTGTAATCGTTTTCGCTGTCACATAAAAAATCTTTTCTCCCATATTGCGACCAATAGCCTGCACTGCTGGGAATACTGTAGAAATCGTTTTCCCTACACCAGTAGGTGCTTCAAGAAACAATTTCTTTTTATGATAAATAGATTGATATACATACTTCACTAGATCCTTTTGACCATCCCTATATTCAAATGGAAAGGATAGCTCCCAAATAGATGCTAGCTTTCTACGCTTACTGTCGAACATATAATCCGTCCACTTCCTATAACTTGCAATCGTCTGCATAAACCAATCTGTAATTTCCGCTTTTGTAAAGTTCTCATGAAAATACTTCACTGTCTCCGTTTCCATATTACAATATGTAATCCGAATCCCCACTTCCTCTAAATCCTCTTCTATTGCCAACATATATGCATAGCACTTTGCTTGTGCTACATGTAACTCTTTTGCCACCTTGATGCGCTCAGTATGTTGATATGTGCCCTTGATTTCATCAATATAGAACATAGGTCTTTGTGGATCTTCCATCCCAAACTCCGCCGCAAATAATGGCAACACCTCACAGTCCACCCCGAGCTTGGCTGGAACATAGCTATCCATTATCCCATCGGCACGTCCCTCTAAAATGATTTTATATTCTTTTTCTTCCACAAAAACAGAGCAAGACAAGGGCACCTCTGCCCTATATCCTGCTCCACCTTTTTTTTGTAACATTTTATGAATCCGATTTCCATCGGCCATAGCCTCTTCGGAGCTTGTATGACGTCTATTATCCAAATTTCCTGTACGAAGCAAAAACTCTACCATGCTCCTCACAGAAGTGCGTAACTCTTCCATACTCCCTCCTTCATAAATACTTGATTGCGAAACTTATTTTCCCAAGCCTACTCTGTAAATGGGATAACTGCTCCATCGTATGTAGCGTTGATGTAATCAACGATTTCGTCTGATTTAAGAATTTCAGCAAGTGCTACAACACCTGGGTCTTCTTCATTTCCTTCTTTTACTACAAGGATGTTTACGTATGTTTTCGCACCTTCTGAATCAGCTGTTTCGTATGCGATTGAATCATTTGCTACGCTAAGTCCAGCTTGTAATGCATAGTTACCGTTTAATACGATAAAAGACATTTCTTCTTGAACGCGCGCGATTTGTGCTGCTTCCATTTCAATGATTTCTACATTATATGGATTTTCTACGATATCAATAATCGTAGCTGTAAGTCCAGCTTCTTCATTTAGTGTAATGATACCGTTTGCTTCTAATAATAATAGAGCTCTAGCTTCGTTTGTTGTATCATTTGGTACAGCAATTGTAGCACCCTCTGTAATATTAGAAAGATCAGATTCTGTACCTGGGTAAATACCAAATGGTTCGTAGTGAATGCCTGCTACAGATACTAGGTGTGTACCTTGTTCATCATTAAATGAATCTAGGTATGGAACGTGTTGGAAGTAGTTTGCATCGATTTCTCCACTTTCTACTACGTTGTTTGGCATTACATAATCGCTAAATTCTGTAACTTCTAATGTATATCCTTGTTCTGCAAGTAATGGTGCTGCCACTGCTAAAATCTCTGCATGCGGTGTTGTACTCGCTGCCACTGTTACAACCTTATCATCTGCTGTTTCGCCACATCCAGTAAAAGTTGCTGCTAATAATGTAACACATAATACTAATCCTAAAACTCTTTTTTTCATTGTATTTTCTCCTGCTAAAATATTTATTTTGTTGAAATTCTCCTATCTACCACTCTAGCCACTTTCATACCTATCATCTGTAGTATTTGAACCAATAAAATCAAAATCACTACGGTGAACCACATCACTGCTGCATCATAACGGTAATAACCGTATTGAATAGCTACGTCACCGAGTCCACCACCGCCTACGATACCTGCCATTGCAGAATATCCTAGAATCGTTCCTGTTACAATCGTAGAGCCAATAATAAGTGAAACTCTTGCTTCTACTAATAAAACCTTTGTTATAATCTGCATCGTGCTAGCACCCATACTCTGAGCTGCTTCGATGACACCTCTATCAACTTCCTTAAGCGAGCTTTCCACCATTCGCCCAATAAACGGTGCTGCTGCTACGACAAGTGGTACAATCGTCGCTGTTGCTCCATAACTTTTACCTACAATTGCTTTTGTAAACGGAATAAGCAAAATAAGTAATATTAGAAAAGGAATACTTCTTGTGATATTCGTAATAATATCTAAAACCTTATAAACAATCACATTTGGTCGAATGCCGTTTTTGTCTGTAACCGTCAGTACAATACCAAGTGGAAGTCCAATCACGTATCCAAAAAATGTTGTACCAATCACCATATATAATGTAACCCACATTTCCTCGTGGATTACAGATAACATCGCTGTACTCATATTAACAACCCTCCACTTCTTTTACGGATCTAAATTCTTCGACCGTGAGGTTATGATTTAGCAGATATACTATCATCTTTTCCATCAGTTCCCTATCTTCTGGCATTTGCAGTACCATTTCACCCTTTGCGATACCGTCGATATTTCTAGTGTCTGCCTTCATGATATTTACTGGTGTCTTGAATTGTAAAATCATATTCGCAATCACTGGCTCAAAGGATGAATTCTCAGTGAATACGATACGGATACATCTATTGCCTTCTTCAAAAGGAGCCTGCGTATCTGATCCATAAATAAGTTTTTTACCTTCCTCACTCTTAGGACTTGCAAACAACTCATGCACTGTACCTGTCTCGACAAGCTCACCACCTGATAAAATAGCTACATGCGAACAAATTTCTTCCACGACCGACATTTCATGTGTAATGAGTACTACTGTAATACCGAACTTTTGATTGATCTCTTTTAATAAAGAAAGAATCGACTTGGTAGTCTGTGGATCTAGTGCACTTGTAGCCTCATCACAAAGTAGTATCTCTGGATCACTCGCAAGCGCTCTCGCAATGGCTACTCGTTGCTTTTGTCCCCCAGAAAGCTGTGATGGATACACCTTCGCCTTTTCTGTAAGACCTACAATTTCTAATAACTCCATCGCTTTGCTAGTTGCTTCATTTTTCTTCATACCAGCTATTTCTAAAGGAAAGCATACATTATCTAAAATACTTTTTTGCATGAGTAAATTAAAATGTTGGAAAATCATAGAGATTCTCGTTCTCGTTTTACGAAGCTCTTTTTCCGTTAAGGAACTTAAATCCTTGCCATTTACGATAATGTTTCCCGTACTCGGTTTTTCCAGGAAATTAAGGCATCTAATCAAGGTAGATTTACCTGCTCCTGACATACCAATAATACCGAAAATATCTCCTGCATCAATCGTCATATTGATATCTTTTAATGCATGTACCGGTGTACCTTTTACCTCAAAGGTCTTACTAACATGCTCGATTTTAATCATTTCCATACAAACTATTCGCTCCTCATATCGAAAGCAATTGCATCCTAATCTTCCATAAATAATGGTGTTGAATAATATCTATCTCCACTATCTGGTAGAATCACTACAATCGTCTTTCCTGTATTTTCTTCCTTGCTCGCAATCTCGATTGCCGCCTGTAAAGCAGCCCCTGAAGAAATACCTACTAATAGGCCTTCCTTCTTTGCAAAGTACTTCGAGACTTCAAAAGCTTTTTCATCGTCAATAGCTATAATACTATCATATACGTCAGTATTCAATACTTTAGGGATAAAACCTGCCCCAATTCCTTGAATTTTGTGAGGTCCCTTCTCACCCTTTGATAAAACTGGAGAGTTTGATGGCTCTACAGCAACAATCTTTATTCCCGGCTTCACAGATTTTAAATATTCACCTGTTCCAGTAATCGTCCCACCTGTTCCAACACTTGCTACGAAAATATCGATTTCTCCATCCGTATCTCGCATGATTTCTGGTCCTGTTGTCTCCCTATGCGCCTGTGCATTTGCATCATTGTCAAACTGACCTGGGATAAAACTATCTGGGATTTCTTTGGCAAGCTCTTCTGCCTTTGCAATTGCTCCGCTCATCCCCTTTGCACCTTCTGTCAGCACAATTTGTGCTCCATAAGCTTTTAAAATATTTCTTCTCTCCACACTCATAGTCTCAGGCATCGTTAGGATGATTTCATATCCTTTTGCTGCCGCAATCGATGCAAGACCGATTCCTGTGTTTCCTGAAGTCGGTTCGATAATCACACTCCCTGGCTTTAATAAGCCTTTCTCCTTAGCATCCTCTAACATATATTTTGCTGCTCTGTCTTTAATACTTCCTGTAGGATTTAGGTATTCAAGCTTCACAAGAAGCCTTGCCTTTAATCCAAGATCTGCTGTAATATTTCCCACCTCAAGTAGTGGTGTATTTCCTATAAGTGCTTCCGCATTTTTATAAATCATACTTCTTCTCCTTAAAATCCAAAAAGGGATATACGCGGTGTGCGTATATCCCAAAATAATCGTGTAACATGTTACCTATAACTTCTAGTAACAAACTATTCGGTATATAAATTCGCATCACCAATAAACTCTGATATCATCATACCACAGCTACACATACACATATTCATCATAGTATTATTTACAAAATATGCTTTCTTCATGCGAATTCTCCTCCTTCAAGTTTTTAACATCGTAACCTATGCTATCGCATCTGTCAAGTGTAAATTTATCCAACATTCAACTGTTCTTCTATGCCTAGATAATCCGCTAATCTAATATAACCAATTAATGAATATCCATAGTACTCGCTAGAAGCATCATAAACACCCACCACTTCTTTATCATCCATGCTATAATTTCCGCCTGTTCCAACGTATCTAGCATTATAGTCTGTAGGAATCATATAATCTAATAAAAGCGCTATATCCTCTACATCTGTAATCACTATTTCGCCTTCATCATAGTATAATTCTGTCGCTATCGGACCTTCAGAAACATATGTTTCAGTCTCTGCCTCTTCTATAGGTGACATGCTATTTGGCAAACTAAGGCTCAGTCTATTTGGCGTAACTGTACTTGTAAAACTCACACCTAAGGTTTCTGTTACATACTCTAAGGCTTTGGTTTGTACCTCGTAAATCGGTATTTCATAGTAACGCATGTAGGTATTTAAAGAATCATTAAAAGAACCATACAAAAAGCTGACTGGTAGATTCTGGGCCAAATATTCTGGGCTTAATAACTGCTCATCCGAAAGAATCAATCGGTAAACATCTCTAGCCGTCGAAACCGACATAAAATAATCCTCACCTGTATTGCTTTTCACATAATAATTCGACATTAAATCTTCTTCTATAAAGGCAGTTTCTATATCTAAATCATATTTGAAGGATTGTGTGATAAATTCCTCTGATGTCTCAAGCGCAATCACCTGATCTAGTGATAATCTACCATCTGTTCCATATTGTCTTTGAAAGGTTTTGCCATTTTCTAGTGCTATATACATCGTTGATAAATAGTAACTTTCCTCTGGCTCTAAACTTACCTCCCCTTGTATCACACCCTCTAGATGCTCATACAAGATATCAATGTTGTCTTCTGACGTTAACACTGTATTTTCATATTCTATAGACACAATATCTTCTCTCTTTGGAAGCTTCGAATTATAACCCGTAACATCTAGTACAAATGCAAGTGTAATGATTGTTCCAAGAACTGCATATGCTACAAAATGCTTAATATTTTGAAGCCAAGCTCTGATATCACTTTCGAACAATACCTCGAAAATTGCATGTACTAAAAAGGCAACAAAGATGCCCCCGGCTATAAAAGCAATAGGACTTTGTGTTGTATTTATGATGGCTGAGAACAAAAATCCTCCAAGGAAAAATGCCAGTACCGTTCCAAGTGATTTGATTACCAAACGTACACTTTTAAATACCATTGCATTCGTTGCTTGCTCCGACGCACGCTTTTTGTATGCATACACCCCACCCAATGTATAAAAGAGAATAACTAGGAAATAGCTTACATTACCATTCGCTTCAACATCAAGATACCAGCTGTTCGCAAAATAATTGATAATCGGTGAGGTCATCGCCATAATTTCTTCTAAAAATCTTGAATCCGCTGCATAATATTGTAAAAATTGATCACCTAACCCAACAATACACATCGCATAGGCTGGTACCACAAACATAAGACCTAAGGCTACCATTGCAGTAACATAAAGATTCCCACAAATCATCGAAGCAAATACTGTAACACTGTATACCGCAATATAGGCTAAGATCGTAGCAAGTATTTGAGGCATCATAACCTCTAGCTCTATCACTCCCCATCTACCAGCTACTGCAAACATTAAGAGCGATACTAGCACGTGGAATATATAGCAGGTCACAAAATATATAATACCGATTAGATAATTTCCTATAAAAAGCATTTCTCTCTTAATTGGTAAGCTATGATAAAAATCCACCTCAGTTTTAGAATGTAGATAACGGTAGAGCATCATCGCAATAAAAATAGCAAATCCTATCGCTAATACTCCATGAAATACATTGCACTCAAGGTAATCACTATATACCCAAGTATATCTTGATAATTTCTTTGATTCCTCAAGGGTTTTATTAACATTTAGGATTCCAAAAAAAACTGGCATCGTCGTTGTAAAAAGAAAGCCTAAAAAGGTCAATACGAATAGATAGCTGTTTTGCTTTGCCTTAATCCAAAATATATTACCTAATGAGTTTTTTGATGTCATATCCCCTCGCCTCCGTTTCTGTAATAAAAATTTCTTCTAATGTAAGTGGCAATATTTCGTAGAAGGTCGGCGTAAACCCTTTGATCACTCCCTCTATTTTCTCGATAGAACCACGTATTGTAAGTGTATAAAGTGAACCCCTCTTTTGATGTGTCACGACATCTAGTGCTTCAAACAATGCCTGCTCCACATCTGTAGGAAATACGCATTGGATTTTGAAAATCCCAAGTTTTAAGCTATCTAAATCACTTGATAATAGCATACCACCTCTATATAAAAGTCCGATATGCTCACAAATATCTTCAATTTCTCTAAGATTGTGTGAAGCAATAATCGGTGTAAGACCACGCTCTGCGATTTCCTTTGCAAAAATAGACTTAATCCCTTGTCTCATCACAGGATCAAGGCCATCAAAAGTTTCATCACATAGGATGTACTTCGTATTCGCAGAAATACCGAGAATCACTGAAAGCTGCTTTTTCATTCCCTTTGAAAAGGTTTTGATTTTCCTGTTTTGAGGCAAATCAAATTTTGCAAGATAGCTTACAAACTTATCTATATCAAAATTCGGAAATAGATTTTTGTAGTAATTTGCCATATCCATAGGCTTTGCATTGATAAAGAAAAATTGCTCATCTGATATATAGAAAAACAGTTCCTTTGCACTTTTGTTTTCAAATACTGGCATTTCATCAATCTCAATATCTCCCTCGTCTGGTAAAATAACCCCACTAATCATACGCAGAAATGTTGATTTACCTGCGCCGTTCGTGCCGATAAGCCCAAAAACCTGTCCATCCTTAATCGTGGCTGTAATACGATCTACAGCTAGTACATCATCGAATTTCTTCGATATATTTATAGTTCTAATCATCTAATACCTCCCCTAGCTTCGTAGTCCATGCATGAAGCATCGTCTTGTCTAAACCATACGTTTTTGCTTCTACTACCTCATGCTCGATTCTATGAAATACCTCTTCTAGCTTTTTACGTTTAATATCATCGTCATTTTTCGAAACAAAATTTCCAATTCCTTTTACTGTATAAATCACATGTTTTGTTTCGAGTACTGTATAAGCTTTTTGAATCGTATTCGGGTTAATTGAAAGCTCTATAGCTAAACTTCTAACTGACGGTAATTTTTCATCTTGCCTCAATACCCCTAGTGCTATCAACTGCTCTATACTTGCAATAATTTGCTCATAAATCGGTGTTCTATCTTTATAGTCAACTGAAATCATCCTTTCTCCTTTCCTCTCTACTTCATTGAGCATTCATGGAACTGTACTATGTACTCTAATACACTTAATATAGCATGAACCTCCCACAAATGCTTGTAGAAAGCTTTAGCAAATTCTTAGGATTTTCTTAACTACTAGGGAATTGCAAATATATCACAATATTAATCTATTCTATAATGAATTTATCAAAAAAGCAGGAGCAGATCATATCGATCTACTCCTGTTTTTTTATTTGTATTTATTTTCCTTTGCTAGAACTTCCACTCTTTTGTGAACTTTCTTCTTCTGCTTCAGTTTCTACCTCTGCCTCAGTATCAGTATCTGAGCTAAGTACTGGATATCCTCCAAGAACAACTGTAAACGTCTTACTCGTATAACCACCTTCACCCATACGCATAATGATAACTTCTACTTCCACACCTTGTTCATAATATTCCTGCAATGCAAGCAATTCATCTGTTGTAGTAACTTCCACACCATCATAGCTTACGATGATATCCCCAGCCTGAATACCTGCTAGGCCTGCTGCACCGTCTTCTTGCACTTCTGCAATGATGATACCCTGTGGAATACCAAATTGTGTTGAAACATCCTCTGTTACAGTTAGCGATGATACCGATACGCCCAAGTAGCCACGTTCTTCATCAGAAACCTTAATCTTCGTTACTTGTGTAGAAAGGTCATCTATAATAGGTGTTGCTGCACTGATAGGAATGGCATATCCCATACCTTCTACAGTTGTACCACTAATCTTCGCTGAGTTAATACCAATTACTTCACCTCGCATATTAAGAAGTGCTCCACCTGAGTTACCTTCATTAATCGCTGCATCTGTTTGAATAAACGTATCTGGATCCTCTACTGTATAATCAAGTACACGGTCAGTTGCCGAAACAACACCCGTTGTAACACTAAGTCCATATCCAAGTGCATTACCGATAGCGATTACAGGTTCACCCATCATAAGATCATCACTATCTCCTAATGTCGCAACTGCAATATTCGCCTTAGTCTCTTCTGTTAAGTCACTTAAATTAACTGCTAGTACTGCTAAATCCTTATCAGCATCTGTACCTTTTACATAGGCTGTCACTATACTTTCATCAATAAATTGAACTGTCAAATCGTCTGCTGAATAAATAACATGATTGTTGGTAGCTAAAAGCAATTCTTCGCCATTTTCACCAATAATAAATCCGGACCCAGAACTAGAAGCCTCTTGGGTGTACGTCTGTCCAAAATATGAAGCTTCTGCTGTGTAACTAGCCATAATCGTAACCATAGCTGGTAATGCTTCCTCAACTACTGCGGTTACATCATACACTGTAGTATCGCCAGAGACCGTATTAACAACATCTGTAGTAGCAAGACCCGATTCTGATTCTACTACTTGTGTCACAACGCTTTCTCTTACAAGTGCATAATCAAATCCATAATAATCTGCTGCATATTTTACTCCTATAAAACCACACATAACACCGGCACCTAATAAAATACCAGATAACAGACAAGCTATTGCTCTTACAAAAAAATTTGGCCTTTTCTTAGCTTTTTTCGCTTTTACTTTTTTAGTCCTCTTTGGCTTTGGTGTAACTGGCTCTATCATAGGGCCCTTGGTAAAGACTGGATCTGTGTGTAATTGGAGTTCCTGTTGCGGTTTATCTTCAGCAGGCTGTAGCTCTATTTCTTCTTTTGATATTTCATGCATTTCCACTATTGGCTCTTCTACCTCTGCATTAGTAGTTTCTTCTATTTTCTCCTCGATAGAGGCATTTTCATCTTTTACGATTTCATCATCAAACATAACATTCGTCTCCTTCTTATTTTGATAGGATTACTATAATAAATATTTGTGTTTAATATGTGTAAAAAAGTTGATAAAACTATTTTTATTCTACTGTTACAGATTTTGCTAGATTACGTGGTTTGTCAACATCACATCCCTTACCAACAGACACATAATATCCAAATAGTTGCAATGGAATAATAGCTAGTGAATTTGTAAAATATGGGTTCGTTTCAGGAATATAAATCACGTAGTCAGAGGTTTTTTCGACTTCTTTTTGTCCTTCTATCGCAACCGTTATTACAATAGCACCTCTGCTTTTTACTTCCACTATATTGCTAATCGTCTTTGGCAATAAATCCGTTTGAGTCACAATAGCTCCAACTAAGGTTCCTTCTTCAATTAGAGAGATTGTTCCATGCTTTAATTCACCAGCTGCATATGCCTCTGAATGTACATAAGATATTTCTTTTAATTTAAGAGATGCCTCTAGTGCAATTGCATAATCTAGACCACGTCCTATAAAATACATATCCTTTGCCGCAACATATCTTGTTGCAAACTTTTGTATATTTTCTTTATGTGATAATAACAATTCGATTTGATGTGGTAGTTTTTTTAGATCTGCAAGCATTTCCAAAAACATATCCTCTTGCAACTGTTCTCGCACCTTAGCTAATTTCATAGCAAGTAAATACATTGCCACTAGTTGTGCACTATACGCTTTTGTCGTTGCAACACTAATCTCTGGGCCAGCCCACGTATACATAACATTATCAGCTTCACGTGCAATAGAACTACCTACAACATTTACAACACCTAATACTTTAAATCCACGCTTTTGGCTTTCTCTAAGTGCTGCTAGGGTATCCGCCGTTTCACCTGATTGACTTAATACAACAACCATTGTCCCTTCACTAAGAATTGGATTTCTATATCTAAACTCACTAGCAACATCTACCTCTACCGGCACTCTTGCTAACCCCTCTAGAATATATTTTGCCGAAACGCCAACATGGTAAGCAGAGCCACACGCCACAATATGAATCTTTTTCACAGCCTTCAATTCTTCATCTGACATATGAAGCTCTTCAATCACAATATCATCGTCTTTAATTCTTGGGCTCACTGTATCTTGAATTGTTTTAGGTTGTTCATTGATTTCCTTAAGCATAAAATGTTCATAGCCACCTTTTTCAGCAGCATTTTCATCCCAATCAATCTGAACAACTTCTTTTGTAATCTCGCCTTCATCTTCAGCAAAAAATTCTAAGCTATCACCTTTTAGCCTTGCAATTTCATAATTATTAACATAATAAACATTACGAGTATATTTAAGGATTGCAGGTACATCAGAAGCAATGAAGCAGCCATTTTCATTCTTTGCAACAATAAGTGGAGATTCTTTTCGAATCGCATAAATTTCGCCAGGATGATCAGCAAACATAATACCGAGTGCATATGACCCTTCCACACGTCTTAAAACTTTCGTAATTGCTTGTAATGGATCCCCCTTATAATAGTAATCAAGCATATGTGCCAATACTTCCGTATCCGTTTCGGAAACGAACTCATAACCTCGATCAACTAATTTATCATGAAGTGCCATGTAGTTTTCGATAATCCCATTATGTACCACAACAATACTCTCTTCTTTGTTGAAGTGAGGATGCGAATTTTCATTACTAGGAGCTCCATGCGTCGCCCATCTAGTATGACCTATCCCTACACACCCCTTAGTCGTCGTACCTCCATGTGTTAGATTTTCTAATACTGCCAATCTTCCCACTGATTTTTGGACGTTGATTTTTTCTCCATCAAAAATGGCGATACCAGATGAATCATAGCCTCTATATTCTAACTTACTAAGTCCATCCAAAATAATCGGTGCTGCCTGTTCTGTACCAATGTAACCTACTATTCCACACATAATTTCTACCTCGCTTTTTATTTTCTGTCTATACTATATGTTTCAATTTTGATTATCTCTTGTTGTTACGCATTTCTTGCTCTTGATTACTACGTCCGTATCCGCTTTTTACATCTATTCCTTCAATGGCATGTTTTCTTTCTATATTCTTCCAATAGTTTTTATTCGAAGTAAAATATAGTATCATATTTTTTGAAAGTTTCTGATACCTTTTGCCCCAAAAATATCCTGTAAATTTAGCTCCACTTAAGTAAATCATTTTCAAAAACTGAAACGGATTTCCATGATCACAAAAATACTTGAAACTATTTAAGATCATGCTAATACCTTCTTTTTCAGAGGATATATGAACAAAAACCTCTGGATGGTCTGCCTGTGAAACACCCATGTCAAAGTTTCTTCTTAGCTGTTGCATAAAACTGTATTCATGAGAATGATAAACCTTTGCTTTAGCTGCATAATGAACTGCGTATTCTGCTTCAATTGCTTTGGCAGCATAAATCATATCTTCATTAAATATTGTATTTGATATAAATCCGCCCAATGCTAGAAATGTTTTTCTGTTATATGCAGCACATACATCAGAGCAAAAATATGTTTTGATACCCAAGTTAGGAATATTCGCCTTCGTCTTTCGTTGTTCCTTGTCAGGATAATTATAGCCTCTCGTATACGCCTCTACCATGCCACAATCTTCTCTTGGCAATTGTCTAGCATAACTAACTGCCACCGTCTCATCCTCAAGTGGTTTGATAAGCTCCTGTATCAAAAATTCGTCCTGCGGCATAGCATCCTGTGTCATGCAAACCACTATATCTGCATGTGATGCCATTATACCTTTTTCCCGTGTTCTACCATGATCAAATTCCATGCTAGAAATATGACTCACTTGTACATTGCTATGAAACTGTAAAAAATTCGAGCCATATACTAACTGTGAAAAATATATCTCTTCTGTATTGATAACCATAATTTTATTAGGTTTTACCGTTTGTCTATTAAGCTTATTAATCAGTTCAAAAAAGCTTTTATCTGGTTTGTATGTAACTATGATAACATCTACTATCATATAGAAAATCCCCTTCCCATGGTACACACATAATAAAAGGGCACGTAAACATGCCCTTTTGCAAATTAATTTATATATACATCCGTATCTTTATGGATTTGCTCACTAATTTCTTTTAATTGTTCTGAAACCTCATAGGTCTCATCTGCAAAAAATGTATTGTGGAATTTAACAACTGAAGATTCTAAGTCAATAGGAATAACACAACTACCTTCACTACCAACACTAGCTGTCGTAAGATCCTCTAACTCTGGGAAACCACCCTCATCTACTACAGTGTATGATGACAATTCACCTAAAATAGTAATCATTTCTGCCACATCAATAGATGTATATACATCACCTAAAACGTTATTTACGATTTTAGTAAGAGCTGTAACATCCATTTTGAGAGCTTCATCTAGCATTGCAAATAAAACTTCACGTTGTCTTTCTGTTCTAGCAAAGTCGTTATTTCCAACTTGGCGGATACGGCAATACGCTGTAGCTTGTAATCCATCTACTAGTTGATATCCTGCTTCTGTTACAGGTTCATAATCAATTTTCAAATTCTCAGCGATACTGATTTGGTAATTATTAATATGTTCAAGCTCACCTTCGCTTATTTCGATATATACACCACCCAAAGCATCGATGGTCTCCATAAGGCCAGAAAATCCAACTGTCACAAAGTCTGTAATATCAAGGTCAAGGTTTGCATTCAACATGCTAATCGCCTGTTGTGGTCCGCCCTTAGCATATGCAGCATTACATTTACTATAAGTGTCATTACCTAAATTTAGGTATGTATCACGATACACAGACATAATTTTAACTTCTTTCGTATCATTGTTAATAGAAGCGATGATAATCGTATCACTACGCGTGTTCATCGTCAATTCACCTACTGTAGAATCTACACCAAATAAAGCAATTGTACGATAGTTCGTAAGCGTTTCATTTTCCGTAACCTTATCGTTAATCACGATTTCTTCTGTAGCTAGCTCAACCTTTTGAATACCCTCTTCTTCATCTGTTGCTCTTGTTACAAACCACAAAACACCCAACATAATCGCAAGTACTATGATTTCTAGCACGAAAATAATGATTTTTCTGTTACGTTTTTGAGCAGCTTTTTTCTTCGCCCTCGCACTACTTGTTGCCGTTGTTCTTCTTTCAGCATTTGCTGAGTTTCTCATAGGTTCCTTCTTATTCGAATCCATTGTTTTCTCCTAACTTGATACTTAATAAGCATTTTTGTTGATAAATCCCTTGAAAATTGTAGTAATCAAAATTTTTAAATCTAACCCCATAGTCCAATTTTCAATATAATATATATCATAATCAATACGTTTTCGTATTGAAGTATCCCCTCTAAATCCATTAATCTGTGCCCATCCAGTCATACCCGGACGAACTTGATGCTTAATCATATAGCGTGGTATTTGCTCTTTGAATTTCTCAACGAACTGTGGTCTCTCAGGTCTAGGACCTACTAAACTCATCTCACCCTTTAAAATATTAAAAAGCTGTGGCAACTCATCTAGACTAGTCTTTCTCATAAGTCTTCCGATTTTCGTCACTCTCGGGTCGTTTTGTACCGTCCAGCCCTTTGCCTCATCACTCTCTTTTTGTAACTCCATAGAACGAAACTTGTACATCAAAAACGGTTTGTTGTGTAAGCCTATTCTCTCTTGTTTAAACAAAAGCGGCCCATCCGAACCCGTTTTCACTAAAATTGCACATACTATCATAGCTGGTGTGAAAATAATAAGAGCCACAAGAGCACCTATAAAATCTACAACACGTTTCGCGAGCATGTTCCCTGTATTAGTCAGTGGTACGTGTCTTATATGAATAACCGGTAATCCCTGTAAATCCTCTGTATATGGTCTTGATGGTATCACCGTGTTGTAATCTGGAATAAACTTCGTATGCACACCTGACTTCTCACAATTTGTAACAATTTCCTCTAACCTATCATAATCATGTAATGAAATTGTTATCGCTATTTCATCTAATTGATTATGATTTAATAATGTCATAAGCGAATCTATCTTACCTAAACACTTCACGCCATCATATTCTTCATCTAAATCCATATGGTCATCTAAAATACCATATATTTGATATCCCCAATCAGGGTTGTGCTTTACACGATCTATATACTGTTCCGTGGTCTTTGAATATCCTACCAAAAGCACATGCTTTTGATTATAGCCTTTTTCTCTGAATCTCTGAAGTGTTTTTCGAAGCAACAATCTATAAATACTCGCTAGCACAAAATTTGCTGCTGCAAAATAGATAAACAATGTTCTAGAATAATCTTCTTCCTTTAATAGATAAAGGATAGAATAAATCGTAATCACTCCAGAAATATTAGCTTGTAATAACACACCTATTTCAGTATATTTACGAATCGTCCTCTTCGGTGTATATATTTGAAAGAGATAATACCAAAATATAAATAATGGCACAATAAAAAAAAGTAATTCAAAGTATAAGTTCTTAGAGAGTACACCACCCTCTTCTCGACCAAAAAACTCAACCTCGAACTTCAGATACCACATAAGTATATATGATCCAACTATCATAAGTACATCTATAAGCAGATGTATTTTATTCAATAATCTTTGATTATCTTTAATCATACTACTAATCTTCCCTTTTCCAATGTTTGGCAACCTTTGATATTTTACTATAATTTTACAATAAACTCAACAACTTTTATATTTCTACAAAAAGTATTTTACTATATTAATCCACAGTTCACATTGAACCATAAAATAATTATCAACTTGTTTCCACATAAACCTAACTTTATTTTTTTTATTTCTTGGCTCAACACACATACGAATCCCCTTAAGAACTCCACTTGCATAAATACCGCCTAGCTTCTTTTTACAAAAGAAAAGCCATTTTATCAAAAAACCTACCAATAAAAATGGGGCATTCAAAACTATTTGTAGTAATGGCATATTCTTCCAAATAAGATACACGCTGTTCCTACTTGCTAAGGACACCTTAAATTCATTGTATCTTGAACCACTAAAACCACTACCAAAATGTAAGACCTCAGCAGCAGGTTCATACACGTTAGTATATCCATAAATACGGGCTCTATAGCCGATATCAATATCCTCTAAATAAGCAAAATGATTTTCATCAAATAAGCCAATCTTATCAAGTATAGTTTTACGATAAATAGAAGCTCCACCACACGCTGCAAACACATCACACGGCTTCTCATATAAACTAGCCAGCTTGTTTTTCCCTCTTGCAAAGGCATATCCAAGCGCACAATAATGGTCTCCCGCATCATCTATACGTGCTCTATCATGCATCAAAAGCATCTTCGCACTTGCTGAAAAAATACGCTCATCTTGTTCCATTCGTTCTACCAATGCTTGTACATACCCACCGAGCACCTCTGTATCATTGTTAAGCAATATCACATATTTAGTATCTGCAGCTTTTATACCTGTATTTACTGCACCACAAAATCCAGTATTTTCTTTTAAATAAATTGTCGTAACATCTTGTCTTGTCTGAAGATAAGAAACTGATTCATCTGTTGAACCATCATCAACAACAAGCACTTTCATGGCACCATACTCCTGCCTTGCTACCGCATCTAAACATGGTGCTAAAAATTTATATCCATTATAATTTGGAATCACAATTGTGACCATGCCTACTCCATTTCCGGGCTATATACGATTACATAACCTTGCTTTTGTAAATATGTTCCAAATGCAACCATTCCCTCGATAGTTGATAGATATTCTTCAGACTTTGAAGCCTCTACCAAAAATTGTGTCAACAATCCATCTCTTACATACCTTGCATCTATATCTGCGCAAAAACACTGCTGAAAAACTGCTGCACGATGTAAATAACCACCACTAAATCCTTTTAAAAGTCCACCATATAAAAGAGCTCCTGATGCATCTCTTGCCCCACTCACGATACGACCTCTTTCATAACCAGGTTTAGCTATCATACCAACCTCAGACCTTTGCTTTATCAAATTTTCCATGTAATGAACCTGATAAAATCCTAGATGCTTGCTATGCATAACATTCGCCCTAATATCTCTACTACGCAAGTCGTCTTCTAAAGCTCGCTTACCTGCCTCATATGCATAAAGCTTACTTTGTGGATTCACAGCTGTCGAATCCACATGACAACGCCAATGGTATAGTACTTTTGAAATGTTATGAACTTGTAAACAAGACTCCTCTACGGCACGAACTGTGCGTAAAATCAAGTCGTAATCTTGTGCTCCGTCATACTCTTTTCTGAGCCTAAGCTTTTTTAAAAGCTGTGATTCAAAAACACTAAAATGACAAATATAATTATTAGACCAAAGATAGTCAAGATCAAAGGTAGGTTTTATATTAGGATCATAAAAAGAACTCATATCTCCATCGCACTTATCCTCATCCGAGTACAAAAAAAGCATGCGTTCTCCACATGAAATCACATTGTTGATTTTTGTTACTACCTCAAACAATGCATCTAGCGTCAAGATATCATCATGATCAAGAAGTCCTATATACTCTCCTGTTGCCAAGTCAATTGCACTATTTGTGTTTTCGGATATACCCATATTTTGTTCTAAACGCTTATATATAATTCTTTCATCCCCATAGGATGAAACGATTTCTTCCAAATTAATAGCAGCTAAGTACTCTGCTGTACTTGCATCCGCTAATACAAGTTCGAACTTCGTATATGTTTGATTTCTAACGGACTCCACCATCTGACAAAAATATTCTCTTGGCGTATTATATAGTGGCACTACAATGCTTATTGTAGGCTGTATTTGGAAGGTAGTTTCTCTTTGCTTTTCTAGTTCTTGCTCAGATAAACCCTCGTAAAAATACTCCTCTTGTTCTCCAAACATTCTTTCTACCGCTGCTAACACTGCCTGTTTCAAACCGTTTTTTTTGCAGTAATAATACGTTTTTTTAAGATTCGCCAAGTTTATTTTACTCATGATTTCCTCCATGTCGAAGCGCTTTTCGCTTTATTTCATGAAGAAAACGGCTAAAAGATTTCTCCCTAGCCGTTTTCTTTCAGTAATGATTTCTAAACTAAATAAGTGCTTTTACAGCATCTGTAAGGATTTCTACTTGTTTTGTAGCATCTTCGAGAGATGTTCCAATAACACCCATGTAGAACTTGATTTTTGGTTCTGTACCAGAAGGTCTTGCACAACACCAGTAGTTGTTAGGTAGTTCAAAGTATAAAACGTTTGATGATGGTAACCCTGTAGCTGTTTCTTCACCCGTCTTCATATCTATAACCTTGCCCGATTGATAATCACGGAACGAAAGTACTTCTAACTCACCAAATGCTTTTGGTGGATTATTACGAAGCTTATTCATAATCGCTACGATTTCTTTACTACCATCAATACCCTTTAAGGTAATCGTATATTGATCTTCTTTGTAGTATCCATATTTCTCATACAAGTCAAGCATCATATCCCAAAGTGTAATACCTTCGTTTTTACAAAAAGCTGCCACTTCACACAAACACATAACAGCTACGATAGCATCTTTATCTCTAGCATGTGTTCCTGCTAAACATCCGTATGATTCCTCTAAACCAAACACATAGTTATTAGAGCCTGTTGCCTTAAAATTCTTAATCTGCTCTCCAATATATTTAAAGCCTGTAAGCACTTCAACAAATGCTGTATTATATTCTTCTGCAATAGCACGTGCCATATTTGTCGTAACAATTGTAGATACAAGTGCTGGATTTTCTGGCATCGTGTTCGTACGTGTCTTTTCACGCATAAGATATTCGCAAATAAGCATTCCTGACATGTTACCAGTAAATGGAATATAGTCTCCTGTTTTTGCATCCTTTGCGTATATTCCAAGTCTATCTGCATCTGGATCTGTAGCAAGAACAATATCTGCATCCACTTTTTTTGCAAGCTCAAGTGCTAGCTTAAATGCCTTTGGATCTTCTGGATTTGGATACTCAAGTGTTGTAAAGTTAGGGTCTGGCATTTGCTGTTCCTTCACTACGTATACATTTTTAAATCCGAGCTCTTCTAAAATCCTACAAACCGGAACATTTCCTGTACCATTAAATGGTGTAAAAACGATTTTAATATCTTCTGCAACTTTTTTGATAATATCAGCATGTACGATTTGTTTCTTAAGCTCTACCATATATGCATCATCCATTTCTGGTCCAATCACGCTATATAATCCAGCTGCTTTTGCCGCATCAAGGTCCATGGTCTTTACATCATTGTAATCCGTGATAGCCTTTACTTCAGCGATAATATCTGCATCTTTTGGGGCTGTAACTTGAGCGCCATCTTCCCAATATGCTTTGTATCCATTATATTCTGGTGGGTTGTGTGATGCTGTAATAACAATACCTGAAATACATCCTAACTGACGAACTGCGAAAGACAATTCTGGTGTAGGTCTTAGGCTATCAAATACATATGCCTTAATTCCATTTGCTGCTAAGCAAAGTGCAGCTTCATCACAAAATTCTGGAGACATACGTCTTGAATCATAAGCAATTGCAACGCCTTTTTCTTCTCCGCCTTGCTTTTTAATATAATTCGCCAAGCCTTGTGTAGCTTTACGAACAGTATAAATATTCATTCTATTACTGCCTGCTCCTAATATACCACGAAGACCGCCTGTACCAAATTCTAAGTCTTTATAAAATCTCTCTTCTATTTCTTTTGGATCATCTTTAATCGCTACAAGCTCCGCCTTCGTCGCTTCATCAAAATAAGCATCCGATATCCAAAAATCATATTGCTCCATAAAATTCATACTAATACCAATTCCTTTCTTGAAATCTGTCAGCTTCAAAATAACATATTTTAGTCGAAATATCAAGTAATTCTTAACTTCATCACATCTCTTTAACTAGAACTGAAAAGTCGCTTCGATCCAGGCTAAAATTCACATTATAATATGGATCTCCGGCATCTAAAACCGTCTTCCATTTAGCCCTAAATTGATCTGACTCTGCTTGGTATCTCCTAGCTTTTTCGCCATTGTCATCTAAGCCCCTTGAGATAGATTCTAGGTGATAACACTCTGCAAACGGTGTAAAAACATTTAAGTAACCCTTATCACGAAGCTTCAAGCAAAAATCAACATCATTTAATGATATTGCAAAGCCTTCCTCTAATCCTCCCACTTCATCAAACAAGGTTTTCTTCACCATTAGACAAGCTCCTGTAACAGCGCTTACGTTTTGCGTATAACAAAGTCGTCCCATATAACCAAGATTTGCTTTTGATTGCTTATAGTGACCATGTCCAGCTGTACGATGTGCTCCAAGGGCTAATATAACACCCGCATGCTGAATGGTTTTATCTGCATAGTAAAGCTTTCCACCAACCGCACCGACATCTTCCCTCTGTGCGTACATCAAAAGTTCCTCTAACCAATTAACCGTAATCACTTCTATATCATTATTTAACAACAATATATAATCTCCTGACGCAAATGATACACCGTAATTATTCACGGCTGAATAATTAAAGCTACCGGTTTGCTCATGAGTCACAACGCGGATTCTATCATCCTGTGAAATGCTCTTATAATAGTCAAATATCGCCTGCTCTGTACTGTTATTTTCTACGACGATAATTTCGAAATTATCATAGGTTGACTTCTCTAGAATAGATGTGATACATCTTTTCAAATCTGTCACATGGTCTTTATTGGCTATTACAATCGAAATCTTAGGATTACCAACAATCTCATATCTAATCTTGAAAATCGTTTCAAATGCTCTCGTACTAGTAATTTTAAAATTCTTATATCCGTGCACCCTAAGATGATCTGCAACAGCTCCTCTTGCAGCTTCTATCGCGTAGGTTTTCGCTCCAATATTGCTAGCTACACTAGCAGGATGACACCTCCAATAGTACATAAGCTTTGGTATATGCACTACTTTTGTTGCTCGATCTGTCAACCTTAAAATCATATCATGGTCTTGGCTACCATCAAACTTGCTTCTAAACACCTCACCGCCATCTAATAATGTTCTTTTAAAAACACTAAAATGACAGATATAGTTATTTGCCCTCAACGTATCAATCGCATAATCTGGTTTAAAATGCATGGTCAGCATGTGATCGATATTTCCACTTTTAAAAGTCGTTTCGTCGCAATACAAATAATCTGCACCTTGCTCATTTATCGCCTTTACATACTCAAACAACACACTTGGATGTAATATGTCATCATGGTCAAAAAGACCGATATATTCACCAGTAGCTAACTGTAAACAACGGTTGGTATTGCCAGAAATTCCTTCATTTTTTTCAAGCTTTTCGTAGATGATACGTTTTTTCTCATCTGCTGCAATATATTCACTGCAAATTTTGCTAACATATGCAAATTGATCTGTTGAACCATCTGCTAGACACAATTCCCAGTTTGAATATGTTTGATATAATACAGAATCTATCATTTCACGAAGCATTGTTTCATCTGTGTTAAATAAAGGTACCAAAATACTTATTTTAGGCATGTAATCAAACGTAGTATTTCGTTCAAGCTCCGCTTGCTGTGGTGTCGGAAAGCTAGCACTTCCATATTGCTTCATCGCTTCTCGTTCTCTTTGCTTATAGCGTAGTTTTGCCACAAATCCTCTAGGTCCACCGCAATTTTTAACGCGGTCTACTTGCCTAATTACAGCATGCATAACATCCCTAGCTGGTTTACTTGCTTTCCATACAGCGTTATTTTTGATACGATCAATTTTAAACTGTAAATCACCGTTTGCATCCTCTAACTCTGCTACTCGTTCTGCAAGAATGGCTGCTTTTTGGTGTTCGTTTTCATATGCCTCTTGATAATTCATTTCCATTTGTATGCCACTCCCTTTTTTGTTTCACATCATAGCTCTAACAATACATTAGACCATTGTATCAGCATCAAGCTAGATGCTTTGTTTTTGGCTATAAGTCCAACTCTATATGTTCCATGATCAAATTCGTCTTTGTAGCATTTTACGTGAAAATGACACAAAGCAACATGTATTTGGTCTGATAGTTGCTTTTCTAAATCACTTCTATACTGAGGTTTCAATAGTAATTTATAATAACCTTGCTGTGATTCTAACAACAAATATTTTTCAAACAAGGCATTATCACTGCCTGTCACAAAAGCATAACCCGCTATATGAACCTCTTGTTCTAACTCTTCATATACTTGCTCTATTTCTAGCCTCAAGCATGGATTTAGCTGTATATGTGCTTTCTTTTGCCTAATATCATCCTCTACAAGCGCAGTTTTGAGCGCTGGTGCTTGTATCACCTGTATTTTTGATTTTCCATCTAAATAGGCTGGTTTAATCTGCGTATCTAGAAATGCATGATTTAGCATATACGAATAATAAGAGTCCTTACCTTGTAAACTCGGATACATGTCGTAAAGCTTTTTACGCTCCTGTAACAACCTATTTCTCTTCTCTATTGAAGTATCATGCCCTCTACTCACAGATTCGTGGTGAATCAATGCAACATCGCAGCAAACTACATTATAATAACCATATTGCAATAAATGATAGCAAAGCTCTACATCATTAAAGGCAATTGGAAGCTCTAGCTTCATTCCCCCCATTTTGAAAAAAAGCTCCTTTTGTATCATAAGGCATGCACCTGTTACCGCACTCACATTATGGATACCGCGATTCCTAGCATCGTAATAGGTATGTTTATCTTCCAAAAACTGCAGTTTATGCACTGGACCCATAGGAAGATTTACAATACCAGCATGTTGAATACGCTCTCCATCTGGATATAAAAGTTTACAACCTACTGCTCCTGTATACGGCTTAAAAACCTCCGCAATCATAGATTCTAGCCAGCCAGCATCGACCGCCTCTATATCATCATTTAAAAATAGTAATATCTGCCCAGTTGCATGCATTGCCCCAATATTACACATAGATGAAAAATTAAAATCCATCTCTTTATATAAATAAGTACAGATAATCGTTTTATCCTCTTTTTCATCCACACTAGCACACAAGCTTGCTACCTGTTCTCTAGTATCTTTATCTGAACCATTATCAACTATAATTATTTCCAACTTGTAACGTATTGTCTCAAATTGATTACTTGTAGCTATCACAGAGGTTACTGCCTTTGAAAGCATCTCTATATTGTTTTTGGATGGAATAATTATAGAAATTGTATATTCCCCTAATGAAAGTTCTACATGCTCATGATTAATCAAGTAGTCTTCGTATTCCCAATCTCCAATACAAATATAGCCAGAAAGTTGGTCTGTATTCGCCTTTTTGTAAATCTTATTTGCTTGAATTTTTGATAGTATTTGTGGCACATGACATACCCGCTCACCTTGTTCAATCAGACTCTGAATAAACTCTCTTCTATTTGTAGTGTTTATATCAATCTTTTCCACAAAATCTTCCCGTACATATACTGCCGGTCCAAGGTAATCTTCATAATCCCACCTATTAGGACTAAAGTCAGGTAAAAAAACAGGTTCAACTACTCGTGTTGATGCACTTGTTCGTTCAATTTCATAATCCCCATAGATTACTGCTGGATAATGGTATTCTTGCTCTATATTATCTCGATTTAGGTAAACTTGATCCTTTTTCCATGCTTCATAAGTTAAAAGGCTATTTTTATGTAGCTTTGCATATTCTTTTTGGGCTTTCCATTTTATAAACGGTGCAAAAATATTCATCTAAACAACCTTCCTTCACTATATTATTTTACGTATCTGCTTACATAGATTAGTAGCCATCTCCATGCTTATTTCATGAATTTCCATATTCACTTCAAGCTTACGATTTTTTCTTATTTCTTCACAAGGTAACGTAATGACAATGTTAGGATCCTCTGTATCAAATATATATTCTGGATATCCAATAGACTTTTTGCTTAATCTTGACTCACACTTCGCCCCGTTTATTTGAATATATTTGCCAAACTGCTCTATGCGATCTTCTAAAAGGACTTGCTTTATTTTCACAATACAAGCACTCTCACATGGGTCAATCCGGATTACCTTACATCCATCTGGAATAGAAATTTGAACTTTCATTTCGTGAGGAGCTTCCAAGCATTTATATAAAAATTCACTTTCATTTTCAGAAAAACCGGTTCCAAAATCATAATAAAGTTGTACTTTTTTTTCGGGTTCTTTTAACAAAAATGCTCTTCTTATATCATCTGTAGTATAGGCTTTTACACCCAAGTTTTCTCTAAATGCCGCAAAAGACAACGCACCCTCTGTTACAGATTTTTGAAACAACACTTCTTGCTCCATAAGCTCTCTAACCCGGTTTAGCGAAATCTCCAACAACTCAATAGCTTCTATGAACGGAAAATCCGATTGTTCTAAATAGTAGCAATATGCTGCTCTAAATGCTAATTCTTGCGTAGGAACATGCTTCATCTCAATCCACTCATAATCGATTACATGCCAAGTCGTATCACCAATCAAGATATTACTGAAAATAAAATCTCTATTGGAAATTTCCTGTGTTGTTTCATGTTCTATAAGGGCAATAAATTGTTTAAATAAGTCTAGTACCTCTTGTTTTTTCTCATCTTTTAGAAGTAATGTCATGTAATCTGCTAAAGATTCACCCTCTACAAAAGGAAATGCCACTACAGCGTCTGATTGTAATGTACAAGGCACAAACTCAAGCCCTGGCTTTTCATATTTATTTACTAACTTTTCATAAGCTAATGCCATCTGCTGTAAATGTAATTCTGCACTAGTATTAAGTGCTTTTTTATAAACAACTTTATGGTTATCTAGCGTTGCTATTTCCGTTTTGATCTGGTATTGATCAGCTCGATCATTAGAATATCTAACATATTCTATAGGAAGATTTTGTCCAATCACAAAAATAAATTCATTGGATATTTTTGGAAATCCACCTTCTATTATTGCTTTTTGGTACAGCTTCTGCTCATCTAACAGCACTAATCTGTCTTGCTCAATATTGCGAGTATTGTGATTACATTCACCCTCTTTCGGGATACGTTCATCACTGAAAATTGTCGTCATAAACTTGCTGTCCGGATATGGATAAAAGGTTTGATATTGACTGATATCACTTGCTTCTAACAGTGTTTGCATATCCTCTAGCGTATCAATCCCATGCGGATTTGTTAGCCTCGAAAGATCAAAATCACCACCTGCAAGCACAGTAGCTCCATAACGATTTTTTTGAAAAAGAACCATTCTACCGCGCACACTTAGTTTGTCCTTACACAACCTAAGAAGCTTCTGTGTAATATCACAATGATACAAAATTACATAATCAAACTCCGCACCATCTAAAACCGACGAAACAAAAATACCTCTATCTACGAAAGCTTTTTCCATAGAAGTAGAGATATCTCCTAATATACAAACTCTATCTGTAGGAGAGATCCCTAGCCATTCTATGCAATTAAATCTAATTGGACTATTTTCCAAAAAATCCTGTGCTGTAAAATACATCATCTCTCTCCTTATAACTATTTTACTGTTACCTTTGAAAACATATCATAATATCCAACTGTATCTTTGTCGGAAACTACGGTTAGATTCAAGATATCATAAAGTCTATGATATGCCTGAAAAGTATCCCCTTCGAATCCTGTACAGCCTAGCGAAAGCAGGTATTCTCCACCTTGTAAACTCATGACCTGTGAAAAAGATACCGTCTTCACATCGCCTTTTTGTACAGCTTCTAAAAATGCTTTTTCATACATGGTATTCGTACCTGTAATCTCTGTTCCCCTAGCATTTTTAAATTTGTAGGTAAAAATTGGAGCCTTAATATCTGCCAAAAAACGAACCTTGTAATGAATGGTAAATTCTGTCCCCTTCAAAATAGCGCTCGTCCTAAGCCCGTGTTCATCTGTGATATAATAATCAAAAATCTCTGCTTCCTTCGTCCCATACTCAAGATACTCTGGATTACGTCCAAGCTGTCTTGCAGCTAGTTCTCGAATATCCGCATCGTCTACAAGTGTTTCCTCTGCATCCTCAATCTGATATTGTCCCACAAGTACTTGTTTATAAACATCTATCATGTCCTTTGCAAGGCCTTCTCCAATCTTATCTCCCTGATTCAACAAAATAACACGATCGCAGTATTTTTGGATACTAGAAAGATCATGACTTACGAATACAATCGTCTTGCCTTGTTGTTTAAATTCTTCGAATTTGTGATAGCATTTAGCCTGGAAGAAAACATCCCCCACACTAAGAGCTTCATCAACAATCAAAATCTCAGGATCTATATTTATAGCAACGGCAAAAGCCAAACGCACAAACATACCCGATGAATATGTTTTTACTGGTTGATGCACATAATCTCCAATGTCTGCAAACTGCAAAATATTCTCAAGCTTTTCATCTATTTCTTCTTCTGAAAATCCCATCATTGTACCATTTAAATAGATGTTTTGAATGCCTGTATATTCCATATCAAAACCGGCTCCAAGCTCTAAGAGTGCTGAAATCCTACCATCTACTATCGCTTCACCCTCTGTTGGATTTACAACTCCTGTTATAATCTTTAGAATCGTCGATTTACCCGAACCATTTGTCCCGATAATACCAACGCATTCTCCTTTATGAATAGCAAAATCCACGCCTTTTAGCGCCTCGTGTGTCGTAAACCTCGCATGCCCAACTCCTAGTGCATCTAAAATTCTGTGAGACGGCTTTTCGTACAATTTATAAACTTTCTTTACACCATTTACGGAAATGGCAATCTGTTGTTCACTCATCTTATTCTTGCCCTTTCCTACATTACATCTGCAAAATGATATTTTAGTTTATCAAACAATCGTCTACCCAACCACAAAATAGCTAAAGAAACAACCCAAAAATACACTGTATAGACTGGGGTTTCGAAAAACCACTGTTCACCATATATTGCGCTGCGATATCCATTTACAATGTAACAAACTGGATTGAGCTTCACCACGTATCCAAAAACAGCTCCCCATTTTTCTGCCATAGAAATATCCCATAAAATCGGTGTCGCCCACATCCCTAACTGTAATGCAATCGATATAATCTGAGTTAGGTCTCTAAAGAACACGACAATTGCACTCGTGATATAGCTCATGCCTAATGTAAAGACTGCTAAAGCAATAGAATAATATGCCAACTGAAGTGTGTAAACACTCGGATAATATCCATAGCAGCCTGCAATCACGATTAATACAAACGCAAAAAAGACATGAATAAACATCGCAGCCGTTACTCTAATCACTGGTAAAATTCGTATGTTAAATACTACCTTTTTCACCAAGTACTGATAAGCCAACAAAGAAGATGTTCCATAATTCCATGCCTCACTAAAGAAAAACCAAGGTACTAGACCAGCAGTTAAATAGAGTACATAAGGTACTTCTACTCCTCCTGCTATACTTTGGTACTTGTTTCCCAGTAAAAATTCAAATACAACCCAATACATCAATACTGTTACAACTGGTTGTATCAATGCCCAAACTGCTCCAAGGGAAGAGCCCGCATAACGTTTGTTAAAATCGTTGCGGGCTAATTTCCATATGAGCTTCCTATTTTCTATTATTTCTCTCATATTTTAAATGAATAGCCATACCTTTCTTGTTAGTAACTCAAATTCAAATCAACATTCCCGCTAACACCATTGATGCTACCTGTTTGAGAATATTGCCACATATCATAATGTCCTGAATATGTAGGTGCCGACGCGTATTGCGCTAACCATACAGAGTATGAACCTAACTGACTCATATCAAGCATCGTCTCTAACCAAGATTTATTAGCATACACACCTGCTCTGTATCCACTATTTTGGATTGTTTTACAAAAAGCATTTACGACTGCTGTTCTTTGTGAAACGCTTAAACTATCTGCTCTACCCGTATGACTTGAATTCGAATATTCTACATCAATATAAATCGGATAGCTAAGACTATATCCACTCACCTGACTTATAACCATAGATGCTTCTTCTACTGCTTCTACCTCATCAATCGCTTGACTAAAGAAGTAAACGCCAATGTCTAGCCCCGCTGATGTTGCTCCTGAAATATGGCTTCTAAACGAAGAATCTTCTACAAGGACACCCGAACCATAACCTCTATATCCTGTACGAATAATTACAAAATTAACACCTGCATTTTTCACTGCTGTCCAATCAAGTACTGTGTTGTATCTAGAAACATCAATACCGAGTACGCCAGATCCTGATTGTAGGGAACCATCACTATTAAAGCTATAAGTAGCTCCTTGTATCACCTGTTGACCTGTTACGTAGTTTCCATTGGAATCATAGTAAAGTACTTTACCACCTATTGTTTGCCATCCAGTATATTTATAACCTGTGTTTTTGATATAAAACTTCGAATTTGAGCTATAATCAGAGGTTGTCGCTACACGATACTCACTACCATCTAATACATAAACATCTTCTCCATCCGATGTTTGAAGTGCAACCTCAGCAATTGCTTCACCCGTAATCGTCACTGTTATAGAATCGTATACAGATGTATTATCTGTATAATAAACCTTTAACGTAAGACTTAAGGTTTTTTCATCAGCCGTACTACCTGCTGTGACTGTTGCACTCGCTCCACTTCCAGAAACAGCAAAGTAACTATCACCCGATGACCATTCATATGTAAGATTCTTACCCGAATCCGATGTAACAGTCGCTGTAATTGTCTCTGAAGTTCCAACTGTAATCGCCTTGTCTGCTAATGAAACTGAAATATCTCCATATGTAATCGCTTCTCCTGTAACCTTTGTTGATGCAGTTGCTGCTGTAGTCGATGCTGCTGTGCTATCTTGATACGCCACTTTAACAGATACAGTAAGTTCTGCACTAGTGGTATTCGTTTTTGGTGTAACTGTAATCGACGAATCGCTCTCTACCACCGTAAAACTGCTTGTATCACCACTATAAGACCATGTATATGTAAGTGCCTCACCTGATGTAGCTCCTGATGCCGTTGCTTTAATCGTTGCAGCCGTTCCAGATGCTACCGATTGTGAAGCAGTAAGGCTAAGTGAAATATTAGAAAATGTTTTCGACTCTTCACTGCTCTCTGTTGATTCTGTTGACTCTGTTGATTCTGTTGATTCTGTTGACTCTGTTGACTCTGTTGACTCTGTTGATTCTGTCTCTGCCGAGCTACCACCCGAGGCACTACTTGCAGTTCTAAAAAAGACTGTATCTATTATACTTGCTGTAGTCGTCACGATATCACTCTTATCAATTTCTGAGTATGTATCGCCTATGTATGTTTTCGTACTCTCAACCCATACGACTGTATCTTTAACCTCTGATTCAACCTCGTCTAGGTTTTGCTCTACTTCTTCATTTTCAACATCAACTTCGCTCTCATCTTTGATTTCATCTTCGACATCTACCTGTTCATAAACAATTTCTTTTTTAACAGTAGTCGTATAATCAACTGTCGTATTAAAAATATATCGATCATACTCTTCATCTTCTAAATCAATCAGCGTAATCGTATAGTCTCCATCTGTAATATCCTTCTCATAAATGATACCATCCATATCATCATCTACCCAAGTCGAGACATTGCCATCTGGATCTTCTATTAAAATTTCAAATGGTACATTTGCAATCAATTTTCCCGTATTGAAATTAATGAATTTAATCTTTAAATCTTTTTGAATAGAGGTAAATGTAAGATCGACATAAACACTAGCTGACAAATCTTCCTCTTCATACTCCACATCCGTATTGACTGAAAGTCCGCTAGTCTTCGTATCAGTCATTGCTAATAATCCACTTTCTCCTATAACCTCGATATCCTTAAGACTAACTCCTACTGCATCAAAACTCACAGACGCTGTGGTAGTACTGTTGCCACCAAACAGCATGAAACCGCATACGAAAAGAACGCATAAAGCAACCACTATACCAGTACCCATAACCAACTTATCTACTATACTCCCTTCGAACATATTGCCAAAGAAAGCTGCAAGAGAAAATCCCTCGAAATCGTCATCATCATCAAACTCATCTTCTGTTTCATAACTATCTTGTGCTGTTTCCTCTAAAATAAAAATCTCCGACTCTAATTCTTCTGCCATAGAAGAATCTGGCTCTGATTCTAACTGATTTTCTATTTCCTCCGTAAACAGGTCCGTTAACATAATCGTCTCATCCGTAACAACCGTCTCTTCTGTAACAACCGTCTCTTCTGTAACAACCGTCTCTTCTGTAACAACCGCCTCTTCGACTTTTTCAAGTTCTTGAACAAGCTCTTTAGTTTCTACAATTTCGGTATCTTCAACTATATCATCCTCTAGTAAGTCATCACCAAACAGTTCCCTATAGTCTTTTTTCCCAAATAATTTCGCCATAATGAATTCCTTTTCTTTTTTTGCGTATAATATGCTTATTATAGCATTAAATCCTACTTTTTATCAAGCACCAACCCTTTGATAGGAATAATTTCACATTATTTTAATAGATTTTTACACATTGTTTTTTGACAGAATGACTATAAACTTGTATGATGGTATTACATATAACCTGAAAGGATATTTATCTAATTTATGAAGAATTTTATAAAACGTATTAATATACATCTTATCTTCTTTGCCACAATCTTACTCATTATTCTCATTGCAGTCCTACGCATTGTAAAATGGAACAACTCTGGCACGCTAGTTACTACTGAAAATGAATATGCGCATCTATTTGATGTCGAAACGCTCGACAGTTATGTTCCTTATGTTCCAGCCGATGATTATGTCGAAGATGGTATTACTAATATCGCATTTTTTGGAAATGCTCCTTTTGCAAACGATATGGGAACTCCTGAAAATCTTGCAGAAATGATTGGTGTGGCCGCTGATGCAAATGTTTACAACTTTTCCTTTGCCGATTCATATTGTGCTGCTGAGAGTGCAGTGCTTTCCTATGATAATAAGGATATTTTGAGTAGTTATTGGTTAACTACTATTTTCACACTTGAAAATGATATTATTGTCGATAACATGTATGCATCAGACTTAACTTTAACTGCTGAAGAACAAGCAACACTTTCTTCCCTACAGAATATGGACTTTAATAACATTGATATTATTACTATTATGTACGACGCAAGCGACTACTATGCGGTACATGGTATGTACAATAGAGATGACAGCACGAATATCACACATTTTGTTGGAGCTTTAGAAGCTTCCATCTCATTAATAAAAGAAGCTTATCCTCACATTCAAATCATCGTACTTTCTCCTACGTATGCATATGCTTTAGATGATGACGGAAACTATATCGACTCTATCATTACACGCTACGGCGAAGAAGGTCCATTATGTGATTATATCCATTATCAATCAGAATCTGTATATAAAATGCTTTGTTCCTATGTGGACAATTTCTATGGTTCTGTAAATGTAAATAACGCGGATGACTATCTTGAGGATCACATCACTTTAAACCAGACTGGCAAAGAGCTTGTAACAGCACGCTTTATGGAAGCCTTTGATTACTACACATACTACAAAGAAAAATACCTAGCAGAATAATAAAAATGCTTGATGCCACTAATAAGTTGCATCAAGCATTTTTAAATTCTCATATATATCCATACTACTAATTTGCTCTTTAAAACTGTAACCATACTCCTCTAAATCTCCGATTATCTCTGTATCCGAATATAAAACGACATATACACACGCACTAGCTTCAAGCTCTCTAGCTAGTGACTCTGCATCCAAAATTTCTCTCTCCATTTCATCATAAAGCGGATGAAGAATACTCCACGCTGCTACTAGACTGTCCCTTCCATATGGCATACAAATCTTGGCATTATATTGTCTTACATACTGCATCTGATCTAGTGGAAATGCCACTAGCACTTCACGCCCTTCTAATTCTACTGCATCGCATACATCTACAATCTCTTGTGGAATATGATAGATATTCTCTGCAAAGCTAAAACGCCAGTTATTATAAACAAAATCACCTGATAGCACTAAAATCCCTGCAATGCACAAAACTAGTATTGCATTTTCTTTTTTTGTCTTAGGTTGTATTTTGCGCACTAACATAACCATTGCATACGCTACAGTTGGCATCATCGGTAGTATCCAAAAAAAACGATAGTATATATCTGTATCTACAACACTTGTAATCACCTCATAGGTAATAGGTGTCAGCAAAATTATACACCAAGCTCCTGGAAAGAACACGAACAGGATTTTTTTATACTGCTCCTTTTCTTCATATAATAAGAAGAGCACAGAAAATACGTACAATGCCAAAAGCATACCACTTCCACTTACATCCTGCCAAACCTGCACTATTTCCTTCATCTAAAGCCACCTCCATCCCTATCTTTATATTGTAACCTTATATTCATCTACGACAACAAATAAATAACTGCAAAAGCGAAAGTAGGCAACGAACTAATCACACCTGGTAGTAATATAGCTGGTTTTTTGTAAAGAATCGCACACATCAAGCAAAAACTGCCCCATACTACTATGCACAATACGCCTCCCATACTACTCCCGAGGGCAGCCGTAAGCATAACAGATGCTATGATAACATAAAACCTATACCCCACCTTCTCTTTGTTTTGTAAACGTTTCATAAAATCAACAATCAAAACCCATAACATTGGAAGTACAATAGATGCAACCAAAGCCTTACCTTGCCTACTTCTCGTAATCAAAAAACTAGCAGGAGTATGTGTTGATGTATTTCCCCACACTACAAACACTGCAAGAAAAAGCATAAAAATAGCGATTGCTTTTTTATCATCATGCAACAGTTCTTTCGCCAACAAAAAATGAAGTGCATAAAAGAAAACAAGCATAAAAACCCCTAATACCACATGGCCTATCACAAGGGTATGTATGCCACTTATCTCTGTTAGAAATGCTAACCAAATAGGAAAAGGTGCCAAAGCATATCTATAATTCATCTCTATCATACCAACGGAATATGCATTAACTGTATACATATTACCACCTGACTGCGCTATATTAGCAATCGCCATATAAAAGGCGTCATCTCCATCATTGACTGCAAAAAATAGCATTGCCATCACTTGTACTATAAAAAGAACCGTAAATGCAAGCCATAAAGTATTAGCTTTCGGTAGTACTATTGATTTTCTTTCGTACCCATATTTTGTAATACTTCGTACAAAACAAGCTATAGACACAGCTAGTAATACTCCCACAATCCATAAATATCTAGTTACAACGAAGTCTAAGTTCTGGCCAAGGAGAATATAAGGAACTGTTATAATGTGAAAAACTGCCCACAGCAAGAACTGACCATATAGCCATTGTTTAATTATAATATGCTCTGCCTGGCGTTCAACCAACAATACACCCACTATGCACGGCAGCACTATAATCCATAGCATTACAATGAAATACCCCATCTACAAGCTCCTTTTCTTGTTTTTAAAATCCCCTACCTCTATGAAATAAATTATAGGCAAATAATATACACTTATTTGTAACAAGCTCTGTTTATAATCAAAGCAATCTGTACCTTGTAGTGATAAAATAAACCCAACATATAGAAAATAAAAGCCTAGTAATGCCGTGTTTTTCAAATATGTCATCCGTTGTTTTTTATTCAAAGCATATATAATACAAGGGACCGTCAAAAATAACATGCATCCAAGAAGTCTATATGTAATCCAAAAATATTTGGTCGCAAGCTCTGGTGTTCTTTCTCTAAACAACTGAAAATTAAAGCTAGTAGCAGAGATCACTCTTCCCGAAAGATACTTATCTAGTACAGCATACGGACTCGCATAAGAAATCGTATCAAGCAAAATATTTTGTACATTGAGTAATGTACACTGTTCAAGCCCCATGTGTGCAACCGCTAGATTTACCTCAAAGGCCTTATCCACTCCAAGTGCCGCTTCCATCGTCGGTTGCCATTCACTTTCAACTCTATACGGATAAATCGATACTGAAGTCAAGTCACCATCTGTAAAGACCTCTAAAACCTCTTCTGGCATCCACTGCTTGTATATCCCATCTAGATGTGGCCAAGCAAAACGCTCCACAGCGGTCATCCCTATCGCCGATTTAAGATTCGAAAAATCCTCCCCTGTAATCGAGGTCGTAAACATCACAATTGGAAATATAAATGCAAGCACTATCCCTAATCTGCGTATATGTTTACTTTTATTTTTTGTATATTGTACTTTACAGCAAGCTATAGCTAATATTGTAATAGAAAAAATAACAGAATATATATAACTAGCAAGGTGCGCTTGTGCTACAAACGGTATAGTATTGATGATGAGTGCCGTAAAAACCGCCTTTTCTTTTGAGAAAATGGACCTCGCGCCATAATAGGTAGCTCCTAGCGCTAACATCACCTGCAAAACATCCCTCCAGGCATCTATATTCATAACAAGGTACCATAACCCCAAAAGGACTTGCAAAGCAAGCCCTAAAAAACAAAATATTCTAACTGTTTGTACTGCCTGTTTCATCAGCTTTTTCATCAAACCTCTTATCATTTTTATACAAAAAACGCCTTTACTGTTGATATAATATACGCTACTTGGTCTTTTTCTAACCCGTAATACAGAGGTAGACGAAGTAATCGTTCACTTTCCTTTGTCGTATAAACATCCTCTCCATGGAAACGACCAAACTTCTCTCCAGCAGGTGCTGAATGAAGTGGAATATAATGAAATACCGATAAAATGTCATGTTCCATTAAATATGCAATCAATTTTGAACGTACTTCAATATCTTGTACCTTTATATAAAACATATGCGCATTATGAACACATTCAGCTGGTACTACTGGCAATGAAATCACGCCTGATTCTTGTAACTGTAAAAATCCTTCATAGTATTGATTCCAAATATTTAATCTCGCCTGATTAATCTCATCTGCAAGCTCAAGCTGTGCATATAAATATGCTGCATTCATATCACTTGGTAAATAGGAAGATCCGTGATTTACCCATGTGTATTTATCGATTTGTCCTCGGAAGAATTTACTTCTATTCGTACCTTTTTCACGGATAATCTCCGCTTCTTCGATTTTATCGCCCTGTTGAATGAGGAGTGCTCCACCCTCGCCCATACTGTAGTTTTTCGTCTCATGAAAGCTATAGCAACCAAAATCTCCAATTGTACCAAGTGCCTTGCCTTTATAAGTAGACATCACACCTTGTGCTGCATCCTCTACCACATATAATCCATGCTTTTGTGCAATTGCTAGGATAGTATCCATTTCACAGGCAATACCTGCATAATGAACTGGTACGATTGCCTTTGTTTTTTCAGTGATCGCCGCTTCTATCTTGCTTTCATCTATGTTCAAGGTATCAGGTCTAATATCTACGAATACAATCGTAGCCCCTCTTAGTACAAATGCATCTGCTGTAGATACAAAGGTATAAGATGGCATAATCACTTCATCTCCAGGCTTAATATCTAATAATAAAGCAGCCATTTCTAATGCATGCGTACACGAAGTAGTGAGCAAGCACTTTGGGCTAGCAGTACGATTTTCAATCCATTCATTACATTTATGTGTAAAAGGACCATCTCCACAAATCTTTTGATTCGCAATAGCCTCTGCAATATAGTCTGTTTCTTTTCCAGTAACTGGTGGCACATTAAATTTTATCATAATATCCATCCCTCTCTTATTCGTAAATCACGTAGATTCCATTGTCGAATACTTTCTCATAATCATATGTTTCTATCATATCATGTATTAATACTGCTTTCAAACCATATTTTACTATGGCATCTTCTATATTTTGCTCATTATCTACTAGTGTTGTTAGAGTATTGTTAAAGTCATCAGAAAAAAGCAGTACTACTCTATCCGTTTCTAAGTCAAGTTTCAAAAGCTCCGCTTCAAACGTTTCTTCTGTATAAGAAGCTAAATCTGGCCAAGGCGATAATACAAAAGGCATTTCAAGGTATGCCGACAATGCAGGAATATCTCCATACAAAAGTACACTTTTGCCTGTAAGCCCTTCAGTTGCTACAAACTCCCCAAGTTCCTCTAACGCCTTTGCTTTGGTAGCACTCGTATACATACCACGTAGTGCATCAATAGAAGTCACCTGTGTATCCCTATCACCATATTCTAGCGTATCTCTAAACACAAACACCGCTCCAAACACTACAATCTGAACACTTGCCATGCAAACAACCGTAGCTATCGCTATTTTAAGTGGTACCGTAAAAATCGTAATTTCTTTTTTCAAAAAAGAAACACTATATTCTTTCGTAAGCAAAAGGCATTTATGACAATAATAGAGTACAAAAGGTATCACTAGCATCATATTGTTTAAATTTGAATATAACTGATTATTGCTTCCAAGTGGTGTAATGCCGATAACAACAAGCATAAGTCCCGAAAATATTTTTTCTTCATAGGAAAATTTTTTACTTAGGGTGGTCACCACGATAAATACAATTGCCAGCATAAGTAAGAGTACACCCCAATTAAGCATTGCCCCATATCCATCATAGGAAACATTAAACATGCCTTGTCCGTAAAACCATCGAAAGAGTATGAAAAAGCATACCGTCAATCCTACTGTCTTCACACTTGTGAACTTTCTTGGTAACACCATAAAACCGAGCATCCCAGCCACCAATGCTACAATTAGGTAAATAAACCATTTTATACTAAATAAATACGCTTGCAATGTACTATAAATCATCTCATACAAGGTGTATCCCGATGCATCTGATGACATGGAAAGCAATCGAATAATACCTTCTACATAAGCATCAATCCCATAAGTGCATGCAATTTGTATCAGTACCACTACAAGCCCTAACAAAAATCCAAGGACACAAGCACCTGTCTTTTGTAGCAAGCTTTTCATGGATTCTTTTTTCAAAAAAACACTTTCCCACACTACAATGATTAATGCAATTTCTGCCACGTTAGGAAATCTCACAAATACATTAAGCCCTAAGCAAGAGCCTGCAAGTACTAAAAAAAACAATTTTCCTTGTACTAATCCAATATATAAACAAATCACAGCAGCCATGAAGATTAAGTATGTTAAATAATTGTAGATACAAGTCGTTGGACACCAGCAAAGACTAAGTGCCAATATATTACCCCAAAATGCAATCCAAATCTTTATATGCAAGCATTTTACGCAAAACAAATAGCTTCCCACACTCATCAGCATAGGAATCACCGATGTATAGATATTCATACCAAGCAAGGTAGACCCACCTGGCAGTAGTGTAATCAAATACCCTAAATAACTTGATAGATATGTTGAAAAAATCCACATCGGATCCATACTCTGCATATACATAAAGTTACTAAAATGATAGCCAGTATCTGTAACATCGATTCCATATTGTACCTTACGAAAGGTATATATCGCCAATATACACGCTAAAATAAATGTGCTTATTTTTTTATGGCTGTAGTTTGATGTACGCATAATAGTAAATAATCCCCTTCCTACACCCCATTCACAAAATCATCAAGTACCGTAATCCATTTTGGTATCGTGGTCACATGTAATATTTTCCCGATAAACTTAAACATATTACTTCTCACATAGTCAATAAAAACACCTAATGCCATCATTGAAAAAATGGCACAGAACATAATAGCAAGGATGCTAAGTGGACTCGTTGCATGCTCTATTAAAATCCAGCTAGGCCATACGTATCGAACATATATCTGTTCGTGAAATAGATATATACCAAGCACATATGGAGAAATCCATCTAATTATGCTTGTCAGCAGTCCTTCCTTCACCTTCATATAATAAAAAATATAAAAAAATGCAATCGATGCCACATAATTCACGATAAAATTATAGTGATAAGAATATCCTATACTATCCCCTAATATATCAAATGTAAGATATATAAATCTTATTATAATCATCACCACATAAATAACCACTGCAGATATCGTATAGATCATCATACTTTTCTTCAAAGATGAAAACCATGCTAATCCGTATAATCTAATATAAGCTGCCGTCAAGTAGAGTACCAAAAACCATACAATTCCATATCCATAGGTATCCTCTGTTAATTTGACTGGAAGCAATGATTTTACAACTGATTCATAAATCAGTAGAATCATCGTCACTGCCCCTAACTGTTTTTGATTAAAAGCTGTAATAGCACGATTTAGAATAGGTGATAATAGTAGTAATAAAATATAGGTAGAGATAAACCAATACTGTTGCATGTGAATTGGAATTAGTGCTTGTAGCAAGGTATATAAATCAATTCCAACCGGCTCTATAACACCTAAGAACACTAAGCATACAGGGACAATTGTTGTATAAAACATAGTCTGTAGAACAAGTGTAATAATTTTACTGGCGTGAAACCTCGCTGTGCACATAAAATATCCTGTCAAAATCACATAGCTATTCACTGCAACTATCACAAACGCTTCTACAAACCAAACCATATGGCTAGATAGCGTAAATTCATCAACTACACTTGTTAAAAGCTCTCCCTTTGAAAAGAAGTGTAGAACAACTACAAAGGCCATAGCGCAGATACGTAATATTTCAAAATTCACTTGTCTTAGTTTTTTTGTTTGATTCGCCAAGCTACTCTTTCCCTTCCGTTGTTCTTGCAACAATATACTTAGGTCTTCCCTTTACTTCTTCGTAAATTCTAGCAATATAATGACCAATAATCCCTAAGCTAATCATTAGCAAACCACCAATAATAAGTATTAATAATATAACTGTTGTAAATCCCTCTACACTTGCTCCAAACAAAAACTTTACAAGCGTTTGTATCCCCAGCAATAAAGATGCCGTAATAGAGAGTATTCCCATAAACGTAATAAGCTGAAGAGGAATCGTGGTAAAGCTTGTAGTGTTTAAAATAGCATATTTTAATAAACCACCAAAATTCCATTTACTTTCACCAAGACTTCTCTCTTGTACCTCATATGCAACGGACGTTGCATTAAAACCAGCCCAAAAAGTAAGTGCTCTAAAAAACGTATTACGTTCAGATAATCCAAGCAATACATCTACCACCTTACGGTCTAGTAATTTATAATCCGAAGTTGCTTGCATATCCATTCCCATAAGTTTACTCATAATCCCATAGAAGGTTTTCGCAAAAAACTTATGCAGCATACTCTCTTGTCCACGATCTGATTTAATACCTTCCACAACATCAAATCCGTCCAACCAAAGTTGATACATCTGTGGTATCACTTCTGGAGGATGTTGCAAATCGCAATCAATCACAATGCAACAACTCCCTTTCACCGCTTCAAGCCCTGCAAAAATGGCAGCTTCTTTCCCAAAATTTCTGCTAAATTCAATACCTCTAATACGTGTATCTTCTTCTGCCACCTTCAAAATTTGCTCAAAGGTCTGATCTCTAGAACCATCACTTACAAAAACAAGCTCAAAAGGTATATTCTGTGTATCTAATATCGTTGTTAGTCTTTGTGCTGTATTTAAGATATTCATCTCCTCATTATATGAGGGTATCACGATAGATAATAAATTCATCCCATTTCACTCCTAATTTTCCGTTTTAATATATAAAACCCCATCTACAACTGTCATAGCATTTTCCAGTGGGAATGTGTCAAGCTCAAGATATTCTTGAGTTTGAATAATTTCTGGCATTTCATCAATGTCTACTAGCTCAATAGAAACACCAAAATAGTACTTCATAAATGCTTGGTAATTTTCTGCAGTATAAAACAAATAATCTCCATTTACATTGAGTAGGGAATCCGTTACGCTTACGGACAAATCGGTCGAAGTCAGATAATGATCTCCTACCACGCCTATCATAGCGACTGGCATCCCATGATAATAACCTTCTGTCTCTTCCATGCGATCTAATAAACGCAAACAGTATGCATACGTTTTTTCGTATTTTTTTTCTAGATTAAAATATCCGATATTACATACAACAGCATATCTTGCTATCAATACAACTCCCATAACGAGGCACGCCCATTGTATCAACGGTTTTCTAGCTTTATCGCAAATTACAATACCAAAAATGGGCAATAACACCCATTGAATTCTCATAAGTGAATGATATGTAACATTTGGAGATAAGACCAAGGTTATATTAAAGCAAATCGGAAGAAGTAACAGTGCTGTCGCAAATACAAGATATATCCATGGATCCTTTAAAAGCTCCTCTCTATGCAATATTATAAACAAACTAACGATTGCACTAACAGCTAAGATAAGAACTGCGCACATAGTTAATCCATTACTCGCTAAGATATTTCCTTTCACCGTGTGTACGAAAAAATCCAGGTATGTATTACAGATGCTATCAAAAATTGAGACCTCATTGATACTACCAATTCCTTGATAACCAGAAAGTTTTGTTTGTTGTATTACAAGTAATACCTGTAAAAGCACATAATAAAGTGCTGTTCCTATAACACCCATACCTGCGTATTTTGCAGTAAGGCTAACTCGCAGCTTCCCATCTTTATTTTGTATCCACACTCTACAAACTGCATAGAGACACAAGATCATAGCAACTGCCAAATAGGACTGATAAATACCCATACTAAATGCAAGGAATATTCCCCCTAGTATATATCCAAATTTAGATTTCTCAACTGCGTAGACAGCTAAAATCGCAAGCATAAAAGAAAACATATAGCCATCTGCAGTAAACATATATGCAAAGTTCGATGCAAGCACTGGATAGGTCACCAAAAGACCACTCACTAATATGACACTATAGTTTTTATCTAATTGCAAAAATCTAGCCAAAAAAACTGCTGCTATTGCCAGATATATACACGAAAGCACTCCTATCACCCATGGGAGTGTGTAATCTGAAGAAATACCACACACCACCGTTAAAAACCATCTTCCCGAAGTAATCATATTTTGATCAAAATAAATACTGCTCATACCATCGTGATTAGGAATATCTTGTACAAATATCCTCATATGTGTAAAAAGTGCAATAAAAAATGCCGAAAAAAATGCATATTTATCTTGCTTTGATAACTTTTGCTTTATACCCGCTAGCCATTCATTTGGGGTTATCATTTTCTATTCCTCCTCAAAAACATCCGCATTTTGCAAACTGTTTATTATATTTTCACTTACTACAAGACGGCCTGCTGCACTTAAATGCAGTCCATCATCTGAATAATATTCTATGGTATCTTTCGTAATAGCACTTTCGTAATACTGATCCACTAAGATAAGATTTAAAGTATCAGCTACTGCGTATTGCACAGCAACATAGTCTTCTAACAAGTAAGTCCAGTCCTCATTATTGTCACAATACCTTTTGTATGAATTTGTTTCATCATAAATATAGCAATAGGTTGGTGTAGATAAGATAATTTCAAGTTCTGGATATTTCTTTTGTAATTTTACAATCGATTCCATAAGCATTTCTTCCACTTCCTTCGGATCAATTTGCAATGCAAAGTCATTTACCATACCTTCTAAAATAAGCACTTCTACCTCTTCAAAATTTATAAGTGCGAGATCTCTAATGCGTTCTTCATAAAAATCCAGTACTAATAATTGATCAATTGCAGCTATTTGTGTTGTAAAATCCTTTGCGACAATAGCATCCGAAAGCTGTGCAAATGATAAACTTTGGTACCAATTTGTCTCATAGCCCTGTTCATTGTGCTCTGCAAGGGTGGAGCCACCAATTGCTCCATTAAATATTGTTTTGTTAAGACCTGCTCCGACTAATGTGGTAATTCCATCCTGTCCATTATAATTAGCGACGATGCTATCACCTAAAATCACGATCTGATAGGAAAGAGGTTGTGGTGTATCTATTGCAATTGTCACGACCATAATAATAGCCACAATAGCTATAATCAACTTTTTCATCTTTCTCTTAATGCCTTACCTTCCGATATTCTATATACCATGTCACATTTTTCTATAGTCTGTAATCTATGTGCTATAATAACTAAGGTTTTCTTACCGTGCAAACTATTAATAGACTCCATAATAGCTGCTTCTGTATCATTATCTAATGCTGATGTCGCTTCATCTAAAATCAAAACCTCCGGACCATGAAAGAGTGCTCTTGCAATACCTATTCTCTGACGTTGTCCACCAGATAAACGAATACCTCTCTCACCAATTTCTGTATCAAGTCCCTTTGGCAATGTTTTAATAAAAGTATCAAGCTGAGCTTCCTTAAGTGCTGCCCAAACCTCTTCATCCTTTATTAGTTCATCTGGAACCCCAAAAGCAACATTCTTTCTGATATTAGCATCAAGCATAAAAATTGTTTGTGGAATATAACCAATATTGGCTAACCATTTTGGATAGGTATCCTTTGTATTAACATCCACTCCATCAGCTAATATACTTCCGCCTTCTAAATCAAGTAGTCCTAGCAAAATATCAACAATCGTCGTTTTTCCAGATCCAGAAGTTCCAACAATTCCTACAGCCTGCCCAATTGGAATCGACATAGCAGCACCATCTAGAATATACTGATCTGTATTAGGATATTTGTACTTAATATCCACTAACTCTATCTTATCTTCAACTAAAAGTTTTTCTACTGTTTCATCACTTGCATATGCATCTTTATCGTAAACAATCGATTTATCACTGATATCCGCTTGTAAATTATCACTTGCTCCAAAGAAAAATGGTTCAAAATATGCAATATTTGTCAATTGATTGTTTATTTTATTGGCACTCGGAAGTAGCTTTAATGCTGCTACTGCAAATGCAGATATCGAAGTTATTATTTCATTCATATCTCTATTCATAGAAAACGCTATAAACATATATACTACAAATCCTGCTATACAAACAGTTTCAATCAAAAGCTTCGGTGCAGCATTATACAAAGAATATTTCTTCACAGCATTTACATATCCCGATCCACATTTTGCATATTCTTGAATAAAATAACTTTCTTTGTTCGTAATTTTAATTTCTTTGATACCCGTTACCGCTTGATTTATCCATTTAAATAATCCGCTATAGTAATCTTGATTATCTTTTCCCGCTTGAATCATAATAGGCTTTAAAATAGCCTTAATAGTAAATAGTACAATAGCTAGTAAAACACCAATTGTAGCACACATCAAAGGATCTGCAAAAATCAAAACTGTTGCAATACAGAAAAATACAACAAACTCACTCATCAAAAGTAAAATCGATAATACCATAGCATACATGTTATTAACATCAGAGGTGATATTTCTTTGAATAACAGCTGTTTCTGCATTTAAATAGTACTCATATGGTCTTTTCATAAAATTAATCATCATTTTACGAGATGTTTCAAATTGATTATTATATACAAAAGCCAACTGCATTTTAGTCTGCAAAAACAAAAACAAATTTTTGACCAAAAATGCTATAAATAACCCCAAAAGCAAGATCATTGCAAAACCATTTACAGAAGTGCACCCAAACACACGATATAACACTCCCACAACGCCATCACCTTCCACGCTCTCAGGAGAGAGTAGCACATCTGCAATTGGATAAACAAGTGCAATACTGATCGTTTCTAACAAAGCGCCAATAACCATCATTACAACAAGTATTTTCATTCTATTTCTCTGTTTTTTATTTAAAATCGCGTGTAACTTGTTTAGTATTTTTCTCATTTTTCACCTTTAAATCTTTTCGTTTTGTCTGTGTACCTCTGGGTCCTCATATTCATCCATAAAATCAGGACCTAACCTCAAAAGCTCTTTTGCAAACAAAATAGCCTCTGTTTCTGTTAATACGCTAATCACTTTTTCAAAATAAACATTCGGTATAAAATTAAGCATTTCCATAGGAACCGATTTGTCTATTCTCAAATATTCCCCAAATTCTTTGCTATAATCAAGTAAATCTCTTGGATGCTGTTTGATAACAACTGTCGCATCTTGACAATAACGTTCTATAATATCATGAAAAATCCGAGCTCTTGTCTCAAGGTCGCATAATGGCTCTGTTAAAAGAAGCACTCGTGCTTTTTTAGTCGCATTCGCCTTTTCTAACTGTTCAATCAGCGTATCATAGTCTTTGATAAAAGTCTTTAGGATTATTTTTTTGCCCTCAGATGTCAATTTCTCAACGTAATCTGATCTTTTCACCTCTTTGTAATAAGGGCAACTACATTTAATCGCTTCGATGCTGTTTACTTCCATATCTATGCAGTACTTCCCATATCCATTTTGAATAAAAATAAGATTTAACTTTTTACTCAAAAAAGCCTTTAACTTAAAAGCTCCTCTATTATCATAGCGTGCAGTATCATAGTATGCGAGACAATTCAGTCCGTCCTCTAACGCATGATATTTAATACGTCGATATGTCAAATAATAACCAATAGAATCCGAATCACAGTATACATAAATATCTTTATATGCCTTGAAATCAACTGGGATATACTCCTCTTGAAATGCTCCTAATTTTCTACAAAAAATCATTCTATTCCACATATTAAGAACGATATTTCCTCTATCCTTTTTATATTTTGCTAACTCTCCAAAAAAAGTATATGGCTTTTCATCGTATTGGTAAACCGCCTCAAAAAGACCACTTTCCTCTGCTCTTGATGCAAAACTTTCAAAGTCATTTGACATACTGCTAAGCACTAAGGTGGCATGTCCTCTTTCATCTATCGGAAGTGATAGTTCCTTTAGAAATGTGACATACACATGATAATACGTATGGCATACATAAATTCTATTTTTCATTCTCTTAATAACCATCCTCTATCCAAATTTAACTACGATGTATTCATCCGTTTCTACAATAGAACCTTCTGCTGGAAAAGCAGGCAAATCCAAATATGCAGCTTGTATTTCTTGCACCTGATCCACATCCATAATACGTAAAAATTCATGTCCATGTATTGCAAAATATTCATGTGTTTCCTTATCCCAGCCTTCGAATGCAATATTCCCCCAAGTAAACACAGAATACATTGCTTCAGTGCTAAGACTATAGCCATACGGCATCATAAAACAGCTTGTAAGATTTGGGTCTAATAAACTCAAAATACTATCGATCATCTCATACTGCTTAGAATCAGTAGAAAAGTACATTTTTGATACGATTTGTTCTGGCAAAGAATAATTACCGACAAAAACAACTGGTTTTTCTATATCATAGCTGCGTTCTAATTCATAGGAAACAAACGCTACTGTGCTTTTCGCATCTTCATATTTCATATAATCGATATAATACCATTGTGTCATTTCATATGCTTGATTATAAACAAGTATACCTACAATCACATACCATACGGTCACAAATTTTTTCTGTTTTTCAACTAGCAATGTCACTAAAAGTACCACAAAAGCTACATAAATCGGTAGATACTGACTATTACGATAAAAGGTCGCGTGACCCTCTATAAAGAGTAATATTAATGGTATGAATTGCATCATAGCTGTTAATAAAAGTGGTAATATCTTTTTATGCTTGATAAGCATAAAGCATGAAACAATAAACATCATAGCAACTGCTAAAACATATATTCTAATTGGAATATATGCAATTGCATTTACATAGTACATCGCAATGTATTTTTTGATTGTCATAACTAGTTCTGCAAGCCCATTGCTACTCTTAAACCAATCTAATGCCTCTAAAACACTTCTTTTATTCATAATGCCTAATTGGTCTTGTAGACTAAAAATTAGGATTACAGATTCAATGGCAATCGACCTAATCACAATACTAATCACAAGTAAAACGCCTGCTGCTATATACTGTTTAATCAAGCTTACTAGCGACACCACCTGCTTTGCAACAACAATTTTTAGTACTGCACCCATTGCAAGTGCCATCAATAAGACTACAGTAAAGGATTCATAAAACGAATTACAAATCCATAATATAAGTAGTGCTGTCGCATACTTTTTCCATTTATCCTTTGATTCAAGCTGTATTGCATCTAGCAATATAATCATCATATATGCAGAAAGCACATAGCAAATGCCAATACCATTATGTAGATAGTAGATGAAATCCTCACTGATAATCGGTGCTGAAATCATAACACTACTAAAAACGATGCTCGCATTCACAGACAATTTATACCCTAAAAAACGTTCCCAAACAACACACCAGCTTGCAGCTCCAACTATTAATAATAGTACGCCCAAAAAATCTACGATAAAAGGCGTATACTCTGCTACTGGTAATATTTTATTCAATAAATAAAATCCATATCGCCCCATAGTAGGTCCGAGGCCTTCTTCAAAATATCTTCCGATCGCACTATCATCAATCCCTATGATAGGTTGGGTAATCGCAAAACCATAGCTACATAACGCTACGATACTAAGCGCTAACATATATTTTTTATTGTTTATAACACGTATACTGTCCTGCCAAATACTTTTCATCGTCTATCTCCATATCTTTTAATAATAGCTCTCACCTCTAAGAATAGAGATAAAATAAAGTATACCACATGCAAGATGTAGCATGAAAATACCCCACTGAATAAGTAACCTTATCCCTATTTTATGTTGATAGGTATCTTTTAAAAGTAGCATCACAGACACTACAACCAGCAAAAACATCCCTATCATATATCCCCATGAAAAATTCATATGATAGATACGAAATCCTTTTTCATAAAGGACCATAAACATCAACAGCCCCATGCCATAAACTTCCCATGCAAGCCTATACAACTTATTTGACTTGATGTCGGTAGCATGAAATAGTAATACTACGATAGGAAATGCAATCGGTAGTATTATCGCAAGCGGTACATTCGTACAAATCTCACCCCATGCAGTTAAAAATCCAATTCCAATTCCTGCCTCTTCCCCTGTAGAATCAATGCCAGTAAACACCCCACTGTACTGATATAAAAGATCTAAAAAGGTCGGAATAAACATGGCACCAACAAAAAAGCTTCGCTTCCATATACAGAATCTACTCTTACATAAATCAAATAACAAACGAAGTCCCACAGCTCCACAAAATACAATTGTAAAGCTTGGCTTTGTCATCGTAGATAACAATAAGCTTATTGCGAAAGCGCATCCCTTTTTCAAATCGAATCGTTCCTTGTAATCCTCATACAAAGCTACAAAGGTAAAAAAGCTAAGCACACTAAACGGTCTCGCCGCTAAGTAGGTCGCATTATGAAATGGATTTGGCGAAAACACCCCTACATACCTAAACGGAACGCCCGGTAATGCATGCTGTGGTATAAATAGCATTGCATAAAACAATACTAAACATGAAAGAAACACCTTCCCCCATGCATGCTTTGTGTTCGGTACATACTGATTCATATAATAATAAATAAGCAAAAACGTAGCCCCATTTAACAATGCCACTGTAAAAGATAATGCAACTTCAACTGGAGTAAACGCATAAAATACCTTTGCAATCAAAAACATGATCGGATATGGAAAAGAATATCCGCTTTCTACTCCCTGAATCGTTAAAAGATACGCTAGCATATCCGAGCTAGAATCTGCAACCTCAAGTACTTCCATACATTGTCCTAAGAACAGTATATACATCCCCGACACTAGCACGAGAAAACATGTGATAGCTAGAAGGATATTCGTATTTGTTTTTCTCAATTGCTTCATACCTCTAACCATCCCCTTTTCTTTAATCTCGTAGCTGATAAATCACACTATCTATTCCAGATGTAATCTTAGTAAGATCACGTTCTATACACATCTGTTCAATAACACCACCCTGCACAATACAGATATATTTACTTGCAAGCTCATCAAAGTTTTCTATAATAAATCCTTCATAGCTACAGCTCACGCCAAATCCCACTGGTAGGCTATATAGAATCTGCCAATCTGTAACCTGGTACGTCTCTAAAACCAAATCACTAAAAACCCAGATTACGGTATTATCGAAGGTCGGTACCTGATCAGTTTCTAATACTAGCTGCGCATCTAAATCCACCTCTACCTGCTCTATCTGGGCAACAAGCTCATCAGTCCTATAAGGAACCTGATAATCATAAGGATCAATTGCCATAACCATGTATAAATATATGAAAACTATCGATGCTACGCCAATCTGTATCGGTTTCTTGACCTCCATCATAGCAAGTGCGAAAATTCCGACTGCAATAAAGGTTACAAGGTGTTTACTACCCTCTGTCATCTTATACATAAGTAATAATGCAACCCACATAGCTATGAAACTAAATGCTAAATGTCCATATAATATAGCATGTTTATAATTTTTTTTGTAAAGCGTATACCCTGTGTAAACAAGTAAAATAGTCAGTACTACTAGGAAACCTATAAAATATGCTCCACTAGCAAGTCCTGTTGTAAATCCTTGATAGCACTTCCCAAAAAAGTCCCATCCACTCACATATAGCTTGTACAAGGTATAACGAATACCACCAAAAATTCCATCTGTGAAAAAGGCTTTCACCCAAGATAGATTATAAAGCTCTGTGAAGTACTCTGCACCCAAATAAACTTTTATCCATGCATACATAGCACCTGTAATAGCTATAATAACAGCACTCCCAAGTGCACCCTTCCATTTATGCTTATATATCCAAAAACAAATCGGTAATACCATGAAAACAATTAAATATGGTCGCATTAGGGTCAATAAGCTAGAATTCACAAACAGTGCAATCAAGTGCCCTCTTGATTCCTGCCTTAAATATGCAATCGCAGATGCGAAGAATATAATCAACATTCCAAAACAGATACATTCTGGCATCGCTGACATCATATATCTTGTAAACGGAGTAAATAGACTATAAAGTATCGCCAATTTACATAGTTGCTGCCATGTAGGCTTCACAATCCACACAAAGACGAACATAGAAATCATCATAAATGCAATATTTGCATAAATCGGGGACAATAAATTCCAACCAAACAACAATCCCCATACTAGCCATGGCCATACGAGTACTGGACTCCATGCAGCAAAAGATAATAGCTTTGCATAGCTTTCATTAAACCCAAAATAGCCATATGGGAATCCATATTCTATAATACTTTCTACTTGTTTAAAATAAAACAGCTCATCATTCCACTCACTTGCTGGAATATAAACATCGAGGATACTAAAGCCTTGTAAGGCACTCGTTATGACGCATAACACAAGTGGCAGTAAAGCCATCATTGCTGCTTTATAAAATCTTAAATACTTTTTTATGTGATCATTCATGTTCTAGTACATTTACCTTCTCTCTTATGACATATTGTGGTGCACTGTTCATGCTGATATATATTCTACCGATATACTCGCCGATTAATCCAAGCATTAACATCATCATACCACCAAAAAACACTGTTGCACTCATCGTCGCACTGTATCCAATTGGTACATCTGGTACAATAAATTTCTTGATAATCGTGTATAGCCCGTATGCAAAACCCATACACGCAGAAGCTCCACCTAGTACAGTTGCAATACGAAGTGGCTTTACACTAAAAGCCGTAAATCCGTTAAACCATAAACTGAGTAGCTTTTTAAGCGTATAGCCACTCGTTCCTTCTTCTCTATCTCTATGACAAACTGTTACATTTGTAATATGTTTTGTAGCACGTAACACTAACCCTATTACATATGGATATGAATGCTCATATCTTATGACATCTTCAATCACATATCTTTTTGCCACAAAATAACTAGAAATATATAAATCCTTTGGCTTTCCTAGCATAAATCTAGCCATCAAGTCGTTCACCTTACTGCCCAAATTTCTAAAGGTAGAGTGCTGCTTATGTTCATATCTCGCATACACTACATCATAGCCTTCATCTATTTTCTCTAATAGCTTTCCAACTTCATCCGCTGGGGTTTGTCCATCATCATCTAAACACACAACCAAATCACCTGTAGCATAACTAAACCCTGCCATCAAGGCTGCATGCTGACCGAAATTTTTAGCTAGATTGATTCCTTTCACAAAAGGATGCTCTACACAAAGTGCTTTAATTGCATCAAACGTATCATCTGGTGAACAATCGTTAATCAATATCACTTCATATTCATATGCTACTAACGCTTCCATCGTTACCATGATTTCTTCTATTACTTTTCCTATCGTATTTTTTGAACGATAGCATGGTATTACAAAGCTAATCTTCTTCATATCTATACTACTCCCTCATCATCTTGTGTAATCGCCATCCACGCAATATCTTCGTATGCACCTCTAATATAAACGTCATGGTGTAACAATCCTTCTCTTACAAAACCAGCTTTTTCATAACTAGCAATCGCTCTTGTATTATCTGCTAACACACGCAAATAAATACGGTGCAGGCCTAACTCTTCAAATGCATATGCTATCATAAGCTTTGCAGCCTGTGTGCCTATACCGCGGCCTCTTACTGCTTCACTACCTATAAAAATCCCATATTCACCCTTGTGATGTGTATGGTCAATATCTCTAATAAAAACGGAACCAAGTGCTTCATCTGTTTGCTGATCACAGATCATCATCTGACAAGCCTTACCCTTTTGAACAATTTCATGTAACCAGTATAAATGTCCCTGTGTTGTAAAATCTTCCTGATATATAAAATAACGCTTTACTTTCTCACTGTTTCTCCAAGCAACTATATGATCTGTATCTGACTCTTCCATAGGCCTTAAATAAATCTGCTCTCCCATATACACCTTCGCTTTCTAACAATCAAAAAAATCCCGAATTGTTCCCTTGATAAATATAGATAAAATAAATAATGCCACTCACCAAATGCCATATATATCCAAGCCAACCACAAGCTATAATCATTCTATATGCATAGATCTTAATGCTTTGCTGCCCCGTTTCTAGCTTCTTAAATGCCTCGAGCGTGTTTTGAAAGAGCATCAAAACACTTACCATAAACACAAAGAACATACCATGCATATATCCCCATGAGAAATTCATGTGAGAAAATCGAAATCCCTTTTCATAAAGGAATAACAGCATCAAAAATGCAGCAAGCATGACCTGCCAAGCATGACGATACCATGTTGTTGTTTTCAACTTATTAAAATTGATTACAAGCACCCCAAGTGGAAATGCAAGCCCCATAAAAACACTAAGTGGAATGTTCATGCTGTAAATACTCCATGCCTGCGCAAAACCAATTCCTATCCCAGTCTCTTCTCCCATAGAATTTGTGCCAGAGAAAACACCCGCATATTGATACAGTAGGGCTGCTATTGTTGGGAAAAAAGTGGCACCAAAATATATACTCTTTTTAAAATTTTTACCCTTTGCCTTTATAAATCTATATACCATCACTACAAAAATCGCCAACATAACTACAATCGTATAGGAAGGCTTTGTCATCGTAGCAAGTAGTAAAAATACAGAAAATAAAATTGCTTCTGTTCTATGCATACCCTGCTCATATGAATCTAGTAAACGCACGCCCATAAAAAAGCTCAAAACAGTAAATGGTCTTACCGCTAGAAAGGTGGCATTCCAAAATGGATTCGGTGTATAGCTACCGCTACATCTATAATAATAATCAAATCCAAAAAAACCATAGCCTCTAGGTGCATAGACCATAGACACGAAAAACAAGGTAAATGTAAATAGTATTACTATAAACTCATAGCGATTGCTCCAAACCCCCTGCGCCTTCAAAACAGCACTCTTACAATAGCTTGTAAAATAGCCCTTTACGAGAAATACACAAGCTGCATTAAGCACCGTAATCGCAAAAGCCATCGCCACCTCAGCATTTAACAGTAACATAAAAAATCTCGCTACTAGAAACATAACCGGATATGGAAAATCATACCCGCTTTCTAATCCCTGTGCTTCTAATAAATATGCCTCCATATCGGATAAATAAAGTCCTTGATATGCGATGCATTGTCTATAAAAAAGTATAAACATCATAGCTGAATATGCTATCAGCAGTCCTATGAATAGATACTGTATGCTTTTCCCTTTTGATCTCAATATAATAATCATCCCTTCTAGATATATACTTGTACAATAATCCTATTATAGTATACATGCAATCGCCTTCTTGTTCAAGTATTTCACGTCTTCCATTTCATTTGGCAAAACAAAAAAAAAATGGTATGATAAGGATTATGAAAAATATCGAAGGGGTCTTCATGAAACAGCTTAGTACAAAACAAACAAACACAATTTATTTTATATTCATATTAGGAATTGCTTTTCTTATAAGAATTGTCGGCTTAGGTCTTGTTCCTTTTGGGATTAATCAAGATGAAGCCATGGGTGCTATGGATGCACTAGCGCTAGCACAATATTCTACAGATAGATTTGGAACGTATCTTCCTGTTCATTTCGAAGCATGGGGTTATGGGCAGATGAGTGTTCTATTAGCCTATTGTATGGTTCCTTTTATCAAGCTTTTTGGCTTTAGCATCCTCACAATCCGTCTCCCACTTGCTCTAATCAGCACACTTAGCATCTACATCATATATAAGATTAGTCAATACTATTTTTCAGAGAAGATGTCACTGATTATTATGGCGCTAACTGCCATTAACCCTTGGCAGATTATGCAGAGTCGTTGGGCACTCGATTGCAATGTGTTCCCACATTTTTTCTTGCTTGCTTTTTATTTTCTTTTATTAGGTTTAGAGAAGTCCCGTTACCTATATATATCTATGATTTTTTTCGGACTCACTTTTTATGCCTATGGAATCGCCATTTATACCGTTCCTGCTTTTTTATGTGTATTCGCAGCCTTTTGTCTATGGAAAAAACAGCTTCCTCTTACGAAAATCTTGCTATCGATTCTCATATTTACCCTAATTGCTTTACCCGAAGTAATTGTAATGTTTATCAACCTAGTCGGTCTAGATACCATTACAACTCCATTTTTTACGATGCAATATTTTCCAGAAAGCATACGTAGCTCAGATATTCTGTTGATGGATTTTTCTTTTTATCAATTATACAAAAACTGCTTAAGCTTACTTACACAAGCTTTTTTACAATTTCCAGACCATCTATTCAACAGTTTACCTGCCTTTGGGCCATTGTATCACCTTTCGACACCGTTTGTTTTTATAGGAATCTATGCATTTACAAAACGTCTATTCACTTCAAAGGATCTAAAACAACAAACAAAAGATCTAGCACTTTGGGGCTTTTTGATTACAGGTATTTGGGCAGGCATCGTTACCTATGAGGTCAATATAAACCGTATAAACATCATCTTCTACCCACTCATCATACTGTGTGGTTATGGACTTTATACCGTTTACACTTTTCTTCGTAAGCCGCACTATAAGCTACTTTATTCTAGAACTCTTATTTGTGGATATAGCGTTTATTTCATACTGTTTTGTAGCACCTATTTTACAAGCTTTGCAGAAGAGATCCAGGTTTATTTCAATGTAGATTTTCTAGAAGCCGTGCAGACCGTTGATGAGTTAGAAGAGTATGACACCCTCTATATCACTGGTAATATGGGGTGGCAATTTAACTCCACTATGGCAGAAATTCTCACACAATATAGCTGTTCGATCGATGCATTATATCTCCAAGGCATCACAAACATCCATCAAGATAGGGAGCTTCTTGCTTATATCGAACGCTATCAATTCATGGAATATAACACCTATCCTTACGCTGAAGGATCTGTCCTTTACCTCGTACATGAATCCGAATTAGAAGCATTTCCATATGAATATACCATTCTACTTGACTTAGAACAGTTTAAAGGGATTACTATTGATTAGTAATCCCTTTTTGGGTGTAATATAAAACTGTATCTACTGCCTCACTCCATATTTTCTTTCAACTGGACACATGCCAATAAAATCAAAAATGTTATACTATGATCTATTCCAAAACCAACTTCCCACCAGCCATACACTATCATTCCTACAACGAGCAAGAGTGGGAATAACAACTCATATCTACCTTTTGCAACAAATTCCTTATATCCACAAAAGATCACTGCTACAAATAAAAGCATAAGTATCATCATAGCACTAATACCGAAGTCATATCCAACTAATAAGAATATATTGTGTGCATGCCCATACAAAAATTCTTCATCAGCATACATAAGAAAAGTATTTCTTTCATGTCCCACAAAAGTAAGCTCGCTGATTGCATATGCATGAATAGCATTACGTAACTCCATACTAGTATATTCATACCCCTCTGGGAACCATGGATTATTAAGCGACGTACCTCTTTTATCCGTTATAACTTCTGTTTCTGAATCCACTGTATAGCTTACATCACCCGTCGTAGCTAAGAGCAGACTAGGAACAATCGTCACCTCCAAGTCATGTACTACAATGTCTGCAAATTTTCCTTGATAATACTCTAGATAAGCCCCTAGACTTTCCTCTGATATTATACCCTGTTCATAATAATATTGCATTCTCTCTATCTGCTGTACATATACCTGTTCACTAAGGCCAATACGATTAAACACTGTTGTAGCTCCTGGAACAATACGCCCCAGTGTCTCATAGAGCGACTCTTTTAATGTAATATATTTCATAGAATCCCATGAATCTGCTGTCTTAATTGCAAAATCAGAGTATTCTCCCGTCCAATAATAAGTTTGATTTAATACAACTGTTGAAAAAGAATATCTTCGGTTGCTGTCATTGTCAACATAATCAACACGACCTATGATAGTTGGCAAATATCGTACTGAAGCATATGCAACTGGGAAAAGAGCAAGAGATACAAATCCTATCAAAAGTCCCCTTATAGCAACAACCCCTAGTGACTTGAAAGAAAACTTCTTCATAAATAATACAAAAAACAGAATGACAGTTGCGGTAATCGAACCTAGTATAGGGCTTCTTCCACCTGTTAAATACATTAGAGATAATATAAATGCACTCATCCACCAAGTGATAATTTGCTTATATTTTCTGTCACCTGTCGCTTTATAAATAGCATATTTGGTGATGCTCGCAATATAAAAAAGCATATATTGCATCCCCATAAAGGTGCAATAATCTGTATAACCTCTATATCGTTCATATTCATAATAATAATGTCTAAATCCCCATGCATAAACCTGTGTAAGCAAAAATCCTACCAAAATACCATCAATCATGCCGACTAAAGAAATTTGCACCTGTTCCTTACTGCGTTTTGTAAACACAATCGGTATCGCTGCTATTAATACTAAAAGATAGCCCTTTTTATCGACATGGAGTGTTATTTGCGTAGAAATCAAAAACAAGATCGTTAATACCGATACCACATGACACCTTGGCAAGCATTTTTCTCTAAGAAGCTGCTTGATTTTTGTAGCATATAGGTTTGCATATATTATCAAAAAAGCCCCTATTGTATAATTGTAATATACATATTCTGGGTATATCACTTTTTTTATGCACCAGTAACAAGCAATCATACCTGTAACCATTGTGATTACAAGTATCATTTTCTTATTTTCTTTGCGAAATGTTCCACTAAGATAGCAGTATAAAAGTCCCACTAGAGACGCCCCTATTATATATTTATTGTACTGTGTCTGCGTATAATCTGCGATATATGCAAGCACAAAATATGCTCCTATCAAAAGCCACATGAATTTTTCTGTATTGTATGCTTTTATGCTATGCTGCACCTTATGAATAATTTTCATTCTCCTTGCTTTCCTCCTTGCTTGGTACATACGTAGGTACTGCCTGATGTATCTTCTCACGTATGTCATATTCCGTATCTTCTTGGTCAACAATATCTCGAAGCTCACGTAAATATTTTTCAAAAACTGCATCTTCAAATTCAATTTCGTTTCCAATATAGATTTTCTTGTTGGCTGTTTTTTGTAGACCTTCTTCAGCAAGGAGTAACTCCTCAAACATTTTTTCACCTGGTCTTAAACCAGTGAATTTAATTTCAATATCTTCCCCTACTCGGTAGCCTGAAAGCCTGATGAGGTTGGTCGCCAAATCCAAAATCTTTACAGGTTCACCCATATCTAACACAAAAACTTCTCCACCTTTAGCATAATAACTTGCCTGTAGCACTAGTGATACTGCCTCTGGTATCGTCATAAAATACCTAATAATATCAGGATGTGTAACCGTAACTGGTCCACCCTGCTCTATTTGTTTTTTAAATAATGGTATCACACTACCATTACTTCCTAATACATTCCCAAAACGAACAGCTACATAATCAGTTTTGCTATAGTTTCTATTCATGTGTTGAATGACCATTTCACACAATCGCTTACTAGCACCCATTACATTTGTAGGATTTACCGCTTTGTCCGTACTAATCAAAATAAATTTGCTCGTCCCTTGTCGTCCTGCTGCTTGTGCAGTCTTATATGTTCCAAAAACATTATTCTTAATCGCTTCATGTGGACTCTCCTCCATAAGCGGAACATGCTTATGTGCCGCAGCATGGAATACGATTTCTGGCTTATATTTTTCGAAGATTGCTTCCATTCTCTTGGTATTTCGTACGGATGCAATCAATGCTACTAGGTTAACCTTCACTTCACTTCTCAATAATTCCTGTTGAATCTCATAAAGATTATTTTCATAAATATCTAATACAAGTAGCATTTCCGGCTCATGTGCTGCTATTTGCCTACAAAGCTCACTACCAATTGAGCCACCACCACCTGTTACTAAAATACGTTTCCCCCTGATTTCATTTAAAATCTGCGCTGTATCTACTTCAATAGGATCTCTACCAAGTAAATCTTCGATTTGTACTTCTTTTAGCTTGGCTATGCTGACCTCTCCATTGATAAGCTGATACATGCCTGGAAGCATCCTAAGCTTACAGCTCGTCTCTGCACAGATATCAAGAATACCTTTTACTTCTTTTCTAGATGCAGTAGGAATCGCAATAATAATCTCATCCACCTGATATTCCTCTACCGACTCTAAAATCTTATAACGATCTCCAACAATCGGCACACCTCTAAGCATCTTCCCATGACATCCAGGTTGATCATCAATAATACAGCATACCTTTACCTTAACATAAAGACTGCTTTGAATCTCTTTTAAAATAGAATTTCCCGCTGCACCTGCACCCACGATTAGGATGCGCTTTTCAACATTACCACCACGAAATGCCAATCTTCGTTCTTGCACCATACGAAGAATTCTGTAGCTAAATCGTATAGCACAAGCACCCCAAAACAGAAAAAACCAGTTCAAAAAATAGAAGCTTCTAGGCATTAAATTCCCTGTGGTCAAGCAATAAATCGTAACACCTGCTGCAGATATAATCGTTGCGCAACCTATATTCACAAGCTCTGTAGCTGACGCATAGCGCCAGACACTCTTATAAAGTTTACACGCCCAAAATACTACTAGTGTCAAAATAATATAGACTGGCAAACCATAAAGCCACCTATCTACGTATATTTTATCTATACTACTGATGCTAAACTCATATCTCAAATATAATGAAAAAAAGCTAGAAACAACAATAAGCATAACATCCATCATAATCAGTAAAGCGATACGATACAATGGTATTTTTAATCCATCTGTCTTTTTCATCCTATAACCGTTCCTTTCTCATCTGTACCCTCTCATGCGCATTGTGAAGCTATGTAATCTCCTCGTAAATCTTGGCATAAATCCTAGTAGTACTAAGTATAACTTTTGTTTTGTTGTTAAATAGGGATTGCTCATAAACTTTTTATAATTCTTCCTAACATGTACTACAACCCCTCTATAGCTTGTGTTATCATTTTTCATTTCTTCTATTGGTATATGTAACAAATAATCCAAGCGTTGTACGAAACCGAATCTGGTAGATATTGTACTTAATTCTTTATACTTTTTTTGTACAAGCTCATCTACCATATCTGCATTTACCACATTATCTAAAAACACGCGCGAAAACCCAGTTTTTTTTCTAGTGTTACTCCCCATCCTATATAGCACATGATATGCTTGTAGTGGCATATAGACAATTCCATCTACTTTTTCTAACAAATATATTAAAAGCTTAAAATCTTCATTTAATTCACCCTCTGGAAATTTAGACGTTCTAAAAAGTTCCTTGTGAACCAATTTCGTACAAAAAGAACAATCCCCCCTGTGCATGAGCAGTTCTTTCCTAAAATCATTACTACAAATAAAAGTTGCCTCGTCTATCGGCATACATACGTCGGGTAATCTTGTTTGATCCTCATGGAATTCATCTCGCCCAACCTGAGCTATCATAGCATTAAATTTCTCTATTCCAAACATCAATGTTTGATACATATCTATATCTATAAAATCATCACTATCCACAAAACCAATGTATTCACCTTGTGCTAGCTCAATCCCTATATTTCTTGCTCGTGATGTTCCTCCATTCTCAACATGAAACACCTTAATCCTAGCATCCTTTTGAGCCAAGGCATCACATAATAATCCTGTATCATCCGTGGAACCATCATCTATTAACAGTATCTCTAAATTGCTGTATGTTTGGTTCATAATAGAATATACACATTTTTCTAAATACTCTTTTGTATTATAAACTGGCACTACAATTGAAATCAATATATCCATATTGTACCTTACCCTTTCCTATTTTGAAAGTGGTCCCTCCACAAAACAAGGGATTTTGCGTTCTTGCACACTCGCTTTCATCGCCTTATACAAACGATTAGCTGCTACAGGTGCATTCCACGAACCTTTAATCGTATCATAAGCATTCTCTGAATAGCTTCTTCTAAGTTCTTTATCTGTAATAACCTCTTCTATCTGGTGTAAAACGCTTTCTTTCATAAGATTTCCATATACAATTCCATTATACCTATCTTTCATCAAATAAGGGACTGCCCCCATTTTTTTATTTGCTATCACAACACATGCACTATTCATAGCTTCATTGATAACAGCACCCCAGCCTTCTAACACACCACTTGTAGCCAAGAAAATATCCGCCTCTTCCATTTTTCTTCTCGTATTTTGTGGCGACAAAAAGCCGAGCATTTTCACACAATCATCTAGATTATGCAATTTTATCAACTCTCTTATATCTGATTCTAGTACACCTCCACCAGCCATTTGCACTTCGAAATTACAATTTCTTTCTTTCAGTTTTTTTGCTAGCAACACAACATCTTCTGGGTGCTTTAAAGCAATCATTCTTGCAGCCCAAAAAATCATAACTTTTCCCGATGTTTGACCTGATTTCCTAAGAAACAATTGTTCAACATCGTATTCTATGAATTCAGGAAAATAGCCAAATTTGAATTTTTTACCTGGATACGCGCCTACCATTCTGAAATCTCCCGCAACATACCCACCTGAACACAATAGATAATTTTTGCGAAAAGCATACTGTGTATGATCCTTAAATTTTCTTAAAAGCCCCCTTGGCGTAATAAATTTGTAACGTCCTGTCCTATAAAGCCTTTCACAATATCGCCACACACATTTGTTATCTTTTAATCTATTTTTGATATAACTCACATCCTCTATACCACCAAATATAACTACATCAGCTTCATCAATCAGCGACTGACATCTTCTTGCATCTTCAAAATAAGACAGTAAAAAAGAATTGTCTTGCAATGCCTTATCCCACCCCATTTCAACGCGCTCTTGTTCCATTTCTTCTACTTGAATAAAATAATAACTACCGCCATCTTTTAAACAATATTGATTCAATTCTTGCGACAATGGTATTTGATGATGATTTATATAATTTGACACAAACACTACATTCATTTAAATTCTCCACTTCCACAACAAATTTCTTCATATATAGACACCAATCTGTCGTGATTTTTCTTCTTATCATGCGTGATACTTGCCTTTTTCTTGGCTGCCTCACCCTTTAAAATACTTCCCTTTGTGTCATCAAAAACTTGTAAAATCGTATCAGCCAATTTTTGACTTATACGAATCAACTCCTCACTATCATCTTTTTGTTCTTCTTTGAATCCTTCATATAGATAGCCTTCTTCTTTTGATATCATACTCGGAATGCCTCCTACATTTGCTGCAACAATCGGCATCCCTAAAACCATAGCTTCTCCCAACGAATTAGGCGAATTTTCTAAAGAAGAAGGGCATACAAATACATTACTACTCAAGTAATTTTCCAACATCTCTTCAGCACTTTGTGTTCCAAGAAAATTCACTACATTCTTAATTTTTAAATCTTTTAGAACCTCTTGTAAATATAATCCATAGGAAGATATTTTCATAGATGCTACAAGCCCTTCACCTCTTAACAAAGAATTACCAGCAATATTTAGCGTAGTATCTGGATACTTTTCTAATATTGTAGGTAGTGCTAACAACATATAGTGTGCTCCTTTTAAAGGATAATCTGCTTGACTCAAAAAAATAGAGTGCTTCTTACATGTATCGTACTTCCACGTTTTTCCATAAAATTCATCTCTTAAAGTCTCATTCATTTGATGATATTTTGCTTCACTATTATATCTATGACACCAATAGCAATCCCAATCTGTTCTCCCGGTTAGATGACCAGTCATTTTTATAGAAAGTTTCTCCCAATCGCCTCTTTGCTCAAACTTTATTTGCTGTATTTGCGCTGTATCTTTTCTTACAACATCTCGAAATGTCACTCTTTTTTGTATTCTAATAGGTATATTAGCTTGATACGCTATCGCACATCGGCTACATAGACCCTGAATACTAATTAATGTTTTGTCCTTTTGAGCAAACGCTTTAATTGCAGCTAATGTATGTGGATATTCTGTCCCAAAACAATGAATCATGTCTGGTTGAAATGCATCTATGATCTGTTTTAACCCTATTTCTGAATCCATATCATAATCTTGTGCCTGCAAACTATTTTCATAGAAGCTATAATACATAACATCATAATCTTCATTTATAACAAGTCTACCTTTGATTTCATCCTCACCTTTCGCAAGTGGAAATGCAATTGCTAATTGAAAATCTAGTATATCATTTGACTGGACAAATGTACTTAGCACTCCCGAAATCCATCCTTCTTTATGCCCCACTTTCATTTGCAATTGCTGTGAAATCTTAGGTAATATACTATTACATACCCATAGCACACGTTTTTTCATATATAACAACCTTCCTTTTTAGTTAAAAATCCAATTCAAATATGGCAACAATCTAATATTCACATCATAGGATTTATACAAAAACAATGCAAAATACAATAAGAATGCTATACTCGTTCCTATTAAAAGCAGCCTTTTCCATACTGGATGCTTTATTTTCATCAATATTTCTGGGATAAAATAAATTTGCGAAATATAAAAATAATTCCCAATTCTCGTAACTTCTGGGATAAAAGATCCAAACATATTGATTGCTAGTCCAACGATATTGAGCCACAAGAAAAACTGCATCCTTGGGTTTCCTAGCACCGATTTTTTGTAAAATAACAACGCTAATCCAACAACTGCTATCCCCTTCGCAATATTGACAATAGAAACCTCTCCATTATCAAAGCTTGAGTTCTCATAAAATGGATAAAAATAAAATATTATACTACGATAAACATCTTCAAAAAACAACATGGAAGACAAAGCTAACGTAACCACTAGTGTAATCCATTTATTGATCTTTATGTTACTAACCATCCGTAAAATAATATAACTAGGTATGACTAGGATTATGGATTTATGAAACATAGCTCCGAATAAAATCCACAATATAAATTTAAAATACTCCCCTCGAAGTACATATTTTGTCGCATACATCGTAATTGCAATCGCTAAATAGTACCGGATATTATTTAAACTATTAAAATAATATCCGCTTGTCATAAATATAAACAAGCTAAACATAAAATATTTCGATTGGTCATATAGCGCCTTAGAAAAAAAGGCACAAGTCACGATAGAAAACAAACCAAATATCGGCAAATAATTGTTATATCCAAATAACTCCTGCATATAATACACAACTGTATTAAATCCTATTTCAGATGCCACCACACGTCCCATATAAATAAGTTTGAAGTTCTCTCTATATACCCAATAGTCATTACCCACAGCAATTCGACATGCACTAACTGCCGTCAATGCCACGAAAATCACAAAACACAGCATAGCATTAAAAGCCTGCTGCCTCTCACATCCATATCGAACACCACCCTGCGTATGGTACTGCATATAAGTTTCATTTTTCACAAAATATGCAAGCACTAATACAAGGATTGTCAAACCAATATATATAATCATGCCGCACCTCTACTATGATACAAGGTTTTCTTAAGCAACTGATAAACCTTTCCAAACAGCTTACTTTCAGCCATACGTGTGCGAATTGGCTGCAGACTAATCAACATTATAAATTTATACTTTTTGATCTGTGCTGATGTCATGTAAGTCGAAGTGATTATTGCATGCTCTTTTTGAGATTTTTTGATATTCTCCGCAGTTTCTGAAAATCCGCCGCCTTCATAGGAAGCTAAAATCACATCTACATAAGTAGGCTTCGCTTTCCTAGTGAAAAAACTATATAAAAAATGATCATAATCTGCGCGTACTCTATATTCTGGATAGTAGCCTCTTTCTGCAAAAAGACTTCTATGATATACACAACTTTGATGACAAGGCACATGCCTATAGCACGCAAATGCATCTATGTTAGGATTTGATTGAACAACACTTTTCCTGATCATATCATACACATTACCATAAAAAAGAAGTGATGCATTTGACTCTCGTATTCCATCCATAAGTTTTGCTAGACTTTCAGGTTCGTAAAAAGTGTCTCCACAGTTCAAAAAATACACATACTCCCCAGATGCATGTGCAACAGCCTGATTCATTCCATCATAAATACTAGTGTCAGCTTCTTCAAAAAGCTTCACTTTTTCTTTAAAATCCTGTGGTTGTTTTTCTATCCACCCCTCAAAAAGTGCTATCGTATCATCCTTTGATAGACCATCCTTGATTACTACTTCGTAATCAGAAAAACTCTGTTTTTGAACACTTTCAAGTGTCTCTATTAATTTCCCTTGTGCATGCAAGCATGCAACTACAATACTAATCATCATATGTTTTTCCCCTCTTTTATGCCCTTTAAAATAAAGGCAAAGGCTTTCTTCCAAGGAATATCCTGGCACATCTCACTTCTTTTGAAAAAAGCGAATCGAAATGCCCACACAGGCGCTAGATTTCCGTACAAGAAGTGAAAAAGCACTCCTCTATCTACAAAAAACTTCTCATGGTAGCCTGTAAACCATGTAGAAGGTCTTGGTACTTCAACGCCTAATCTAACTGGTGTTTTGTAGAGTTTCATACCCTTTTTAATACAATCACGTAAAAACAAGCTGTCCTCTCCATTACTATATTTAGCACCTCCACCAAACAGTAAACTAAAGGACGTACCCGCTTTCCTAAGCTTTTTTGTACGAAAGGCCATACTATAAGCAGGGTAGCGACCACACGTTAGTAGTCCTACCCTGCCAAATGTATCATTATGATATGTTCTTCTAGATGCATCTACATCTACTTCAAACAAGAGCCCATCCGCCTTAGGATACTTCTCGAACTCTTGAATCACTAGCTGTTCATACCCATCTACGTACTCTATATCTTCATCTCCAAACAAGATTATTTCTTTGCTAGCTCGCATAAGTGCATGGTTGCGACTAAGTCCAACACCTCTCTCGTCCATATGAAAGGTGCAAATGTTTCCTATTTGCTCAACGCCATATCTATCACACTGGTTTACGATAATAGCTGCTGATTGTAGATTCATTTTCTGTATTAACTTAGGAATATCTGCATTCATGCAAGATACTAATAATTCTAATTGCATAAAGAAGTTCCTTTACTTTCTTAGTTTTTCATAAAACAACTCATCTGCTTCCCATAGGATAAAGCCTAAAATTTCGACTTCTTGTTGTCCATAAAAGGAAAGCGCCCTATCTATACTCGCCATAGTATCGCTACCAGCCTTCACCACGAGCACCGTAGACCCTACTTCCCTTAATGCCCTCACAGCCTCTGGCGCAAGCTCCATACTCGGAAACGCGATAGCTTTGCAATCTGATGTCCCTAGTTTAGAAGCAACATCCTGTACATCTAACTGTGTTCCTATAGGTACTATAGCGATCTTTTCAAGCTCCCGACATGCATATGCAAGATTTTCTTGTAATTCTTCGCTTGTATCACAACCTAATACCGGAATGCGATAACGCTTTCGTAGGCTAACAGGTACAATTACTACATCATATAAGAAATAACAAATCACAAAAACTGTCAAACTCACCAAAAATCCTACAAAAATACCAAGAATCACCGCTCTAAAAGGCCTAACATCCGCTTTTACCAACTCTGCCGATCCCGAAATATCCAATAATCTAATCTCGCCTATCACATCTTGCTCTTGTGCAAAGGCTGTAAAAGCTAATACTAAATCCTGTGCTAGTTCCTCTGTTTGTGTAGGATCATCCGTTGTCACCGACACTGTTAATGCTCTTACATCAGACAAAATGCTCACATAGATAGCGTCCATGATTTCTTCCTTCTCGTAAGCAGTATCTGTTAACAACATATCATCTAAAAATGCCTCTGTTGTTATAAATAAATTCCATGTATCTTCATTATAATAAATATATGCCGACTCTAAATATGGATCTTGCACATATTCTACATAGTACTGAGATGTTACACAATATTCCTTTGTAAAATCAAACGTAACATTCACTAAGTAATAGATACCACCAATTACTAAGCCCCCAAGCAAACTTCCAAGAATCAAATATTTTATCCCTCGAATGACCTGTATCAGAAATAATTTCATATCGAAGGGTTCTTTCCCATATTGTATTTCAAACATATTTTTAACCATCCCTATTCTTCAGTTTGGTTTTCAGTTAAATCCTGAACTTTTTCATCTCGTTTAAGCTCCATATCATGTTTAAATGCTGTAATCTGATCCTGCTCAACGCCTTCTGTACTATCAGGCCAAAACAAAATCTTAAGTGTTAATAGCATAAGCTTGATATCCAACCAAATCGAATAATTTTCGATATAAATCAAATCAAGTTTGAGCTTATCATACGGTGTCGTATTATATTTACCATAGACCTGCGCGAAACCTGCTAAACCTGCCTTTACCTTTGTTCTAAATGAGAATTCAGGCATAATCTCCATATATTGTGCTATAATCTCTGGTCTTTCTGGTCTAGGTCCAATAAAGCTCATCTGTCCCACAAAAATATTCAAAAGCTGTGGCAATTCATCGATTCGAACCTTTCTGATAAACTTTCCTATCGGAGTGATTCTATCATCATTCTTACTAGCAAGCCTTGCAACACCATCCTTCTCCGCATCTACTCTCATACTGCGAAACTTCATAATACCAAATTCGTCCATATCTCTTGTACAACGAATTTGCTTGTAAATAATAGGACCACCATCATATAGCTTAATCACAATTGCCGTTACTATCATAATCGGTAATGTAAGTAATAATAAAATTCCCGAACAAATAACATCTATCATCCGCTTCATCACACGCTCTTCAATCGTAAGCGTGTATTCTCTTGTCAAATAAATCGGTGTATCAAATAAATGTAATCTCTCTGCCCCACTTAAAATAACATCTGATAGATTCGGTAAAATGTATACTCGAATACCTTTTCCATAGCAGAATTTAAAGATTTTGTTGCGTGTGTGTACATCCATATCGCCGAGCACAACTGCATCATATCTCTCAGTAGCCTCTGCATACACTGCCTCAAGGCCTTCTTGAACATGAATATACCTATCTATTACATATTTATCTTTTCTAGTCTCGAACTTACGAATCAATTCCTTATATGGTCTATCTGAATGAACAACCAGTAGCCTCCTTGCTGAAAACAGCGATTTATAAATCTGCTGTGCAATCAAAGACCAGGCAACAACACCTAGTGCCTGTATAATAGTCATAACCACAAAAATAGATGGGTCTAACAAGCCCCAAGACATCAAAGAAGTCTGCCCATATGTGATCACATTGACTGCAATCGTCGCAAACACCTGTGAAAACACTACCTCTGTTGTCTTCAAATAGCCAATATTAAGCCCACCATACATCGAAGAGAATCCGAACAATAGGGTTGCGTAAATAACAAATGCTAGATAATGTCCCTTACCTTCAAAACCCAAGTACTGGCTCACTGACCTAAATATCTCTTCATACCAAAACCGACTATAAATCAACGTCTCAAAAGCAATTGTTACCAAAGAAAAACCTAACACAATCAACCTTTTAAACGAACCCATTTCTCTCATGTACTAAACCTCACACTCTTCTTTTTACAGCTCTCACTGCCCAAAAGCAGAAATTATAAGCACTTTCTGCAATACATAATCTCTCTGCTTTTCTATATAAATTCCAAATACGTCTAAGTGCCTCTATCTTGTTAGAAGAAAGCGAATTTCCTATTCTTCTGTAAAGAACTAAACACTCTTGTATTCCATAGCCACATATACCAGCCCTTAAGATTTTCCACCAAAGCGCTGTATCCTCGCTTTTGATTTGTTGCATCATAATCTCTTCTTTGGGCACAACTGCGGTATCAAACATAACCGTAGATGTAAATATAATCGTATTACGCAAAGCCTCCTTGTACGTGATACGTGCTGGAACCTTGGCAATTTTGCCAGTTCCTGTACCGCTTGCATCTGCAAACTCATAGCTTGTAAAGGTAAATCCAACCTCATGCTTTTGCATAAATCGAAGTTGCTTTTCTAGCTTATCAGCACTCCACAAATCATCTGCATCTAAAAATGCAACATATCGTCCCCTAGCCATCAAAACACCTTGATTCCTAGCCTCTGCTGGACCAACATTATTGCTCAACTTAATAAGGCGAATTCTGTCATCATCTAATTTATCAAGATATGCCTCTATCTCTAGCTGCGTGCCATCGCTAGAACCATCCTCTATCAATAACAGCTCCCAATTAGAATAGGTCTGCTTTTCTACAGTTTTGATGGTCTCTACGATATACTCTCTCACATTATAAACGGGTACTACAATACTCACCATTGCTTTCATACTCTTATGTCCTTTATTTATATTCATAATATACTACATATTCACTCGTAAGTGTATCTTTTAAAAAAGCTGTATCTAACCCTTCTAACTCTGGCCATATCGCTGGTATGACATAGCAATACCCAGGATATGCATTCATCAAATCTACCAAAACTTCTATCGATTCTTCATCACAATACTCCTGCTGCATCAGATCGTATAACTCATACTCATAGGTATATCCCGCTTCAACATAGCTTGAAGCACTTAAATCCCACAAATCCCTGCCATACGCTGGATAAAATGCCTCGCTATACTGCCTCGCATACATCATAATCTCAGCATCCGCCACTATCGTACAACGCTCAGCTACTACCACTTCCTCTAGGGCTACTAGCACCTCATATACACTCACTGGTATACCTTGTATCGATTCTTCTGACTTCGTCGTAAGGCTCGTAAGATTCGTAGCCACTAATAAAACAAGCGTAACACATGCAAGTGCATAATACTCTCGACACCTAGCAGTGTGTCGCATCAATAGTCTTTCCCATAAAAACGCGAGTATATAGCTTACCACTACCACACTTGGCAATATCGTGTGTAGGTCTGTCCAATCATAAAACGGTGTATAAAACATCAAAAGACCAACTGCTGTTACCGGAAAAACTAGTATTAGAATACTCGCTTTTATATAATATACCCATTTTTTATTATCAATTTGTTTTGTATCATAATATATCCACAAAAAATACAATAAATATATCAAAAAAAATGCATGTTCTGCCTTCCATGTGCATATGCCATCTAAAAACCTTGTCCAAGCTAGCTCCATATGCGTTCACCCTTTGAAACCCTTCTAGTAGCTATAAAGCTCAGTAGCATAGTTAAAAAACAGTAGCCTATCCCATAGGTTGTCCATACAACCATAGCTTCCACAAATAAAATCATACATACTAATATCGGTTTTCTTGCAAAGACCGCATAAATCATACTCGGTATCAACACAATAGCTCTTAGTGTCTCTCCTGCATACCCTGCAAAAAACAACTGATAACCAAATAACCCTGCAATCTGTCTTGTCACCAAAAAAGCAATACAATAAACAATCATAAATCTAAGCACTCGCATGACATCATGTTGATAGAGTATATCTGCAAGCAAAACTGCTACCAAAAGTGACAAGAGCCAAACTCCTATCGGAACGATATGCCCGAGCAAGGTATACATCTCCATACCAGTTATAGCTGCAACTGCTGCATAAAATCCAGGCAAATACAGGACTTGTATACGTGAGGGAATCGACACAGCTAACGCACTTCCCATATATGGATGCGTCGTATATAGCTCGCCTGACCTCGCAATTTCTAGTGCCATCTCGTACGTGTATTCCAAAAAATCTATTACATAATCGCTCATCAAAAAAGCTAATATCGCGATATTCAAACTCACAAACACTCCTACTAAACCCTTTTGCTGCGACAACAAAGAAGCTTTTTGTAATATAGTCCGGTTCTGCACTATGACTACCACCACGGCAACCAGACTACAAAAAAGCACAAGTACTACCATATAACTATAATAAAGCCAGCTGCCATGCAAAAACAATGCCACTATGTGATTCACTCCTAGTGCAACCATCGATGCATAGACTACATATAGTAACTTTTCCAACATAAGGTGCCCTTTCCTTTCCATAATCCTTTAAATAATACCATATCTTGTGCAAATAGAAAAGACTTCTAGGTATTTTTCCTCACACCTAGAAGCCTCTATGTATATCATAATACTAGCCCTGCCTTTTTTTCTACCTGCAAGCTTTGGGTGGCAGCCACAAAGGTTACACAATTTTCACATTGCCTTTACATCTAATCGTATTTTATCCGCGATTCGCGCAATATATTCGCTATTCGTCGGTCTATGCATGCCACCTTGGTAGGAATAACCAAATAACGCTTCAAAAGTTTCGCATTTACCTCGCATCCAAGAAACCTCAATTGCATTTCTAATCGCTCGTTCCACTTTCTGATCCGTTGTGCTAAAACTCTTTGCTACTGCTGGATATAATAACTTCGTCACACTCGTAACTGCCTCCATGTCCTTTCCAGAAAGCATAATCGCCTCTCTCAGATAATGATAGCCTTTCAAATGTGCTGGAACTCCTACCTCCAACATAATGTTTGTAACATACTGTTCTAGTTGTATGTCGTTCATTCCAAAATTTTCCATTGTATTTTCCCCTTTATCACTTAAATCTGACACATCTGTCGTAGATATGCTAGAGACATACTATCATAGCCGTCGAAATTTGTGAAGTAGAACTCATCGCGCAATTCGATGTTTTTTTTCAAAAAAATACATTTCTCCTAGAAAAAGAAGATTATTCTATTTCTTTTGCAATATAAATCGGTCTATTTTTTACTTCCATATAGGTCTTTGCCAAGTATTGTCCGATAATTCCGATACAAAAAAGCTGCACTCCAGATACTAACGTAATAATACATGCCAACGATGGCCACCCACCCACTGGGTCTCCCCATATCAGTGTTTTAAATATAATAACGAGCATCACCAAAAATGCCGCAATACAGAAGAAAAATCCAACAATCGTTGCAATCGACAAAGGAATCGTCGAAAATGCCATAATACCCTCTAAGGAATAAAGCAAAAGTTTCCAAAAAGACCATTTTGTCTCTCCTAATACACGCTCTACATTCGTGTACTCAAGCCACTTCGTCTGAAAACCGACCCAGCCATAAATCCCTTTTGTAAATCTATTATATTCTGACATAGAAAGTACTGCATCTACCATCTGCCTCGTCATCAACCTATAATCACGTGCTCCATCTACAATCTCCGTCTTACTGATATGCTTCATGAGCCCATAAAATCTTCTAGCAAAAAAAGAACGAATCGCAGGTTCTCCTTCTCTACTCACTCTTCTAGTGGCAACCGAATCATAACCCTGCTCTATATAGGAAAACATCTCTGGCAACAAACTCGGTGGGTCTTGTAAATCTACATCCATCGCCACAACATAATCCCCTTTTGATTGTTCAAGACCAGCATACAATCCAGCCTCTTTTCCGAAATTTCTAGAAAATGAGATGATGTGTACGTTTTGATCCTTTTCACGAAGCTTCTTCACTTCTTCAAGCGTTCTATCCGTAGACCCGTCATCAATATATAAAATCTCATACTCCATACCTTTACTATCAAAAAAAGACTTATTTTTGATGAACTCTTCATAAAAATAAGCAACATTCTCTTCTTCATTATAGCAAGGTACGACTACACTCAATAAACTCATGTTAAATCTCCAATCCATTACTTTTTTTTAGCATATCAAATTTACCCCCAAATAACAACTATTTCTTTACATTCCTCCCTAGTTCTATTACAATAGTGACATACGAGCGAAAGGACAAAACGATGAATTTTTTTATACTTTTATTTTCAAACGAGATTTTTACTGCCGCCGCCCTATCATGGTTTGTGGCCCAAGTAATCAAAACAATTTTATACGCAATACTCAACAAAAAGCTCGATTTAGAACGCATGGTCGGCAGTGGAGGCATGCCTAGCAGTCACTCCTCTACCGTAACAGCACTTGCTACAGCTTCCTTCTTTAATTATGGAGCCGATAGTTTTGAGTTTGCTATTACAGCAGTTTTGGCGATGATTGTCATGTATGATGCAAGAGGTGTACGTCGTGAGGCCGGTAAGCAAGCGAAAGTCCTAAACGATTTGCTAGAACTTTTTGCAGATACGAAGAACAAGATCATGCCTATTGACGAAAAGCTCAAGGAATTTGTAGGACATACCCCTCTTCAGGTATGTATTGGTGGTATTTTAGGTGTTATTATTGCCAGTTTATTACATTTCCAAGTTGTTTTTTAAAAACAAGTACTGCCATTTTATTTTTCACAATTGAACAGATGACTTCTTGCACAAAACATGCTATGATGTCATTTGAAATGCATATTCAAGAAAGAGAGGTTTTTTAATGAAAAAATTACAAGCATTGCTTCTAATACTTACAGTAAGTTCACTTAGCCTATATGGTTGTGGAAGTGAGGCAGAAGACGAAGTAGTAGCAAGCGTTACCGTTGATGTAGCCGAGGAAGAAGAAGTTGAAGAAACAATTGTCGAAGAGGTTGAGGAAGTCGATTTAGATGTAGCTCCAGATGACGGTATGGTTCGTAGTACTCTCACAAACGAATGGATTTATGAAGAAGTCGCAGCACTTCGTCCTATCGCTGTTATGACACCAAACGAAAGCTCTGCTATTCCACATTCTGGATTATCTGAAGCTTCTATCTTATATGAATGTAACGTAGAGGGTAACATGACTCGTATGATGGCTGTTTACGAGGATTACGAAGATTTAGATCAAATCGGTAATATTCGTTCACTTCGTGACTATTATGCATATTGGGCATTTGAATGGGATGCTGTTATCTGCCATTTCGGTGGACCCTACTATATAGATGATATTGTTGCAGCAGCTAATACAGATAATCTTAACGGTAACATCCTTTCTGACCCATTCTTTAGATCATCAGACAGAAGTGCACCACACAACGCCTACTTAGATGGTTCCATAGTAGTAGAAGCTATGGAAGACCAAGGCATCTCCACTTCAGTACGTGAAGATTTAGTAGATGACTATCATTACTTATTTACTACCAAATCTGACCCTAACACTTTGACACAATATACATCTGTTGAGTCAGCTACTTACATTGATATGACAGGCTGTTATCCACTTACTAGAGCTTATTTTGAATATAACGAAGAAGATGGTTTATACTACCGTTCACAATATGTATCAGGTGGTACAGATGGTCCTCACATCGATGGTTCAAACGGCGAGCAGCTTACATTCACAAACATCATTATCCAAGCGAATGATTACGCTGTACGTGATGCAAGTGGATACCTATGGTACGCTACTGTAGATACAACTGGCAGAGATGCTTGGTATATCACACAAGGCCAGATCATCAAATGTACTTGGGAGAAAGACAGTGAGTTTGCTTCTACTAGATACTACGATGAAAACGGTGATGAGATTACATTAAACACTGGTAAAACAATGCTTATGATTATTCAAGATGGTGACATGTTCGATTACGAATAGACCTTTATTACAAACACAAAGCCACAAGACTTACAGGGTACATACCCTAGTCTTGTGGCTTTTCTTTTTTATAAACGCTTTAATCCCCAACTCATAAAGTTGGTCTTGATAAATGCAGGAATACACTTAAATACTTGATCAGAGTTGAGGCAGATCACTACGATAATAGGTGATGCCTTAACTACAAATGCCATATAAAAAGATAGTGGTAATACAATTCCATAGATCGAAATCAAATCTAACCACATGAAATACTTCGTATTACCCGAACCCCTTATGATTCCTATATTCGTCGGCATCTGGTATGCCATGAAGAAATTCGTGAAACACAAAATATATAAGAAACTACGTGCGAGTTCAAGAGATTCTTCCGATAAAGTATATAGGGACAATACTGGTTCGATCAAGAAAAACAAAACTACTGCACCCATGATACCTATCATCAAAAACATCAACTGGAACGTTTTCGCATAAGCTTTTAATCTGTGGATTTCACCTGCTCCAATTGCTTTTCCAATCATAATGGCTGTGGTAGAGGCTGCACCAACTGCTGCTGTCTTCACTAACAAAAAAAGATTCGACGCTGCACTGTTCGCTGCTATCGCATTACTAGATAAATGGCCAAGAATCGCTGTCTGCGCTGCTGTATTCACGCCCCACATCACTCCGCCCAATAGAATCGGCGCTGCTACGATAAGGTATTTCTTCGAAATCGACCAATCCACCTTTATAAAATCTCGTACTGTAATATGTAGCACCCGCTCCTTATGCATGATATAAATAATCAGAATAATAAGTTCTACAATTCTCGCCACCAAGGTACCAATCGCCGCACCCGAAATCCCCATACAAGGAAATCCAAATCTACCATAAATCAATACCCAGTTGATGCTACAGTTAATCAAAAGTGTCGATAACGACAAATAAAAAGCAATTTTCACAACCTCAATGCTACGAAGCATCGCTAATAAAAGTACCGTAATCCCGAAAAAGATATAGCTAAATCTGATAATCGACAAATATGCTACACCCTCTGTTATAATATCAATATCTGATGTGAAAATCATCACTAGCTGCGTCGGGAACAAACTAGCCACAAGAAAAATAAATATCATGATACAGATTGCAAAACTCATCGCAATTCCTGCATATCGTTTGATTTCTTCTGTTTGCTTTTTCCCCCAGTATTGGCTACCAAAGATAACGAGTGCATCCCCAAAGGAAAATAATACCTGTTGATAAACGAACTGTATCTGATTCACTGAAGCTGCACCCGCTAGTGCTGCCTCACTAAAACCCCCTAGCATGATATTATCCATAAGGTTCACACTAAGCGTTACTACATTTTGCATAATTAGTACTACTGCAATTTTGAAAAATTGTTGATAAAAAGCTTTCTCACGTATCATGCTCTACTCACCCTTTTATCTTCTGTTTAAATGTTCTCGCCGACGCATCCATATTCTGAATATACTCTTCACACGAAACCGGTCGTAAGAGATAATAACCCTGAATACAGTCGCACCCGAGCTCTTGCAATAGTGTGATGTCTCGCTGATGCTCAATTCCTTCACAAATCACCTGAAGCTCTAGCACATGTGCTAAGTCAATGATACTAGCGATAATATGTCTCACCCTCGTATCTGCATCATAAGCACGAAGATATTTGCGATCAAGCTTAATCGTATCGATTGGTAGTGTCGGCAACAAGCGAAGGCTCGCATATCCTGATGCAAAAGCATCCACTGCTATAATCACTCCACTTTTCTTCAAGACGACAAGCTTTTGTAAATCTCTTTCCTCTAATGCCACAATAGAAGCCTCGTGTACCTCAATCCCAATATATCTGTGTGGAACCGTGCTCTCTTCTACTATTTGTAAAAAACGCTCTGCAAAATCAGGTATAGAAAGCGTTACATGTGACAGATTCACAGATATCCTAAACGGTCTATAACCCTTCTCTATATGATGTTTCAAAAAAGCACAGACCTGCCTTAGCATATAAAAATCAAGGTGCGCAATCACCCCACTATCTTCTAAATGTGCCACAAAGGATTCGGGATACGCGATCCTGCCATTTGGTAGTGCCCACCTCACAAGTGCCTCTGCACATACATGCTCCGTATCTGACATATTCACCTGAGGCTGTAAATATAACTTAAACTCTTCTCTCTCTATTGCACCTAACGCATGCTCATGGTAATAATGCTCCTGCTCTACCATCTGCCTAATCCGTTCATCATACCACACAAGATGCTCCTGCTGACTACGCATCGCAACACAATGTGCCGTAGATGCAAAGTCAATCAACGTATGAATATCGCCTTGCATTTGCTCTCTTGGTATCTTATACCCTCCCATACGGAGGTGAATATCACCTACAAACTGTTCAAAATGAAGCTCGCTGATAATCTTCTCAAGTGCAAGTACAGTCTCATCTAGCAACTCTGTATCGCATTCCATATATAATACAAACTTATCTCTCTCTAACCTCGCCACAATCACCTTATCCATATAAAAAGGAGTAGCCACTGCAACTGCGCGAAGAAGCTTATCTCCCATCACATATCCGTACCTATGAATCAAATCATTATACTTATCCAAATCAAATACAATCATCATGTATTCTTTTGATGATTTCTTACGCATAGCTTTCTGTACTGCAGTTTCAAATCCCACAAGGTTGTAAATACCTGTCGTAGCATCGATGTGCAAACTAGCATGTGGAGTTAATAGCCTTTGGATGCCATTTTGTATTTTATTACTCATGTCTAATCCTATGTCCTTACATTTTCTTTTATATCTTACTTACTTATTATAGTTTATTTTGGAGATTTATGAAACCTTTATTTCTTTCCTTTTCCCACCTATCGACATAGAACTGCAATAGCTTAAAATTCAAAACAAATCCCCTAATAAGATTTTCTATCGCATCGACTAATGATCATAGCTTCTGTGAAAGCTTCCTTCCATTGATTTGGATCAATCTTAAATGGATTCATCGATATTTCAATAAAAACTCCCATTGTGTTTCCTCCCATGTGAAATTATTTGATACCTATAGTTGCTACTGAGAAAAGATTTATATGCAAACAGAAAACGACATCCGTGTACTTCGTGACAAATATCAAATGTCACGAAAAGAATTCGCTGAATACTTCGAAATACCATATCGTACTGTACAAGATTGGGAGCTTGGAAACCGCTCTATTCAACCCTATCTATATCGTCTTATGGCTTATAAACTCGCTACAGATGCCATTTTAAAAAGTAAGGAACTGTAGTCACCTCTATCTTAATATATAAATCACAGCTTTATTATACGCATTGCGTATATTGCAATCGATTTAGGTACCTTTGTCAATGGATGTATTAACAAAAAAGTGGCTGTCTATTTTCTACACAAAAAAAACGTGGACCCCATTAGGAATCCACGTTTTTTTACGATTTCGTTATGACCTTCTCTAAAACCACATCAACACTGCATCCTGGTCCACATTCCACAACCACCTCATACAAATGTCGAATTTCATCTGGTGTACATTCAAGTTCATCTGAAATCACTTCTAAGGACTTGGCTTTTTGCACTTTTTTCATGATTAGTGAAATTTCCTTTTCAGTAGTGCCTATGGCTTTGCCCTCTGCTTTTCCCAATCTCTCACCTTCACGTCTTGCCCAAACCAATTCTGAACTTTTGATCGCTTCTGCATATTTTTCTGCTAACATCTCAAACATCTCCTCCCTATTTTTTGACATAGATTGTAGCTCCGATTGTATGTTCCTTAATTCTTCATCTTTTGTAGCCAGTTCTCTCGACACTGCACTATTACTATCTGCTATCATAACAAGATACTTACACAGCTCTTCTTGCCCTTGTGCTAGACCATGCTCATTCACATAGGCTAGGCATTTATCAAGTTCTATATACACAATTGTTGACAATCTTTCTAGCTCTATATTCGTATCTGTTATCTCTAGCTTTTTGTGTATAAAAAATGGGCTCTTCTTGAATACTGGAGGACTTTCTTTTAGAAATACAACCAAATAGGAGTGTCCTATATCTACGAAGTTAAACTCCTTCTTCTTGTCTCCCTCTGCTACAGTGTACTGGAGGATATTCATATCAGCTGCATAGACATTGATCCGATTCACGATAAAATCCTGTGCCTGCACCTGCATTTCCAGGTTCAGCATACCTCGCTGTGTCAGCAGTGCATTCACGTCCTGTGCAGTACCCTTGCTCAGTATACTTGGCTTCGTATGTACTGTCTTACTAGAAGAGACCACCTGTGCATCCTTTATCCCGAAGATAAGCTGAAAGAGATTCTCTACTCTATCTCTATGTGTATCTGGATCTAGTAGCTTTCGAAACACCACGTCAGACGTGAAGGATGGTAACATCTCCCCTGCAGATATTGCATCAAATTCCTTTCTTAACTCCTGCGGTACTATCGCTCTGAGTTTCTCATAGGCATCGTTTTCTTGTTTCACATTCATGGTCATGTTGTACTTCTCCTTTTATTATAATTTATAGAAATAAATTGTAAAGGCTTTCTCTAAAAAAATATCCCTATATAATATATATGCCTTTTACCCCCCTATTTGTCACAGATGAATTTTAGAATGTACGCAATCAGTTATGATACATCAACTTTATTGTCAAAAAAAAGCTCCCTTCCAGTTAATCTGGAAAGGAGCCTTCAATTTATTTGATTGCCTTTCATTATTGTGCTAACAATCGCTTCGCTAGCTCTTCATCCGACTCTGTAGGATCAGCTTCAATAATGTTGATTAATTTTTGTACATATGCAACTTCACATACCAAAATTTCTGCTATTTCCTCATCACTTAATTTGAGGTACATGTTACGTACTATAGCAATTTCCTTTTCAGTAGTGCCTATGGCTTTTCCCTCAGCTTTGCCCTCTGCTCTTTCAAACGCCAAATGTTTTTCTGCATCATATTCTAATATGCTCACCATTTTCACCTCCGCTTTGTGGTGTCTTAAGAAGTCTGCAAGAATATCGTTAGTAATACATTCTTCAATAGCCATTTCAGTTGCTGTTTCGATATCATATTCCACTGAATATCTTCTAAATGCTGCTACGTAGTACGTATATTCCCTCAACCTCTTGCACTGTTCCATAAGCTCTTTGTTATATCCTTCATTTACGTTTAATACTAGCACATTTAATTCTAATTGTATATCGTCTGGTCCATTATTATGTATATATGCATCGGAAAGTTTTTGAATACTACGCTCAGGCATTGGTTGTAGGCCATTATAGAATACAACAAATTGCGGGGTTGGTAACTCAACTGTTATGCTTCCATACAGATTTTCATTCACTGTCCTCTTTGAATAAATATTTGCGATGTAAAACAGGTTTCGCAGTGGCATGTTGCCGTTGTTCGTTGATTGATGCTCATAGAATATAAAATCAAGCTGATGCTCTGATTTTATATTCTTGGTGTTTGTAAAAACCATACAAACACTGATTTATCGCAGAGCAGAATTTGAGATTCTGCTCGCGTGTCTCCGTAAAAAACACTTCGCCTCGTAGGAACAGTGCCTGATAGTCTCTAATAACAAAAGAAATATCATTCTTAACTGAGATGTAGATCACATCCTGTAGTGTGTTAAACTCAATGTCATCAGGATTCTTATAGTTTCTGCCTGAGATGGCATTGTAAAGGCTTAGCATCTCGTGCTTGTCCGAAAAAAGCATGCGAAACAAGCTGTCTTTGTAGGTTCTGTTTGCTCGGTAGTCTGTCATATATATAACCTCTTTCTATAAGGATGTTTATTTTGAAAAATATCCCTATATAATAGTTATGCCTTTTACCCCCCTATTTGTCACAAATGAATTTTAGAATGTACGCAATCAGTTATGATACATCAACTTTATTGTCCGAAAAAAGCTCCCTTCCAGTTAATCTGGAAGGGAGCCTTCAATTTGTTTGATTACCTAATGAAATGTGTTAAGCATCGTTAATTATTGAACGTAAGCTTCTTCATTTTCTTCGTCATCTTCTTTGTCTTTCTTGCGAGAAGCAAGAGCAACTACTAGTTGAACTAATGCGATAATTAACATTACGATTGTCCATCTATCGATGATGATCATAGGGTTTGTCATATCTTCTGTTAAGATAAATGCTATGATTGCTACTAGTGCAGGGATGATGCTTAGAAGTCTGAATAAGCCTTTATTCTTTCTCTTATTCTCTTCTTCTTCGTCTTCATCAACGATTTCATCGTCTTCTTCGTCTTCTTTAGACTTTCTATTAATGAAATATCCGATTAGAAGGATTACGCTGATTGCTGCTGTAAGTACTGCAAGGATTAAGTTTAATAATGCCCATGCTGCATCGTTATCAACTACTGCTGCTAGTGGTACTGCATCTTCTTCGATTACTACTTCATCTGCTGATGCAAGTGGAGTTTCATCGTCTTCAATCACTACTTCTTCTACTTCTTCTACTTCTTCAGCTTCATCTACAGGTTCATCTGCTGGTCCAACGCCTGCTGCTGGTGTTACTGTAGCTGGTGTTGTAGGTACTGTAGGTTCTTCTTCTACAGGTTCTTCTGGTGTTGTAGGTGTTGTAGTTGTTGTAGTTGTTGTTGTAGTTGTTACTGCTGTAATTGTTAACACACCATCTACAACTGTTACTGTGTAGTTCGCATCTTCTGTGTAAGTTGCTGTTAAACCGTATGTTCCAGCTGTCTCGCCATCGTCTGCTCTAGCTACTGTGTACTCCATAGTGTCTGTTCCAATTAAGCCTATTACTGTTGCACTAAGGCTTGGATCACTTGCACCTACGCTCTTAGCTGCATCTGCTACTGTAATAGTAACTGCTGCTGGTGTAATTTCAGCTGGTATTGTTACTTCATAAGGTTCATAACCATCTTTTGTTACACGGATAATAACTTCATATTCTCCAGCATCTTTGATTGTTGGAATCTCGTCTGTCCATGTTTCTCCACCATCGATACTATATTCTACATCTGCATCTTCAATGTTTGTTTCTACATCTGTTACTACTTCATGGTCATCACCATCATATGGTCCATCATGTCCTGTTCCTGTTACTACTAGGTCATCACTTGCATAGATTGTAATCGTTCCTTGTACATAAGTGATACTATAATTATCTAGTCCTGTACCAACTGCATCTGAAACTGCGATTGCTTCTGTACCTACTGGACTTTGTGATGTTGCATCTGTTGTAATTGTAGCACTTGTAATTCCATCTGTTCCAAACATTGTTCCTACTGTATAAGTAAGTTCTGGAACGTCTGTTCCATATTCCATAAGCTTGTTGATAGCTGTTACTGTTACTGTTGCTGCATATACGATAGCTGTTACTTCGATTATAGCATCCTCATAGTTGTCTTTTGATACTGTAATAGTGATTGGATATTCACCAACTGTTTTTACTGTTGGGATAACACCTTCATAAACAACTCCATCCATTTTATATGTGATGTTCGCATTTTCAATTAAGTTTCCAGATCCATCATATACTACTACATCGAAGAGTGCATTGTGTGTATCTGCATCATAAGTTCCTTCGTATACACCATTGTTTGCTGCAAAGATTGCTAAATCTTCATCATCAATTTCAGGTTCATCTGAATCTTCATCATCTTCATCATCGATTTCAGGTTCGTCTGGATCTACTGGTACTTTAGGTACTTCGATTTCTGGGTCTAATGTTCCAACTTTGATTACGATTTCACCATCTACGTATGTTACATCGTAGTTTGCTAATGTTTGTTGTGTTACTGTTGTAGCATATGGTCCAACTGGTGAATCTGATGTTGCTTCTGTTGTTGCTACAAATGTAAAGTTATCTTCACCTTGAAGTCCATCAGGCGTTGCTTCAGGTGTAGGAATTGCATCGCCATAAGTAATTGTGTGGTCACTTGCTGTTACTGTTAAAAGTGCTGTTTCTATTCTAGCTATTACTGTAAGTGTTTGTGTTTCATAATTTTCTGCACTTATTTCGATTTCTACAAGGTATATACCTACCTCTGTTTCTTGAGGAACTGTACCTTGTGAATCTTCATCGATAGCTTCATCGTTTACCGATAAGTATTTTACTGTGATATCTGTTAACGTTTCACCATCTACTCCATCTACTCCATATGCTACTATGTCACCAACAAGGTCATGAGGTTCTGCGTTATAAGTTCCAAGGTATCCTATTGCATCATATTGCCCTTCATAATCTTCTTCTGGATCTGGAAGAATTTTTGGATCATGTTCTGGATCTTCTGGCTCTATAATTTCTGGTTTTAAAGTTGCTGGGTTTACAGTAAGAATCCCTGTTTCTGTCTCTACTGTGTAGTTCTTTAGTACATCTACATCAGCCAGTGTAACTTCAATTACACTACCACTTTGAATTACTGTATAAAGAGTTCCCTCAACAAATGCCTCATCTGCGATTTCATAGCTAAATTCTACTAATTCACCTTCAGTTTTAACAAAAGTACCTGATGTAATCGTATAACTTGGTGTTACTGTACCACCATAATTAATAGTCTTGTCGTCTGCTTCTACTGTTAGTTTAATCTTTTCTACAACTGCTGTTGCATTTAAAACGATTGGTTCTTCACATCCTTCAACAGTAATTGTAATTGTAACTGGGTAAGAACCTGCATCCATAACTTCTGGAATATCATTTTCATTTGTATCGTTTTCATCTGTAATACTTGTTACTGAATATGCAATACTTGTAGGTTCTACTTCTTCATCATCAGCATCTAGTACTACTACATCAAATACTACATCGTGGTATTCGCCATCGTATGTGCCACTGTAAACACCATTGTCTGCATATGCTGCGTAGTCTGTTGGTTCTTCAGGAATTTTAATTGTTGCTGAAGCGTAAGTTGCTGTGTAGGTTGCATTTCCTGTTACTGTTGATTCTACACTTGGACTCCATCCTGCAAATGTGTATGTGTAACCTGCTTTTGCATTCTGAGTTTTTGGTGTCTCTGTTGGTTTTACTACTGTTGCACCGTATTTGTAAGTTTCACTAGAAATCTCTGCTCCACCATCATTTACAAATTCTACTGTATATGCATTACGAGTATATTGGTAAACTATTACTGTAGATCCATCTGCATTGATTGTTGTTGTTGTATCTTCAGCTGGTGAAGTGAATCCCTCATAGCTATTTACTGGTGCATTTACAACTGCGTTTGTAGTTCCTGTTTTATTAACAGTTGCATCTGCTTCACCATTATAAGTTCCATCAATGTTTTGTTTATAATGTTCTACTGTGTAAACTGTATCTGTTGCTGCTGTCCATGATGCTGTTAAAGTCACATCACTTGCTAGCATTGTGAATGCGCCTGTTGTTGTATCTAAATCACTTACTGTTGTACTAGCTGTCCATCCTGCAAATGTGTATCCTGTTTTTGATGTTGTTACAGATCCAATTTCAGCTCCAACATGCATGCCAGTTTTTCTGTCTACTTCTGTTCCTCCTGCAGTTTCATACGTTACCGTATACTCATCCTCTGCCCAAACTGCATACAATGTAGTATTTCCACTAAGTGTTATTTCACCACCAGCATTATACTCTACTTCTCCATCCTTTGTCGCGCTCCATCCCAAGAATTTATAATTGTCTTGATTAGGTTCATCACTTGAAATTGTAAGAGGGTTTGCAGATGCTTCGCTAATTAATACACTTTGACTACTTGGCTCTCCTGTTCCACCATTTGCATCATATGTCAATATATAGCTTTCTGCTGTTACATAAAATACAACATCAGTACTAGCTTTTGTACTATCATACAAAGTATCTGCTGCTATTGTCCAAGAAGCATCTGAATTCGATGTGTTGAAGCTATAATTACTAGCTGATGCCCATTTTTCAAATTCTGTTTCCGCCACTGATGGTGTAACAGTACCTGTTGCACCAGCCACTGGATCCACTAGCTCTGTTTTGTATTGCGAAACAGTATATACTGTTTCACTTCCATTTTTGAATACTAAATCAATTGTCCCGTAATCTACATCAAGTTTTGGTGAAACAATATTATCAATAACATAACGATCATAATATGTTTTACTTCCATCCGCATCAACTGTTAGGTTCGCATAATCTACTTTCGCAGATGCGTTGGTATAAGCGAAAGTATCTACGGTAAATGTATCATCTGTAGCTTTAATCGGAATATCATAATAGCTAGGGGTTTTATAAACATTACCTACATCAATAGTAACTGTTTGACCACTAATTGTTAAAGTAGCACCGCCTTTGGTGTATGTATTATCTCCAGTGCTTGTATATCCATATTTAGTCGTAAGTGCATCCACATCCACTTCAAATCCACTAGCAATTACATCTGTAATAACTGCTTCTTGTGCAACTACTTCAAGTTCACCAATGATTGCTGTTAAAACTTCACTTAAATCTCCACCTGTAGTTTGATATACATCATCACCTGAACTCGTTGTAGTATTTGAAATACCCTTTAACATATCGGTGTTTATAGCTGTACCAATAGAAACTGCATAAATAGTTGCATCATACTCTTCTTGCAAAATCTCTGCTTGCTCTTGACCTGCGTACAAAGTCAACCAATTATCACCTTTATTGTATTTATCTGGTGCTCCATCTGAGATGAATACTACATATAACTCACGATCCTCATCACCCTCAAGTTGATCTGCATAGACAATCGCTTGTGCAAGAGCGGATGTATAGTCAGTACCACCATCTGTCTCTGCATCCTCTAATGTATCTAAAACTACACCACGATCAGAGGTAAACCCTGTACTGTATTCTGTTACATATTCCACAAAACTATTTTCCGACGATTGATTATCATTATCACCATATTTACCTGCAAATGTAATAAGTGAAACATTATTGTTATCAGGATTCTTACCATTTACACCTAATAATCCATCTATCATAACCTCCACTGCATCAACCGCTGCATCCCATCTTGTAGTAGCACCACTTGAAATAGGATTTCCATTCAAATCATACTCTACCATACTAGTAGATGCATCAAGTACTATAATAACATCCGCATTAACAGGTTGATCGTATGATGTTGTTCCTGATAAACCAAATTGGATTTTAGCCTCAGCATCAGCATAATCTGTCCATTCAGCTGTTTTTGATACACTCACCGTACCAGTCATAAAGGTTTCATTGTATGTTTCAATAACGCCATCTAGATTGTCACCCTTTTTACTTCCCTTAAACCAAATAGATTCTAATACATCCTCTGTACCATTTAGGGTTGTTGATGCAGTAACAGTTACTGTATTACCTAATGACATTGTCATAATGCCACCATTTGCTGCACTAGCAGTAACAACTGCACTCTCAATAAAATCTAAATTTTTCGTAACTTCGTAACTAACAATATCACCATAATCTGTAGTATCCTCTGGATTACAAGCTATCCACTCGTAACCTTCTTCTGCTGTAGGAATTTCTCCAATAGCTTCACCTTCAACCACTTCTATTGTTTCCACGATAGCGTTTGAAGAATCATAGAAAGTAACATTATAAGTAACTTCTTCTATCTCTTCCGTTTCTTCAACTACTTCTGTTTCATCCACTTCAGAATCTACTGCTGCATCTTCCACAGCCTTAATAATATACTGTGCTGAAATAGTTGTATTTTCACCAAGTGGAACTGCAGGCAATGCTTCTGCACTATATTCCTCGTCTGCTAATAGCCATGTAGTAAATGTATAAGTATCAGTTACTTCATTTTCACTATCATCTGTATATGTTGTAGTATAATCTTTTACTCCAGGTACATCTTCTCCTATAAGATTATATTCACCATCTTCTTCATATGGAAAATCCACTTCTACAGCATCTGCTTCTGTACCATCCGCGTTGTACCTACCTGTAAAGGTAACTGTGATACCTGGCGTGGCACTATCAGCACCCCCTTCATCTGCGCCTGTAACTTCCTCAGTAGTTACCACTTCTGAAGTACCAGTTGTTTCCTCTGCGAATGTTGTTGTCACCAAGCTATTGAATACCATTGAGAATACCAATAATAATGTAACAATTCTCATCCTTCTGCTTTTAAACTTTTTCATTTTTTCTCCCTCTTCTCTCTTCTTCCTCACAATTAAATACTGTTCTATGTTTACTGAAATAATAATTGAATATCTTTATATTTCCTATTTATTTTAGCTTATTTACAGTATAAAACTTTTTATTTTGATTTGTTAGTACAGAAAGCATTAATTTTCTCGCAAAACTCGTACTTGACAAAAGTTATTTTTTGTGGTAAGTAGAAGGAAAAACCGCAAACCCCAATAGGGTTCACGGTTTTTTACCATCAATAGATTTACTTTCTTTTATTTTCCATTTCATAATTGGCACTTGCTATTTCCAAAGCAGGACCTCTCTCAAAATAGGTTACCCTTGAGGATCCGTTTTTTATATTTAATGCCATTTATTCTATTTTACTTATGAAGCAAGTAGATAAATGGGATGATATACGTACTAGTATCTCTTTTTTAATATCGATTCTTTATAAACACTATAATCAACCTGTTATTTTAATCATCGATGAATATGACACACCTCTTGATGCTGCATATGTAACTGTAGCAAATGATTCTTTCCTCGGTGATAGTCTAGTACTGAAAATACCTATTAACTCTCCGCCAACACTCTTCTCGCAATCTCTAAATCAGTTTCTGTAGGATAGGCTACCATCAAACCAAGCACCCTCTCTACATATCCTTCCTCGAACCCCAAGGCTTTTGCTATCTGCTTTGCATCCATCGCTTTAGACATAGTCCTTAAGATTTGTATTATTTCTGCTTTGCCCTCTGCTTTGCCTTCTGCTTTGCCTTCTGCTCTTTCAAATGCCAAATGTTTTGCTGCATCATATTCCAATATACTCACCGCTTTCACCTCCGCCTTATACCGCCTTAGGAAGTCTGCAAGAATATCGTTAGTGATACATTCTTCCGCTGCTGCTGCAGTGCCCTTTACGTAAGCACGCGAGCAGAATCTCAAATTCTGCTCTGCGATAACTGTGCTTTGTACGTAGTACAAACACTCGGATGAAAAAACAGATTATCAAATTGTTTTTTCATCCTTCAATAGCTAGTTCCGTCGCAGTTTCAATATCATGTTTCTTCAAATTCCTTCTAACTGCTGCTACGAAGTAGGTGTATTCTCTCAATCTCTTACACTTTTCCATAAGCTCTTTGTTATAACCTTCGTTTACATTTAATACTATCACAGATAATTCTAATTGTATATCATCTGGACCATTATTATGTATAAATGCATCAGAAAGCTTCTGGATACTTCTTTCCGGCATTTCTTCTACTCCATTATAAAAGACTACAAATTGCGGGTTGGGTAGCTTAACTCTACTGCTTCCATAAAGATTTTCATCTACCGTCCTCTTCGAATAAATATTCGCGATATAAAATAGGTTTCGTAGTGGCATGTTAGCGTTGTTGGTTGATTGATGCTCATAGAATATAAAATCAAGCTAATGCTCTGATTTTATATTCTTGGTGTTTGTAAAAACCATACAAACACTGATTTATCGCAGAGCAGAATTTGAGATTCTGCTCGCGTGTCTCCGCAAAAAACACTTCGCCTCGTAGGAAGAGTGACTGATAGTCTCTAATAACAAAAGAAATATCATTCTTAACTGAGATGTAAATCACATCCTGTAGTGTGTTAATTTCGATATCATCTGGGTTGTCATAGTTTTTACCTGAAATTGCATTGTAAAGGCTCAGTAGCTCGTGCTTGTCTGAAAATAGCATACGAAACAAGCTGTCTTTGTAGGTTCTGTTTGCTCTGTAATCTGTCATAAATTTATTTAGTTTCGCTAAACAGACTATATATAGCCCACATTTACATTTTCAATCTGTTATAGTGGTTTTGTTATATCTCTTGTGCTATAATCTCATTATACAGAGAATAGTCAACAACAAATTTAGGAAGGAATAGTTATTAGAATGACACGAAAAGAATCTAGCCTTGCAGATGGAATCAACATCACCGCGAAGCGCGAGCAGTATGATGCCTCTTGCAAAAGATTACTTTCAGAGAAATCTGTTCTAGCATGGATTATGAAACATACCATGCCAGAATACGAAAATTTTACCACAAAAGAAATCGCAGACCACTACATAGAGGGTCACATCCAAGTGGATGCAGTTCCCGTGCATCCAGATCAAACAAATCAAGCTCCTAGGATTATCGGCTCCGCACAGGAGGATAGCACGGTCACAGAGGGCACTGTCACCTTTGACATCAAGTTCCTAGCTGTCGCTCCGTCTGATGGCGAAGTCATCAGTTTGATTATCAACATTGAGGCACAGTCGGATTTCTATCCAGGATATCCACTTGTCACACGGGGCATTTATTATTGTAGTAGGCTCATCTCCTCTCAAAATGATGCGAACTTTACTGATTCTCATTATGAGAACATTAGGAAGGTCTACTCCATTTGGATTTGCACCAATCCACCCGCATATCGCCAAAACTGCATAACAGCTTACGCAATCACCGAAGATAACGTTCTTGGCTCGTTTCAAGAAGACAAGGCAACTTATGATTTAATGAACACGACGATGCTCTACCTTGGTGATGAAGACAAGGCTGAGCGTGGAAGTCTACTACGAATGCTTGATATTCTGTTTTCTAGAAATCTAAAACCAAAAGATAAAACAGATTTATTGGCATGCGAGTATGATTTACCACTTACAAAAAAAGCACAAAGTGAGGTTTCGAAAATGGGAAGTTTAGGACAAGCAATATTTGATGATGGATTCAACGATGGGTTCAACGATGGGTTTAACGATGGGTTTAATGATGGGTTTAATGATGGGTTTGATGATGGTGTCAGTAACACCGTTGTAAACTCTATCAAAAACCTAGTGCAGAATTTGCATTTATCAAACATAGATGCCATGAAAGCTCTTGGCATTGCTGAAGAGGCGCAGGAAGGGTATTTAAAGCTATTGCAATAGTATATATTTCACGAAAAGGAGTACCTAACTAGGTGCTCCCTTTAATCTGTGTTCTCTTACTTCCGCTACTAGATTTTTAAAATCTACATTATATATAATTCTCGATTGCATTTTATATAAATCATATAAGTGTCTTGAATATCGCTTACTTTTACCTTGAATATAGTAATCGCATAGTGCAAACACCTTATCAATATACGTTCTTGTAAGAGACTGTACCCGCATAGTAAATGGATGTAACTCAAATTCATCTATTAGCTCTGTTTCATCCTCTCCCATCAAATATTGATATATATAACTTGTCACTGCTAGATTTTCGACCGGAAATGCATAGGAACCCAAAGCAGTTTCAATTTTTTTCTTCTCGCTTCACCTATATGTTGTGAAAAAGTAATGTCAATATCCTCTGAAAAACGATTGATTACTTGATAACATTTCGACAAAGAGGTTCCCCCCTTAAATACTACTATTTCACTGCGAATTGCTAACTGTTTTAAAATCATGGTGACATAATAGACTGCTTATCCTCGTGCAAGTACATTCTCTAACCTCATTTCATATATAACTTTATAAATTTTCAAGGGGAACTCTTCAATATAACAATCAATATCTTCTCTACTAATGCCTGAATCTTGTATATATCTAACTATTCTTGCTCTGACCTCATCCTTTGTTCCATCACTATATTCTTCAACATTCTTTAAAAATTCCAGTAATTGTAAAATCTTCTGATTCTCTTCTGTAATCTGAATACGAGATTTTCTAATCGTAAATGTTTGATTTCCTACGCTTATATCTCTTACAATAGGTGCAGATTCATTGCTTACAATTTCCACCTTCATCGGAACTTGCATACTAATGCCCAATTGATTTGCAAAAGTATAGCCTGAATAGTAGCCCATAATCCTTCCTCTACGTGCTATATATTTATGCTTTGCAACAAGATCTGCTGATAAATGAAAACCGCTCTTCAATCTGCTTTCTCGTGAAATATAGTATATTCCCTTTTCATATCTTTGCAATTTACCAGCATCTGTTAACCGCTTTAGGTGCTGTTTCATGCTCGCCTCGGTTATATCTTTTATTTCCAAATCAGAAATAAATATCGGTTCGCCTACTTTATAATTTGTCAAAATATAATCTAACACTTCATTCATAATCCTCCTTCTGTCACTATTTTTAATATAACTTATTACTTTTAGTTAATGTTATCAATTATTGCGGAAAAAGTCAATCAGCATCTCTAGTTTTACCAGTTTTTCATAGTAACATACAATTTGAAAACCCTTTCGTACAAATTGACACGAATGTGATAATGTCTTACAATAGTGTTATATGAGCAACCATGCCTAGTGGCATCTACCGAGGATTATTAGGAGTACTGTTATGGATAAGACATTAAACATTGCGATTTGTGAAGATATCGAAACGGAACGTGATCATCTTCTTTCTATATTAAAAGTGAGTCAATTCCCTATGACGATAGCTGTGTTTGAGCGAGGAGAGGATTTTCTCGCGCAATATCAACTACGTAAATATGATTTGATTTTTATGGATATTTATATGGATGGTATGACTGGTATTGAAACTGCAACTGAGCTACGTAAGATTGATGAGCTTGTAGATATTGCATTTACGACTTCGAGTCTGGATTATGCGTTAGAGAGCTATCGACTCGGGGCTATTAAGTATGTAGAAAAGCCAGTTTCGCTCAAATCGATTCTTCCTATTTTACAGCAGGTTCATATGCAAAAGGAATTTGTGCCAAAGCTCGTTGTGAAGACGAAGTCGGGTGATGTTTCGATTGCTATGTCGGATATTATATTTTTAGAGCAAACAGGCTCTCGTTTCCTGATAAATACAATAGGTGGTGAAGTGATTACCGCTATGGGCAAGCTCGCTACGATTATAGATCAATTAGATAGCGCGTGCTTCTATCAGTGTCATAAGAGTTATATTGTGAATTTTCATTTCGTACAGATTTTAAACAAGGAATTGCAGGTCTTTGAGATGCTAAAGGGTGCACATGTGCATATTAGACGTGATGGATTCTGGAAAACAAAGCGTGCTTATGAAGCATTTTTATTCAGTACCACACCCAAAGGAGGTGCATGATGAATAAGCGCATCTTTATCATCACTGTTTGTACTTTGAGTACCATTTACTTTTTTTCTTATATGTATTTGTTGTATACCTACGATTTACCACTATTAAAAGGGGATGGTGCCTATGTATATGACATAGTTAACTTAACCACTGTTACCGCTACGGTAGATGATGTTTCAACTGATATTGTACTTCCATATGAATTTACAGATTTAGATGATAGAACAACCGTGGAGATTTCGGCGCATTTCGAAGTTCCAGAGGGAGGCTACTTCTATATATCGACTGAATATACCCCTACTATGATTTATGCGAATGACACCTTGATTTACGAGTACGGTCAGGATGGTACCTTTCCAGATTTTCTAGAGGATCCACCCCTTTTTAGTTCCTTAGTGTCCTTAGATTTAAACTCTGGTGATATGGTATCACTTCGTATAGAGTACCTTTCACCTACACTTACAGACTCTTTTAACTTAGAACCCATTATGTTTGGTTCACAGTCTTCTCTGTATGTAAATTTATTCCATACCTTTGGATTTTCTATCATATTTAGTACTATACTTATTTTAGCAAGTATTCTTCTTGGATTTTTGTCTGTTTTCATCATTACCTTTGAAGAGAAAGGAATTTTCTTGCTTTGGCTTGCAATCGCAGGTTTAACTGCCGGTTTTTGGTTATCCTTTGACTGTCCACTTACATCCTTGTTCATAAACAGTCCCTCAAGATTATATATTGGTTCAGTCTTTAGCATGGTCATTTTCCCTGCACCACTTATTTATTTTACACTATCAACCGTGGACTTCCACAACAAGATACCGCTATATATCACTGCTATTATCGAATTGTTTTTAGCAATACTCACTCTATTTTCGCAGCTATTCCATGCAGTATCTTTAATGCAGATAGAACACGTATTTACGTTCTTCATTCCAACTTGTATTTCTACACTAACATTAATGTTACTATATGAGTATATCGTCCATCGCAATCAAATGGCTCAAACCTTTATCATACCGTCGATTATGTTCACTGCCTTTACTATTTTAGAATTTGTCGACTACCAGCTAAAGTTTTCTAATATGACTATTTCCTTTTTACAGATAGGTATTATGATCTTCATCCTATCAGGTGCGATTATTGCAGGATTTTTCATTAAAGATACGTTGACTATCAAAGAACACAATAAGGATATGGAGTTCCACCTTAAGATGCTTGACTATCAATCTCAAGCCCTTGAAAAGCAAAATAAACTCATGATGGATACCTCAGATACAGTCAAAAAACAACGTCATGATTTGCGTCACCAGCTCACAGTCATCCAAAACCTTGCTACCCAAAAAGATACCTCTCAGTTGCAAGAGTATTTAAATACAATTATTAACAATATTCCATCTGAACAGATTTTCTATTGCCAAAACATAGCAATCAATGCTATTTTATCGCATTATTCGACAATTTGTGAGCAAAGGGACATCACCCTGACTATCGATGTGACGATTCCAACTCACTCAAATACATCACTTAATAGTGATTATTGTGTTATTTTCGCCAATCTATTAGAAAATGCAGTAGAAGCATGTCAGTTCATGGAAACAGGGGATAAATTCATTACTATCTCTAGTCGTATGCGTTACAACACCCTGTTGATTTCTATGGAGAACAGCTTTGATGGACATTATCAGGTCATTCACGGCAAGGCACGATCTAGAAAGCGGGATGAATACGGGATAGGGCTTAGCTCGATTAATAGCGTTGCCACAAAGCATGGTGGCGATTCTACCTTTAAAGCAAACGGAAATATTTTCTATTCGTCTGTTTATATGGTATTATAAATTTATTATGTAAAGAAGCAAAGGATGATTCATCTATGTCAAGAAACTTTATGTTACGTTTATTGCATATTTTCATATTAGTGCTACTGTGTTCTTCCTTGGCGGCTTGCTCCGCTGATGATATCACAGGGGCTATTTCTGATGTACGTGACACGGTAGAGGATGCTCAGCTCACCCCTACAGCTTCTAGTCCGACTAATACAACTGTTTCTTCAAATACAGAGAATAGTTCTAGTCAAGGGGATGCACTTGAGGTGATTGAAACTGTATCGCACATTCCTACACGTTCAGAGGAACTCGTTGCACAATCGGCTTATATCTGCATTGATTATAGCAATGCAGACCAGGGCTATATCATGGTACAGTATTTAGGTTCACATACCGGTCAGATCAAATTTCAGATTACCGGTCCTGATGGATTGACGTACACCTTTAACCTTAGTGCTGGGCAAGACTTTCAGACTCTACCTTTAACTGGTGGGAGTGGTAGTTACACACTAAATACATTTGAACAATCAGAGGGTACAAGCTACTATACAGTAGATTCTACGACGATTAATGCATCTCTCATAGATACTATGACAACCTATCTCTACCCTAATCAATTCGTTTATTATACGCAAGATTCTAGCGTTGTAGATTTATCCATAGAAGCTGCAACCGGTGTCTACTCCGAGATAGATATGATTTCTAGCATTTACTATACAGCTATGGATACTGTTGACTATGATTATGATTTAGCAGAGGTCATCGCTGGTGGTGGTCTAGTAGGCTATATCCCGGATTTAGATTCTGTCATCTCTTCTGGTAGCGGTATTTGTTTTGATTATGCAGCCCTTATGGTCGCGATGCTTCGTATTCAAGAGCTACCCGCAAAGCTGGTAATTGGCTATGCTGGTGAAGCGTATCATGCATGGATTAATGTCTATACTGAGGAAAATGGTTGGATAGATGGCGCTATCTTTTTTGATGGTACAAGTTGGTCCTTGATGGATCCAACTTTTGCTGACACTGCAACAAATAAAAGTGCCATCAACGAATTTATCGGTGACGGCACAAACTATACTGAAAAATATGTATATTAAATTATAATTTACGAGCAAGTAGTTCTGGATTGGTAGCATAATCTAGTGCTACTTGTTTTTCGATTACACCTTTCTTGTACAAATCTAGCAAGCTCTTATCCATGCTAATCATACCACTCTCTTCACTAGCAGCACCGATAATATTGTCAATCTGATGCACCTTTCCTTCACGAATCATATTTCGGATTGCTGGTGTAACTGTCATAATCTCAAAAGCCGCTACTACTTTTCCATCCTTAGTAGGCACTAATCGTTGTGAAACGATTGCTTGGAGTACCATAGAAAGTTGCAATGTAATCTGTCTTTGTTGGTTTGATGGGAATGCATCTACGATTCTATCGATAGTAGTAGAAGCTCCAACTGTATGGAGACTTGAAAGAATCAAATGTCCTGTCTCTGCTGCTGTCATCGCGATCTCTATCGTCTCATAATCCCTAAGTTCACCCAACAAAATAACATCTGGGCTTTGACGAAGCGCGGATCTAAGTGCTACCACAAAGCTTTCTGCATCAAGGTTGATCTCTCTTTGAGAAACGATGCTTTTATTGTGTCTATGGAGGTATTCTAGAGGGTCTTCAAGGGTAATGATATGATTATGACGCTCCTCATTGATACGATTGATCATGCATGCAAGCGAGGTACTCTTACCACATCCTGCAGGTCCAGTCACAAGTACAAGTCCTTGATTGAACTTCACAAGTTCTAGCACCTTTGGTGGAATACCTAGCTTTTGTGGATCTGGAAGCTGAAAGGATATCACTCTAATCACAGCCGCCAAACTACCACGTTGTTTGTAGGCATTTACTCGAAATCTAGATAGACCCCTAATTGCAAATGAAAAATCATCATCACCTGTCTCTGTCACAAGTTTGATGTCTCTCCCTGCGTATTCATAAATCTTCTCTATCATCTCACGGCAAGCTGCGTCCATCATCTTCTCTTCAGAAAGATTTTGGATACCGCCTCCTGCTTTGATAGTAAGTGGTAGTCCTGCAATAATAAAAATATCCGAAGCCTCTCTGTCAATGGCCTCTTGTATCATATCTATAATAGTCTGCATATCGTTCGCTCATTTCTGTTGTTATAGGTTAGCTGTGTTTTCAAGTGTCCAACTGGTAATGCGATAGTAGTCTGTCTCTACCTCTGTATAAATCAAAAGTGTACTAATCAAAGTCTCTTGCTCCGATACTTGTGTAGAAAATGTAAGATACACATCTCCATCCTCTACCGAGATATCATCAAAATTCTCTTCTAAACTCTGCACATAATCGTTACTCGTCGTATAAAGCTCCTGTAGCAAGGCATCTATTCTCTGAAGTTCTTCTTGTGCAAGCATATCAGCCGCATAGTACTGTGTGATATTCTCTGCAGACGAAATACTAAGGTCATTATCCGCATCAGCTAGCATAAAAGAAAGTGTTCCAAATGTAATCAAGCACAGTAAAATAAAAACGACAAGTATTAGGCTAATGCCTATGGAATTGCCTTTGTTCGATGTCTTCATAATTCGTAACCATGCCCTTCTATATAAATCTGGGTAGCTACACTATAAATAGGCTCTTCCCAGTTTGGAGGCGTAACAGATACTTGTAATCTAGGCATATCCTCTGTGCCTGACACTTCAAGCATCATCAAAAATTCTTCCTCGCTGTCAGCATCTAGATAACAGATATACTGTCCTTGTGCGATTTCTTCGGCATCCATATACGCTATAAGCTCTGTCATATCTCCATCTGCATTTCTAAAAAGCTCAAGTGCTGTCTGTGTATAAATAACAGCCAGACTGCGATACTCACTTTCAACCGTTTTCAAATATGAGTAGCTAAAAAGCTGCACACACACTGCTGCTGAAAGCGAAAAAAACAAAATAGCTATGATAAGCTCTAATAAAAATAAACTCGATTTCCTAGTCTGTCTCATATGTTTTCCTTTATTTTATTCATAAGTTGGTGTGCTCATAAGCGCAAGTGTCAATTCCTCTCCACCATTCTCATAATCTTCTATGTAGATTGTAAGCGTTGCATTTTCTTGAACTGTTATATCAAATCCATCAATTGCAATAAGGGTTTGTCCCGCCATTAAGACTGGCTCATAGCCTTCCTTCGCATATAGTTCTCTAAGATACCCATCATAGTAATAAATGTATTTACAATACACTTCACCATTCATCTCTTCTGCCAAAACAAGTGCTGTCTCACCCTCAATATCACTTACATAAACACCATCTGCTCGGTCATTTTGTCTGATTTGTTTTGCTACAAAGGACATAGCTGTTCTATCAGAAAAGGCATCCTCCATGTTGTTTACTGTGCTTTTATACACATTGATGCCGATAAACACAACAAGTAATCCACACACTGTGAATACGCACAGAAGCGAAAGCGAAAAAACGATATCAATCACATGTTCTTTTTGTTTATTCATGAGCCACCTCCTGTCTGTGAGGTTCTCACAATCACGGTAATATCTGGTGCAATGTTACTCGCAAACATTTCATAATGCACAATATAGCTATCCCAATCTATCACTAAGTTATAGTGCTCCTCTAGATAGGAAATATCTGTTGGATATGCACCTTCTAGGGAGTAGCAATGTATCGCACTTCGCATAACTGCATCCTCTAGTGCTGACATCTGCTCTTGTGAGTTGGTCGTCTCTACCGAAGTCATAGCATAGGATATCATGACAAACAAGCAAATCGTCACCACCGTCAGTAGAGGTATTTTCCGAAATTTATTCAACATATGTATTCCTTTATATTACTGACATAATACTCATAAGTGGTAGCATAACAGCGAGTAAAATCATGCCTACAACAATAGACAATACTGCTACTAAGCTAGGTTCAATAATGGCAATCAGGTTCGAGAGCATGGTCTCAATCTCACTTTCATATCTCTTAGAGATATTCTCAATCACTTCATCTGTAGATCCTGTTCTATATCCGATGCCAAGCATGCGGTTATAGGTCTGCGAGAAAATCTGCTGTTCTGACACTGCCTCTGCAAAGTTCTGTCCACCTGCAATCTGTTCTCGTATCGCCTCTACCTTCTGTGTGATCTCATCACTATCTAGTAATGGTAGCACCATCTCTAAGCTTTGATCTGTATCAAGTCCACTCGCAAGCATAAGTGACATACCTGCCGCAAATCTCGAAACTGCGATTTTATGTGTAAGCTTCCTTGTAAGGAAAAACTTGGTCTTAAATAGCTGAAATTGCTTCGCTCCCACCTCAGTACGTGACGCCAAAAAAGCAGCCACAAATACAAGGACGATCACAATAAGTATCACCCCGAGTGAATTCGAGAGTGCTGTACCCATATCCATAACTGTCTTCGAAAATCCAGTCAATTCACTTCCAAGCTCTTTAAATACAGATTGAAAAATAGGGAGTACCTTTGCTACAAGTACTGCAATAACAATGCCCATCATCACCATCATCACCATCGGGTAAGCAACCGCATGTCGAATCGCATCCTTCATCGCCTGTTCTCTCTTATAATAAATAGCCAACTGATCGAGTACTGTATCGAGTCTACCAGAAAGCTCACCAATGCTGATCATATGTGTCATATAGCTCGGAAAAGCTTCACTTTCCTCGAGTGCATCTGGAAAGCTCACGCCTTCATCCATCGAAGTAGCAATCCCTTTATATAATTCTCTTTCTAATGCTGAGGATGCCTCCTCCTGCAAGATGCAGATGCCTTCATACACTGAGATACCAGCCTTTAATACAAGTGCAATTTGCTCACAAAATACATTTAAATCTGCATAACCTAATGTCTTTTTCCGCTTATTCATACCCCACGTAACGCTCCTACTTTTTCTATTTCATTTCATTTTAGCATAGTTGAATTTTACTGTCAATTAATACAACTGTCATACAATAGCGCAGAAAATCCTGCTAAGTATAGTCACCTAGCAGGACTTAAATTCTTAATAATTAAAATTGATATACATCATTTTCTTTTGTAGGTAGCCTTCAAGACCATGCTTTCCGTCTTCTCCGCCTAGCCCACTTTTCTTGTATCCATTGTGGAATCCATTTACAAGCTCCCCATTCTCACGGTTAACATAAACCTCACCAAATTCAAGCTCTCTCATAACGGTCATGATATTTTTTGAGCTATCTGAGAATAAATATGCTGATAAACCATACTCACAATCATTAGCATAAGTAATCGCCTCATCAAGTGAAGATATCTTCATCATAGCGACCATAGGTCCAAAGATTTCTTCTTGCATCAATATACTTTTATTGTCATCCACTTCAAATACCGTTGGATGAAACCAGTTCCCTTCCTCTGTGAGAGGTGTGTCTGGTGTCATATCAAGTAATAATGTAGCACCTTGCTTAATCGCATTTTCTTTCATCTCAAGAAGCTTATCTACCTCTGCTTTTGAAACCTTTGGTCCCATTGTAGTAGTCTCATCCATCGGATTTCCTACTACTACCTCTTTTGTATGCTTTAGGAATTTCTCCTTAAATTCTTCATAGACATCTTCGTGAATATACATACGTTCATTGCATGTACAAATCTGTCCACAGTTACTGTATTTTGCAATCGCTGCACAGCGCGCTGCTTTATCAATATCTGCATCTGCCATAACGATAAACGGTGCTTTTCCACCAAGCTCAAGGTGTGGTACAACAACGTTTTCAGCTGCTGCCTTAAACACTTCGATACCTGCCCCTGTACTGCCAGTAAGTGTTACAAGCTTCGTAATCTCATTACGTACAAGTGCATCACCAACAACTCTACCAGATCCAGTTACAAACTGTAAAACCCCTTTTGGCAAAGAGCTTTTCTCTGCTACAAGCTTTGCATATGCCATAACCGTAAGCGGTGTTTCTGATGGTGGCTTGATCACCATACTATTACCACACACAAGTGCTGCACCAAATTTTCTAGCGCAAAGTGCAAGCGGGAAATTCCAAGCTGCAATACCAGCCACTACGCCATAAGGAACCCTCTGAATCCAAGCCTCTTCATCTACATGCTCAGAAGTAATATGTTCCCCTTCAATACGTCTTGCCGATTCCGCTGCATAAGACAATAAGTTTAGCGCTGCATCTACTTCTCCAAGTGCTTCTTTGTATGGTTTCCCATGCTCTGCAGTCAAGATCTTTGCAAGTTCTTCTCTATGTTCTTCCATAATCTGCGCTAATTCCTTAACATAACCTGCTCGCGTCTGAGCTGGTAGCCTTGCCCAATCCTTTTGTGCTGTCTGTGCTAGCTCTAGCGCTTCTCTAACATCCTCTTTCGTAAGTGCTGGCACTGTACCCAAAAAAGCGCCATCATACGGATTATATACTTCTACTACTTTACCATCCGAAGAACCCTTTAGTTCTCCCCCATAAAAACATTCACACTTCAACATGTATCTTTCCTCCATCTCGTTATATTTCGAGGTGATTGTAAAATCTATGTTTTATATATATATTTCTTAGATGGTGTCTCTGTATTTAACTTACGAGGTACGTTTGCACTACACGTCGCACGTAGCGGCACATAAGATGCTGCGCATCAAATGCCGACGGCTCCCTAGCACCTCTTTAAAGTTAAATACAGATACTCCGCCTAAGGATTACTATACAAAACTAAATTTTACAAACACCATTTTTTACTACAAGATGAAAGATACACCTTAAAGTGTACTCTAAGTCAATAGGATAATTTAAAAATTTATAAATTATTTTTTTGTTCTTTTTTCCAGGTATGGTAGGCTTCTTGCCACTGTCTATAGCTCTCCTCAGAATAGGGCGGTTCGATGCCGTCCACAACCATGTGGTCAAAGAACCAGAGTTTGAAGTTGCTTTGATCGATATGTTCCTCAAGCTCTTGCACCTTTGCTTCTAGAATTTCTTTTTGTTTCTCTATTCTCTTACGTTTGAGGTCTATTCCCGATTGTTCTTCAGAATAGATATCCATAAATTCCTTGATATCTTGCATGGTCATCCCTGTGTTTTTGAGGCACTTGATCACACCTAATCTATCTATATCCTCCTGGGTAAAACAGCGAACTCCGCCTTCCCCTCTCTGTATCTGTGTCAAAAGTCCTAGCTTATCATAATAACGAATCGTATGTGTCGTTATCTCAAATTCCTTCGCAACATCGCTAATCTTAAGTCCCATTTCCCCTCCTTATAAGCCTTATTATGAATGCTTGGCATATCTAGCTTCTTCGTACAATTCGTGTAGTTCAGGAATGTCTAGTTCTGCCATCTTTTCCATTTCATCAGGGCTTTGCCATGCCTTTGGATGATATTTATTCAGTGCTTTTTTGTATTTTCTACGTATCGTCATTTCCTTGCTAAAGCCAAAGAGCTCACCAAGCTTTGCGCGTACCTTTATAGTATTTGCCTCTGCATCTACTTGCACAAACGTAGATTCTATGACGTCATATTTTTCGATTTGTGGTGCTTTATAGTTACGAATCATGGCACGTATACCACGGATCGCAGCATATACAAAGCCTACATAAACTGCAATAACCATAAGATTACTTAAAAATTGCCAAAACATGACGAGATATTTATTTGGCTCAGACTCTGGCAGCATATCTATCATACTCCCGCCTTCATTGCTTTCTTCACGCTCTTCTATATTGATTTCTTCTTCCCACACTTCATCGCTTTGTTCAACCTGTGGTAGGGAAAAAGATACAAGCTCGTACTTGTACTCCATGAGTGGCAACAATACAATCAAGCACAACAGCACACTAACAACGAAAATTTTTGTACCAGTATCAAGAATTTTAACTGCTGGTACGTTTGCCCTAGATTCTCGAATCATAATATATTCTTCAAAGCGTTGAAGTCCCCAGTAGGTAAAAGCAAGTAAAGTCAAATAAATAATATGATACAGGGTCATCTTTTGGAGATATTCTTCACCACTAAACCCCATCATCACAAATACAATAACAAGAGCTGCTATCATAAATCCATTAATGCTATCGAGCACATTTGGTTCATTCGAAAGTCGACTGATCAATCTGATAAAGCATAAACCTGCTGTTATAAGCACTAAAAACCAATCCCCTGTACTAAAATACATAGCTGCAATCAAAAGGATTGCTACTAAAAGATATTGCCATAAATACTTAGTTTTCTTAATCGTAATCGTTAAAACTGCTAACGGAATAGCCAGGGTAATACTTCGATAATACAACTGCTGATCCGATATGACAAATTCCTTATAATCTTGTACCTTTGACATAAACAAGGTATAAATAATCATAAATAATAGCGTCCAAGCCACAGTAGGAGCAGCGACGAGCAATGTTTTTCTTATTTGTCTCATTTTAATAACCATCCATTTCTCACAGTTTGGTAACTTTGAACCGTAAAGTACAAATTATGTTCTATTATTTGCTTCAAGTTCCCAAAGCATATATTTATTTCTCATGCCCTCTAACTTTGGCAGCTCGTATTTGTATGGTAAAATCCACAAATAATCTTTAAGTTTTGTTTGTATCGCTTCCTGTATCCCTTGATTTTTGGAAATAATCACAACAAAAGCACCCTTAGGAATATCATCAAACAAGGTTGTTATTGATTCTTCATGCCCTCTTTCTAGCCTTGCTAAATATTGCTTCATCAAAGCACTTCCAAGGCCTTTTAAACCTGTTAAAGCCAGTTTCTCTTTGGTTAAAATATCACGTCCATTTCCATATAGTGACACTTCTACGCCTTGCATAAAGAGCCTCTCTGTCAAAGCAGATGCTATACGTATCGACTCCTCATTTAGGTCTTCACTAAAAAAAGTTCTGTTCTCAAAGGTATCTAAAAGCACTACAACCGTTTGATTAATCGAAGATTCAAACATATTTACGACGAGGTCTTGCGACTTCGCTGTTGCCTTCCAGTTGATTTTATTCATCGGGTCCGTATTCACATAATCCCTGATGCCACCAAATGCAAATGGGTCCTCATAGAGCTGTTTTTTCACCATAAGCTCTCCCATAACCTGTTGATATGGAAGTGCGATTTTATCACTTCTAACTTTTCTTGGATACACATAGAAATCCTCATAAAAGCTATGCTCTCCAAGAAACTTCTTAGCCATAAACAGATCCGTTGACATCATTTCTAGCTTATCTATAGAATAATAACCTCTTTTTTCACATGTAATCTCGAAAGTTCGTGTGATTTTCTTCTTAATACCAACCGCAAAAACATCTCTTCTATAAAGCTTATCGCTGACTAAGGAGTTTTCCATATTAGTATATTTAAGGCCTTTATCAAAATGAAAAAAAATCTCCAATGTCGGTAATGGCAAAAATTTATCATTGGTAATAATCTCCGTGATATTTGCAGTCTCATTTTCATGGACATTTTCCGTAGGTAAATGCACTGCAATATCAAGTTTTTTATCCCAACAAGCTATGTAAACACGCTCAATCACAATATAGACTACTATCAATACTATAAGTGTTATAACGACAATCATTTACTCCACTCCTCTGTTGTAATAGGTACAAGGTCTAGTAATCTCTTAATCATATCTTGTTGCTCTTTCACTGCACTAAATCCACCTGTCATCTTGATACGATGTGCTAGCACAACAACAGCAAGATCTTTAATATCTTCTGGAACAACATAGTTTCTTTCTTGTAGGTATGCATACGACTTCGCTGCGCGAAGTAATGCAAGCGAACCTCTAGGGCTAATGCCTATTTCTACCTGCGAATCCTTTCTAGAAGCAACCGCAAGATCCGCAATATATTCCACGATAAGCGGATGCACGTAAACACCTCTCGCTTCTAGCATAAGTGTCTCGATATCCGCTACTGTAGTAACAGCTTCTAAAGTCTCAAATGGTTCATCAATCATAAATCTATTCAAAATCGCCATTTCACTCTCTTTGTTTGGAGGTGTCATATGTATTCTCATAAGAAAACGATCTAGTTGCGCCTCAGGAAGTGGAAATGTTCCAAGTGTCTCTAGTGGATTTTGTGTCGCTACAACTAAAAAAGGCTTTGGGAGCGCTCTTGTCACACCATCAACTGTAATCTGTTTCTCCGCCATACACTCTAACAAGCTCGACTGAGTCCTTTGTGTTGCTCTGTTGATTTCATCTGCAAGTAGAATATTACAAAAAGCAGGTCCTCTCTTAAATACAAACTCACCTTCTTTTTGGTTATAATAATTTAATCCCGTAACATCTGAAGGTAGTAAATCAGGTGTAAACTGAATCCTGCTAAATTCCCCTTGTATGCTCTTAGCTAAGCTAGAAGATAGTACTGTCTTACCCGTTCCTGGCATATCTTCTATCAAAACATGTCCCTCTGAAATCATAGCTGTCAACAATAAGTCAATGGTATCTGACTGACCAACCATAACTTTTTCCACATTTTCTTTCACCCTTTTCAATACATTTTGTGCCATTCCCATTCTCCCATTCTAATCGTTAAACTTCTTTTTTTGATTTTATCATCACTTTATGAACTTTTTGTGTAATGTTTTTCCTTTTAAACTTTAGAACAAAAAAAGCCTCTCTGAAAACTATATCCAAAAAGACTTTCTTATTTTATATTATTCGCCTAAACCACTTTCTACAAGTTCAACCAAAGCTTTTAATGCAGCTTCTTCGTCGACACCTTCACACATAAATTCAATTTCCATACCTTGCTTCACACAAGCCCCAAGAACACTCAGTACACTCTTAGCATTTGCAACACGATCTCTATATGCAAAATTCACCTTTGATTGATATTTTATCGCTTCTTTACACAAACTTCCTGCAGGTCTTAAATGTAGTCCTGTTGGATTTGTTATAATCACTTTTTGGTTAACCATTCTAAACCTCCCTTCCGATATCCATTAAAACATGATGTCTTGTATTAAATCTGCCAATCTTCTCGCATCAGCATCTATTTCCACTTGATCTTTCCCTTCAATCATAACACGCACCAATGGTTCAGTACCAGACGGACGAATCAACACGCGTCCCTCACCATCAAATTTAGCTGTTATTTCTGCAATCGCCTCTGCTACTTCAGGGTATTCCATGTATTTGTCTTTTTTATGATTTGCAACCTTTGCATTGATCAGTGCCTGTGGTAACACAGTCATAACCTGCGCCAACTCAGAAAGCGGTTTATTTGTTTCCACCATAACTTCTAGCAAATGTAATGCACTTAGCAAACCATCTCCAGTAGTGTTCTCGTCAAGAAAAATAACATGTCCTGACTGCTCACCGCCAAGTGATGCTCCAATTTCTTTCATGCGCTCGAGTACGTATCTATCTCCAACCTTTGTTTGTTCCATATGGATACCACATTCTTTAGCCATCAAAGAAAATCCAAGATTACTCATAACTGTCGCTACAATTGTATTTTCTTTTAGTGTACCTTTCTGCTTCATGTGGTTACCGATGATCGCCATGATTTGGTCACCATCAACTAATTTCCCTTGCTCATCTACTGCAAGCATTCTATCAGCATCCCCATCAAAAGCAAGACCAACATGCGCTTTCTCTAGAACTACTCTGCCCTGTAGCTGTTCCATATGTGTAGAGCCACAATTCGCATTGATATTCATCCCATCCGGATTCGTGTGAATCGCAATCACGTCTGCACCAAGCTCTTTTAGTGCTTCCACAGATGTATAATAACTAGCACCCTCTGCACAATCCACAACAACTTTCAAGTGTGATAAATCTACAGGCACTGATTGTATCGCGTGATTGATATATTCTTCTCTCGCATCATTTCTATATTTAATCTTTCCGATTCTTGTTCCAGTCGGAAATTTAATATCTTCCATATCAGATCCGATCAGCATTTCTATTTCATCTTCTAGTGCATCTGGTAGCTTGTATCCATCCCCATCAAAAAATTTAATACCATTAAACTCTACCGGATTGTGAGACGCTGAAATCACAACTCCTGCATCAACTTTGTATTTTCTAGTGAGATATGCAATTGCTGGTGTTGGTACAACACCTACAAAAATCGCATTTGCTCCAACCGAACAAACACCTGCCATCAAAGCATTCGCTAACATATCACCTGAGATTCTCGTATCACAGCCAACCATAATCGTAGGCTTATGCGCATGCTCTTTTGTAAGCACATATGCTCCTGCTTGACCTAATTGCATAGCTAACAGTGGCGTCAATTCTTCATTAGCAACTCCCCTCACTCCATCTGTACCAAACAATCTTCCCATATAATATCCATCCTTTTCTATGTTTATAATCCCTAAATACTATTCTGTAGTCGGTGGTTCTATTACGACTTCCACTTGATCTACTGAATACGCCTCTATGCTATCATCTATCATAACAATCGGTGTTACCATAAGTGTAAGCGGTTCTTCTAATGTATCATCCTCTAAATACTCTGAAATATCTACTTCAAGTGTAAAACTCGCTTTTTCGTCATCAATCAAATTAGACTCTATTCCACTCAACCTAATCGTAACATACTGTGTATTATCAACTGCTGTAACTGTATAATCCGTTGGAACGTTCTTATACGTTATACTAGTAACTCTCGCTTCCTCTTCTTGCATGACAACTTCTTCCACAAACAAAGTCATATCGAACTTACCGCCCTGAATAGAATCATTGCGCACGACTCCATCAGGCAAATAATCATCTATATCTAGCTGCATTACAACATTCTCTTCTGCTCCATCTAAGGTCAGCAAATCATCTTCTACTACAATTTCATAAACCCCATTAAGATCTGCTTCTTCACCCTTAATTTGAATTGTTTCATAACCAGTTTCAATTGCTCCAGTCCATTCATAACCTGTCTGTGCTTCTCCCTCTACTACATAAGTAACTGGAACCTCTTTGGTAGCCCACACCTCTATCGTTGCAAGCACTTGTGTCGTGTTCATAGTCACTCTATCGTAAGAAACCTCATTACCCTCTGTATCATATAGCACAAGCTCCGCATAGGTAGAAATATCGCCTCTAGTGCCCGATAAATCAACAACTGCACCTACATAATCTATCGATGTTAATACAGATTCTGGTCCTACTACATAAACCTGGTTTTGATTAATAGATTTGCTATTTACCACATACCCTTCAGCAGTTTCACCCACTACCTCAAGTGTTAACGGTAAGTATTTCTCCATAATATTTTCTACGTTCAATTGTAGTGTGTCGTTAGACAAAGATATTTCTGTATCTCCAGAATGTCTAGTAGTATATGCATTAAGTTCTATTGTGCCATCCATAGTAAGCTTATTAAAATCAGCTTCTACAACAATATCCGATTCCTTTAAATCATTGATTACTGAAGTCTGTGCCTTAACAGAAATCGATTGAATAACATCGGTACTATTTAATATCTCATACACTTGATTGTTATCTGTCACCAAATCTGTATTGAGTAGCTCAACCTCAACATTATAAATTTTAAGTGTATTAATCGGATCTGTAATATTAAAAACAACTACCCATAAGATGATAGCACACAAAAGAGAACCAACTTTTAATAACCAGTTGTCAAAAAATCTATTTTTCATGACTCTTATGTCCTTTCCATCTAATTGAAATCTTATCCTTTGTTTTCTCATGCACTTCATCTTTGTTTTGGAAATCCACTAACTGATCTTGCAATTGGTTCGGACCTAAGCCTCGACTCAAAACACCCTCTAGTGCCACACTGATTCCGCCTGTTTCTTCTGAAACTGCAATAATGAGTGCATCTGTATTCTCCGAGGTACCTAATGCAGCTCTATGTCTCGTGCCAAGTTCCTTACTAAGTGCTCTATTGTCTGAAAGTGGCAAATAACAAGTGGCCGCTAAAATCTCATCGCCCCTGATAATAACTGCACCATCATGTAATGGTGTGTTGTGTTCAAAAATATTCACAAGTAACTGGCTAGATACCACACCTTTAATCTCAATACCTGTGCTAATGTAGTCAGTCAAGATCTGATCCTTTTCTATTACAATAAGTGCACCTGTCTTCACTCTTGACATTTCTGAACAGGCTTTTACAATCCCTTGGACCGTTTTATCAGAATATCTACCGTTGCGACTTGACTTATCAACAAGCTGTATCTTACCCAAAATATCGTTTTTACCTATGTCCTCTAGAGCTTTACGCAGCTCTGGTTGCAAGATGATGATAAGTGCAGTAATAACAATGCTAAAGAAATTCGTGGAAATATAAATAATGGTATTCATATCTGTCAAATATGCAACAAGCAAGAAAATAGCAATCACTATCATGCCCTTTAACAATACCCAAGCTCTAGTATTTCTAATCCATACCGTAATCTTGTATATCAAGTAAGACAGAATAACGATTTCCGCAAAATCACTAATCCCCATATTCAGTTTGCGATACATATCATACAAATAGCTTACTACGTTTCCAATAAATCCCATTTTTCACACCCTGCTTCAAATTATCTATGATTACGATGTGCTGGTCTAGCACTTGTCGTAATCCTTTTTACTTTTCTAGTTTGTGTTGGCATGTTCATCTTAGGAACAGCCTTCACATAATAACAATACTCTTCATCCTCAAATTGAACCTTTTCTGTTCTATTGTAGTCGACATTAAACTTAAAAAATATCACTACAAGTGCAATCGCTACCGACACAACAGATGAAAGCACTGCAACTAATAAATTAATACCTGCACCGTATAAGAAATCCCCTATCATAATAAATAGTAAATTTGCGACAGCACCAACTATAACAGCAATCATCCAAGCATAATCTATACTAAGACCTTTAATCGTATAAACCGTCATTGTAGTCACAACAAAAGCAAGTGCAACCACAAGCATGGTGTCATTTTGTGCTACACCATCAATAGCAATACGTAGCTTTTCAATAAAATCTGCATCTCCAAGCCCGTTGATTGTCACTACGTTTTCACATATCGCCTCAATAAAATAATATATTACAACACCACAGCCAACTCCAACTGCTGATATAGGTCCTAGTAGCAATCCTATTAAGAGCGGTGCAACATACGGAATCTGCATATAAAATGCAAGTGGTACTAGCACAAGCAATATTGCTTGACTAGGTGCTAAACGCACATATAAAAATAGCATAATTAGTAACACCAAAAACGCCACTGCCGTAATCTCCAAGCTCAAGCTTGCAAAATTTGCTAACACGAATAACGATGCCACCGTAGTAATTGCTCCAGCATGTAAAAAAGCGCATGCTACTGACAACAATAAAATAAGTGGAAAACTCTGTAGCGCTCCTGTATATCCGATTTTTTGATTAATTGCCAATAGTGTAACCAACGTCAGGCAAGCCTTAACAACCAATTGCACTATAAAACGATATTCGCCATATATTTTTTCTAATTCTTCTTTTAAAATCAACAGTGCCGTCATGCATCTTCCCTCTTATCTTTTTTGTTATCACTTGTATAATAATAATACAATGTTTTCATTATGTTAAAATACTTTTTAATTCCTTTTTTTGCTATTCTGTAATAAACCTCTTCAACCACTAGACAGAACAAACAATAAGAAATCAAAAAGATCACATAGCAGAGTAATGCTTCTTGCACTAACTCAGTAATATCCTGTTCAAAGAGATTTAAAACAAAATTCTCTACATCATACAATACATATAATGCGTATATGCAAGCAAACCCCAATGTCCCAAATACAACAGCTTGTATCATGTGTAAACTAACATAATCACCCTTAAAATATTTGACAATCGGTAGTTGACTTTTGCCTTTACGTTTTTCATAAATAGCAAGTTTTGTCATGCAACTGACTCTATCCTCTTTTATCATAGATTCGACTCCTATTCTCACGTCACAAACACTTACGCTACTCCTGTGGCAAGTGTCACGACGAATATTTTATATGCTCCCGCTTCAAGCAAAACCTCTGCAAGCGCATCCACAGTACTTCCTGTTGTATAAATGTCATCAACTATAAGCACTGTCTTTAATTTTACATCATTCCTCACTATTTTGAAAGCTTTTTTCAAATTATTTTGTCTTTCTTTTCGATTCAAAACCTTTTGTGGAGTGGTTTTTTTACATCTAACCACACTCTTTGACAAAGTGGGAATATGTAATCTTTTTGATAAGGCTTGTGCAATTAATTGTGCCTGATTATAACCTCTTTCTTGCATTCTGCTTTTATGTAACGGTACTGGAACAATCGCATCAGCGCCTATATAAACGAACCAATCCTTCAAGTATCTATAAATCATTTCTCCATAGAAATCAGCATATTCTTGTCTGTTTTGATACTTGAAGCGAAAAATCCCCTGCGCCACACTCTGATACTCAAACAATGATCTTGCACGCTCAAATATGTGCTCGTATTTTCTGCAATCCTCGCAATATTCCATTTCTTCTTTTTGTAGCTTTTTCCCGCATTTGATGCAGAAATTTTCTCCGACGTATTGTAGCTTGGGCAAACATGTGTCACAACACAGGTTTCCTAGCTTAGGCACGATTCCATCACAAATAGGACAATGCCTTGGAAATAACAATTCCTTCAATACATACATCTAAAAATATCCTTTCTCTCCATTTCCATGATAGTTCATGTAACATTCTTCTATTCTCAAGTCAAGAGAAGTGTATCTCTTGCTCTGGCTTTCATTTTCAATCATACTTCGTATCACTTCAGAGCTACCAAGTATAGTTACACAAGTCTTCGCCCTTGTAACAGCAGTATATAGAAGATTTCTATTAAAGAGTACTCTAGGTCCACTTAAAAGCGGTAAAATAACAGCTGGATATTCGCTTCCTTGTGATTTGTGAATCGTAATCGCATATGCTAGTTCTAGCTCATCTAGTCCACTAAATGGATAAGATACAATTCGCCCATCAAACGAAACAGTCATTTCACTTGCGTACTCTTTAATTTCTAAAATACGTCCAACATCTCCATTAAAGACTCCGACACCCTTATCGATAGGAATATTGTATTTACTCACAATTTCCCATTCAAGCTGATAGTTATTCTTCGTCTGCATAACCTTGTCGCCCTCACGAAAGAGTGTATCTCCAAATTGCTTTTCTCTCTTATCACTAGCCTCCGCATTGAGGTATTTTTGCAAAATACTATTCAAACTATCAACACCAAGTGCACCTTTTCGCATTGGTGTGAGCACTTGAATATCCATACTAGTAGCTTTTACAAATTTGGGTAGCTTATTCTGAATCAGCTCAATCATATGTTTGTATATAACCTCTGGATTGTTTCTCTCTAAGAAGAAAAAATCCATGCTCTTGTTATCTAGTGTGATTTGCATTCCTTTGTTTATTTTATGAGCATTAACTACAATATCACTCTGTGCTGCTTGCCTGAAAATTTTATGTAAAACAGTTGTACAAAAACGTCCACTTTTCATGATATCACGCAATACCTGACCTGGTCCCACACTAGGAAGTTGATCTACATCTCCAACAAGCACAAGTCTTGTCCCAGGACATACTGCTTGTAAAAGAGCCTGAAACAACTGTATATCTACCATCGACATCTCATCAATAATAATAACATCAGCTTCTAACGGATTTTCTGCATTTCTCTCAAAACTCATATGTCTTGTATCAGACTGCATTTGCCCATTTAACTCTAACATTCTGTGTATTGTCTTAGCCTCGCAGCCCGTTGCCTCTGTCATGCGCTTAGCAGCACGTCCAGTCGGTGCAGCAAGTAAGATATCAAAACCCTGCTCCTCAAAATAATGAATCATCATATTGATCGTGGTGGTTTTACCTGTTCCTGGTCCACCCGACAAAATAACTAGACCATTTCTAGCACTTTCCACAATGGCTTGTATTTGAAGGTCATCTAGCTCCACCTTAAAGTGAAATGCAAGTGCCTTTATTTCTTTTTTGATTGTATCCTCACTTTGGATGCTACAGTTATCTCCCACCTGCACACTAAGCTCTTGTAAAAGCTTGGCGCATTTTAATTCCATATAGTAATAACGACTAGCATATACAAATTTTTTATCATCTTGAGTTTTGATGATGATTTTTTTATCCATCATCATATTTGACATAATCGGTCCAATCGACGCATCAGAAACCTCAAGTAGTGTAACGCATCTCTCTTGCAGTACTGGTAGCGGTAAATATGTGTGTCCATCCTGAATCGCTTGTAATAGCACATATAAAATACCACTCGCGATTCTATAATCCGAATCTGTTGTAATCCCTACCTTTGAGGCAATCTCATCGGCTATTTTAAAACCTATCCCTGAAATATCCTCCGCTAATACATACGGATTTTCATGAATAACTGTATAAATCTTATCCCTATATTTCTCATATATCTTAACAGCGAGTGTTTGGTTAATACCATATTGTTGCAAGAAAATCATCGCACTTCTAAGCTCTCTTTTGTCTTCCATCTGTCCTGCGATTTCTCTTGCAATCCTCTCACTAATCCCTTTGATTTCAATGAGCTTTTCGGGCTCCTCTTCCATAATGCGTATCGTGTCAGCACCAAAACGCTTCACAATACGCTTTGCAAGCGCCTGTCCAATCCCCTTAATAGCACCAGAAGACAAATATCTTAGGATGCTTTCCTTATCCTGTGGTGGTATCACTTTTAAGGTACTTATTTTGAATTGTTCGCCATATTCCATATGGCTTACCCATGTGCCATTTGCCTCAATAGTCTCACCAACTGTAAGACCTTTTGCCAACCCAACACAAACGATTTCATCCCCTTCAGACACTATATGAAATACACTATATCCATTATCTGGATTTTGATATACAATGTGCTCTACATATCCAGTAACCGCCTCCATAGTAATAACCATCCCTCTTCTACATCTGCTGTTAAATATAAAAGGCTGTCCTGCGACAGCCTTTTATATTATTTTCCTTCTTTATAATCCGCTAAAAATTCTACGAATTTACCTGTACCAATCGCAACAGCTGTTAGTGGATCTTCTGCTGTCATCGTATCAATACCTGTTCTCTCATGAATAAGCTCTTCTAAGCCAGATACAAGGCAACCACCGCCCGTTAAAACAATCCCTCTATCTGCAATATCCGCTGCAAGTTCTGGTGGTGTCTTCTCTAACACACTGTGAATCGTATCAACGATTTGTTCAACAGTATCTCTAAGTGCTTCTTCAAGCTCATAAGAAGATACGCTAACAGTCATAGGTAAACCTGTTACCAAATCACGTCCCCTGATATCCATAAACTCTTCTTCTTTTGAGCGGAATACGCATCCTATTTTAATCTTCAAATCCTCAGCACTACGCTCACCAACCAAAAGGTTATGACGTTTTCTAAGGAATCTTACAATTGCTTCATCAAAATCATCACCTGCTATCTTGATAGAAGCACTCACTACAGTTCCTCCTAATGAGATTACAGCAATATCAGAAGTACCACCACCGATATCAACAATCATGTTACCACAAGGCTTAGAAATATCGATACCCGCACCAATTGCTGCTGCAATAGGTTCCTCAATAATAGAAACTTCTCTTGCTCCAGCTTGATAAATAGCATCCTCAACAGCCTTTTTCTCTACCTCTGTAACACCACTTGGTACACAAACTGCAATACGTGGCTTACGGAATAATCTCTTGCCAAGTGCCTTTTGAATGAAGTATTTCATCATCTTCTCAGTAACTGTATAGTCAGAAATAACACCTTGACGAAGAGGTCTAACAGCAATAATATTACCAGGCGTTCTACCAAGCATAAGTCTAGCGTTTTCTCCAATTGCTTTGATCTTGTTCGTATCACGGTCAAAAGCAACTACACTAGGCTCCTTAAGAACAACACCCTTTCCTCTAATATATACTAAAATACTCGCAGTACCTAAATCTATGCCAATGTCTGTAAATTGCATATAAATCCTCCATTCTGAAACTAACAATATATACTGTATCATAAAACAGATTATCAACAAACGCAAGTATTAAGCACAAGTATTTAAGAAATTTTTAAGCTTTCACTAGGTTTTTCGACAACACTATTGTTTATCCAACATACGCTTGATATATCTTCCCGTATAAGAAGCTTCTATCTGTGCCACTTCTTCTGGTGTACCTGTAGCTACAATGGTTCCGCCTAGATTTCCGCCCTCTGGCCCTATATCTATGATATAATCTGCCGTCTTGATCACATCAAGGTTATGTTCAATTACAACAACTGTATTTCCACCATCTGCCAATCTTTGTAGAATTTCAGTAAGTTTATGAACATCTGCAAAGTGTAGACCTGTCGTAGGTTCATCCAAAATATAGATAGTCTTTCCTGTGCTTCTCTTGCTAAGCTCTGTCGCTAGCTTAATACGTTGAGCTTCTCCACCAGAAAGGGTTGTAGATGGTTGTCCTAGTGTGATATAAGATAATCCAACATCGTATAGCGTTTGGATTTTCCTCTTAATCGAAGGAACCGATGAAAAGAAAACAAGTGCCTCCTCTACTGTCATACTAAGTACATCATAAATACTCTTACCTTTATATTTTACTTCAAGGGTTTCTCTATTGTAACGCTTTCCATTGCACACCTCACATGGTACGTATACATCGGGCAGAAAATGCATCTCTATCTTCAAAATACCATCACCACTACATGCCTCGCAGCGCCCACCTTTAACGTTAAAGCTAAATCTCCCCTTGGGATATCCTTTTGTTTTCGCATCCGTAGTTGCCGCAAACAGATCACGTATCTGATCAAATACACCTGTATAGGTAGCTGGATTAGATCTAGGTGTTCTTCCAATCGGAGATTGATCTATATCGATTACCTTATCTAGCTGTTCTATTCCCTTAATTGTACGGTGTTTACCAGGAATCGTCCTCGCTCTATTTAGCTTCTTAGCCAACACCTTGTATAAGATTTCATTCACTAAAGAAGACTTACCAGAACCTGAAACACCAGTTACACAAGTCATCACACCAAGTGGTATATTAACGTTGATATTTTTTAGATTGTTTTCCTTGGCACCCAGTATTTGTAGCCAGCCTGTAGCTTGTCTTCTAACTTCTGGAACCGGTATGCGTATCGCACCGCTTAAGTATTTACCTGTGATAGAGTCTGGGTTTGCACAAATCTCGGAAGCTGTACCTGTTGCCACCACTTCGCCACCGTGACTTCCAGCCTCTGGACCAATATCCACGATATAGTCTGCGGCCCACATCGTATCCTCATCATGTTCTACGACCAATAGCGTATTTCCTAACTCTTTAAGGTTTTGCAAGGTTTTAAGTAGCTTGTCGTTGTCCCTTTGGTGAAGTCCAATACTAGGTTCATCTAGAATATAGCATACTCCAACAAGTCCAGACCCTATCTGTGTAGCGAGTCTGATACGCTGTGCCTCACCTCCTGACAGAGTACCTGTAGCTCTTGACAGTGCAAGATATTCGAGTCCAACATCCACCAAAAATCCAACGCGCGCACGTATTTCTTTTAGTATTTGGTCTCCTATCAACATCTGCTGATTTGATAATTCTAATGTTTTTAAATATTCTGAAAGCTCTTTAATCGATAAATCCGTAAGTTCAAAAATATTTTTATCACCCACTGTAACAGCGAGCGATTCTTTTTTAAGTCGCATGCCCTTACATACCTTACAAGGTGTGATTCTCATAAATGTTTCATACTCTTGCTTCATCACATCAGATCCTGTTTCACGATATCTGCGCTCTACGTTTTTCACTAACCCCTCAAAAGCAACTGGATACACACCTTTACCACGTTGCCCCTCAAAATAAACCTGAACCTCTCTACCACCAGTTCCATTAATCAAGACATCTCGTATCGTATCTGGAAGTTCTTCATATGGAGTATCTAAACTAAATCCATATGCCTCGGATAGTGCCTTTAGAATCGCGTAGGTAAAGCTACCCGGTTCATTTGATGACTGCCATCCCATAACCTGAAATGCACCATCATGTATCGATAATGTGGGATCTGGAATCATAAGCCCCTCATCAAACTCCATTTTATAACCGAGTCCAAAACACTCTGGACAAGCTCCAAAAGGATTATTAAAAGAAAAGCTTCGAGGTTCAATCTCTCCGACACTAATTCCGCAATCAGGACAAGAAAAGCTCTGTGAACAGGTGAGCATCTCCCCTCCAATTACATCCACGTATAAAAGACCTTCCGAAAGATCTAAAACACTCTCAATAGAATCTGCTAATCTAGTCTCAATGCCCTTCTTCACCACAAGTCTATCTACAACAACCTCAATATTATGTTTATTATTCTTTTCTAGAGAAATTTCCTCAGAAAGATCATAGAGATTCCCATCAATCCTAACACGGACATAACCACTTCTCTTAACCTTATCTAGCACCTTCTCATGTCGACCCTTCCTACCGCGTACAATAGGTGCAAGTAGCTGAATCCTACTGCTTTCTTCAAGATGCATAATCGTATCCACCATTTGGTCAACTGTTTGCTTCGCAATCACCTTCCCACAATTCGGACAATGTGGAATACCAATACGTGCATAGAGTAATCTGAAATAATCATAAATCTCTGTTACTGTTCCTACTGTAGAACGTGGATTTCTATTCGTTGACTTTTGATCAATCGAAATAGCAGGCGATAACCCCTCAATCTTATCTACATTCGGCTTCTCCATCTGTCCTAGAAACTGCCTCGCATAAGAAGAGAGCGACTCCATATATCTTCTCTGACCTTCTGCATAAATCGTATCAAATGCAAGAGATGACTTTCCAGAACCAGACATACCCGTTAGCACTACCATTTCATTTCTTGGTATATCAAGATCAATCCCTTTTAAATTATGTTCATGTGCTCCACGAATCTTAATGTACTCACGTGGTTTGATTTTCATACTTTCCTCCATATCGAAGCGCTTTTTACGAGACACTCTTTCACACTTCTTGAAGTGATTTTTTCAGCATAAGCATCTGATCCCTTAGCTCTGCTGCTGTCTCGAAATCAAGTTCTGCTGCTGCCTTTTTCATGTTCTTAGCAACTTCCCCTATTAATTTTTCTAACTCTGTACGACTCATAGATTCAGGGTCTTTTTCTAACTTCTTCACACGCTTATTTTCTTTCTTACTGATACTAATAAGCTCTCTAACATCTTTTTCAATCGTCTTTGGTATAATCCCGTGTTCTTCATTGTACGCTAGCTGGATTTCTCTACGCCTATTCGTCTCTGAAATAGCTGCTTTCATGGAGTCTGTCATCTTATCTGCATACATAATAACATGCCCCTGTGCATTTCTCGCAGCACGACCGATCGTCTGGATAAGGGAAGTTTCTGAACGCAGAAACCCTTCCTTATCTGCATCTAATATCGCTACTAGTGTAATTTCTGGTATATCAAGTCCTTCTCGAAGGAGGTTGATACCTATCAATACATCAAAAACATCTAATCGCATATCACGTATAATCTCACTTCGCTCTAAGGTATCGATATCAGAATGTAAATAACGCACCCTTATACCAACCTCTCTAAGATAATCTGTAAGATCCTCCGCCATACGCTTTGTAAGTGTAGTCACCATGATTTTGTTCTTCATAGCCGTTTCTTTTTTGATTTCTGCGAGTAGGTCATCTATCTGACCCTCAACTCCTCTTACAAGAACAATCGGATCCACAAGACCCGTTGGTCTAATAATCTGTTCAGATCTACCAAGCTCATGCTCCGCCTCATAGACATTAGGTGTCGCTGATACAAAAAGCATCTGGTCAATTTTTTGCTCAAATTCGCCAAAATTAAGTGGCCTATTATCCATAGCCGACGGTAATCGAAAGCCGTAATCTACAAGATTCGTCTTCCTAGATCTATCACCAGCAAACATTCCCCTCACCTGAGGAATCGTCATATGCGACTCATCTACAATGATCAAAAAATCATCACCAAAATAATCAATCAGCGTATGCGGAGTCTCACCCTCCTCCATACTATTCAAATGCCTCGAATAATTCTCAATACCAGAGCAAAAACCTGTCTCGCGTAACATCTCTACGTCATAATTCGTGCGCTCTGCGATTCTCTGTGCCTCTATAAGCTTATCCTCACCCTTAAAAAACTTCACGCGCTCTGTGAGTTCATCTTCGATTTTCTCACATGCCTTTAATATCTTCTCTGGAGCTACCACATAGTGAGATGCCGGGAAAATAGCAACATGGGAAATCACATTTAAAACTTTACCAGTTAATGGATCCACCTCTGATAGCTTATCTATTTCATCACCAAAAAACTCTATACGTATCAAATAATCCTCAGTGTATGCAGGACACACCTCTATCACATCACCTCGTACTCTAAAGCAGCCTCTCCCCAAATCCATATCATTGCGATTATACTGAATATCTACAAGCTCGCGCAGGACACGGTCTCTATCCTTCATCATACCCGGTCTTAGAGAAACGATTAATTCCTCGTAATCATCCGGACTACCAAGCCCATAGATGCAAGAAACAGAAGCTATAACTACAACGTCCCGTCTCTCTACAAGTGCGGCTGTCGCCGAAAGACGCAACCTATCTATTTCATCATTGATCGATGAATCCTTTGCAATGTAAGTATCCGTAGAAGCCACATACGCCTCAGGCTGATAATAATCGTAGTAGGAAACAAAATACTCTACTGCATTCTCCGGGAAAAACTCTTTAAACTCACCATAAAGCTGTGCTGCAAGCGTTTTATTATGTGCTATAACTAGCGTAGGCTTTTGTAAACGTTGAATAATATTCGCCATCGTAAAGGTCTTACCAGAACCTGTAACACCTAGTAAGGTTTGGAACTGTTTACCTTCTTCAAATCCATGAACTAGTTCATCAATAGCTTGGGGTTGATCTCCCATCGGTTGATATTTCGATACAAGATTAAATGGTATTCGATTGTGTTGGTTTTTTCTCATCTCCATAAAATTAGTTCTCCTCATCTACACCGTGCTACGCTTTATTGTTTCCACAATTCAATTTATTATATCAAAGAACAGAAAAAAAGTACAGAACAAACATTCGATTGTCCTGCACTTATCTTCTTATTCTTCCTTTGCTTCTATAATCAGCTCTAATAAAACTTCCTTTGCCACCTCTAGCTGATTATCTGTGCCATCAGCTAAATAGCCTTCACTATCAAATTCGACCTCTACATCTGGGAGAATTCCTATTCCATGAATATTATTACCATTTGGTGTATAATAAGCACTTGTCGTGAGCTTAAGTGCTGTGCCATCAGCTAGCTTGCGAAGTGTTTGCACAATGCCTTTTCCAAAAGTCGTAGTCCCTACCAAAGTAGCAGCCTCATAATCCTTCAAAGCACCAGCCAAAACTTCCGATGCACTTGCTGAGTTTCCATTAATCAGCATTACAACTGGATCTTCATATTTATGTGTTGAATCTGAACTATAATCATCTCTATTACCATAGTTATCTTGTGTATAAACGATTAATCCTTCATCTAAGAGCATATCTGCAATATCTACTACTGTAAATAAATTTCCACCTGGATTTCCTCTTACATCTATAATCAAGCCCTCTATGTCGTTGCCCTTTAGAACTGCGAGTGCTTCTGCAAATTGGTCAACAGTCACATCATCGAACTGACTAATATAGATATATCCAATACCATCCTCATAGATTTCATAAGATATCGTAGGTGATTCTATTTTTCTTCTTTCGACATCAACTTCGATTTCCTCACCATCACGTACCAATGTCAAGTGCACGAAAGTATTCTCTTCTCCCTTAACCTTTGCAACTACTTGATCACTATCAAGGCCTGCCATATCCTCACCTTCAATTTTATAAATCAAATCATCTGCCATAAGGCCAGCTTCCTCAGCTGGAGTACCAGCGATAACACTGCTAATCTTTACATAACCTGTTACACTATCCATAGCAACATATGCACCAATGCCATAATAAACACCTTCAGCCTGTTCCATAATAGCTGAATACTCTTCTTGCGTATAATAGCAAGAGTAGATATCGCCCAAGGCATCTACCATACCATCATACATACCTTCTTGTAATTGCTCTTTGGTAACCTCACTCAAATAAAAGCTATCATAAATCAACTCTTCAAGTGTATGGATTTTCGATAAAAACTCTACATCAATCACTGTGTTTTCACTATTTTCCACAATGATTGTTTGGTTATCAATACGCACCTCCATAGAGGAATCTAGCACATAAGTCTTAATCAGAAATGCTAAACATACTAGTACTGTTGATACTGCAACACCAGTAAAAACACCACCTAAAAATCCCGAAAATCGTTTTTGTCCTTTTCCAGCCTGATCTACTCCCAATATGACACCTCGATTCTGATTTACTCTAAATAATCCCAAGGAGAAACATATTCCCCATTTAATCTAACACTAAAATGCAAGTGTGAGCCAGTTGATCGACCTGTAGTTCCTACTGCCGCAATCGTTTCGCCCTTTGCTACTACGTCATTTTCCGAAACATATAGCTTCGATGCATGCATATAAATCGTATATAAATTATTACCATGATCAATCATAACGTAATTACCCATAGATGCGTTATATTCAGCCTTAGCCACAACTCCTTCATATGCTGCTACGATAGCATCTCCCTCAGGACCAGCCCAGTCAACACCACTATGATACGTACTTAAACCTGTAAATGGATCTGTTCTCCAACCAAAATCAGAAGACATGCGAACATAATTTGGATAAGGTAACGTGAACAAACCACCATTATAGTTTAAATCGAGTCCATTATCCGCTGCAATTTGCTTTCGTTCATCATCAATATCTTCTTCTAAGGACGCGATTAAGTCTGACTGATATGCAAGGGCCTCTTCTTCAGCCGACACATATTCTTGTGTAAGCTCTATATCACTTTCATAAACTAATAGTAATTCTGTTTTTGAATTCTTTAAATCCTCTAACTGCTCTTTTTCCACTTCAGATGCAAGTTTAATTTCTTCTAATACAAGTTTATCAGCTTCAAGGCTTTCTTTTGTAAGCTCCACATATTCTCTTGTCAAAATAAATGCCTCTAAAACACTATTGTCATATGCAGACAATGCACTCACATATTCTGCTCTATTTAAAAATTCCGAAAACGATCTTGCTGTTAAAAGCATTTCTAACTGCGTCTCTTCTCCAACTTCATACATATATTGTATGCGCTTACTCATATCTTCATACTGATCTGACTCTACTAATAATGCTTGTTCTAGTTCTAATTCCTTGTCAGCAATTTCAGCTTCTTTTTCAGTCACTTGATTTTCATAAGCTTTAATACGTGCTTCCACCGTACCTACAGTAACATCAAGCTGTGTAATATAAGTTTCTACATCATCTTTTTTCTCTTCAAGCTTCGCTATATCACTTTGTAGCTGCTCAATTGTGTTCTGTATACTTTCTTGTTCTTCTTGTGCACTTTCAATCTCTTCTTGCTTTTGTTCGATAGAATCAGATGTGATATCCGATAGAGACGAAGCATGTGCAATATAGAGATAGCAAGTTATAAATATACCTATTAGGAATAGGCACATAAACGCACTTCGTTTTCGTTTCGCTAATAAAAGCATCTTTGCCTCTCCCCAATTTTAATTAAACTCTCAAATGTTTATGACAAGTAATATAACTACCCAAGAAACCAATTCCAACACCTATGCCAAGTGCTAAAGGTAAATAAAACTCATATATCTCCTGCACAGATAAAAATGCCAAAAGGTTACTAAGTGAAGCAAACCTATCTGTTACCATAAATAACACTTCTTGGTAAATAAAATATATCACCCCAAGAGGTATAACTGCCCCTAAAAATCCAATCAATACACCCTCAATAATAAATGGACACCTAACAAAAAAGTCAGTAGCTCCAATATATTTCATAATATTGATTTCTTCTTGTCGAATTGCTATACCGATAGTTACTGTATTCGTGATTAAAAATATAGAAATAGCTAGCAAAATACCGATAATAGCCAAGGATGCATAACTAGCTAGTGAATCCATACCCGCTAACGTGGTCGCCGCTAATTCTGATCTATTAACACGTCTTACACCGTCTGTAGTCTCTAATAGGCTTACCAAATCAGCCTGCAATGTAACATCATTTAAGAAAATTTCTAAATTCGCACAATTTTCAAGTGGATTATCTGGATATCCATCTAGATATTCTTCCATCTGCATATCTTGTACAAAACCTACCCAAGCTTCATCAGCGGAAATATATGTAACTGACTCTACACCGTCTTGTGTTTCCATATAGTCTTGAATCACAAATATATCTTCTTCCGTGAATCCTTCATCAAAAAACACTGTGATGGAAACACCCTTTTGAACATTTTGTACGATATATTGAACATTCATAACAATCGCACAAAAAGCACCTAACAAAAACAAACATGCGCTTATCGTCGCAATTGAGGCCATCGTATACCATCTGTTCCTTACTAAGCTTCTCAGACCCTCTTTTAAAATATAACCAAATGTACTAATATTCATAACTATATTCACCTTTTTCTTCGTCACTTTCAATGCTACCTTTAGACATCACAATAACACGCTTTTGCATAGCATCAACGATTTCTCTATTATGTGTTACTACAACTATGGTAGTACCGTTTTTATTTACCTCATCTAAAAGTTGCATAATCTCCCAACTTTTACTAGGATCAAGGTTTCCTGTAGGCTCATCGCAAATAAGAATTTCTGGTTTGTTAATCAACGCTCTTGCGATTGCTACTCTTTGCTGCTCACCACCAGAAATTTGTTTTGGTAATGCTTTATATTTGCCCGCAAGTCCAACCATTTTCAGTATTTCAGTCACATTCCTCTTAATCCTTCTAGTAGGAACCTGTATTACATATTGTGCAAATGCAACATTGTCATAAATATTCATGTTTTGTAACAATCTAAAATCTTGGAATACAACTCCAAGCTGTCTTCTAAATGCTGGAACATGGCGATGTTTCATCTTGTTTAAGTTCTTTCCAAGAACAACAACCTCACCCTTATTCGCAACCACCTCACGTAATAAAAGCTTAATTAATGTAGATTTACCTGAACCACTTGGTCCAACAATAAAAACAAACTCACCTTTATTTACAGTTAACGACACATGATTTAGTGCACGTAATTTCTCCTTGTCATAGGACACTGCAACATTTTTCAAGCAAATTATCTCGTCGTTTTCCATAATTGCAATTTCTTTCTTCTTCACGCTTTTCTCCTCAAATCAATTAGTATTCCATTTGCTCCATATATTTCATATATTTCACAACCATAAGTGCGATTCTAAATGTAATCGCATCCTCAATTACTCTTAAGTCTAAACCAGTCATCTTCTGTAACTTATCCAATCTATATACCAAAGTATTTCTATGGATATAAAGTTGCCTTGATGTTTCTGAGACATTTAGGCTGTTTTCAAAAAACTTATTAATTGTTTCAAGCATTTCATCTTCAAAATCATCAGGGCTTTTCTCACCAAATATCTCTTTGATAAACATCTTGCAAAGTGGCAATGGTAATTGGTAAATAAGTCGACCTATTCCAAGCTCACTATAGGCTACTACAGACTTATCCTCAAAGAAAATTTTACCGACATCAAGTGCCATTTTCGCTTCTTTATAAGAACGACTCACATCCTTGATTTCAATCACACTCGTACCATAAGCAACATGTACACCTCTAGCACTCGCCTTTTCTAAGTGTTGAATAATCGTATGTGCATACGTATCTATTTCATTATTTGTGTCGTTTTCTGAGAGCTCTTTTACGATTACGACATCCTTTTCATCCACTGCGGTAATAAACTCTTTATCGCTATTTCCAAGTGCTGACTTTAGGATTTCAAACATATTAATATCTCTACTGTTATATGCTCTCGCAATTAAAACAACTCTACGCTGTTCTATCGGCATATGTAGTTTCTTTGATCTACTATATATATCTACAAGCAACAAATTATCTAACAAAAGATTCTTAATGAAGTTATCTTTATCGAAACGTTCCTTATATGCTAACAATAGGCCTTTAATCTGGAAAACAACCATTTTCCCAATCATAAAGCTATCATCTGTCGCACCACGAATAATCAACACATACTCAAGCTGATTGTCATCTACTACTTTGTAGTATTGATATTCTCCTATCTCTTGCACCTCGGCTGGAGACTTCGCAAACTCTGCACATGTAGTGGTGCACATACGCATGTCACAAGTAGCAGCAATCTCTCTACCATCTAAGTCCATAATAGCCAAATCTACTTTGGTAATACCTTTAATACCCTCGAGTGTACTTTGTATAATTTGATTCGATATCATATAGCTCTCCTTCGTCCCTAATATGCAACATATACAAATTGAATGTATGATTTTTGTACATTTCACCAATTACATATTACCCATAATACAAATGTACAAAAAAACAGCGAAAAAATCAATAGCTTTTTGTCGAAATCTAACTATTAATTTTCTGAATGCCTTTTTCTGTAATCTGAATGCGACGAGCCTTCAATAAATTACCTACCGCTTTCTTAAATTCGTTTTTACTCATACCAGTTTCTCTCTTGATCACCTCTGGTGTTGCCTTATCATTAAAAGGTAATGCTCCTGAAAAGCTGTCAATCAAATCCATAATTTTTTCTGCATCATCCCCAATTTTCATGTATGATTTTTCACGGATACTAAGATTCAACTTACCATCTTCCCTTACAGAGAGTACACGAGCTGTCACCTCTTCACCAATTACCACTTCTCCGTAGAGCTCTTTAACTGGTATTAATCCAGAATATTTATCGTCTATAGCTACAAAAGCACCAAAATTAGGACTAATCTCATATACAGTACCTTTCACGGCATCTTCCTTTTGGTATGGGCTATCAAGATCAAGATCATGATAGACATTCATTGTGGCACAAAGTCTATTGCTTTTATCTATGTAGAGTGAAACCAAAATATCTTCACCTTCCTGCACTTGCTTTTTTTGTTGCTTAAATGGTAGCATTAAATCCTTTTCGAGTCCCCAATCAAGAAATGCACCAAACTTACCAATTTGAGCAACTCTAAGCCTTGCAACCTGTCCCATAATAAGCTTTGGAATAACTGTCGTAGCGATAATACGATCCTTACTATCTCTATACACAAAAACTTCCACTAAATCTTGAAGCGTTTTCCCTTCTGGCACAGCTTTCTTTGGTAGTAATATTTTGTCCTCTAAGTTTTCTTCTGCTGCCAAATACACGCCAAATTCTACTTCTTTTACAATTTGCAGTGTCTGCATTTCTCCTAATTTAATCATATTCTCTATTTCTCCTTTTGTTGCGCGTATACATTCAAGTATACATCTCCATGTTTATCCTTTAAGCAAATCCCCATTCCAGCCTCCATCTGTGCTGTATATAGGTATATAACGTCCCCCTCATAAGCCTGCTTTTTGTATTCTGCACAAATCTGTGCCACTTCGAAATCCTTGCAAAGAGCTTCTAATGCTATTGCAATAAACTTCGCATTATTCAAGTGATGGTTCGTATCTAAATCATCTCTTCTAACTGTCACTTGTAAAGCAAACTCCATCTCATTAGGTAGCTTCACCTTTCTAGACGCATAATTCATGTCTAAGCGTTCACCTAAATCGTATTTTTGATACATTTCTTCTGTTGGCAATACTGGACGTCCCTTTTCCATGTCTAAAAACGACCAAATCGAATGAGCCTTCACTATCATATCGCCGTCTGAATCCTCCATAAAGAAATTTCTAAATCCCATAAATTGCTTGAATTCGTAAGGAAAAGTACCTACTAAAACCTCTTCTTCCATTTTAGGCCTTTTTTCAATTACTATTTGCCAAAAAGACAATACCCATGCCACACCCTTATCTGCATAATACTCATGACCTAATCCAAGGTGTGATGACTGTGAATTTGAGCAATCTTGAAAGTAATTAACAATATTAGGGATTGATAACTCCCCTGTTTGATCTATTTCGCTATATCTCACTTTATGACGACATGTAAACACGGTATTTTCCATCCTTTTCAAAAATATTGTATCTTTTCTATTATACTCAATTACTGTAAAAAGCACAAGAAACAAACTATGGAAAAAAAGAGAGACACTTTAAATCTTGTGCCTCTCCGTTAACTGCATCTCTTTATTATATTATACTATTATCTTGTAAGTCTAATAATACCATATCCTGTATCTACTCTTTTATATAAAACCTCTTGTACACCTGTATCAGCATTTTCAAATAAGAAAAATGGATGCCCAACATCTTCAAGCTGTAACATTGCCTCTTCTAATGTCATAGGCTTACTGCTATATTCCTTAACTTTTACTACTTCTTTAAGTTCTTCTTCATCCTCATATAGCTTTTCTGGAATCTTCTCTGCTCTTACCTTTTCAATATTTGTCTTAGTCTTTCGAATCTTACGCTCCATAGAACTAATCGCACTTCCTAGAATATCATATACCTTTTCGCCTTGCTTTCCATATTCCTCCACTCGCAATGTACTAGATTTGTAGATCAACGAAATTTCTACGGATTGAACTTTTTTTGAAGCTTTTACTGTAACATCAATTTGATCAATACCATACTTTTCTAACTTGGACACTCTGTCGATTACCACCTGCTCTAATGCCTCTGTTTTTGATTTCATAAATACATTTACCATATGTTTGTCCTCCAAGTTGTTTGATATATTTATTATACAATAATCTGACAATTTATCAAGTGTAATCATTTATATTTCACAATAATTTCATTTTTTTGTAATAAATAAAAAACGACCGCCAAGCAAAGCTCGTCAGTCGTCCTAAACAGGGCTACAAGGATTCGAACCTTGAAATAACGGAGTCAGAGTCCGTTGCCTTACCGTTTGGCGATAGCCCTATTCATAATGAAAAGGTGCTCAAAAATGAACACCTTTTCATTATACACATTTCATTCCAAAAAGCAAGAGCTTTTCTGGCAATTAGATTAAAAACTACCCTTACGACCACCACTTCTAGAACCACCTGAAGAAACAGATCGGCCACCGCCCCCTCCGCTTCTACCACCGGAGTTCTTATCAATATTTCTAACTTGAGTGGCAGTTCTAATATATCTCTCATCCTTCTTGGTAATAATTGTTTTTTGATGACTCATGTACTCTCGAGTCGTTGGTTTCCTAATATAACTTGATTTTGATTTTTGATACATCACTAAAATCGTGATAAGTCCAATTAATAATGGGATTACTGCACATGCCGCCATTGCCATATATCTTCTATATGCAAGTTGTCTATCAAGGGAACTCACAAAACGTTCCATCGCTGATTCATACAAAGAAGATGACAAATAATTATAAAATGAATTTTCGATATCATCAAGCATCGAATCTCCAACAATACTTATCGCACTACCTTTTGTAAGAATACAGTATTTACGGTTCGTAGGATCGACAATAAAAAAAACTGCATCTTCATCAAAATCATTGGCATCATACCAATCATTCGCATAGTAATCAATATAATTCACGTTATATCCGTACGCTGTAATATCAGTAACAGTATGTAATGCTACATAGATATCAAAGGTATCAGCAATCTGTTCAGCTGTTTGCTTTAACGTATCTTCATTCGTCAAAATATCTGCATCATCATACACCACTTGACTAGTGTCTACACCCGAAAAATCTACATTTTCTTCAGCTGACACAGGAAGTGCCATCAAAATCATAAAAATAAGTGTACTTAGTAGGATTTTATATTTTTTCATACTAAAACCCTCCAAACAGATATATTAATATACTAATAGCGTATGCCACACCTGTAATCTTCCAAAAATAGTTCATAGCTATCCCTTTAGAGACTGGAAATTCACCGAGAAATTCTCCTGTTTGACCATTCATTGCAAACAAGTATTGCTTATCTTTATAGCGAGTATTGACCATGTAGACTGGAAGTAATGCTAGCTCTGCACGATCCTTTTTGGTATGGAGTGCTTCCCTTTTCACAATCTTTGAATTGAAACCACTAATATCATCTCGCAAAAATTCCATGCCTTCTCCCTTAACACGTTTGGCAACAGGCTCAAATCCATCCGCCTCTGTTACATCATTTTTTTCCGCATAAAACCCTGTCATATACGCTGTTGAAAAATCCTTGAATTTCCCAAAATCAAAGGGCTCTAAAGCTGACATAACCGCATCATCCATCTTAGAAGAAGCATCTGCTGGAACCTTTTCAAAATAAACAGTTCCACCTCTATCTACGTCATAGAAACTCGTTTTCGTAATCACTTGCTTTGAAGTTCTAGTAGTATGTACCTTTGTACAGCTAAATTCCATTTCACCTTCTACTTTGCAGTCATACAAATAATATGGTACATAAATCCCTTTTACCTTCTCAACGTTATCTACAGAAATAAATTCCTTCGGACATAGAATGCGTTTTTTACATTCCTTAACGAATATTTCTTTTGCATCCTTTACCGTTTTTTCAAATGGAAGAACCAAACGTGGTTTGAAATCCCCTTCCATATTTCCAGCCAAAATCGTGCTATTACCACAGTAAGGACAAAATGTAGCAGTCGTTGTAGCTTCTGTAATAATCTCTCCCTTACAGGTTGAACAGGTATACGTAACCATTTCCATATCTTCAGGATTTTCAATATCCTCAGCCGTTTGTGACTCTTTTATCACATCGTCCTTTGATTCCTTTGCCAGCTGTTCTGTCTCAAATTCTGACATCTCGAATTTAGAATCACAGTACTCGCATTTAAGTTTCTGTGAAATCGGATCAAACACAAGATTCGCTTGGCAATTCTTACATTTATAAATTATTTTTGCCATTTATCTTTTCCTTTACCATTTGTTAGGAGGTTATTGTATATCTTCGTCATTAAACACATCACCACATTCTGGACAGAACTTAGGAATCTGATTCATATCTGTTGGAACCCATCCACACTTATTGCACTTAAAGCTACTCGCTTTACGTGAACCACAATTAGGACAGAATTTTGAACTTACTGTTTCTCCACAAGCACAAACCCATGTATTTGCTTGTACTGGTGCTGGTTTCGCACTGCCACATTCCATACAGAATTTACCGTTATTTTCATGTCCACAGGTACAAGTCCATGCTCCTGACTCTACTGCTGATGGTGCTTGCATATTGTTTTGTGGCATTCCCATTGCCTGTTGCGTAGCATTTTGTGGTGCGCTACCTTGAGCTTGTTGTCCATTGAACATGCCTCCACCCATCATCTGGTTCATCATATTCATACCCATCATACTCATCATGCCAGACATTGGATCAGCGTTACCGCCGCCACCTTGTGAAGCACCTTCTCCCATGCCTTCCATCCAGTTCACTTGAGCTTGAGACTTCATAGCATTTGCCATATTCGCATCTGTATAGACTCTACTAGCTTGATATTTAATCAAGGTTTGATAGTTTGCGTCATCAACTGGTGAAAGGTTCATAATAGAAATTCTATCTACGTTAATACCTGTCTTTAATTCCCAGTTTTCATAAAGAACTTCTTTGGTTGCTTTTGTGAGTTGGTCTTCTGCAGCAGCTAACATATCAAATGGTACTTTTTGCATAGAAACCTTTGCAAGTGCAGGTCTAAATCCACTCAAAAGATCAGATTTGAACTGTGCCATAAACTCTTCAGTAATACGATATTCATAAGTAACATTTGCACATAAATTTGTATAAAATAAAATCGGATCAACTACCTTGATTACATATGTACCATTACATGTCATATTAATAGTGAGTGAAAACTCAGGATCTCTATAAGGTACTGGTGTAGGTGTGCCAAATTTATTGTTTGTAATAAGCTTTTTGTTGATGAAATACACTCTTTGATCTTTTCCAGTATCACCACCAAATGTAAAACGCTTACCTACATTTTTAAAACTCTCTAAAAGGCCTTCACCAAAACCGCCGTATAACATAGATGGCTCTGTACTCTTGTCAAAAATATAGCTACCTGGTTCATCCGTAAAATCTACAATCTTACCATCTTCGACAACTAGCATGAATTGTCCTTCATTTACTGCAATCGCACTGCCTTTTGAAATAACATTGTCACTCGCATTGTTGGTGCTTCCATAAGAATGAGCTGCATTCCCAGTAGCATTTCTCACACTACCCTTTCGCATCAACACCTCATCAGGTAAAGAATCACAGTAAATATACTCTCGAACTTGATCTGCAAGCTCCGACTTCACTGATCCCACTAACATATTAATTAATCCCATATCCCATATCTCCTTTATTTTTTTATAATTATGCAACTTCTATTTTATATAGCTACTTCTTTATCTATACATCTATATATAGCTTACGAGGTACGCTTTCGCTACACCTCCCTCGTAGCGGTACATAAAATACTAAGTCATCCACAGCATTCCTTAGTATTTAAGGACCGACGGCTCGCTAGTACCTCTTTAAAGCTATATATAGATGCACAGACAACGAAGCATGCATATATAATAGAAGTGCACAACGACCTATTAAATATATTATATATTTGTATGTTTCATACAAACTAAAATAGTTTAATACTATTAAACTGCCATGCTTTCTTATAGTCAACCTTAATCTCGCTACCACAGTATTCACAGTATTTGTCACCTAGATTGGTAATAGGTGCTTTACAGTTCGGACAATTTAATGTAACCGTAGTGTTGCCGTTAAAGTTCGTCTCGTCCATGCTATAAATCCATTCTGTTTCCGCTCTAGCTTGCTTCTTAACACCTATTGAATCCGTTGTAGTCTTAAGAACATATTCAAAAGCAATTTGAAAACGAATCACACAATTTTCCTTGCCAGGTAAATACCTGTTGATTACTTGCTTATGTATTTTAACTTGATCTATTGCTGTCGCATTTGCTAAGTGATCTTCTACGATGGATTTGACCTGATGAATAATCGTCTTCTCCTCTAAATCATCTACACATTTCATTTCTATTGCATGAAAAACAGCATATAGTTTCTCTATATTACGGCTTTTGAGATTTTCTATCGATAAATCTGGGAAATCACGTAAAATCTGAGTTCTAGCAGTACTTTCCATACCACTGATAGATTTTGGAGTTTCTTGTACTTCTAGTTCAGCTTTTCTAAGGCCTTCCCTAATATTCGTTGTACCAAGGAATTCTCTTGAAAGCCCTCTAACGCTCCTCATAAACTTATTGTAAATCACATAACCTGTAATCAAAAGTACCATCAAAAAAACAAATGGAACAAATACTAGTATTATTGAAAATAATTCCATGAGTCCCCCCTATTCTATAAGCAATTTCATGTTTCATTATTATTTTCATTTTACACCAGAATAGATATGATATCAAGAAATATACAAAAAACGAGGTATAGAATTTTGAGTCTATACCTCGCTTTATTTTAATAGTCATATCTCATATATCTACAATAAGATTATACTTCGAAAATCAAATCTCCATATGTAGGTACTGGCCAATCTTTTGCATCTACTACCATTTCAAGTGTATCGATTGGTGCACGTAGCGCATCCATTGCTGGAACTACTGAATCTTTGTAGAAGAAAGCTTGTTCTTTTACACATTCCATAGCAGAAGCTTCATCTGCAATAGTAACAAGTGCTGCTAATGCTTTATTTGCTTCTGTTAATTTAGCAGAAACTAATTCTAACATTTCTACTTGTGTATCTGCAGCAACACCTGCAGATTTTACAGCTACTACTGTATCAGCTAGTGTTTTTGTATATTTAACAAGTGCTGGAATATATTGTTTTGCAGCCATATCAATCATAGCACGAGCTTCGATATTGATTGTCTTTGCATATGTTTCGTATAAAATTTCTGCACGAGATTCAAGTTCAACCTCTGTGAAAATAGCAAATTTTTCGAATAAAGCAACTGATTTTTCTGTTACAATTGACTCTACTGATTCTACCATAGATTTGATGTTTGGTAAGCCTCTTCTTTCAGCTTCTACTACCCATTCATCTGCATAACCATTACCATTGAATACGATTCTTTGATTTGCTGTCATGTATTCTTTAATCAAGTCATGGCAAGCCATATCAAAATCATCTGCTGCTTCTAACACGTCAGCTGCTTCACAGAAAGCTTCTGCAACCATAGCATTTAATGTTGTATTAGGGCTAGCAATTGAATCTGCAGAACCAACCATACGGAATTCGAATTTATTACCTGTGAATGCGAATGGTGAAGTTCTATTACGATCTGTAGCATCTTTGATAAATTCTGGAAGTGTAGATACACCTGTTTCTAATTTTTGACCTTGGATACTGCTTGCAGCTTCACCAGTTTCAACCAATTGAGCTACAACATCTTGTAATTGTTCTCCGAGGAACATTGAAATAATAGCTGGAGGCGCTTCGTTTGCACCAAGTCTATGATCATTTCCTACATCTGCAGCACTTTGACGAAGTAAATCAGCATGTTTGTTAACAGCTTTCATAATACAAGCAAGTACTAATAAGAATTGGATATTTTCGTTTGGTGTATCGCCTGGTTCTAATAAATTTACACCATTATCTGTTGTAAGTGACCAGTTGTTGTGTTTACCTGAACCATTAACACCTGCGAATGGTTTTTCATGTAATAAACAAGCTAAGCTGTGACGTGTTGCAACTTTTTTCATAGTTTCCATAACTAATTGGTTGTGGTCAACAGCAATATTACCTGTTTCATAAATTGGAGCTAATTCGTGTTGTGCTGGAGCAACTTCATTATGTTGAGTCTTAGCTGTTACACCAAGTTTCCATAATTCTTCATTTAAGTCTTGCATGTATGCTCCGACTCTTTCACGAATTGTACCAAAGTAATGATCTTCTAATTCTTGTCCTTTTGGAGCTGCAGCACCGAAAAGTGTACGGCCTGAGAAAATTAAATCTTTACGTTGTAAATATTTATCTCTATCTACTAAGAAGTATTCTTGTTCTGGTCCTACAGAAGGTGTAACCTTTGTAGCTTCTGTGTTACCGAATAAACGAACGATTCTGATTGATTGTGCGCTAATAGCTTCCATTGAACGAAGTAATGGAGTTTTCTTATCAAGAGCTTCACCCTTGTATGAACAGAAAGCTGTTGGAATACAAAGAATAACACCTGTTGCATCTTCTTTTAAGAAAGCTGGTGATGTAATATCCCAAGCTGTATATCCTCTAGCTTCGAAAGTCGCACGTAATCCACCATTAGGGAATGAAGAAGCATCTGGTTCGCCTTTGATAAGTTCTTTACCAGAAAATTCCATAAGCATTTTTCCATCTGCATCAGGATGAGCAACAAATGAATCATGTTTTTCAGCTGTGATACCTGTTAATGGTTGGAACCAGTGAGTATAGTGTGTTGCACCTTTTTCTACAGCCCAATCTTTCATAGCTTTTGCTACTACGTTTGCATCAGCTAAAGATAACTCTCCACCTTGATCCATTACTTTTTCTACGGCTTTAAAAACATTTTTTGGTAAACGTTGTTTCATTGTTCCACGTGTAAACACGTTGCTTGCAAAGACTTCTTCTACATTGATTTTACTCATATTCTTAACCCTTTCTTCTTTGAGAAGCGAAACCCTAGCACAATCCCTTTTAAATTGCTACTAAAAAAACGTTCAAAAAACACACTGTCTTTTGAACGCCATTGTTCCGTTACTATTTTAGAGGTTTTCCTCATTGTCTATAATTTACATGAAGCTGTAAGAAAAAGCAATAGGAAATTTTAGATTTTATGTTTTTATGAATTTCCTTCTATTTTAGACAAGATTCTTGTAAATATTGTACAAACATTATTTGTTATGTACCCTCAACAAATCATATTGCTCTGGTTGCTCAGACAGCTGCAATAAAATCGCTTGTCTAGAATGCGGACAACTCTCTACTGATTGCATGTCAATATCATACATTGCTTCCACCGAAACTAGTTTATTTTCTCCAGATGGTTTCATGATCTCGATTGTATCACCTACACAGAATTTATTGCGTTGTTCAATGCGAACCAAACCATTTTCCATCTTTTCTTCAATGATACCCAAGTAAATATATTCATTCACATAAGTATTATTGTCATATATTTGTGTTTCTTCGGTAGGTTTTCCAAAGAAAAATCCTGTCGTGAATTGTCTATAGGTACATTTTCCAATTTCTGATTTATACCATTCCATATTATCTCGATAGGTTTCTTCACTCGTATAAAAATCATCAATCGCTTTACGATAAGTTCTAGCAACAGTTGCCACATATAAAGCAGTTTTCATACGCCCTTCTATCTTCAAACTGTTAATACCCGACTCACAAATTTCTTTGATGTATTCAATCATACATAAGTCTTTGGAATTGAAGATGTATGTGCCACGTTCATTCTCATAGACTGGTAAATATTCGTTTGGACGTTGTTCTTCTACGACAGAATATTTCCATCTACAAGGATGTGTGCATGCTCCTTGATTTGCATCTCTTCCTGTAAAATAATTAGATAACAAACATCTACCTGAGTATGAAATACACATTGCACCATGTATAAAAGTCTCTATCTCTAAATCTGCAGGAATATTTTCTCTAATCTCTTTAATCTCTTCTAGTGAAAGTTCCCTAGCTGATACAACTCTTTGGGCACCTAGCTGATGCCAAAATAAGTAGGTTTGATAATTTGTATTATTAGCTTGTGTGGAAATATGTAATTCCATGTCTGGACATACTTCTTTTGCAATCATAAACATACCTGGATCTGAAATAATCAGTGCATCTGGAGCAATTTCCTTTAATTCTTTAAAATATTCTCTAGCACCTTCTAAGTCACCGTTATGCGCGATAATATTCGCAGTAACATATACTTTTACGCCATGCGCATGTGCAAACACAATACCTTTTGCCATATCTTCCTTCGAGAAGTTCTTTGCTTTGGCACGAAGCCCAAAGGCTTCTCCACCTATATAAACTGCATCTGCTCCAAAGATTACAGCCGTTTTTAATACCTCTAAGCTACTAGCTGGTATGAGTAGCTCTGGCTTTTTATTTATGTTCATGTAACATTCCTCTTTTAATCCTTTTTAATGCTGAGCGTAACACCATCTCCAACAGGCAACACAACAGTGTCTAGCTGTTCATGATGCGTAAGCTCATATAAATACTCCCTCATACGACTATGTATCGTACGATTTCTCCTTGTAACTGCAAACCTCGAATCTAAAATATCTCCATCCTGCAACACATTATCCGAAACAAGTAACCCTCCAGATTCAAGAAGCCTAAGTACATCTGGCATAAAATGAATATATTGCCCCTTTGCTGCATCCATAAAGATCATATCGAACGGTTCTTGTAAGTTCTGTAAAACATCTGCTGCATCACCTTCAATCAATGTGATTTGTGCCTCTTTGCCAGCTTCTTTAAAATTCGTTTTCGCAAGTGGTATTCTCTTTTCATATTTTTCAATTGTCGTAATATGACAATCCTTTGGCCCATACTCTGCCATTAAGAGTGCCGAGAATCCAATCGCGGTGCCTACTTCAAGAATGCGCATTGGTTTATGTAGGGATAACAGAAATTTCAAAAGGCTTTGCATTGCTGGCCTAATAATCGGTACATCCGTGCGGATGGCTTCTTTTTCTAATTCGGTTAAATACGCGGTATTGCCTTTATCCAGTGACTGGATAAAGGCAACCATTCTTTCATCTATAATCATGTTAACTATCCCCTAAGCCTGACAAGATTATCATAATCTCTTCATTAGTCATAGAAGTATTCAAAATATAATCCCCTACTTCTAATGTTTCTTCATAACTTGATAACTTATGTTGAATGCTAAAAATCGTAACATCTCTAATCAATCCCGCTTTTTCTAGCGCTTCTGCAATATCTTCTGAGGTCATATCCTCGGTAATCGAAAAGGATACATCTCTACCTGGTGCCTCACTAACGGCAGGCTCTCCAAATACTCTATAGCCAAAATCATATGCAGAAAGAGCTGCCTTATAGGTCACTAACAATACCATTACTAATACTAGTAATTGAATAATCGTCCCTAGAAATTTGCTTATCATCGTTGCAGTTTTCATACTATTAACCATACCTTTCCACGCAAGTCTAATCAAAGTCAATCGACGCAATAATTTCTTGTTGCATTTGTTGCATCATAAAACAAAAAGCAGATTCAGCTACCAAATACTCCTCTACAAGAGGGTTTTGGTATAACTGGTCTCTTTCTTGCTCAAGCTCAGTCTGCTCTTCATAGGACACCCTATCGAGCGATGCTGTTTGGAACAAATAAACTTTTTTCCTATACTCATCTACTGCTTCCTTGACTTCTGGTTCTTCTTTTAGCAGTGCTAATAATCTATGATATTCCATATAAGCATCCGTTTTTTTGATTGCTAATATGAGTTCTTCTACCTCTGCTTGCATTTCTAACATGTTCGTTCTCCGTTTAAGTGCCTACACATCCATAATGATTGGCAAAATCATAGGTTTACGTTTTGTTTTCTTCCAAACGTGATCACTTAATTGATCCCTCATTGCAGTTTTTAGTTTGCCCCAATCAGTAATCCCTCTATCTAGACATGACTGAATAGCCTTATCAACCACTTCTCTTGATTCATCCATTAATGATTCTGATTCTCTTACATACACGAAACCTCTTGAAACGATATCTGGTCCAGAAACAACTACACCATTTTGACTATCAAGGGCTAAGACTACAATCAAAATACCATCTTCTGCCAAGTGCTGTCTATCTCTAAGAACTACATTCCCAACATCGCCAACACCTAAACCATCAACAAGAATCGCCCCTACTGGAACTCTTCCATTCACTGCCGCAGCTTCCTCAGAAAGTTCTAGCACATCACCAGTCTTCATAATGAAAATATTTTCTTTCTCAATACCAAGTCCCATAGCAATTTTTTTCTGTGCTACAAGATGCTTGTATTCACCGTGCACTGGTACAACATATTTAGGTCTAACAAGTGTGTAAATCAGTTTTAATTCTTCCTGGCATGCATGTCCTGAAACATGTGCATCATGTACAATTACTTCCGCACCTTTGATTAATAATTCATTTACAACCTTCGTAACAGCCTTTTCATTACCTGGAATCGGACTTGAAGAGAAAATAACCAAATCATTTGGATTGATAGAAATTTTTCTGTGCATGCCGCTTGCCATTCTAGAAAGAGCTGCCATGCTTTCCCCTTGTGAACCTGTTGTAATAATAACTGTTTGATTATCTGGATAATTTTTAAGTTGATCAACTTCAATCAGTGTGTTCTCTGGAATATTAAGGCATTCCAATCTAGAAGCTGTCTCAATAATATTCACCATACTGCGACCTTCTACAACTACCTTACGTCCAAATTTGTATGCTGTATTAATAATCTGCTGTACACGGTCAACATTTGACGCAAAGGTTGCAACAAAAATACGTGTATTCTTATGTTCTTCAAAAAGACTATCGAAAGTCTTTCCAACTGTTTTCTCAGATTGTGTAAATCCAGGTCTTTCTGCATTGGTTGAATCTAACATCAATGCTAGTACACCTTTTTTACCAATTTCAGCAAATCTAGCTAAATCTATTGCATCACCAAAAACTGGTGTATAATCCACTTTAAAGTCACCTGTATGAATCACGATTCCTGCAGGCGAATAAATTGCAAGTGCTGCAGCATCTACGATACTATGATTTGTTTTGATAAATTCAATACGGAAATGTCCTAATATAATCGATTGTGTAAATTTCACAATCTTACGTTTTGTCGTGTTCATTAAATTATGTTCACGTAATTTATTTTCAATAAGTCCCATTGTAAGTCTAGTTGCATAAATTGGAACTGACATTTGTTTTAAAATATAAGGCAACGCCCCAATATGATCCTCATGACCATGTGTAATCACAAAACCTTTTACTTTGTGAATGTTATCTTTTAGATAGGTTACATCAGGGATTACTAAATCTATTCCTAGCATGTCATCTGCTGGAAATGATAGTCCACAATCCACTACTATAATACTATCTTCGTATTCAAACGCTGTAATATTCATACCAATCTGTTCTAAGCCACCTAATGGTATTATTTTAAGCTTTGATACTCCATCTTTATTCAATTGATTCTTCACGCAATTTTCCTCCATCTTCACGCTGCGTCCATGGCATTTCGTATGTGACTATCGTACAAACAAATACTTGAAGTCCCGTTCCTATTTGTGATACCCTTTGCATCGAACGATTCACATCGCAATACACATGACGCCTATTTATGATAACTCTATATCATCTATTAAATTTTCAAACACTGTTGCTACTGCTTCTAATTCTTCGTCATTTTCAACGATTTCATACACTGCTTCTGTATCCGCTTCACCAGAGATATCCTTTAAAATGAGTGCTTCCCCATCTTCATCATCTGCACTATCTGTAACTAATATATAATTAACGCCACCTAGCCTTGTCTGCTCTAAAACAAAAAACTCTACTTCCTCGTCATCGAATGAAAAAACAATTTTCTCCATACGTATTATTCTCCTTCCTTTTTCAATTGCATACTACGATAGTCAAGATAACCTTGTAGAATAATCGTAGCTGCTATTTTATCAACATAGTCTTTTCTATTTTCTCTACGCACGCCTGCTTCCATCATAATTCTATCTGCAGTAACTGTAGTAAGTCTCTCATCCCAAAGAACTACCTTTAAGCCAGTTCTTCTCTCTAATTTATCTTTAAACTCCATAGAAAATGCCGCTCTATCTCCCAAATCATTGTTCATATGCTTTGGCAAACCGATCACAACTTCTTCTACTTCGTATTCTAAAATCAATTCTTCTATACGTGCTAGCGTTTGGCGCAGTTTGTTTTCATCTTTTCTACGCACAATTTCAACACCTTGGGCAGTAATCAAAAGTGCATCGCTAACCGCAACACCCACTGTCTTTGTCCCAAGGTCTAATCCCATAATTCTCATTTAATATCCATAATCTTTCTAAAGCTAGATCTAGCCTTCTTGCCACTGATGATTTGTAATATAGCTATTAAGCAATGCTTCTACAATTTCATCTCTCTCAACTTTCATAATCAAACTTCTAGCATTTTTATGCGATGTAATAAAAGTAGGATCCCCACTCATAACATAGCCAACAATTTGATTTACTGGATTATATCCCTTTTCAAGCAATGCCTCATATACGGTTTCAAGTACCATATGTACGCCAGAAACTGACTCTGTCTCTACCCTAACAAATTGTGTATTTTCTAAATGCTCCATCTTAATAACCACACCTTCCTCTAAGTTTTGCAATTTTGAACCATGCGGTACTAATTGCTATGTGAAATTTCATCCACACAATAATCCCATAATATATTTATATTATCCTACTTTATCGAAAAAAACAATCATTAGGATTAAATTTTACAAATTCTTAAGATTGTATTATTTCTCTGCAATCATCATTTCTCCCAAAAATTCCCCTGTAAATGAGACAGATTTTATTTGATTTATAAGCTGCTCATCTGTTTCGACTGCAACCTTAATATACTCTCTAGTATGACCAATTTGATATATTTTACCATCCATTACTTTTTCCTCTTCAAATAGTACTAGAACCTTTTCATTGAGAAATAAGCTTCTAAATGCTTGACCATGTGCACAATTGATGGTTTGAAGTATACTGCTTCTCTCGGTCTTAATGGAATCTGTTAGTTGGCCTTTCATCTTCGCTGCGGCAGTTCCTTGCCTAATCGAATATTTGAAGATATGCATTTCATAAAGCTTAATGTCCTCTAAATATAATCTCGTTTGCTCAAACTCTTCTTGCGTTTCACCAGGAAACCCAACAATGACATCTGTTGTGATCGCTGGATTTACATAAGCTTTCCTGAGCGCTTCCACACTTCTTCTAAATTCTTCCGTCGTATATCTACGGCGCATTCTCTCTAGTGTTGTATCACATCCACTTTGTAATGATAAATGGAAATGAGGACACACCTTTGTAAGACTTTTGAGTAAGTTTGCAGATTCTGTTGTTACGATTCTAGGCTCTAAAGAGCCCAATCTAATACGTTCAATCCCTTCGATATCATGAATTCTAGAGACCAGCTCCATAAGTTTTGTCCTACCTGAATAATCGTGTCTCGTTTTTTCTTGCGGCTTATCAACACACAATCCACGTTCCCATGCATCATCTTCAAAATCTATTCCATAAGAACTAATATGTATTCCAGTTAGAACAACTTCTTTGTATCCAGCTTGTGCAAGGTTCGTGATTTCTGCTTTGATATCCTCAAGGTGCCTACTTCTGACACGTCCTCTTGCAAAAGGAATAATACAATAAGCACAAAATTGATTACATCCATCTTGGATTTTAATATAGGCTCTTGTGTGCTGTGCAGTATGTTCTAATTGCATTTGCTCATATTCAAAGGTTTCGTCCATGTCAAGGACACTCGTGTGGCCAAGTGTTTTATCAACGACCTCGTTACTTTTTCGTTGTTGCAAATAGGTCTCTAGAATTGGTACAATCTCTTTCTTTTTATTATTACCAATAGCCAAATCTATTCCTGCATCAGTAATAACCTGTTCCATACCCGTTTGGACATAACAACCCACTGCTACTACGATTGATGCTTGATTCCTTTTTTTTGCCTGGTGAAGCATTTGCCTACTTTTTCTGTCGGCAATATTCGTTACCGTACAAGTATTTATAATATAAACATCAGCCATATCATCAAATGGCACAATGGTATATCCTTTCTTTTGTAACTCCTGTTGTATAACATCTAATTCATACGAGTTAACCTTACATCCAAGGTTGTGTAAAGCTACTTTTAACATATATTTTATCTCCGATTCTTACAAGTTGTACATTGACTTTTTCCTATATTTCATATACGATAAATAAGAAGATTAAATAAAGGAGGATGAGGCCAATGCAAACAGTTCAAATATCTTTAAACTCTATTGACAAAGTAAAATCATTTGTAAATGAAATTACTAAATTTGATTATGATTTTGACTTAGTATCTGGAAGATACGTAATTGATGCAAAATCGATTATGGGTATCTTTAGTTTAGATTTATCTAAACCAATCAATTTAAACGTACATGTAGAAGACAATGCTGCAGAAGTAATGAACGTATTAGCTCCATACATTATCTAATTTTATTAGAATGTCGGATTAATTGATAACGTGCAAAGATTTCTATACCCTTTTGGTGTATAGAAATCTTTTTTTGTTTTACATTTCTGTTGCAATCACTAATTCTTTTGTATCAAGTGCAGTTTGCACCAATTCATCGATTTTCTCTTCAAGATTTAATTCATGCTTTTTAATGATTCCTAAGTTTGGTTTTGTAACTGGATGCTTTGCCACAAAAATAGTACAACAATCTTCAAATGGAAGTATCGAAGTTTCATAAGTACCAATCTTGATAGCTGTCTGAACGATATCTTCTTTATCAGATGCGATTAATGGTCTATACACTGGCAATTCACACACTTCATTTGTAGCTACGAGCGACTGCATCGTCTGTGAAGCAACTTGACCAATACTTTCACCTGTAATAAGCCCCAAGCAACCTGTATCATTTGCGATCTGCTCAGCGATTTTCATCATATATCTTCTCATAATAATGGTAAGCTCTTCGTGAGGACATTTTTCATAAATATACATTTGAATATCCGTAAAATTAATTACATGTAAATAAATAGGTCCTGTATATTTCGATACAATGCGTGCAAGGTCAATAACCTTTTCTTTTGCTCTCTCACTCGTATAAGGTGGGGCATGGAAATAAACAGCATCAATCTTAACACCTCTCTTCGCTATCATGTAACCAGCAACTGGAGAGTCGATACCACCCGAAAGAAGTAGCATACCTTTACCACCCGTTCCGATTGGCATTCCCATTGCGCCTTTGATTTCTTGGCTATATATATAAATTTTTTCTCTGATTTCAATATTTAGATTCACGTCTGGGTGATGCACATCCACAGTAAAATTAGGACAAGCATCTAGCACTGCTCCACCAAGCTCTGTATTAATCTCCATAGAGTTAAGTGGATAATTTTTACGCGCGCGTCTCGCATTCACCTTAAATGTCTTAGCTTCTCCCTTGTAAACGTCTTTCATGTAATCAACTACGATTTCACACAACTTTTCGAATCCTTCATCTGCCACATATTTTACAGGACAAATACCAACAATTCCAAAAACTGTTTGGAGTCTTTCTACTACTTCGTCAAAATCAAATTCAGTCAAAACATCTACATAAATACGCCCCTGTGTTTTATGAACTTTAAATTCACCCTCACATTTTTTGAGTGCGTATTTGATTTGTTGTACGAGTGCATCTTCAAACATAAATCTATTTTTTCCTTTGACGCCGATTTCTCCGTACTTTATTAAAAATGCTGTAAACATCACTACCTATTCCTCTATTCTTCCTAACTTCTATACTTCTTAGTGTCTCGTGTATTTTCGCAACATTGGAATCATATCATACAATGTTTGCAATGTATAGTCTATTTCCTCTTTTGTCGTAAAGATTGATAAACTAAAACGTAGAGTAGCATCATATAACTTTTTATCAATGCCTATCGCCTTTAAGGTCTCTGATGTTTGAGGGTGGTTAGATGCACAAGCACTACCTGCTGATACATAAATCCCCTTATCTTCAAGTGCATGTAATAAAACCTCACTTCTCACATCCTCTACCGAAAAACTAATCACATGTGGGGCACTTTTAGCTCCTGTATGACCATTGATTTGTGTATCCTCTATCTTAGCTAGACCTTTTATAAAATAATCTTTCAAGTCGTACATTGCAATCACATGTTCATCTAAATGTTCATACAAGTACTTTGCTGCAGTAGCCATACCTGCTACCCCTGCTACATTTTCTGTACCAGATCTGATATTTCTTTGTTGTCCACCACCAAATGCAATGGGATGAATTTTTACTTTGTCTGCTACATAAAGTAGGCCAACACCTTTGGGACCATGGATTTTATGTGAACTAATAGAACACAAATCGATTTTCATCTTTGTTGGTAAAATCCTTGCTTTGCCAAATCCCTGTACTGCATCCACATGAAAAAGGCACTTTGGATTTATTTTTTTGACAAGAGTTCCTATCTCCATAACCGGTTGCAAAGAACCAATTTCATTATTCGTATGCATAATCGATACGATAATCGTATCCTTTCTAATCGCATGCTCAAGCTCATCTAGCGAAATAACACCATAAGCATCTACACCTAAGTAGGTCACTTCAAACCCCTGTCTTTGTAGATACGCACACGTTTCAAGAACAGCTGGGTGCTCGATTTTCGTCGTAATAATATGCTTACCTGCTCTGTGATTGGCCATAGCGCAACCAATCAGTGCAAGATTATCAGATTCCGTACCTCCAGATGTAAAGTACAATTCCTTTGTATTTACTTTTAATATTTTTGCAAATATATCCTTTGCTTCTTTTATATATCTCTCTGCTTGCATACCCTTTGTGTGCATGCTAGATGGGTTTCCATAATCTTCACACAATACTTGTGTTATAACCTCAGCCACTTCATTTAGGCACTTTGTCGTAGCCGAATTATCTAAATATACTTCCATGTTTCCTCCGATTCCGAAGCGTTTATAGCTTTTATTTCTATTATATGCGACATTTTATTATATGGAAATCAATCTTCGAGCAAATAACCTAGCATACTAAGAATAGCAAGGCTTGCTGTTTCTGTTCTTAGTATTCTCTTCCCTAGTGTGATAACATGTATATCCTGTGCAAGTGCAAGTTCAATCTCTTTATCAGAAAATCCGCCCTCTGGACCTACAAAAATAGCGATTGATTGCCCCTTTTCAATACCTTCTAACACTTTCCTAGTCTGATTCATCCCTTCAGCATGCTCAAAAGGTAATATTATAACATCTTGCTCCTTACATGCTCCTAACGCCTGTTTATAGCTCAAAACAGCTCCTATCGTAGGAATTACATCCCTCTTACTCTGCTTTGCGGCCGATTCTGCAATAGCATTCCACCTGTCGATTTTACTCTTCGCCTTTTTATCGTCTAGCTTTACTACACTTCGTTCCATACCAACAGGCACGATGTGCGAAACACCAAGTTCAACTGCTTTTTGTATGATGAGCTCCATCTTGTCGCTCTTAGGAAGCCCCTGGTAAAGTGTAATTTCACAAGGAAGCTCCGTCGTATCCTCAACCGCTTCTATGATATGACACCTCGCCATATCTTCCTCATAACCTTCTAACTCACACAAATACTTACAAGAATCATCCTTCACACTCACATAAAACTGCTCCCCAACCTTCATACGAAGCACATTTTTCATATGATTTAGGTTAGCATCTATTATGCATACCGCTGTGGGTTGCACAGCTGCTTTTTCTACAAAAAACTGAAACATCTATCTCCATCCTTTTCTTGCTGTAACATTAACCCATTCACCTTGATAGGTAACTTCCACAATTGTCAGTCCAGATGCCTTTACTGCATCTACCACGGTCTGCTCTTTATCATCTATAATACCAGATGTTATATAATAAGCACCTGTCTTCATCTGATCAATAATCACTGGTGTAAGTGGCACTAGAACATCAGCCAAAATATTGGCTACTACGATATCATATTTATCATAGCCAACCTTGTCTTGTACTGCCTTGTCTGAAATGATATTTCCAATCATCATCTCAAACTGGTCTTCACAAATACCATTCACTAGCATATTTTCTCGAACCGCTTCTACGGCACATGGATCTAAATCTGTACCTATTGCATGCTTTGCACCAAACATAAGTGATAAAATAGCCAAAATACCGCTTCCTGTCCCTACATCTAAAAGCTCTGTATCTTTTGTGATATATTTACGGAGCTGTCTTATACATAGCTGCGTTGTTTCATGCATACCTGTACCAAATGCTGTACCTGGGTCAATATGTAATACCATCTTATCTTTATCTTCTGGTAGTACTTCTTCCCAGGAAGGTATTACTAAAATATCATCAATATAAAACTGGTGAAAATATTGCTTCCAGTTATTAATCCAATCTATATCTTCTGTTTCATCTACAGTAATCGAACCTTCTCCGATATCCATAAAATTTCTCCAGCTATCTAGCTCTTGCACAACCTGTTCTAATATTGCATCTTTTGTTGTAACTTCATCTGCAAATAAAAGTCCACCATCTTCATCCTGCTCCACGAAGAAATTCAAATATGCAATCCCATCATCAAGCTCTGTTTCAGGTAAAATATCTACAAACATTTGCTCTTTTTCTAGCACCGTTAGTGGAACCTTATCCTCTATCTGTGCGCCTTCAAAACCTAGATCATATAAAGCTGAGATAATCACATCCTCTGCCTCTGTTACTGTTTTAATCCTAAATTTCATCCATTTCATATCAATGTGTATCCCTTCTATTCATACCTTTCGGCATCTTCTATCCTCTTTGCTACTACTACAAAACGACCGTTTTCAACGTGATATGCACATGTTGAAAGCGTTATAAATTCATCTCCAAATTCTGCTGTAACTGACGTATCTACACACGACATACTCATGATGTTATCATACCAATTATCGAATTCCTCTTGCGTAGTAGCATCAAAAAATTTATAGTACTTAAAATCAGTATCTGTTGTATAAAACACTTTGCTGTAGAATACCGAAATCACCTCATACTGCCTTAATTCAGTTTCTGTCGTAAAGGTTATAATCTTATGTTCCTCTACAAAGCTTTCATCCTCATAATCAAAAATCATACCAAACATATCCCCATTGTTCATATTGTGACCATGAATAATAATATTGGTACTAGCCAGATCCACCGAAGATTCAGTATCCACAATCAAGCAGCCATTAATATCGTATTCTTCTTCAAAGTTCAAGTATAAATAGTAATTCTCATCTTCCATCGTCTGCATAGCTGGGTAATCCACATTCATCCCATCCACCTTAAGCCAACCCACCATATCTTCATTGGCATCAAAATACTCTTGATATGGATTAGATTCAACAACTAAAACATCTGTTTCTTCAAACACAATTACATCTTCTGACTCTAACGATTCCTCAGTTTCTTCTACTAATTTATCAACTTGTATTTCTACTATATCAACTACCGACTCTACTTCTTGTGTCTTTTCAAACAAACCATAATTTTTTCCAAGTATTGCCAAAGCTCCGATGATGAGTAAGCTTCCAATCACATAATACACAATTATTTTATTCTTCATATTTCCTTGTCAATGCCTTTCATAAAATTGCTCATTATTTTTATTATATCTTTTTTTCTTACAAAGTGCAATTTTCATTCACAAACAAATTCTAAAAAAAAAATTCGATTTCAAACAGATAAACTGATTCGAAACCAAAATTCTTTTCTTAATTCCAATGTAATTTTTATTTTTTCCAGAACTTACCTTTTTTATCTTTATGTTCTTCTTTACTTACCGAATCTGCAGCATGTAAGGAATCACCTGTTTGTTCATCAAATTTCTTTAATAACTCTTTGGCTTCATGTGATAACTTATCAGGAACTTCAATCACTAGTGTAACGTAATGATCACCTCTAGAATCCTTGTTTCTCCAAGATGGAACACCTTTTCCACGAAGACGAATCTTCGTATCTGTTTGTGTGCCTGCTTTTACGTCATAGATTACTTTACCATCTACCGTATCTATTACAATTTCTCCACCGAGTGCTGCCACAGCAAACGACATAGATACTGTCGAGAAAATATTCATATCTTGACGTTGGAAAATCGGATGTCTACCAACAATAATTTCCACTAACACATCGCCTCTTGGGCCACCATTACTACCTGGTTCACCAAGTCCTGTTAAACGCTTGAATTGTCCATTATCAACACCTGCTGGAATATCCACTTCGAATTTCTTACGAATTGATGTATAACCTGTTCCACCACAGTCTGAACATTTTTCTTTGATAATTTTACCACTGCCCTTACAATCTGGACATGTTTGTACATTTCGAATCGTACCAAACATAGACTGTTGTGCAAAAACCACTTGTCCTTTACCACCACATTTTGGACAAGTTTCAGGATGTGTACCTGGCTTTGCTCCAGTAGAATTACAAGTTTTACAACCTTCTTTTACAGTGAGTTCGATTTCTTTTTTACAACCAAAAACAGCTTCTTCAAAGGTAATTCTTACGCTTGTACGAAGATCCGCACCTTGCATAGGGCCATTACTTCTACTACCACCTCGACGACCACCGCCGAACATATCTCCAAAGATATCTCCGAAAATATCAGAAAAATCTCCACCGTTAAAATCAAATCCACCAAATCCACCAGCTCCAGCACTACCATCGAAAGCTGCATGTCCATATTGGTCATACTGACCTTTCTTTTCAGGGTCTGAAAGTACTGCATACGCTTCTGAAGCTTCTTTAAACTTTGCCTCTGCTTCTGCATCGCCTGGATTCATATCAGGATGATATTTTTTTGCTAATGCACGATAAGCTTTTTTGATTGCACCATCATCTGAGCCTTTATCTACACCGAGCACTTCATAATAATCTCGCTTTTGTCCTGCCATTTTTTTGCTCCTATCGCTTTCTATCCCAAACATGTTTAAAGGCACATTCCATATTATATCAATACGATACTCCATGATAATATATAGAATCTGTGCCATAAACATAGCTTATTTAAATGTAATTACACTAAATTATACTTCTCTAAAATCACCATCAATAATATCATCTTCAGGTTGACCTTCTGCAGCTGCACCCATATCAGCGCCTTCTGCTCCAGCTGCACCTTGCATATCTTCATACATTTTTGTAAATAATGCTTGTGCGCCTGTCATTAATTTTTCTTTAGCTGCTTTTAATTCATCTAAATCAGAATCTGACATATCTGTATTTTCTGTTCTAGCAAGGATAGCTTTTACTGCTTCTAAATCAGCTTCAACTGCTGCTTTTTCTTCTGCAGAAATTTTATCTCCAACATCTGTTAATGCTTTTTCTGTTTGGAATACAAAAGAGTCTGCATCATTTCTAGTATCAATTGCATCTTTACGTTTCTTATCTTCTGCTTCAAATTCAGCAGCTTCTCTAACTGCTTTATCGATATCATCATCTGTCATAGAAGAACCAGCTGTAATTGTAATATGTTGTTCTTTTCCTGTTCCCATATCTTTTGCAGATACATTTACGATACCGTTTGCATCAATATCAAATGTTACTTCGATTTGTGGTACACCTCTCATAGCTGCTGGAATACCATCAAGTCTGAATTGACCAAGTGATTTGTTATCTTTTGCAAATTGTCTTTCACCTTGTACTACATTGATATCAACTGCTGTTTGGTTATCTGCTGCTGTTGAGAATGTTTGGCTTTTCTTTGTAGGAATAGTAGTGTTTCTTTCGATTAATCTTGTAGCTACACCACCCATAGTTTCGATAGAAAGTGAAAGTGGAGTTACATCTAATAATAAGATTTCGCCTGCACCTGCATCACCTGCTAATTTACCACCTTGAATAGAAGCACCTAAAGCTACACATTCATCTGGGTTAAGTGATTTGTTTGGTTCGTGACCTGTTAAAGCTTTTACTTTATCTTGAACAGCTGGGATACGTGTTGATCCACCAACTAACAATACTTTGCTAAGTTCACTTGCTGATAAACCAGCATCTTTTAATGCATTTTGAACTGGTACTGCAGTTCTTTCAACTAAATCATGTGTTAATTCATCAAATTTAGCTCTAGTAAGGTTCATATCAAAATGTTTTGGACCTTCCGCTGTAGCTGTGATGAAAGGAAGGTTGATATTTGTTGTTGTTGCACTTGATAATTCTTTTTTTGCTTTTTCAGCAGCTTCTTTTAATCTTTGAAGTGCCATTTTATCTGAAGATAAATCTACACCTTCTGCTTTTTTGAATTCAGCTAACATCCAGTTTGTAACTTTTTGATCAAAATCATCACCACCAAGTCTGTTATCTCCACTTGTTGATAATACTTCGATAACGCCTTCACCGATTTCAATAATAGAAACGTCAAATGTACCGCCACCTAAATCGTAAACCATGATTTTTTGTTCGTGTTCGTTATCAAGACCGTAAGCTAATGCTGCTGCTGTTGGTTCGTTGATAATACGTTTTACATCAAGACCTGCGATTTTACCAGCATCTTTTGTAGCTTGACGTTGTGCGTCATTAAAGTAAGCAGGAACTGTGATAACAGCTTCTGTAACTTTTTCGCCTAAGTAGCTTTCAGCATCTGCTTTTAATTTTTGAAGAATCATTGCTGAAATTTGTTGTGGTGAATATTTTTTATCATCGATTACACGACCGTTTTCTGTACCCATATCTCTTTTGATTGATGCAATTGTTTTTTCTGCATTTGTAACAGCTTGACGTTTTGCTGGTTCACCAACTAATCTATCGCCTGTTTTTGTAAAAGCTACGATTGAAGGTGTTGTTCTAATACCTTCTGTATTCGCGATGACGGTAGGTTTACCACCTTCCATAACAGCTACACAGCTATTTGTAGTACCTAAATCAATACCAATAATTTTACCCATAATTCTAATCTCCTCTTAATCTTATCTATTTATATTTTATTTGTTTACTTACTCTACAACTGCTACCATACTGTGTCTTACAACACCATCTCTATAGGTGTATCCTTTTTGCAATTCACTTGCTACTATTCCAGACTCTAGCGATTCGCTCGCTACTTGCATCACAGCATTGTGTAACGCTGGATCAAATTCATTACCTGTAGCTTCGATTGCTTTTACTCCGATATTTTCAAACTCTGTTAATAGCTGTTTGTAAATCATCTCCATACCATTTGCAAAAGCACTTTCTTTATCTTCTTGTGGCATAGCCCCCAAACCTCTTTCAAAGTTATCTACTACTGGAAGCATCTTCTCGATTACACTTTTTGCACCTGTTTCAAACATTGCTTGTTTTTCTTTCTCGGTACGTTTTCTATAATTTTCAAATTCAGCCATTTGACGTTTCACTTTGTCTTCTAGCTCAGCAATTTTCTCTAATTCTTTGCTTTTTGCTTTCTTACCAAACAAGGATTTCTTTTCTTTTACTTCATCATCCGCTACAGTATCTGCATCTATTTCTTCCACTTCTTCTAGTACTTCATCTAATAACTCTTCTGCACTAACTTCCGCATCTTCCATACCCACTTCTACTTCTTCTTGCAAGTCTTTTTCTAATTCTGCCATTCTACCATTCCTTTTCTATCTTTACTAAATTCAGCACTATTCACTTGTATGATACAGTCCATCTAGCTGAACTTTAAGTGTGTTGAGTGCATCTAAAACTTTTTCATAATCCATACGCTTTGGACCTACAATACCTATCGTTCCTCGCATCCCTTCGCCTAACTCATAGGTCGCTGTCACGATACTACAATCCTTCATCGCCTGACTGCTATTCTCATCTCCAATATAAACTTGAATACCCGTCTGTCCTTCCTCCTGTAAGGAGTTTGTCACAAAATTACCAAGCACTTTCTTTTCTTCAAAAGCATTGATCAAATCACTTGCTTTTTCATGATCTGAGAGTTCAGGATACTTTAGAATGTTATTCGTTCCAGATGTGTAAATCTCAAGATCACTATCTGCAACAATTGCTCTTGCAACTTCATCTAACACTTCTGCGATTAACTCACTATGAATACCCGCCTTTTGCTTCAAGGCTGCAATAAGTCCAAGATTAATCTCTTCCATACTAAGTCCTGTCAAATTCGTATTCAACAAGATGTTAAGCTTTAGCATCGTCTCATCATCCAAGTAATCTCTCACTTGTATCATGCTATTTTTAATAACATTGCCCTCAGCTACAATGACTACTACGATTTGATTCTCATCTACTCTTGAAAGCTGTATAAACTTCAATTTATTACGATGAGTTGATGGCGATGAAATCATCGTCGCATAATTCGTACTAACAGCTAATACTTTCGCCATTTGCTGTAGCACATGCTCCATCTTATCTTCTCGCTCTAGAAGTAACCCCTTCAGTTCTTTAATCTCTCTGTCCTTTTCATAAAGCATCGAGTCTACATATAATCTGTATCCTCTATCTGAAGGAATACGGCCAGCTGATGTATGCGGCTGTACAATAAGTCCTAACTCTTCAAGGTCCGCCATTTCGTTGCGAATCGTAGCACTACTAAGATTTAAATCTGTATACTTAGATATCGTCCTACTGCCCACCGGCTCTCCCGTCTCGAGATAGTTACGGATAATGGCATGTAAAATCTTCTGTTTTCTTTCATCCAATTGCATCGTGCCACCTCCTTTGTTACTGTTAGCACTCAATGTGTTCGAGTGCTAACACCTCATGCATTTAATTTATCACCAACTACTTTTATTGTCAACAGTCCTTTTTAAAATTATTTATTAATAAATTATAAAGTTTGATTTTATAATTTCACAGTATTTCCATAATATAAGTATATTACCTACATGCCCTGATCTTTTCAAGATCTTACTCTTTGTCGCAAAATTGTAACCATCAAAAAATCACTGTAATCTTTCACAGTGATTTTTTGATTATGGTACATATTGCATACGGCTTTAATCGATGTTATCATAATATATGTATTGTTCATACAATATAAACAGTATGCTAATTTAATCCCCATAACTTGAAATTTTAGCCAAAACAGGAGACTAACATAATGAAAACAAAAAAGCACATTCACTTTATTCTCAATAAATTAATCATAAATTTAGTAATTGTACTAATCGGAATGGTTATTGGTATAGCTTTGTTAGTATCTGTATTTTGTATCCCTACATACCCAATGAAAGTCCACGTACAACAATCTTTAGAATCAATCAAATCTGAATTTACAAGCTCAGTTGCTATCGACGGGTACGATGGGTCTTTTATAGGTAATTTTACTGATTCACTTATGATTGAAAGTGCTATCTACACAAAAGAAAATACTGATAAGTTAAGTAGTTCTCTATATGTATATCGCGGAGAGTCTAGCGAAGGTGACGGTTGGGCACCCGGAATTTCATTAGTTGATTATATCGACGGGAAAGAGCTTGCACAAGAACTTTCCTATGCACGATATTGGCATGGCTATCTTATTTTCTTAAAACCAGCCTTGTATTTTACAAATATCAGTACTCTTCGAATGATTGCTGCCGTTGTTCAAATTATGCTAGTCGGTTTCATTGTTTATTTAATGGGAAAACGAAGAGAAAATGAATTAGGTTTAGGTTTCATGGCTTCTATAACCTTTCTGTACTTTTTTTCACTTTATGCTTCGTTATCATTAAGTATATGTTTTTATATTATGACAGTATCACTCATTTTTTTACTACTGTATCACGAGAAAATGAATGATAAAGGCTTTTATAGTATATTTTTTTTATTAATAGGAATGACAACCTCATATTTTGATCTTTTGACATATCCAATTATCACACTAGGATTTCCATTAAGCGTATGTATATATCTCAACAAAGACACAGTATATACTCAATTCAAAAAAATAATAGGATATAGCCTACAATGGAGTTTTGGTTATACAGTGTTTTGGCTCAGCAAATGGATTATCACTGATTTGTTAGTTCAAGGAAATATTATAGAAGATGCTATCTTAACCATTACGCAACGAACCTCAGCAGCAGAAAACATGAACGTTATAACCGGCTTTCTAACAACCGTGAAATCAAACCTAAAAATCTATACTAATTGGGCTTTTATATTTGTGATAATTTCTATTTTTTTATTTATATTAATATTTTCATTTAAAAACAGAAACCTCATCCTTAATTTACACAAACACAATATAATATTAGGCTTTGAAATTTTCCTCATTGGATGCTACCCATTTGTCTGGATCTTTTTCACGCAAAACCATTCCGAAATACATTGGTTATTTACCTGTAAAATCTTTTCTCTAACCATTTTTTCTTTTGTATGTGGTACCTTGAAAATTACACAAAAGCAAAATATAATAAGACAATAATACCTAATACAATACGATACCAACCAAACACCTTAAAATCATGCTTCTTAATATATGCCATCAAGAATTTAATAACAAGCATAGATACTACAAATGCTACAAGCATACCTACAAAAAGTGAAACAATTTCTATCGTTGTGAAATCAAATCCAAACTTCACAACCTTTAACAAACTTGCTCCAAACATAACTGGAATAGCTAGGAAGAATGTAAACTCTGCTGCCACTGTTCTACTAACACCAATTAGCAAAGCCCCTACTATCGTCGCTCCAGAACGACTTGTACCCGGAAAAATAGCTGCAATCAATTGGAACATACCAATAATCAACGCTGTCTTATATGTAATATCTGCCACCGAGGTTACGATTGGTGATTTTGACTTGTTCCAGTTCTCAATAACAATAAATGCAATACCAAATACAATCAAAGAACACGCAACTACGACTCCATTATATAGATACGTTTCTAATATATCATCGAATAATAATCCTACTACTGCTGCAGGAATACATGCTACAACAATTTTAAACCACATACTCCAAATCTCTTTTTTGAGACCAAATTTAATCACACCATTTTCCTTCACAGAAAACGGGAAAATAGCGTTCCAATAAAGCACTACAACAGCCATGATGGCACCTAACTGTATTACTACATTGTACATATCAAAAAACCCTTCTGATACGTTTGTAAAACTAATAAACTCTTCTAGTAAAATCATATGGCCCGTAGAGCTAACTGGGAGCCATTCTGTAATCCCCTCCACTACACCAAACAAAACCGAAATCAAAATATCTAACATCCAAAATCCTCTCTTTCTATCTACATTTTAAGTGCTTGCGAAACTCCTATTTTGTATGTCTACACCTTTATCTATACATCTATATACAGCTTACGAGGTACGCTCTCGCTACTATTCACTCGTAGCGGTACATAGGATACTATGTCATGCTTCGCATTCCTAGCATCCAAGAACCGACGGCTCATAAGTACCTCTTTAAAGCTATATATAAATGCACAGATAAAGTGCGTGTATATATAATACGAGTTTCACAATTACCTATATCTACATTTTCATAGCCACAGTGTCTATATATACATTAAGGTCGATAACTCGCCACGAAGCTTCTAAGTGCGTCTAGGGAGCGCACTACCTTTTCTGTATCTATGCAGTATGCCATACGGAAGTAACCAGGGCATCCAAAAGAGTCTCCTGGGACTAAGATTAAATCATATGCTAATGCTTTTTCGCAAAATATTTTTGCATCGTCTTCTAGTGCCTTTGGGAAGATGTAAAAGGTTCCGCCTGGTTTTACAACAGTAAAACCAAGTTCTACGAGGCAGTCATAAATCAAATTCATATTTGTTTCATATACAGAAAGCTGCGAGGTCATATCGAGGCATTCTGCCACAGATAACTGTATGAGTGAGGATGGACAATTATGTCCGATTCCTCTTGAAATTTGGCCAAACATTTGAACTAATGTTGTTGCATACTTACAACTAGGGTTTGTAGCAATATATCCGATTCTTTCTCCCGGTAAAGATAGGGACTTGCTAAAAGAGTAACACATGATGGTGTTATCGTAATATTTTGAAATAACTGGTTGGTGTACTCCTTCAAATACGATTTCACGGTATGGTTCATCCGATATAATAAAAATCTCTGTTCCAAATTCTTCTGATTTTTTATTTAATAGATCAACCAATTTCAAAATAGTCTCTTTCGTATAAACAATACCGCTAGGATTATTTGGTGTATTAATCAAAATCGCGCTCGTAGCAGGTGTAATCATCTCTTCAAATGTTATAAAATCGATTTGAAAATCTTCACATTGTGCTGGAACAATCTTAAGATTGGCACCTGTTGCTGTAATATATGGCATATACTCTGGAAAAAATGGTGCAAACGTAATCACTTCTTCTCCTGGCATCACAACGCTACGCACAGCGTGTGCAATAGAACTTGCCGCTCCATTTGTCATAAAAATATGATCGGCTGTATATGGTAAATCAAATCTTTTACTAAGAGATGCGGCCACCTTTTCTCTTACACCCGGGTTACCGAGTGATGGACTATATCCGTGAAGTGCAATCGGATCCATTTCTTTTAGAAGTGTATTCACGACCTCCCCATACGCCTCTGGTACTGGCACGCTTGGATTTCCTAAGCTATAATCAAATACATTCTCATAACCAATTTCTGCCCCTCTAGCAGTTGCAAACTCTGATAACTGCCTAATCACTGACTTACCTGATAGCATATCTACGTATTTTTGTACTAACATAAAAAATTCCCTTTCCTAACTTATTTATTCTTTAGCAAACTAGAATTAGTATAAGTCATCCAGGGAATTTTGTATATATATATCTTTATTTTCAACCTATGACCATTCTATTCTGTAGTCTGGTTTTTTCATAAGCTTAACTTGTTCGTGTTTCATAATGTAATCGATGATCACCTCTTGAATATCAATTTCAAATTCCTTTACAACTTTGGCAAATTTATAACATGAATAACCGCCTGTCCCAGTTGCTCTATAATTATTCATAGCAAGTGTATAGGATCTGTTTTCTAAATCCTTTCCATACTTTTGTAATCTTGTAACTCGATTCCCCTTAGGCTTTGTAATATCAAAAGTATACTCGATTCCTGCAAAGAAGTCATAATTATAATGTTCTATCTTAGGACTTAAAAATGCTTGGGAAATGTGTACATTATGCTCTGTAATATCAAAATACTCTGCACAGCGTTCAAGTGCCTCGCGTAATATATCTGGGGTCACTTCTAATACCTTCAGAGTATTTGGGAAGGGATATGCCGCTACAACATCTCTAATCGTAACTGATTGCTGAAACCCAATTAAATTATTGGAAAGGCTTGTACATGAAATTTCCGCACCCGTCAAATCCATCTGCACCTGATTGCAAAAATCAGCAAGTCTTGCACCTCTTAAGGCCAACTCAAGCTTAGGCAGTGGAAGCATTTCTTCCGAGAATACTCCTACAGGTCTATCCAACCACTCCTCTACTGCATCTTGCATCGGCTGTAGGTGCTTCTTTGCCATAAAATTAGAACATTCGCCAGGAACCTTACGTCCACCCGTACAAGTCAACTTTCCTTCTTCTAGTAAAATCTCTAAACATGCGTACTCCATAACATTTGCTGGCAACTGAACTGTATAAGTCCCTGCAACATTCGTAAGATCTAATGGCATATGCTGATGTGCCGATAATAATATGTCGTAATCTAACTCTTTACAAATCTTGTAACCTACATTTTCTTTTGTATCTGAAAGCTGCACACCGGTAATAACATCTGCTTCAAATCCACCATGGTAGAGGCAAATAGAAATATCGCACTGAGGCTTGATTTCATCTAAGTATTGCTTTGCTTTTGTAAAGGCATCCTCCACTTTATAATTAGAGAGATTTTCATGAGGCTCCCATACTTTAATGTAATCGGTAACAATACCTACAATACCAACTTTCAAGCCGTTTTCTAAGCTATGAATCGCATAAGGTTTAATCGCTAGATTTTTTGTTACATCCGTAACATTTGCAAGTAAGCACTGTGCACGCAGTGAATCTAGATAGGTAGCTGTTGCTTCATAACCGTAGTTAAAATCATGGTTACCGAGTGTAACATAGTCATAACCCGCCTCGTTCATCACATAGGAAATAGGGAATTGCGCTGGCATGTTTTGCCAAATGTATTTCACAAATGGAGATCCTTGAATCGTATCACCACCATCTAAAATCAAGGTGTTTCCGTCCTTCTCAAAAGAAGACATTGCATGAATCAACCCCATATTCGTTTCATTTTTTGTTTGATAATCCGTCGGAAACATATACCCATGCATATCCGACGTATAGTAAATTTTACATTCCATGTTAATAACTATGCCTTTCTTCTCAACCTGCAAACTTTGTGTCAGAGACACAAAGTTGTATGTGAAAAATCCTATTTTTCACATTATCCTCTAACCAACTTCACTCTAAGTTTCCCCGAAAAATGTTCTACCACAATTACAAGTACAACCAATCCGATTAAAATGGAGCTCACTTCGCTCCACCTATATGCATTCATAGCAAAAATAAGTGGTGCTCCAACACCCCCAGCCCCTACTAATCCAAGAATAGTAGCATCTCTAAGGTTCATATCAAAACGGTAGATAATCGTAGATGCAAAATCCGGCATAAGCTGTGGCAAAATACCATATCGAATCTTTTCAAAGGTATTACAACCACAGGCATCTAAAGACTCTAGGATTCTCGTATCCAAATCCTCAATGGATTCAATGTACATCTTCGAAACCATACCTATAGATGCAAATGACATCGTAAGTAAGCCAGCATATGCTCCAGGCCCTGCAACTCGTACAAAAATTATACCGTAAATAATAACTGGTATAGTACGAATCAACATAATAATTGTTCTAAAAATTATTGCTACGTATTTAGGCACAACGTTCGTTGCACTAAGAAACGAGATTGGTATTGCTAAAATAGCCCCCACCAAGGTTCCTAAAAATGCAATAGACATTGTTTCTAATAACAGATATGGGACACCTTGATTTGTAATATTAAATAAAAAGTTCCAATCAGGAGATATAAGACCTTCTAAAATACTACGCGCAATCCCAAATCCATTTGATGAAAGCTTAGAGAAATCTAGTGCTGTACTAGACCAAACCATAAGACCTACTAGGATGCATGCTGTAACAAACTGTCTCTTAGATGTATTTGGCTCTTTTGATAACATATTATTTATTTTTTCTTCCATACTATAATATTCTCTTTCTATGTTAATCTTTTACGAATATAATGGCTCATCGTCTCTATAATCGCTACAGTAATAAAAAGCATAACAAGTATCATACCAACACTTGTGTACTCTCTCCATCCGAGCTTTTCGTTTATAATAAGTCCTAGACCACCTGCACCTACGTATCCCAAAATAGCTGCATAGCGCACATTCCCTTCAAAACAAAAGAGACAGTTTGAAATATAACTTGGTAATATTTGTGGCATAACCGACGAAACAAAGGCATCTAACCTCGTTCCACCCATAGCTTCCATTGCTTCAAATGCACCCATATCAACTGTTTCTATTTGTTCGTATAAAAGTTTCCCTATATAAGCGTAAGTAAAAATAGTAATTGCTGTTGTTCCTGCTAATGTTCCTAGCCCCAACAAATAGGTTGCTATCAAAGCAACAACAAGTGTAGGAATCGTACGCACTAAGCTTAGAAATATTCTATGGAACCCTAAAATCACTTTATTTTTCGTAACATTGCTTGCAGCTAATATTGCTGATGGAATCGCAAGTAGCGAACCTAGTGCTGATCCTAACAAAGACATTTTAATTGTATCAAATAAAGGATTCCAAATTTTTGATAGATAGCTTACATCTGGCGGTAGCATATTTCTTAAATACAAAAAAAACTCATCACCTCTATTGATTAACACAGAGAGTTTAAATCCTGTCATTTCTACTGAAATCGCAGTTGCTATGAGAAATATGATAAGTACAACTAGTGCATACGAGCGTGGTTCTTCCATTGATTTACCATTACTAAGTGTGATTGTTTTTTTAGCCATAAATTTCATCTAGCACCTCTTGTGTTACAGCACTGCTCGGTCCATCATATACAATTTCACCTGCCCTCACACCAATTACACGATCTGCATATTCTAATGCCAAATCTACATGATGAATATTGATGATTACTGTAATTTCCATTTCCCTATTGATACGTTTAAAATCAGTCATAACCTGTTTTGCTGTCACTGGATCTAGTGCTGCAACAGGCTCATCTGCAAGGATAATTTTAGGGTTTTGAGCAAGTGTTCTCGCAAGAGCAACGCGTTGCTGCTGTCCTCCTGAAAGTTGGTCTACTCTCGTATATGCTTTCTCTAATATCCCAACATTATCAAGTGCCTCTAGTGCTTCTAACTTATCACTTTTTGGAAATATACCTAATACATTTCTCCAAAGTGGTAATTCTGGTACTTTAGATGATAAAACATTTCGAATAACCGTTGTTCTAGTTACTAAGTTAAAGGATTGGAAAATCATTCCAATATTCCTACGATATTTACGCAGTGCCTTTCCTTTTAGGGAATTCACTTCTACTCCATCTACCATCAAGCTCCCTGACGTAATATCATGCATTCTATTAATAGTTCTAATCAAAGTCGATTTTCCAGCTCCCGATAAACCTATAACCGCCACAAATTCTCCTTGTTCGATTTCTAAGGAAACATTTTTTAATCCGCAAAACCCATTCGGGTAAATTTTAGTTGCTTCGTGAAATTTAATCATATTAACACTCCATCTATATCTTTTGAACTTTATCTACTACCATATTTTGGAAATAAAAAAAGCCAGGTGAGAGTACCCTCTCACCCAACTTTTTGCTTTACAAGTCATTAAGTGAAGGGAACCTTAGTTCGCTGAGCTTAATTCCCTAAGTAATTGTTGTGCAGCACGTTCAGAATCATAATCCTCTGAAGTAGCCACTTGATAACCCATGTGTTGGTAAATAGCAATTACTTCTTTACCTTCATCAGTATTACCAATATTAATAAATGCGTCTGAAATAGCTGCCTTTAATGCATCATCCATTTTTTCTGCACTTTTCGATACACAAACCGTATCATTGTAAATACCAGGTGTAACTCCAATTACATTTGTTTCATCCCAGATAGAAGCTTCTCTACCAAATTCTGATGTCCATTTTTCTTCATTGTCACGACGAGCATCTGCATATGTTACCAAAACATCTGTCTGACCTGCTGCTAAACGAGCAAATGCTGAACCGTAAGAATCTGCAATTACTGCATTTTCTAAATCAATGATTCCATTTTCAAAATTTTCTTGTAACCATAGGGATGGGTACACATAACCAGCTGGAGATGTTGTCGACATAACATTCCATGTCAAATCATTTACATCTTCCCATGTTAATGCTTCACCAGCATTTACCTTAGCTGCTACTGCTTGGCCTTTTTCTGAAGGTCCTGCAATAATCAAGGCACGGTAAGATACTGCCATATCTTCTGATGCTTCTGTTGGTTTGTTTTCATTCCAATCAATTGCATCATCAGAATCAATACTAAGACCGTCTCTTGTAGCAGTTAAAATAACCTCAGCACCATCATCGTATAGTACGTAAGTGCTTCCTGGTATCAAACCGATATCAATAGTTCCAGCGGCTAAGCCTTCTGCAACGACTTCATAGGTTGTTCCTACTGTGATTTCAACTTCCTTCACGTCATAACCAGCTAATGAAAGTTCTTCTGTAAGCATTTCTTTTAGCGGCTCTGTTGCTGTTACAATTTCATCAGGATCTCTTGATGGAATAAAACCAACAACTAATTTGTCAATTTCGATTCTTTCTGTTGTACCAACAATTTCCTCTGTTGTCTCTACGGATGTAGATTCTTTCACTTCTTCTTGTCCACAAGCTGTAAATACAGATGTAAACATTACTGTAGTTAGTAGCACTGCAAGTAATTTTTTCATGTTAATAGCCTTCCTTACTGTGATGAATTATCATCACATTTCCTTTAGTTTGTGTATTATATAAAAGGGGTGTGTAATCCCTCTAACACCAATGTTAGTAATATTGTTTCCTAAAAAGGCTACTTCATCCAACTAATATCTTTTTTTCTTTTCTCCATGACTATCTTTATGTTTGTCATGTCCTTTATCATGGTTCTTATCTTTCTTGCGGTCACCTCTACCGGCTCCTGATATTTCCATATTCACAGCACGACCTTTAATCTTGATACCATTCATAGCTTTGATTACTTTATATGCTGATGTTTCAGGAACATCTACAAATGAGTAATTATCATACATATCGATAGAACCAATGCTATCGCCATCGATTTTCGCTTCACCAGCTACTGCGCCAAGAATGTTGCTAGGCTTGATTTTATCTCTTTTACCAACGTTGATAAAGAGTCTTGTCATGCCAGATTCTACTCTTGTTTTCTTACTCTTTGATTTGCCATTTCTATCTGTTTTTCCACCACGGTCTGTTTTTGCACCTGGTTTGATTTCTTCGATATCTAGGTTTGCAGTCTTATATAATAACGCTGCCGCAACATCCATAGCTGTTAAATCAGAAGTGTTGATTAGTTCTTCAATCGTAGCCTTTACTGTTGCAAGGTTTTTATTTGCAATCAATTCTCTGATTTCACCAAAAGCAGATGTTAATCTACAGTCTGTAATCTCTCTAAGTGTAGGGATAGGTCTAAGCTCAATCTTAGTCTTGCAATATCTCTCGATTTCTCTTAGCTTGTAAATCTCTCTACCTGTTACAAAAGAAAATGACATACCTTTTCTACCAGCACGGCCTGTACGACCAATACGGTGTACATAATATTCTTCATCTTGAGGAATATCATAGTTGAATACAAAATCCACATTTTCAATATCAATACCACGTGCTGCTACATCTGTAGCTACTAAGATGTCTGTTTTACCTTGTCTACAGTTAGTAAGAACTCTAAGTCTAGCTTGTTGGTTCATGTCACCATGTAAGCCTTCTGCAAAATAACCACGACCTTGTAAATCTGCTACAAGTTCATCAACCTTTAGCTTTGTATTAGAAAAAACAATAGAAAGTGTTGGGTTATAAACATCTAACAATCTTGTTAACACTTCGAATTTATCTTGATGACGTACTTCAAAGTAGCATTGTTCGATATTTGAAACTGTAAGCTCCTTTTTTACAACCTTAATATGATCTGCATCCTTTTGATAGTTTTTCGCGATATCTACAATTGCTGGTGGCATAGTAGCTGAGAACATAACCGTTTGTCTATCTTCTGGCACAGCCGAAAGAATAAGCTCGATATCTTCCTTAAAGCCCATGTTTAACATTTCATCTGCTTCATCTAAAATCAGCATCTTAACATTGTTAAATGGGACTGTCTTTCTACGGATATGATCTAGTGTTCTACCTGGTGTACCAACAATAATCTGCGCACCAGATTTTAATGCTTTAATCTGTCTTACGATATCTTGTCCACCATAAATAGGAATTGTCTTAAGACCATGCATATATTTACATAACTTGTGTAATTCATCTGAAACCTGTACTGCCAACTCCCTTGTTGGACATAATACGATTGCTTGTACAGCTTTTAGTGAAACGTCAATATTTTGAATAGCAGGAATACCAAATGCTGCTGTTTTACCTGTTCCTGTTTGAGCCTGACCGATAATATCTCTTCCAGATAGGATAGATGTAATCGCTTGTGATTGAATCGGTGTTGCCTCCTCAAATCCCATATCCTCAATTGCTCTTAATAGTTCTTCTTTTAATTCTAATTCGTTAAATTTCAAGTATTTACCTTGTACCTTTCATTAAAATGTGCCTCTATGCACAACCCAAATGCTATTCTCCTCACATTTTCGTCAAGAATAGCGACAAACTCATACATCATAACATTACAAACAGCTACTGTAAACCATTATTTTAATTATTTAGCTATTTTATCAATTTTTCACTTTTATATTCTCGCTTGTGTGGTATTCTATACTTACTTCTGAAGTTTTATACTACATATAACGACCCGTTATCTTAGTATCTATATATTGTTTTAGACAGGCACGCTCTCGCTATATGTTCACCGTAGCGCTACTAAGATGGTAAAGGACACCATCTAAGGAGCGACGGTTCACAAATGCCTGCGTAAAAACAATATATAGATACTAAAAACGGAGATATATGTAGTTGAATATTCAGATGCAAGTATAGAATACGATAGCAAGTCAAGAATATAAAAGTGCTGTGAAGGTTTATGGCTACTTGCAAGATTCGTGTTTTATATACGTGCTCCTTTGTCTATGCATCTATATATAGCTCGAAAGAGGTACTTATGAGCCGTCGGTCCTTACATACTAAGGGATGCATAGCATGACTTAGTATGTTATGTACCGCTACGAGTGAATAGTAGTGCAAACGTACCTCTTGAGCTATATATAGATGTATAGACAATGGAGTAGATATATTAAAAAAAAGAATGAGAGGTCAAAGTATGAATTTGTCATTAGATATGTCCGTGTCCGCGTTGGCGGTATTTTTTCAGGGGATCCTGAGTTTTTTATCTCCATGTGTGTTACCTCTTGTTCCACTTTATATTGGTTATTTATCAGGTGGGACGAAGTCAGTGGCAGAGGATGGTTCCATATCCTACCATCAAAAGACGGTGCTTCGAAATACGTTTTTCTTTGTGCTAGGTATTAGCGCATCTTTTTTTATACTCGGTCTAGGATTTTCAGCGCTAGGTCAAGTTTTTAGCACAAAGCAGGTACTTATTTCTAGAATTGGAGGCTCACTTATTATCCTATTTGGTCTATTTCAATTAGGTATTTTTAAAAATAGTTCTTTCTTAGAGAGGGAGCGTAGGCTCCCAATCAAGCTTAATCTTATATCTATGAATCCAATAACCGCTCTACTCATGGGATTTACCTTTAGTTTTGCTTGGACTCCTTGTGTTGGACCAACACTCTCTAGTGTACTCATCATGGCTTCTAGCAGTGAAACCTCTGCGCTTGGTTTCATACTAATTGGAATCTATACGCTTGGCTTCGTGTTACCTTTTATAGCAGTTGGTTTTTTCACCACAAAACTTTTATCCCTTTTCAAAAAATATCAACGAGTATTGTTTTATTCTGTTAAAATCGGAGGTGTACTTATGATTTTAATTGGTATTATGATGATTAGTGGTGGGATGAGTCAGATTACTGGATATCTAGCAAATATGCCTTCTTTATTCTCTGAGACTACTATTATAGAAGAAACACTTCCATCAGATGACGTAGTAATCGAAGATATCGGCGAAGATATCACCGAAGATATCGGCGAAGATATTACCGAGGAAATCGTTGAAGAGGAGACCTCTTCAGAAATCCCTGCACCTGATTTTACATTACAAGATCAATATGGAAATACACATACACTTTCTGATTATGAAGGAAAGGTAGTATTTTTGAATTTCTGGGCGACCTGGTGTGGACCTTGTCAAATGGAGATGCCAGATATCGAAGCTCTTTATGCTGACTATGGCTATAATGAGGAAGATGTCATCATCTTAGGTGTTGCGGCTCCATATTCTGATGAGAACACTTATACCCAAGAAGGTGATGTTGAGAGTGTTATTGATTTCTTAGATGAGAACGGCTATACCTTCCCTGTTGTTATGGATACATCGGGCATATTAACCTATCAATATGCCATTTCAGCCTATCCTACTACCTTTATGATTGATACAAATGGAAATGTGTATGGATATGTTGCTGGAATGCTAAGCCTAGAAATTATGGAAAGCATTATTGAACAAACAATAAATTCATAGTATTAAAAAACGAGGGCAAATTTGCCCTCGTTTTTATCTTGATTCTATTTTTCAAACTATCTTCTTCTTAATTCTTCAAATACTTCATTGTAGAACAATGCATTTTCTACTGGTGTATTTGCAGGAATATGATTACCAACTGCCATAAAGAAGCCTGGGCATTTCTTACCGATATCCATACAACGTTTTACTTCTGCATAAATCTCATCCTTTGTTCCATTCAATAGAATTCTAGTATCTGCATTACCTACAAAAGAATGTGTTTTACCATATTTTTCAGCAATTTGTTCCATAGCTGTTGTAGGTTCCATAACAAACCCATCTACACCACATGCTGCGATATCATCGATAAATTCTGTAAAGTTACCATCACATGTAAACATGATTTTCTTTCCAGCTTCACGTAGTGGTGCAAGTTGTTTTTTGAAATTAGGGAATATGTATTCACGATACCAAGCAGGTTTTGCAAAAGCACCTGATGTCCAAACCATATCATCATGTATCATAACAACTGGTGCATCAGAGTCCGCTAATGCTTCAAAATATTGTGTAATCCACTCAGAGTAACGAGTAGCCACTTCACCAAATCCAACTTCATCGATACCCATTGCCATAAGCATCATATCCCAGCCAAAAATTTCAATCAGACCAGAAACAAGTGAAATATAGATACCAGTCATATTAACAGAGGTAGGGTTTTCAGCCACCTTTGCATGATAATTATCATTGTATTCTTTTACTAGCTGTGCATGATCAAGTTTTCCATATACTTCCATAGGATTGAAATCGATACAATCTTCTGGATCTTCAAATGGACAGTATACTTTATTATTAAAATCTGTTCCGCCTGCTGCAAAGTTTGCGTGTCCCATTTGTGTGCGACATTTGTTAAGAGCATTGATATGTGTATAAACATTCCAGTTCATGCCATAATCCCATGCTTTTTTGAACTGTGCACTTGCTAGCGCTTTTTGTACTGGTTCTGAGTCAATCGTAATATGTGTACCAAGTACTTTATTCACTAAATCCCAGTGCATAGATGCTGAGTACTCTGTTCTAGGTACTAGATCTGTCATTTCTAAATTAATCGCTGCCATTCCGTAATCATAAGACATTATTTTTTCCTCCATAAACTATCAAATTAATCAATTGTTATTTTTATACAAACAGGGGCTTTTGTTGTAATACCCTCTGCAATAACCGTAAGATGTGTATCGCACAAAATGTGTTGACATCCATTTGCTGCACCAAATACTTCCACTGATTTTATAACTGCATTCATTTGACCTGATTTTCTGCCAAGTAGAGTCATCTTTACTACTCCATCCTCAGGCCATTTCATAGCGAATGCATAAATGCATCCTGACTTATAAGTATATCTAAAATCCTGGCACGTAAAAGCATCACGAAGTATATCTGTATGATGCCCTTCCTTTGTAATCGTAGGTCCTTCCCCGCATTTCTTCCAAAAGCTTGATCCATAAATGCCTTCGCCGTTTAACTTAAGCCATGCACCAACCTCACGCAAGATGTATGCATCCTCATCTGGAATAGTACCATCAGATTTTGGTCCGACATTAAGTAAAAGGGAACCATTTTTACTAACTACATCTACAAGATCGCACAAAATCTCATATGGTTCTTTATATCTATTATCAGGTGTATAACCCCAATAATCTTTACCAACTGCAGTGTCATTTTGCCAAAAGGTAGGTGAAACATCTGGTAACTGACCTCTCTCAAAGTCACGCACACCAGTACCTAACATAAAAGCGTCATTCTTATAATTAATCGTAACGTCTTCACCCCATTCAAGTGCTCTGTTATAATAATAGGCTGCAAATTTCTTAAGGTATGGCTTCATAGGCTCAACCTGTATCCACCAGTCGAAATACATAATCTTCGGTCTATATTTGTCTACGATTTCACAATTTCTAGCAAGCCAGTCCTGCATAAAAAGTTCATCCACATCAAAACCTGACACCATCGCTAATCCCATGTTATTACCTGCAAAAGGATCTAGTGCTGCTGGCCAATAAATATGTCCATACTCTAGGTTCTTTGGAAGATCACTCTCGCATTCACGAAGGCCGCTCATAAACCAGTAATGCTCTATGCGATGTGACGAGGTCGTAAGTACCATCCCTCTATCTTCAAGCTCTGTCTTGAGCTCTCCAACAATATCCTTACACGGTCCCATCTTCGCTGCACACCAATCAGAAAGCGCACTATCATACATCTGAAACCCATCTGTGTGCTCTGCAACTGGCATTACAAACTTTGCACCAGCTTCCTCAAATAAATCCACCCATTTCTTCGCATCAAAATCCTTTGCATGAAACATTGGAATAAAATCCTTATACCCAAAGTCTTTTTGTAAGCCAAAATGCTCTATATGATACGTATATGCTGGCATATTTTTTTTGTACATATTCCTTGAGTACCATTCACCCTTGTATGCTGGCACACAATAAGGCCCCCAATGAATAAAGATACCAAACTTCGCATCCCTATACCACTCTGGTACCTTATGGTCTCGTAACGATTCCCAATTAGCCTTGTAATAACCATGTTCAATCACATCATCTATAGTTCTTAAATAACCTTCTAGGACGCTCCTTTTTTCATTCATAACTACAAGCAACCTTTCTGCGAAAAATATCACAATACGTGTTGTATATATGATATAATACGTTGGTAACTTCGTAAATGTAATTTTTAAACAGAAAGATGTATCTTATGAAATATAACATTAACTTTCCTTCACTTGTACAGGAATTCAATAGACTAAACTTTAATATCTTAGAAAATGGTTTATATATAGGTGATACCAACTGGTCTTTTCGTGATATCGTCTCTTCTTACAATCGCATGTACTTTTTCATGGAAGGTAGTGCATATATCGAAAACGAATCAGGTCGTCATTATTTACAACCAGGTTACATCTATATGATTCCTGCTGGTACTACATATAATTATGTCTGTACTTCAAAAATGCAAAAATTTTATCTGCACTTTGAGCTTCACCTCTTACCAGGTGTCGATTTGTTCGAAGGCATTACACACTATCTTTCTATCCCTTTCCAAGCTTCTGTTCTAGATGAAATGCTTGAGCTTTCCTCCTCAGATTCACTCTCTGATATCCTGTATTTAAAAGCTACACTTTTACAATTTGTTGCAAAATTCATGTCAACAGCCTATGAAAAAGAGGATTTTTCAACCTATTTCCTCGGTTATTATAAGCAAAAGGATGTGCTTGATTATATCAAAAGCAATTTAAGCTCTAGCCTTAAAATCCAATCGATTGCCGAAGCACTCGACCGCCCATATCACACTCTTTCTAGAAATTTCAAGCAAGATACGGGAATGGGTATTAAATCCTATATCGAAAAGCGCTTGCTCCAAAGGGCAAAGTCCTTATTGCTTTCTACCAACCTGTCCATTGCAGAAATCGCAAATGAACTAAGCTTTTGTGATGCATATTATTTTTCAAAATTTTTCAAAAAGGCAGAAGCTGTTTCACCATCTGAATATCGTAATAGACATCTCATTAAATTAAGCAATAACTTGAGCTTATAGTTAATCTATAAGCTCAAGCATGATTTTAGAGACAAATTCCTCTTCTGTAGTAACTGCAAATTCATCAATAATCGTATCCTCATAAATATAATCAGCCACCTTATATGCATGTTCATCAATATAGGAAAGAAGTATTTTATAACTATCTAGCATCTCCTCATATTTTCCCTTATGATAAATCACCAAATACTTACCTGCTTTTTTTGTTGTTCGAACCGTCCGCTCTCCCCAATCAGACAAATAAAAATATTCATACAAATCAACCTCATACGCTCTTGCACTCGCTAGTGTGCGTATGGCACCAATCGAAGTAAAAGCATACAGCATTGGGCATTCTTTGATCAGTTCTGACATGATTTCCTTGAAATCCCCTATATCATCTTCGCCCATTTTTCTTGAAAGCAGCAAGCTTTGTTGCTTATGGTTTTGTATATAAACCTTCCCATATTCAATACTCTGTACTTCTAGCAGATTTTTCTTCGTATTTTCAAAAAAGACCCTCATTTTCTGTAGATTCTTAATCTGAGCTTCTATCTCAATTTGCTTTTGTATACATAAATTCAATAAGCTGTCTTCACTTCTATTAGAAATAAAATCTCTAATCTCTGAAAGGCTCATTCCTAGATCGCGTAAGGTTACAATCACACTAACTACCTCAAACTGGTCACTAGCATAATACCTGTACCCATTTTCCTCTACATAATCAGGTTTTATAATCCCTTTTTTCTCATAATGATACAACGTATCCTTTGAAATATTACATAACTGTGCAAACTCTCCTGATAAAAAGTGAACTTTTCCAATTCCCATAAGCTAATCCTTCTCTTTCCACTTGACTATGGTGTTACTCTATAGTTTATGATGACACAGTAGCACTGAAATTACAATAGAAGGAACAACTTATGAACAATAAATTATCTAAAGAATATAATTTTATAGCATTACTAAAATTTGCATTACCATCCATTGTTATGATGATTTTCGTTTCTATGTATACGATGGTAGATGGCTTTTTCGTATCTCGCTTTGTAGGTACAGATGCTTTATCTGCCGTTAATTTTGTCTATCCTATGCAAAGCATTGTTGTCGGAATCGCAGTAATGTTTGCAACCGGTGGTTGTGCTATCGTTTCGTTTAATCAAGGTGAAGGGCGGGCAGACCTTGCCAACAGAAACTTTACTTTGATTTGTGCCTCTGCTCTCATAATCGGTATAACCTTTATTACTTTTGTATTATGCAACGGTGAAACCTTGATGTTACTACTAGGTGCAGATGAAGTGATACTTCCTTATACCCTTGAATATCTACAACCACTTTTACTGCTATTGCCATTTTCTATTTTACAATTACTATTTCAATCCTTTTTCATTTCTGCTGGAAAACCCCTGTTAGGACTTGCGCTTACTATCATAAGTGGTGTTACAAACATGATACTAGATTATGTCTTTATAGTTCCTCTAGACATGGGAATCGCTGGTGCTGCCTATGCAACTGGTATCGGTTTTAGCATTCCCGCTATCGTAGGTATTGTCTTCTTTTTTAGCAACAAAAAAGGACTGCATTTCACACGCTTTAGCTTTGACCTTAACGTCATCAAAAGAAGTGCATTTAACGGCTCCTCTGAGATGGTAACAAATCTATCTAATAGTGTAATTACAATCCTTTTCAATTTTTTTATGATTAAGTTCTTAGGTTCTGATGGCATTGCTGCCATCACCGTTGTACTATATGCTCAGTTTTTGATGATTGGTCTATTCCTCGGATATTCTATCGGAGTAGCACCTATTATTTCTTATCATCATGGATCTGGCAATATAGCTTATGTCAAAAAAATCATAAAATATAGTCTTATTTTTATATCATGTGCATCCGTTCTTATTACGCTTATTTCCTATACCTCTGCAGAAAATCTAGCCCATATTTTTTCAGGAGATAATGCACATGTAGCATCTCTTTCGACAGAAGGACTACATTTGTTTTCTGTAGCCTTTCTATTTACTGGTATAAATGTATTTGGATCTTCCCTTTTTACAGCACTGTCTAACGGATTATTTTCAGCATTACTCTCCTTTTCAAGGACATTCTTTTTCACAGTGATTGGCATTTATGGCCTTTCCTATTTAATGGGATATCAAGGTCTATTTCTAGCAATACCTTTTGCAGAATGTGTGAGCTTTATTTTTGCAAGCTACTTACTCTATAGCGTACTGTCTGGAAAATATAAGCTACTGTAACAAGTTTTCTAGCAGAGTAACTGTTTCCATCGCATCACAAACATAATAATCCGCATCAATTTGCTTTGCATAGTCAGGTGTTAGTACTGCACCACCAACGAAAATCGGACACATATCCACTTGCTCCTTGAGTAGGTGGATTGTTTTTTCCATGGAAACCACCGTCGTTGTCATGAGCGCACTCAAACCAATTGCTTTTGGTTTATATTGATAAAATGCATCCAGAACAAGCTGTGGCGCTACATCCTTCCCTAAATCTATAATCTTGTATCCATAGCTTTCAAGCACTGCCTTTACGATATTTTTACCAATATCGTGAATATCACCCTCTACTGTTGCTATTACAATCGGTCCCTTCGTAGCCTCTTCACCATCAAAATGCGCTTGCGCAATACCAAAAGCAAGCTTTGCTGTTTCAGCAGATTTCATGAGCTGTGGAAGAAAAACTTTCCCACTATCATATCTATTTCCAACCTCATTTAATGCAGGAATTAAGATTTCATTTACTACCTTTAACGCTGCCTTTGTCTCAAGTTCCCTATGCATAGCAGCTGTTGCATCATCCTTTAATCCACGTAACACAATTTCAAAAAGCGACACCTCTTTAGCTTGTGTGCTAATTTTTGTAGTAGTTGCTGTCGATTGAGCTTCAATATATTTCTTCGCATCTATATCTTTGTTATTTAAGACCTCAAAAGCTTTAATTGTATCCATAAGTTCTTCATCTAAAGGATTTATAATCGGTAAATCAAGACCGCTCATCATCGCCATGGTCAAAAATGTTTTGTTGAGCAGTGGTCTATTAGGTAAGCCAAATGACACATTGCTAACACCTAACACCGTGTGCACACCTAATTCTTTTACAAGTGATACTGCTTTACAGGTTTCTAACACCTCTGCTTGCTGTGCCGAAGCCGTAAGCACGAGGCAGTCTATGATAATATTCTCTTTGGATATCCCATATTCTGCTGCTGTATTTATAATGTTTTGTGCTATTTTAAAACGTTCCTCTGCCTTGTTTGGTATACCAGTCTCATCGAGTGTAAGACCTATAACCGTTCCACCATATTTTTTTACAATTGGGAATATCGTCTCCATAACCTCACACTTACCATTTACAGAATTAATAAGCGGTTTCCCATTATAATAACGACAGCCCATCTCTATAGCTTCTGGGTCACTACTATCAATTTGAAGTGGTAATGTTATAACCTCTTGTAAAAGCTTAATCACCTTTTTCATCGTAGCAGCTTCCTCAATGCCAGGAAGCCCAACATTTACATCTAAGACATCAGCTTCTGCCTTTTGCTGCATAACCCCCTCTAAAACAAGTTCATCAAATCGCCCTTCTAAAAGCGCAGCCTTTAGCTTTTTCTTGCCTGTAGGATTCAACCTTTCACCACACACAATCACGCGTTCCCCAAAGGTCACTGTCTGACTTCCACTAGATACACGTGTATATTTTTCAACAACTGGTACTACCATTTTTGATGGCAACTTTTCCACAAGCATCTTGATATAATCTGCGGTTGTTCCACAACATCCACCAACAATACGCACACCTTTGTGCACATGTTTTGCTGTTTCAAGCGAAAACCCTTCTGCATCTAATCCAAAACGTGTTTCTCCATTTATTAAAACAGGAAGCCCTGCATTTGGTTGTATCAAAACCGGAATGCTACTATTAGCAAGCAAACAGTCTATAATAGGTGTAAGTTCAACTGGACCTAGTGAACAATTCACACCTAGTGCATCTACACCTAATCCCTCTAATACTGTCACCATTGTTAACGGATCACATCCCGACAAGGTACGTTGATTGCTCTCATAAGTCATAGACACAAAAATTGGCAAATCTGAATTTTCCTTGATTGCAAGTACCGCCGCCTTCACTTCATATATATCCGTCATCGTTTCTAGCAAAACAACATCTACTACATCCTTTGCTAGCAACACCTGCTCTCTTACTATATTGTAAGCTTCATCAAAGCTAAGACTTCCCATTGGTTCTAATAGCTGCCCAACTGGTCCAATATCAAGCGCTATAAAACACTCTTTCTCACAATCCCTCTTCGCAATCTGCGCATTTTCAAGTGCAGCCTTTAAGATTGTTTCAAAACTGTAGCTCGATTTTTCTAATTTCAATGAATTACATCCAAATGTATTTGTAGAGATCATATCTGATCCCGCTTTTAAATAATCTAAATGTATTTTTTGTATTAATTCTGGGTGCGTAATATTAAGCTCTTCAGGGATATCCCCCATCTTAAGACCTGCTGCCTGCAAGCTTGTCCCCATCGCACCATCAAACACCAAAATCTTTTCTTCTAATACTTGTAATATTCTATGCTGTGACATTCTAGTCTCTCTTTCTAAATGCATTTTGTATAGCTTCTGTTCTAGATAAAATCTCTTTTGCTATACGAGGTTTGTTCATCGTATATAAGTGAATGCCATCTACACCATTTGTAATCAAATCCATGATTTGGTAAGTAGCATAATTAAGACCTACCTCATACATTGCTTGTTCGTCATCTGCAAATCGCTCAATCATCGCTGATAATTCATATGGAATAGAACAACCACTAAGCTTCGCAATATGTAAAAGCTGTTTCCCGTTCGTGGTCGGCATAATACCCGCTAAAATTGGAACTGTAATACCTATTTTTCTCGCTTCACGAACTAATCTATAGTAATAATTATTGTCTAGAAAAATCTGCGTAATCAAGTACTCAGCACCTGCATCTACCTTTTTCTTTAGTGCTAGCAAATCACTTTGTAAGGAATCTGCATCCTGATGTACCTCTGGATAGCACGCTCCGCTAATACAAAAAGAATCTTCAAAATTTTCATGTAAAAATGAAACCAATTCGCTGGCATACTGAAATTCCTTTGGTGCATGTTCCACATCATAATCTTTTGGATAATCTCCCCTTAATGCTAATATATTCTCTATGCCCTGTGCTTTTAATTCCGATACAATATGAAGTAATTCTTTCTTCGTAGTATCTATACAGCTAAGGTGCGCCACCGCTTCTATCCCATATGTGTTTTTGATGTGCGAGGCTATCTCTGTTGTATGACTCGTTGTGGAACCGCCTGCACCATATGTTACACTAATAAAATCTGGTTTTAAATCTACTAATTCCTCTATCGTATTATATATAGAAGTAACATCCTCTATGTACTTCTTTGGTGGAAAGATTTCAAAAGAAATAGTTGGTCTTTTCTCTAAAATAGTACTTATTTTCATATTAATAATCATCCTTTTTCGTATTTAGCTAAGTTTAACGTATCATTTCTGTAAAATCAACCCTTTTAACCTCAGTATCCGTTGTATTCCTAATGAATACATGCTATACTTTAGAAAAATTTTACATTTGAAAGGATGATTATATCATGACCAAAGGAACAACCGGTATCACTTACGTTGCATATGCAACAGCAGCATTTATTTTAGCTATTTGTAACCAAACAACACTCCTCGCATTACTTCTTGGATTTGTACTCGTAGTCGAAAAAAACGAGTGGCTTGGAAAACAAGTAATTCAAGCATTTTTACTCTGTATTACTTACTCATTTTTAGCTAACTGCCTTGATGTTTTTGACATTCTAACTTACATCCCATTTGTAGGTAGTGTTATTTCTGCCATCATCTCAGGATTTTTAAGTATTGTATCTCTAGTTTGTTTGATTTTTTCGATTATTGCACTTTTGCATGTAATCAAAGGAGAAGATGCAAAGCTACCACTTTTTTCTAAAATTGCAAACTGGGCATTTGGCATCATCACAAAAACTGTAAAGGTTACTACTGAAACTATTGCTCCTGCTCCTGTTGCTGAAGCAGTAATCGAACCTACGACAGAGGAAGAAAACAAAGCAGAATAATGAAAAAAATTAAAAATCACGACTTAATCATCACCTTCCTTGCATTAAAAGGAAACCCAAAATGGTCACTCATTACAGAGCCCTTATGGTTTATTCCATACGCTCTTTTCACACCGTTTGCGACCATTTATATGTCACACATTGGATTAACGAGTAAAGAAATTGGCCTAACGATATCGTTAGGTTTTTCTTTGCAAGTTTTATTTGCTTTACTAGGTGGTATCATCACAGATAAGATGGGACGGCGAAATGCCACCTTTATTTTCGACTTCATTTCATGGTCTATTCCATGCCTTATTTGGGCTTTTGCTCAAAATTTTTGGTGGTTTCTATTTGCTGCAATTATAAATGCTAGCTACCAGATTACAAACGCATCTTGGAATTGCTTGTTTGTCGAAGATTGCCCACCAAAACATCTAACCAATGCATTTACACTCATACAAATATGTGGATTGTTATCCATTTTTTTCTCTCCAATTGCTATAGTGTTAGTTGATGCTTTTTCTGTAGTTGCCGTTGTGCGCGTTCTTTATTTTATTTCAGCTATATCTATGGGGCTCAAATTTTATCTCTTATACCACTTTGGTGGTGAAACAGAGGTTGGCGTAAGGCGCATGGAAGAAACCAAAGATATTTCATATTTTGATATGTTCAAAGGCTACAAAACTGTATTTTTATCTATCTTAAAATCTTCAAAAATGCTATTTGTAATATTCTTTTTAGCACTCTCTAACATTATTCTTATTACAACTAATAACTTCTTTTCCCTCTATATCACAGAGGCTTTAGAACTTTCAGATGGTTTAGTTGCAGTATTTCCAATGGTTAGAACTTTGATGATGATTATTTGCATTGCTTTTTTACAAAACAAAATAAACCGATTACAAATGAAAAAATCACTTATAACCGGTTTTATTGTATATGTTCTAAGCCATATTGTCTTGTTACTCGCACCGACAAAAAGCATAATATTTATTTGTATTTATACTATATTAGAAGCCACTGCCTACGCGATTATCATCCCAAGAAAAGATGCTCTTATGGCATTTTTTGTTGATGTAAAAGAACGTTCAAGAATCTACGCTTTATTTAATGCCTGTATGATCGCTCTTTCAGCACCCTTTGGATATGTTGTAGGTCTTTTATTTGACCTCAACAAAACATTCCCTTTTATATTTAATATTTTATTGTTTTTTATTTGTATGATTATGATTTTATGCAACAAAGATATTAAGAGCTACGAAACACAAGTGGAACAAGCTTAAATATTCCCCTCGAACGTGTCAATCTAATTTTCCGCTTGCACATAACCTAACGTCACCCTGTATACTAAGTAAAACAATCGAAAACTTATAGAAAGAGGTGCCCTATGAAAGGTATTATACTTGCAGGTGGTTCTGGTACACGCCTATACCCACTTACTATGGTAACATCCAAACAACTTTTACCAATTTATGATAAACCTATGATTTACTATCCGATGTCTGTACTTATGAACGCTGGAATTCGCGATATTCTAATTATTTCAACACCACAGGATACTCCTAGATTTCAGGACTTGTTCGGTGATGGCAAGCAATTTGGAATCAATCTAAGCTACGCTGTACAACCTAGTCCCGATGGACTCGCACAAGCATTTATTATTGGAGAAGAATTCATTGGTTCTGATAGTGTTGCTATGGTACTTGGCGATAATATTTTTGCAGGTCATGGACTTACAAAACGATTACGTGCTGCTGTTGAGAAAGCTGATGCTGGACAAGGTGCTACCGTTTTTGGATATTATGTAGATGATCCAGAACGTTTCGGCATTGTAGAATTTGATCAATATGGAAAAGCCGTTTCCATCGAAGAAAAACCTACTAATCCAAAAAGTAATTATTGTGTAACAGGTTTATATTTTTATGACAATAAAGTCGTTGAATATGCAAAAAATCTAGCTCCTAGCCCTCGTGGAGAACTCGAAATCACTGATTTGAATCGTATTTATTTGGATCAAGCAGAGCTCAATGTTGAACTCTTAGGTCAAGGATTTACATGGCTAGATACAGGTACACACGAAAGCCTTGTAGAAGCTACTAACTTTGTGCAAACAATAGAATCACATCAACATCGTAAAATTGCATGCCTAGAAGAAATTGCTTATTTAAATGGTTGGATTTCAAAGGAAGATCTCACAAATATTTATGAAATCTTCAAAAAAAATCAATATGGACACTATCTAAAAGATATTTTAGATGGGAAATATTTAGAGGGGTAAAGGATTATTCACATGGGAAACATTAAAGTAGAACAACATGTAGGTGGAATAAAAGGATTATGTATCATAGAACCTGCCGTATATGGAGACAGCAGAGGCTATTTTACAGAAACTTATAATAAAAAAGATTTAGAAGCTTTTGGCCTTACTATGAACTTTGTACAAGACAACCAATCAAGCTCTACAAAAGGGGTATTACGTGGATTACATTTCCAAAAAAACTTTCCACAAGGTAAACTTGTACGTGTAATCAAAGGCCATGTATTTGATGTTGCTGTTGATTTACGTTCAGGAAGTGAAACCTACGGAAAATGGTATGGTGTAGAACTTACTGAAGAAAACAGAAAGCAATTCTATATTCCAGAAGGCTTTGCTCATGGCTTCCTCGTACTTAGTGAGTTGGCAGAATTTTGCTACAAGTGTACAGACTTCTATCAACCAGGTGATGAAGGTGGACTTGCATGGAATGACCCAAGCATTGATATTAAGTGGCCTCAGGTTGTCGGTGCATACACAGGTACTGCAAGTGCTACAGGCTATGCTCTCGCTGATGGTACTCCACTAAATTTAAGTGAAAAAGACCAGAAATGGGAAACCTTATAAGAATAATAAGAAATGGCGTAAACCCAATTGGATTTACGCCTCTTTTATTGTTTCTACCCTACACTTTTTTCTATTGTTTTTCTAAAATCATACATTTGGTAAGTATTCTCTCTGTAATCACTCATGATTTTCTCATACCTCAAGGTAGAGAATACTTTATGCAATAAATTTGAAACTTTTCTCGTAAAGGCTAATGGAATTTTAGCACATATCCATTGCATAAAATGAATCAAACAGATACATCCAGATACACGAAAAAGTTTCTTGCCAATAGCTCTTGATATCTCATATACCAAATCCGAAGTTGTAACATACTCTTTGTTTTGTGGAAAAAAAATTCCTGAATCTTCATACAATATAACTTGTCTCACAAATTCACATAAATGCTCCACATAAAGCATAGATCTTTCATTCTGAGATTTTGGGAAAATAGGAGTTTTTTTTGCCAATTTCGCTAATAGTGGGAAATTCCCTTTGCTATCCCTCCCGTAAATCATAGGTGGACGCATAATAGCCACTAGAAATTCATCTGTAGCAAGGCTAGCGAGCCCTATTTCAGCTTGTAGCTTACTATCCCCATAGAAGTTACTTGGATTAGGTTTTGTCTCCTGTGTGACAACACACGCATCCCCATAGACAATCATACTACTCATAAATATAAATTGTCTAACACCACAATCTCTCGCTTTTGTAGCAACTTCTATTGTTAACTTCGTATTCACACAATAGTAAAGGTCGATTACCTCCTGTGAAACTTTGCTTACATCTGCATGTGCGATACCTGCCACATGAAATATGGAATCATAGCAAGAAAAATCATGTGAACGCCAATCACTACTAAGCATATCTAACGTGTTTATTTGTATCTTAGACTCATGCTCTTTTATATAACTTAAAAAGGAAGTTCCAATATAACTACCTGCTCCAGTAATTAATACCTTTTTCACACTATTCCCCATCCTTTTTTCCTTCTTGAACACCTTCATGCTTTAGTACACTTGTGATTGTTCCCAAAAAGCATTTTACATCAAAAGCAAAGCTTAACTGTTTCACATAATCACCATCTAACTTCGCCTTTACTGCGATCTCAAGCTCATCTCTACCATTTATTTGTGCCCATCCAGTTAGTCCAGGTAAGATATCATTCGCACCATACCTCTCCCTCTCCTCAATTAAATCATATTGATTCCAAAGAGCTGGTCTAGGCCCTATTATACTCATTTGACCAACGAAAATATTAAATATTTGCGGCAATTCATCAAGACTTGTTTTTCGTAAAATCCCGCCAACCTTTGTAATGTATTGTTGTGGATTTTCTAATAAGTGCGTTGGGCAATCCTTTGGTGTATCAATTCGCATCGTCCTAAACTTTAGTATAGAAAAATACGTTTTATGTATTCCAACTCTTTTTTGTTTAAAGAGAACTGGTCCCTTTGAATCAATCTTAATAGCAATAACTAAAGCTAATAATACAGGAAATAGTATAACAATACCCACTCCTGATAAAACAGCATCTAGCAACCTCTTCATATATTTATTATACATTACAACATTCATCACTTTCTATTCTTTAATCATAACAAACTGTATGTAAAATACTTATTTCTTTTCATCCTTCGTAGTTTTCTTACGAGTTGCTTCTGCCATAACAAGTCCTGTATCGTAATCTAACTGACGTGGTTCATATTCTTCATTTTCACGTTGTCTTGTATAGCCATCATTGGCCCAAGAAGGTTTCTTATCTTGTCTCCAAGGACGTACTGCCCATTGGTATCCACGATAAAGATCACGTGTCGTATTCATGTGTTCTAATAGTTCATCATGAAGTGCATTGCGGATTTCTGCATAGCTTTCATCAAGAATTAAATTATGTACTTCGTATGGATCTTCTTGCATGTCATATAGTTCATCTGTATCAAGTAAGTTCACTGCTAATTTGTAACGTTCTGTAATCGCAGCACGCATGATTTGTAATCCACCAAATCCATCATGATCCACTTCGTAACGTGTAAATTCAGTAAATACTGTGTCATGAATCTTCACTTCTGGATCTTTAATCTGTGCTAAAATACTCTTACCTTCTAATACCTTTGGAATTGGTAATCCCATGTAATCCATTACGGTAGGTACAATATCAATATGGCTTGCTGGCTCTGTAATAACAGTGTCTTCTACGCCACCACGAATGATAAGTGGGATATTAGCAACTTCTTTGTATGCGGTTGCATTTTTCATTTGAAGTCTATGTGCACCTAACATGTCACCATGATCTGAAGTGAAGATAACAAGTGCATTTGGTGCAACTTCGTTAATCTTATCAATAACACGGCCTATTTCATAATCTACGAATGTATTACATCCGAGGAATAGTGCGAGTTGTTTTGAAGGCGCATTAAGCTCTTTAGCTGTCGCTTTCATACCATCTTCACCAGCCCAAAGTTGTTGCATAAAAGGCTTCTTCGAAAGATCATCTTGGAAATTAGGATTTTCTGGGAATGTAAAGCCAGTGTACATCGTATTGTATGGTGCTGGACATAAACATGGTCCATGAGGTTCATCATAAGAAACTGTCAAGAAAAATTCTTCATCCTTAAATTCTTCTAGATAATCAAGTGCTCTATTCGAGCATCTATGTGCATAGGTAAAGTCTTCATGCATATCCTCTTCAAAAGATGTATCTGAAATACGTGAACGTACTCTATCTGCCTCTGATAATTCTTCAAGGTAGCATTTCATATCATACCAATACTTCTCATTATATCCTTCAGGGCATGTACCTAATCCAAAATAATCAGATCCATCTAAATGCCACTTACCGATATAACCACATTCGATACCGTTATCTGTAAGACGTTGCCCTACTGTCTTCACATTATCGCCTAATGCGATAGAGTTTGTAACCATTCCATTTGTATGTGGAAATGTTCCTGTAAATAAAGCGGAACGCGCTGGCCCACAAACTGGTTGGCATGTATATGCATTGTCGTAACGAATGCCCTCTGAAGCCAATTTATCAATATTTGGTGTAATCATGCGATCATCACCATAGCATCCTACCATGTCTCTTCTGGTAGTGTCTGTCATAATAAGTACTACTTGTCTTTTCATTTTAAAACCTTCCCTTTCCCCAAATCCATATTCTTTTGCATCATTAAGTATATCACATGAAAAATGACACTGCAATGATACGATTTTTCTCGATCATTTCTTGCATTCTCCTACGTATTATCTGCGAACCCACAAACAAGCCTTGCATTCCTTCGGAACACAAGGCTCATTTATAGATTCCTATGAATACAAACAAATAAAAAAATCCCTTGGAGAGTAAACTCTCCAGGGATTTTGTATTTGTTTGTATTCGCAGATAATACTATCTTTTTGATAAGTTCCAACCCCTATAAATAAAGGCTTTAGTGCCATTTTGCAAGCAACTTGTAAGAAGTTCAAAGTATTGTAAATTATCACGTTTTTTTACTACTTTGAACTTCTTCAATCAAGTTACAAGCAAGTTAAAAAGTACCATATATTCAGCATTTCTTTCCTTATTATATAACATCAGCAAGTTACAAGCAAATTAAAACAACTTATTTACTTCCGTTTGCACCGCTGATGGGTCATAACCTGCTGCAGTTAATCGTTCAGTTCTTGTGGATCCAGTACCCCAAGTAGTCCATCTTGAATCAGAACAAGTACCTTTAAAGATCTCTTGTGCAATCTCTGCTGCTGATTTTCTTGGAACAAATGATTCACTTTCTTTTGCTATTGTAGATATGAAACAATCATATCCAAGGTTTCGCATCTTGCTTAACTGTTTTTCTGCATTAGATTTAATACCATACGCACCAACTTGTACCTTGTATAGTCCATCAACGTAAGTAATAAAAGCATCAACACCTTTACCTTTAATATCACTTAACATATTATGAGCATTTGATTTTTTACTAAACGCACCACATTGAACTCTATACAATGATGTTCCATCATTTGGTAGTTTAGTCACTACGTCATCACTAGATCCACCACTGATTGCATTGGTTACATCATTTGCTAATTGCCCCATACGTTCATACATCCAATCACCGGGACAAGATTTATTTGCAAACCAACGGTGAACGGTAAGTACCATTTCATTTGATTTTGGGTTGTAGCTTAATGTTTTACCTTCATCACCAAACCAAATTAATTTATTCTTTCCATTTCTTTTACAAATATCAATACACAATTCAACCAGTCCTGCATATGCTTCATTTGTAAATGTATAAGGTGCAGTTTTATCAGATGCAACTTCAATTGTAATTGCTCTTTGGTCATTTTCTGCACTTGATGTACACCAACTTCTATTGGCTTCATCTACAATCAGAACTTGTCTACCATCATAACCTACACCATAATTGCAGCTTGCACCCCTACCGTAAGGAAAACACGCACCAATGCGTTCTGCCGATAATTGACCTACCACACAATGTGGTGTGATACGGTCAATACTATGTGTTCTTTTTCCTGAATGATTTGGACTTAATACAGTACAATCAATTAAACCTGAATTACTCATAATTAATTACCCTCACTTTCTGATTTTTCTTTTAATACTGCGATTGCCTTAGTTAATACAGTTGGGATTGGTAACCCCATTAAACCTGCGTTTTCAATGATGCTAATGGTTTCATTTACCACATATCCAATAATCACTGCATCACGCACAAATGTTGTATTCATCATCAAATCAAGTCTGCTTGCAATTAATACCACCGTTAAGGTCATACCTTTTCTACATAATCCTTTCCAACCTGCTTTTGATTCTAAATTTCCTGATTCTATTTTTGTGCTTTTGTTAAATACACCTGCTACAACTAACCCAGTAATGTAGTCAAGTGCCATAAAAATAATCAAAGTTGTCATTGCTGCACCCCATCCACCAAATACTGTTGAAATTGTTCCACCTACTAATCCACCTACAATACAAATACTTTTTTCCATTTCTCTTTCTTCCTTTCTTTTCGGTTGTTCCTACAGTTACTATAAAAAAACCTCATATAAGACGTTATATAACGTCACATACAAGGTTTTATTATCATGTTATTGCTTTACCCAACCGTATACACTCGGTTTCCATACATTACCATCAACGGTTGATTCCCATAGTTCTGATTCAAAAGATACAACGTCACCCATTTGGTAGGCATCTGATGCCCCCAGTGGTTGTGTCCAAATTGGAACATCATTATCAGCGAACCCCACTTTTTTATAAAGGGAAGTAGACACATCAGGTGTCCAATCATCTTGTGGGGTATGCTCTTGTAATACTTGGTATAATTGTGTTTCACCATCTGCGTTCACCCCATACTTCAAGATTTCACCCACACTAGCAGTTAGTTTACTTTTTAATTTTGCATCCCATGATTCATACAAATCAGCAACTTCCATTGCTTCACTATCTGTAAGGTTTGCACCTTTAACAAACTTCTGCATTGCAGCATTCATTTGTAATGCTAACATTTCCATATTTGCCATATTAGTTCACCCCCAATAAATTATTCAAGACAACTTGATTTGCCTTGTTTTGATCATCAATAAGTTTAATGTATTCGTCTTTTTCGTACTGAACCATGTTGAACTCATAACCATTAAACTCATTTTCTTCACCCACATTTTCATTAACTGGGTGAATGTTCGTGTATACCCAAGCACTGTAATCATCAATTACTAATGCGTTAGGCTGCACTGTACTTCTCTGTGTTCCATAATCTTTCATACTGTTTACCTTCCTTCTTATTCTCGGATTTTATGTTTTTCAGATAATATTCATCTGCGTAACATTTGATTGGTTGTATGTATTTTTCATATAGCCTGTAACCATTACAGTGATCTAACCACCCTTTGTAGGAATTGATTGAACACCATTCTGAATAATTCATTTCTTCACCACTTTCCACCTTCTCCCTAATATCAATCATCTTTCTTTTAAGTTTCCTATATGTTGATTCCCTAAGTAATGTGTGGTGTAAAAACACCCTATAACCTACAAAGTCTACACCCCTAATAAAACTTGGGAATATCTGATAATTTTCTTTAATTCGTAAGTTCAAATTGCTATCAAAATACAACTTAATTTCTTCAAATAACTCATTTAACTCTTCCTTGGAATCTAAGAATATACAAACATCATCCATATATCTGTAGTAATGTTTTATTCTCTTAACTCCTTTGATCCAGTGGTCAAATTCTGACAAATAAAAATTACCACTATACTGTGATAGGTAGTTACCGATTGGTATTCCTATACCTTCGATAAACTCATTACCTTTTGGATCACAAACAGTAGTAATTTCTTTTCCTTTATTTTTATAATAGTTAATATTCTCTTCTGTAGCAGGGCAAGTATCTATGCTATCTATAATTTCATAGATTAGATTCAGCAAATCACGGTCTTTATACTTTTTATTGTACTTAGCTTTTAGAATGTCATGGTCGATAGATGGATAAAACTTTTTACAATCTATCTTCAAGCAATATGTCATTTCATGCGGTACTGTATCAACCGCTTTTCGTAACTTTTTAAAAGCATCATGTATACCCTTGTTGGGTATTGCTGAATAAGTATCGTCAGTAAAGTTTGCTAAAAGTTGTGGTTCTATCACTTGCAAAACTGCCCACTGACATATTCTATCAGGGTAAAATGGTAACTTATAAATCTCTCTTTCCTTACCACTATCCTTTTTGATAAAAGTTTCATATGAAGATGTTTTATAACTATTTGTTTTCAACATTTCTTGTAAATCTAATAAATATTTCTTAGGATCTTTTTCAATATCCTTTACTTCCTTGTACCACCCTTTACCCTTCTTTGCGTGTTTATATGCAAGTTCAAGATTTTCAATAGAGTATATTTTTTCAAATAAGTTGCCGTATCTTTTCAAGCCATTTAACCCTTCCTCTTGTAACTGTATGCACAAAGACCGAACTTTCAACCTTCCTTGGAAGTCTACTAATACGGTCTTGATGTTTTTTATGTTTTGGCAAGTGCCACGGTAACCTAAGTTCAGGTTTATTTATTTAAAACCCCACTTGAAAACAAGTGGTTTTGTGCATTTACTAACTGACTGCTGATATTGCGATTACGATTAGAAGAATCATTATTCAGATTAAGATTAAAAGTACCTGCATTAGACGAATTATTCCAATTACTGCCTAATTTAGTAACTTTTTCAGTTTCTATTTAGCATCCTACTTTGATAATCGTGCAACAACATTAGGTTACCTTACTATTTATATTTTTAATTAAGCTACATTTTTACTTGGTACATACACCAACCGACCGCCGACACCGCGACCACGAGTAGAAGAATCATCATCCAGAATAAGATCAAAAGCACCCGCACTAGACGAAACATGCCAACCACCGCCCAACCTAGCAACCCTCCAACCAGTATATTTATTCCACGTATAATCACCAACTGGTAAACTTGAATCACCAGTGATTTCAGCAGCTATAAATAACCAATCGAATTTTTCTGAATATCCAAATGCCGAAATGTAACCTTCACCATACATTGGGTGAATACCAGTATCTTCATAAGGGGATATCTTACTATTATCAGTGAAGCCATGATCTGCAATATACATTGTCCCAACGTCACCTGCTGCAAATACAGAAGGGTTGTTTTCATTCATGCCATCAACCCAAGTCCAAATGTTACCCCATAAGTTTTCTTCACCACGGTAAGAAACAACGGTATAACCGTTATCATTAACCACTGCACCTGATGCGTTACCAAGTGTAACACTTCCACCAGTAAGTTCAGTCATTGATGTTGTACCATCATCTGTTTTACCAGTTACACCGTTTCCAATTTTTGATTGCATATTGAAACTTGCATATTCAACAAGCATAAGCATTTGAGAACAAGCAACTGTAGCAGCATATGATTGTTCCCAACCGTTACCACGTTCTTGTGCAATTGCTCTAGTGTTTGCACGTGTCAAACTTTGTGTTAATCCTGAAATTGGTTTCGCATTTGCAATACTTGATAATAGATCATTTGCAAAATCTGCAACTTGTGCATCATCCAAAATATATGCACTAGCTGATGTATCGTATAAAGAACCTTCAAACGCTGAAAGATAAATCATATCATTCTTATTACCATCTTCAATGAATGCAGGGTGTAATTTAAAACCTGATTTCATTGTATCTGACACATAGTATCGTGCCTTTCTAAGTTTGAACCCTTTCACACCTTTTTCTACCATAAGTGGTACTGTTTTGTAATAAAACTTAGGTTGTTCAACCATTGTTTGAACAATCGTTCCCACTGCAAATTGTAAATTTGTATCAGGTGTTTCTACATCATCAGGGTTCAAATCAACTGCTACTGTTAATTTACCAGTTGTAGTAAATGCTGCATCACCTTGATAAGCTACAACAACACCACCATTAGTAACATTACATCTTCGTCTACCACCGAATGCTTGAATTTCATCAAAACCTTCACCATGTGTACGATTTACTGCACCTGCTAATCGTGTGAATTTTTTATTTACAAAATCAACTTCCACACCGTAAATATCACCTTCTGTATATCCAACGAATGCTTTTAAATCTGCAATTTCTGCTTCCAGTTCTGCGATATCACCGATTGTTGCATATGCACCAGGATCTACTTCTAGTGATACACTAGATGAATTACCTACTGTAGTAACTAATTGAATGTATGCACCAGTAACTGTGATTCCATTGTATGGTGGCATATAACAGTTATCTGATTCAGCAATTGTAACTGCGTATAAGATTTCACCTTCATCAGGATCCACTGCATATAACCCAAGGGTTCTCATGTAATACCCTACTGTTCTATCAGCATTTGAGAATGCAGTTTCAACTTTAATGGCTACATTGTTTGTACGTGACACCTTAGATATAAGGCTTGTCTGTGTTACACCTGAAAGTGCAGTTAATCCAACCAGTTGTGATTGATTATACTGCGTAGCTGATGTACATACTTTTGTGAATTCGATATTTCCCGAACCTGCCATCATTTTGGCAATTAATGCTTGCCCCTTATTAGTAATAATTAATTGTGAATAATCTACCATCTTATTTCCCTTTCTTAGTCACTCATTTCAACAAAAGCTACACTTACAATTCCTGCACCAACATTGGCATTATTACTTGCTTGTATATTCTCGTTAAAATCTTGTGTTATTAATAATTTAACTGTTTCTATTGTTCCACCACCAACTACTGCGTTACCTTGAACTGTATTTGAACTAATACTATCATTGGTAGTCATGATGTTATCGGTATGAACTGCCCCACCAATTACACTTGCATCACCAACCACGTTGAATACTTCTTTAAAGTCATTTGTAATCATGAAGTTATTGACTACACATAAACCACCACCAAAAAAAACAGTACCCTCACTTATGCAAGGAATACTGTTTTTAGAAACAATCACAATGTTACATGGAATCATGGTTTTGATAATATATTCCAATTCTTCCACCTGACCATATAACCCTAAATTTGTTTCAATTTGCAACGTGTAATTTTCTGCAAAATTTTTAGTTAATACAAATGACGTATCACCACATAGTATAGTTAATTTTTGCAGTAGCACCTTAAAGGTGTATGGGATTGTATTGAACCATTTGCTTTGAACTCTTGAACGTCTACTTTCAATGGTATCATCATCACTTGGTATAATCCCTAATATCTTTTCAAATCTTGAAATACCATATTCATTGGCAGTCGATATGAAATGATTGTATAGAATCTGATCCGTTGCATTCCACACCAATAGGAATTCAGGATCCTGTGCATCCAGTGCTGCCACTGGTTCTTGATACTGTTGCATAAAGGGTGGTAAATAAGATACAAGGTTTACTTCTCTTATCATGTGTTCACTCCCCCTAATATTGGGATTTCATACATACCTAATGTTAAATTCCCTTCACTACCGTTAATTTTTGTATTTGCAATATCTAGTACACCATCAATTGCAAGAATCTTAGTTTCTATTTGACTGATTCTTACAATGGTATATGTTCCATTTGCCCATGCTTTTCTTAGGTCTAATAGGTAATCATTCACTGCTGCATAAATCAATGTTTTTAGTGAAGTCCAGTTATACCCTTCTTCATACGTAAAAGTGGAACTAATATATACTTGAACTGGTATTGCACTTTTGATAGATACCACATGACCAATTGGTGCTAATCCATAACCTTCCCCTGCATTCTCTAATGGGTCAATAATAGATTGTATGCTATCTAATAATGTTTCACTAGATGCACCATAATCAAGGGAATTCACCACCGTTAGTAAAACAGTTCCACCTACTGTCAATTTATGCTCATATGATGCCATATAAACACTAGATAACCACGTGGCAACTTCTGAACTAACTGAATCAATCACCGAATTGTACCAAGTAGTAACTGCACTGGTTGGAATCATAGAACTTGGTGAAATATCACTATTCCACACCCTTGTAACCTTACAATCACCTACACCGTCAATACTGCGTATCTTATTCAAGTAATCTGCTTTATTTCCACCGAAAGATTGTTCCTTAAAAGAATTAAAATATCGTTCTCTTAATACTTCGGTATCTTCTTCATCTTCCCCCGGTATTAATACTTCGGTCAAGGTTGATGTTTGCAACCCTTCAATGTATTCCATTGGAATCATATCACCTGAATACTGATTTCCAATGATTCCTGCACTTTCACATTGCACTTGATACGTTCCGGGTGTAATTTGTTCCTTGACGATATAGTTCATGGATCCAATATTAAAACGTTGACCAGTTACATCAATATCAATCGGTGTAAATTCACCTTGTAGTATTGCGTATGTAGCAGGTTCAGGGGTAATCCATCGATCCTTGCACAACAATATTAAAAACTCACGTGCTGCAGTATCACCATATGAATTACTGATTAGTGTATCTAGTTCAATATATAGTATTTGTAGTTCAATTGATGTTGAGCTATGCGTATCCCAAATCAATGAACTTTCACGTTTATCTAATTTATCTGACACCCTATCCAACATTCGTTGAAGTAGTACTTCGTATGTTACATTTTCATACATTATATACTCACCCCCTTTTCTGCTTGAATATCACCGTATATGGTGTGTACCATGAATGTAGTATGAATAATACCCTTCATGGATAAATCATGTTCAAAGTCAGTCACATTTGTAATTCTTGAATCAACTGACAATGCTTCTGTTATTCGTCTTTCAAGTTCAGGTACAACCCAAGTTATCGGTTCACCATATAGATCCAGTGTTTCAATCCCATAGTTCCATGAATAAATCACATATTGATATCTTTCAGTATTCAATATTCTAAACACTGCTTGTATCATAGCTTCCACTTCATCACAAAAACCACGAACTGAATTACCAGTTATATCCATCTTATAAACTTTACTTGGTTGTTCTGCAATCTCAAAATCTTGTTCTAAAAAACCTACCGTTGTTGGAATCATATTGTCACCCTATCAACTACTACATATTTTTGACCTTCCTGCTGCCGCAAAAGAATCACCTTGTCACCTATCTGTAAAGCATTGTGTACCGTTATTTCTTTCTTCCCCGATACCGCATGACTATGACTTAATGATTTACTACTTGTACTAACATTGATACTATGTGAATGCGTTGGTTCTCCACCGTTACCCACATTTCCATTAACGGTATGACTATGTGAACCAAGTTCACTTTCTGTTTCCCAATTAACCGTTACATTTGTTTTAAAGTCCGTTACATTCCTAGATAGAATCAACTGCTTTTCTCCAAGTATTAGCTTTTGTTCCACATTAATCTTCAATGGTGATACACCTTGAACTTCCCCAAAATATATACCTACGGGTTTTATTGATTCTACTGCATCAAGTGCGGCTCTTTTAATTGCTTTTACTAATTCTGCTGCATCAGGCAACAAACTCACCCCCTATAAGTGTTAGATCCATCCAGTGTTCATTTTCGTAATACGTATGCTTACAATGCTCAACTAACATAAAGTTGTTTACTGTGATATCACCTAAGTTTAAACTAATGACCACCATTGAACCTGCTCTAACTCTGTTATCCCCAATCACTTTAGTGATTTTAAGATTACGTGTTTTTTTATTGTATAATTTTAATAAGGCATTCGCCTTTGCTTGACCGTTTTCACCTTTCTGCAAGGTGTCAAAATACTGTAAGATACCCCACTTATTTATATTTGATGAATCTTGTGCAATGTACACATCCCTATAACCAGTATCTTCATTGTCATAAGTCAACTTAATTTTGTTATATGTTGCATCATCAATACTTGACGTATAACTAAAGTTTTCACCAGTTTCTTCATCAATGAGTAAATATGCACCATTTTCACCAACATACATTGAACGCAAGTCTTTTAATGTTAATTTTCCAAAATCATCATACAGTACGAATAATTCACCAGTATTTGCTAACGTTAAATCTAACGCATTTTGAACCATTTCTATAAGCGGTGTATTTTCTTCCACCCTTGACGGTATCACATAACTTGTATCAGCTATATTACCAGTATTTAAAGAATAATCATTAGCAATCATCTTTGTGAAATCAGATGCCTTTTTACCTTCATATACTTTGGTATCTTTATTTTTCAAGTATCTTAGTTGATCGTATGCAGTCACCGTTACAATTTGTTCTTTTGCTCTTGATTGCTTAAATACAAAACCAAAGAATATCTTATCATTATCAACTTTAAATCTTACTGGACTACCTTCCGTAAAATCTACAATTGCATCCTTTAAAATTTTAAATACTAATTTACCGGGTGTATTTTTACGTTCAGTTGTCCATTCTACCCCTTCTTGCACAATAGGTTGATACACTTTTGTAGCTGATTCATTACCAACTAAAAGTTCAACATTCAGTTCAATCACACCCTTTCTAAGTCGGTGGAATAGTTAATACTTGCCCAGGATATATCAAATTGGGATTTCCACCTATCACCCCTTTATTTGCATTATATATCACGGTGTATTTGGATCCGTTACCATAGAATCGTTTTGCTATGTTCCATAAACAATCACCCCTTACAACTGTATACGATTTAGATGTAGACGTTGGTGCAGGTGATGTGGTAACCTCTCTTTTAGGCTCAACACTGGCTTTTGGTTTGGATGCTGCAATTGTAACGTTTACAGTTTTTGTACCGTAGTCCTTCCACTGTTTTAACTTTACTTTTACCACCACATCAAATCCATTCTTTGCATCTTCTGTAATTTTGTAATCTTCCATTGATACTTTAATATTCGTATTAAACAACCGTTTATTATTAGGTAATTTTCTACAAATAATAAATTGAAATGGCTTTTTACTTGTTTTTAATTCTTCAAAAATGTTAAGAAAATAATCAGCATTTTTAAACCCTGATTTATAAACTGAATAAGGGTATTGTACTTGTGGTAAGGAACATTCAAATTCTACATCTGTCAACCCTGCCTTTTTCAAGATATTTATTTCCCCTTCGTTTATTAGATTCAGTGTTTTATTATTATTGTTAATTTTAATTACAATGTTACTTGGGGTGATTGGTAATAAACAATCTTTCAAGTACACATCATATCCACTTTTTGCCATATTACTAATCACCCTTTCCTGTTACTATTTCTACTGCTTCATTTACTGCGTCTGTTAAACCTGATACCACACCATCTAAATCTGTACCATTTGGTAAATTATTATTGTTGGTTTGGTTAATAGTTATATCTGCAGTTGTGTATCTATTGACTGCTTCTTGTTCTGCGATATCTCTTAGATACTTTAGATCCTCACTGGTGATATCCATAGCATCTGCCATTGAATCGGTGTTACCTGATATATTATCAAGATTATCACCCATACCACTTGCATCTGAAAAATCTGACGAATAATCATCAGGACTTGGGATATCTACACCACCAATCAAATCACCAAAACTGAAATCTGACACCTTATCTGCAATACCGTCACCCCATGATGCACCCGCATTGAACGCATCAGATGCCCAACCATCTTGGAAGGTATCAAATGTTGACATACCATTACTAAAGGCATCACTAATTGATGTATATTCTTCTTTGTTTCCTGCTGCTTCTGCTGACTTTGCAGCATAATCATCTGCTGCTGAACTAATTCCTGAATAATCAAATTCAACAAATGGAAGTTTGTTCAAGGATTCTGCAATACCTGCAATAACTGATAATGCAGTTGATAATAAATTATAGAACCATGATTGAACTGAACAAATTGCATTATGGAATGCAGTCATCATGTTTGAAGCAACTGCTGCAATTGCTGAACCAATTCCAAGTGCAATATTTGCTACTGTTAATCCTAAATTTTTAAAGAACTGAATCACTACATTAATTCCACCAGTTATTACTCCAAAGCCACTATTTGCAACCCCAGTTAATCGTGCGATTGCACTACATACTGCATAGATTATTGCAATAACTGCAATAATTAACATTATGATCCAAACGATAGGACACGCATACATTGCACTATTCAACCCCATTTGTGCGGTTGCTGCTGCCCATGATGCACCAGTGAATATCATTAATGCTGCAGCACCTAACAACTTTGCACCAGTTGCTATTGCAGTTGCTACTGCACTTGCTATTTCAATCCCCTTTATGATTGCTAAATATGTAGCATATACCATAAGTGCTGCTATAACACCATAAATTAAAGGACTAATGATTGACCAGTTTGCTGCAATAAATTCACCTGATGCAGCTACTAAATCAAATATATTAAGAATTATGGTTGCTAATACTGCCATTGCTTCTATCGCACCATTCACGAATGTTTGAAATCCATCACTATTGGCTATATCGTTAATTCGTTGAAGTACTGGTTGAAAAGCCATGATTGCGGTATTTTGCATACCTTGCCACACTTGCCCCCAAGTCATAGGCATTTGTTCAAATTTACTATTAATATCATCAGATGCTGAAAAGATAGCAGCCTTTACGATATCTGCAGTAAGTTCACCTTCACTTGCCATTTCACGAATAGATCCAATAGGTACTTCTAAATAATCAGCAATACTTTGAATAATGTTTGGTGCTTGTTCAAAGATTGAATTTAATTCTTCACCACGTAATACACCTGAACCAAGTCCTTGTGATAACTGGATCATTGCATTTGATGCTTCTGTAGTAGACGCACCTGCAATAGTCATTTGCTTTTGAATTAAATTTGCGAACGCAACAACTTCTTCTGAACTACCAAACGCATCCTTTGCATTATTCCCAAATCGTGCAACTACATTAGCCATACTATCAAATGAACCTCTTGCATCTTGTGCTGAAAGGTATACCATATTGACTAATTCTTTTGTAGTTTGCAATCCATCATTCATCAAATCTAATCTAGCGGTTGTCTGCGTAAGTTCATCAGATATATTGATTACCTTACCTATAGATTGAATACTTACATATGCAGCAACTGCACCTTTAATAGTATTCATTAACTGATTAGCTTCTTGTGTACCATCATAAATTTCTTGATTGAATCTACCTTGTTCGTCTACATTATCTCTAACATAACGTTCAGTATTTCCAATGCTTGATGATAAACGTAAATAAGATTCATTGGCAGCAGTTACATCCATATCTTCCATTGCTGAATTAAGGTTATTCTGCTCTTGAATCATCTGATGAAGTTGTGAACGTAATTGTTCTAATTCTGCATTTGCTTGATCCGTTCCAACATTCATTGGGTTGCTTTCGATTGCTAAAATACGTTCTTGTACGTTTTGAAGTCTTTGACCAATATTTGATATATCCTGAATAGCTGAATCAGGTAATATATCCATTGATGATGCTTGTTGTTCAATAGATGCTTGTGTATTGCTTAATTGTTCAAGCATTGCATTTGAACTTTGAACTTCTTGTTCAAACCTTTCTATACCTGTTGTAGTAAATACATCTAATCCATCCGTATTCCATACCACTGGTATTTCTACTGGTGGTGCATTCGGTTGAATATCAGGCATATCAAATTGTGGATTTTCAACAAGAGGTTCAGGCAGTGGTTGTGGTGTATCACGATTAATTACTTCTTGTGACCCAGGATCAATAGCAGGTGGTGCAATATTATCCACACGGTCATTTACAACATCATTCATTGCATCATTTAATTCATTAACTGCAATCGTAGCTTGATTGATCTCATCCCTTGCACCTTGAAGTGATGATGTATCAATATCAGCATTCATAGTTTGTTGCATATCTTCCATTGCTGAAATACTCAAATTAACAGAATTAATGATACCGTTTAGAACGTGTGAAAAATTATCTTGTAGTTCTATACCTGTACGAATTGTACCCACTTTCTTACCTACCTTTCTGTCTTATTTTTTCCTAGCCTTACTTTCTACTTTCTTCTTATCTTTTTTGTCATTTTCCATTTTGATTTTGATAGCTGCTATGACGAATGCTTTTTCTTCATCATCAAAAGCAAGAAAAGTTGAAGGTAATATGTGTAACTTATGAAGGGCATAATAAGCATAATTTGCTTCTGCATCCCCTTCTTCAATTAGTTTTTTGCTTCTTCCACCTTATCATCTAATGATTTAGTGAACCCTTGGAACTCTTGCATCCATGATATAAGTGCTTGATAATCACCTGCATCATCCACCATTGCATAAACCAAATCTTCGGGTGTCATTACACCGTAATCATCTTGTAATTCCTTATCATATAAATCAGGTACTACAGTAGAAGTTACAATCATCTTCACCAAATACTTTGATGTGTTCAATTTAGGTCTGAACAAATTTGGTTTTCCGTTGATTGGTACTTCGATCATACATTTATCACGCAGTTCTTCATTTTGCTTAGATGTGATGTGTTTAAATTCCCACTCTAATGGGTTACCATTTTCATCTGTAAAAGAATCAGTTGGTGCATATTTTGAATTAGGTTTTTGAACCTTGTTTGCTTTCATAAATAAAGAAAATTTAGACATATATTTTGTACTTCCTTTCTGTTGTTCGATTAATAGTAAAAACCCCTTATATGACGGTTATATAACTTCACACAAGGGGTTTAAGTTCATCTTAGTTGGTTAAGAATCCAGTTAATTCTGAAAATGATTCAGGAATAGAGAAATCTTCAAATGTTCCTTCAATTTCTTCATCCAAGTATTCACCATCTGCATCAAATTTTGCTAAGATTCCACCATCTGTATTGCAATCATATAAAATGATTGTTTGTCTACCTGCTGCACTGGTTGGATCATCATTTGTAATTTGCATTTCAAAATACACATCTAACCCAGTATTTTTGTAATCAAGCAATGCTTGACGGAATACTGATTGGTTATAATGTGCAGTTCCTGAAAATGTACCTTCCATTCCGCATGATTTATGACCTGCCATAATTGCACCAAGTCTTGGTACTGTACTTTTGGTTTTTTCAATAGATACTTCCATATCAATCATTTGCATGAAATTATATCTGCGTGTACCAATTGTAATAAAGCATTCTGCTAATTTAGCAGCTACTGTATCTCTTGCTTTCATTGTTACATTATTAGCCATGTTATTTCACCCCTTCCTTACGCAACCTTTGTGGTCATGTATAATTTACTCATGGCATTTACTACCATGATTGCACCAGTAACAACTACCGATTTCTTAGAATCACCTTGTTCTACTACAATATCTGAATCAGTAAATTCTTCAATTGCCCCAATGTCTTGAAGTGATTGACGAATCTTTACTAAATCCGACCATAAGGATGTTCTACCTGCTGCAGTGTTTGGAACAACACCTAAATACTTAGTATTGAATACAACCGCATCATCATTACCTAATTGGTCAATAACTCTAATAGTTTGGTTATCTTTGAATACTGCACCTTGTGTATCAGATGTAGTAACCATTGTGTTAATATCCTCTAATACTCGAATATCAAAGTTTACCTTGTGCAACACCAATTCGCCTGCATTAATAGCATCAATCAATTCAGATTGTGTATAGTTGGTATCAACTGTAAAGGATCCATCATATTGTTTATTCTGACAAGACTTATTCACTGCACAACTAGCTTCTGCACCAGTTACCCAATATACTAAAGCCGAGTTTGAATAATCAGCATCTTTGACTTCATTTTTTACAGAAATAACACCTAAATAATCTGCTGCATAATCATGAACAACTAACTGAAATTTAATTCCCATTTCATCACGTAAACGTTTTGTAAATGCAACAAACAATTTCTTAGTTGTATCATCTTCTACATCAACACCCATTGTATTGAATGTATAAGATTCAATCTTATCAAGGTATGATTGGTAAGATGTTCCACTAACTGTACCATTTGTACCACTGGTTAATGGTGTACTTGCAGTTGCTGCAAGTGTTGCAGTTTTATTCCAAATTACATAATCATTATCAACTAAATCATTTGCATCAGTGACTACTTGATAATCCAATTGTTCAGTTCCAAGGTACAATGTAACATCAAACGCATCTTCATTATCAGCATTTACCTTAATTGTTACTTTAAGGTCATTACCTCTAATTCCACTGTATTTAGCAGTTGCAAAAGCATTGGTTGCTTTTTTACCACCAGTACCTAAACGGTACGCATATAATATTTTTGCATTTAAGAATAAATCACAAAGTCCTTTCATTGATTCATGGTCAAACGAATAACCGAAAATCTTTTGTGCATTCTTGAAGAAGTCCCCATTTGTAACTTCAAACACTTCATCTTCCACACCCCAATCAAGGGTTAATGGCATTGTTACAATACCACGATCCGATAATGTAGCACTTGCACTTGCAGCTGATACAAAATTAATATATGTACCCGGTAATACTTTATTTTGTGCAGTAAATGCACCACCACCTAAAGCCATATTATTTCACCTGTCCTTTCATAAAATCATTAATTAACTTATCTACTTGACACATTGAATAGGTTGTGGAATCATCCAGTACCGCATCAACAATATCTCTTGTTTTTCTATACTTCTTGCTTGTTAGGATTTGTTCCTTTGTGTATTGAACTTGTTCAACACTTGGTTGGACTTCATCCGTAACTTTTTTTCTAACTGCCATAACTATTCACCTTCTTCCACATTTATCTGCGAATCAATAGATTCCATTGGTGTTGTGTCCTCTGTTTTAATGACAAACAAGTCATAACTGACAAAATAATTTAATACCCCATCTACTGTGGTATTACTCATTTTAGATCCACCAATGATATCTTCACCGTGTTTGATATATTCCAAACAATCGTTTAACTTACTTGCTACTTCATTACATTCCCTTTGTTTTGCATTTGCATCAGAAGGGAAGTATTGTATGCAAAAATTGTTACTGGTGAAGTATCTGTTACCAAGGAATTTATCATGTGTAGGTTTCAAACACGATATAAAAAAGCAAGGTTCATTTAAACCTTGCTTAATCTCTTCCATATAAATTTCATTATTAGGGAATACTTCACCGATTGTAGTACTGATTGCTTCAATAATTGAATTGATCATTTGAAACACCCCCTTAAATACTTATCAATCTTATTTTCTAAAATACGTGGGGTAATCTTCTCTAGTTCTTGTTCAGATATAGTCATCATGAATTGACCTTTCACCCAACCTTTATGATTTGCAGTTCTATGTCCATATTCTACATAGGATGCGTATTCAATTGGGTTAATAATATCAATTACATAACTTCCACCATTTTTCTGTACATCTAATGAATTAGCATAACCTTGTGCTGATTTATTTTTACTGTCAGTCCAACCTTTTCTTAATGTACCACCTGTTTTACCAGTGCTACTAGAATATTGACCAACTGGGGTTGCCTTAATTACCATTCTTAGTAATCGTGCAGCTAATTCTTTTGCACACGATTCAATAAATTCATCAGAATCTTGTAACTTTTCCAGTTCATTTCTAAACTTTTTCAAATCACCCAACGAACACTTCCCATATTTACCCACTATGACCACCCCTTAAATAATTCCAACATTATCTCTTGATGTGTGTCATATATGGCAGGTACACCACTAAATATATATTCAGCAGTGTTACCCCCATGTAAAGCAATTATTTTAGATCCTGGTTTAATACTTACGTCAGGTGATATGAATAGTTTGATTTTTTGACCAGTAGCTGCACTTGATTCACTTTGAACTACAGATTGTAATTGTTCAAACGATATTTTGCATGGTTCATTTTCTATAACTGGAATTTCTCCCATACTGGTTAGTTTAGTAATACTATCTTTTGTCTTTTTATATTCAAGCACATTAACAATTGAATCATAAGTAGATTCAATTGCTTTTCTTGCAGCTTTTCTTGCTGCCACAACTACCCCTACCATTTGATTACCCTGAATGCTGAATACTGGGAATGCCCACATGACAAAAGATAATTAATAAATCTATCCAATCTTTGTTCAGGGGTGAATGTTCCACCACTACCCACTGCAAAAACAGTATTTGTATCACCTGTTTGTATCTGTTTCACTGCATAATCTAGGTCAAAATTACTAAGATCACTTGGTGCAAACGTTTTCTTCGCTAATAAAAATTCACCAACAACCATATCAACTGCAATATGTTCTAACCCTTCGGGTACGTCAGATAAGTTTGTTTCATTCATAATGATGTGTTTAACCTTATCAATACAAAAGGTTAAGGAAAAATCATCTTCTTCCTTAACCTCATACCCAAAACCTTTCAATCTTTCTTTTACTGTGTTTAAATCTAACATATTTACCACCTTTTAATCACCTTGTAATACCTTGTAGCATCTTGTAATTATCCTCTTGAAATAATACGTGCAATAGGTACTGCTTTATGTTCAATAGTGTTTGTACCATCATCCACAAGTGACCAGTTCTTACCAGTTTCAAGTTCAACATTCGTTGGACTATTTGTAGCTTGTGTAAATTTAAGGTAAGAAACACCTGCTACACTAACTGCATGACGTTTACGAGAAATAAGAGTATCTTCACCACCATGAGTTTTAGCATCACGAACCATTTCATATGGTACTTTAGCACCAACATCTTCAAAACCAATCGCACCTTCACCTAAAATATAGGTTGTGTATGATGTATATTCATCTTGTGCAGCAACTGCAGTTTCACCTGATCCACTTGCTTCCACTGCAGGTACAGTTGTAGAAGGTAATGAATCATCAACAACTACTAATCTACCGTTCCAAGTTCCCATTTCCAAATCACGTTCAATACCTTGTGCATCTGTGTACTTTAAGTACGCAAGTAATTTAAGGTTTTCAAGATTTGTAGCAACTGCACTGTGACAAAATACTAAGCTGAATTTTTGCTTATTATCACCACAAGCCTTTTGAATTGCACTGTTAAGTGTTGTTGCAGTCATTAACATACCTTCTGTAGTGCTTGCTGCAGTAGGTGCTGAAATATCATAGGTGTGCTTATCTACAAATGCAGCATTAGCAATTTTAATAGATCCACTTCCTGTTGCTGCCATTAAGAAGATACCTTTCAAAATAGAAAGAATAATATCTTGATCCACACCATTCCAATATGAATTGATTTGATTTCTGACGTTGTTCATGAAATCTACTCCACCAGTTACATCATAAGAGAAATCCCCTTCTGTCCAACCGTTCATTCTACCATAGGTGAATACACCTTGTTCAAATGTGGTTGTTCTTCCCGGTGTAACATCAGATACACCATCATAGTTTTGTGGTGTTCCTGATAATAACCCAAAGTATGGGATTGTAGCATATACTGTACCTGTTTGTGAATTGTTCTTAAATGTATCACGCAATCTTGCATCACCAATGATTGCTCGTGATTCTCTAAGTTTGTTTAATTTTGTGTTTGGTACTGCTGACATATAAGCACCAAACGCACGATCATTAAAGCTTTTTGCATCAAATTTTGGCATTTTAGTTTACCTTTACCTTTCAATAATTATACTTGTGTTTCAGGGTTCGCATTCATGTAGGCTTCTAGTTGATCATATGTCATTTTTGACATATCCACCTCTACACCCGGTTTTTGTTCTGAACTTGCCCCCGGTTGGAATCCTTTGAATTGTGGTGATGGATTTGGTTGTTGGGTATCAAATAAAAACTTTGTATCATCACCTGCTACCAAAGTATCAATTTGTTCTTGTAACCCTTTTACATTACCGTCTTTATCAAACTTAGCACCTTCTAAATCTAATAAAGCCTTAACCGCTTTATTGTTCTTAGCTTTAGCACCTGATAATGTACTTTCGACCGCATAATTCAATTTCAACTGATTCATTTCTGATTCATGGTTAGTTTTAGCAGTTTCGTTTGCTGACTGTAAATCTGCTATTTGTTGCTTCATTGCATCAGCATCACCAACGGATGTTTTTAACGTTTCTAACTGTGTATCACGTTCTTTTACTTGTGCTTTTAAACTTGTAACTTCTGCATTAGCAGTAGTCTTTGCGTTTTCAATGTCACCCCCATTGATTGACATAACTGTATCAACTTGTTCTTTTGATAACTCTAAATCTTCTAATTGCTTTCTTGTCATTGTTCTGACCATCCTTTCAAATACGTTTTTCTACGTGTTCACTCACACATGATTGTTTGGTTGATAACAGTTTTACGTCATGTTTCAGGACAAAAGAAAAACACCCATTCACTGGATGCTTAATTACTATTTTACCCATAGTTGGAAGATATGTTTTGATCACCGTACCTTTCTACTCTTCTGTATGGCAGCTATTTGTTAGCTTACCATATACATCTTCGTAAAGTTCCTGCTTATCACCATTGAATGTATATTCAGCATAGATACCATCACCACTAACTGTAGTAGATACTAAACATTTGTAATTTTGTAATGTCTTACAAGACCATACAACAAATACATCACCTAAATCTAATTTTTGTTCAGGTTTGTTTTTATTGTACCAGTTTACTAATTTTTTCTGACATACACTTTCAAAGTGTTTCATTCCAGTAATTATCATCATTTTCACCACCTTTCTATTATGTCTGTAAACTCATATAACCGTCATATAACAATTATACTTGTATATCTTATAACTAAATAAGGGTACAAAAAAAGCACCGTTTTATGCAGTGCTTTTTATCTTATTTCTATAACATCATCTTTTGAATTATCCACATTGAAATAAGTATCAAATTCTTCTTTTGCCCAATCGGGTGCATCTTCTTGAATATACCACTTTTCATCTTCACCGATATACCAATATTCTCCGCCTTTAGGTTCTGCCATATCTCGCATTTACTTCACCTCTTTCATCAATCTATCAAGTTTTTCACCAAATATTTTTGCAAATAACCTTGGTTCTTCACCACCGAAATATTCTGCAAATGATTCAGCAAATAATTCACTCACACTGGTTGCCCCATATCTTGACACATAATCACCCATACCAATGTAACTGGTATAAGTATATTCAGGTACTTGTTGTTTAAATTCTTCTATACACTCATTTATAAAAGTGCGTTCCCAGTTTGCACTACCAACGTACCCTTGCATAGAATGCGATATATAGTGACCGAATTCATGTACAAACGTCTTATGTGGTTGTGCGTTTGCCACTGTCCACTTAGATGATATACATTGTTCCACATATTCTTTCATTTTATCATAGTTACTGAAATAGGATCCATTTAATTTTATAGCTGCAACCCTACCGTTTTCATAATAACTAAAGCACCCAACCATACCCTTCATCTTAGAAGCAGTTTGATTAGATAGCACTGGTAGTTTATGTTTAATCCCATTAGCAAATGATGAATACTTTGCATTGAATCCATCCATCCAAGTGACACATGAAGAAAGTAACTTTTCATCCATAGAGAAATTCCTACTATCTTCAAAGTTAATACCATATTCGTCTTTCAATCTATTAATGGCATCTGTTTTATTATAAAAATCTGTATCTGTTTTTATTGTATCATCAGGTGCGATTGTTTATAAATCAGTTTTATCACCACCATCAACAAATGATTTCTGCCATTCCTTATAAGTCATATCTGACGGTACTTTATATGTATTACCATCTTCATCCCTTGCAGCACGTTCACCTATAAAATCAAATTCATCATCAAAGTATGGGCAAGTGGTGGATCTGCACCGAACATGAAACGGTGGTGCAGTAGTTCCAACTACATAATCTTTCATTGGGAACACTTTACCATCTAATTCTTGGCATATATTAGATGTTCGTGAATCCAGTGTAGCCACTACTTCATACATTTCAACATCTAAATCATTGAACGCATCTTTTTGTGCTGAACTAGAAAAAAATGCTTGTTCAGTCATAACCAACGCACCTGCTTGATTCTTAGAAGTGTTCATCTTCCTTGCAATTTCATCAATTGCCTTTTGTGGATCTGATCCACGTATGATGTTTTGGGTTAAGGTGGTGTTTAATTCATTTACCAGTTTATCCTTATTCCCCCAAATGCGACTACTAAAATTCTTTCCATCTGCTGCCCAAGGTTTATTGATTACTTTGGATATCTTGGTTTCATCTAATTGTGCTACATCAAAACCAACACCTACACCCTTTTGTAATTCAAATGCAGTGTGATAGTAACCACTTTTATATACATTACGCACCATTTCATCAATAGAATCTAATTGATTACCGAACGCACTTTCAACACTTTGTTGTATCTGAATCTGTAAGGATTCTAACCTGCTGATGTGGTATCTTGCTGATGCGTTTTCTAGTTGCTTTGCCCATGTTCCATTGATTGCATTTTCTTCACCGTATCGAATATATTCATTGATATCCCACTTGAATTCTTCTAATTCCTTACTGGTTAGCAGTCTTTTAGCATCCTGTAAGGTGATACTGTTATTATTTGCAAATCTTTGATACCATGTAGTAATCTGTACTTCTATTGATCGTTGTGCTTTTTGATATTGCTTTTCAATATCTAAATACGTTTGTACCCCTTGCTTGCTCTGTGACTGTTCAAGAAGTTCAAACCGTTTAACCCAATAATCACTATTCGACATTTTCTAACCCTTCACCTTGCCCTTTACCTTGACCAGTTTGTCCTTGATTGAAATACTGCAGTTCCATGTTTTTTACTTTTTCATCTTCTTGCTTTTTCAAACGTTCCAATTCTTGTTGCACATCATCCACCCAAGGGTGTTGACCAATGATTGTTTCATCTGACAATAAACCAACACTTGCACAACAATTTGCAATTGCTTCTGATTCATTGATTAAGATATCACGGTTGAATATTACATTAACATCTTCACCTTCAAAGTCACCTTGACCAGTGTTTGCTAAATGTGCATTCACAAACCAAAGGATTTCTTCAAATGCTGCTTGATATTCTGTTTCAATATCATTCGCATCAAGGTCAATATCTGAATACATGGATTGAATATTCATTTGGTTGGGTGTTCCTGACATTCTTTCATCTTTCGCATCATAACCCATTGCATTTTCAATTAATGCCTTCTTGAATATCTCAATAATAGCCTTGTAGTTGTCAGTATTAACAGTGACTTCAAGGGTATCAACTCCACCTTTAGTATCACCATCATATCTAACCTTAACTGCACCGTAGGTTGCAAGGTTCTTTCTAAATTCACCTAAGTTTGTACCATCATAGTTCTTTAGTACAAGAATAGTGTTCCTTGCATCTTCCTGCATATTATTTTCAAAATCAGATAACATGATATTAATACCATCTTGTAGTGATTTCACCTTCTTCAATAAAGGGACCTCATTATCATTTGCTTTTAATGGGATCAATGGAATTCTTGACCAGTTGAACCCTACCGTATCACCATCACCATTAACGGTTGTTACGTGTGGGATATGATATTCTTGATTATCTGTAATATCAGGAATCAATGTTCCATCATAAATGTAACGGTGAATACCTGCATCACTATATACTTCCACTTTGTGTATAATCACTGGTGCAGTACCTTCATACCCCAACACCGAATACATACGAATAGCAAAATCCAATATTGTGTGTTCATTGTCCTTCCAGTATGGTTTAATCTCATAAGCAGGGAATAATCTAAATACAAATTCACCTTGTTCATTGTAATATGGATATAACCAAGTGACTCCACCATTGTAAGCAGCTTTACCACTATTTTTAATCAGCTTCATGAATCGTTTGTTGAACACTTGTTTCAAAAGTTCAACGTATGGTTCATTCTCACATTCCAATACAAGCGGTTGACCAAATATATAATTTGTTTTCTGATTGACCATCTTTGTATACTGATTATCAATGTTTCGGTTATTTGGAAGGTTCTTAATCTCTTCCAGTTCCCCATTCTCACCGATTGCCATTCTCTTACGTACTAATATGTCATGGTCACCCTCATAGTATCTGAACCCTTTCACCTGCATTATTCGTGAAGGACAAGCAATCCAGTTTTGAATTTCCCTTGTGAGAAACTCTGTATCTGACATTTTTGCACCGTGTAGTATGTAGTTAGATAGTTTCAACGTCATGTGATCTAACCAATCACCTATAATCATAATTCATTTCACCCTTTCTTATTCAAAACTAAACGCATCACCCTTATTACAATCTTCCACTGCATAACGCATGGCATCCATAAGGTGGTTGAAATCGTCTATTGGTTTATTTATCTTTTTACCAGTCTTGGGATCTACTGCCCAAGTATAGTTACTTATCTCTGTAATGAAGTTTACACATTGTGGGTGCACGATTATATGATAATCAGATAAATAATCAATACCATTATTGATTGAATCTTTACCCTTACGTGCTTTTTTAATTCTCTGTAATCCTAACGTGCGTAACCTATCAATACTTTTACCTTCTGCTGAATCAGCAGTAATCTTTTCTTTGGGATATCCCATCTTTATTACTTTTTCAGCAATAGATTCATTGGACATACCGTGTTCATACATTTCATCAAATACCCATAGTGTTTTAGTGCTTTCACAAATCATCCCACAAAACAATGCACTTGGATCATTCGTATAACCAAAGTCAAGACCAAACACGGATTTAACACCAGTGTTCTTTTTCACATCCTCTAATGAGAATAGTTTTTCTTCCCAGTTCTCAAATACAAGACCGTCTACGATACCCCATTCACCAAGACCTGCTACTCTGTAACGTCTTGGGTTCTGTTTCTTCATGGTTTCAAATACTTTTAGATCCGCTTTATCCAACCACTCATTACATTTGTAATTTGTAGTCATTGCTAAAACTTCATCATCGGATGTATCAAAAAATCTTTTCTTAATCCAGTGATGTTCATTCCAAGGATTCAACGTCAATGTGATCTGTTTGAACAATCCATCAGGTACTTGACCACGAATTGATTCATCTAACATATTAAAATCTGATTCTGATGATATTTCATAGGCTTCTTCTATCCACATCCAACATAAACACCCATGCTCTGTTGTAATTGATGTTACTTTCAGTGGATCATCTAAACCCCTAAAGTAGATCTTTTGACCTGTGGGTTTATATGTTAATTCCAGTGGTGATTCTTTGATGTCCCAATGTGCACCTACACCAAGTCTATGAATTACCCATTTTAACTCTGTGAAACAAGAATCTTTTAATGTTCTATATGTCTTTCTGATAACCAGTAAGTTTGCATCCGGGTACTTCATCATATTTGTTATGAATCCCAGTGCGGTTGTTTTTGACTTTTTAGATGCACGTGATCCTTTACATACTCTATATCTACCCTTCCATCTCCAAAATGTACCATAACCCTTACCTACAACTTGGGGTAACTTTACATCTACCTTACCTGATGAAGTCAATGTATACTGTGCCGGGAACAGTATTCTTTTTTGATAATCAAAAACATATTGTGATGTTGCTCTTTTAGTCCTCAAGGGAATCTTCACCTGATATCACAATAGGTACTACAACGTTTACATCTACTTTATCATTCCACATACCTAAATGTTTTCCTAATAATTCTAGTGCTTTTAGTTTAGGTGATATTTTAACTTCACGTTCTACACTTGACCCGGTATCTGTATCAGATGATTTATATTTCATTGATTCAATACAACATAAATCATCATCTGTAGCACTATCTTTAATTCTACCCTGTGAATCAACAATATTTGTCATATTTACAAATCCTATCTTTGCTAATTCAAGAACTATTCTATCTTGGTTAAATCCTGTCCTTTTAGAACGTTCTGCCATTGCAACACTGATTGCTGCTTGAATGTTAGGTTTTATTAAGTTTTCGCATCCTATTTCTTTTGCGGATTTCACTGAATAACCTGCCCTAATTGCTGCCTGTGTTGCATTTAGGTCAATTAGGTATTCATCAACGAATGTTTGTTGTTTACTGGTCAATTTCGCCATTTACAACACCTTCTTTCATAATTTTTTTGTTTTTATATAACAAAAACCCCTGAAAGTAGGAGTTTTTAGCACCTTTCAGGGGTCAGAAGTAAGTTTCTTTTCGATTATAACAATATCACAGATGTATACTGACATTCAATGACATCTTTTTAAGAATTGGTTATTTTTGAGAATTCTTGTAAAGCACTACCGTGTATGCGGTATATTTGCCTGATTGAATATCTCATATCAACTGCAATTTCTTCAAATGTTTTAAATTGGACATATTTGTCATGTAATAGCTTGATATGCTCAACGTTCTGTAACTTATGTATCTGTTTTATGATTTCATTTTTTTTATCTACATAATCATCAATATCTTGATTGATCTCTAGTTCTAAATCTACATATTTTGCAACAATGTTAGTTTTACCGCCTACTGATGGGGAACTTTGTACACGCACCGCACTGTAATCAATACTACCTAAACTACAAGCTAATTGTTTTAATTCACTAACTTGTAATAATTTTTCATTTATAATTTCATTCAATACTTCAATCTGTTCTAATTGACCTTTACTTTTCATCACTTCACCCTTTCCTTCACTTTAGGTTACGGTTAAGTTACGGTTACGGTTAATGTCTATATTCTTATATATTTTATATTATTATATATTATATAAATTATAATAATTACTATATAAAGAAATTAACATAAACCGTAACCAACCGTAACCATACTACAAACACTAGACATTAACCGTAACTTTTAACTGTAACTATATGTAACCTATGTGTAACCACTACCACTACGATAATTTGGATGTGCGAATATTATTTATACACCCTTCCTGATTTCACATCTTTTACTTGAATACGTTCCACCAGTTCAAAACCTGCTGCACGTATTACATATTTCAACACCTTCATTAAATCGTATGCTTTCTTGTCTGCAACTTGTTCTTCTCTAATTGTTCCCTTTAGTCCATTGTATGCGGTAGGATCCGCATACCCTTCTGCGTTTAACCTTGGGTTCTTCATTCATCTACCCCTTTTGATAATTTTTTCAACTTCTTGTTTTGATAACCCTTTTGCAAGTAATTCATTACTTAGTTTCATACAATCTGTACAACCATACTTCAATGTAGGACTTGTCCGTTCTATGTGTAATTGATTCCCACAATAAGGACATTTCTTTCTGAATATCATCTAAATTACCCTTTCATTGTTGTATTTTTTTCAAAATCTTATATGTGATTTTTAATAATATTGTTCTTATTAATTGTGACATCTTCTACCTCATCTCTTGTTAAAAAAAACATTATCCCCAATATCATTCAAATTCTTTCTCACACTTACCCCATGTCTTGATATTTCAAACCCAAAATATTCGTACTTAGCGAATGTTATTGATGTTATTTCCCATTCTTGTATCACATGATTAAATGGACTCAATCTGTAAACTGTTTTCCCCAACAAGTCTAATAGTTCTTGAATGTCTTTGCTCATTTCTCTAACCTCTACCTTTCCTATACCCATATATCATTGTTATCGTCAAATATTTGACAGAATAAATATTCAAGCATGTTTACTACGATTGAATTACCTGCCATCTTATATAACTGTGTGTTTGATATACCATTGGTAATTAATAAATCAACATCACTATCATCAAACCCCATCAATCGTAGATATTCCTTTGGTGTTAATTTTCTAATTGTGGGTTGTTGCCCACACTCTTTACTTGGTACTACACACCCCAATTGTGGAGACGTAGTCAACGTTTGTACCATCCGCTTTCCAACTCTACCTCTTCTGGTTTTACTATTGGGTTGTTCAAGATTGACACAATCACCAATGTTTGCTTCTACATATCCTTTTTTAGTAGCTTCTTTTATTAACACTTTTACTTCTCGCCCCCCCCCCACTAACTGTTTTTATAGTTGGTGCTATACCTTGGATACTATATACCCTATTCATCTGATCATTTCCATAGTGATTAAGGTTTGCAATTTGTATTATCTTCATACTAACACCTCAACACACTTTGGGTCTTTGTAATCTCTTGCACATAGGGTTTGACATATCCCCCCCTTGTATCATTGTTCGCTCCTGATTAAATTCACTATATTGAATTTTCCTTATCTTATCATCTGAAAGAAAATACTTATCATCCACTTCATCCTCTAACATATTTCCAAGAATTTTTTTCAATTCAACTTGTGAAGGAAATTGAAACTCACCAGTATCTATATCCTTACGGATACTAACTATGATCACTCTCTCTCTATTTTGTGGTATCTCATAGTCTTTCGCATTTAACACCTTCCAGTAGTTGTTATACCCGACTGCTTCTAAACTGTTCAATACTATGTTGAACTGATTTTGAAACTTTTTACTGGTTAAATTTTTTACGTTTTCCGCTATAGCAACTTGTGGTTGACAATGTTCTATAATTCGTAATGCATCAAAGAATAAACCACTTCTAGTTTTATTCCCTTCTTCATCTTCAAAACCTAATTGCTTACCCGCTAAAGATATATCTTGACAAGGAAAACCATATGTAATAAGATCCACGTCTGTTGATAACTTAGTTTCATCAATGTGTGTAATATCACCATAATTCATGGATTCAGGAACACCATGAAGTAACGAGTATGCTAAACTCGCATATTTATCAATTTCACAATACCCTTCCAACTCATATGGTATTTTCAATCGTTCCAGTGCTTTTTCAAATGCACCAATACCACTAAATAAACTTATATATTTTAATAAAGCCACTTTACTCCCCCTGTCTAACAACTACCACCATCTATATCATGATGCCAAAATTCTATTTTTTCCTTTGGTACTCCCAATTCTAATAATTTGTAATAACATGCGACTGAATCTTTTCCACCTGATATAAGCACAACAATCAAATCATATTCTTCCAATGGTAATAGTTCAGGTAGGTATATTTTTTTCATGTGTTCTGTGTCACATCTTCCAATTATTCGTGGTGTAAGTCTAACATCTTGACCATATATTTTTTTATCTTCTATACCATAAATTAACGGTGTATCAATATTACAATCTCTATCTTTTAAAATTTCCATGCGTACATTGTTCAACTTTATTGAACTTCCTTTCTAAAATTTTTTGAATATTCTACGTGTTTGATTGTTTAACTTTACTACACTAACTTCTAACCCAAGTCTTTTATTAATTTGCTTAGAAAATACAATGTTAGACATAGGTGTCATACTGTTTTCAGCACAAAATACTTGATATCGTTTATACACCTCATTGGTTGGTTCATTTTCAATCATATCTTCACCAGTATCTTTAATGAATGCAATGATTGGATTGTTTTCTTCTTCATATTCATCCACCTGCTGCTGAACTTTAGCGGATCTTGAAAACTCTTCATTTGTTACAATTCTCTTTAACCCTTGAATACCTAACATAATCATATATTCTATAGCTTCTTGACTGACTAATTTATATTTAATAAATGCATCATAGTCAGGATCATCTTTAGAGAATGTAGCATTGAATGGAATAATTACTAATCTTCTAAGCACTGCACCAGTTTTATCTTTCATCCTTGGGATATCGTTAGTACTGAATAGTAATTTTGTATAGGGGTTGAATTCAAATGGATCCTGTCCTTTACGTTCTGCCTTGATTCTATTACCTGTTACAATTTTCTTGAATATTGCTACTTGTGAACCTTGTAGAAAATCATCACCGATATCATCTCCAATATTTGCAAGTTTCCCAAACATCATGGATGTACTGAATCTATCCCCTAATTCTTTTAGATCCAGTGCTGATATATTCAATTCACCAAGTAATACCTTGATACAATCAAGAAATGTACTCTTACCGTTTGACTTATCACCAGTAAGGATGAAGGCTTTTCCTAATTCATTTCTACGGTAAAAACTGTAACCAATACATTCTTCAAGCAGCAATCTAATTGATTCATCTGTGCAGGCTAATTTATTCAAGGTCTTGTCCATCAACTCATGATAAGCATTCGGGTTATAATCCCAAGGTATCTTATTTGTAACCACGATATCTGCTGAAAAACTCTGCAGTGTATCAGTGACTAAATCATATATACCATTATTGAATGCTATGTAACGTGCATCTGCTTGAATGCGTTCTTCAACTATCAGTTCCATATAATCTAATACTTCACGTCTTTGTGTTTTCTTCAAATTCGGTATCTGCTTAATCATTTCAAATTCAATTTGTTTGTACCCTACGGTGTATACCCCACCTTTGTATATATGCAACTGGTCATTAATTTTAACTACATGAAATGTATTCTTCATGTATGTTGCGAATCGGTCAAACTGGAATGCTGAACCAATGAAGAACACTGGTTTTTGAAATGCTTCATCCCTTAACACTACTTCCAGTTCTTCATCACCTAATGGTTCATTCAGTACGAATTTATTTAAGATCCTAATAGCATCCCTACATTCTTCTACTGAAAAATCATTACTTTGCAACGTCAATATGTAATTGAATAGTGCTTGATTTCTTCCGTCACCTGCATCCATATCAATGAAATCTACCGTTGCTTTCACTGGGTATAACCATTTAGGTACTTCTTGGTACTGCTGCCCCTCTTCTATATCCCATTCACAAAATCGTTCTTTTCCATCAATCTTAATTACTTCATATGATGTTCGGTTGCCTAATTTAATATCTGCAGTAAGTCCACACGCAAGTGGAACGTGTGTCCTATTCCTTGGTATCTCGGTATTCTTGAATAAGAAATGCCTACCTCTTGAAGTTTGGTAAACTCTGCAATTTAATTGATGTTCTTCCACAATGTTCATCATCATTTCAGATTGTTCAGCATCATCTATATCAATTAAAATAGTATCGTCTGCCAACACTCCACCAAAACCGTTACAATCTTTTACTTCATCATAGGTTTTCCACTTGGTTCTACCTTTTAACTTTTCGATTGTTTGTTTACCCTTTGTTTCTACGTACCCCCTATATAACATTACTATCTCACCACCTTTGCGTTATATTTCCACTATCTTTTTATAGAACTCTCTATTCCTGATATTTCTGTTATACTGCTGCATAGAGTATCTAAGTTGTGCTTTCAATTCCTTGTGTTCTACTCTGAACTTTTTCAAATCTTCATTGTGATATTTCCATGCTTCTGTATTTTTTTTGTATCTACTTCTATAGGTAGATGCGGTATAGATGCAACGTTCGTTGTATCGTATCTTTTGTTCACACCCATCTATGCACCTTGATAGTTCTAATTGTTTCTGTTCAAAGTGTTCAATTTCGTATTGAACATAATTTTTAATCTTTAATTCTTCATCAGGGGTATAACTGGAACGAATGATACACATTAGTTTTCTAACCTTGCTGATATTCCTATAATCAAGAAATTCTTCTAAATGTACAACCATTGTACCTTGCTTATATTTGATTTCTAAATCCATCTGACTTCCTTTCTTGCTGCTATATTGCAACACCAAATTGTTTTAATCTTTTATTTGCTAAATTTATATACCACTGTTTATCAAGATTATCAGGAACACCTACACCCACTACTGAATCATTATGTAAGAAACAATGATCAGGTGTATTTGCAAACTTTTCACCCTTAGTTTTTTTACCGCCACATTTTAACAACCTACCGTCTTTGATACTATTGGATGCAAACACCCGGTATGACTTGTATGTATAACGCACCGTGTTGTGATATTCATGATGTACCTTCTTAACTCTAACCCCAGTCCAAACTTCATTCGGTGTACAGTGTTCATGTTCCACCCATTTGTAGTTATTTGATAATTTAACCAATTTCTGAAATTGAATCAAATCATCACAACCGTGAATAGTAGATGCTATCGGTTTTTTATGAACCATGTAATCAACCAGTGCTTTATTAATAATTGGAAGGTCATTATCTATTGCTGACAACTCTTTGAGATACGCACCAATACGTTCCACCTTACCTTGTCCATCTGTCCAAAGATAATTATTAACGTCTTTCTGATATATTTCTGCTATATGGTCAAGTTCAAGTAATATTGAACACTGTTCAGTGCTGCAACGCATTTCCCAGTCATAACAAATATCATCTACTTGGTTGAATGCTTCATCTGTATCAGGTATACGAATGATTAAACCATCCGTATTACTTTGGATTAATTCAAACCTCGGAACAACTTCTAATTTTTCAATAAGATCCAGTAACATCAATTGACCGTTGATACACATACAGTTGTTATTCCTTGGATCATAAGCAGGATTTGTTTTATCTTTCATTGCACCTGATAGGGCATTCAATAGCTTTTTATATGGTGCTTGTTCTTTCTTCTTACCTTCACGTTTCAACCTCATACGTGTTTTATATACAACCGTGTAGTTATCATTTGTAGCTGCTCTAGTTACTAACCCCCAACCAATCAACATGGAAGGGTAATATGAACCCACGTCAACGTGAAGAATTAACCCAGTCGCATGAATAGGATCTTCTGTAGCACCATGTAACCCACCAAATCCAAACGTATGGGGTATACCTGCAACTAATGTAGTGAATGACCTTTTGTAGAAAAATTGCGACCACCAGTAAGGATCAGAAACATCATATTTGTATTTATCCTTTGCCTTAGTTTTAGGATCATGTAACTTTTCTACCATTTCTGCACTACAATCTTTTTTTGCATTTGCAAACCAGTCTAATACGTATTTATATTTATTTAACTTCACACAAGGAAGGAAGTAATAATCAAATTCATCCGTATAGGTTTGTTTCTTACACCCTAATACCTTTGCAGTGATTCTTGCTTCTGAATCCCCTATGTTACGTAAATCAACCATTTTAGGAAATGCCTGTATAATTTGGTGCATTGCGTTAAAATCACTAGATTTCTGTAGGAATACATTTATCGTTTCTTCCACATCATGCGTACAATAATATACAGTTTGTTCAATTTCCTTTTGGGTTAATTTTCTATCTATATCAAATGGAACTTCTGTTTCCTTAATGTTGGATCCAAGGAAACCTTCCAGTGTTTTCAAACCAATAGGTGGGTTGGGCATTACATCATAATTAATCATTGGTACTTTGTTAAATGCGTTGGAATACTGCCACCCTTCACCACCTTGTACAATGATATAATCATTGATTGTTTTAGGATTCATCCCTAGTAGAATCCCCTTCATAATGTATTGATCATAGTGCTTATTATTAAAACCAACCCAAATGTTATTTACATTTGCTTCATATAATTCTTTCAATTCATCAGGTGCATTGATAATCACCTTTTTTGTTTTATTCACAACATCAACGAACACTGCAAGCCAATCATATTTAAAAACTTCAAAGTCATAAAAAATAATAACAATCACCTCTTTCTTAAAATGGTGGTGATCAGTGTGACCCAACCACCACCTAACTTATATTATGTTCAATTTCTTTGAACATTTCAACTAAAATTTTTTATACTTCAAAAACTTCTTTGATTGTAATAGGATTAAACGCATCTGCTACATAATCTACTTCTACTTCAATAGCACCTTGAACTTCTTGGAATACATCAAGTACCTGCTCTGCAAAATCTTGATAATTTACAAATTCAATTTCATCATCTTCTATCAAGTGACCAATCCAAGTGATTACTGACTTGATAGCTTGTCCATCTGTCCACTTAGGTGATTTGTTACCACTGATTATACGATTGAAGAAAATCATTCTTCCTTTTTGGTCACCTTCTACGATTTTACACTGTACCGCAAACATTAATTTATCTTCTGCTTTGGTAAGTTTGATCTCCATTTTTTCAATACTAACGACATATGTACCATCAGGTGTTTCCGTTGTTTCTTTTGCTTCACTCACTTCTTTTTGTAATCCATCTAAATCTACTTTTTCATCAAATTTACTAAAATCTACCATAATATTCACCTATTCCTTATCTTGTTCTTCTTGTTCTACGTGTACGGGTTACTGGTTCTGCTACTTCTGCATCTACTTCTGTTTGTGGTGTTGTTTCTGTAGCAATTCTTTTAATACCTTCACCATATTCTTCCTTGGTGATCACCTTCATTACTTGTTTACCGCCTTCTGCTGTTATGACTTCTTCACCTTTTCTTTTGATAACATAATTATCATCAGCAGGTACATAGAAGTAAGTATCTTCATTTAATTTCACCTTAACAAAATCAGTGTTATCTTGACCAGTGGAATTAGCAGTCACTCTTTCTTTTCTTGTACGTCTTGGTGGTGTTTCAAGTTCAGGTTTTTCAACACTATCTCTAACATCCATTGCTTCATCAAATGGAATTTCTGTTGCATCACCAAACTTTTCAGCAAGGGTATCATCACAATCCTTTTCATACTTTGCTATTTTTTCTGCATTTTCTGCAACTACTTCATCATGTGTCTTGTCACTACTTGTACGTGATTTTCTAGTACGTTTAGGTTTATCCGTGGTTGTATCATCTACAGAATCGGCATTTTCTTCACTTTTAGAACCATCAACTGCAGTTTTTGGTTCTTCTTTTGGTTCTGCCTTAGTTCTACCTTTACGTTTACCAGTTGGTTTTTCAACATCTTTAGCAGCAACTTCATCATCTGCTACGTTCATTTCTGCATCTGATTTATATCCCCCTACTTCATAATAGTTACGAATCTTGTCAGCTACATAATTCATATCATTATCAATTGCATATGCAGGGAACATACCAATTGGTGATTTAACTGTATCTTTACCACTGTTTTGTGTATAGAAGTAATATTTTGCTTCTGATACACCAGTTCTAAGTACAACGGTAAACAACCCTTCAATTGTGATTTTCTCACGTAATAATTTACCAATTAGTTTTACAGTAGTTAAACCATTGTCCAGTGTTTCCAAATGACTGTAATATACTACTACTACATCATCAGGTAGATCCTTACACATTTCAATAATTTCAAAATAGTTGGATCCAAAATCATTGTACTTATCCCACCCAGTTTCTTTGATTCTGTTCATGTAAGGTACTGCAAGGATATATTGGAAATCATCAATTGCAATTAATTTTTTCTCTTCCTTCACTTGTTCCTTTACATACTTAACAATCTTTCTTGCATCTGTTTCATTATCCAAAGTGTTGAACTTACCTTTGAATGGGAGTGCCTTCCCTACTGGGTTGACAATTGCAGTTGTACCAGGATCACAATTTCTTAAACTTGTACTTTTTCCAGTGCCTGATTCACCTATTACTAATACCATTGTTGCCATAATTTACTTACCTTCCTTCCCAAAGAATTTATTCATAAGATCTTTTAAAGCCTCTTGCCCCATTGTTTCTAGTTCCTTATCTGTTGCCTTACTCATATCTATAGCAACATTTATTAATCTACCTGCTTCATCTTCACTAAGTGTTTCCGCTAACGCAGTTTTAGCTGCTCGGATCACTGTAGTAACATCTGTTAAAATTGTTGGTACTGTACCACTAATCATGGTAGTTTCTTTATCCACCTTAATCATTACTCTTCACCTTCTTCCCCAGTTTTTTCAATGACCTTACTTGACCACATATCCGCCCAGTGAATGATCATACTTAATTGCGTTTCATGACCCATCATTTCATACTTCATGAAGTCATATAACCCATCATGTGTTAAGATTGCCCATTCTTCATCTTCTGTAAGGTCAATGAATAATGTAGCTAATTTGATACTTCTGATTGCGTGTGGAACATTGGATAAGTTCTTATTTCGCATGAATGGTTTATTATCAGATTGTTTTCCTGATTTCAAAATATTAGGAACATATAAAGCCTTTTCAAAATCACCACATTTACCAAGGTCATGTAATACAGATGCAATAACCAGTGCGTTTCTAAATTCTTCTGTAATGTTAGATCCACCTACTAACGATACACTTAATCGTTCAGCAGTAAACATTACATTCATAGAGTGTTCAGCTAGTCCACCTTCTTTACACAAGTGATTTCCACCACTACATGGTGCAGTGAAAAACCCAACCTCTTCCATGAATTCAATCAACCCTTCTACACCTTCTCGCTTTGTTTTCTGCAATGATGTAATGATTGCTTCTCTTGGATCCATTTGTTTTACTTCTTCTACCTTCTTAGTTGCCATACTTCATTCTCCTTTTCTTTGTTTTTCATTTATAATTGATTCAAAGTGTTTCCACCTTGATTTCAACTCACTATATACTTCTATATCATCAGGATTATCAATTAACTGCTGCAGCAACTGGTAATCTTTTGGGAATATTAATATTGCTAACCCACCTGCTTTATCAATCTGTCTAAGATTATAAATCTGCAAATCAGATGGTGTACCAGTAGCACCTTTTACTTCAATACCCATAAATCTACCTTTACAACAAACTAATATGTCGGGTATTCCTGATTTTGTGAATGCTGCCCCACCCCAATACTTGATGAACCAACAATTATTCTTTTTTAGATAGTCCTTGATTTTATTTTCAAAGTTTTTTTCTGATGCCATTCTATATTTCCTCACTTAGTAAGGTTTGATATATCTCTATGATGTTTGTGGAATACTTGGTAGAATACACACCGTTCTTCCATAAGTTAGATGCACCCCTTTCACCCATGTTGTAGCACATCAATACTTCATTTGGATCATCATATTTATTCATTAGGTCATTCAGTATGTACAACCCTGCATCTACATTTTGGTATGGATCAAGATAATCAGTTACCCCTAATGTTTCTGATAACCATTCATGATTACATTCATTTATCTGCATCAACCCATAATCATTGGTGGAACTAATTACATCTTCTTTGAACCCTGATTCATATTGAATGACCGCCATTATAAATTCAAAATCAATATCATAACAATCTGCCATATAGTAGATATATTCCTGAATGGAATCATCCAGTTCTACATCTAATGGTTCAAATTGTGGTTGTGCTTCGTTATATAAGTCATATGAGATATCATCTAGTTCTATTCGATTACTAACCTCACTCACTTCTTTTGCTTCCACATTAGCACCGTTATTACAAACCCCTATGAAATACCCTATGAGTAATCCCAGTGCAATTCCAACTACTGCAATGATAATCCATGATATTAATATTCTTTTCATCATTGCCTTTCTTCTAACATTACGTGAATAATTCATCTGTATAATCCTTTCCAACCTTTAATGATTTAAGGTTATTTTCTTCGACGGATCCTTTGACAAGTAGATAATAATAAAAACACGGTTTTGCTTGTCCAATTCTGTGAATCCTTTTTTTACTTTGTTCCCACAAATCGCATGACCCTTTACCAAGTGGTAATGTGTAGTAGATCATTTTATTTGCTTTTTGATAATTACCACCCATAGCACCTGCTTGATACTGGATAAACGTGATTGAATCACTTTCATTCTCATATGCAGTTAAATCTTTTACCTTGCCATTCAATACTGAATACGGTCTTTGCAGTTCATCTAAATGATTCTTCATCCTATTTAGTTCTTCTGTGAAATTGTAGAAAATAATAATTCTATCTTCTGTGGATTCAACTAAATCTTTCAGTGCTTGCAATTTTTCTTTGTGATACTGACCACATAACTGCCTTGCGTATAGCATTTTAGTTAATCCGTTATCACCAACCAGTTCTATATTGGGTGTGGTATCTTCACCATAGTAATCAGAATCATCACCTGACCATTGTTTAAGGTTTAAAGTATCTAGCAATAAATAGTTATTTTTGATGAAGTATTTATAATCCTTTGTGATGTGAAGCATAATGTTCTGTTCAATTTGTTCAGGTAGTTCAATCACTTCATCTGTTTTCATAAATACCGCACCAATGTTTGCAAGTTTCTTTTTCAAATGCTCTACATTTTTATACCCAACAATAACTTCTCTTTTATAACCAGTTCCATAATCTTCCACCCAAGTAGTATCAACATAACTTCTGTAAAATGCTTTTTTACTAATCTTCCACCCAAGCAATGTGATTTGTGACCACAACTTTTCATATTTACCTGCGGTTGGTGTTCCTGATAGCAACACTACACTTTCAGGGTTCAACTTTAGAATGAACTTTGAACGTTTCGCATTCTCATTACATATCAATGAACTTTCATCTAACATCAATGTGAACTTGCTTAATTTGTTCAGATAAGTTCTTCTGAATGCTAATTCATAATTAATTATACCTAATACCGTTTCAGTGTTATATAAGTCAATGGTATCAACTAATGTTCTAAATCTGATTGCTTCACTCTTCTTGGTCAGGTTACAAACAATAACCTTTGGGTAATATTTTTTGAAATGATCCACCCAATCATCAATTTTAGATTTTTGACAAACCAGTAAGTTCAACGCATTATTCAGATTCCATAATTTTTCAGCACCAACAAATGTTTTACCTAAACCCATATCAAGATAATAAGCAACCCTATTATACTGATCCGTACTGTTCAACACCTGCTCTTGATGTGGCATCCATTTTATATCAGACATTTAATATTGCACCGCCTCATCCCTCGTAATAAAGAAGTGAATACCTGCTGCACATTCATTCCAACGGTTATCATCATAATCTTTCACTTCTACTGTTTGTCCAACTTCGTAAACAAATGTATAATCATGGTCACTCTTAACACCCGTTTCACTATATGTAGTACCATCTATGTTTGTAATACTAATTACTTCTGCCTTAGAACATCTACATTTTCTTGATGTTGCACTACTTCGTTTAGCATCTTCTGTAATCAATAATTTGACTATCTTTCCATCTGCTTTTTTGTATCCAATGAATGCACCTGATTCAGGACACTGTAACGCATAAAATGAAGTAGTTGGTGAATGCCTAAGATCACTTAGGTCAGCATCACTTATGTCAGCACCTCTTAGGTTAGCACCACTTAGGTTAGCACCACTTAGGTCAGCACCTCTTAGGTTAGCACCACTTAGGTTAGCACCACTTAGGTCAGCATCACTTAGGTCAGCACCACTTAGGTTAGCACCACTTAGGTCAGCATCACTTAGGTCATATTCAAATATTGCTTCTTTCTCACCCATAGCTAATCTTTCAATAAGTTCTTCTCTATTGAATGGTTTAATTTTACCTATGATTTCAAAATGCTCTGATTCAACTTCAAAACACCCATGTGCGTTGTCTTTATGTTGTATAATTTTCACTTTAATTTTAGAACCATTAACATCTGTAACAACTCCACAAGTCATATCCGTATCTGTAATATTATAATATTTATCTGAAATTCCTTTTACTAAATCCCCAACTTGCATTGTAATTCTCCCTTCTTTAAACACCTTCTATTTCTCTGAATCGTTTTTCATTGATGAAGTACACCCATCTATTTTCACTGGTATGTATTGCATACCCCCAAGGGAACACACCTTGTTGTAATCCTTGTCTAACAGTGTGGTGATTCATCCCTAATAATTTAGCAACTGCATTTACATCAGCTTTAGGTATTCTACCGTCATTTGTAGGTTTGCTAATCACTGGCATAATGTTTGTAAAATAATCTGCATCCAATCCAAGTGATACTGCAATATCCCTTTGACGTTCTTCTGCAGGTACGTTTCTACCTGACAAATACTGACTAATACTTGATTTACCAATCCCAGTTAATCCAACCAGTTGTGATTGATTTATATGTAACTCTTGCATGACTTTCTTTAACTTCTCATTAAATTTCATATCACCATTCCTTTCAAATATTCAATTCTATTGAACATTTAGTTTAAAAAAATATTCTTGTACTGCTGCATCAGGTAGATCCAACACACTTAATGCTTTTTTCATTTCATCTTGTTTCCAACTAACTTTATTGTTCAACTTCAGTGATACACTACGTTCTGATAGATTCATTCGTTCTGCAAACGTTGCTTGTGTTCCACATATTTCAATAATTCTACCGTTTAATTTTGCGTAATCATATGCCACTATTCTTCACCCCTTTCTACACATCAGGGAAACTGTTATTGTTATATTGTTTCCTGATGTTGATACGAACCACACCTGAACTTAATTGTTCATAGTTGGTCACCTTGAATTTCGTTTTCTTAGATTCCATGATTGCAATATATGCCATGTATTCTAATTTGGATGGAAATTCAAGTATTTGTTCAATCCATGCTGCAACGATTTTTTTCACCGTTATTCACCTTCCTTTCTACTACTTTAATTCACTGGAAGATACATCTATTTTAGTGCAAATCTTTTAAGTGACTGTACACATCACTGTGAATCTTTTTTCTGAAATTCACAAATCCTATCAGACCTTCACATTAAAAATCTGCAAAACTTGTTATATAGTATTTGAATTTTTTGTACTGGTACTTTCAAACCACAGGTATTTTCTTATTAAAAATCACCCAAAAACTTGTTATCCTACACTAAAATAGATATCCCTTACGGTAAATTAAAGCAATGAATTTTTCTTCTATTTCCCTTTTGTAGACAAAAACTATTCACCATAATACTACCCCTTTAGTGATAGTACCTTCATAGTCATTTCATAACTTCTAAATCACTGTATGACCTTCCGTGATGTTGTTTTCACTTTGTTCAATTCCCTTGAACTTATTTACAATATATCACTACCGTTTGAACTTGTCAATAACTAAATTCAATTTTTTTGAACAAAAATTCAATATTGCATTGAACTTTCGTTGAACCTGTATTATAATGCTATTAGAAACAAATATAGAAGAAAGGAATAAATCAAATGAACAAAGTTACTACGTCTGATAGATTAAAACAAATCATGCGTGATCGTGATTTAAGACAAGTTGATATATTGGAATTATGCAAACCACTGTGTGATAAGTATAATGTAAAGATTGAAAGAAATGGATTAAGTCAATACGTATCAGGTAAAGTTGAACCAAAGCAGGATAAGTTATCTATCATTAGTCAAGCATTAAAAATTAATGAAGCATGGTTGATGGGTTATGATGTACCAATGAATCGTAATACAATTACTTCCATTACAACCAAGTCATTCCCATTGATTGGTGATATTGCTTGTGGTATACCCAAAGTTGCAAATGAATCATTAGAATGCTATATAGAAGCAGGTACTAATATAAAAGCTGATTTTTGCCTTAAAGCAAAAGGTGATTCAATGATTAATGCAAGGATCTATGATGGTGATATCGTTTTTGTAAGAAGTCAAGACACCGTAGAAAATGGTGAAATTGCAGTTGTTATAGTAAATGATGAAGCAACATTAAAAAGGGTGTTCTATTATGCTGACCACGCAAAGTTAGTATTACAAGCTGAAAATCCAAAGTATGAACCTTTGGTATATGTAGGTTCTGAACTGGAACACATTCGTATATTAGGTAAGGCAATAGCTTTTCAAAGTGATGTACGGTAGTGGTTACACATAGGTTACATATAGTTACAGTTAAAAGTTACGGTTAATGTCTAGTGTTTGTAGTATGGTTACGGTTGGTTACGGTTTATGTTAATTTCTTTATATAGTAATTATTATAATTTATATAATATATAATAATATAAAATATATAAGAATATAGACATTAACCGTAACCGTAACCGAACATTTAAAAGAAAGAAGGCTAATATGGCAAATGCAAGTAATAAAGTTATAGCAGGTGATTACATTGGTAAGCAAGTAACTTGTATGTTAGGGATTGCACAAATAATTACAAGTTTTGGAAAAGGTCTTGTGTTAGATAAATCAGTTGTAGATAGTTATGAATTGATTACAGATGAACATAGAAAATCAGCAGCATCAGGTATAGCACGTGGGTTAGTCGGTGGTGCTTTACTTGGACCAGTCGGTATGATTGGTGGTGCAATATCAGCAAAGAATAAAGGAATATACCAAATTGCTTTACAATTCACTGACGGTAACAAGTCACTGATAGAAGTGGATGATAAGATATATAAATCCATTGTTAGACAATGTTTTTAATATAAAAAGAAAGTGAGTTGATTAATTATGAAATACCAAATAACATATAATTCATCTAGTCCAAGTAAGTTATACACCATTAATGATAATGAACTTTCATTTTTTGAAGAATTAAGTAACACCTTATCCCAAAGTGAAAATAATTGCATACATTTGGTTAGGATGAATGATGGTACTTTATCAGTTCTATATCAAAACTACCCCATAGGTAAAATTAAAATGCAAGGTAGGAAACACTGGATGCAAATATTAAAAGGATTATATGACACCAAAACAATTAATGGTGATTATCAAGCATTTATTAATAACATACCACTATGGGTTAAATACCTTAGGTGGTTATAAATAAAAAAAGAACCCCAACCATTGCAGTGGTCAAGGTTCAATAACTCAATCAACATTAGGGAATGGTGATAAAGTCACGCAAACTAATTATATCATTCATTCCTTGATATTTCAACGAATGAAAGGAAAATTGAATAATGAAATTACCAAACGGTTACGGATCTGTTTATAAGATGCCGGGTAACAGAAGGAAACCTTGGGCAGTTCGTATAACTGTAGCAAGGATTCCACAAAAGAACGGTGGAACAAGGTGGAAGTATAAGTATTTGGGGTATTATGATACACAAGCTGATGCGTTAAATGCACTGGCACATTACAACCAAAATCCTTATGACCTTGATGCTAATAAAATCACCTTTGCGGAAGTATTTGAAAAATGGTCTACAGAACATTACCCCAAAGTATCTAAGTCAAATGTTCAAGGTTACAATGCTGCTTTTAAATTATGTGATTCCATTCAAACATTAAAGTTCCATGAAATTAGGAAAAGTCATATGCAAGGTGTGATAGATGCTAGTGGAAAAAACTACCCAACGTTAAGAAAGGCTAAGGTGTTATTCAACATGATGTATAAATTTGCTTTAGAGAATGATATATGTACAAAAGACTACTCACAATATATTGATATATTACAATACAAAGATAAGAACCCAAATACAATTTCAAGATCCCCATTCAGTGATGATGAAATAAAAACCATGTGGAACTGGGTAGATAAGAATGAATATATTTCTGTTATACTCATGATGATATATAGTGGGGTGCGTATCGGTGAACTACGAGAATTGAAAAAAGAAGATGTGCATCTTGATGATCGTTATTTCTATATTGCAAAAGCTAAGACACCTGCAGGTGTCAGAAACGTTCCAATTGCTAAAAAGGTATTACCATTCTTCCAATACTGGATGGACAAACCTTCAAAGTGCGACTTCTTGATAACCACAAGGGAAGGTAGATATTTTCACGATAGAAATTATAGAGATTCCTACTGGAAACCATTGATTGAAGAAATGGGATTAAATGCGGATCATAAACCACATGATACTAGACACACTTGCGTTTCACTTTTAACAAGGGAAGGTGTTGATGAACGATTGATTAAAAAGATAGTTGGTCATGCGGGTGCGGGTGTCACCGAACAAGTTTATACCCATATTGAAATGCAACAATTGATGGCTGAAATAGATAAAATATAAAAAAAGAACCACTGGAAAATTAATACCAGTGGTTCTTTTTACGTTCATTATACTTAATATTTGCAAGCAACGTGTAAGCAACTTGTAAGTTTCTGCACAAGGATTGTGCAAGATGTACAAGGCGAAAACCGTTGAACTTTCGCACTTTTCACTATATATGATATAGTGAAAATTATCTTTTTGAAAATTGAGGTGCTCTACGAGCTGCCTTAAGACCGTATTTCTTTCTTTCTTTCATACGTGGATCTCTTGTTAAGAATCCAGCTTTTTTAAGAACTGGTCTGAACTCTAAATCGTTTTGGCATAATGCACGAGCGATACCGTGACGGATAGCACCAGCTTGACCTGTTGTACCACCACCGTGTACGTTTACTAATACGTCAAATTTATCAGCATTTTCTGTTACTGTTAATGGTTGACGTACGATAACTTTCAATGTTTCAAGACCGAAGTATGCATCGATATCTCTTTTATTAATTGTAATCTTACCAGTACCTGGCATGATGTAAACTCTAGCGATTGATTTTTTTCTTCTACCTGTTCCGTAATTTCTATTGTTAGCCATGTTAATTTCCTCCTTTCAGACCTTTCCTAAAATGTTAATACTTCTGGTTGTTGAGCTGCATGTGCATGTTCAGCACCAGCATAAACGTGAAGTTTTGTATACATTTGTCTTCCTAAAGGTCCTTTTGGAAGCATGCCTTTAACTGCTAATTCGATAACTTGTTCAGGTTTCTTTGCAAGTTTTTCTCTTAAAGTAGTTTCTTTCATACCACCTACGTAGTCTGAATGATGGTAGTAAATTTTTTGATCTAATTTCTTACCTGTTACTTTAATTTTTTCTGCGTTGATAACGATTACATAATCGCCTGTGTCAACGTGAGGTGTGAAAACAGCTTTGTTTTTACCTCTTAATACTTTTGCGATTTCAGAACTTAAACGTCCTAAAGTCATATCTGTAGCATCTACCACATACCATTTTCTTTCGATCTTATCTGGGTTTGCCATAAAAGTCTTCATGATTAATTCCTCCGAGTATTTTGTCTTACGACTCTAATGATTTTATCCTGTTCTATATTCTTCCACGAATGTCCGGCGTTTCCAAACAAAACAAGATTGAATTAATTATAGCTAAGCCATCACAGGGGCTACTGTGTGTATCCTTCGGCTGAGAATTCCTATGGATACGTATGGCGTTACGCACTTTGTCACAGTTATCTATTATATTAGACACTGAGTGCTGTGTCAACAGTTTTTTCTTGATTTTTATCTATTTTTCAAGTGATACACTTTTGATTAGTTCTTGCATTTCTTCAACAGTTAACCACTCTGTATTATTGTCAGAGCTGTATGAAAATCCTTCTGGAACTTTCTTACCTGTGATCTCACCTTTTTTGTGTGCTGACCAATCAAATTGAGGATACACTATGAAATGTTTATCGTATTCATAAGTAGTCATAGAATCTTCTAATGTAACCATGATTTCGTGTAATTTTTCACCTTCACGAATACCAACTTCTGGCATTTCGCATCCAGGACACATAGCTTGTGCAAGGTCTGTGATTTTAAAGGAAGGAATCTTTGAGATAAATGTCTCCCCACCCTGAGCTTCTTCAAGTGCTTTGATTACAAGCTTCACACCTTCATCAAGACTAATCCAGAAACGTGTCATGCGATAATCTGTGATTGGTAATTCTTTTGTACCATTTTGAAGCATCTTATGGAAGAATGGAATAACCGATCCACGACTTCCAGCTACGTTACCATAACGAACAATTGAGAAATTAATATCCTTTTCACCTGCATACGCATTTGCTGCTATGAATAATTTGTCAGATACAAGCTTCGTACCACCATAAAGATTTACAGGGTTTACTGCTTTATCTGTAGATAATGCAACAACCTTTTTTACATTTGTATCAAGTGCTGCATCTATGATGTTTTGTGCTCCATGAATATTTGTTTTAATCGCTTCTGCTGGATTGTATTCACATGCTGGTACTTGCTTCATAGCAGCCGCATGAATTACGTAATCAACCCCTTGAAAAGCTCTATATAAACGTTCTTTATCTCTCACATCACCGATAAAAAATCTTAATTTCTTCTCATATTCTTTGAACTCACCTTGCATCATAAATTGTTTAAATTCATCTCTGCTATAGATAATTATTTTCTTTGGCTCATAATGTGTTAGTATATATTTCGTAAAAGCTTTACCAAAAGATCCTGTTCCACCTGTAATTAAAATCGTCTTATTGTTTAACATCGTTTTTCTCCATATTTCTTTTATAATTTTCTATAATTTGTAGTATGCAATTACTTTTAATATACCTTCAATTACACTTTCCACATCTGCATCCGACATCGCTGGAAACAGTGGAATACTGATAAAGCCTTCATATGCAGCCTCTGCATGTGGGCACAATCCCCTCGCATAACCTTGCTTTTCATAATAAGGGAAATAATAAACAGGGATATAATGCACATTACATTGAATATTTTCTGCTGCTAATGCTTCAAAAACTTCTAATCTTGTAGCCTTTAGATAATCTAGCTTTAATTGTATAATATATAAATGTCTTGTTGTGTCTGACTCTTTTATTTCCTTCTGCACAAAAATCTCTAACACGTCAGCAAAAGCTTCATCATATCTCGCAACGATTTCCTGTCTTCTTGTCTTAAATCTCTCAAGCTTATTAAGCTGACTTTCGATTAAAGCCGCTTGAAAATCTGTAATACGGTAGTTATATCCCAACTGAAGCATTTCATAATACCATGGCCCCTGCGCCTCATGATGGAGCAAGTCCTCGTTTCTCGTAATGCCATGTGCTCTATAGAGTACTAACTGTTCATAAAGCTTTGCGTCATTTGTCAAGACCGCTCCACCTTCACCACCAGTTACTGTTTTTACTGGATGAAAGCTAAACGTAGTCATATCTGCCAATGCGCCAACCTGCACACCATTATAACATGTCCCGATAGAATGTGCTGCATCTTCTATAAACAAAAGGTCATGTTCTTTACAGATTTGCTTGATTTCATCAATCTCTACCGCTTGTCCCGTAAAATCAACCGCTATAATCGCTTTTGTTTTATCTGTAATCTTTCTTCTGATATCTTCTGGATCTATATTGTATGTCAACGGATTAATATCCGCAAAAACAACAGTAGCTCCACAATACTTCACGCAGTTTGCGCTTGCTGCAAAAGTAAGAGGTGTTGTAATAACCTCATCACCCGCTCCAATTCCTTCTGATAAGCAAGCTATATGTAGCGCTGCAGTTCCATTACTCACTGCAACCGCATACTTTGCTCCTGTATATTCACACAATGCTTTTTCTAGAGATGGAATTGCTGGCCCACAGGTCAAATAATCACCTTTCAAAACATTTACCACTGCATCAATATCTTGGTCATCTAAATACTGATGTCCATAATAGATTTTTGACTCTCTCACTGGCTTCCCACCATGTATTGCTAGTATCTGCTTATCTGCCACTCTGTGTTACCATCCCTTCTTCGTCTAAAAATTCATATTTTATAAGTGTTAACCCTTTCGCTGGTGCAGTTGGACCTGCCAGCTTCCTATTCCCTGACTCTATAATAGAAGGAATACAATATACATCCTTTCGCCCATAACCTATTTCCAAGAGTGTTCCAGCTATGATACGCACCATATTATATAAAAAACCAGTTCCAGTCACTCTTATGATGATCTCATCATCTACTCTAAGTACATCAATATCTGTGATTTCCCTAACTGTCGTCTTAACTTGTGAACCCACTGTACAAAACGCTTTAAAGTCGTGTCTTCCCACGAAGCTCTTCGCAGCCTCCTGCATACGCTCATAGTCACAATCCCAATACGTAAAATGTGTAAACGCTCTCTTCATTGGGTTCGGAAACTTTGCATTTAAAATACGATATTCGTAAGTTTTCTTGGTCCTACAATATCTAGGATGAAAATCTAAGCTAACTTCTCTAGATTCCACCACCCTAATATCCTCAGGCAAATACCTATTCACCGCATAACTAAGCTTATCTGCTGGAATACTACTACTCGTCGTAAATGCAGCAACATTACCTAGCGCATGTACCCCTGAGTCCGTTCTGCTCGCTCCAACTACTATAACCTCTTCCTGTAATAGAGTTGTTAACGCTTTATTAAGTTCCGCCTCAATTGTATTTCCGTTTTCTTGAATCTGCCATCCCTGATAATTTGTACCATCATAGGCAACACGGAGCATGACTTTCTTTTTAAATTCTTCACTATTCACTATAATCTTCCAATCAGTATCGTAACAAGCACAAACACTATTACAACTACATATCCCCATCTGTCTTCTTTTGTATAGATGAGTGGTTTCATCTTCGTTCTGCCCTCTCCACCACGATAGCATCTGGCTTCCATCGCCATCGCAAGATCATTCGCACGTCTAAACGCCGAAATAAACAAAGGTACTAGTAGTGGAATCATAGCCTTTGCCTTTTCTATAATATTTCCCGATTCAAAATCAGCTCCACGCGCAATTTGTGCTTTCATAATCTTATCTGTTTCTTCTAATAATACCGGAATAAATCTAAGTGCAATCGACATCATCATAGACATCTCATGTACAGGAAACCCTATCTTTTTAAATGAGGATAATGCCTTTTCTAGTCCATCTGTAAGATGATTTGGTGTCGTTGTCAATGTCATAAGCGACGAACCAACGATTAAAAGAATAAGCCTCCAGGCCATATAAAATGCTAATTCTATACCCTCCCACGATAAAGTGAAAATCCAGAAACTAACGATTACATGCTCTCCAGTAGTTAAAAACATATTAAATACAACTGTAATCATAAGAATAAATGCGATTGCTCGCATCCCCCTTAGAATAAAACTAATCGGCACTCTCGAAATTTTTATAACAGTCGCTAAAGCTAGTGTAGCTATGAGATATCCCCATATATTTCCTACGAAAAACAAAGTAAGAATAAAGAGCATGGTCCCTGCTAGCTTCACACGTGGATCTAATCTATGCAAAACTGAATCTGTCTGGTAATACTGTCCAAGTGTAATATCTCTAAGCATTGGTATCACCTCTCTTGTGTTGTATTTGTTCTAAGATATTATTACAAGCATCTGAAATAGTAATAATCTTCGTGTCTACCTCATAGCCCTTTGATTTGATGGCATGCATAATATACGTCACCTGTGGTGCCGCTAGTCCCATATCCTCTAACTCAAGATAGTGCTGGAATACATCCCTTGGTGTGCCTTCAAAAGCAACCTCTCCACCATTCATAACGAGTATGCGATCTGCATACTCTGCCACATCATCCATGCTGTGCGAAACAAGTACAATCGTAATACCGGTTTCTTGTCTAAGTTCGGAAATCAGTGTTAAAACTTCTTCTCTACCTGCTGGATCTAAGCCTGCTGTAGGTTCATCTAAAACAAGAACTGTTGGCTCCATTGCAAGCACACCTGCAATTGCTACACGCCTTTTTTGTCCTCCAGATAAATCAAACGGAGATTTATGATAAAAGCTTTCATCCATCCCTACAAGCTCTAATGCTTTTATAGCTTTTGCCTTTGCTTCTTCTTTATTAGCTCCAAGATTCTTAGGTCCAAAAGAAACATCAGATAAAATATCCACTTCAAACAGCTGATGCTCTGGATACTGAAATACAAGTCCCACTTTACTACGGAGCTTTTTTTTGTCAAATGACTTCTCACTAATATCCTCGTCGTTATAAAAAATCTGTCCCGAAGTAGGCCTCATAAGGCCGTTTAAATGCTGCACTAGTGTAGATTTTCCTGAACCAGTATGGCCAATCAATCCAATAAATTCTCCATCCTCGATCGTGATGTTTATATTTTTAAGGGCCGGCATCTCCATTGCTGTACCCTGATCATATACGTGATTTACTTCTATTAATTTTAAAGACATGTAATCTTCTCCCTATATTCCCTTCATACATGTTATGGCGTCAACCTATCTATAGCTTCTAGCAATTCTTCTATAGTCAAAATACCATTGGGTAAATCAAGCCCTTTTCGCTGTAGCTCGTATGCAAGCAAAGTTACCTGTGGTACATTTAGGCGGAGTTTTTGTAGCTCCTCTACCTGCGAAAAAACTTCCCTAGGAGTTCCTGCCATCGCTATCTTACCCGAATCCATAACGTAAACTTTATCTGCATGAATAATTTCTTCCATATAGTGTGTAATCAACAGTACCGTTACACCTTCCACTTCATTTAATCCTCTAGCTGCCCTGATAACCTCTTTTCTACCATTTGGATCAAGCATTGCCGTTGGTTCATCCAAAACGATACATTTAGGATGCATCGCTAATACACCAGCTATGGATACACGTTGCTTTTGTCCTCCAGAAAGCTTATTAGGAGAAAATTTACGAAATTCATACATCCCAACAGCCGAGAGACTCTCTTCCATTCGTTCCCATATTTCTTCAGTTGGAACTCCAAGATTCTCAGGTCCAAACGCAACATCTTCTTCTACTGTTTGACCAATTATCTGATTGTCTGGGTTTTGAAACACCATCCCAGCTCTTTGTCTAATATCCCAAATATTACTCTCAACACTCACATCTAAACCATCGATCCACACCGTACCAGAGGTAGGGTACAAAATACCATTGATATGCTTTGCAAATGTAGACTTACCTGACCCATTATGTCCTAATATAGCAACAAACTCTCCAGGCTTCACCTCAAGATCAAGGCCATCAATCGCGCGGTCCACGCCATCCACATTCCCATCGTCATCGAGTCTTTTATATTCATACACTAAATTCTGTGCCGTAATAATCGGCGTTTCATCAACCGCTTCTGTAAATTTGTCTTCAGGCATGTCACTTAACATATAAAACGCCTCCGTATATCTATATTTTAAAAAATACAATTTTCCTATATCATACTACCTATAGACTTAGTTTGCAAGTACATAAAAAAGGAGCAACGCAAAGCGCCACTCCTATTTTAATAAACATTATTGAATTAGATTAATTCAAGTAAAACTTCCATTGCAGCATCACCTTTACGTAAGCCGATTTTAACGATTCTTGTGTAACCGCCGTGACGACCTGCATATTTTGGTGCATATTCATCGAATAATTTTGCTACGATATCAAGTTCTTTTGTGTTACGTTTTTTACCTTTGTTTGACTCAGGTACTTCAACTACTGGGCAAAGAGTTTTAAGCATTTGACGACGAGCATGTAATCTGCTTGGTAAATCCTTTTTGATTTCTTTTTCTACTGTAGTGAATTTAGTAACTTTTTTACCATCTACAACTTCTTTAACTCTCTTGCCTTCAGCATCCTTTTCAGGAACTTTAGCAGTTACTGTAACCATTTCATAGTTATCTTTTTCTTTGATAGCTAATGCGATGATTCCTTCAGCAATTTTTCTAACTTCTTTAGCTTTTGCTTCTGTAGTTACGATTTTGCCGTTTGCTAATAATGCTGTTACTTGGTTTTTAAGTAATGCTTTTCTTTGAGAAGAAGTTCTACTAAGTTTTCTGTATTTTGCCATTTTATTGGTCCTTTCATTCATGGACATCCTAGAAATGCCTTCATGGTCTTACTTTCTGAATGCGTTTATTGTTCCATTTTTGAAAACGCTCTCTATACCCGTGGATTTATTAAAGAACGTATCTTATGAAGATTACTCTTCTGAACTGTTAAATTCTAAGCCCATTTCTTTGATCTTCGCTTGTACTTCCTCTAGAGACTTACGTCCTAGATTACGAACTTTCATCATATCCTCTGGAGTCTTATTAATAAGTTCTTCCACAGTATTGATACCAGCTCTCTTCAAGCAGTTATAAGAACGAACTGACAATTCCAATTCATCTATGCTCATTTCAAGTAATTTTTCGCTTTCGCTATCTTCTTTTTCTACCATAACTTCAGCAGTTTTGGCATTTTCTGATAGGTCGATGAAAAGACTTAAATGTTCACTTAATACTTTTGCTGCTAAACTAACAGCTTCATCTGGTGCTAATGTACCATTTGTAAATACATCAAGAGATAATTTATCAAAATCAGTCACTTGACCAACACGAGTGTTTTCTACTGTGATATTTACTCTTTCAACAGGTGTGTAAATAGAATCTACACATAAAACACCTTCTGATAAACCTTCATGTTTATTCTTGTCTGCACTTACATAGCCTCTACCTTTATTGATAGAAAGGCTCATAAACAACTTAGCATCCGCTCCACTTAAAGTAGCGATTGTTAAATCAGGATTCATAATTTCAATGTCTGAATCAACCTTGATATCTGAAGCCTTGATTACTCCTTCACCCTTGTAGTCGATAATAGCGGTTTTAACTTCATTGCTTTCACTTGTATTTTTAATTGCAAGGCTCTTGATGTTCATGATAATTTCAGTCACATCTTCTTTTATGCCTCTAATAGAACGGAATTCATGGAAGATTGGCTCATCAATAATAGAGATTTTACCATTGTCTTCTAAAAATTCTTTATTTCCTTCAATTTTTACATGTGTTACTGCTGCACCAGGTAAGGAAGAAAGCATAATTCTTCTAAGTGAGTTGCCTAACGTAATGCCATAGCCTCTTTCTAATGGTTCAACTACGAATTTTCCGTATTTTTTATCTTCAGAAATTTCAACAACCTCGATATTTGGTCTTTCAAAATCAAACACTGCAATACCCTCCTTTACAAACTAAGTTGTACAAACACACTATGCTATAAATTATTTCGAATAGAATTCGACGATTAACATTTCATCAACTGGAACATCAATTTGTTCTCTTGTAGGAAGAAGTTTAACTGTTCCTTTAAGAGCTTCCATATCCATATCAATCCATTCTGGGAATAATCTACCGCCAGTTACTTCAACGATATCTTTATATCTTTGTAGAGATTTAGATTTTTCTCTAATTTCAATCACATCACCAGCTTTTACTAAGTAAGAAGGGATATTGATTTGTTTTCCATTAACCAAAATATGTTTGTGGCCAACGATTTGTCTAGCTTCACGACGAGTACGTGCAAGATTCATTCTAAAAACTACGTTATCTAAACGAGATTCAAGAAGAACCATTAAGTTTTCACCTGCAAGACCTTTCATTTTATCAGCTTTTGCATAGTAAGTACGGAAAGGTTTTTCTAAAACACCATAGATGAATTTAGCTTTTTGCTTTTCTCTCATTTGGATTCCGTATTCACTAACTTTTTTGCCTGCTCTTGCGAAGTTTCTATTAGATTTTTTGTCATAACCTAAAACGCTTGGCTCTAAACCAAGTGATCTACATTTTTTAAGTACTGGAACTTTATTAACTGCCATTGATATTTTCCTTTCAACTATTGTTTACAGTACGATGCACGTTCTTCTACGAATATTGATGCACTGCACTTTCTTCCAACATATTTCTAGTCCACGACACACATAATGTGTATCGTAGCTAGTTATTTTAAGTTTCATTTGATACACGTCCCAAAAGGCTGTATCAGTAAATCATACGCGACGACGTTTTGGTGGGCGACATCCGTTGTGAGGTACTGGTGTTACATCTGTAATACTTGTTACTTCTAATCCGCATGTAGCTAATGCACGGATAGCGGCTTCACGGCCTGAACCTGGTCCTTTTACGAATACATCTACAGTTTTTAATCCATGTACTAAAGCAGCTTTTGTAGCTGTTTCAGCAGCTGTTTGTGCAGCAAATGGAGTAGATTTCCTTGAACCTCTAAATCCAAGACCACCAGCACTTGCCCAGCTAAGAGCATTTCCTTCTGCATCTGTTAATGTAACGATTGTGTTATTAAAAGATGATTGAATATGTGCCTGTCCACGTTCAACGTTTTTCTTAACGCGCTTTTTTGTTACTTTTTTTGCAACTTTTTTAGCCATTTTAAACTAACCTACTTTCTCAATTATAATTCTGTTTACATTTTGCCTAAGAATTATTTCTTCTTATTAGCAACTGTTTTCTTAGGACCTTTTCTAGTTCTAGCATTTGTCTTAGTCTTTTGACCACGAACTGGAAGTCCTCTACGATGACGGATACCTCTGTAACATCCGATCTCTTGTAATCTTTTGATGTTTAAAGCGATTTCTCTTCTTAAATCACCTTCAACAGTCATAGTAGCATCGATTACTTCACTAATCTTCTTAACATCATCATCTGTTAGATCTCTAACACGAACATCTGGGCTTACGCCAGCTTCTGTTAAGATTTTGTTTGAGCTTACTCTACCAATTCCGTAGATATAAGTTAAACCGATTTCTACACGTTTTTCTCTAGGTAAATCAACACCTGCGATACGAGCCATTTACGTTTCCTCCATTTAGCGTTTTACGCTTAAAATAGTTTCTTCTATATAAATATAAAAGATTGTGCATGTTTGCACGTTTTGCGCGATTTGGTCTGTTGTGTGCGCTGTTACTAATTGATTGGGGTTATTAAAACCCGATTGGACATATATCCAATTTTTCCGATACTAAGAAATGTGTCTAAACTGTTCTTCTCGGCATCAACAAGTAATCTCCCGTAAGCTCGATCGAATCTATCATATGAAAAGTATGACAAATGTCATACAAAATAAACGAATTTATTTCTATAATACAATCGAACAAGAACTCACATAAATACTAAAAACTAGTACTTTTGGTGATTATCCTTGTCTTTGTTTGTGCTTTGGATTTTCACAGATTACTCTGATTGATCCTTTTCTTTTAATAATTTTGCATTTTTCGCAAATTGGTTTTACTGATGATCTAACCTTCATGTTAAACCCTCCTTTCATAAAAGACCAATATATAATTTAACACAAATACACTCCCTTTGCAAGAAGTTTTTTTATGTTTACTAAATTATTTACTTATCTCTCCAAATAATGCGTCCTTTTGTTAAGTCATATGGTGAAAGTTCTAGTGTCACCTTATCTCCAGGTAAAATTCTGATGAAGTTTTGGCGAAGCTTTCCACTGATGTGTGCTAAAACCTTATGACCATTTTCTAATTCCACTTGAAACATTGTGTTTGGTAATTTTTCTAATACTGTTCCTTCTATTTCTATAACGTCTGCTTTTGACATATATGCCTCCTAAATCTTCTATAAAAAATTGTTAAATTGTGATCTCTTAATACAAAGTTAAAATTTCAGGTTCACCTGTTGTAATTAAAATCGTGTTTTCATAATGTGCCGCTAGTGATCCATCCTCCGTTACAACAGTCCAATCATCTCCAAGCCATTCAACATCTGGTCTACCAAGTGTAATCATCGGCTCAATAGCTAATGTCATACCCGCTTTAAGCTTTATTCCTTTTCTTTTTTGTCTAAAATTAGGAATTGCTGGATCTTCATGTAAGGCTCTTCCGATACCATGCCCTGTCAAGTCATAGACAATTCCATATCCAAACTGTGATACATATGCATCAATGGCATTTGATATATCATGTAGAAAACATCCTTCTTTTGCATATTTCATCCCTTCAAAAAAGCTCTGCTTTGTAACCTCAATGAGTTTTTTCGCATCTGTTGAAATTTCGCCAACAGCATGTGTCCTAGCTGCATCTGAATGGAACCCTTCATAAATCAGTCCTGCATCAAGGCTGATAATATCTCCCTCTTGTAAAATTCTACTCTTACTAGGAATACCATGTACAACCTCATCATTTACTGAGCAACATACACTTGCTGGATACCCATTATAATTTTTAAAATTAGGTACACAACCCATATCTGTGATCATTTTCTCTGCGAAAGCATCAATTTCTCCTGTAGAGATACCTGGTCTAATGATTGCTTGCATTGCCTTGTGTACTTCTGCGATTCGTTTATTAGATTCACGCATCAACTCAATTTCTTTAGCCGATTTAATTGTTACAGCCATATTTATACCTCTACTTAATCCAAAATGCTAATGATTGCAGCAAAAACATCTTTCATGTCTACTGTACCATCAACAGTTTTGAGAATATCTTTGTTTTCGTAAAAATCAATGAGTGGTTGTGTTTGATCATGATATACATTTAAACGATTAAGCACTGTTTCAGGTTTATCATCATCTCGTAAAATAAGTTCCTTACCGCATGCATCACAAATTCCTTCAACTTTTGGAGGAACATATTCTAAATGGAATGTCGCACCACATGTAACGCAAGCTCTTCTTCCACCCATTCTATTCACAATATTCTCATCCGGAACATCAACATTAATTGCAAAATCAATTTGATCGCCAAGTGCTGTCAATGCTTCATCTAATACTTCTGCCTGTGGAATTGTTCTTGGAAATCCATCTAATACATAGCCATTTGCACAATCATCTTTAGCAACTCTATCTAAAAGAATTTTTACAGTAAGCTCATCAGGAACTAAAAGTCCTTGATCCATATAGCTTTTAGCTTCTTTTCCAAGCTCTGTTCCATTTTTAATATTTGCTCTAAAAATATCTCCTGTTGAAACATGAGGGATTTGATATTTTTCTGCAATCATTTTTGCCTGTGTGCCTTTTCCTGCACCAGGTGCTCCTAACATTACTATTTTCATACTAATCTTCATTCCTTTCTTACTTTTCCCATAAAGCAAAACAGTATCTGAGTGCAAAACACTCAGATACTCGTTAATTGTGATGATTAATCATTTAAGAATCCCTTGTAGTTACGAACAAGCATCTGAGATTCGATCTGTTTAATTGTTTCGAGCACAACACTTACTACGATAATAAGTGACGTACCACCAAATGAAACACTTGCATTAAATAATCCTGAAAAAATGTATGGAAGAATGGCTATACATACTAAGCCAACAGCTCCTATAAATACAATATGATTCAAAACATTACTTAAATAATCAGATGTTGGGCGTCCTGGTCTTACACCTGGAATAAATCCGCCTTGTCTCTTCATGTTATCTGCAATCATCATAGGATTGAATGATACTGATGTGTAGAAATACGCAAAAGCTATTATTAAAATGATATATACTAGTAAACCAATCGAATAAATTGGTTGTGAAGGACTCACCCAATAACTTGAATTCAAGTATTTAATTACTTCCCCCCAAAATCCTGTAGGATTAAGGTTAAAAAATGTACAAATCAAAATAGGAGTTTGCATAATTGAAGAAGCAAAAATAACTGGGATTACACCCGAAGTATTTACTTTTAAAGGTATTCTTGAAGTATTTCCGCCTACACCTCTATTTCCTTGCATTTTCTGAGTATATTGTACAGGAATATTTCTTACACCATCATTTAATAAAACGATGAATACAATAAGAGCAAGTACAATAGCTACAATAATAACAGCTGCTAAAATAGCAGTTGCTGGAGCTTTTCCTTTTACGAATTGATCGTAAAGTCCAGTAAAATCACTTGGAATTGTAGATAAGATATTGATAACAAGTACAATTGAAATACCATTACCAACTCCATTTTCGGTAATTCTTTCACCAATCCACATAAGGAAAGAACTACCTGCAGTTAAAGCTGCTATTACAGTTATGATGCTTAATGCATTATAAGTTTCTAACAAACCTTGACTACCAAAACCAATCGCCATTGCTGATGATTGGATAAGTGCTAAACCAACAGTCACATATCTTGTGATTGCAGCTAGTTTCTTTCTACCATCTTCACCATCTTTTTGCATCTCTTCTAATTTAGGGATTGCAATAGTAAGAAGTTGAATAATGATAGAAGAAGTGATATACGGTGTAATACTCAATGCCAAAATAGAGAAACTCGCGAAAGATCCACCAGTAAAAGCATTGAATAAATTAAATGCATCACCTGCTCCTGTAGCAAACCAGCTAGCGAAATAATCGCTGTTTGCACCTGGCACTGGAAGTTGTGATCCTAAACGAATCACAACTAGCATTGCCAACGTAAATAAAATCTTATGTCTTAATTCTATTATTTTAAATGCATTTTTGAGTGTGGTAAACATTAGATCACCTCTGCTGTTCCACCAAGAGCTTCGATTTTTTCTTTTGCAGATGCTGAAAATGCGCCTACTTTCACATCTAATTTCTTGGTTAGTTCTCCATTTCCTAAGATTTTTACACCATCTTTAGGATTTTTAACGATTCCAATTTCCATTAATGCGTTTACATCTACTACAGTGCCATTTTCAAACACTTCTAATGCACCTAAATTGATACCTACGATTTCCTTAGAGTTTCTACATTTGAAACCTCTTTTAGGAATACGTCTGTATAATGGCATCTGACCACCTTCGAACCCAATTCTAGGAGCTCCTGAACGAGCTTTTTGTCCTTTGTGTCCTTTACCAGCAGTTTTACCATTTCCTGAACCATGTCCACGGCCTCTTCTAAAGTTATCGCTAAGTTTAGAACCTTCGGCAGGTCTTAAATTAGATAATTCCATGATAACACCTTTCCTTTCTTAAGCTTCTTCTACTTTAACTAAATGTTTTACGTGCCAGATTTGTCCTCTTGTAGCATCGTTATCTGGTAAAGTAACAGTTTTGTTAACTTTTTTAAGACCCATAGCTAATAGAGTTGCTCTGTGTTTTGGTACCGCTCCGATAGGAGACTTCACTAAAGTAATTTTTAACATATCAATCTCCTCCTTATGCTAATATTTCTTCTACAGATTTACCACGTAATCTTGCCACTTCTTCAGGAGTTTTGATTGAGCTTAATCCTGTAACAGTTGCAAGTACAACGTTTTGTTTGTTATTTGAACCTAAAGATTTTGTACGGATATTTTTGATACCAGCTAATTCACAAACGATACGTGCTGGACCACCAGCGATGATACCAGTACCTTCTGGAGCTCTTTTTAAAAGAACTGAAGCTGAACCAAATTTTCCGATGAAATCATGTGTGATAGAGTTGTTTTCATCCAAAGCAACTGTTACAAGTTGTTTTGCAGCATCTTCTCTACCTTTACGGATAGCTTCTGGAATTTCAGTTGCTTTACCTAAACCAGCACCTACATGTCCTTCGCCATCACCTACTACTACTAAAGCTGTGAAACGGAAGTTACGACCACCCTTTACAACCTTTGTTACACGTTTAATTGTAACAACTTTATCTTTCAATTCCATTTGACTTACATCAATGATTGTACGTTTCATGTATTCGTCCTCCCTTTCCTAGAATTCTAAGCCAGCTTCTCTAGCTGCTTCTGCTAATGCTGCTACTTTACCTTGGTATACGAAACCACCTCTATCATAAACGACAGTAGTGATACCTTTTTCCAAAGCTTTTTTAGCAATAACAGTACCTAAAAATGCTGCTGCATCAACGTTGTTAGTTTTTTCTAATTCAGCTTTTACTTCTTTTTCAAGAGTAGATGCTGATACTAGAGTTTTCCCAACTGTATCGTCGATAATTTGAGCATACATATGATTGTTACTTCTAAACACAGCTAAACGAGGTCTTTCAGTTGTTCCACTGAAACGATTACGAATTTTCATGTGTTTTTTAACACGAACTTTTTGTCTACATTCTTTACTAACCATTTTAACTCTCCTTATCTACTATTTCTTACCAGTTTTACCAACTTTACGTCTAATAACTTCATCAGCATATTTAATACCTTTACCTTTGTAAGGTTCTGGTCTTCTCTTATCTCTGATTTCAGCAGCGAATTGGCCTACTTTTTCTTTGTCAATACCTTTAACTACGATAACGTTTTGTCCTTCAATTACAGACTCGATACCTTCAGGATCTTCCATTTCAACTGGGTGAGAGTATCCAAGGCTTAATGTAAGTTTTTTACCAGCTTTAGCTACTTTGTAACCAACACCGTTAACTTCAAGTTTCTTTTCGTAACCAGTGGTTACACCAACGATCATGTTGTTGATAAGAGTTCTTGTTAAACCATGTAAAGATTTCATTCTTTTTAAGTCGCTTGGACGAGTAACAGTAATAACGTCACCTTCCATTTCGATTTTCATCTCTGGAACTAATACTCTTTCAAGTGTTCCTTTAGGACCTTTAACGGTCACTTTGTTATTTTCTGCAATTTCAACAGTAACGCCTGCTGGAACCGCGATTGGCATTCTTCCTATACGTGACATGCCCGTACCTCCTTTTTATTGTGGCAACGCGAGGGACTACCCCCTACGGCGTAAGACATGCTCACACCGCAAGCGTTGTACCAAATTATTGTGATCTAAATTTAAATATATGTCTTACTCAATCAGTTTACAAACTGTATGCATCGCAAACGTTTTACCAAACGTATGCAAATTACCATACATAAGCATCGCAAACGTTTTACCAAACGTATGCGAGCACTTCTCCACCAACGTTAGCTTTACGAGCAGCTTTGTCTGTCATAACACCTTGGTTTGTAGAGATGATTGCAATACCTAATCCACCTAATACTTTAGGCATGTTTTCTTTACCAGCGTATACACGTAAACCTGGTTTAGAAATTCTTTTGATACCATTGATTGTTTTTTCAGTTTTTTCAGCGTTATATTTTAATGAAACGTTGATTGTTTTGAAAATACCTTCTTCAGTAACATCATATTTTTTGATGTAACCTTCAGCTAATAAAATATCAGCGATTGCTAATTTCATTTTTGAAGATGGGATTGCAACTGTGTCGTGTTTTGCTGTGTTTGCATTACGAATTCTTGTAAGCATATCTGCTATTGGATCGCTCATTGTCATGATTTAGTTTCCTCCTTATGACTTGAATCATGGATCATGCTGCTTTGCAACATGAGAAGTTACTGTTACTAAATATATTTTCAGCAAGCGGCAATGTCACAAAAGTGCTCATTGCCATGCGAAAACTTTAAAATCTTACCAGCTAGCTTTTCTAACTCCAGGGATTTGACCTTTATAAGCTAGTTCACGGAAACAAATTCTGCAAATTCCGTATTTTCTTAAATAAGCATGTGGACGTCCACAAATTTTACAACGATTGTATTCTCTTGTCGAGAATTTTTGTTTGCGTTGTTGCTTAACTTTCATTGCTGCCTTAGCCATGAATTTACCTCCTTTATTTTGCGAATGGCATATTGAAACATGTCAATAATTCACGTGCTTCTTCGTCAGTCTTTGCTGTTGTTACGAAAATAATGTCCATACCTCTTACTTTATCTACTTTATCGTATTCAATTTCAGGGAAGATGATTTGCTCTTTGATACCAAGAGCGTAGTTACCTCTACCATCAAACGCGTTAGGGTTAACACCTCTAAAGTCACGTACACGTGGTAATGCTAAGTTAACTAAACGATCTAGAAACTCATACATTTTTTCGCCACGAAGTGTAACTTTACATCCGATTGCCATACCTTCACGTAATTTGAAGTTAGCAATAGCTTTTTTAGCTTTTGTAAGAACAACTTTTTGACCTGTAATTGTTTCAAGCTCTTTAACAGCTACTTCTAAGATCTTTGCATTATCTTTTGCTTCTCCGATACCCATGTTGATAACGATTTTATCAATCTTAGGCACTTCCATAACATTTTTATATTCGAACTTTTTCATCATAGTATCTACGATTTCGTTCTTGTATACCTCTTTAAGTCTGCTCATTAACTTTATCTCCTTTCTTAGAATTAGTCGATGATTTCGCCGGTAGCTTTAGCAACACGTACTTTTTTACCGTCTTTAACATCAAATCCTACTCTTGTTGCTTTTCCGTCATGCATTAACATTACGTTTGAGCCATCGATAGGAGCTTCTTTCTGCATTCTACCACCATTAGGGTTTGTTGCGCTTGGTTTAGCATGTTTTGTAATAACGCCACATCCTTCAACAATCACTTTACCTGTTTTTTGATCTACAGAAATAACTTTGCCTTCTTTACCATTATCTTTACCAGCAATAACTTTTACAGTATCACCTTTTTTAATTTTTAACATTCTGGGGCTCCTCCTTATAATACTTCTGGAGCTAGAGAAACAATTTTCATAAATTGTTTTTCACGAAGCTCTCTTGCTACTGGTCCAAAAATACGAGTACCTTTTGGAGTTTTATCATCTTTGATGATAACTGCAGCATTTTCGTCAAATTTAATATAAGAACCGTCTTTACGACGTGCGCCTTTTACAGTACGTACAACTACAGCTTTTACTACATCGCCTTTTTTAACAACACCGCCTGGTGTTGCATCTTTAACAGTAGCAACGATTATATCACCAATTTGTGCATATCTTCTAGTAGATCCACCTAAAACTCTGATGCAAAGTAATTCTTTAGCACCCGTGTTATCACCAACTCTAAGTCTGCTTTCTTGTTGAATCATGCTTTATCTCCTTCCAACATTGAGTACCGAGTACTCTATTATTTTGCTCTATCAATAATTTCAACTAGTCTCCATCTTTTATCTTTAGATAAAGGTTTTGTTTCCATTACTTTTACTGTATCTCCGATGTTACATTCATTGTTCTCATCATGAGCTTTTAATTTATAAGTCTTCTTTACAATTTTGTTGTAAAGAGGGTGTTTTACATGAGTTTCAATAGCAACAGTAATTGTTTTATCCATTTTATCACTTACTACTTTACCCATACGTGTTTTTCTTAAATTTCTTTCCACGGCTTATATTCTCCTTTCTGAAATTCCCACTGGGCCGTGTGTGGCCCACCGAAATATGAAAACGCTACTATTCTGCTTTTGCTTTTTCTGTAATAACTGTTTGAATTCTAGCAATGTTTTTTCTAACTGCTGTAATTCTAGCTGTGTTATCTAGTTGATTTGTTGCGTTTTGGAATCTCAAGTTGAAAAGTTCTTTCTTTGCAGCCACTAAATCATTTGCAAGTTCTGCAGCAGACTTAGCTTTTAAATCTTCAACATATTTATTAGTTTTCATCTGTTACACCACCTTCTAGGTCTGCTTTAGAAACGATTTTACACTTAACTGGAAGTTTGTGCATTGCAAGACGTAAAGCTTCTCTTGCTGATTCTTCAGGTACACCTTTGATTTCAAACAAAACACGGCCTGGTTTAACTACTGCTACCCAGAACTCAAGTGTTCCTTTACCAGAACCCATACGTGTTTCTGCTGGTTTTGTTGTTACTGGTTTATCAGGGAAAATTTTGATCCAAACTTTACCTGCACGTTTTGTATAACGTGTTAAAGCGATACGTGCCGCTTCGATTTGGTTAGAACGAATCCAACCTGGTTCCATAGCTACTAAACCGAATTCACCGTAGCTTAAAGTATTTCCTCTTAAAGCTTTTCCTTTCATAGAACCACGGAACTGTTTACGACGTTTAACTCTTTTTGGCATTAACATAATTATTTATCGCTCCCTTCCTTGTTTCCTTTCGTTGGAAGTACTTCACCTTTGTAAATCCAAACTTTAACACCTACTTTACCGTAAGTTGTATCTGCTTCAGCAAATCCATAATCGATATCTGCTCTTAAAGTTTGTAGAGGAATAGTACCTTCACTGTAGAACTCTGTACGAGCCATATCTGCACCACCTAGACGGCCAGAACAAGCTGTTTTAATACCTTTAGCATCAGTTTTCATTGTTCTTCCCATGCAAGATTTCATAGCACGTCTGAAAGAAACACGATTTTCTAATTGTAATGCGATGTTTTCAGCTACTAACTGAGCATCTTTATCAGGTCTTTTGATTTCTTTGATATCAACAAGTACTTTTTTACCTGTTAATTTTGTTAACTCTTTTTTTGTTATTTCGATTTCAGATCCACCCTTACCGATTACTACACCAGGTTTAGCTGTGTAAAGAACAACCTTAACTCTATCAGCAGCTCTTTCGATTTCAATTTTTGAAACACCAGCACTGTATAATTTTTTCTTAAGGAATTTTCTGATATTGTAATCTTCAACTAAATAATCTGAAAATTGTTCATCAGCATACCATTTAGAATCCCAATCTTTAATAACGCCTACTCTGAGGCCATGAGGATTAACTTTTTGTCCCATTAATTTCTCCTTTCAACAATCCTATCTTTCATCAAGAACGATAGTAATGTGGCTCATTCTTTTTTCGATTCTATATGCTCTACCTTGCGCACGAGGTTTTACTCTTTTCATTGTAGGTCCCTTGTCTGCGAAACATTCTGAGATATATAGTTTTTCAACGTTCATGCCGTTATTGTTTTCAGCGTTTGCAATTGCTGATTCTAATAATTTTTTAACTAAGCTTGATGCATATCTTGGGTTATAAGCTAACAACGCTTGAGCTGTTGCAACATCTTTACCTCTAATTGCATCTAATACGAAACATGCCTTTTGAACAGACACTCTAGCGTAAGACAACTTAGCTGAAGGTCTTGTATCTTTCTGTGCGTTTCTTTCTCTTTTTATCTGAGATCTATGTCCTTTTGCCATAGATATAGCCTCCTTTCATCTATCCACCGCTCGGTGGACGCTTCATTATCTAACTCTAGATTTTTTCTCGTCTTTTCCATGTCCTCTATAAGTTCTAGTTGCAACAAATTCACCTAATTTGTGTCCAACCATATCTTCTGTAACATATACAGGTACGTGTTGTTTACCATTATGAACTGCAAATGTATGACCAACAAAAGATGGGAAAATAGTAGAACGACGTGACCAAGTTTTAATTACTTGATGTTGTCCTGCTGCATTCATAGCATCCACTTTTTTAAGTAGGCTAGCATCTGCGAAAGGTCCTTTTTTCAATGATCTACTCATTATATTTCCTCCTAATTATTTAATTGCTTTACCGTCTCTTCTTCTTACGATTAGCTTGTTAGATTGTTTTTTCTTCTTACGTGTCTTCAAGCCAAGAGCTGGTTTACCCCAAGGTGTAGATGGGCCCGGACGACCGATACCAGTCTTTCCTTCACCACCACCGTGTGGATGGTCATTAGGATTCATTACAGAACCACGTACTGTTGGACGGAAGCCCATGTGACGTTTACGTCCTGCTTTACCGATATTGATAAGGCTATGATCACCATTACCTACAACACCAACAGTTGCTCTACAAGAAATTGGAACCATTCTCATTTCGCCTGATGGAAGTCTTAAAGTAGCATATTTGCCTTCTTTAGCCATTAATTGAGCACTGTTACCTGCTGAACGAACCATTTGTCCGCCTTTACCTGGCATCAATTCGATGTTGTGTACTTGTGTACCAACTGGGATATTGATTAATGGTAAGCAGTTACCAACTCTAACTTCTGCTTCTGGTCCGTTCATAACTTTCATGCCATCTGTTAATCCAGCTGGTGCAAGAATGTATGCTTTGTGTCCATCTGCGTAAGCGATTAAAGCAATATTAGCTGTTCTGTTTGGATCATATTCGATACCTACAACAGTAGCCATGATACCGTCTTTATTTCTTTTAAAGTCGATCATTCTATATTTTCTTTTAGCTCCGCCTCCGCGGTGTCTAACTGTAATTTTACCTTGATTATTACGACCAGCTGTTCTGCTTTTTGAAGCCAATAAAGACTTCTCAGGAGTTGATTTTGTGATTTCCGCAAAATCAGAACCAGTCATATTTCTTCTAGAAGGTGTATATGGGTTATAACTTTTAATTCCCATTATGTCTCTCCTTTCGAGCTCGAGTTTTGTTATCGCACTTCTCTGTGCTTAAATTCATTGTTTCCAATGTGTCATTTCCTATAAACCTGCAAAAATCTCAATTTCTTTGCTATCTTCTGTTAACCATACGATAGCTTTTTTAGTTTTTGCTGTTTTACCAGTAACTGCACCACGTCTTTTATTCTTGCCATCCATGTTTAATGTGTTAACTTTTGCTACTTTAACTCCATCGAACATTTTTTCAACAGCTTCTTTGATCATAGTTTTGTTTGAATCTGGATTTACTAGAAATGTATATTTCTTGTCTCCCATTCCAGCCATAGATCTTTCTGTAATAACTGGTTTGAGGATTACGTCATAGTATTGAATGTTTGCCATTATGCGTATACCTCCTGGATTTTTTCTACAGCGTCTTTTGTAAGAACAACCTTACCAGCTTTCATTACATCGTAAACATTTAATGTGTTTGTCAATGTTGTATGAATTCTTGGAAGATTTCTAGCGCTCATTACTACGTTTTTGTCGTTATCAGCTAATACTACTAAACCTCTTGTGATATCTAAGTTCGCCATAACACCTGCGAATGCTTTTGTTTTGATTTCTGGCATTACCAAAGAATCAATAACGATTAGGTTATTTGTGTTAACTGCATTTGTTAAAGCTGATTTAAGAGCAGCTCTTTTTTCTTTCTTGTTTAATTTGAAAGAATAATCTCTTGGAGTTGGTGCGAATACTACACCACCACCTGTCCAATGTGGAGCTCTTGTTGAACCTTGTCTAGCATGACCAGTTCCTTTTTGTCTCCAAGGTTTTCTACCACCACCAGAAACTTCTGAACGAGTTTTCGCTTTTTGAGTTCCTTGGCGTCTATTTGCAAGTTGTTGTACTACTGACATGTGTACTAAATGTTCGTTTACTTCTACTCCGAATACTGCATCACATAATTCAATTGTTCCAACTTCTTTGCCTTCCATATTATAAACAGATACGTTTGCCATCTGAATGTCCTCCTTTCACCCTAAAATTAAGCTTGAACCTTAACGGTTTCTTTAATTGTTACTAATGCTTTTTTAGGTCCTGGTACTGCACCTTTCACTAAAAGCAAGTTTTTCTCAGCGTCAACTCTAACGATTGTTAAGTTTTGAACTGTTACTTTTACACAACCCATGTGTCCTGGCATTCCTTTGCCCTTGAATACACGACTTGGAGATGAACAAGCACCGTTAGAACCTTGGTGACGGTGGAATTTAGAACCATGTGCCATAGGTCCTCTACTTTGACCATGTCTTTTGATAGCACCTTGGAATCCTTTACCTTTAGAAGTTGCTGTTGCATCAACTCTATCTCCATCAGCAAAGATTGCTGCTGTGATTTCTGCGCCTAGTGTATATTCACTTGCATTTTCAAATTTGAATTCTCTCAAATATCTCTTGCATGTTACACCAGCTTTTGCAAAATGTCCTTGCCCTGCTTTGTTTACACCGTGTGTGTGAACAACTTGTTTTTTACCAGATTTGTCTTTTACGTTGATTCTCGCTTTCTTTTCTGCGAAACCAACTTGAACTGCACTGTAACCGTCGTTTTCAACTGTCTTTACTTGAGTTACAACACAAGGTCCTGCTTGAAGAACTGTTACTGGAACTAATACACTGTTTTCATCGAAAATTTGTGTCATTCCGATTTTTGTTGCTAAAATAGCTTTTTTCATGTTTCCTCCTTTTGTTTCTACAGCGGAATGGAATCTTTATTCGCCCCATTCATTCTAGTAGAAGGCTTATTTTGTTTTCATTTTCAATGCTATGCTGACACCAGCTGGCATTTCCAATCTTTGCAATGCATCGATTGTTTTTTGGTTTGGTGCAATGATATCGATTAGTCTTTTGTGTGTTCTCTGTTCGAACTGTTCTCTAGAGTCTTTGTACTTATGTACAGCTCTTAAGATTGTTACGATTTCCTTTTTAGTAGGAAGTGGAACTGGTCCGCTCACCTGAGATCCGTTCTTTTTAACTGTTTCGATAATCTTCTTTGCTGATGCATCTACCAATTGGTGATCATAAGCTTTTAATGTGATTCTCATTACTTGACTTGCCATAAAAAAAGTCGCCTCCTTTTCGCACTTTGATTGTTAAGTACGACAAGTGGTGACTGTACACTCTTCCGTGTGTATCGCTCTAACACTTTTACTCAAAATGAGTCTGCTAGTAATTAGAAGATTTTCTCACGTGGTTTCTACCTCAATTGATAGACCCTATTTGTACAGTGACTTGTCGTCAATATCCGACTTGACATTCGCTCCACGGAAAACCTGGCATTATGGATACCAGCAACCTCACGCTTCATAGCTATCATGTCACAGCAAAATATACTATACACCATCTCTACCAATAATGCAATAGTAAATTTTAAAAAACTTTTAGCCAAGCAAAAATATAAGAAAATCAACTGTCATGCTTGCATGTAAAGGGGATTTTTGCAATATTTTTATTTGGCGTTAGTCCCTAACCGACATTCACATGCGCACGCCCTTCGCACATGCCTGCTACGTAGTAGCGAATGGAGGTGGGGCTGCGCCAAAACTGCTTGGCTAAAAGTTTTTATTCTATTTTTATCAGCGTTAGTCCCTAACCGACATTCACATTCCTTTACATCTCTTCCTTAGATTTCTATAAGTCCAAAGCAACTTATAATAAAGCATAAAATACAAGGTAGACTTCATATGCATACGAATCAACTTGCGTTCCTCTGGATGCACTCTTTCCTTATAATAAGGATTATTTTCAAAATCCGGAATCTGTTCTTTCATTTCTTTCCCTAAAGCATCCAAAAATGCAAAACGCTTTTTTTTCACACCAATCATATAGGAGAACAATGTATTCACATAGAACAACGTAATGAAGCTCATCTCTATTTCATCACGATATTCCTTATAATAACCACCCTTCATTGCTTCCTCTATCATAATCCTGCCCGCTTCCATGCGATGTTCACAGCGATTCTCATCTATTGTATGAACGGTTGATGTATCATGTTGATAATAATAATATAGTGGCTCCCGTATATACTCAAAATGCTTTGCTCTCGTTAGCCACGTTTTTGCCAAGGCATTGTCTTCATAGAATATCCCTTCCGGAAACCTAGAATCACTTCCTAGCACAACATCTCTCTTGTAAATTTTGACTACAAGACTCCCTCCATCAAGCACAAGCGACTTATACTTCTCTAGCGTAAGTACTCCTACCTGCTCTTCCTTGTTGTTATGGACAACTTGTCCAATCTCCATTGAATGCTCATGTGTCAAATGATAATCGCAGCCAACCATATCAGCACCTGTCTCTTCTGCTCGCGCAAGCATTTTTTCATACATATTAGGAGCAATCCAATCATCGCTATCTACAAACCCTATCCAATCACCCTTTGCTGCAGCTAGTCCAATGTTCTTTGCACCACCTTGTTTTTTATTTACCTCTGAGTGAATGGCACGAAAAAAAGTCGGATACTCCGCTTGGTAACGCTGTAAAACTTCCATTGAATTATCAGTAGAGCAATCGTCTACTGCAATAATTTCAAAATCATCTATCGTCTGATGCACAAGGGACTGTAAACAATATTCTAATTTCCCACCTGATACCATATTGTACACAGGTACTATAATACTAAGTTTCATAAAATAATTTCCTCCCTATTTATATTGTTCATGCACTCCCTTTGTGATATCATTCTTTATATCAAACTATATATAAAGGAGATTCCATGAAACGTTTAGCCATAATAACAGCTAGGGGTGGTAGTAAACGCATCCCCAGAAAAAATATTAAAAGCTTCTGCTCAAAACCAATTCTTGCATACTCCATTGAAGCAGCTTTACAATCTGAATGCTTTGATGAAGTAATGGTCTCAACAGATGATGCTGAAATAGCTCAAATAGCCATAGAGTATGGAGCTATCGTGCCTTTTTATCGTTCTGACGAGACAGCCAATGACTTTGCCACTACAAACGATGTTATCTTAGAAGTAATATCTGAGTACGAAAAACTCGGGAAGTTTTTTGATACGGCATGTTGTATTTATCCTACAGCACCTTTTGTAACTGCCGAAAAATTATCTTCTGCAATAGAGTTGTTAGAAAGTTCTGATGCCGATACACTGATACCAGTTGTACCATTTTCTTACCCTCCGCAGCGTGCACTTATTATAGAAGAAAACCGTTTGATTTTCAACCAACCACAATATCTTGAATCCCGCTCTCAAGATTTACAAAAACACTATCACGATGTAGGTCAGTTTTATTGTATAAAAATAGACAAGTATAAAGTGACACAAAAGCTTATGCTTGGCAATATTATACCATTCGAACTAAATGAGTTAGAGGTTCAAGATATTGACAATGAAATCGATTGGAAGCTTGCTGAAATCAAATATGAACTATTACACAAATAATTTTAATTGGAGTACCAAGATTGCATTGCACTTGCAATTCTTAGTGCTCCTTTTCCATCTACAAGTGCATGCGCAGTTCGACTCAACCTAGCCCTCTCCTCATACGCACCTATAAGCTCTATTGCCAATGCAACCACTCTTTTTATCATACCCTCAGGATCCTCCAAATAATACCCTGCACTTTTAATCGCCTCGTGGGATGCGAAACCTTCCACAATTTTATCTTGATTATCTACAAACGAAAAACTAATACTAGGAACACCGATACAGGATAATTCATAAATAGTGCTACCTGCTGCAGTTATTGCTAAATCGCAGTTTTGCATAAGTTCACTCATTTTTCCAACATTATGATGTAGTATAACATTGGCATGTTCGCGTGCTATTTCCTCTAGCTGATCCTTGTGTTGATGAAACATTCCTACCACAACGTGAATTTGCATATCTGCAAACAAATCCCCTTGCTCACCTTGTAACATCTCTTTTAAGACTTTCGTGGATATATTATATAAATCCGCCCCACCTGTAGTTAACAAAATATTCTTACACGTATCCCGCAAAACATATTCTTCCATAGTAAATTCATCTCGCAAAGGAGCATATTCACATCCTAATAGCAATGCTTTTTTGAACGCGCCTTTATACGTTTGCTCATCCGCATATACATTGTAATTAATTATATACTCTACACACCCCGGCACATTTTGCAAATCATCTACATATACCACAGATACCGTCTCACCCAATTGTTTAAAATATGTTTCCGTCACAAAATAACTATCTACAACCACCAAAAGACGCGCCCCTCTCCCCTGACACTCTTTTATATAGAAGATAAAGCTATCCACCTCATCATGTAAGAGTCGATAATCGCTATCTAAAACCTTAACTTCAAATCCACATTCGATGATAATTTGTTGCATTTTAGAGTCAGCTAACACAAACACAACCTCTTCTCCAAGGCTTCTAAGAGCCTTAGCCATAGAAAGGCACCTCATGATATGACCTGTCCCAATTTCCTTATTACCATCCACTCTGAATATAACCATATTTATAACCCATCCTTTAAATTATATCCACGAATCCTTTTTACATCTAAAGTCGGCTATTGTATCATCCCATTCAAAAGAAATCGCTTTTTTAATTTCCTGTAACTCTTTCATCGTGTGGTAGGTAGAAACACCACTTTGTGGAACTGCTTTTAATTCTCCACTCTTAATAACCATCCACTTTTCTTTAAACAATTCGACAATAGCATTTAAAAGATATTCATAACTACTTGAAAATGTTTCTACCGATTCATCAAATTCAAATTCCTTTTGACACAAGATATCTCCCGTATCTAATCCCTTCGCAACACGGTGAATCGTAACTCCTTTTTTAGTATTATCATAAAAACTAAAAAAGTTAGGGCTAGACCCTCTATTGTAAGGCAAGTACGAAGTGTGTAAATTAATAATCCTATCACCCATGTACTCTATTACAGACTCTGGGATTATATGCTTATAATTAAAGGAAACAATAAAAGAAGGATTTATTTCTTTTATCATCTCTAGATATATTTTATTCGATATTTGTATAACCGGTTCATCCTGCATCATCAACCATGTATATAGTGGATTCGTGTTTTCATTGTTGGTCAAAAACAAAACTGCACCTTCTGGAAAATGCGAAAAAGAAATCGGTTGCCCATATGCAATATCTTCTCTAGCTACCGTACCCAATAAATCTTCGAGGTATTTAGGTTTTAAACCATAGCCTGGACGAATAATACGCACATTATCTTGAGTAAATCGTTCTCCTTTTTGAATATCCTTCACCGCAAAGACAGATCTACGAAAAACAATACTGTCCTTTTCTTGAGACGAAGCACCATACTCAACCTTGCCAATCATCTGTTCATAGTATCTCACCTTATCTACCATTTCTTTAAATTCAGATGGTGTCATAGAAAAAGATGCATCCGGATTTTCAATATCACGGCTTAAACAAAAATGTTTTTCAATGATTCTTGCACCAAGAGCTACAGATGCCACTGCCGCTTCATAACCTAATGAGTGATCAGAAAGCCCTACTATCGTTTGAAATGATTCCCTCATATCTTTTACTTTCACCAAATTCATATCCTTAGCTTGTGCTGGATATGCACTTGTGCAATTTAAAATAGCAATCTGATCATTCCCCTCCGATCTAATCGCTTCAATTGCTTCTCTAATCTCCCCTTTAGTACTCATGCCGGTTGACATAATAATCGGTTTGCCTTTTCTAGCAATATACTTTAATAACGGAAGATGTATCATTTCAAAAGAAGCTATTTTATAAAATGTACACCCTATATCGTCCAAAAAATCCACTGCCGTTTCGTCAAATGGCGTTGAAAAAAAATCTATTCCTACACGATCCGCTTCTTCTTTAAGTTCGCGTTGCCACTCCCACGGGGTATATGCTTTTTCATATAAGCCATACAAATTTTCCCCCTCCCAAGTTCCATTTTGAACTTGGAAATACTCATTGTGACAATCAATTGTAAGCGTATCTGGTGTATACGTTTGAATCTTGACACAATCTGCTCCACTTTCCTTTGCGGCACGAATAATTTCTTTAGCACGGTCCATACTCTTCGCATGATTAGCACTCATCTCCGCAATAATATAAGTCGGGTACTCTTCACCTATAATTCTTCCATTTATATTAAATGTTTTCATATTAGCCTCATTTCTATTTTAAATCTATTCTCTATATCTTAGCATATTTCCCTCTCATTGTCACTCTCATCGTCCTAGCTATAATCCTCTAGCTTGATGAATTTTAATAGAATGTACATTGAAAAAACCTTTGTTTTCACGTATAATAAGTTAAAGTTACAAACGATTGAACACGAACGGAGAACAATATGTGGATTGCAGATAATTGGAAAGATTATGAAGTTATAGATACTTCAACTGGAGAAAAGTTAGAACGTTGGGGAAAATATTTACTCGTAAGACCAGACCCTCAGGTTTTATGGGATACAGATAAAACCCATAAAGGTTGGAAAAAAATGAACGGACATTACCATCGTTCAGCAAAAGGTGGCGGAGAATGGGAGTTCTTTGATTTACCAAAAGAGTGGTCTATTAATTATCGAGATCTTACATTCAACCTAAAGCCTTTTAGCTTTAAACACACAGGATTATTTCCTGAACAAGCAACTAATTGGGATTGGTTTTCTGATCTTATAAAAAAGGCAAACCGTCCCATTAAGGTTTTAAACCTTTTTGCTTACACTGGTGGCGCTACACTTGCAGCTGCTAAGGCAGGCGCTATTGTTACACACGTTGACGCTTCTAAAGGCATGGTGAATTGGGCAAAAGAAAATGCCATCTCAAGCGGACTTGAAGAATCACCTATCAGATGGCTGGTAGATGATTGCGGAAAATTCATCGAGCGAGAAATCAGACGCGGCAACAAATACGATGCCATCATTATGGATCCCCCTTCTTACGGACGCGGTCCTAAGGGCGAAATCTGGAAAATAGAAGAAAGCATCTTCCCTTTTATCAAATTATCAACGCAAGTACTTTCTGATAATCCGCTTTTCTTCCTTGTCAATTCTTATACTACAGGATTACAACCAGCGGTTTTATCCTATATGATTAATACAGCTGTTGTCACAAAATTTGGTGGCCACGTAGATGCCTCTGAAATTGGACTTTCTGTCAGCAGCAACGGACTTGTACTTCCATGTGGAGCTAGTGGACGATGGAGTAAATAAAAAAAACCTGAAAAGTATACAAAACTTTTCAGGTTTTTTTATCTCTTTCTATTATTTACTGCCCTTTACATGAATCTTGTAAGTTCCATCTGCAGCAAATTCTTCTGCTTTTTCTACTAATTCTTCTTTATTCATGTGTGTTGCTAATAAGCAACCTTCTAATGCATCCACTGCACCACTTGCAATAAATGTTACGAATTTTGCAGGTTTATTAATAGGTGTAGCTTCATCATTTAAGATTTTATCTATAATTCTAGGCATAAATCTCTTAGTTGCTGGATCATTTGCAAGGTCGATTGTTCTTTGTGTACGAACAAGACCAGGACCAAATGCAAAAATCTTGATTGGCAATTTTTCAGCTTTTAATTCAAGAGATACACATTCTGTAAATCTTACAACTGCTGTTTTTGCACAAGAATAAGCACTATTGTATGTTTCTGCCCTTACAACACCGCCACCAGACATATTAATAATTCTACCAAATGTTTGGTTTTTCATAACATTGATCGCACATTTTGTACCGATTTGACATGTTTGAAGAATACCACGTACTTCCATCATCCAATCTTCAAAGTCGATATCCCATGTAATACCCATTGCATTATTAACGCCAACAGCGTTTACCCATAAATCAATTCTGCCGTATTTTTCAACTGTATAATCAGCTAGTGCTTCTACTGATTTTGAATCTAAAAAATCACAAGCTAGTGCTTCTGCAACTCCGCCTTCTTCTTTGATTAGTGCAATTGTTTCATCTAGCTTTTCAGCTCTTCTTGCAGCACATACAACTGTAGCGCCACATCTACTGATTTCTAAAGCAATTTCTCTGCCGATTCCTGATGAAGAACCTGAAACCACACAAATCTGTCCTTTTAAATCTTGCATTTCTGGTACCATACTATATCCATCCCTTCTATAAGCGTAGTAACTAAAGCTTCACTACTATATCTTTATAAAAAACAAGGGGGCCAAAGCCCCCCTATTTCTATCATTTGTTATGTATAACGAAATACTAGTTTCCTGTATTTCTGTCATAGATTTCTTGTCTGATTTCAAGCATACGGCTTAATCCAAGTGTTTCTAATTGCGCTAAGTAAGTATCCCATCCTTCTTCGATTCCACCAGTTGTTACAAATGAAGCAACCATTTGATCTACATAGGATTCAATATCTGTTGTAATAATAGATAATTCATCCGCTTCGTCTTGTGTTGTAAACCAGCTTGTAAAGAATACACCTTCGTCGTTTAGATAATCACCATACACATCATTTGCTTCTAGTTTATTTGCTTCGTAGTTTGTCCATTCATATGTATCGTAGTATTCAGGAACTAATACCATGAATAATGCAGAGTTGATTGGTGCATACCAAGACATTTCAGCTTTTGTATATGCTGTTCCATCTTCAGCTGTTACTACTCTATATAGCCCATCTTCTACTTCTTCTAAGTATTCAGGCCAAGCAAAGAATGATTGAAGTGCTGTTTCTCCACCGATCATTAAATCTGCCCATGCAGCAACTTCTGCAGGATATTCACAATCAGCACTCATAACAAAACCAATTGCTGAATAAGAGAAACCATTTGTCATCCATTGTGGTTCGTTACCATTTGGAGATGTTAATGCTGGTAAGTATTCGTATACTTCATCATCACCATCTAAGTAATCTTCATTCCAAGCTGAAACTACACCAACTGAAAATGGATCAGAAATATTTCTAGCATCGTATGTTGTAAGGTCCATAGTAAAGATTTCTTGATCTACTAAGCCTTCTGTATATAATTGATTGAAGTAAACAAGAGCATCCTTGAAATCATCTGTAGCTTGTGCATAAATTAATTCTCCACCTTCTGCTACAACTGGTGTTGCTGTACCAGATCCAAGCGCTGTACCAAACCAGCCTACCATAGAACCCCATCCAGAGTTAACTTGTTCGTAAAGGAATGACATAGGAATTTCATCATCTAATCCATTACCATTAATATCACCAGCTTCATCAAAAGCTACTAATACATCATATAATTCATCTGTTGTAGCAGGCATATCCATACCAACTGTATCTAACCATTCTGTGTTAATCATAACAGCATTGTTTGCTAAGATACCAGCACTTAATTCATTTACGTGAGGAATGTTGTAGATATTTCCATCTGGTGCTGTGTTATGTAATTCCATATCAGGACGTAATTCTAATGCTGCTGCATAGTTAGGCATATAACCTGCATCAATTAATTCATTTAATGGATAGAAGTAACCTTGTTCTGAATATGTTACAAGTTCAACACCTGATAACAAGTAAGTACCATAAATTGCATCTGGCATATCACCTGTTGAGAACATAAGTGATTTCTTTTCATCATATACTGTTGTTGACCAATCTAGCCATTCAATATTAATGTTTGTCATTTCTTCGATTTCTTGCATAAATACAGTATCTTCAAATACTGAATATGAATCCATACGTCTTGCTGCGATTTCTACTGTGATTGATTCCTCAAGTGGGAATGTAATTCCTGTTGATTCTACTGCTTCTTCTCCATCATCACTTGTTGTGCTTTCTGCACTTTCCGCGCTTTCAGTGCTTGCGCTACTTGTTGTTGTATCATCTGAGCTTCCACAAGCTGCTAATCCTAGCACCATAGAAGTTGTCAATAATACTGCGATCATTCTTTTCTTCATTCTTTTCTCTCCTTTTTTATATATTAAAATTTTATAATAAAATTTTTAATACTCTTAACCTTTTACCGATCCAATCATAACACCTTTTTCAAAGTATTTTTGTAAGAATGGATATACGATCAATAGTGGTAAGCTTGATACTACGATTACGCCATATTTTATAGATTCTGCTAATTTAATCTGTTCTTGCATAGATTCTAAGGTCGAGGCATCTGTTACATCTGATGTTGCTGTAATCAAGATAGATCTAATAACCAACTGAAGTGGGAACTTATCCGCATCACTCAAGTAAATAAGTCCTCTCATATAGTCATTCCAGTGTGCTACACCATAGTATAGTACTAATACTGATAAAATAGCCTTTGATAGTGGTATTACCATTTGTACGAAGAATCTGAGTTGATTACATCCATCAATCATCGCCGCTTCTTCTAATTCATTCCCAATATTCGCCATCAAGAATGACCGCGTAATAATAACGTTATAAACGCTAATTGCTCCTAAGATAACCATAACTGCAAAAGTATCTCTAAGTCCTAGATTTTTTACCAATAAGAATTCTGGAATCAGACCACCTGAAAAATACATCGTAAACATAAAGATAAACATCAATACATTTCTACCCGAAAAATAACTTCTTGATAATGGATATGCTACTGCCATCGTAAGGGTTAAGTTGATCAAGGTACCGACACCTGTATATGCGATTGTATACGCATAACCTTGCCATATATCACTTCTTGCAAATAACATTTGATATCCACTAAACGTTAATTCTTTTGGAAACCATAACACCTCTCCTGTCATAACTAAATACGGATCAGAAATCGATGCTATTAAGATAAAGTATAATGGATATGCTACCATGACTAAAAATGCACCAAGCACAATGTATGTAACAATATCAAAAGCCAAGTTTTCTTTTGAAAGCTTTATTTTATTTTTCTTAACTGTTTGTATATTTGTTGTTTTCATATTTTACTCTTACTCCTTCCTTCTTACCACAATGCGGTCTTTGCTAGTTTCTTACAAATCGTATTAGTTCCTACAATCAAGATGATGTTAATAATGTTATTAAACAAACTGATTGCTGTTGAGTAGTCAAACTGACCATTCAAAAGACCCATCTTGTATACATAAGTTGATATGATTTCAGAAGCACCAAGGTTCATAGAGTTTTGTAATAGGTAAGCTTTTTGGAATCCTACATTCATAAAGCTACCCATATTAAGAATAAATAATGTAATAATCGTTGGTAAGATTGTTGGTAGATCTATATGTCTGATAAGTTGAAGCTTATGTGCACCATCCATCTTCGCAGCTTCGTAAAGCTCTGGGCTAACCGCTGATAGGGCTGCTACATAAATAATCGTTCCCCAACCAACATTCTGCCACACGCCTGTCCATACATAGATATGATAGAAGAGCTCCTCTTTACCCATAAAATATACGGAATCAAGTCCTACTGCAGTTAACATGTTATTTACCACACCCGTTGTAGGGCTTAAAAACAAGATAATCATACCACACATAACTACCATCGATATAAAGTGAGGTGCATATGCTACTGTCTGAACTGTCGACTTAAACTTCTTATTAGATGTGTGATTTAACAACAATGCAAATATAATTGGAAATGGAAATCCCGCAACCAATCCATAAACGCTGAGTGATAGTGTATTCTTTAACAATGTCCAAAACTGTGCTGATTGAAAGAAACGTGTGAAGTGTGCAAAATTATTCCAATCACTACCTGTAATACCATCTCTCGCCACATAATCTTTGAAAGCCAACTGTACACCATACATAGGTACGTATGCGAATACTATAATGAAAATCAATGCAGGCAATGTTAACAAATACAGATGTTTATCTCTATTCCATATCTTTAACAGCTGTGCTTTTGTAAGCTTTTTCTTCTTTACTTTTACTTTCATCTTCTCCTCCTCATTTTCATCTCAAGTTCTGAGATTTTGTAATTTCAATATAACGGATAAATTATCTTTTGTATACCATTGGTATTTCTAGCATATGCTATATTTATTTATGAACTGTTTATACATCTTTCACATTCTAAGCATTGATGCTTTTAAAATATGCCATATTTGTTTGATGTGCAAAATTCTTTGCACAAAAAAGGCTGAAAAATCGTGATTTTTAACTTTTTAACAAAAAAAGAGAGCCTAAGCTCTCTCATTCATTTTGTTCAACCGTCCCTATGCTACCAGCAAATTGTTTTGGCGTTACGCCATACAAACTTTTAAATTTGCGAATAAAACTTGATGGATTTACATAGCCAATTTCTTCTGTAATCATTGCAACCGACTTGTCACTATAAAGAAGCAATTCTTTCGCCCTCGCCATTCGGAGATCTGTGACATAATCAATAATGGTTTGTCCTGTTTTATTCTTATAAACACTACTAATATTTGAAAATGTCATTCCAAAATGTCCAGCTAATCCTTCTATTGAAAAATTAATATCCAAGCATGTGTTTTGTATTTCTTTCCTAATATCTTCTATTAATAATTCGGATTTGCTTTTGATTTCTTCTCTTACATATGCCTGTACATTAATACAAATATTTTTTGAAATCCCCATCATTTCATCAATTGTCGTAAAATCTGCTAACATCAAGTTATATCTTCCATTGACCTTTGCATTAAGCTCTTTCTCCCCCATATCACTTAATGCATCTGAAAGCACAGACATCATATCATAACAAATACTTCTAGCGTGGTGCATAGGACACTTCGTTTCCTTAATATATAACGTGATTTCATCAATTGTTTCTTGCGTAGATTTAATATTTTGATTTTTAAATGCCAACTGAAATTTTTCTAATAGGTAATAAGGATATGCAACATTTTTCTCGGTAAGTAATTCATGTTGAAAAATAATACTATTACTCCCCTTTATAAAACGATAATCCGTTGCAACAATTGCTTCTGCATAAGAAGTAGCAATGTCAAAAGGCTTCCTATAAGCATTTCCGACTCCTATACAGACATCTATTCCTAAGTAAACTTCGTGAAGCTCTGTTGATACTTGAATTAACGTCTCTTGTAGTAATTCTATTTCGAATCCAGACATATCACCCACAAAAATATACTTTCCTTGAACATCCGCATACATATATCCATGAAGATACTTATTTACAATCTCCTCTACTTTGTCCACTTCTATCTGTTCATTCTCACCTTTTTTAAACATCAAAATCATAACAATAAAATATTCATTTTTATAGAACATATGATATGGCACAGCTAATTGGTTAAACTCTTCAATATCTGCAATATTACCTTTGAGTAATCGTCTAAGCAAATAAACCTTAGACGAATGTTGTGTATCCTTAAATAAAAGTTCGTTTTTATTCACAAGATAATCCAAAGAATTTTGTATCATCACTATTTCATTGTGCTCATCTTTTTGTTCTGGAACATATCCTAAAATCTGTTCTCTAATACGTACAATCGGTTTGTAGTTCACCTCCATAGCAACATAGATCACTATGCATCCCACCAGAAAAACACCAAGCATAATTAATAGAAGCTCCACACTCAATTGATTCACTGTTTGATAAACCGCATCAAGTGGCGTAATAGATATTATGCTCATATCTAAGTAGTCAGATTCTTGTATCATGATAAAATAACCCATATATTCAAAAGCATCTGTATCTTGTTCTAATGCATATTCAAAAATGGCATCCACATCAAGGTTTTGCGTATTTGTACTAAAAATCTCCTCACCCTCTTGCGATAGTAAAATATACTCTGAAAACCCTTCTTCTATACTCATCATCGACTCCAAATAATCCGTCTCAAATAGAAAAAAGATATTGGCCTTTTCACTTTGATCGATAATATTAACTGGAACTAAAAACGTAATAATATCTTTGTCCACTCCATAAAAAGAAACTGTTTGGTTTGATATGATTGTCTTTTCTGTTACCGATAAAATTTCGTAGAAAGCATCACCTGTTACCTCTTCATATAACAAAATACTATCTAGGAAAATCTCTAATCTCGAAGAACTCCTAGATGTATAAATATAACTATCTCCCAATGTATAGATACCTATTTCATATAAAAAATCACTCACATATAAATACCTCGTAAGTTCATCCATAATCAAAAGTGTAGATTCTATATCTTGTATTTCTGTATTCAAATGTACCTCATCATTCAATGAAAACTGTGTCACAACAGACTCCATCTGCTGTATACAATTATCAAAACTAAACTGTATCTGCTGTACATTATGCATATTGCTGTTCTTTAACTCTTCCTTCATCGCCTCAAACACGCTATGTGTAATGTAATAATAGGAAAAAGCAAATGGTATCAACAAAACTGCAAAGTAGGACAATAAATACTTTAAAACAACTGATTTTTTCCTCACACTATCCCTCCACACAAATAATGGTTTAATAAAAAACCACAAATATTATTATATATTTTAACACAATCACATCAAATAGGCTATATATCTTTATTTCCACCGAAGTAATTATAGCACATTTTATAATTACTGCATATTTCCTCTCCCCTTTTTTGTCTATATTCCTACCAAGCACTAGATACATGCATTAAAATCTGCACATTTTCTAAATATGCAAGATATACATATTTCCTCAATATGATATAGTCAATATAGAGTTATTCACAAAGCTCTATGCAACCTTTTAATAAACCATTTATAAGATGGGGGACAATTTCATAAAAAAGGAGAAGAAAATGAAAAAAAGAACGCTATCCTTGTTTCTCGCTACAGCTTTAACCTTTGGATTAATTGCATGTGGTTCAAGCGAGACAACCACAACAAGCACTGAAGCTACTGAAAGCACTGAAAGTGCAAGCTCTGAAAGCTCTGAAAGTGTTGATGCTGAATCAGTATCAACAGGAATAAGCTTTCCTCTAGAGGAATCTGTAACAATAACTATTACAGGTAGAAAGTTTGATTCGTATGTGGATTTTGAAGAGACTGAATTTTTCCAGCAAATTGAAGAAGATACAAATGTTCATATCGAATGGACCTCACTATCTACATCATCCTTTGATGAATCATTCGGACTAATGATGGCTGCTGACAACATGCCAGATGCACTTTACGGCATATACTTAATGTCAGGTTCAAAACTAGTAGAATATGCAGACCAAGGTTACTTTATGCAATTAAATCAGTACATGGATGCTGGATTAATGCCTAATCTATCGTACATCTATGAATCAAGACCAGCAATGGCAGCCTCAAATACTGCACCAGATGGTTATTACTACCATATTCCTATGGTAAATGAATGGTACAACGATATCGAAAGCAATGTAGCTATGATGATTAACACAGAGTGGTTAGATGCTATAGATATGGATATGCCATCTACTACTGATGAATTATATGAAGTTTTAAAAGCTTTTGATGAAGCTGGCGACTTAAATGGTAATGGTATGGATGATGAAATTCCTATGTCATTTGTTTACGATTCAGTTATTCAAGGCTGGGGTGGTGTCACTGGATGGTTCGGTACAGCTACAGCTGCTGGTCAGCCAGTTATCATCGATGGTGAGCTTGTCATGGCTGAAGCTACAGAAGACTATAAAGATGCCATGATTTATTTAAACAAATTATATTCAGAAGGTTTGTTAGATCAAGAAATCTTTACACTAGATACTACATCATATCAAGCTAGAAACAATGTTGCTCCTTACTCAGTTGGTGTTATAGCAGATTGGAACGAAGAAGTTATTGATGGTGCTGAAGGTACCACATACGAATACTTACCAGTGCTTACTTCTGATAATGGTAGTACTCCTACATGGCTTACTACAGATACAAATTACACTGCTATCGGTTTTGTTATGAGTTCTAAAACAGAACACGGAGAAGTAATTGCCGCTTGGATTGACAATATTCTTTCCAAAGAAAATCAATTAGCGTCTTTCTTTGGTTATCCTGAATTTTTAGAGGAAATAGAAGATGGAGCTTATATGGAAGCTGTAAAAGAAGATGGATCTGCATACAGCAAATCGGAAAGATCTTGGTATTCTCCAGCTAATGGTGGATTGTATATCATGCTTATGCCTGAGTACTATACGTACTACGAGGAAACCTCTTATAATCAAAACAAATTTGAATCCTTTGATTATTATGGAGCTTATACTTACCCAGATGGAGCTTATAATAACTCTTGGTTAGCTACAACAGAAGAAAGTTCAGAGCTTGCCATCCTTACAACTGATATCGATTCTTATTTAGATATCATGGCTGCTTCTTTCGTATCACAAGGAAATATCGAAGAACAATGGGATTCCTACCTAGCACAGCTTGAAACTTTAGGTTTATCTCGTATGCTAGAAATCAAACAAGGAATTTATGACAGAAATAAAGTTGAATAAATAATTCTCTCTAAAAAGAGAAGTTACGGCCGCGATCACCGTAACTTCTCTTTTATTTTAACCTATAACTACTTGCATACTGCTTAGGAGTAACCCCGTATATACCTTTGAACTTTCTAATAAAGCTAGATGGACTAATATATCCTATTTCTTCCGTAATCTTTGCTACAGACATATCTGTATTTTCTAAATAGTATTTTGCCTTCTCCATCCTAATTTCTGTAACATACTCAATAATTGTTTGCCCAGTTTTATTTTTAAATAATGCACTAATACCTGGAAACGTCATATCAAACATATCTGCTAATCCTTCTACCGAAAAATTAATATCAAAACAGTTGTGCATGATTTCTAACTTAATATCCTCTAATAGTTCTTGAGATTTCTTTTTATTATCCTCTCGTACATATGCTTGTAAATTAGTACATATATTTCTCGAAACTTCTATCATCTCCTCAACCGTGAGCGAATCAGCCAAAATTTTATTATAATATCCATCAATTTTTTTACTTACATCAACTGCACCCATGTTGTCAAAAGCTTCTGATAAGATAGAAATCAAATCATAACATATGCTTCTGGCATAATGAATCGGACAATGATTCGTCTTTACATATGTTACAATTTCATCTAATGTTTCATAGGTTGTTTTTTCATTTTGATTCTTAAATGCCGCTTTGAATTTTTCTAATAAATGATACGGATATGTAATATTCTGTTCTGTTATCAAATCCTGCTGTACGATAACACTATCCATTCCTCTTACAAACCTATAATCCGCAGCCACCGTTGCTTCCGCATAAGATTTTGGAATATCTCGAGTTTCTCGATACACATTTCCGATACCGATGCAAATCGAGACACCTTCATACTCATCATGCAAAACTTGGTTTAAATCTTGTACTCCATCATGAAAAACAGTTAGCTCTTGTTCGCTTAAATTCGCTATAAAAGTATATTTACATTGTAACTCCCTGAAAACATATCCTGTGAAATAATTATTCAAAGTAACTTCTAGCTTCTCCGAAGGCACCTGGAACTTCTCATCTTTCTCACAAAACACTATACTAAACACAGTAAAGTATTCTTTGTTCCAATGCAATTCATAGCCCTTACCTAGCACGTTAAATTCTTCTCTACTTCCAACTGCTCCTTGTAACAAGCTTCGCAACAAATATATCTTAGATGACTTTTTGGTATTATCAAACAATTTTTCATTCTTGTTTACCAGATAATCTAGCGACTCTTCGATAAATTGTATCTCATTCTTATCATCGTTCTTTTTCGGGACATATTCTAACATTCTTTGGCTGACATTTGCAATCGGTTTGTAAGTAAAACCCATAGAAATATATATGACAATCGCACCTATAACAAATATTAAGATCATCGCTAATATCAAATCCTTGCTACTTTGGTTAATCACCGCATAAACACTATCTAATGCAGTAATTGATATAAATTTCAAACCAGAATTTTCCGACTCCTGTACAGCGATTAGCTGCCCCATATATTCAAAAGAAGTATTACCCGCTTCTATATATTCATAAATTTCATACATATCATATGAATTCGTTATCGTACTAAACACCTCTTGATACTCAGAATCCAAAATAATATATTCTAACATTCTACCTTCTACATTTACTAGCTCCTCGATATACTCTGCATCCACCCAGAAAATCAAGTTCGCAGATTCATCAGCATTCATTCCAGGTACATATTTTATAAACGTGAGAAACTCCTCACTCTGATTATAGAAATTCACTTGATTTGAAGGAATAATAGCACTCTCTGGCTTTATCAGCGCTTCTGCAAATGCATTTTTAACAGTTTCATCATCATAAGTTAGAATCAAATTATAATACAAATATGGTTTTAATGAAGTCTTACTCGTAATCATGTATTGATCATCTATTATAAAAAGGCCAATTTCCGCTAGGTAATCACTGATTTGTAAATAATGCTCAAACTCTGTTTTCATAAGCATGGTGGAAGCAACATCCTGTAAATCACTTTTCACATCGATATTATCATTCAGTGAAAACTGTGTCACAATAGAGTCTATCTGCTCGATACAATTATCTACACCAAACTGTATCTGTTGCACATTATAAATATTGCTAGCCTTTAACTCCTCTTTCATCGTTTCAAACACGTGGTGCGTAATAAAAAAGTATGAAAAAGCAAACGGAATCAAAAGTACCGCAAAATAGGACAATAAATACTTTAAAATAACTGATTTTTTCCTCACGCTATATCAACCCCCACCGATATATTTAAATTAAAATGTTAGCTCATCCTTTGGTACTGGTTTTGAGAAATAATACCCCTGTGCATAATCACAACCAATTTCATGTAGGAATTCCAAATGACTCTCCTTTTCAACACCTTCGCAAATAACTTCTAAGCCAATTTTCTGAGCCATGACAACAGTACTCTTGATAATTTCTTTCATGTTCTCATCATCATCGATTCCCCACAAAAACTGTCTATCTAGCTTCAATACATGTACAGGTAGTTTACTCAAAAAGCTTAAACTAGAGTAACCCGCACCAAAATCATCCATAGCCAGTCTGAAACCTTTTTCTCTAAGTTCTGTAAGTATCTGTATAATAGGAGTATCTAAATTGTTCAGTGCTGACTCTGTTATCTCTAATTCAATAGAGCTATACGGGATTTTGTACCTGTCAACGATGCGCAAGAACTGCTCTTGAAATTCTTCATGATATAGCGTAACACGAGAAAAATTAACTGCAACGCTAAACGCTTCATGTAGTACTATAGTATCCCTTATGTAACTGCACACTTTTTCTAACATATAAAAATCAACCTTTGATATTAGGCCTGTTCTCTCAAATAACGGTATAAATTCATCTGGAAAAACCAACGTTCCATCTGGCAATTTCCAACGCACTAAGCTCTCTGCGCTTATCATCTTCATCGTCTTCAAGTCTATTTGTGGCTGTAGATATACTTGGAATTCTCTATTTTCAACAGCTTCTTGGATTCTTTCTACATAAAACTGGGCTTTTTTGAGGTCAACTAAAAGTTTTTCATCATACCATGCTAGATAATCTAGCGAGCGTTCCTTAACAAATTTATGTGCTATATTCGCTTTATCCAAAATAGATTTAGGCGACTCTGTGTTGTCAACAATCTCGTATCCGCCAAAAACAAAACGCACTGTATCAAAATATCTGTGAAATCCTAATTGCTGTACTGGATTATATAAAGCATATTCTAGTCTAGCAATCAAACTGCAAGAAGACTTTGTAATAATCACAAAATCATCAGCATATATACGAGCGCATGCGCATGCATCTCCTTCTAGTTCCTTCAGCTCCTTGGCTATTCCGCAGAGAAGTTCATCTCCAACCTTATATCCATGCTTATAATTTATCATCTTAAACTGATTAATATCAAATTCTACAACCGCAAACTGTTCTGTAGGGTTTTCCTCTAGAATCCTAGATATTTCCTTCTCAAGCCCCGTTTTATTCATAAGACCAGTAAGCGAATCTGTATTCTCTTTTTCGATTAGCTCTTTTTTGTTTTCTCTATATTTATAGAAAACAAACACAACCCCAACGAACAAGCTTACACAAAAGAATAGAATAAACTCTATCAATCTATTCTTTGAAGCAGTCTCCACTATACTAACCATAGCATCTGCTTGTACAAAATGCGCTACACTAAGTTCATACAAATGTTCACCGTCAGTTTCACCTGCTCTATAGAGGTAAATCTCCGTTTTCATCTCCTCCCAAACCAAGATAACTTCATCTAACTGTCCTTGGAAACCTGCCTCTGAATATTTTATCAGCTCAAAGTTTCCCCTTCCTGTTTCTAAGTCGTATATTATATCATCAATATACATTATAAGTTCATCATTAGACACTCCATACAGTTCTGTTTTCACAGACATCTGTGTAGCTCCACGAACTAAACCTGCATAATTTATGATGCTAGCGTCGCCATACATTCGTAGTAAAAAGATAACCATTATAGCCATCGCTCCCATCCAAATCGCCGTATATACTTTAATAAATCTATTTCCTTTCATACACACCGCCTTTCTTCCCCATACGCTATATATTTTATCATATTTGCTACTAGTATGCTATATTTTCTTGCCCTTTTCGCTATAGAAATATTGCATATTCATAGCGGCATTAATGCGATTGACATACTTGTTGTATACATTTAAAATGAAACTATAATAAATAAAAAGGCGGTTAGGAAAATGAATTTTAATAATGATTGGAACTTTAAACTAGGTGATGATCTTTACTTTCACTTAAAAGATTTTGATGAAACTGGTTTTGAATCTGTAACTCTACCTCACGACTACAGCATACTACAACCTTACAATGAGGAAATAGGTGAAGGCTGTACCGGATATTTAGTTGGTGGTATCGGCATTTATAGAAAACACTTTTCTATTCCAAAAGAATCATTAGGAAAGAAAGTATTTCTTTGCTTTGACGGCGTTTACAACCGTAGTAGCTTCTATATTAATGAGCATTTTATCACATTCCATCCTTATGGATACTCTCCACTTCTTTTAGATATCAGTGATTATATTCAAGAAGAAAATGCACTCGCAGTTCGTGTAGATCACAGCAGATATGCTGATAGTAGATGGTATACGGGTTCTGGTATTTACCGCAAGGTTGAGATGTTCGTATGCGACAAGACTTATATTCCTGTTTGGGGTACTAAGGTTACTACTAGCCTACTTGATGACTCAAGTGCTTCCGTAGCCGTTACAACAACTGTTACAACTGAATATGTGTCAGTTCCTGTAACTTTAGAGACAACACTTCTCGACCCTACTGGAAAAGCAGTTTATGTTGACACTACAAATGTTACTATTCAAGATAGCATCGATTTAACTCAAAATTTCGTAGTGGAAAATCCTGTTTTATGGGGTGTATTAGATGGAAACTTATATAAAGCAGTTACAAAGCTTATCTGTGATGGCAATGTTCTTCAGGAAAAAATAACAACATTCGGTATTAGAGATTTCGTATTTGATGTTGATAAAGGATTCTTCCTCAATGGCAAGCACGAATATATCAAAGGTGTTTGTTTACATCATGATGCTGGTCTTGTTGGCGCAGCTGTACCAAAAGACGTATGGCGTAGACGTTTCCAAAACCTTATCGATTGTGGATGTAATGCAATCCGTTCTGCTCACAATCCTTGCTCCGATGATTTCTTAGAATTATGTGATGAAATGGGACTTTTAGTACAGCAAGAATTTTATGATGAATGGGACAACCCAAAAGATAAACGTTACAATAACAAAGAAAAACGTGTTGATTATATTACAAGAGGTCACCACGAATTCTTCAAAGATTATGCAAAATCTGACCTACAAGCTGTTGTAAAGAGAGATATCAATCATCCATCTGTTATTCAATGGAGTATTGGTAATGAAATCGAATGGACTTATCCAAAATGGAATACTGCTACTGGTTATTTTGGTGGAGATGCAAATGGTGGCTATTTCTTTTCTGAGCCTCCTTATAGCGTAGAAAAAATCCGCTCAATTTGTAGTAAACTCCCTAGAGAGCAATATGAAATCGGTGATACAGCTGCTAAGTTAGCTGCTTGGACAAAAGAATTAGATACAACAAGACCTATTACTGCAAACTGCATTCTTCCATCTGCTAGTTATGAATCTGGTTATGTGGACGCACTTGATATGGTAGGTTTTAGTTACAGACGTATCGTTTACGATAGATGTCATGAAAAATATCCTGATAAACCTATTATGGGTACAGAAAATCTTGGACAATGGCATGAATGGAAAGCTGTTCTTGATCGTGATTTCGTAGCTGGTATCTTCTTATGGACCGGTATCGATTACATGGGTGAAGTTGGACGTCCTGAACGTAAAGATAAATGGCCTACAAAAGCAAATCAACCTGGGCTTTTAGATTGTGGTGGATTTGTGAAACCTTCTGGGCATATGTTTAGAACCTTCTGGCAAGACCAACCACATATTTACATCGCTACGCAAACACTTGAAGCTTCTTTATATGACTTAAAAGATGGTGTACTTTGTGATAAAGAATCTACAGCTCCTTGGTTCAAACGTACTTGGAGATGGCATGCTGTAAACGAACATTACAACTATGCTGATGGCGATCAAGTAGTGGTTGAAGTTTATTCAAACTGCGAGTCACTTACTTTATATGTAAATGACGAAGCTGTTTCCACCTTGAAGCTAGCTGATTTTGAAGATAGAATTTACAAATGGTGTATTCCATTTACCGCAGGATGTATCACAGTAAAATCTGACGATATCGAATCTTGTATCCATACAGTTTCTGCTCCACATGCAGCTTCTATTACAGCAGATAAACTTACAATTAGCACTGACTACGATGAAACAGTACATATCATTGCTCAATTATTAGATGCAAATGGACATGAAGCTAAATTCGAAGAAGCTGAAGTAGAATTTATCATCGATGGTGATGCTAGAATCTTTGGTTTTGACAACGGCTCACATAACTTCGTTGCAGACCATAAATGCAATAAAGTCATGACAAACAAAGGTCATGCACTTGCAATCTTTGGCGGTAATACACCTGGTACTATTAGCGTTTGTGCTAAAGTTGGTGACGTTATTTCTAAAGCAATTCAAATCGAAATCGTTTAAAGCAAAAAATCCCCACATCAACCGATGTGGGGATTTTTTTAGTTATTTATTATTGTAAATCAAGTGCATCGATTACCATGCGACTATTTACAAATTTATCATCTTTCCACAATTCATCTACTAACATTCCTTCTGGTAAATCAGAGTTCATACGAACAGAAAGCATATTGATTGCTGAAACCATACCTGCTTGGAATCTATCTTTCCCTTTGATATCACGGTTTTCACCGAATACTCTGTCTGAAATCACTTTGTAAGTTGGAATAAAGCATTTTTCTCTTGTGTTTGAAATCATATCTGTGATAAACATCAGTTGTACGAAACAGGTTGTAGTTTTTGCTAACTCTGTTAAACGTTCTGCATCTCCTACACGATAAGCTGTGTATGCTGAAACTGCATCACTTTCATCATTTAAGAATTTATCGAATTTTTCACCTCTGTCATTCATGAATTTTGTTAAAATCATTTTCAAACATGGGTTTGTAACATCTTGATCTAATTCTTTGCCGTCCATACCTGCAATCCACATATCGATACAAGCTTTGATTGGATAATATTCATCTTTTTGAAGAATTTCATAAGCTGTTAAACCAGTTGCTCTGATATATTCATTCATGATTGATTCTTCAATTAAAGTATCATCTCTCATTTCTTCCATATAAGTAAACATTTTATCACGTAAACGACTAGTTTCTTCTGGACGTTCTTTTGCAAAGTTGATCAATGAATTTTCATCAACAGCTAAGTCAAATAATTGTTCTGAAATACGAGGCATTTGACGGAAGAAAGCTCTTCTATCTGTATCAGGTGTATCGTTTTTGTAGCATTCTTCGATCATCGAACGTACGAACCAAGGTGATTGAACTGTTTGGTATACATTTAATCTTCTATATGGTGTTAAACCAAAATCACAAGTGTACATCAAATCTTTTTCGTGAACACTTCTGCTGTTTTCAAAAGATTCATCTGTACGAGCACTGAAAGAATAAACTTCTTCTGGTGCATCTACTCTATGTTCTCCAAGGAATGGTTTACCTTGTAAGTGACTTGGGATTTCTTCGCCATTAATATCAAGTGCAGTTGCAGCAAAATCAATAAAACATGTTAAACGATCACTATATTTACCATTTTCATCTTCTGAAACAACTAATTGTCCTTCAAGATCAGCTGGTACATGAGCAATCATAGGTACGTGCACACCTTCATTCCAAAGGTTGATTTTACCACCTGGGATACCATGTCCATTGTCACCAACAAAAATCAAGATACTATCTTCATAAATACCCTCTGCCTTCATGGCTGCAACGAGTTCCCCAAACATTCTGTCCATAGAAGTCATTTTTTCATGGTATTGAGCCCATACTTCATCAGCTTCTGAAGTTTTGTAGTGATATCCTGGAATTTCCATTCCTGGTCTATCTTGATATTCATCTTCTTGTAAACGTGGCATACTCGTTCTATGTAGCTGTGTATCCTCTGTATAACCATATTGTGATTGGTGTGTAATCGCTGTTGTTTGTAGGAAGAATACTGGTTTATCACCCGCTGCTTTGATATCCGCAATAACACTTGTTGCAAAGTTAGGTGTATCCTTTCCATCATAATGAACTTGTGCATCATATCCAGAACGTAAAGGGAAATTAAGGTCTGTTTTCCCGATAATGGTGTAATATCCAGCTTTTTGCATATAATTACCAAAGTTTCCGATTTGTTCTGGTAATTCATATTCACTTCTGTGATTTCCTACACCAGCTGTTGTTCCGTACATACCAAGATTTAATGATGTTCTTGCTGCTGAACAAACAGGTGCTGCTGAATAGCAGTAGTTAAACTTTACATTTTCTTTTGCAAATGCATCTAAATTTGGTGTTTTGGCATTTTCATCTCCATAGCAGCCTAGGTTTGGACAAATATCTTCTGATAATATAACTATAAAATTATGTTTTTTCATGTTCTCTTCCCTCTCAAGTCTAGTTTTTCTTCATGTTCTATAATAGCTTAATTATATACTCTCACATCAAAGACTCTTGCATGCGCATCACCATGTGTCGCTTTTACAGTCATCTTCACTGTATCACAAACGATATCCGCAAAGTCATGCATATTCACACGTCTATCATTATCTGATACTTCAACAGTACCTACCACTTCTCCACCTTTTAGTAATTCAAGTGTATATGACTCCACTAGAACAGATGGCATACCATCTTCTAATCTAGCACGTGCCTTAGACGACTGTGTGATTACCATGCTCTTGCTGAAGTTTGGATCTAAACGAAGTATAATCTTTGAAACTGATTGTTCTTCTGCGAATTTGATTTGTAACCATTCTGGTGTATCTGTAAAAGGCTCTGAAATCCAAGCATGTTGTACTTCTTCTACTCTTCTAGCATAATCACCATTAATATTAGTAGGTTCTCCACCTTCGATATTGCTAGAAGCAGTGATTTCACAAGCTTTATTTGTAACTAAATCAAGTGCATCCTTCGCTACAATACCCGGAATATAACAGTCATCTTTAATCAAGGTTTGTTGCAACTCACTAATATAAGTAGCAACTTCTCTTGGTGTAATTCCTTTATCAACTGCCATGGCTGCTGCTGTACCAATCGCTTGACCAACAACTGCACAAGTACCCATGATTCTTGTAGAACTCATTGCCATATGAGAGGAACTAATCGCACGCCCACCCACATATAAATTCTCAATATTTCTACTATAAATACATCTATATGGAATCGTATAAACATCATCTACTGGATGATAAATCGTACCACCATCTTCACTGTCCTTTGCTTCTAGTCCACCAACTGTATGTGCATCCATGCTCCATCCACCATAAGCAATGGCATCTTCAAATCTAGCTTTTGCTGAAAGATCAAGCTGTGTCAACATATAATCACCATAAACACGTCTTGATTCTCTTCTACCTGGTGTTGTACAAATCCAACTAATTGCAAGATTATCTGCCTCATATTCTCCTGAATTTTTGATATAGTCAAACACACCATATGCATATTTCAAGAGTTCCACGCGTAATTCTTCACTGTCTGTAATACTAGATCGGTAATCACCGCCGAGTTCCATCCACCAATATCCATGCTCTAACTCACCAATTTTTCTGTTTCCGAGACGTTCTTTTGTAATCTCATAAGCCCAATCTGGACGTTTAAATGGTGTGGGTTTACCCATGTCTACTGTATTAAATGTAAGAGAATTACCCATTGTGTGGTGATCTGAATGTTTTGGCGCTAATGTTTCGCCATATACATCTTGACCTTCTCTTCCGATGATATAATCTGCTCCTGCAAGTGCAGCAAGTGTAGCATCACCCGTTGTGTCAACGAAAATCTTTGCATCCATTACAAATTGCTTTTCACTCGTACTTTGGAAGGCTTTAACGGCTGTGATTTTATTCCCATCCATAGTCACTTCTTGCATACTCGTATTCAAATAAAGATCTAGATTTTCTTGAAAATACACGATTTCCCAGAATACTTCATCCATAACTCTATAGCAATTTTGTGGATTCACTTTTTTATTGGCCATTAATAGCTCTAATAAAATGCCTGATTCTATCGCATTTTTAAAGCTACCATCACCTCTACCAGCTCCATTAATGCGTACACGAATTTCTGAACTCGCATTGCCACCGAGCATGGATCTGTTTTGTAGAAGCGCTGTTTTCATGCCATGTCTGGCAGATGCAAGTGCTGCACACATACCAGACAAACCACCACCAACCACGACTACGTCATAGTTTTTATTTATTATACTCATCAAGATTCTCTTTTCTTAAAATTAGTCGATATAGTTACTGTAACCTTCAAACATTTCTTTTACTGCAAAATAAGCTAATTTTTCATGTCTGTATTCATCAACCATACCTTTGTTATTGTATGTTCTTGGACGTTTCATAGACCATTCTGGTGTTACTCTTACGTCACAGAATTGCCAAATATATACACCTAAACAATCTTTATTTGCAAGAATTGGAGCTACTTGTTTTTTAATAATGTCTACTTGTCCTTCTTCTGTCCATTTATCGTGTGTTCTACTATGTGATCCATAGATACCGCCACAACCAATTTCACTTACCATGAAAGGTTTCACTTCTCCATGTAATACTTCATCTAAGTAATCTAAATGTTTTTGTAACATTTCTGCTACATCAATATCGAAATACCATTCTGGATACATGTTATTCGAGATAACGTTTGGATATTCAAATGCTAAGTCTTTGTAGTGTTTATTACTAGCAAAGGTTCTTGGTCTTGATGTATCTAAGCTTTCGATTAATTCGAATTGTCTCTTATAGCAGCTTGCACCAAATTCAGTATGACTTGCGCATTCATTCAAAATACCCCAAATATAAATAGATGGGTGATTGTAGTGTTGTTCGATCATTTCTTCGATACAGTCACAGCATTGTTTATCAAAGTTTGGTAATCTCATGTAGTCTTCATCAAATCCACGTGCATGGTGCTCTTCCCATACTAAGATACCACATTCATCGCATAAATCTAGGAATAATTCATCATTTGGATAATGTGATGTTCTGATTGAGTTTGCACCCATATCTTTGATTAAATGCATGTCATAAACAAGTGCTGCATATGGAAGTGAGCATCCAAAATGTGCATGATCTTCATGACGGTTAAATCCTTTGATTCTGATTTTCTTGCCATTTACTAAGATGAACTTGCCATCCAATGTAACCTCTCTAAAGCCAACACGTTCGATTAAATCATCTACTACTTCTCCATCTACCGATAGCATCATGTTCATAAGGTAAAGATTTGGTGTTTCCATCATCCAAGGTTCTACACCTTCGAATACAAAATTTTCTTCTATAATAGCTGTTTCTTGTCCTGCGAGCACTTTACCACCTACCGTATAAGTATTTCCATTTAATTCAAATGCTAGAGAAGGTGCTAATTCCTTATCAGAAATGTTTGCTACAGTTACTGCAACAGATGCATTCCAAACACCGTCTTTCATAGTAGGGTTGAAACGGATTCCTTTGATGTATACATCGCCTAATTTTTCTAATGCAACACCTCTGTTAAGACCACCATATGTCATGTAATCATTTTCTTTATGTAGTACAGAATCTTCACTAAAGCTATTGTCGATTTCTACTTTTAAGGTATGTGTTCCTGGTGCTAAATCTTTTACAATTACATCAAATGCAGTAAATGCATTATAGTGTGTTCCTGCAAATTCACCATCCACATATACATTTGCAGTATGGCTAGCGCCTTTAAATACTAAACGGATATTTCCTTCGGCTTCAAATGTGTTTGTGTACACACCTGTCCCTCTATAATTAATCAAATCCATGTGACTTTCCCAACAACCTGGAACCATGAGCTTATACTCTTTACCTGCGTGTTCCCCTGCTACTGGACTAAAATCCCACAACTTGTCACTTAATTCCTTTTCAAATCTTACGCTATGCGTATCAAATGTTCTTAACATACTACTACCACCCTTTTCTTTATTTTTGACCCCTTATAGTAATGTATACATCACTACATACTATTGTATCAAATCTCCAATAAATGTCCATCAACATTATTTCAATAATATGCCATTTTTACAAACTTCACAGAAATTATTTGAGTTGATACAACACTTCTTCAAAACAAACCCCATCTGTTCTCGGTGTATCAAATTCATCTGTCACTGCGATACAAGTCTGAATAAACTTGGTTGCCTTCCTCACCGAATCCACAAGTGCCACACCATTTACGCAATCAGCAGCGACGATTGAGGCAAAGATATCTCCTGTTCCTCCTCGCTCTACACCAACACGTTTTCTTTTAATAATAGAAATATCACCATTTCTGTCATACACTGCATTTCCAATAAATTGCCCCATATCAATTCCAGTGATGATAATATTTTTTGCACCCATATCACATAACTTTCTAGCCATTTCTTCTAATATAGGTAGACTCACAACTTCTTGGTATGGTGTATCAGTCAAAATAAAGCATTCCGTTATATTCGGAGTGAGAATATCCGCATGCTTCACGAGTTTCTTCATTTCGATGCACATTTCTTCATCGAAGCTAGCATATAACTTGCCATGATCTGCCATAACTGGATCTATAATCACTTTCGTATCAGCTTTTTTAAAAGTACCAATGAAATCTGCAACAATTTGTATTTGTTTTACCGATCCTAAATATCCAGATACAATCCCATCAAAGGCAAGACCTAACTGCTCCCACTGATTTACATAATCTACCATATGTTCTGTATAGTCACTTCTATAATAAGAAGAAAATCCCATATGATTGGAAAAAATAGCCGTAGGGACAGGACAACACTGAACCTTCATATGTGAAATAATAGGTAATGATACTGCTACTGAGCATCTTCCATATCCTGTAAAATCATTGATTAGTGCTATCTTTTTTTGATGTTTTTGCATAAGCTCTCTCTTTCTTTCTATTAGGTATTTGTGAAGCTTTTATATTATTATATATATTTATCATAGCAATAGCAATCTCATAGGAATAATCTATTAACTCTATTCAAAACGAGCAAAAAGCGAGTGCTGTATCTCCTTTTTTATTGTGATATATCACAATCCCAACACATTTATTTTGTGGAATCTTTACAAATTTCTGTTTATTCATACTTTTTTTATAAAATGTATTGTTTTTTAATCATTTACGTAGTATTATTAAACAAAAGTGGTATATACCATTTGGATTATACCAGCTGGGATATACCAATACTTGAACTAACATCTCAATAATAGAAAGGAGATTATTATGGCAAATATTTTATTAATATGTACTGCTGGAATGTCTACAAGTATGATTGTAAAGAAAATGGAAGCTGCTGCTGCTACAAGAGGTATCGAAGCAAAGATTTGGGCAGTTGGCGATGCACTTGCAAAAGACAACATTCCTAACGCAGACGTTATTATGTTAGGACCTCAGGTTAAATTCTTGTTAAAGAAAACACAAGATTTAGCTGGAGACAAACCTGTATTAGTTATTGACATCAGAGACTACGGACTTATGAATGGCGATGCTATTCTCACACAAGCTCTTGATGCTGTAAAGTAAAGATTTCTTAAATTAAGGAGGAAACAAAATGAACGCTTTTTTATCAATCGCAGCCAAAATTGGTTCGCAAAAACACCTAGTAGCTATTCGTGATGCTTTTATCGGAATTATGCCTATCACAATGGCTGGATCTATCGCAGTTTTATTAAATGTATTTTTACGTGACTTACCTACAACATGGGGTTTAGACGGTTTCGTAACAGCTATGACACCTATCATTTCTGTAAATGGTAATGTATGGTGGGGCACAATTGCTATGCTCGCTCTTGTATTTGTATTTTCACTTGGTTACACATTATCAAATACATATGAAGTTAATCCTTTATCAGGTGGTTTAGTAGCTATCGCTTCTTTCATCACTGTTACACCTCAAGTTTCAGGTGCAGGCGACTGGGGTAACATTTCTTGGGCTTACACAAACTCAGGCGGTTTATTCACAGCATTAATCATCGGTTTACTTTCTACTATGGTTTTCGTAAAATTAATGAAAGCTAACTTAACTATCAAATTACCAGATTCAGTTCCACCAGCAGTTAGCAAAGCTTTCTTAGCTATTATCCCTGGTACTTTAGCAATTTATGTATGCGCTATTTTAGCTTACTTAACATCTACTTTCGCAGGTATGTCTATTAATGATTTAGTATCTACTTATATCCAAATGCCTTTCTTAGCATTATCACAAGGTTACTTTGCAGTATTAGTTGCTACATTTGCAGTAGGATTCTTCTGGTTCTTTGGTTTACACGGAACAAACATCCTAGCTCCAATCTTAGATGGTACTTATTTAACAGCATTATATGCAAATACAGAAGCATATGAAGCTGGAACAGCAGCAAAAGATCTTCCTTACATTTGGACACGTGGTTCATTTGATGCTTATGCTTGGATGGGTGGCGCTGGTTGTACACTTGCTTTACTTATCGCTATTTTATTAATCGGTAAACTTAAAGGCCAAAGAGCTGTTGCTAAGATTTCAGCACCTATGGGTATCTTTAATATCAACGAACCAGTTATGTTTGGTTTACCAATCGTATTAAACCCTGTTTACGCTATACCATTTATTATCATCCCACCAATTCTTGTATCAATTGCTTACTTTGCAACATTTATTGGTCTAATCCCTCCAGTATTCTTATCAATACCTTGGATTATGCCTCCAGTAATTTACGCATTCCTAGCAACAGGTGGTAGTTTTATGGCAGCAGTGGTTGCATTAATCAACTTCGTAATCGCTACAGTTATTTGGGGCGTATTCGTAATGATGGCAAACAAACAAGGTGAATAATTTCACTTTCCTTATTGTTATAAACACTTAAATTACACTCTCAGATTAAGGCTGCTACGGCAGCCTTAACTTCTATCTATATACTTATATTAAAGGAGATTTTACTATGTTTGATTTAGATGTAGCATGTTTCGAGATTATTGCCGCAGTCGGCGAAGCTCGCTCTACTTATATTATGGCTATTGCAGAAGCTAAAAAAGGAAACTTCACAGAGGCTGAAGCTCTTATAGAACAAGGTTCTGTTGCATATGCTGAAGGTCATCACAAGCATTTAGATTTATTTGGCAGTGATGTTCCAGCAGAATTTACTTCTAGCCATATTTTATTGATGCACGCTGAAGATCAGCTTATGGCAGCCGAAAGTTTTCGTATTTTAGCTTCAGAATTTATTGATTTATACAAAGTTATCTTAAAATAATCAGAAGGGATGGTCACATTATGATTTATATTTCATCTGCTCTTTCACAAAATGAAATTATCGCAATGTTAGAAGCTCACCAGGGTACTAGCACTTATAAATTTGCAGAAAAAAAAGGGATTAAGCTTAGCTTTGAGACAAACAATACAGACTTAGATGCAGCAGCAGCTGAGGCAAAGGCACTGATCAAGGCTACTGAAATCGGCAAGGTTTTATTCTTCCAGGTTTCACATGACTAATTCAGGTAAATGGGGACTATGTCTTATTAGTATCGGTTGTATTTTCGTTATGGTCTCACAAACATCTGCCGAAGCATACTCTCTTATCGCTGTAGGGATTACTGCCATCATAGGCGGAACGATTATTGCCTTAAAAGGACGTATCAAAAAATAACATTTATATATAGACGAAGGGATGGACTTTACTATGCAATTAACTACTACACTTCATATGAGCGACAAACAGTTTTTTGAATTTATTTGCAATTCAGTTCAAGCAGATTTTGGAAATCCTATTACAATAGAAAAAGGACTATCTTATGAAAAGTCACTACAAACCTCCCTTTCTGGAACAGTTTCTGTAAAGGTATCTATATTAGAGTACATACCTTATAGCCTATATAGTGCAAGCTTTGCACATACACGTTCTACTACAGTTATGACTTACCGTATTGATCCATTAGATGATCATACAATTTCACTAACCTATGAAGAAACAGCTGAGTTTTTCAGCAAAATCGATAAATGGAACCACAAGATTGTTACATTTTTATACGAAAAATCGAAAAGAAAACAAATGTTAAAGCGAATAAAAGCAATGGAACAATCAATTACACAGCAGGAGGGCTAGCAATGGGACGCTTAGGAATTTCACTCTATCCAGAACACAGTACCTTAGAACAAGACATGGCATATATTAAGAAAGCAGCAGAATGTGGCTTTCAAAGAATATTCACTTGCCTAATCAGTGCCGAAGGCGATGTCGCGGATATCAAGAAAAGATATAAAGAAACAAATGAATATGCAAAAAAACATGGTATGGAAGTAATCTTTGATATTGCTCCACCTGTATTCGATAAATTTAATGTACCACATAGCGATTTAACTCCATTTTATGAGATGGGTGCTAATGGTATCAGATTAGATGAAGATTTGCCTGCACCAGAAGAGGCAATGCTTACCTATAATCCATATGGCTTAAAAGTAGAAATAAATGCAAGTCAAGCTACAAGACATATTGATTATCTATTAAGCTATGGTGCAAACCCAGACAGAATCATTAGCTGTCACAATTTCTACCCACAAAAATTTACAGCCCTTAGTCTTTCTCACTTCAAAAAATGCAATGCTATCATGAAAGAGAATAATGTTCCAGTTGCAACCTTTATCACTAGCCACAACACAGATACATTTGGTCCTTGGCCAGTAAATGAAGGATTATGTACACTAGAAATGCATCGCGAATTACCAATTTCCCTACAAGCAAGACATTTGATTGCTATGGGTGATACAAACGATATTATCATCGGAAATTGTTATGCAACAGATGCTGAATTAGAAGCTCTTTCACAACTAAAGGATGGGAAACTAACCTTTACATTAAATCTTAATGACGATATAACTGAAGTAGAAAAAGAGATTATTTATGACTTCCCACACTTTGTTCGTGGTGATATGGGCGATTACATGGCGAGAAGCACTTTCTCACGTATTACCTATGCCAATCATACGATTAAGCCACATGATACAAGGGATTTGAAACGTGGAGATGTTGTTATTTTAAACGAAGAATACGGTCGTTACAAAGGTGAACTTCACATTGTTCTTGAAGATATGAAAAATGACGGTAATAAAAATGTCGTTGGTACTTTACCTATCGAAGAACATATTTTACTTGATTACCTAAACCCTTGGAGGCCTTTTAAATTTGTAAGATAATACTTAAGAGAAAGGAGCCGTTATGGACAAACCGATTTATCAGACTCTCGTAGAAACACTTATTGAAGAAATAGATCAAGCTTCTCCTAATTCTCCTGTGTCTTCAGAAAGAGAATTAGCGGAACGTTTTCAGGTAAGTCGTATGACAGCTCGTCGAGCTCTAAAGGAACTTGTATTACTCGGATATGTTTATACAAACAAGACAAAAGGAACTTTTGTTGCTGATAAAAAACTCCGAAAACGTGAAGGGCCTAAAGTACTCACTGTTTCTGAAAACAACTATAACATCTTATATTTTGATATCAAAAGCAATGATGAACGTGTGCAACAAAAATTAGGTTTATCTAACTTTGATTCCTATGCTCGTATAGTAAAGGCGAACAACATTGATGGCGTACATTCTAGCATCGATGAAATCTACATTAACACAAAATATTTATCAGCCGAGAAAATAGAAGCTATGGACTTTTTACAGACCTTTAGTAATAATGCAGATAAGCTCGTTGGAACGAGAAGTTTTAAGGCAGTTATTGTACCTGCCAAATACGCAAAAATGCTTGATTTATCTATTGAAACTCCTATTATTCAAATGGAGAGTGTCTATTTGACAAACCAAGGTGCACCACATGTATTTTGTATCACTTATAATCATCCTGAGCTTGCAAAAGTAAAGCTCAATATTTAATATTAAAATCAAATAAAAGCATGTACAGGTCGCTGTACATGCTTTTATTTTACTATTTAGTGGATATTACCATCCTTACGAAACTCACGCCAAACATTCTCGAAAAAATTATCTTCTATTGGGATTTTGCGTACCTCACGCCATGTACATGTACATGCTAAATCCTTGAGTTCAATTTCTTGAATCTGATTTGCAAAACGCCCATCATCTAACTGAAAGCGAAAAACCTCTGGCAATGTCTCATATGCCAAATTTCCATCTTCTGAAGTATATAATGCGCTCCCCCTACTTTGTGAACTAACGATACTATAATCGGACATAGCACTTAAATATACGTATTGTGATAGCAACATATCATATAGCCTATGTATCTTCCACAAATATTTCTTATTTAACATTTCATACTTTATTTCACATTGCTTTGTATCAAAACTCTGTAACTCTTGTAATATTTCTATAATAGCTACTTCAATCTCTTCTTTACTACGAATCGCAGCACCAATTTTACTCATGCGCTTTGTAGCACGTTTCCACATATAATCAAGTTTCTCAAAATCTAATGATAAGTACTCAAATTCTAATGCTGTTGCAATTTGTTCCTTTGTTTTTTCCAAAAAAGCTTCTTGTGAAATCAGTTCCTTGTTCCCTTTTGCCGCAATATATTCTGCTGCTCTTGCAGAACCAACTTGGCCAGCATTTAATGCGCTACCGCCAGGTCTATAGACGCCATGACTACCGCTAACCTCACCTACCGCAAAGAAACCTTTTACATTTGTTTGCCACCACTTATCTATAACAAGTCCACCATTATTATGCTGTGCACAAAGTGCAATCTCAAGCATTTGCTTTCTAAGATCCACACCCTTATCTAGGTAGAAATCCATCGCTGGATGATTCATATGTTCCAAACGTTCTATAGGGCTACCAAAGCAAGCCCCTGCCTTTACTAGGTATTCTCTAGCTTCCTCTGTTAAAATCGATGCATCGAGCTCTTTACCTTCTGAGTTTTCCCTAAAATCCAAAAAGACCCTTCTACCTTTCATGCACGATTCTATATATACGAGTACGTCAACAATACTGCTTCCACCATCTATTTTACGTACATCAAACGGCCACTGATACCCTTTCATAAAAATCTTTGACAGCATTTCCCCTCTATCAGAAAAGAAATCCAACAAAAACTCCTTTTTATCACTGCCATCTTGATTAGTAGAAACAAATTTAGGAAGTGATTGCATATAGGTTCCTGAAACATTCCATCTAGGCTTTATAGATGCAATACCATATTGCCACTCTGTTAAATTCTTGCCCTGTACACCCGCTAAAAATGCGATACCACTAGCTCCATAATGTCCTAGTGGATATACTGAATCAGCATACATTCCCGCTGGTCCACCTGTTGCATAAATAACATTTGAGCAACGAACTAATACGTATTCTCTACTCTTTACTTCTAAACACAAAAGACCTAGCACACTTTGCTCTTCTCCATCTGTCAAAATACGTAAAACTTGATAACCATCCATAATAGGTATCTTTTTTTCTTCCACCGATTTTTCCAAGCATTCTGTCATAATCTTAGAAGTATAAGGACCTACACTTGTTGCTCTTTTGCTCGGATCATGATCCGTTTTGTAGCCAATATATTCCCCATAACTATTTTTAGGAAATGGCACTCCAAGACCAACTAGTTTATAAAATCCTTGTGCAGATAAGGCCGCTTCACACAATGCGATATCTCCGTCTACGCACTCACCGTGAAATAATACATCAGCTAACATAGCAACACTATCTGGTGTATCCCCTGCCAAAGATAGCTTATAGTATGTTTGCTTATCTGAGCCTGTATTTCTAGAAGTACCCGCATTCTTATGTTCCGTGATAATCACTATATCCTTTTGTCCCTTTTGATAAAGACAATCTGCTGCATTATAACCCGATGCTCCTGTTCCAACGATAACTGTATTATACGAAAGTATTTTCACCTTTTCCTCCATGATTATAATTTTTTGATATGAAATCCCCCATCTACATCCACAAAATTCCCTGTAGTGTATAAAACTTTATCTGAGCAAAATACACTAACCATATCTGCAACATCCTGCGGCGTTCCCCACCTAGCGATTGGAAAAACTCCTTCTGCAAACATTTTATCATATTTTTCAGTCACAACACTTGTCATATCTGTCGCAATAACCCCTGGACGTATCTCATTTACTACAATCCCTTCGGGTGCAAGCCTATCTGCTAGTAAGGTTGTAACCATTCCAAGTGCTGCCTTTGAAATACAATATTCTCCGCGCATGGTTGATGATACTGTAGCAGAGCAAGACCCAATATTGACGATATGCCCCTTATTTGCAAAACACTGTTCTTGTTTGATCATCTGCTTTGCAACTTCTTGTGTCAGAAAAAGTGTTCCTTTTGTATTAATTCCTAAAACACGATCAAAACTATCTTCCTCCATTTCAAGAATATCTTTTCTAACCTTTGGAGCTACCCCCGCATTATTTACTAATATATCTATTCTACCAAAGGTTTCGACAGCTTCTTTCACAAGTCTGTGTCTACTTTCCTCATCATCTAAGCTTCCTTGTACATAATGCCATGCTATCCCAGCATCTGTAAGTTCCTTAAAGCTTTCTTCATATAATGCTTTACTGCCCGTTGCAAAAATCACAATCTGACATCCGTCTATACCCAATTGCCTTGCAATCGCATAACCAATCCCTCTACTAGCACCAGTAACAATCGCCGTTTTCTTCATACTAATAATCATCCCTTTCTCACTAACCTATTTATTTCCGTGTGAAAACGAAGTTTTCACACTAGCCTCTAAAATTTGCTGGCTGTGATTTCACGCTAGCAAGATACTCTTTATAGAATGATAAAAATACCTCTGTATCACGAATCACACAACCTGTTGGCTTGTGAGCTCTAATCAAATCACCACATTTTCCACAGGTCAAACAAACTCTTTTCGAATCAATTCTTCCATCCTTTACGATCTCATTTGCAAAATCAGGGTCAGCAAATGCCATTCTCCCAAACAGCATACCATCACATAGGCCTTCTTCCACTGCTCCAGCTGTAAACAAATCAGAATATTGCCTCAAATAAGTAGGTGCTGAAGCTAATATTATCATCTCTGGAACAGCTTTTTTTACTTCACCAATACCATAAATCATGCGATTTATACCAAGTAATGGATGTTCATCTGGTAAATATTTACCCATATCATAAGGTCTTGTTACATGTGTTGTAGCATATGGATTGCCCATTGTTAAATTCAGAAAATCTATACCATATTCATGTTTTAATTCTTTTATCAAACGAATTGGTTCTGCTAAATCAGGTGTATATCCGCTCTCTGGATTTACACCAAAACCATATGGATATTCATAGCCATCGTATATACCCAATCTTGACGTAATAAGAAAGTTTGAGTCTTCATATGCTTTAGCTGCTAAAATACCATTTTTGAGCATTCTTGTTCTATTTTCATAGCTACCACCATACATACCCTCTCTTGTATAGGCAGAGGTTAGTTCAGCCAGAAGGTAGCCATGACAGGATTTTATATCCACTGCATCAAAACCAGCTTGTTTTGCTAGCTTTGTTGCTTCTCCGAATTTCTCTTCTAGGCCTTTTAAGTAATCATCCGATACAATACAACTATCATCGGCAACACGGAATTTTTCAAGTTCTGGATGTCTATATGCAATCATCGGCGCTGGTTTATTACCTGGGTTTGAGTACCTTCCACTATGATTTGCTTGCATAATCAAGTAAGGTGCATAGCCATTCGCTTTTATGCCTGCCTCCTTAATTTTATCTGTAAAAGTTTTATAAATATCAACATTTTCTTTGGTAAGTAATAGCTGTGTTTTCGAAGATCGTCCTTCTTCTACAATTGAGATTGCTTCAAACCAAATCACAGCACTTCCACCAATTGCTTCATTTACGTATCTACGGGTTGTATATTCTGAAGGTGAACCATCTTCAAGCGAGTCTGCACCCTCCATAGGTGCAGTTCCCAAGCGATTAGGGAGTGTTATGCCTTGTATTTTAATACTTTCTTTTAAAATACTCGTATCCTTTGCAAATGGTAATGCTATTCCAAGTGAATCCGCTTTTGCTTGAAGTTCTTCTAAACTTTTGTAAGAAAATTTTTCATGTGCCATCTCTATTCCACTCCTTATTCCTTTACTATTTTTTTATCTGTGATTTTACGAATTACTACGTATACGATAACTGCAGTTACGAATCCGTTCAAAGGACTAATACCTATCGTTATAAGCTTCGATACACAAATACCTGTAATCCATCCAATAAATCCTGCCCATCTAAATGCTGGGATATTTTTGAATGTTTCTGTATATTCACGTTCCACAAGTAAGAAATGAGCCACAATAGTTCCTCCAACAGGTGGAATTGCTGTACCAATAATCCCTAACATAGAGAGAAATGTACTTGTAAAACCATTCATTGTCATAAATACACCTACAAGTCCAGCAAAAATACAGCTTGGGATAATAAATTGTTTTGCAGTGAATTTACCGTCACTTTCACCTTCTTTACCACGTACTACTTTAATAATATTTTCAAGAGCTTGTGCTGAAATAAACACTACCGCTTGACCACTTGTGATTGTTAATAGCACATATATTACAAAAGCTACTGCTGACATGTTTAAATCAGATAATATTTGTACCAAGTCACTTTGTCCTGTTCCTAATGCACACAACAATGCTACAATTTCAAGCAACGTTACACATAAGAATGAGCCAACTGTAACGATAAAAACATATCCTGATTTTTTAAGATATCTAGTAATATCTGAGCTAAATGTAGCACCTGTCATCCAGCTTGCAGCAATAACTGATACTGCTGATGAAAAGCTTGCAGGTTGTGTTGGATCTGCTGTTAAAGCATTTCCAAAGCCGATTTTATTACCTACTACAATCAGTCCATAGATTACAAAAAATCCGATCATTGGCACACCAATTTTACTAAAAATACTCATTCCCTTGAAACCCTTAATATTGATGAGTGTAAGTATTGCAAGATAAATTACTAACCCTACGTATGGTGAAACCCCTGGGAATAATGAAGAAACCATACTACCTACTAATGAGCAATAAACACTTACAAAAACAATCGAAAACATACTAACTATAGAGGAAGTTATTACTTGACCCTTAAGTCCATACACTGGTTTAAATAAATCTGTTGATGATTTCTGAGCTTTCTTTCCTATATAGCCCAAAACACCAGCATACAAAGCTAGTATCATATTACCCAATAGTAAGGCTAAAACACCATTTGTAAATCCTAATTGATTACCTACATTACCACCCAATACAAATGCAGTTACACTTAAAATGTAACCTGCAAATACGAAAAATACACTTCCTAACCCTTTTGTTTCTCCATTCATTTTTAATACCCTCCAAATTGATTTCTACCTTATTAAATGTTATACTACTACTATCTTTTAACCCCCCCTGTTGAATACACACGAGGAGAATTATTATGGACTACACTCACATTCCAGAAGTAAGTTGTTTTTACTCAAATTCAAATGATAGCATACTTGCCATTCCCGATGCACACTATGAATATCAAATAATTTTAGTTATAGGTGGTACTTCCAAAGTCGTTATCAATCACAAAACGTACGAATTAAAACCTAAGTCCCTCATTTTTATTAGTCGTATGGAACGCCACTATTTTATAGTCGAAGAAGAACCTTATGAGCGAATGGTAGCTTCTATGTCTAGCGATTTAATCATGTCTAACATAAAAGAACCAGAACTACTTTCTCTATTTATACAACGTCCGAAGCAATTTTCGCATGTTATAAATTTAAGTGATGCTGCATATGATATGCTTTATCCTCTTTTCGTACGTTTATGTAATGAATATAAGGAAGATCGCCTGTTTTATGTATCACGTGCTGTTTCTATTGTCGTTGCCATTTTGATTGATATGTACCGTATGCACCCTGATTATTTCCCACCACGCTGTCAAAATAATCTGACAGAGGCTGTACTTAACACACAGCGTTTCATCAATGACCATTATAACGAGAATTTTACTCTACAACAAATCGCTGATTCAAACTATATTAGTAGACACGCCCTATCTATCGCTTTTAAGGAAATTGTTGGAATCACCTTTAAGGAGTATCTACTTCTATTTAGAATTGCTGAAGCAAAGCGCTTACTTGTAACAACTGATTTGTCTATTTATGACATTGCTGAACAGGTCGGTTATATTAACGTCAATAATTTTATAAAGATATTTAAAGAGCGAGAAGATCAAACTCCTCTTAAATACCGAAAACAATTTCTCTCTTCGAATTAATAAAATTTTAACAAACTTTTTTGTTCAATGTAATACTCTTAACGTGCTGAAAATATGCTTTTTGTTACAATATGCACAATATGACTGTTAAATATAAAAAGATTATCTCCAAATGGTATATAAAACCATGTGGAAATAATCTTTTTTTGTTCGCTTTTTTTGCATGCTATTTTATTGCATTCCGTTCACTGTTTTGTATTTATACAACATCTCCGCATGATTTTGTTCTTCCACTTGGATGTCTGCTAGTGCATTTCTAACCTCAGGTTGACTACAAACGAATATGTCTGAGTTATATTCACCTGAAATCAGCTTTTCATTACCAATACAATCCGTAGCTAGATAACAGTCATTTTTCTTATCTTCTGGTTCTGATAAATTGTTATAGTGAGCCTTTGGTGCATATTCCTTACCGCGTTTATCATTCACATTCACTTCTGGTACTGTTCCCGCTAAAATCTGATCTAAAGTGGCATAGTGTTGCTTTTCACACTCCTCAATTTTTGAAAACAATGTCTTTAGTTCTGGATCCTTCGCTTCATTTTTGTATTTTTGATATTTTTTTATACACATTTCCTCTTGTGTTTGTAAATCCTTCATCGCTGCTTTTTCTTTTTCATTTAATGTTACAATCGCCATATGCATACCTCTTTTCTATTTTTATCTGCATTACTAGTATGTCTTGGCACAGCTATCTTATACATTACTTTTTATTCTTTTAGTAAATCCTTCTTTTTTTCAAGTTCTTTTAAATAACTGTTCATATCTTCATCAGAGATGATGTCAAGTTCGTTTAATTTAAGTAATGAAAACGCAAGCTCTATAAGCATTGGATTTTCCTGACTAATTCTTTCTAATTCCTTTAAATATTCTTCTCTTGTTAAATGTTCCATCTTTTCTCCCACCTCATTTAATTTATTTTCTTACTCTTACTATAGCATACCCTCACTATCGTGGCAATATTCATAAGATGTTCTCAATAATATAATAAAAAGAAAACAAAGGAGCTTTTTATCATGATCACTTATGACCCGTTATGGGAAACTATGAAATCAAAAGGTGTAAGTACCTACCGTCTCGTCACTTATTTCAACTTCAGCAGAGGTACCCTAGATAAATTAAAACATAACCGAAATGTTACAACTGAAACCATCGGTAGACTTTGTACTATTTTAGACTGTTCTGTTCCAGAGGTTATGCAATATCTTCCTGATACTACTGAATAATCATGAATACGTTGTAAACGACTTTCTCATATGATATAATAATACATATTTTGGAAAGGACTCTCTTACATATGCATATTAATGAATCTTCTGAAACTTATCTTGAAACTATCTTAGTACTTAGCGACACCCTTCCGGTTGTTCGTTCTGTGGATGTAGCGAATGAACTCGGCTACAAAAAATCTAGCGTTAGTGTTGCCATGAAGCATTTGCGAGAAGATGACTATATTACCGTAACAGATGCTGGATTCATCTATTTAACTGATTCAGGAAAAGCTATTGCAGAGATGATTTATGAACGTCATGTTCTACTATCTGCTTGGTTAGAAGAAATAGGAGTATCAAAGGCAACTGCCGCAGAAGATGCTTGTAAGATGGAGCATATCATCAGTACAGAAACCTTTAAAGCCATTAAAAAGCACATCAAAAAATCTCACAAAAAATAAAAAGCCAGTACATACAATTCAACTGTATGTACTAGCTTTTTTTATTTTATAATATTAACATGTTACGGTTAATCTATTCAAATCAAATCCACTTGCAAGCTTTTCACAATATACTGCTACACATTTATTATATTTTTTAAAAATTTTATGCGCTTCTTCCTCATCCGTATATACCTTCCAGTGCCCAACGCTTTTATATGACAGACCTTTATATTTCATAAATGCTCTAATATCTTCGATTGGATAACCTAAAAAAGCTCCTATTTCATGAGGAAATTCATGTTCTAACAGATGCTTTGATAAAACTTCAAGTGCAGACTCTATAGACATCTCCTGATATCCCATTTCCCGTAAGAATAATGCAACTTCCTTACTTTGTAACTGCTTGAGCAATTGACTCTTTCGATATACATAAATAAGTGCTAGACCATTTTCATTTTTAACAACAACAAAATAAATCCCCTTTTTATTCAGAAGCTTATTATTATACTCGATTTGCTTTTGAAATTTCTCTAAGCATTCAAATCTATATGAAAATAAATTTCCAACCTTTAATCCAGCTAAGGTCGGAGCACAAAATTGTACAATCAATTCGCAGGACATAGTTTCACCTCACACTTGTTAGTCTTAACTAATTACAATATATAATAACTAACTTTTTCTGTCAAGTATGAAATGTAATATACGTTAAAATTAAACTTATGGAATGGTATTACCTGCTGCTTTATACAAATCATACCACTCCGCTCTAGAAAGTTTAAAATCAGTAGAGGACGCAATTTGATGTAGACGCTCTAAATTTGTAGTTCCAACTATCGTTTGGATTTTCGCTGGATGACGATTTAAAAATGCCACTGCCACTGCAGTTTTAGTAACGCCATATCGGTCTGCTATAACTTGCATCACCTTATTTAACTCAGGGAATTCATCATGGTCAATAAAAACTCCACTGAAAAATCCATATTGAAATGGAGACCATGCTTGTATATTAATATCATGTAATCTACAATAATCTAACACTGCTCCATCTCTGTTTATAGCATCATCTACCATCATATTCGCATGAAGTCCTGCATCAATCATAGGTGTATGCATAATAGACATCTGCATCTGATTTACTATAAGTGGTTGCTTTACATATTTTTGTAATAGTGCTATTTGCATAGCCGTATGATTACTAACACCAAAATGACGAACCTTACCCTGTGCTTCTAGTTCATCAAAAGCTTCTGCCACAACTTCTGGCTCGACAAGTGCATCGGGTCTATGTAGCGCCAAAACATCTAAATACTCTACACCAAGTGATTTCAAACTTTGATCTACAGATGAAACAATATGTTCCTTTGAAAAATCTAACATTCCATTTGTAATTCCACACTTTGTTTGAATCAATATTTTCTCCCTAAGTGATGGTGTTACTACCTGACGAAAGACCTCTTCACAATGATGGTTGCCCCCATAAATATCAGCATGTTCAAAAAAATTAATTCCAAGCTCCATAGCTGTATCTACAAGTGCTTCAACTTCTATTTTTGACATGTTTTTAATACGCATCATACCGAGTGCAACTTGTGGAACTTCTAGTATATTCCCTAATTTTATTTTATTCATATAATCCCCTCCATTTTTTCTTATATTGTACTACTATAAATCATAAATAGCTATTTAATCCATTGCATATCATACTTTTTTTCTGTATTCTAATATAGTAAGCAAAAAGCTACTATATATTAGGAGGGATCTATTATGTTTTTCGAGAAATATCACGAGAATCCAGAAATACTACACGTAGGAACAGAACCTACGCACAATTATTTTATTCCTTTTGCATCTACACAGACAAATGCTGTAAATGATGCATTTATTACTGCAGCTATATCACCTGCATTTATCATGTCACAAAAAGCAGTTTCTACTCAATGCCAGATGTTAAATGGCACTTGGAACTTCGCCTATTTTGATAACATGTATCAAATTCCAGAAGTATTTCTTGAAGATGTACATGCCATTACTTACCCAGGTGAAATCCCTGTTCCTGCTCCTTGGCAAAATCATGGTTATGATCATCATCATTATTCAAATGTGAACTATACCATTCCTTTTGATCCACCATATGTGCCAGATGAAAACCCATGTGGTATCTACCAAAAATCCTTTTCTTATACACCAAACGAGAACACGCCTGTGGTTACACTAAACTTTGAAGGCGTAGATTCTTGCTTCTATGTTTGGGTAAATAATGCCTTTGTCGGATATAGCCAGGTTGCACATGCGACAAGTGAATTCGACATCTCAGATTTACTTCTTGATGGAGAAAATTCTATTGTTGTACTAGTCATGAAATTTAGTGATGGTACTTACTTTGAAGATCAGGACAAACTCAGAATGTCTGGTATTTTTAGAGATGTTTATTTACTTACTAGACCTGAAAATCATATAGTAGATTATTTTGTTCAAGCCACCTTAAATACTGATTATACTGTTGGAACTGTTACAATCCCTGTAACCTTTAAAGATGTAAGCAAAGCACTTTCTTACTGCTTGTATGATGAAAAAGGAAACAATATCATCATCGGAACAAGCGATAATGGTGTGATTTCTTTTGAGGTTCCAAGCCCTGCTTTATGGAATGCAGAACAACCTTCTTTATATAAATTAATCATATCAGATGAAGAAGAAATTTTCACAGAGTACATCGGTTTCCGTACTATCTATGTAGAAAACAAAATTGTATACCTCAATGGAATGAACATCAAATTCCGTGGTACCAATCGCCATGATAGTGATCCTGTAACAGGATGCACGATTAGTTTAGCACAATTAAATGCTGATTTTGAACTTATGAAACAGCATAACATGAACGCCATTCGTACGAGTCATTATCCAAACAGGCCTGAATTCTACCAGCTTTGTGATATTTACGGGTTCTATATTATAGATGAAGCCGATGTGGAAATCCACGGTGTTGATACATTATTCTTTAATTCTTGGGATAATCCAGATTATAGCAAGCATGCTTTTAGAGGAGATATTTGTGATAACGAACTATATACAGAATCTCTTGTTGATCGTGTGCAAAGAATGGTTCTTAGGGATAAAAACAGACCTTGCGTTGTTATCTGGTCTATGGGAAATGAAGCAGGCTATGGTTGTACTTTTGAAGCTGCACTTGCTTGGACAAAAGAATTTGATCCTGACAGGTTAACACATTATGAAGGAGCGTTACACGCACCACATTACCGTAAAAATGATTTTTCAAATATAGATTTATTCAGCCGTATGTATGCTACGCCAGATAAAACAGATGAGTATTTTGCAGAAAATCCAGATAAACCATTTATCCTTTGCGAATATATTCATGCCATGGGAAATGGACCTGGAGATATCGAAGATTACTTCCAGAACATTGAAAAGCACGATGGGCATTGTGGTGGATTTGTTTGGGAATGGTGTGACCATACTGTATATGTAGGCAAAACACCAGATGGAAAAGAAAAATATCTCTATGGAGGAGATTTTGGTGAATTCCCACATGATGGTAACTTCTGTATGGATGGTCTTGTATATCCAGATCGTACACCTCATACTGGATTACTTGAGTTTAAAAATGTACAAAGACCAATTCGCATTATAGCAAGTGATATTAACAAAAAAGCTTTTACTTTCTATAACATCATGGATTTTGCAAATGCAAATGAAGTTTTGTACCTAGCATATACGATTATGCAAGACGGAGAACGTGTTTCTACTGAAGTTATTACAGATACTGATGTACTAAATATCCCTCCTCATACTAGCAAGGAAATCGTAGTAGATTATCAAGCTAGCCTTACTGGCAAGGTATATATTTTATTTGAACTTATTCGTAAAGAGAATGATTATTTCACATCTGCTGGGGATCTTTTGGGCTTTGATCAGATAGAACTTTCTGATGATACTTGTGAGACAGTAGCCTCTTTAAGATCTAGTATCGGCCTTTCTAAGAACTTAGACACAGTGTTTACAGTGGATGAGACACATACAAGCATCCGTGTATTTACACAAGATTTTTGCTACGAATATTCAAAATTAGAAGGTGTGTTCTCTCATATGGTTTACAAAAACCACACACTATTAGAGCTTCCTATGGCATTTAATATTTGGAGAGCACCTACTGACAATGACCGCGTTATTAAGCAACAGTGGCTCAAAGCTGGCTATAACAGAATGACATTAAAAACGTATGATACAACAGTGGAAGAACTAGAGACATGCGTGAAAATCCATACCAACCTATCTCTATCTGCTATTCATATCCAAAAATTTATGGATATCAAGGTTACTTGGACGATTACGAAAGATGGTACACTTCGTTCTGATATGCAGATAACGCGTGACACCGAACTACCATTCTTACCAAGATTTGGACTCCAACTAGCACTAAGTAATGAAATGAATGATATTACTTATATGGCATATGGTCCTTATGAAAGCTACCCTGATAAACATCATGCTAGCTATATTGGAAAATTTGAAACTACTGTTCGTGATATGCATGAAGACTACATCAAACCTCAAGAAAATGGTAGCCACTATGCTTGTGATTTCTTATCTTTATGGGATGGGAAGATGAAGCTTACAGCCCACAACGACTCAACTTTTAGCTTTAACACATCAAAATATACAGTGGATGAGCTTGCTACAAAAGCGCATAACTTTGAGTTAGAAGAAAGTGGATACACGATTCTTTCACTCGATTATATACAAAGTGGTATCGGATCTGGCAGCTGTGGACCTCAACTAGTTCCAGCATACCAACTAAATGATGCCGAATTCACTTTCAACATCTCGATTACACCAGAACTTAATTAATTAAACAGGAGCATATATATACATGTCTAAGAGTTCAAACCTAACAGAAGGAAATGTATTATCAACTTTATTGCATTTTACATATCCTATATTATTAACTTTATTATTACAAACTGCATATGGTACTGTGGATTTACTTGTAGTAGGCCATTTTTCCGGTACTAGTGATGTTTCTGGTGTTACGATTGGTAGCCAACTTATGCAAACCACCACAGCATTTTTCACTGGACTTGCAATGGGCACAACTATCTTAATCGGCCAGTATATCGGTGCTGAGAAAAAGCACGAAGCTAGTAAGGTTATCGGTGCAAGCATAATAATGTTTAGTGGTTTGGCTCTTCTTGTTTCAAGTCTTCTTGTTTTCTTTAGAGGCGCAATAGCCACCCTTATGCAGACACCCGTAGAATCCTTTTCTCAGACAACCTCCTACTTATTAATTTGTGGATTCGGTGCAATTTTCATTGTATTTTATAATCTTCTAGGTAGTATTTTTAGAGGAATTGGTGATTCTAAGACTCCACTTATTACAGTTTCGATTGCCTGCGGTGTTAATATCATTTTGGATCTAGTATTTGTTGCTTTGTTAAATCTAGGGGCTTCGGGTGCCGCTTTAGCGACAACCATAGCGCAAGCCATTAGTGTGTTATTATCCTTAATCATCATTCGTAAGCGACCACTTCCTTTCGAATTTTCAAAAAAGGATATTACTTTCAACCTATCCTATATTACTAGAATAATACAACTAGGAATCCCTATTGCACTCCAAAGTGTACTCGTAAGCGTTTCATTCTTATTTATTACTGCTATTGTAAATGGTTTTGGTGTTGTTGCCTCCGCGGCTGTAGGAATTTGTGAGAAAATCACTGGACTGATTATGATGGTACCAAGTGCTTTTATGCAAGCTTTATCTGCATTCTCGGCACAAAATTTTGGTGCTAATCGCAATGATAGAGCAAAGAAAGCTCTAAAATATGGTATTCTCATATCACTTTGTTTTGGGTTTGTAATGGCTTATCTTGCTGCCTTCCATGGCACCATTTTCACACGACTATTTACTTCGGATGCTGATACTACTACTTCAGCTTTATCCTACTTAAAGTCATATTCTATCGATACAGTATTTGTAGCTATTATGTTCTCTATGTCAGGGTATTTTAATGGTTGCGGTAAAACAAAGTTTGTTATGCTTCATTCTGTTGGCAGCGCTTTTCTCATCAGAATACCACTCGCATACTTATTTAGCACCCTACCAAACACATCCTTATTTATTATAGGACTTGCTACACCTGCCTCTACATCGGTGCAGATTATACTATGTATTTTTTATTTTATGCATTTCCAGAAATCTCTTCAGTCTCATAAAGTTCATAGTATTTCTGCGTAAAAGTTTCAACTTCACGCTCACCACTATGACACTGGAGTGCCAATAAAGAGCAACTTTTTACACATCCACGACATGTCAATCCACCTAGATAGTCCTCAAGACTTTCGGGTGGATTTTGCATTTCATCTAAGACCTCTCCTTCTTGATCAATTACAACCTCCATTTTTTTATCCACTACAATTTGTACTTGATTATATATAAAAACTACTATTACAGAAATGCAAACAACTCCAGCAAAAGTTCTGCGTACATAAGTGGCGTACTTATTTTTATAAATATTTTTCACAGCTCCTACAAGATAGTTTCCATGTAGCATAACATGTATCGCAAGTATTGCTAGACACAAATATGAACACCCCTTATGCACCTTATAAATCACTTCCTGGGGCAAACTCATTTCAAAGCTAAATAGGTATTTAGATATAAAAACACCCGATATAATGACAACCAACATACCCACTAATAACAGTATATCTGTAACCAAATGATAGATGTTTTTTCTACTTCGCGTTTTCCCTTTGATCAATCCTTTTATTTGTATTTTATTTAAGATAACATGTAACACAAATAAAATAATAATTCCTAGTCCAGCAACCTCATGAAAAAATAGAGTTGTACCAAAACCAAACATCAAAAATAGATATAGTACGAACATCATTGTATCAATTATGATTTTTATAAGTAATTTACACCTTGCGTCTAATTGTCTCATTATACTTACCTCGCTTTTCTCTATCATTTTAGCATAAAAAAAGTACTATGCAAATGCACAGTACTTTTTGTTCTTAATTCTGTTCATCTTCTGGTAATATAATATTTCCATCCACGATTTTAACGATACGCTCAGCATGCTCTGCAATTTCAAGACCATGTGTAATCATTACAATCGTATTCCCCATCTCATGAAGCTCCTTAAAGAGCTTCATAACCTCAGCTCCTGTCTTGGTATCTAATGCGCCTGTAGGCTCATCTGCAAGTAATATAGCTGGCTTACCTACAAGTGCCCTTGCAATTGCAACCCTTTGCTGCTGACCACCGGAAAGTTCTGATGGTCTATGCTTCATACGATCTGTAAGACCTAGCAGTTCTATCGTTTCCATCGACATCTCTACAGCTTTCTTATGAGGAATACCTCTAGCTAAGAGCGGCATAATGACATTTTGTATTACAGAATAAGTAGGAATTAATTGGTATTTTTGAAAAATAAATCCGATTTTTTCATTTCTAATCTTCGTAAGAGATTCACCTCTTTTATCATGAATAGAAACTCCATCAAGATAATACTCACCACTATCCCAAATATCCATACATCCTATAACATTCATAAGTGTTGATTTACCAGAACCAGATGGCCCTAAAATCGCAACAAACTCACCTTGCTTTACATTCAAGCTGACAGATTTTAAAACGGTTAAATCTTCACCACCCGTATGATATGTTTTTACAACATCTTTTATCTGAATCATCTATAATCTCCTCTACGTTCCGATAATCTCTATGGAGATGATATTATCTTCATCATCCATGGTAATCGTAATATACGATTCTGCTGAAATCTGTGAAAATGTAAATTCCATACCATATTGCATAACAGGTGTATTTATTGGTATCAAGTATACTTGTGTTTCCTCTGATAAAGGATAAATATCCTCCAAGCTTACGGTTTCTCCTTCTTCCGTATCAGACATGCCACTCATACCCGACATACCACTCATTCTATCTGACATACCACTCACATCTGACATACCACTCATTCTATCTGACATCATATCTGCTTCATCATTACCACCAAATAATCCCGTAAAAAAGCTTTTAATTTTTGTTATAAGCTGTGTAATAGCATTTGTTTCAGTCTCTTCTTCCATGCCGGACATTCCACTCATGCCGGACATTCCACTCATACCTGACATTCCTGACTCCATGCCAGACTCCATGCCAGACTCCATGCTAGACTGCATGCCCTCAGATATCTGCGATTCGCCCATCTGTGACATTTCGCCTTCTGGTACTTCTACACCTTCTGGTAATGCTTCGCCTTCAGCTAGTTCACCTCGGTCACTCATCATGCCCTCAGAGTTCTGCATTCCAGACATCTGCGATCCGCCCATCTGTGACATTTCGCCTTCCGGTAATTCTTCGCCTTCTGGTAATTCTATGCCTTCTGGTAATTCACCTCGGTCACTCATCATGCCACCTTCAGACATCTGTGGTGCCATGCCTTCTGCTCCCTCTAGAATTTCACCTTCTGGTAATTCTTCGCCTTCCAGTGCTTCTTCACCGTCTGGTAATTCAAGTTCTTCTAAAAGTGCTTCGCCATCTGGCAATTCATCACTCGCCTCAGTAGTCATACCGCCACTTGATGCCATACCGCCAGCAGCAGACATACCACCACCAGCAGACATACCTCCACCAGCACTCATACCGCCACTTGATGCCACACCTCCACCTGATGCTGCAGTTCCAATATCAGATTGTGTACTTGATGTATCTACTAATTGAACTGTGATTTCATTTCCATAAGCTGATAAGACATAGGCAGTTACTTCTACTGTATTCACTTCTTCTGTAACTTCAGATTCTGTTGTATGTTCCTCACTTGAGGCGCTACACCCAACACTCAAACATGTGACTATGACCAACAACAAGCTATAAAATATCGCTGTTATACTTCTTTTTCCTATTTTAACCACTGGTTTTCCCTCTCAGTTATTCATTATTTAATGCATCAATCGGAACAAGATTCGATGCTTGGAAGGCTGGATAAAATCCAAATATTGTCGATGTAACAACAGCAAATATAAACGCTAATGTTACAGAATCCATTGTCATTACAACTGTTATATCTGTATATTCCATAAGTGGCATAATCCCAAAACTAGCAGCAACGCCAATCATACCACCGATTACACCCATCATAGCTGCTTCTACTAAAAAGAGAAGTAATATATCACTTTTCTTCGTACCAATAGCCTTCAATACACCAATTTCTCTTGTTCTTTCTTTTACGGATACGAATAGTACGTTCATAATACCGATACCACCAACGATAAATACAATAACAGCTACAGCAAGTAACAATAATGACAAGGTATTTGCTGACTCCATAGCTGCTTCCATCGTTGCGCCAGCATCTTCTACTGTATAAGTACCACCATCACTTTGTTGTTCTAGTACCAATTCGATATTTGTCATAACTATATCAACTTCACTTACATCTGACGCCAAAATCGAAATCGTAGACGTTGCATCATTATCTAATGCATATTTTTGTGCAGTTGAGTATGGCATAAATATACTTGTGTCAGGGCTAAAACCAGATACAACTGACCCCGTTGCTGCTAAGACACCATTCACTACGTATATCCTACCATCAATTTCAATCTTCGCATCATATGCATCCATAATAGAGTCAAACATTTCTGCAGCTACTGTATAACCTAAAACCACACAGCTTACTGTTTGTGAATCATCATATTCTGTAATGAATTCCCCAAGAAGTAGCGATAGATTCGAAATATCTGCATAGTCTTGCTGTGTTCCAATAATCGTATATTCCACTTCCTCTTCAAGCACACCACCTAGTACAGCTAGCTGTGTTGAAGCTGATAAAGCACCAGATACAACATTGGGTACAAAGTTTAAAATCGTATCAAGACTATCTTGATCTAAATCATTATTGTTAGCCATACTAGATACAATACTCGCCATAGCACTGTTGCCACCTGATGACATGCCTCCACTTGATGCTCTACTAGATGTTGCACCACCCGATGACATGCCGCTGCTTGATGTTCTGCCAGATGCTGCGCTACCCGATGACATAGCTCCACTCATAGCCGACATATCTGGCATCATGCCGCTCATTTCACCGCCCATTTCACCCATCATACCTTCCATAAAGCTATCTGAGCTACCTACACTTACAGTAATGGTTTCGGCATTTAATGTTTTGAACTGCTCCGCTACGTCTTGCTCGCCACCTTTACCAATGGCAATAACCATAACGATTGTAATCGTACCTACAATAATACCAAGCGATGTGAGGAATACTTTTGATTTATTTTGTCTTAGGTTAATTAACACCAAACGTATAATCTCACTAATTTGCATAAGAACTCACCGCACTTTCAATGATTACGACATCTCCTTCTTCAAGTCCTTGTGTAATCTCAACGTCGAATCCATCCGAGAATCCTGTTACGATTTCAACCTGTTCCACTGTTCCGTCATCACGTTTTACTAATACATATTCCTTATCGTCTTCAGTAAATACGCATTTGCTAGAAATAACAAGGGCATTTTCTGATTGTCTTTGAATAAAGGTTACAGTACCTGTCATACTTTGGTAGATGATAACGTCTTCATATTGCGTAAGATCACAGGTTAATGTAATCGTATAATAAACTGAGCTAGCCATACCTGATGATGGTATAATCGAAATACTGCTAACCGTTGATGCTACAAGTACATCTTCGTATGCATCAAATAAAATGTTTGCATCCATACCTACTGTAATCGTAGATACATCTTCTTGTGCAACACTTACTTCTACTTCTACTGTATCCCTATCTGCAATCGTAACAAGTGCTACGCCACCTGAATATGTTACATCCTCTTCCATAATATACATAATAAATCCTGAACAAGGTGCTATAACCGTAGAATCTGTCGATAGTACAGATAACTCATCAAGATATTCTTTTGCTTCCTCTAAGTTTGTAGCAACATCGTCTAGTTCACTATCAAGTTGTGCAATCGTATTGTCATAAGTAGCCTCTGCTGTATTGTATTCATATTGACTATCAAGTAAATCACTTTCTGAATTCATACGAGATAGTACCATCGCATTTTCATAAGATGTTTGGTCTGCATATAATAAATTTAAGCTGACAGTTGCATCACTTAAAAGCCCAGCATATTTAGAATACTCCGAATCATAGCTTGATTCATATGATGCAATTGTGCTTTCTGTCTCAGAGATTTTATTTTCTAAATCAGATTTCTCTAAATATAAGGCTTCTAATGCTGTTACTGTTGTGCCACCAGATGCTGATGATATACTAGTATCTGCTGTTGATATTTGTGAGTTAACACTAGTTAGCTGTGATTTATATGATGACAAAGTAGCTTCTAGCGCTGTAGTATCGTAATTTTCAGCTAATGTTGTAGATAACATCGTCTCATATCCCGTTTTTGTATTTTCTGCATCACTGATATTAAGTAATAATATCCCGTAAGAATTTTCTAAATCTACAATATCCATATTATAAATTTCTTCCGCATATTCTCCATAATATACAGTAGTATTATAAGTAGAAAGCGCCGACATTTTCTGTGATTCTACAGAAATGCTTGTATTGTTATACGATAGTAAAGCACTTTCATATGCCTCCTCTGCCTCTAAATAAAGCTCTTGGAAGTCTTCTGTATTCACTGTTGCGAGAACTTCACCCTCTTCTACATACTGTCCAGAAGCCACATAATATTCCTCTACCGTCACAGCGAAATCATATGAAACTTCTGTCGTAAGCATACCTGAAGTACCTGACTCCGATAGACCTACTACGATATCTCCTACTGCCACTGTTTCTTCCATATACATGGTAGTCATAACTGTTTCTTCACTACTACTAAAAGCTGGAACAACTACATTCACTATAATTGCTATTACAACAATAACAGCAACAGCACCAATTAACCATTTTATTTTGCTCACTTTTCATAACTCCTTTTATTTTGATAGACTAAGTCTACGAAAATGTTGTGAGTTAACTGTGATACTTTAAACCTCTTCTTCAAATGACACAAAACTTTCACAAACAGGAATAGAAAAGGAAAATAACGCGCCACCTTCTACATTCTTACATGAACATTGACCATCATGCTTATCTATAATGGTTTTAACAATGTGGAGACCTAGTCCCACGTTATTTCGAGTACGCACTCTTGCTTTGTCAGATCGATAAAAGCTATCCCACAATCGTTCCATTTCCGCCTCTTCTATACCATCACCATCATTGTAAACAGAGAATATGACTCTATCATACATTTTATTTAGCATAATTTTAATGTTACCACCTTGATTTGTATGCTCGATAGCATTGTTAATATAATTTTTAACCGCTTGTTCTAGGTATTCTTGATCTCCATAGGTAAAGATATCTTCATCTATATTATACGAAATACTATGATTTTCTAACATCGGCGCCAATTTTTGCATGCATTCTTTTACCATATTAGAAACAGAAAAACTCCTAAATTCCATTTGTGACAAGCCACTTTCAACAGCTGAAATATTGAGCATTGAGGTTACCATTTCACTCATTTTTACGCTTTCTTCTATAATGGTATCACAATAATAATCTTTATCGATTCCGTCAATATTACACCTAAGATTCTCCGCATACAGCTGCAATAATGCTAGGGGAGTCTTCATTTCATGCGAAACATTTGCTACAAATTCACGTCTTAGCTCTTCTAATTGTGTTTGCTTATCAATATCTAATTGAAGTTTTGCATTCGCTTGATTTAACTTAAAAATCGCATCTTCAAGTTGCTTAGACATAGAATTTACACTTTTTGAAACATGGTGAAATTCAAGAAACATAGTGTCTTCTTTCATTTTCTCTGTAAAATCTAACCTCGCTATATCCGAAGAAACCTGTTCCATTTCCTTAAGAGGCTTTGATATTTTCTTCGATAAGTATATCGCAACAATTAATCCGATCAAGATTGCAATAATGGAAATCAGTAAACTTGACCTTGAAAACACTGCAACGCTACTCTCTATAGATGCCATAGGAAGTGTCATCATAATCGTAATCTCAGCCTCTTCATAGACAAATAATCCAGCTAAATTTACAGAAGATCCTGATATTGCTGCATTCGTATTTTCTTTCATAATCATAGCCTTTGGATTCTTAACAAACTCCGTCTCTGGCATATCAAATAGTTGATTTGTTCGTATTCCTTGTTGCATATAATGCATATCTATAAATCTTTCGTGACTAGAATAAAACAACTCTTTATCCATACTAATAGTTATATCAATGCTATGTTGATTTTCATATTTATACGCAATATCTGCTATACTTTCCTCTGTTCCATCAAAAGCATCTACCATTTCTTCGTATGCATTTTCCATAACACCACATTTATACGACACATAATAATTTGTAGCAAAAAAAGTGTTAAAAATGAGTTGTACTATTAATACAAGTGAAATAAGCGCCGTAAATGATACAATGATGGCACTTTTAATCGATATTTTCATTCTGAACCTCAAATTTATATCCTACTCTATGTACTGTTTTAATATATGTTCCCGACTCTCCAAGCTTCGTCCTAAGTTGCTTTACATGTGTATCAACAGTTCTTACATCTCCATCAAACTCATATCCCCACACTCCATTTAAAAGCTGGTCTCTTGTAAAAATCATACTTTCATGTTGCATAAAATAAACTAATAAATCCATTTCTCGCTTGGTAAATTCTAATTCCTCTACACCTCTAGTCACCGTTCTTTTCGCCAGGCTTACATGAATATCTCCTTGTATCAATTCTTGTTCCTTTGATTTTCCGCTTCGTTTAAGAACTGCTTCAATACGCGCAAGTAAAACTGCTGGAGAGAATGGTTTTGTCACATAATCATCTGCGCCTGACGAAAAACCTTCAAGTTGATCATATTCTTGCCCTTTTGCTGTTACCATGACAATTGGTGTTAAAACTTGATTACTTCTAAGATCTGCTAAAACCTCAAACCCGTTTAACTTTGGCATCATAACATCTAATATAATAATATCAATTTCTGCGCTTCTCCTATAGAAAACTTCCAGTGCAGACTCACCATCATTTGCCTCTAATACAATAAAATCATTTGCCTTAAAATAATCTTTTAAAGCCCTAACAATCTTTATCTCATCATCTACAATTAAAATACATCTTCTATCATCTCTCATATTCTAAACAGCCCTTTCTCATTCTCAATTTCCTAATATATATATACAATATAACATCTATATTTGTATTATTTGTGATTTACACATTATACCTTAAATTTTTTGCCGCTTATACACAGATTGCGACCACTTATGCATCTTATATTTACTTTCTCTGATTCTGTTGCTACACTGTATTTACTGAACAACATTGTAAAAGGGAGGTGGCATATTTGAAGGTAATCGTACATGTTGATAGCAGTCTTACCGATGATGAACTACATATTCATTGTAAAGAACTTACACCTAATATAATCGCACTACAAAAAAATTTACAATCCACATTACATAAGCGAAAAGAACTGACCGTATATAAGCATGATATTGAATACTTCATCCCACTAAGTAATGTCTTATTTTTTGAAACACAGGGCAGAGATATCATGTTACATACTGACTCAGATGCTTTTGCAGTAAAATATAAGTTATATGAACTTGAGGAAATGCTACCAAACACCTTCGTACGCATTTCAAAATCTGCCATTGTAAACATTGCTCATATCTATGCAATTGACCGAAACATGATAAGCTCTGGGATGATTTCCTTTTATGATACCCACAAAGAGGTTGGCATTTCTAGAATGTATTATAAACAACTCAAAGCAACTATAGAAACTCATAGACATTAAACGAAAGGATATTAAAAACATGAAAAAGTACACAAATAAATTATGGGGAATATTATTACTTTTGGTCGCTACTTATGTGGTAGCAACTAACCTTGGATATTTTCAAGATATCAATATATGGAAGTTTGCACCAATTACTTTATTCGCTATACTGGCTATTCAAGGAATTATCAGCAAAAATATTACACAAACCATTTTCAGTATAGGTCTGGTTTATGTATTCTTAGATGAATTTTTTCCTATCGTTTATATTGGATTCCTTCCTACCATGCTAGTATGTCTGCTTGTGAGCCTTGCACTCCCTATGATATTTCCCAGTCTATCAACCATGAAACCTAATAATTCATCTGCACAAAAAACTAGCCACAATGCATATGAACGCATTGATCTTTTATTTGGTGATAGTGAAAAATACATTCATTCACAATCTTTCGAGGGTGCCTTTGTAAGAACTACCTTTGGTTCTGCAAAGTTATATCTAGATCAGGCAGTCATGCTCCATGATACTGCAAATGTGCACATTGTTCTCACCTTCGGTGATACCTTCCTATTCGTCCCAAAAAATTGGGAAATAGATACAAGAGCCATCACAATATTCGGTGATACTTCTGTAAAAGGAAATCCTTTGAACCCTGAAAACACTTTAATAATCTCAGGAAATGTTACCTTTGGAGATTTACACATTATTTATATATAAAGAAAAGCTCTGTATATATCACGCATAATATATACAGAGCTTTATTAAATCCTATTAAAATTCTAAGCCAATTTCTTTTCTAATCTTCTCGAGATATTTACACACAAGCAGGCTCATACGCTTGCATTCTAAATAGCTTTCTCTCTTTTCTTTCTCTTGTTCTATAAAAGAATAAAAGCTTTTAGCTTCCCTAGCCATAAGGACAGTCTTCGATTCTTCTGATGCTAACTGCGTACTATTTGCATGCTTATCTTGTATCGATATGTCCCCTACATGAAGCATCGTTCCAATATGGATAGTTCCTTGTTCACCTTGGATTTCCGAGGCAATGCTCGTACTTCCAATCTTTGAATATCTAACGTTAACCACCTTGTCTGTGTATTTTAGGGTGATGCTTCCACATCCATCCACATCAGAGCGTAGTATTGTCGCTGCTGCATCTACACAATCAGGCTCTCCAAAATAATAAAGTGCTGGATATAAACTATAGATCCCCATATCCATAAGTCCACCTGCTTGCATATCCTTTGAGAAAATATTAGGTGTTTCTCCTGCAAGGAAGGTATCATATCTGCTAGAGCGTTTGCTCGCATCAAAAAAAGCCATAGATACTGGTCCAACATCTGCGATCCTCTCTTTGATCAAATCCTTATTAGGCTGATGCATAAACATCATCGCCTCTAGAAAAATAAGGCCATTTTGCTCTGCTATTTCATACAATTCTTTCAACTGCCACTCATACATAGCAACTGGTTTTTCACAAATAACATGCTTCCCATGCTCTAGTAAGAGCTTGCTTTGCTCATAATGAAACGCATTTGGACTAGCTATATAAACCGCTGTAAAACAAACACTCTTTGCAAAAAGTTCCAAATTGGTGTAGACATCTGATACCCCATACTGTTTTGCAAATGCAAACCCTGTTTCTTGTTTTCTAGAATAGACAGCAACTAGCTCCCACAAATCAGTAGATTGTGCAGCTTCGATATAATTTCTTGCTATTTCACTCGTTCCAATTACTGCATACTTAATTTTGCTACTCTTTCCATCCATAGTAAAATATATTCCTTCACTTCATCTCTATTTATTTCATTTAACAGCTCATGTCTAGCCCCATGATAAAGCTTCAAAGTCACGTCTTCCTGTCCTAATTTTTGAAACTTTTCATAAACTTTACGAACGCCAACACCATAATTTCCTACTGGATCTGCATCACCACTTATGAATAATATCGGCATATTTTTATCTACAAGCTTCACAGCCTTTTGAGTATTTGCAATCGTAAGCCATGTCATCAAATCCCTATATGCAGACGCACAAAAGCTAAATTTGGTACGCTGATCTCTAGCTCGAATCGCACAAATTTCCGTGTCTCTAGTGAGCCATTCATTGCCATAAACGACATCAAATCCCTTATTATAATCACTAAATGCCAGATTCTCTAGCATCATACTAACATATTTAGGACCTTTTATACGGGCAATAATATCTGATAAAGCAATACCAAAAATACTCATAGGATTACCCCCACCCGTACCAGAAATCATACATCCAGAAAGTTCATTACTATATTTCATCAAGTATGCTCTAGCAATAAAGGATCCCATGCTATGCCCAAACAAGAAAAAGGGTATGTCTCCATACTCTTTTTTCATCCTCTGCGTCAACTGGTACACATCCTCTACAACATATCGATAACCATGTCTTTTCGCAAAGAACCCACACTCATCATACTTTTCTCCGGTTGCTCCATGACCTAAATGATCGCCACCACAAAAAACAATCCCTTGGTCTGTTAAAAACCTAGCAAAATCCTCGTATTTTTCGACGTATTCATTCATACCATGCGAAAGCTGTACAACTGCTTTTACCTCTGATAAATCCCCTTTTTCATCTACTGGTCTATATACATAATAGGTTATTTCCCGTCCTAGACATACACTTTCAAATGTGTTTTGAACTTTATTATACATACTAAACCCCTTTTATTTTGCCCATTTCTCTTTATATTTTTTCTCTATTTTGGAGAAAATAACCATCATTGTTACCGTTGTAATAAACAATAATATTACGCTGATTGAAGTCCAAATAGACCCCTCTTCTGTAAATAAAAATGGTAATCCTAATACTAAAATTGTAATTGCATATCCATAATATAGCTTTCCAACTGCTTTATTAAAATCTTTAATTTTATCTTTTTGAATCAACATTTTCTTGTTATTACTCCACATATCTTGCAAATTCTCTGAGTTCAAATTCCTACTTGCTAACCAAACAAACATCGCTGCTAATGCTGCAATAATCAAATATCCCATTTTTCATTTCCACCTTTTTATTTGTATTTTATATAAAAGCTAATTCACTATATAAGCTTTTAAGCCTTCAACTAATTTTTCTAGATATACAACATCCACTTCCCCAAAATTCCCAAACTCATAAGAATCGATATCTAACACTCCAAACAGCACTCCATCTATTATAATGGGTACTACGATTTCTGAATTGCTAGCACCATCACATGCTATATGACCTTCGAATTCATGGACATTTGCGATACACTGTGTTTCTCTAAGCCTAGCCGCCTTACCGCACACACCTCTTTCTAGTGAAATATGCATACAAGCTGGCTTTCCTTGGAAAGGTCCAAGTATCAATTCTCCATTTTTATGCAGGTAAAAACCTGCCCAATTCACATGCTCTAGCGCATGAAAAACAAGCGCTGATACATTACTAAGATTCGCTATGGTATCCGTTTCACCCTCTAGTAAAGCATCCATCTGTTGCAATAATAATTCGTAACGTTCCTTCATGCCTACGCCCCTTTCAACATGGTATTCTTATAGAAACTAGAATACCATGTCTTAGGAAAAAATGCGAGTACTTGTTAGCAGTCTAAGCATTTATAAATACATTCTAGTTCTCTTACACCTTGCTGTTGCATCTTAATAATCGAATGGATAATCGGTAGTAGTCCCTCACATATTGGGAAACGAAGTACATTTCTACACATTTTAATCGCGCCTAAATGATGAGGAATCATTTCACGAATAAAATTAGCATTTACGCTATTAGATACACCTGCTTTCTCCATCTCACAAAACATAGTATTTGTAATCTGAGTAAAACAAGCCTGGTAATGCTCTAATTCACACCTGTCATTCGTAATATAACTACACCTGTCCAAAACCTCCTCCATATCAAGAATGCTCTCTTTTTGTTCTCTTATAATACTGTTTGCCATCTTCTGTATCTGGATATTAGTCGTATAGCGCAAAATGTTTTCACACATGTTAATAGCCATTTTGTGGTGTGGAATCATTTGCTCTATAAAATCATGTGAGATGCTGTCAGTAAGTTCTACATCTGACATCCCCTCTATCATCTTTTCTAAATCTTCATAATAGATACTCAAATAATCCTTTGTAACATCACTTAATTTTTGCATAATAAAAACCTTTTTTATTATAGTATGCCACTCACATAAAATCAGTTCAAGGTAGCTGATCTACCTGAATACTCCTGTAGCTTCCTACCTCCAAATCCTCTGGCAAAGAATAATTTCCTATTGCAATTCGCTTCAGATATAATACCAATCCGCCCACATGTTTAAGCATACGCTTCACCTGATGCTTCATACCTTCTTCTATAGTAATCGTGGCTATCGTCACTTCCCTTCCTTTGTAACCCCTTTTTGTCGGACGCATTTTCTCTAATCCGATTTCCGAAACAAGTTCCTCAAACATTCCAGTTTTTAGAACCTGTATGCTAGAAGCTTTTGCAATACGCTCTAGTCCAATATCAACACCCTCTTCTAACTTCTCTATCTCCTCACGCCCTAAACTCCCAAGCGTCATAAAATAATAGGTTTTCGAAACATGTGCTTCTGGCGACATCAGACGATGACTAAACCCACCATCATTGGTCACAAATAAGAGCCCCTCCGTATCCTTATCTAAGCGCCCTACTGGAAATAACCCCTCTGTAGGAACTTCTGCAAAATAATCTAATACCGTTTTCATACTATCAACCCTAGCGCTAACACACCCCTGCGGCTTATTGAACACATAATAAACCGGATCTATCTTCACTAGCATTTCTAAATACTCCACCTCATCAGCCTCTGCATCAATTTCATAATGTGGCACACAACATACCTCACCATTGACGCACACCTGCCCACCGTAAACATACTCCTTACACCGCTTCCTCGTGCCCACTGAAGCCAGCGACAAAAACCTATCTAAACGCATACAATCACCTTCCAATTTCTTTCATAGTGTAGCAGATTTTCCAGAAAAAACAAAGTGGATAAAAAAAAATCAGAGTATTGATTTTTATACGATAATTGCATATAATAGAGGTAACCAAAGAGATTTACGATGTTTCGGATTCGTAAATGGAGGTTCTGCCGTAAGTTTGGTTCACTTACCCCGAATAGGCATAAGCCGAAAGAAAAAGAACCATAATTGAAATGTAAAATACTCCTAGCTGAGGTTAGGAGTATTTTTTCATATAGGAGAATAAAAATGAATCAACTTTTGGAAAAATTTCGAGAGTTTCGGGAGATTGTAAACTATCAGTTCGAATATGAATTTGATAATGGAGTATCTATCAAATTTAAATTAAAGCAGTCCAATTTCCCACATCTTATAGGACTACATAAATTAACAGATATCCCGATTATAAGACAGTTTAATGATAGAAATAATCAAACAGTAAGTGCAACCTATCTAATAGGAAAAATACGCCAGCAGCGATTCTTGACAGAAGAAACCGTAAAATATATCCTTTTTGAGCAAAAGAACAACACTGCATATAATCATTTATGTGTAGCAGAAAATCCCTCCGGTCAACAGTATGCGGAATCCTTTTTTACTAATTCCACAAATTTATATATACACAACCAACATATATTAAAAGTGAAAAAAGTCAGAATTTTAAATGACACAGGTAATATCTATCTTGAAGAGAGTTTTGATTAATGCTTTCTTGACTTTTCTCCCTATGGTTTTATAATTGATGTATAGGTAATTAAGAAGCTCGTTTTCCAAGTGTGAATGTACTAGTCATAGTGTCTAAATACAGCTTGTATGAAGGTACTTTGGAGCCGTCGGCACTTGGATACTAAGAAAGTGCTTTGCACGACTTAGTATTCTATGTACCGCTACGAGCGACATGTAGTGCAAACGTGCCTCTTAAAGCTGCATTTAGATAATATGACACTATATACTACATAGAAAACGAATTTCTTAATTACCTATATAAAATAAAACCAAGGGAGAAACAAGATGATCGATCAAAATTGTGCTTACTGCATGAAAAATGAATTATTAGACGCATTTGGAATCAAGATTTGTAACCTATCAACCTCAAAGCTATACCTTTTCAAGGAGCAGAGTCACAAGGGTCGTGTTATTGTAGCTCACAACTCACATGTAAGTGAGATGGTTGCACTCAGTGATGAAGAGAGAAATGCATTTTTTGCAGATATAAACTTGGCTGCCAATGCACTACATAAAGCTTTTTCTCCAAACAAAATCAACTATGGTGCTTATGGTGATACTGGTTGTCATCTTCATTTTCATTTAGTGCCAAAATATGAGGGTGAATTCGAATGGGCTAGTACCTTTGAAATGAATCCTGGCCAAACCTACTTATCAGATGAAGAAAATGCCGCAATCATTGCAGCAATCAAACAGTATTTATAAAACATATATATGGGTTATACACTTCTTCTCCCCTAGTATCTATATTTCACTTTATGAGGCACGTTTGCACTACACCTCCCACGTAGCAGTACATAAAATACTATTATTAAAAAGAAAGAGGTAGTTCAATGAAATTAACAGGAAGAACGATGATGAAGTATTCTTTGGCGATGGAGGATAGAATCGCAGCCTTGAAGGATTGTGGTTATGATGGGATTGAGCTTTGTTTTGTAGATGAAAGCTTTCAGTTCATATCTGATTTCACGAAGAAGGAGTATGCTGATTATATTTTGAGTTGCTGTAAGAAGCATGAAATCACAATTGAAAGTGTTAGTTTTCATTGTGGGTATATTTTTGATGATGTGAAGTATGAGCAGTTGAAGCTAGCTATCAAAGCAGCTCCGCTGTATGGTGTGAAGACTCTGATTACGTCCAATTCTGGAAAGCGTTGGGAGTGTGACCAGGATGCTGATTGGGATATTTTCATAGAACGCACGAGGGTGCTTGTAGGATTGGCCGAGGAAGCTGACATCATACTTGCCATGGAGTTTGAGCCTGGTATGGTATGTGGCACGACTGCTGAGTTACACAAGATGTTCGATGCGGTTCCTAGTGATCATCTTATGGCAAATCTTGATCTCGGGCATGTATTTTTGTGTGATCCAGATCCAATTGCAGCCATTCTATCTTTAAAAGGCAAGGTAGCACATGCGCATATCGAGAATATGCTTCGCGGTGTACATCGTCATTTGCCACCTCATCTAGGTGATATGTATCTACCAGACTATATAAATGCATTAAAGGACATCGAGTTTGATGGCGCAATGGCCTTTGATTTATATGGTTTTGGTTATATCAAGGAATCTAAAAAAGCAGTACCAATGATAAAGGGCATGTTCTAGCAACATGCCCCATTTTTTTATTCAATACTACCAAACACTTGTAATTGTGTTAAAGAAGGAAATGGTGATGGATCATCTGCTCTTTTCATTTCTTTCATTTTCACCCATGTAATGTTAGATTTTGCAAAATTAAAAACTTGTCCATCTTTAGTCTTCTCTAGTGAAACAACTTCTTCACTACCATCTGAAAACTCTAAGGTAGCTCGTTCCCACCAGCTATCATGTGGGAAATCTGCTCTTAGAAAAATCAAAACCTCCTCAACACGAACGCTTCTTCCAAATACAATTGTAACTTCCGCATCTTCACGTTGGCTAATGCCCCATGATTGATATGGCCATTTACCATGCAATTCATTTCCAATCACTCCATCAATCACATTACATGCAGCAAAGGCAGAGTCTCCTCTCGTCTCAACATTTGCTTGAACATGAGGAAAGCAGCCTTCTCTATTTGCTTGGTCTAATGTGTTTTGAGAGAGATTTCTATATGCCTTGTATTCCCATTCCTTCGCAGGTCTAAGTGTAAGGTAGTGTACTTCCCCAGAAAATGATTTTGGATTTAAGCCATTTTTTCTTTCTCCAAAAGGTACTACATGCTCAAATGATTGCTTTGTCAAATAAACGAGTGCTTCTTCTATGCAATCATCTACTTTAATCACGTAATATCCCGGTACGCTAGGTACTTCGAACTCTATAATATCGCCCTCAGTATAGCTACCCTTCCAAGGAAAAATGACGCTATTTTCTTCCATCCGTTCTTGTTTTCGATTCTTTTGTTCATCCCAAACTGTAATCCTGTACTGTCCCATGTTGTTACGCTCCTTTGTAATATTTTTTATTCGCACAAGCTACGTATAGCTTGATAATATATTTCTTTTGCTTTCATAAGGTCTTCGATATAGATATATTCATTAGCTTGGTGCTCGGTACACTCTCTCCCTGGAAAAACTGGTCCAAAGGCCACAATATGTTCCATAGAACGAGCATAGGTACCACCACCCATTATGAGTGGTTCATCATCAGCTCCTGTAATATCTTTATATACCTTCATCAAACTTTTTACAAATTCACTATCCTTATCCATGTAGACAGAATCACACCAAAACTCTAGGCTAGCCGTTACGCCATAAGGAGCAACTCTTTCCTGAATCTGTTGTATCAATATCTCTGGAGTCGTACATACGGCGCAGCGAATATCTAGTGTAATCACCACATTTCCATCTAATACTTCGATGAGTCCTGGGTTCACACTTGTCCCACCACTAGCTTCATCTCTAAAGTCACAATCAAGTCCAACACCATCTGTCGTCATTCCTATGCAAGTGTTATAAAAGTCTGCAAGAGCCGACTTTCCTGCTAGCTGTGACATTGCTTTTCCAATCGCATTTTCGCCAAGCCAAGGGGTACTGCCATGCGCCGACTTTCCTGTAGCTTCTATCGTCACTTTTTCTCCATCAGACATATACTCTAAGGTACATTTATCTGCCACCATATTCGGTGCATTTCCACCGCTTGCATCCATTAAACCTGCTGCTTCTAAAGGCATAGATAAGGTTACTTCCGCAATTCCTTTTTCTAAATATACAACTGGAAAATCTGCATCTGGAGTAAAGCCCATCGTAGGTAGCTCCTCTGACTCCTTGTACAGTCTCAAGTCCTCTTCATCTCCTGTTTCTTCAGACGTTCCAAAAATAATACGTACACGCTTTTGAAGCTTCACTTCATCTTCAAGTAACTCCTTCATCGCATGAATCACTGCAATAGCTGGCCCCTTGTCATCGATGACACCACGTCCATAAAGCTTGTCATCCTTCACTACCACGTCGTAGGGATTACTATCCCAGCCATCCCCTGCAGGCACTACATCAAGATGCACCAAAATACCAAAGAGCTCATCACCCTCACCTATTTCTGCATACCCGCATGTATTCCCACATTGCTTCGTTTTAAATCCATATTCTTTACAAAGATTTAGTGCATACACAAGTGCACGATAAGGCCCCTCCCCAAAAGGATATTCCCCGTATGCTTCACCACTAACACTCTCTATTGATACTAATTCTCTTAAGGTTTTGATTACTTGATCTTGATTGCGCATAGATTTATTTTCCTTTTCTGTATCTAATCTACATACCCCAAAGTAAAGGCATAAAATTTATAGAAATACTTTTCTTATAGTATACCACACTCCTTTTAATTAAAAAACTCCTCTACAGATATTGATTATACTGCATATACTATTCCCTAAAGAACTCTTTGTAGCATTCGGCACTTAGGTGTTGTCCTTTAACACCTTATGTACCGCTAATGCGGAAACGAAGCGAAAGCGTGTTCTGTGGAATAGTATATGCAGTATAATCTTACATCTGTAGAGGAGTTTTCCCTTTATAAACTAAAAGGAGTGTAATCTACGTTAAAACCAAAAGACCTCGGTCCAAAGCACTCAAGTCCTTCTGGTGTCTGCCAAATCGCTGGTGCAGGAAGTGCAATGACTGTCACCTCCATGCCGACCTTTGCATCTGGGTTTGTTACTGGTGTTCCATCTTTATCAAACACACAGATTAAGTCTGGGCATGTGACATCAATTTCATTGTTTTTATACGAAATAAGGTTTTCATTTTTGTACCAAATCCTATAGGTATCTCCAGCAAATTTATCAGCTCCTTTGATCTGGATCTCTCCGATGTTAAATCCATCCACACCATCCCAAGGTACTGCTGTTACTTCACCTTTAAAGAGGACTTTTCCACGCTCTTTTGAAGCAATAAGTTCTGCTGCATTTTCACCGTTTTCTCTTGCGTAGCGAAGCAATTCACCCACACGTAGCGCATAGCTAAGTGCACCTACGATTACGGATTCCCTATAAATTTTACCAGTTGTAGGATGGTCTGCGACACCGATTAAATCATTGCTAGCTACTGCCATAGCACGAACGATTTCTTCTGCACGAAGATCATCGAATACATCAGCTAAAATCGCAACATCACCGAATTGTGTTGCAAGTCCCATCGGAGCAATTGGCACTTTTTTGATAAAATAAGTAGAATGCTGTAGCTCTGGCACAGAACGTCCCGCGGGATCTGCATCTGCAATTGGGATACCTAGCATGCATGCGATGTGCAATGCCTCTGCAGTATTAAGTCCACCTAGCTCTGTGGAAGAAACTGCAAAAAACTTCTGACCCATATACTCTTCTAGCTTCTTAAATGCTAAAATAGTCGGACTTCCTTCAACTTGTGGAAGCCTTTTATATTTTTCTTCTAATTCAATACCTTCAGCTGGGGTTGGTGCACCACAACCATAAGGTGTCGCGATATACGCATCATCTGGAATATCTTGCACATCTACGACTTGTAGCTCTCTACCAGCCACAAAATCTTCTTCCATCATCTCAAGACCTTCTTCAAGGCCACCACCGCCACCAGTTCCTAACACCGTACATCCATATAATAAATCTATGATATTTTGCTTTGTGAATATTTTCATGATCTAACCACGCAATCTTCAAGTTCTGTTGCAATTTTATCCGATGCCACTCCATTTCCTCTTGAAGGTGATGGCATAAATCTCTCTAAAATCAAGTATATTACCATACCAATTAAAATACCTGAATATTCAATATATAAGTAGTATGCAACTACGGCACCAATAACCCATGCAATTACACCTGCCCAGTTAAAACCTTTAACTGCATGCCAGTTCTCTGATTTACCTTTACCAATAATAAAATAATCAGCAAGCATAACACCACCAATTGGGCATGCAATACATGCAAGCATACTAAGTAAACCTTCAATATAATTTAAAATACCAAATGCACCAAGTACTGTTCCAATCATACCGACTATTAGTGTAACTTCACGCCTCTTGTTATCAGCTATATTAAAAATCATAACAGTATCAAGTGCTCCTGTATATGCATTTGTCGCATTCGTAGTCCATGTAGAAAGAATCATAGATGCTACACCAAGTACTGGAATACCAACCTCGATTAACACCATACTAATATCATAGTTATTCGCAATCTTTGTCATCACAATACCAAGTACTAAGGTAATAATACCCATTGGTAGAACTCCTAACACGGTAGATTTCCAAACGTCAGATCTCGTCTTTTGAAAACGTGTAAAATCACATGGAGCAATTGCACCAACTGCGTAAAAATTAAATGATAGACCAACTCCAGCCATAAAACTCATCGCATAATCTGGATCTGCTGCTGCTCCCATTCCAGACAATCCAAATTGTTTAATCACTAAATAAGTACCTAACATCATTATAATCATAAGCATTGGAATCGAAATCTTATCGAGCTTTTCAATTGCTGCCATACCAAAAACAGCCGTTGTGAGCATAATAACACCCCAAACAATACTGCAAAGAGATACTGGAACCGTCAAACCTAGTGAGCTTTCTAATACATTTGCAAAAGCTTCACCACAGACTGCATTGTTAATCCCAAACCAGCCAATCAGATTCACTGCAAATACTGTGCTTACAATAAATCTAGAACCTTTTACACCCATACTTGCCTGTGCCGCAGTACATGTTGCAACGCCCAAGTCGCTACCCATTTGTCCCAAAATAGACATTACAATTACTACGATTACGTAGCCTAAAGAACCAGAAATAATCGCTTCTGTTACTGTCATTGCCTCTGCTAGAAGCGCACCTAGTAAAAAAGATGGTACACATACGCAGATACCTGCCTGTACAAAAGCCATTGATAACCAGCTCATCCTATCCTTCATCTCAATCGGTTTTAACGCATTTACCTCTACACTGTTTGTTTTTTCATCACTCATGTTAATAACCATACCTTTCTTCTCTGACATTCATCGTTCACTTCACTTTAATAGTGTATCACAGTAACGCGTGCTTGTGTATACAAAAAAATGCTAAATATTATTATTTCGGTATTTTTTCTTATATGCTGATGGTGTTATCCCATAAAACTTCTTAAATCCACTTTCAAAGGTCCGAACATCCTCATACCCAACACGACTAGAAACCTCCCCAACATGGTAATCCTGGCGAAGTAGCGAACCCGCTCTGACCATTCTACAACTGATACTATATTGATACGGCGTCATCCCCGTTTGCTTTTGGAACACTCTAATATAATGCTCTTTCGTATACCCCATATCTTTAGCTAGCTCTGTAATGCTTAATTTCTTTTCAGGTTCCTTCTCTATTTGATCTGCTATGAGATTCGCCAAATCATTGCTTTTCTGCTTCATTTTATAGGCTAAATAATAGTGATAAAACAATTCCATACTTTGTTGCATCGCAAAAGCATTGTGCTGATCTTTTATCACAATCTGACGCACCAACGCAAAAACATCCATACAAAGTGGCGCAGTCTCCTCATCTAACGCTACAATTTCTTGTGAAATCTCAGGATATATATTCATATGCACCCACGTGCACAAAAACCTCGTACTACTATCATAGGATAATGCATATCCACTATGACTTGGCAGTAAGTAAACTTTTCCCTCTGTTAAACGCATACTTTTTCCCGATGCATGATAATACACACACCCTGTTTCCACCTTATATACTCGTACAAACCCTGCACGCACCAACTCATGCACCGACCATCCTTTTTCTTGCACTGTATGCCCATAACTAAGTAGTTCCATTTTTATTTCCTTTCCTTATCCTTTGTGAATGTTTATAAAACTTAATATCAATTCAGATAATTGTAAATCGAGGTATCTATATATATCTTTTTGTAGGTACTTGCGATCCGTCGGTATTTAGATACTAAAGAATGCCAAGCATGACTTAGTATCTTATGTACCGCTACGAGAGAGCTGTAGTGCAAACGTGCCTCAACAAGTTATATATAGATATCTCGTTCATAAGTATTTAAACAGATATTAGGTTTTATAAATATATGAAAAATCAATTTTTATGTATAAAATGTTACTATTTATCGCCTAATATGTCAATATGCATGGTATACTTTCCTTATATAAAACAGGAGGTCTTATCGCTATGAATGTTAGAAAAGAAGAAGTTGCAGCATTAAGAGAGCTTGCCAAAAGATATATGGAAGTCGCTTCGTTACCAATTCAACGAGAAAAAATGGAATTGTGGAAGAAATTTAATAGAAATGACAGGTCACGCCCTATGGTTACAATTAATCAATTGCCATGGCATGAGCTTGCTGTAGAGCAAGATTTCCAAAGATGTGGAGTACAAGGATTTCTAGGAGATATTGAGAGTAACATGATTTCCGCCTTATATAAGTGGAAACATTTCCCTGTAGATATGGTGGTAGAACCATATTTGAACATCGGCTACAGTGTTACAAATTCAGGTTATGGCATTGAAGCACAGGAACACACCTTATCAAATGACACGAAAAACAACATTGTATCTCACCAATTTATCAACCAGTTCGAGACAATGGATGATGTAGAGAAAATTAAAGACATCAAGATCACCCTAGATGAAGAATCATCGAAGGAGAGAATGGAAATCGCCCATGAAATCTTTGATGGAATCATTCCTGTATATCAATCTGGTGGCACACATATAAGACTTGCTATTTGGGATATTCTTGCAGAATGCATGAATGTAGAATCTATTTATTATACTTTGCTCGATGAGCCTGAACTTATTCATGCTATCATGGAAAGGATGACACACTCTGCCTTATCAGGAATTGAACAATGTAACAATCTAGGTTTATTTAATACATCTTCTAATGATTGTCACTGCTCTATCACCTATACAGATGAACTATTACCTGATTTTCTTGGTGGCATAGGTGCTGATTCCTACCATTCGTGGTCTTGCTCAATGGCACAGGTATTCACCTCAGCCTCACCTAGTATCACAAAAGAATTCGAGATAGATTATATGTCTAAGATATCCGAAAAGTTCGGTAAGTTTTATTATGGTTGCTGTGAACGACTAGACGATCGACTAGATATCATTGAACAGCTACCAAACCTCACCAAAGTATCGTGTAGCCCTTGGAGCAACCGTGATGCATTTGCCGAAAAGCTAAGCAAGCACTTGATTATGTCTGCAAAACCTTCCCCATCCCTCATCATCTCACCTGATTTTGATGAAGCTTCTATCCGAGCTGACCTCATCAAGACCTGTGAAGCTGCTAAGCGCAATGACCGAAATGTGGAATTATTATTTAAGGATGTATCTACCATTTTATATCAACCAGAGCGATTGACGAAATGGGCTAATATTGCAATGGAAGTAGCTGAGCAATATGGTGTGTAACATCCAGAATTATTAAGAGGTATGGTATATATATTCCCAACAGAACACGCTTGCGCTTCGTTTCCGCAGTAGCGGTACATAAGGTGTTACAGGACAACACCTAAATACCGACTGCTGCAAAGAGTTCTTTATGGGAACATATATACCATACCTCTAATATCTAGTGGGGTTACATGCTTATATATCCAATATTTTCTCTATTCTGACTGACAGCGTGCGTGACAAACGCATCACTGTATCCACCTGTGCCTTTGAAATGTCATTTTGTCTTTGCTCATAAAGCTGAATCATGCGAAGTGCTACTCCCGATCTCTCGGATAATTCCTTTTGAGAAAGACCACGTAGCTTACGTATTCTTGCTAATTCAGTAATCGTGGCTGACTTATATGCTTTATATTTTTCATCAAAAACATCTACTGCCTTCTCGATATCTGCCTCGTGGAGGGTAGGATAGGTTTTCATCACCTCATGGAATGGAATTGCAGTATTGATCCGTTCAAAGGAAAGGCATTTCTTCCATTGGTAATATGCCAAAATCCAACCTGTCCAATATTCAGCACTTTTTTCAATATGATATGTTGGTACTTTATTTTCTCTTCTACCTGTGCACTCAAACAACACTTCTCTTGCAAGTTCAATACCGGACATCCCTACTGTATATTTAGGATTGCCATTTGCTACTTCCTCCGATATCTCACTTGAGACAAATAGTGAATAAAATTCTTCTGGAGCATACGCTAGGTCATACACCGCATGTTCCATCATGCATCCAATATTTTCCATTACTTCATCAACATAATCTTCGTTATAAGAATAAATCATCCACCTTCAACCCCTTTCGTAAATCATCCACCTTCAACCCCTTTCGTAAATAATCCTTTGCAAGCTCTAAATTTTCTGTACAATAAAATCCCATACCATAATCATTATAAGCCTTACCTACTCCAAACTTTGGACTTTCAATAATATTTGATGAACCATGATACAATATCAATTTCCCCATATGCACCTCCACTATCGTTATAACGATATAATTCATTATATCCCTACAACAACAACTTGTAAATAAGACAATGCGCTTTCCCATAGAATTATCCCCTAATCTATAGTAAAATAAAATCAAAAAGGGAAAAGAATATGTCTGGCTTTGCAATTTATGAAACTAATTTAGGTTATATAAAAATCGGATACGAAGATGACTTTGTCATAGAAATAAAAAAAATCCAAGATACAGTGGTCTCGGATTTTGGAGTGAAAACTGCGCTGTCAGATCAGGTATACCTACAGCTTGTAGAATATTTTATTGGGAAACGAAAAGCGTTTGATTTCCCTTATGAAATGCGCGGAACTGATTTCCAGAAAAAGGTTTGGCGTGCACTTTGCGACATCCCTTATGGTGAAACTCGTAGCTACAAAGACATTGCAAAGGCTATTGGCAATGAAAAAGCTAGCCGTGCTGTCGGCATGGCCAATAACAAAAACCCTATTCCTTTTGTCGTTCCTTGTCATCGAGTGATCGGTGCAAGTGGTAAACTCGTCGGCTATGCATACGGGTTATCTATGAAAGGGTTTCTGTTAGAAATGGAAGCGGCTAGAACGTATCCAAATACGCTACCGCCTGCTTGATTAACTGCTGCACCTCTAGAACTTCAAAGATACTTGCCTCATGTCCTGGCTGAAGGTAAACGCTATGACCTAGACCATATTTCGTGCACCAGCCCGCTGGATAGAGTGCTCCTTGGTATTCAAAATGTAAAAACGTCTTACACGGTGTCCCATACATAAAATCCACCATGTATGGCTCTTCAAATAATGTAAAGCTTGCTACACCTTTTGTAATCGGATGCTCACTGCTTCCGCTGTAAACAATATCACAGCGTTTCGGATGTGTACTGAATTTCGCACCAATCATCTGTGCAAGCTCCGTTTTTTGCGCCATACAGATACCGCTGTGGATGTATAACACCTTCCCACCACCTGCTACATATTGTAATAAACCAGCACCCTGCTCATCCGTATAGGTCAATTCCTTAAATAAATCCATATAGCCAATCAGCAAATCATACTGACTCAAATTTGGTAGCAATAACACACTATAATCATCTGTGTACGTCACCTCATGCTCATCCTGTAGCATGCCCACTAGTAACTCATCCACCTTCGTGAGTGGATGATATGGTGCCCTTTCATAATCCCCAAGTACAATTATTTTCATACCCTTGTCTCCCTCTTATTTATAATTCTAATACATCCCCTGCTTTGATATAATGAACCTGCTCTTGCATCTGCTGTTTCATATACTCATACTGCTCCACACCCGTACAATGACAGGTATAATATGTAGTCTTATATGCTCGTAATGCTTCTGCTGCTTCATCTAAGGTCTCTTTCCCTTCCCCTTGCGGGTCAAGCTTCTTAAAATGAAATCCGCCAACTAAGACATCTGGTTTAAACCATTCTGTAATATTCAAAATCCCTTTATGGGAGCAACCGCTAATCAAAATCTCCTTGCCCTCTTCCTGGATCAACAAATACTGCTCATGAAGGAAATCATCCTCTTGTAACTCCCCATCCTCAAGCTTAAACAGACCATATGCATTCGGCTCATACTTCGGCTTTCTATCGTTACACGTACATAACATAAGTCCATCCCCAAGGTCACATACATCTCTAGTGAGCACTACACGCCCCTCGACATCTAATGCAGTACCCATACCGATTTCTCTCGTTGGACTAGAAAAATATCGACCCGAAGCATGTTCATTCACATAGATTCTTGCATCCTCATTTAACTCCATAAACTTCCTGTATCCGCCGCTGTGATCGTAATGAGCATGTGATAAAATCGCGATATCCACCGCCTGTAAATCAATCCCAAGTGCTGCTGCATTTTTCACAAATGCATTCGATTGCCCCGTATCAAATAAAATGCGGTGACCATTCACCTCTATATAAAGGCTAAGCCCGTGCTCCGTTAACATACCTGGGTTACATGTTGTGTTTTCCATTAAAACTGTAAGCTTCATTGTTTCCTCCTTATGTACTATTTGCTTATTCCTTACGTTGAAATAACTCATCTATATCTTCCTCTGTTACATTGCCAAGTATTCTTGCACCATCTGTTGTATCATACGTCATTGGCAATGTTTTTCCTTTATCTTCATCACTATAGTTCAAGCAAAAACTCTTAAGAGCTTTTGCAGTCCCTGTTAAAAAGAATTCGTTATTATCTGTCACTTCTACAAGCCCATATACATTTATCATTGACAAAACTGTGCCCTCTTTCAAATTCCCTTCTAATTCCTGGGATTTTATATACTCCAATTCGTAACTCGTGCATTGTTTTAGAATTTGAATGAGTTTCATATACAAGTGATTATCCATACCTGTTACTAAATAACACCTTGTTAAATCAGCAAAAAAATCTATCTTTTTATCTTCATCTAGTGCATCTATAATATAAATCAGTTGTTTCGTGAACTCTTTATATTTAGCATTGTCTTCACAAAACTTCTCAGCAAGATTTACCTCATCAGCCTTGCCGCTCTTTGCTCCCTTTAGAAAGCGCTGCATCTTTTCCCAAAATATCATATCAGGTATAGAACCCAACAATTGTCCTACATCGACTACTAATTTTATGGCCGTTATAGGATTACCAGCCGACAAAACTAGTGATATGAAATCTTCTAACGTTCCAGAGAGTTTCTTATGAATCTTCGTATTACTCATTACACCTCCGATAGAATCGGCTAACTTGTCAATGCTTTTCTCATCATATCCCATGAATATTTTCTCCTTTACAATTATGAATATAAGCTACTGCTCTTGTAAAATCACCTTTCCGTCTAGAAGTTTGTTCATGAATTTAATGTTCATAGCCAGTTTATTCATCATGGCAATTGCCTTCATATCATCCACTTCTAAATCATGCGTTATAAATGCAGTATTTGATAAAGCAAATGTACTACTTTCACCAAAAAGATAATAGATTGCTTCAATCATATCGGTATTTAACGTTTGTGTTCCATCCTCAATTTTCTTCATCATACCGGGTTGTACATTCAAATAGGCAGCCATTTCTCCTTGAGATATTCCACTTTCTTTTCTAAGCCTTTTTAACACTTCAATGGCATGCGTGTTACTATTCACACTTATTCCCTTCCCTCTCAATTACTAATCATGTAGCTACTAAGTCCACACTAATTTGCCCATACATACTTAACACGCTCATTATTATAGCTATTCCAACTAATTTCTCCCTCTTTCATCAATCTTCCTATAACAATAAAAGGACGAACACTACATTCATCTGCAAATTTTTCAATTGCCTCTAATGCGAAATCTCCCTGAGCAACGAATCTCTTATACTCAGTTGGATTCAGCAAAGTATTTTTAGCAAATCTATCTGCTCTTTCTTCCATTTCATTTGAACGAGTTTCAAAATCTATAAATTTATTTTTAGTATCCTTATAAATAATATGAGCCATTTCATGAAATAGAGTAAACCAAAAGATATCTGCATATTTTCTTCTCAGTGTCATACACAAAATCATGTTGTCATTCTCTGTCATTTTAATGAATCCCTGAACTGGAGCACCTTTAAAATTTTGGACAATTTTAAATCCAATTCCACACTCTGCAAATATATCTTCAAGTTCACGTTGAATCGTCTTCGCATCTTCGAACATTAATTTTTTGATTTGAGGAATTTTGCTTTTTAGTTTTTCTATATCTACTTCCCTGGCAACTGCAATGTCTTGTGTCAATAATTCACATATTTTCTGCCACGCAAAAAGAACATGCACATCAACGTTTGCATTTGCTACTTGTGCTCTGAATGCTGCATTAGTTGCTAGGTTGGGAACATCTCGCAAATCACTTATCCCCATAAAACGTCGTAGATCCAACACTTTTCCCGCAATATTATCATTTATATTCAATATTTTCTTTCGATCCAAATACGCAATCACCTCTTTCAGATTTTTCAAAATAGCTATTTCTTCATCTGAAATATTGTATAACTCTTCAAACTCTAATAACTCTCTATCATAAAGAGACTGAAGATTAATCCAAAATAACGATTCAAATCCTAATGCATACTCTAATTTTTTTGCAAAAGCAACTGAAATCGGTTTACTACCATTTATAATAGTACTAATGTGTTTCTCTGTTACTCCTGTTCTTACTGCTAATTCTTTTTGAGACATTTCTCTCTCTTCTAATATTTCTTGTAAGGTTTCTCCCGGATGTATAATAAATTCACGGGATAAGCCAATTGTTGTTTGATCCTTCTCCATGGTAATCAATCACTCCTTTTATATAAAATGTGTCACACTTTTTCAACCCTTCTGGACTTATATCTACCGACTTTGCTAAGATAATTAATCTGTAATTTTTTGTTATCCTTAAGGAATATGTGCCCTTTACTTCTCCCACTAGTGATTCAATTTTTCCTATTTAACTTTTTAGTCATTTCTGCACCAATTTCTCTTTTCATCAAATTCTTAGAACCCTGTATATTATGTAAATCTTCAAAAAGTTCTTTCACCCTTTTGTCTTGATATTCGACGTACAATACTTTATGCTCCCTTTCTCTTACCCATTAGGTAATTATATTATAATTCTTCTCATGTGATTTTGCAATATTTACTTACCTATTAGTTCCATTATATTTAGACTCTACTTTATTTTAAAACACAAAAAGAATGTAGCTATACATGTTAAAACCGTATTTTCTACATTCTTTTATCTTTTGTTTAGTATTATCACTTAGAGCATTGATCAGATCAATTCCTTCAACCTCTCAATCAAACTCACATCCGCTGGCAACCATTCCACACTCATAAGCGTATCTGCTGTCAGCCACTTTGCCGACCTATGCTCTGTTAATACGATGTCACCGCGTACTACTTTTGCAAAATAACAGTCCATGCTGAGGTGAAATGTCGGATAATCATACTCTATCGTATGTACAAATTCTTCTAGCTCTATATCTACTTCTAGCTCTTCCTTTATCTCACGCTTTAAGGCTTCTTCTTTGCTCTCCCCAGCTTCAACCTTACCTCCTGGAAATTCCCAACCGCCTGCAAATTCACCGTACCCTCGTTGGGTTGCAAGAATTTTATTGCCATCACGTAGGATGGCAGCCACTACTTGTATTGTTTTCATGGTGTGTTCCCTTCTAGTCACTTCTAGTTCTTCCCTATACGTTTAGGTACAAACTCAAGCTTTAAAGTCATATCCATTCCCTCTGCAATCCTCTGCAATAATGCAATGGTTGGATTAGCGTTTCCATTTTCCAGCTTACTAATGTCAGATCGATTGATCCCCGTCTTTTCTGCCAATTGCTGTTGCGTTAATTTTGCTTGCTTTCTTGCTTCCAAAACAGCTCTAACAACATCATATTCTGACTTTAATTTTTCATATTCTTCTCTTACCTCAGGATCCTTCCTAAATATTTCTTCCTTCATTTCTTGCAAATTCATTTAATTTACCCCACTTCTTTTATATCTGTATTGTAGTGGTTTATATCCCACATTGTCAATGGTAACATTATATAGCACTGTTCTTTTCTCTCTTTGTTTTAAAACACAAAAAGAATGTAGACATACATTTTTAAAATCATATTTTCTACATTCTTTTATCTTTTGTTGAGTATTATCATTTAGATAAATCTACTGATCACACTCATTTTCTCAATGGGCAGCTTATTTATTTTTCTATCAAAAATCACTTCTTCTTGATTTATACTAACTATATATGGTTCCAGCCATTCAATATCTTCAAACGTAAAACCATATCTTAACATCCATATTTCCTTTTCATCTTCTGTTCCATATTTGATAAGCCGAACCATTTTTTCTGCTCTACCATCATTCATTCTTTTATAGTATTCCGAAAATGCCGCAATATAAATATCGCTCAGTTTAAATCCTATTATTTTATCTAAATAATCATATGTGTCAAATACAATTCTGTCGTAGTCTACCTGAATAGCACGTGTTTCATTATTTCCAAACATACTAAACACTTGAAGTTGTTTATCTGGAATACTTGCATACCCAGTTACAAATGCTGCTTCCATACGTTCTACTTTTATTTTCGCCAAATATTTTTCGAATTCCGTTCCCTCCTCTATAACTTTCTTTAGTTGATCTCTCTCCTGCTTTCTACTTGCATACGAATATCTATAGAAACAAATATCTTTAAACGATTTGCAGTGAATCTGCCATAATAAAATTTTTATTGCTGTACTTAGAACATTTTTTTCACCTGCACACAAATCTCGACCCAAATAATACTCATATAGTCTTGTAAAGTGTTCATAAAGTTTTAACTTACACTCTAGATCCTCATTAATAGTTTTCAAGTTAACTAACGAATCCTTGCTGTACATATCATCTAATATATTCTTAATTGTATTATCAGCATTAATCGTCTTTAATTTACCCAACTGCTTTTCTGTAACATTATACTCATCAGAAAGTGTTCCATCTAATATAGCCTCCTTATACTCTTGTAAATCTTGTTCTAACTCTAAATCCTGTTCCAGCATTGATACTGTTTCAAGTACTTCTGATTCATTCATAATACTTCTTAATTGAGACATATTATTCTTTTTAACAATAATACTTCCATAATCAAATTTCTTTTCTAACGATGAACGTCCTGCACGTCCAATTAAATTCTTTAACGATAGTGTTTTACTTGCCGCAAAAGTATTCAGAAAGACCATATCGAATGGCATATTTATTCCTTGTTCTAACGTAGATGTAGCAAAACAAATTCTACAATACCCCGCTTGTGTAAATTGCTCTAACAATATTCTTGCTTGTAATGGCATTGATCCATGATGAATTACTATTCCACGTTTCATCAAATGTATCATCTGCGAATATCTTTCTGCTCCACTTTCATCATTTGCTCCTATATATTTCTTTATCTGCTTTATATATTTTTTTGCATCCTTATCAATAATTTCAGGACACAGATCAATATATTTAGCAAATTGAGAAAATATCTTTTTATTATATATACTCGTTTTTGTTGTATATACCAGAATACTTCCTTTCTTTTTTATTATCGCTTCCAATGGATCATAATGGCAAAGATATTTTTGATTCCCCATAATATCTTTGTCTATCCCAAAATGATAGTACTTCTCTCCATCTATAGCATAAAATAACTGACCTACGTTTCTAAATTTATAACATTTTGCACATGAATTATTTTCACTAAAATGGTTTTTCAAAATCTGCGCATTCGGGTTTTCTACAAACGGATGAGCAAATACAAATTTAGAATCTGGATAGGCTCTTTGTGCTCTCCTTATAATACTATCAAAAAATAACCCTCTGGACGATTTTTCATTACTTAGCTGTGCCTCATCAAACAAAAAAATATCAACAACAAATTGATCCTTTTTCTTAAATAGCTCTTTGCATCTCTCTGGTGTTACAATAAATATATTTCGTTTTGCCTTTTTTACATTGATTTTATCAATAAAGGTAAGAATGTTGACACTCTTATCCTCAATAAATCTGCACAACGTATAATAATATTCATTTATTAATGCTCTTGAGGGAACAACTATTACAACATCATGATTTGAACTATATATTATGTTTCTGAAAATATGAGATTTTCCAGTGCTTGTAGGTGCCGAAAAACTAAAACATTTATTTGACACTATCCCATCAACAATATTCGCCTGGACAGGTGTATATGTATAATTATATTTTTCTGATATATGTTTTGAATACATTCCAAATATTACTTCCTGCAAACATTCCGTATCAGTATCTTTGTAATACAATCCCATATATTTTAGTATACGATTTTGCCACTGAGCAAATTGTTCTGCCTGATATATTGATAAGTAACACAATATTTCCATAGTAGTAACACTATCTGATCCATTTATATATATATCAAACACAACGTATTCCATAATCTGTTCAATTTCATCACCTTCAATTATCTTCTTTATTAGATTGTTCATACATTCACCGCCAAATATAAGACTTCTTTATGCCCTGCAATATTATTATAGTGTTTATTAGCAATAATGCCTTTAATAATCATTTCCGATGAACTTGTTTTTGATGCAAATGCGATCGCATATGCTTTATCACCATTATTAGCATATTCCAAAGATTCATCCTCAAAAAATTTATCTATATCATTCAAATCTGATATATCCTGCCCCTCTCTAATAAATCTATCCACCTGCTCCATTCCAACACCATACGCATTATTTCTTGAACTATATTTTGCTTCTCCAAAAATTATGATGTTATCGTTATTAGCCGAATAAAAATCAAATCCTGGATTACCAGCTACTTGTTCTTTAAAAAGTTCCGCCAAAGGCACATCTAAATATCTCATTCTATTAACAAGTGCCTTTCTAGCCAATTCGGATACCACATATTCCCCAGAATTTTTCGTAATTGTATCGCCTCTCTTTTCTTGAATTTTATTTGCTAAATATTTCGCAGACTCATCCGCATGTTTCAAAAAACTATTTCTAATATATGGTTTATCAAATCTTGAAATCCACGACATATCCGACAGTGATACAATTATATCCCTAAGTGTTTCAGAAATATCTTCTGGATCAATTCGTAAATATGTAATATTATCATGATTATCTGTATCTATTTTTCTACACTCAAGAATTTTCATAAGCTACTCCTTTGTATATATATCTCGAACAACGAAATTTCCCTCAATTTAATCACTTATATTATACTCTACATACAGATTCATTACAAACAAATTGGATATTCAAACTCATATTGTGATTATTCTATTCTTTCTTCTCTTATAGCCCTATTTTCTACCCATACACCGTTATAATAATTGAAATACTCCTAATATCTGTTAAATTCTGTTCATATTTCTATTGCTCTTACTTAATAATTTCCTGTATAATGAAATCATTAAAGGCAAGGAGGATCTATTATGAGCAGCAATACTTTTGATAAATATATCAATCATGAAATAACATACGAAGAATTTTCTCACCAAGCAAATATTATGCGTGAAGATACCCCTTCATATAATGCTTTAGGTTTGACACCATCCGAATTTAAGTTGTATAAAAGACTCGGTGAAGATGCCTTAGATAATATAATAAAATCGCGTGGAATGAAGAGAGAAATCATTATCAAATGGAAAGATTTTTTCCGTGAAAACATTGCTTCCAATCACAAGAAAAATACCCTTAAGCTAAAGAATTTAAATGAATTTAATTTAAATCCATTTCTAGATACATACAAAGCAAACTTCTTATTAGGGGATAGTTCTTCGAAAAGTATTGCTACAGCTTTAGTATATGCTCGTGCACTAGGTACGTCTATAAATACATCTTTTGGAACTAATCTCCAAAAGTTCTGTAGTGATATTTTATCTGGGTATGCTTCTACCACATCAGGAATAGATATTGAATTTGATGATTTTTCAGATGGGCGAAGAAAATACTGCCAAATTAAAGCTGGTCCTAACACTATTAATAAGGATGATGTGAAAACTATTTCAGACCATTTTGTTGCCATTAAAAATCTTGCTAGAACAAATAACTTAAGTATCAGCTTTAATGATTTAGTTGTTGGTGTTTTCTATGGCGAGATGAAAGACCTAAGCGGCCATTACAAAAAAGTAAACGAGGAATATCCTATTTACATTGGAGAAGATTTTTGGTATCGTCTAACTGGTGATCCTGATTTTTATGATGCTCTAACAAAAGCTAGTGCCGAGGTTGCAAGCGAATTTGACGGACGCACTATATTAGATAAAGTAATTACTGAACTTGCTACTGAATTAGACAAAAAACAAGCAGAGGATTAAACCTCTGCTTTATTTAATACATCTATTATGGATAGTCCTATTGCTTTAGCAAACTCTACTGGTACCGCATTTCCTATTTGCTTATACTGTTGCCCCATAGATCCTGCAAATTCCCAATCATCTGGAAAACTTTGAATTCTTGCGTATTCTCTAACTGTGAAAGGACGTGTTTCATCCGGATGACATCTTTCTGTCTGCTTTTGCGCTGGACTACATGTCAATGTCAAACATGGTTCATCCCATGAAATTCGTCTAGCCATTCCTGTTCTTCCTCCTCCTGAATAATAGCTTTTTCCCATATAATCCTTTGCTATTTCTTCTGGTAAGTCTCTCCAATATCCACCTGCTGGTACAAGTTTTAACACATCTTGTTTTTTTATTGGATATATAGCGCCTCTAGATACAGGAACATTCTTTAAAGCATCTTTCAATACAGATTTATAATCATATTCCTTTGGCAAACGATATTTCACTTCAATATCATTACGAACACCAATGATTACTACTCGCTCTCTTTTCTGTGCAACACCATAATTATTTGCTTTCAAAATATTCCATGTCACTGTGTAGCCAAGTTTTTCATAAATACCAATCATTGTTTTCAAAGTTTTGCCACTATCATGTGTAGTAAGTCCCTTTACATTTTCAGCCAAAAAGACTTTTGGATTTAAATCCTTTATTACCTTGGCAAAATAATAAAACATCGTTCCACGTACATCGTCTAAACCTAGCTTATGACCTGCATAACTAAATGCTTGACATGGATACCCACCTGATACAAAGTCAATTACTATATCCTCTGGTAAATAATTTTCAACACCTTCGTCTGCTACCTTAATAACATCATTTTCAATAACATTCCATGTTGGTCTATTGACACGTAACGATTGAGCGGCATATTTATCTATTTCTACCAACCCTTGCGCATGAAATCCAGCTTTTTCCAATCCTAATGCTAAGCCACCTGCTCCTGCAAATAACTCTACTGAATTATATCTTCTGTTAGCTACAACCTTATCCGTATCCACAAATTCTAATTCACTTTCAAATACTACTTTCATCTTTTTTTTATCAGGATTTTCTTTCTTAGGAACCATAATATCCTTTGGCTCAACATCTAGAAAATCACACAGTTTTTGATAATTGCTCTTAATTGGATTACTTCTTGCAGATAATATCACAGATAACTGATTCTTTGTCATCCCCATTTTTTCTGCTAATTCTGATTGAGTCTTTATATTTTTTTGTTTCATAATAATATGTATTTCTTCTTTATCAATCACATATTCCATCGGTAACCCTCCTCATAAGTTGTTAAAATATCTTAACATTTCCGAACAACTTAGTCAAGTTATGTTTATCCTATTCTAGTATTTAGTTAATTTAGAATAATATGCATTCATACGTTCTTTATATTTATCTACAGTATTCAACCATTCATCAACATTAGACGTGTTAATTGCATTATGCCTCAATACTGTAGCAATATCAGAAGCCGTTACAATTAATATTGGATGTCCGTCTTCCACAACTTCCTTATACGCCTGTGTATCTACATAGCTTGTTGTAATTAAAATACCAAATTGTCGATAGCGTATTCTAGAAATTAAGCGTGACATTTGACGTACGCCAACAGAATTGTCTGCCGCATAACATTTTGCCTCTAATGCACAATCAATTTTTAGTGGATAGTTAGCCTTTCCACCTGTCGAGATTGAGTAATGACCAATTGCATCTCTTCCACCATCACGCCAAGGTTGTGTCAAAGAGAAATCAACAAAATTACTATCCATCTTTGATACAATATTAGTTGCACAGGCTTCAAAACCATAAGGATTATCTTTATAGTAGGCTCTAATACGATCCACACACTTATTTCCTTCAATATCACTTTGTAATTGGTCATATTTTGATGGTATCTTAAAAATTTTTGGTGCCGTTAATGCATCTATGCCATTTCTACCGCTACGCATAAACTTTTTCCACACTTCTGGAGCTTTATGAATACTTTCTTTATGATTATATATTAACGATTTAATCCATTCTTTTGATATAGGTTTTTTGCCAGTATTAAGAATAGTAAAATACGCCTCATAATTTTGAAAACGCTTGTTATTCATCGTTCTCCAAAAGGCCACCAAATCTTTATCTGGAGATATTTTAGGATTTCCTGGTGCTGCTAACCCTAAAAACTGTACATCTCTTCCATTCCCAGTTTTTTTGAATATGAAAAAAGGTGGAATATCTTCAATACTTGTCCCCTCATTTAAAAGGGTAAACACAGTCTCTAAAATTTTATTCCCTTTCTTTTTTGTATCTGTCAACTCACAACCTGCTGTTCTATTATCACCATAGTATCGAAATATCCCCGTCTCTTCATCTAAATAATCTGGCCATTCTAATTCGTTCATGGAAGTATAGAGAACAATATATGCATATTTACTTCTATCATCTTCTCTATATCTTTTTCTAAATCCACCTGCATTTTCGCATCCCGGTATTAATTTACTTAATGGTTCTGATGACATATTTGGAACTGTCCCGCCTTTATAAGTTGCATCTATCACCAAATCAGCTGTTGCTAGTTGTTCGAATAAGTATTCCATTTTCTACCTCCTGCCTTCATCTCGTAAATATCTAACATAATATTCCATCAATACATATTCATTTTTCATAGATTATTTCTCCTGCTCCCCCTACAACATTCCTTCCTGCTCAAACCCCTTGCCATACTCCAAAATACATGCTCTCAACTCTGCAAGCTCTGCCACATCCACCTTCTCAAGCTTTTCAAGTGTCTTTGTCTCTAGATCTCGCCCTGCTCCACTTGCTAGAGCCTCCATATAATCTTTTTTACCCATTTTATAAGGCTTCAGTGCTCGCTCTGAAAACACCTTTTCCTTGATGAATTTAAAGATGCGGATGCCGCCGTAGTCCATGTCACTCCAGTGATAGAAGTTCACGTCTTGTGGTAAGACCTTAGCAAGTGTTGCTAGAAAAGCTCGTTCCTTATATGAGAAAAAACCATGTGTGTAAATGTATAGGCAGTGCTTGTCAAAAGCCATACTCTCATAATTTGCTTTATTTTCTATTGTCATTATGATGCGAATATCCTCTGTTGCGGTTGCTACCGCATTCACAAGTGTCTGAGCATTAAGGACGTGTCCGTAGTAGAAGGACGTTGTATCAACCAAGGTGCTCCGTTGAGGTGTACGTAGTTCATAGCAAAAGCTGCCTTTGCACTCTAGTACCTGTGAGTAGGATTGTATGCGAAACTCTGCTAACACTTCATCCGCTTCCATCTCGTCAGAGACTCTATGCGAGTATTCACATAGGATAGTAATAACCTGCTTTTGATAGTCATTCTCAAAGATTTTCGAATCACCAAGAACTTGATTGCTAAAGGCTCGTTTCCAAGTATCATCGGTGAGTTCACTGATAGCATTGAGGCACAAAAACAGCTTTTCATCGCGTGCATTTTTGGGTAATTCCTTGGATGCACGTTCGAGCTGTGCTAAGGTATTTTCATAAAAATCGACAAGCCACTTTTTCTCCTCATCGTTCTGATAAGTGTTGAGATAGGCTTTTATGAGGCTACGTTTTTCAGCAAAGTGATCCCTGTGGTTTACGACACCCTCTCTTATGCATAAATCGTCTAGACGTGTCGTAAAAACTTGCAATGATTTGATTTCTGTGTTCACGTTGCTCCACTGAATTTTGAGATACTTTTCTTGCTCTAGCTCTTTTGCTTGCGCTAGTAGGGACTGACGGCCAAACAAATCAAGCAGTGGCTGTATGGTATTTACTTTACGAACTTCTGTAAGTGCACCATCTCGCCCCTGTTTTGTATTAAACTTTGTAATAATCCACTTGCCTAGTGTTATTTCACCTTGTTTATCCACATCTTTCCTTGCCATAGCCACATCCCCTTCTTCATCCTAATTACCTCTAGTTTAGCACGAATAGTATGAAAAAAACAGTAGCATAAACCTTTAGGTTTACACTACTGCTATAATAATTTAACTATGCGTTTGATTCACTTTTCCAAGCTTCTACTTCAGCGTCTGTACCAAGTACATAATGCGTGCCATCAATAAGATGTCTTACGCCGATGTTGTAGTCGATACCACTCGTATCGTAATCAAAACCTACGGATTTTCTCACCTTTTCCACACGTGGGTTTGGTGTAGGAATCGCGCTAAGTAGTGATTTCGTATATGGATGGATTGGATTTGTAAAGATTTCTTCTGTTGTTCCACTCTCAACTAAATGTCCTAAGTGGAGCACACCGATTCTATCTGAGATATATTTTACCATAGACAAATCATGTGCGATAAATAAAAATGCTGTATTTGTTTCCTCTTGAATCTTCTTCATAAGGTTAACTACCTGCGCTTGGATTGAAACATCAAGTGCAGAAATCGCCTCATCTGCAATAATCAAGTCAGGATTCATAATCAAAGCACGTGCAATACCGATACGTTGTCTTTGTCCACCAGAAAACTGATGTGGGAAACGTGTTGCATGCTCTTTTGATAATCCAACGAGCTCAAGAATTTTATAAACTTTTTCGTTACGTTCTTCTGTTGTAGCACAAACCTTATGAATATCAAGGCCTTCAGCGATAATATCTAATACTCTCTTGCGAGGATTTAAACAAGCCATAGGATCTTGGAAAATCATCTGCATTTTCGTACGAAGAAGTTTCACTTCACTAGCGCTAAGATTTCCAGAAATCTTCTTACCATTAAAGATTACTTTACCATCTGTAGGTTTGTACAAACGGATGATACTACGTCCTGTCGTCGATTTACCAGAACCTGATTCTCCAACGAGTCCATAGGTTTCACCTGGCATGATATTAAAGGAAATACCATCAACAGCTTTTACTGTAAATTTACGACTCACTCTAAAGTGTTGTTTTAAATTTTTAACTTCTAGGATTGGTTGTTGACTCATATTATAACCCCTCCTTTTTCATATTTTCAATACGCGCCTTTAACGATGCTGGCATATCTACCTTTGGTGCCTTTTCATGCATCAACCAGCTAGCTACCTTGTGTGTGTCTGAACCAGGTACTGCGAACATCGGTGGTTCAAGGCGATAGTCAATATTAAGCGCGAATTCATTTCTAGGAGCAAATGCATCTCCCTCAACGCGTTCAGCAAGGTTTGGAGGTGTTCCAGGTATCGCATAAAGCGTTTCATCATCTGTATTAAGGTCTGGCATCGCAGATAGAAGTCCCCATGTATATGGATGACGAGGATCGTAATAAATATCATCTATCGTACCAGTCTCTACGATTTTACCCGCATACATAACATTTACGTAGTCAGCAACTTTTGCTACAACACCGAGATCATGTGTAATATAGATAACCGAGAGTTCTTTTTTCTGTTGAATCTCTTGGATCAATTCCAAAATCTTTGCTTGAATCGTAACATCAAGCGCTGTTGTTGGCTCATCACAAATCAGTACATATGGATCACAAGAGAGTGCAATTGCGATTACAACACGCTGTCTCATACCACCTGAAAGCTGATGTGGGTAGTTTTTCATACGCTTTGGAGCATCTGTTATACCAACTAATTCTAGTAATTCTAATGCTTTTTCATAAGCCTCTTCTTTTGTTTTTCCATAATGATAAATCATCGCTTCCATAACCTGTTTACCTATAGTCATAGTAGGATTTAATGATGTCATAGGATCTTGGAAAACCATCGCTATTTTACGTCCACGGATTTCCTTTTGTAGCATATCTTCTGATATTTTCGTAATATCACAAGTCTTTGCTTCACCAGTGTATTCATCATTCCAATAATAATCAATAGAACCACTATCAATGGTACCATTTCCAGCCAAAATACCCATAATGGCTTTTGTTGTAACTGATTTACCAGAACCAGATTCACCTACGATTGCAATCGTCTCACCTTTAAATAAATCTAGATTTACACCACGAATTGCACTAATGCTTCCGCTATCTGTTTTAAATGAAATATTTAGATCACGAATTTTTAATATTCTTTGTTTTTCCATGGCCTACATCTCCTTCATCGTTGGATCAAATGCATCTCTTAATCCGTCTGCTAATAAGTTAAAGCTCAACATTAAAACAGCCAACACAATAACTGGTATGACTACCATGTAAGGATAAATGAGAATAGAATCAAATCCATCGTTAATCAAAGTACCTAGTGAAGCTGTTGGTGCTGGAATACCAAGACCAACAAAGGCTAGGAATGATTCGTAGAAAATAGCACTAGGAATCGAAAACATTGACATAATAATCAATTGATTGAAAATATTTGGTAAAATGTTTTTGAAGATAATAAACATACCGCTTGCACCTAAAGTCTTTGATGCTAATACAAACTCTTCTTCTTTAATCTTAAGCACCTGAGCTCTTGTGATACGGCTCATGCCAATCCAACCTGTTAATAGGAGGGCAATAATAATCGTAGTAAGAGAAGCCTTCATGATAATAAGAAGTAAAGTTAAAATAACGAGTGAAGGAATCGAACTTACAATTTCTTGGATACGTTGCATGATTACATCCACACGACCACCAAAATAACCACTAATCAAACCGTAAACCATACCAAAACAAATATCAATGATAACGGCTACACCAGCCACGATAAGTGAAATACGAGTACCCATCCATATTCTAATCCATAAATCTCTACCCAAAACATCTGTACCAAATAAATGTTCTAAACTTGGTGAAAGGGAACGAATCGATGTATCTACTAAATCAAATTGCCATTTTGAAAACAATGGTGCGAAAATAGCCATTAAAATAATAACAATAATCATAATACCACCAAGACAAGCACCCTTGTTCATAGCTAGTCTTTTCCAAAATTCACTCCATGCTGAGGCAACTGGAAGTGCTGCTTCATGATAAATATCATGTTTATCTCCGACAAACTCAAAATCATTTTCTAGAAATTCAAAGTTTTCCATACTATTCCCCCTTTCCTAAACGAATTCTTGGGTCGATAATCCCGTATGAAAGATCTACAATCAACATCATAACGATATAAAGCAAGCTGTACAAGAAAGATACTGCTAGTACAACATTATAATCATTTACAGAAATACCATTTACTAGAAGTGTACCGAGTCCAGGAATACTAAAGATTTGTTCTAATACCATTGAACCTGTCATTAAGTTAACTAAGATTGGTCCAAGGATTGTGATAACTGGAATCAACGTATTTCTAATGGCATGCTTACGAATAATCGTCTTCTTGTCTAGTCCTTTTGCTTCTGCAAGTGCTATGTAATCACTCGCTAATACTGAAATCATTTCTGATCTAGTAAAACGTGCTACATTCGCGATAACACCAAAAGAAAGTGCAATAATTGGAAGTGCAGATGACATTAAAACTCTACTTGAATTATATAAAACAGGAAAGACCGAGAGATTTACAGCAAAAATTAATAAAAGAAGTAAGGCTATAACAAAGGATGGTACACTTACGCCCAAAACAGAAATAACCGTGGCGAAAGAATCCCAAAAAGTATTTCTATGTAATGCTGCAAATATTCCAAGACCGAACCCGATTACTGTTCCTAAAATAACCGCTGCAATACCAATTCCAAAAGAAATAGAAATTCTTGGTAATACTAAAGATGATACTGGGTAGTTTCTCGAAATACCATAAGATGTTCCGAAATCCCCCGTTAACATATTTTTTAAATATGTAAAAAACTGTACTATGATTGGCTCATTTAATCCATACGCTTCGTAAATAGCTTCTTTTTGCGTATCAGAAAGTTTTTCATCATTAAATGGAGTACCAGGCATAAGCTTTAACATTAAGAATAAGATTGAAAGAATAATCACAACTGTAATTGCTGCAATAATCAATCTTTTCCCAATGAATTTCATTGTTGACTTCGACATCATGTACCTCCCATAAAAAATATAAACACATAATAGTATTGCACTAGTATGTGTTTATATCATGTTTTTTAATTGATAACTAGATTCGTATTATTCTGCGATATCTAAGTTTTTGTAAACATATGAAACACCAACTGCATGAGTTTCAATACCTGTTACACCTTCAGCGATAAGTGAAGCACCACCAACTTGGAATACTGCAACTACTGGAGCATCTTCCATTAATACAGCTTCTGCTGCTTTTAGGTAATCCCAACGTTCTTCATCAGAAACGCCACTACCTGCTAATGCTAAGAATTCATCGTATTCAGCACTATCGTATCCACCATAGTTGTAAGAGTTGTTTGAAAGCATTAAGTTAAGGTATGTAGTAGGATCTGCGTAGTCTGGTCCCCAACGTGTTAATACAACTTCAAATTCACCATCTTTTTGAGCTTCGATACGAGCTTCTTTTGTCATCATTTCCATTTCAATTGTAAGTCCTGGAAGTGCAGTTTGTAATTGAGATTGTAGATATTCTGCAGATGTTAAAGCTGGATCAGCATTTTCATATAATAATGTAATAGTGATTTCTTCGCCTAATTCTTCTTGAGCTAATGCAAAGTATTCTTCTGCTGTTGTAGCATCTGGTACTAGGTAAGTTCCAGCGCTTTCACGGTAATCAAGACCGTCTGGGCCTGTTGCTAATGAGTAAGGTACGAAACCTTCACCTGAGATAGAACCATCTTGTAATACGTTGTTACATAAATCTTCTTTATCTAATGCATAAGCAATAGCTAAACGTAAGTTTTGGTTTCCTGTTGTTTCTTCTTCTAGGTTAAATTGTAGGTACCATAGGTAACCTTCAAGTACTGATGTAAATTCATCACTATCTTGGTATTTGCTAATTAAATCACTGCTAACCTTTGTAAAATCAACATCTCCAGCTTCAAAAGCTGTAACACTTGTTGCAACTTCAGGAACAACTGCGATATTTAATGTATCAATTTTAACGTTTGCAGCATCCCAGTATTGGTCATTTTTAACGAATGTTAATGAAGCACCTTTTTCCCAAGCTGTTAATACGTAAGGTCCACAAGCAAGTAGGTTTTCTGGGTTTAGACCATAATTACCATCTTGAGCAACTGCGAACTCTTCGTTGATTGGGTAAAATACAGGGAACATCATAAGGCTTAAGAAGTATGGTGTAGGTTGTGATAATGTAACTTCTAAAGTTTTATCATCAAGAGCAACTACGCCTAATTCTGCATCTAAACCTTCATATAAAATCTCATCTGCGCCAGCAACTGCAGCTCCATCTGTTGTGAATAAGTAAGCATATTCACAGTCTACTGAGTTGATTGCATAGTTCCAAGCATATACAAAATCAGCAGCAGTTACAGCTGTACCGTCTGACCAGTTAGCTTCATCTCTAATAGTGAATGTATAAACTAATAAATCATCACTTATTGTGTAAGATTCTGCTAATGCATAAGTCATGTTACCATCGCCATCTTGATCCATAAGACCATCAATTGTAGCATGGATACCTTCTAATGAAGATCCATCTGTTGCGTACGTTGAATCCATTGAAATAACGTCTGTTTCTCTCGCGATTGATACAGTTTTTCCTGCATCTGCAGAAGTAGTAGTGCTACCACATCCTGTAAGTGTAGAAATTGCTAATACCATTGCGAGTGAGATTGAAATAATTTTTTTCATAATTTTCCCTCTTCCTCTTAATATGTTATTATCTTAACACTTTACCTTATTAAAGTGTTGCGTTATTCTCTCACGATTACAGGCTAATGTCAACTCTTTTTTCACAAAAAATTAACTATAAATTAACATTTCTACCTTTTTTACACTTTATGAAATATATACATCCTTTTTTTATTCAATTTTTCACCAATTTCATCACAATTTGCTTATTATACTTCTTCTATTATATAGAGACGGCTTGCAAAATCTTGAAACATTCTCATATCATCATTGTAGCCAGTGCCTACAAATGCTTGCTTTAGCTGGATTCCTGTATTGTTTAATACACTTCCTGATACGATATATTCTTCCTTTTCATATTCCTTTTTCATGAATTTTGCTACGATGTTGTGTGCGAGAGAATCTTGTTTTAGATGCACTGGTGAGATACTATTGATCAAATCACCAAATACTTTTATATTAAATTCACTTCGTCTATTTTTAAAAGTGTAAATCCTATCATCATCTAGGCCAGTTGCTTGGAATGTTGGATAACTATAATTTGCCTCAACAAGTGTTTGGAAAAAGAGTCCAATTGCCGTTTTCTTATCCTTTGATACAACCATCCACTGATATCTACCCGCTTCATTTGACATTACACGGTAGTAATCTCCAAATTGTAAAACTGCACGATATTTTTTATACCAAGCAACCTGTTTCGTGATTAGTTCTAGTTCTTCACTAGAGAGATCTACTAGATTGCATTCATACCCTAACAGTCCAAAGCAAGCCACTTGAAATCTTGTCTCAAGAGATGTCACGCGTAGTGTCTGATGATTTGGAGAAGCCGAAACATGCGCACCCACTACAGACATCGGATAGCCGTAGCTGTAGCCCGTTTGTATTGCCACTCTACAAGTTGCATCCGTATTATCACTTGCCCACACCTGTGGCATATAACAAAGCATACCAAGGTCGAAACGGTTCCCGCCTGATGAACAGCTTTCAAATAATACCTGTGGAAACCTTTCTGTTAGCACCTTTAATACACGGTACAAGCCGAGTACATAACGATGACTAAATTCACCTTGTCTATCCGGTGGTAGACTAGCTGTGAACACATCGGAAAAAACACGATTCATATCCCATTTTACATAGGTAATATTCGCACTCTCTATAACACCTGTAATCTGCTCTATCACATAATCTTGTACAACTAGTTGTGTCAAATCCAAAATCATTTGGTGCCTGCCGAGTGACTGTTCCCCTAGTGTAGCATTTACGGCATACTCTGGATGATTTCTGTAGCAATCACTGTCCGCGTTTATCATTTCAGGCTCTACCCAGATACCAAAATCCATACCAATCCTATTGATTTTCTCAGCAAGCCCCTTTAATCCATTCGGTAACTTTTTCGTATTTACACTCCAGTCTCCGAGTGACGATGTATCATCATTACGTTTTCCAAACCAACCATCATCTAATACAAATAGCTCAATCCCTACACCCTTTGCTGCCCTAGCTAACCTAAACAAGCTAGCTTCACTAAAATCAAAATAAGATGCTTCCCAGCTATTGATCAATATAGGACGTTCCTTGAACTGGTGTACACCACGTACTATATGATTTCTAACAAACTGATGCATGTTCGCACTTACGCCTCTAAAACCGTTGCTAGCAAATGTGAGTACTGCCTCCGGTGACTCTATCGTCTGCCCAGGCATAAGCGTAAATGAAAACCCAAAGGGATTCATTCCCGACAAAAATCTTGTTGTCTTATTACTTCCAACCTCGACTGCTTCATAATGATTCCCACTATAAATCAAATTAGAACCATAACATGCTCCATACTCCTCTGAAGTAGTAGCATCGCTTAGCATCATAAATGGATTATTGCGATTACTTGAAATACCAGCCTTAGAGTTGTTCACAAAAATACCACCATCTAGTGTAAGCGTGTGTTTTTGCATTTCGCGTGCCCAAGCCCCTTGAAAGGAGGTAATCGTATAGGATGACTTCGGTAAATCAAGCTGCATACTAAGGAGTCTATCTACTATGATATTCCCTTCCCCCTCATGAATCAGTTTACTACTTCTAGTAATCACATTGCTCTCTACAAAAACCGAATAGGTCAATGCTAGGATTAGTCCATAACGCACATCCTTCATATAGATTACAAGACTCTCTATCTCCTCGCCGTACGCAGATGGCAAATCCTGCAAATTCGTTTTCGCTACGATTTCATAGGATTGATACACGAAATCACAGGTTTTATTTCCATCGGCAAATGTTACATCAACCATTGGCTCACGCACATCGCCTTTCCCTCTTGTAGAAATTTCCTGCGCTCTCGTTTCAAGTGCTATATTGCCATACTCCTCACTATAAACGACCAAACTACCATTTGGGAACTCAACTTTTGGGATGATTGCATCGTAATGCCCTTTAAAATCAACATAATCTCCATAATATAAATGCTCTAAATAACCATTTTCCATCCTATGAAATACGTAAGTTGTATTCTTTGTATTCAGTATAAATACCGACTTATCTACTACTATCATGCTACTCTCCATTCTTATCTAGCTGTGTAAGAATATCCTCTAATTTTCCTTCTGTCAGCGTGTATTTCTTCCTAAAAATAATGATTGCAAGGACTAAACCAGCGATTGGAATCAGCATCATAATACAGCGAAGCCCTAGCAAGGTAGTAGCTGTTTGATTCGCAGCATCCACATCTAAGCCAATCACATCTAGACCGACACCTGCTATCAATACAGAAATTGCAGAAGCTAGCTTTACTACAAAGGTTTGAAGCGAAAAGATAACGCTTTCATTTCTTTGACCACTTTTCCATTCACCATAATCAACAGTATCAGCCAAAAACACGGTTGTAAGTACAGTTGCAAGGCCAAACCCTGCGAAAATAACTGCTGCTGCAATGCACAAGCAAATGATGTTTTGAATACCAAGCATTCCAAGGGTGAATAAAAGTAGGTAGCCTACAATCGCAGTAACAATCGCACCAAGGAAAATACCGCGCTTTGTAAATTTAGTACGAAGCGGTGGTAAGAGTAACATTGATAAAATCTGTACAGCTCCACCTACTGTTCCAAACAATCCAAATAATTCTACATTTCCAATGTCATATTGGAAGAAATATAAGGCAAGATTTTGTGTCAAATATAAGGAAGCATTGAAAATCACAATTGCTACCACTACGATGAGTGCTTGGTCATTTTCTACAAGTGCCTTTAACAGCTCTTTCACACTAGGAGAGCGAAAATCTGTCTCCTGCGTTTCCTGTACCATGAAAACAGTACATGCAATCGCTACTACGAACACCACTGCTACAATCAATGCAAGTAACTGAAACCCTTGCTTTTCATTGCCCCCACCGAGTAAACCTACTAAAGTCATCGTAAGCGCTGTAGGTAATGCGTAACCAAATCCTGCACAGCTCCTAGCAATTACCGACATCGTTTCGCGGTCCTTTCCGGGCTTAGAAATATTCGGAATCATCGACCAATATGGGATATCCATCAAGGTATAGGTAATCCCCCACACAAAATAACTAATCGATACATAAATGAGCAACGACATTTCATCAAGTCCATCTGGAATGGCAAACATAAAATACAGTACCACTGCATTTGTCAGCGTTCCTACAATCAGCCATGGCTTGAACTTACCAATTTTCGTCTTCGTCTTACCAACTAAAATGCCCATAAATGGGTCATTAAACGCGTCGAAAATGCGCGCTGCCATAAACAGCACACCAATAAATACGGAACTAATTCCATAAACCGTATTAAAATAATACATCAAAAATCCAGCAACCAGCGCATATACCATATCCTTGCCGACTGCACCAACACCATATCCAATTTTGGTTTTCAAACCTGCCTTCATATTAAACCCATCTCCTTCTCATATTTTATATTAGGCGTTTACAAAACTCCTAGTTTACGTATCTTCTTCTTAATCCGGGTACCTATCTATAGCTTAAGAGGTACGTTTGCACTACACCATAAACATAATATGTTTTGTATGTAGCGGTACATAAAATACTAAGTCATACAATTCATTCCTTAGTATTTAAGTACCGACGACTCGCTAGTACCTCTTTTAAGCTATAGATAGATACCCAGATACAGAAGTTTATATATATTAATAGGAGTTTCATAATCACCTAATTTATTTATACGACAGTAACAGTAATCGCGACTGGTTCCATGCCGTCTGCTTTAATGGTAATGTTTGCTTCTCCAAGTTCTCCTATCGTTTTAATATAGGTGCCCGTGCTGCCAGCTGTCATAGAAACGGTTTTTGGTCCAATGAGTTTGAGTGGGCCACTAAGTTCAATGGATACAACGCCGTGGTATGTCATAAGCTGGCTTGCATGTTCATCTACTGCTCTAATACGAAGGGTAGCCACGTCGTAGCTTGTGTCTTCGTGCAGTACTATTGTATCTATATCTACTTGCAGTTGTGGTATTTTCACCGCTGATTTGGTAACTGTGGCTACAACTTCTTCATCCTTTATGGCATCAAATCGGTAGCTAGTGGCTTCATCACCCCAATTCCCAACGTAGTCGTAATACAAACGCATGCCATCATCAAAGGTTAATTTTTCTTGTAGCATGACGAGTGCCATTTTCAGCTTTGTCATAAGCGGAAGGTTGTTTTGTCCATATCTTGCAACACCTGTGAGCACTTGTTTGATACGTTCTTCATTCTTTTTAGAATAGCCTTCTTTGCCAATCAATCCCCCAATAAAATCATCTATTTCAATGGGGCTATGTGGCATTTTCGCATCCTTTTTAGGATAAAAATGCTTTACGTATTTATTATTTTTGTATAAGGCGACGCAGTCTGCATTTGTAAATGCATACACGCTTCCAATATATCCGCCAGGATGTTCTCCAATATTCATACTTGAGCTAATATCTAATACTGGCATCTTCTCATCTTGGCTTGCATAAACACTTGCGGCTAGTTTTTTATTACGAAACATCGTCATCACTCCGTGGTAGCAAATACGATCACCACTTCCGAAGTCCTTATGCGTATTGTAATCAAACATACACCACCCAAAAGCACCCGCAATATCCTCTTGTGCATAGAAGGCTTCTAATACATTCGCATGTCTTTTCGCATGTTCAAGTCGATGTGACTCGTCGTCAAAGGCTTTTGTCGGAAACATATGTCCATTATATTCACTGACAAGATAAGGTTTTTTATCATTACTTGTTACTGATTTTATCTCTTGCAGACCTATATTATCGCCCGTGTGCGAAAAATCATTAAAGGTATACACATCTTCTAGCAGATTACTCTTCGTGATAAATCGTACCCCACCTGTTTGCCTTGTATCATCCAAATCATGCGCGATTTTGTTAGTCTTTTGATAAAAAACATCATCATCTTGCGACTCATTAATGCGTACACCCCACAGAATAATTGACGGATGGTTACGATACTGTAGCACCATCTCCCTTGTCATCTCACATGCGATTTCTTTCCATGCATCATCTCCAATGTGTTGCCAACCTGGGATTTCAGTAAATACTAGTAGACCAATTTCATCACACCTATCTATGAAATGCTGTGACTGTGGATAATGCGAGGTACGTACTGCATTTAAACCAAGCTCGTATCTTAGAATATCTGCATCTAGCTGCTGTGGTCTTTTCGGCATCGCATAACCGACATATGGATAGGATTGATGCCTATTAAGCCCTCGAAGTTTTACTTTCTTATCATTTAGATAGAAGCCATCCACCCGAAATTCACAAGTGCGAAATGCAAATCTCGTCTCATAGCAATCTACTATCTCATTTTCGTGCAATAAGGTCACGCGAAGCTCGTACAAACAAGGGTTTTCGACATCCCAAAGCTCTACATCTTGAACCGTTTCTTCTATTATAATAGCACTATCTTTTACCACCTGCTGACCTAGCACTCTATAACTTTTTTCGGAGACCTTACGTATCTCATATTTTACTTCAAACTCCTCTTTTAACTCCGATAATGAAATCTCTAGTGAAACTCTCTCTTTCGGTGTTTTGACAAACACATCCTGAATATGACATTGCGGTTTCACCTCCAAATAGACTTCCCTGTAGATTCCTCCGTAGGTCATATAATCAATCACCTTACCAAACGGCGGCAAATTATTACTCTCTCTACTATCTACCTCAACACGAATTACATTTTCCTCGCCAAAATGAAGATAGGCTGCAAGATCAAACCGAAAACCTGTATAACCACCGACATGTTCTCCCACGAAAACATCATTCACATAAACCTTTGCAATATGCCCTACTCCCTCAAAAACTAGAAATACACAAGACCCCTTCCACTCACTCGCCGCAAACAGCACCCGTTCATAGAAGGCTTCAAATTGATACAAACTCTCATCAAAATACTGATACGGCGTCTCTATATTTGCATGGGGCAAACGAACCTCCACCCCTGCTATATTTTCTTGATCCTTTCCCCTAAAAACCCAATTATCATTTAAATACAGTTTCATACCTACCTCCTTGTCGAAGTGTTCTTTACGAGACACGCGAGCAGAATGTCAGATTCTGCTCTGTGATAATATAGTGTTTGTGCGCTTCTTCACAAACACCAGGGGTGAAGCAAAGAGAGCATCAGCTTCTTTGTCTCACCCTTACCTCCCTTGTCGAAGTGTTTTTTACGAGACACGCGAGCAGAATGTCAGATTCTGCTCTGTGATAATACAGTGTTTGTGCGCTTCTTCACAAACACCAGGGGTGAAGCAAAGAGAACATCAGCTTCTTTGTCTCACCCTTACCTCCCTTGTCGAAGTGTTCTTACTTGTCGAAGTGTTCTTACTTGTCGAAGTGTTCTTTTATATGAAATTATTGTACCACTGATTCGCATAAAGTAGTATAATTATTATAAAAATATGACTTAGTATTTTATGTACCGTTACGAGTGAGGTGTAGTGCAAACGTGCCTCAAAAAGCTATATATAGATACTAGCACTATGAAATAACTATATAGGAAGTGAGTTTTGCAAGGAACTATTCCTTTTTAAAAAACGGGAGGTAACTATATGAATCATGAGTTAAAGAAAATGATATCTGAAAGTAATCGTATTGTCTTTTTTGGTGGGGCTGGTGTTTCCACAGAAAGTGGTATTCCAGATTTTAGAAGTGTAGATGGGCTCTATCATTTATCGTATAAGTATCCACCAGAAACGATGCTATCCAATACCTTTTTCTGGAATAATACTGCAGAATTTTATGAGTTTTATAAGGATAAAATGATTTGTCTTGATGCGCTTCCAAACGATGCACACAAGTTTTTGGTGCAATTAGAAGAAGATGGTAAGCTCAGTGCAATTGTTACACAAAATATTGATAATCTTCATTATATGGCTGGTAGTAAGAAGGTGTATGAGTTGCACGGAAATGTGCATAGAAATTACTGTACGAAATGCAAGAAATTTTATGATGTGCATAAGATGTTAACACCTAAAATTCCGACCTGTACTTGTGGTGGTGTAATCAAACCAGATGTTGTCTTATATGAAGAAGGCCTGCCAGAGGCAGCCGTTTCTGGAGCTGTATCAGCAATCCAAAATTGCGACATGCTAATCATAGCAGGCACTTCTCTTAATGTATATCCAGCTGCATCCTTTATCCATTACTTCAAAGGGAAATACCTCGTGGTAATTAATAAAAGTGAGCTCTCTGTTAAAGCAGATTTAGTCATCACAGATGCTGTCGGTAAGACCTTTCGGGAACTTATGGAATAATGCGCATATCTTCTTGCTGTAGCAGAACCTTCTTCTCTTTTAGACCACTTGTTACCTTACAAGAAGAATTCATTTTCCAATCTCTTACTCAATCTAGCTGTAAACCCTGCTGCAAACTCGTCATACGCCTCACTCATCATCTGTTTCGCATGCATTGGACAGACCTTGATACAGCGAAAACATGAAATACAGGCATCACTGATGCTCTTGCAATCTGTATCAATAGCATGTGCCGAGCATTTTTTTACACACAAACCACACTTCACGCAAGCATCTGTAGTACTTGGTCTAAAGCTTCCACCATTACCACCATCCTTATATGGTCTATTACCCTTCACACTTACATTCTTATTGTCATTTTCCATAGCTTGCAAAGCAAATGAACGACAGGCCTCAAGATCATCTGCATCTGGTCTTGTCACCTGGATTTCCCCAAAGGTATGTTTTCCGATCAATGCTGCTGCACCTTTTACAATAAATCCTCGCTCCTTCATCACATCGCATAGCTCTAGTAGCGCATCGTCATAATCTCTATTTCCATATGTAACCACTACAATACAGGTTGTGCCTTTCCCTGTGATACCTGCAAGACGCTCCATCGCTAGCTTTGGACATCTACCGCCATATACTGGCATCCCCACTACTACGACATCCTCCTCGCCAAACGCTCTTGTCACAAGTGCAGATGAGCCACTCGTCACATCAATTACCTCTGTTGTGCCACCAGCTATAGCCGCTGCCATTTCGTGTACACTCACCTTCGTGTTATCTGTTGCTGAAAAATATACCTCTGCTACTTTCATATTAAATTTCTTCTCCCTTCACCGCTCTATATGTCACATACGCAATTCCTATAATACCGAATACGTTCATAAACAGTCTCGTAAGTGTAAACTGCATGCCCAGACTAGCCATCTCAAAAGAAAGCAGTGGGATTTTCGCAGTTGACCAAGCTCCAATAAATATAAAAACATTAAATAGGCTAGCGCCCTTTTTCATCATAACCGTTGCAACAGGGAAGGCTGCATAGAGTGGACCTGCTGCTACAGCACCTAAAGTAAATGCAATACCAATCCCTTTTAATCCGCTACCCTTACCCATATAACGCATCATCGTTTCTTTGTCCACCCAAACATCTAGCAAACCTAATAGGATAAAAATAGGTGGCAACACCGACAGCATCTCCGTAAGATTGCTCTTCGCAATCTCAAAAGAAGCTATTCCGATTTCTGGCATCGCTATGCCCAATATAATATTACAAAGTAGCATAATAAAAAATGCCCTATACTTTTTCATATGAATCCTTCCTTTCTACCAGCTGTATTATAAGTGTTTGCAAAACTCGTTTTAGTTTGAATAGTTCTTATCGTGATATCTATATATAGCTTTAGAAGGCACGTTTGCACTACACCTCGCACGTAACGGCACATAAAATACTACGTCATGCTCTGCACTCCCTAGTATTTAAATGCCGACGGCTCACTAGTACCTCTTAAAGCTATATATAGATATCACGAATAAAATACAAATAGATCTAAAATAAGTTTTGCAAACACCCAACAGCACTATTAAAAATCTAGCCCAACACCAAGCCCATCATAAGTGCTACGAAGAGTGAAAATACAAAAGCGGAAATATTTCGCACTACGGTGGCCTTTTTCCCGAAGGTCTTGATTTCCAAAGGTGCTGTAACAACTCCGACCATCATAAGGGTAGATACAAAAGCTGCGATCTGCGATACCCCTGCACCATTATTGAGTAGTGATGATGCTAGTGGAAAGGCAACAAATCCTGGTATCAAAGTAATCGAACCCACTGTAGAGGCTATCGCAATACCCAGAACACCTGATTCTGATCCGATCCATTTTGAGATGGTATCTGTGTCAATAACGCTTAACATAATACCAATGATAAGAATAATACATAGCAGTGACGGTAAGACTCCTTCAAATGATTTCCAAGCTTTTTTTAGTGCCATTTTCGTTTTTTGACGGCTCTTTACAAAGGAAATTCCTAATCCTATCGTAGCGCTCGCGTATAAAAAATAAGTAAACATATTTATATACCTTTCACTAATCTTGTTTCAAGGTAAAAGCGCTTATCACACGCCTCGCCCATTGAAAAAGTTTTACGTGGGAGTGATCCATCTGTAAGTACTGTTTTGTATAATTCTGATTTGTCCATGCAACTCAGTAAGAAGCCAACTGCTTGATCGTCTTCTTCGCATAATTTTTGTGTCACATCCTCACCGTGTATATAGTCAACGCGTCCACCATATGTCTTCATGTAGTGATCGATGAATTTTTGTAAATCACCTACAGCTAAATTAGATTCAGGATGTTCAATAACAAAGCCTTCTCGCACGTCGTTTATAATCATAACAAAATCATTTTCTTCTAATGTATTACTACTATTTAAGTGAAACTGTTTGTTTAATTCCTCTTTCATATGTTGCGTATCTACATCAAATACTACGCGATGAATAGCTTCAAATTCCAGCGATTGATCATGTAAATTCACTAATTCTACAAGTGCATATCTAGCTTTACTCTCTAAAGCTTTCTCGCCAATTTGCGCCTTTAGATCCTCATAACACTTCTTAGCAGTAGCAAGTGAATGATTGCCATCTCCCACTGCAAATACGAGCACATCCTCACAATCCGTATCATATTTCGCGCAAAAAGCATCCTGATCCATTAAATTTGCCAAGCCATCTTGTAGTATTTGGACGCATGCATCATCTAGTAAATATCCTTGCATACTTCCACTTTCTTGCATCAAGGTAAAGTCATATACTTTTTCAAGATTTTCTTTCTTATTTGCTATTGTTTCTATAATAGAGCATGTCTCGTCATCTATCAAAAGCATCACATGTGGTAGCTCTAGCTGACACTTTTCCCTTACACGAACGCGGGGAGGAATACGTTCTAAAACAGTCCCTTCTGTAGCCCTAATCGGTAACTTTCCACCATTTAGATAGTCATAACTTTCCAGATCAATCTTACCCATAATACCGTGTCTCACCTGCTTATTTGCAAGCTCTCTTTTTACATAGATAAAGCAATTATGAAATGTATCAAATATATCATCTGCTAGATACTGCTTCATTGTATTTGAAATACCATGAATCCTTTGCTCAAATCCTTCATCTTCTAAATAAATTTCTGGAAATACTAGCTTTAATGTCGAGCGTTCCTCTCCTACTTCTCGCTCAACCGCCTCCCAATATGCACGCTCCGAGGTGTATTGGTCACATGCTACAACGCTCCATTTCGACATATCTATACCTTGTTTTGGTAACATAATATCTGCACTTGTAAAAATCATTTTCTTGTTTGTACTCATCGTATTTCTCCTTATTTTCTCCACAAAATCGTTTTATAAAATCCTTATATCCTTTGCTAAACTAAATGGGATAATCTCTCCACTTTTAGTTTCTCTATATGCTTTTTCTTCATGCATATAATCAACAATCTCTTGTGTCTTAAAAGAATTGAACTTATGTGCCACTACTTCCAAAACCTCTTTTTCTGTTCCCGTTAATACACTAAAATCATTTTCATTATTTGGTAAAACCTTGAATCTTGAATTATAGTTTTCACTTACCTCTTCGTAAACATTTAATCGTTCAAGATTCATCAAAGCATAATGTCCAATAGGCAATGCCCCCATCGCATAATGACAATAAACCAATCCCGTAATAGCTACATCCGTTTTCTTATAATGTAAAGCATCTGTAAACCAAAGTAACTTCATGAGCTTCACCTTATATAATGCAGGTATCCTCATCGCAAAATATGAAACGATTGCTTCTAATTTATCTATATTCAAATTAGTATTTCCATTAAAATCAGAGCATTCTCCAAATTCGATATATTCACTTAACAGTGCCTGTCTTGTAATATATTCTCTCCCTTGCCCTTGGATTTTCTCTTTTATTTTCCCCCTAATATAATGAATTTTTTCTTCTGAAAATCCTTCTTTCCTTTCAGCTAAAAATTCTAATGCTTGAATCGGATTGTTCATAATCAGACGTAACATACTATCATATGCATCGTCTTGTATAGCCTTACTCTCATACCTTGAAATAGTAGCATCTCCCCATCCGAGTAAACGTGCCAAGTCTATTTGCGATAATCCATATTCCTTCCTTATTTCAACTATCTCATATGATGTTAATAATCCTTTTTTTCTGCGGTATGCATTCCTAGCATTAAGAAGATTTTCATTTGTCATTGTGTTATTTTCGAATTCATTTTCTTCATCATCCGAATTGCAACATACATAAAACTGCTCTTCATAATATACTTCTTCCCCCTTTATTGTAAGGTGCGCTATACGCGTTCTTTCTTCAACCTCGTGTATTTTATCGCATAAAGGGCATTCCATATTAATCATCTTCACCAAATTCTTTTTTTTATCTAACTTATTAAGCATCTCAATTCCTCCCTTAATTCCTTACTGAAATGGAAATTTCATCTCCCTTTCTGCATAATGAAAAGAAACACATAAAACCAACTTTTCTTGATTTCCTTTTATTTTCAACTTTATATACACTTGTTTAGCATTTATATTCTTTCCAAAAACAAATAATAATGGCGGTTCCAAATTATCTTTATCTATTAACGTTTCCGAATATTCCATAATAGTCAACTGATTAAGAATACTAATAACGTCTGAAACTTCATATTCCCCCTCTTTCTTTTAAGCACTATCAATTGATAGTATATCACTTATTCACACCATGTCAAGAACATATATTTCATACAATAATAAAAGCGGATGAAAATCCATCCGCTTTTATTCATCATATTTTTAATCCAAACATCTCTGCACACAATCTTCGACCAGTTTCCGTCTTAAAAATCGTGTCATAGGTATGTACTATCGCCCGTGTAGAAGGTTCTTTTCCCACATTATCTTCATATAAATTCACCAAAAAATCAGCTTCAACCAATATTTGATAATCTAGTCCATCAATATCACTATATGTATGATGATGGCCTACCAAGTAGCAAATGCGGTCGATCACTCCGCTCTCATAGCCAAGTCCTTCTAACATCTCACATGCGATTTTGGGACCGAGTTCTTCTTGTAGCTTTCCATTAGAAGAGGCATATAGTTCCTCAGCTTTTTTGATTCCGATATCGTGTACATAAGCTGACGCCTCTAAGATGTGCATAGTTTTTTCATCTAGTCCCTCACAGCTACCAATCAACCTTGCAAATGCATGCACCTTGATAAAGTGCTGTGCACGCATGGGGTCACCTGCATAATATGTGAGCATTTCTAATAATAGTTTATCTTGCATGTCATCCCCCTTATTCTATCCCTATAAATTCTACAATAACTTCCACAGCTTCCCCTTGCTGTTCATCTGCAGTAATCGTAGCCACACCATCGCCTTCATTTGGTCCATAATTTCCAAACTGCGCATGATTACCGCCTTCTATCACATATACATTTGTTGTGTAGTCCACGCTATCGCCTACTCGTAAGTCATTAGAGCCGTTGATGGTGAGCGTTTTTTCTACATCATAATCCATTGCAAGGTACATGCCTACTAATACCAAACCATCTATCTGATCTGCATTTGAGCTTGCATACATACTAGCTGCGACACCACCTAAGGAATGTCCGCCGATGTACCAGGTCGTGATTTCGTCATAGTCGTCCATAATGGCATTTGCCTTATTCACACCGAAGTTTGCCATATTAAATGGCATATCTACCAAGAAAACATTGATGCCTTGTTCTTGTAGCTTTTCACAAAATGGTGCATAAGCTATATATTCCACGCGTCCACCAGGATAAAAGACAAAACCCATATCACTATCTGCCTCAAAATAAATCATATCATCTAGCGTATATACATCTTCCTCTTCAAAAATATAGTAATACTCCTCTTCAAGGGTGCGATAATCTGATGCGTAAATACACAATCCAATCAAACCAAGTAGTAACACTGACACAAGGGTGATACCTGTGCCAATTAAAATCTTCCAACGTCTTTTCATATTTCCAAAAACCTCTCAATCTCTTCCCTTACGTCCTCTGGATTATCTCCATTTGAGAAATGCCCCGCATGTTCAATTTTATGTAACGAGCACCCTATATAGTCTGCCCATTTCCCACAAATACCTTGTATTCCAGCCAGCGTATCGTATTCTCCTAGCAAAATAAGCACTGGACACTGTATGGTGATATTTTTATTTTCTATTATAAACATTTTAAAAACAGCACACACCTGTGCCATTATTTGCTTTTTTGAAAGTGGTTCTAGCATCTGTAATGTTTTATCATAAGATTCCTTTGTGTAGCAAATCGACTTCGCCATTTGTTTTTTTAATACTTTTTCTGGTAGGCATTTCATAATCCATGTAATCGGTTTTAACATACGTAGCGTTGATTTTGCATAATACTGCATGCCAAGTGGTAACGTATCAAGAGCAATAAAGCCTTCTACCATATCTGGAAACATACTGATAAACATCTGACTCGGCACTCCACCCATAGACATTCCGACTAATACTACCCGGGTGATCTTCTCTTGTTGTAACATGCTGTGAAGCACTCTCGCCATATCCTGATATGAAAACACTTGATAGTCTATAGATAATCCATGTAGCGGCATATCCCATACAAGCACCGTATAATCCTTTGAAAAATATTCAAGTTCCGCATCGTACATCGTGTGGTCTGCACCCATACCATGCGTAAAAACGATACATTTCGCACTAGTGTCTGCATGACGTTTGAGCCAGTAGTGAATCGTACCATTATTTGTGGTTAGCTGCTTATGTTGCATTATGCACCTCCTTATAACTTGTCGTATTTATCACTCTTCCCCTTGGCTTTTTCTACAGGGTATTTTTCATTATTTCGTTCCAACTTTTTTTGTACAATTTCATCCAAATCTACCCCACATGCATCAGCCATAAGTACACAATAAGTCATAACATCTGCTAGTTCTTCTTCGATTTTCTCTCGCTTTCCATCTATACTAATATCTTTTCCAGTCCATTGAAATACTTCTAACAATTCGGAAGCCTCTAATGTAATCGAAATAGCCAAATCCTTCGGATTATGGAACTGCTTCCAATCACGATCATCTCTAAACTTTAATATTTTATGTATGGTTTCTTCTGTCATGCTCTTCTCCTATCTCACTACATCCATGAAATTTGCTAAGTATTCTTGTAATGCTTCATTATATGCATATATATATGTCCCTTTGATGCCTCTGCTCAACAAGACATAATATATATCTTTTATATAGCCTAGCAGTTCATCATCAGTTGTTGTTTTCTTACCATTTTCATCAAAATATAAGGACCTGTTTACAATTAACTGTTTTGTATTTGGATCATAAGAAATTTCCCTTCCAAAGATTACAAATGCATAATTCAAATCATAACCTTGAATAGAATGGATACAACCAATCTCATCAATTGCTTTCTTAGAATGCACCCAACCTTCTGTACAATGATTCCACTTACGCTTCACCCCTTGGATTTCTATATCATACTTCGTAGCATCCTTTTTACTTGACCAATCCCATCCATATCCTGATATCATCCTAGTAAGTCCTTCGATTCGCTCTAGCTTATACATCAATTCCTCAAAGGCTTTAAAATCTCTAAACACACCAAATTTATAGTTGTTGAATTCAATTTTATTTTCTTGCTTGCCCTGTAAAAGACTTTCAATATATCCAATATAATCATTTCCACCCCTAACTCTCATTTGTGTTGATAACTTGAAATATTTTGATACTCTTTGCTGGCTATCATACTCCATTTTCTTCGAAAATCTCTCAATATCAATTCCAGAAGGACCAACAACCTGTAGCCTATCATAAAATAATATAGGGCAATCACACTGATGCATAATCCAATCTAATTCATCTGATTCAGTCGTTAATCCAATTCTTTCACATGATTTTTTAAATGGACCCATATACGAAATGTTTTTATATTGATGTAATCTATGTGCCTCATCTACAATCAAAACATCGTAACGTATTCTAGTAGCATCCGATGGTGCTATGATATCTGCCGATTTGAGCCCATAAATACTTTTGAATATTTTCTTCATAGTTTTTCTTAAAGATGTCTGTGGAACCACGAATCCTATTTTTTTATCTTTGAATTCTTCGTTATCTTTTAGATATTTCATTAAAAAAACTGCAACAATAGTTTTGCCACTTCCTGGCATTCCGTTCACTACAATGGTCTTTTTAACCCCTGGCTTCAGTTCGCTTAAAATAGTTTCCACAGCATCACGTTGGTCATCATTTAGCTTTTTAAACGGTGAATATTTAAATAAATCTGAATCTTCTATTTCTTCTAAAGAATGTTTTACCAATCCCTCTTTTTGTAGTTTTTTCCATAAATCTTGAAACTTTTTATCATAGTGATTCTTATTATAATATGACTTATCCGCTAGTCCTGCATTTCCATTTGTCACTTCATAAAGTTCATCTGCTGCTATATATGCTATAAGCTTAGCCTCATAATCAAAGGTAACCGATTGGTTAAACTCCTTAGAATATATAAAATGCACTTTCTCAAAAATACTTTTTTCAACAGTTCTTTTATGCTGTGACATCCTTTTCTTTACGTGGTTAGATTCACCAATATATGCTTGTTTTCCATTTTCTAAAATATATAACATAGGCCAGTTATCCAAATATTCATCATCCGAGAATTTCTGTTTCGAAAAATCACCTTCCGTTATTTTATACATACCCCACCTCATCATTCACAATATATTCAAGTATACCACTCTGAATATGTAGAGACAATAGCGACACATTGAGAATATACTACTGATTGTAACTCGATAACAAGCAGATTCCCATAAGGCGAAAAAAGAATGTAGGATACGATTGTCTCCCACATTCTTTTCTATTATCTACCTATATGTTATAAACATGATTCAAAGGACCAGGTCCCTTTCCTAAATCCATTTGAGAATTTAATGCTCCAACCAAATACCCCTTGGCATTTGTAATGCTATCTTCTAAGCTCTCGCCTTTAGCAAGATTACAAGCAATGGCAGATGAGAGTGTGCAACCCGTACCGTGTGTATTCGGGTTATCTATTCTCTTGGCACGAAACCACTTGCTTTCTCCATCTTTATATAATAAATCCATAGCATCATTTACAAGATGACCACCTTTAACGAGAATCGCACACGAAATACGTTCTGCAATTTTCTCTGCTGCAGCCACCATATCTGCTTCTGACTTAATCTCGAATCCGCATAGTTCCTGTGCTTCTGGTATATTCGGTGTAATCACTGCGCCTAATGGCATAAGTACCTCTACCAAAGTTTGCTGTGCATCATCACTGATCAATTTACTTCCGCTAGTGGAAACCATAACAGGATCTATGACGATGTGTTCAGCCTTATATTCTATTAATTTTTCTGCGATAACCTTAATAATCGCAGGGTTTGACACCATCCCTATCTTCACCGCATCTGGCATAATATCTTGAAAAATAGCGTCTAATTGCTGACCAACAAATTCTGGTGAGCATTCCACGATTGCAGTTACACCCATGGTATTTTGTGCTGTAAGTGCTGTAATCGCACTCATTCCATATACTTTATGTGCTGCCATCGTTTTAAGATCTGCTTGGATTCCTGCTCCGCCACTACAGTCAGAGCCCGCAATTGTCAATACCTTCTTCATATCAATACCTATCATTTTCTCTATTTTTTCTCTAAGCTCTTCACATGTCTTCTTGATATCTGCTGCCGCAAATATAGTAGAAACTAGTGCTACCCCAGCTAGACTACAGCCCTCTAGTTTTTGCAGATTTTCTTTTGTGATGCCACCTATCGCACACACTGGTATCTCCACCGACTTACATATATCTTCGAATAGCTCTAACGTCATCGGCTTCGCATCTAGCTTCGTCGTAGTTCCAAAAACAGCACCTGACCCAAGGTAATCAGCGCCTTGTTCCTGAGCCTTGCTCGCTTGTTCTAAAGTTTTTGCTGTCGCACCAATAATCTTATCTGGCCCTAATATACTACGAGCCTCTCTAATATTCGTATCGCTTTGCCCAACATGTACGCCATCTGCATCACATGCTAGCGCAACCTCTATATTATCATTTATAATAAATGGAGTCTGATATTTGTGGCACAATGCTTTGATTTCTATCGCTTCCTTCAAGAAAGCTTCATACCCAAGCTCTTTCTCACGCAGTTGAATCATCGTCACTCCACCTTGTAATGCAGCCTCCACATCCTCTAGCAAGGTTCTATTTCCAAGCCAAGCACGATCTGTAATAGCATATAGCTTCAACATTTCTTTAGTAAATTTCATACCGTGCTTCTCCTTTCAACTCACCTACATGCATCGCATATATGGCGTCTAGCAAATACATACTATAGCTCCCACTGCCTGGTGCTTTACTCGCTTCTTCGCCACAAATCCCAAACATACTAAGACTTGCCACTGCTGCCATCAGCATTTTATCTTTATTCACAGATAAATATGCAGTGATAAGTGCTGATAAAAGACAACCACTTCCTGTAACCTTTGACATCATAGGATGCCCATTTCTCACAAGGTAGCTGCTAGTACCATCTGTGACAACATCAACATCCCCAGATATTGCAACAATAGCGCCTGTTAGCCTAGCACATCGCCTAGCCATATCCACACGCTCTTTTATTTCCACTTCTGACGTAGCATCTTTTTTGTCAACATCCACGCCCGATTTACTCAAATCCCCAGTAACAAGTGCCTTGATTTCCGAGAAATTCCCGCGAATCATAGATACTTGTACAGATGAGAAAATATCCTTTGCTAGTTTCATACGAAACTGCGATGCTCCTACTCCTACCGGATCAAATAATACAGGAATACCCTTTTCATTGGCCATCTTGCCCGCAGCTATCATAGCCACAACCTTAGCCTCGCTTGGAATACCTAAATTCAAGCACAAGCCTTGACACTGTGCTGTTATTTCTTCTACTTCCTCTATTGCTTCTGCCATAATAGGAGATGCGCCACACGCCAATAACCCATTTGCACAAAGATTCGCTGAAACCGAGTTGACTATACAATGAATACGAGGTTTTTCATCCCTGATTTGATTGAGGTAGGGTTCTATCATTTACTTTTTCCTCCAAACAACTTCTCTATTGCGATTGCTAGAATCATAATAACCACCATAACTGGTAAGGTATTTCCAAATACTGTTTCGAAACTCATGCATACGCGATATAATATAAAACCGACAACCCACAATCCCATATTTCTCCATGCGATATCTTTATCTGAGTAATCTCTATGTAAAATAAAATAGTCGGTAATCAATATCGCTATCATCGGTGCGAATACCGATCCAATCAGATATAGAAAGCCTTCAAACTGCGTTACATTTGTGATAATCGCAAGTGCTGTTCCAATAACTGTTACTACAACTGCTGTCCATTTGCTGCTGATTTTCCCTGAAATACTAAGTGCACTGATACCTGCTGAATATGCATCTAAGAAGGTGGTTGTCACAGTCGATAACACGATAATGATAAGTCCAACAATACCTAATCCTGCTGATAACATAATCTGTGCTACATCGCTTTCCCCTGTAAATAAGGCTGCTCCCATACCGATTATGTACATCCAACAGCTTCCTGCAAAATACACAGCTACACTTGTAATCGTCGCTTTTTGTTTCTTCTCGGCATCCTTGGTATAGTCTGCAATAAGAACCAACCAAGACAGTGGCATAGCAACCGATAGCTCAACTGCAGAGCCAAAAGACATCTCGGATGTACCCTGTACCGATGCTACATCTCCACCGAAAATCACACCACTAAGTACCAAAGTCAAGATGAATAATGCACCCATCGTAATCGTACTGATATGACCTAAGTTCGAGAGCCCGATGAATATCCATACAAGGATAAGTCCACCTATCACAAGCGACCACACACTTCTATTAATACCCGGTAAAATAGTGCTTGCCGCAATCGCACCACTGTAAATCATAACTGCGGTCCATCCTACTAATTGTAACACATTTAGAGATGAAAATAGATAAGAACCTCTCTCTCCAAAGGATAATTTGACTGTGTCCATAGAACTACGTTCTGTATGCGCTCCAATAATACCTGCGAAGTACATCAGTACAGCTCCAATTAGATGACCAATAATAATTGCTAGTACTGCTTTTTGAAATCCTAATGGTGCTAGAATCGTTCCTGTTAAAATCTCTGCAATCGAGATTGCTGCTCCAAACCAAATCAATCCGTTGGCAAATGTACTTGTCTTTTTCATAATTCCCTCTTTTCCTTTGGCAAAACATTTATTTACATTTCCATTTTATCAAGACCAGCTTTCTTCAAGGGCAATACCGCAAAGAGGGATAAAATCGCTCCCACACCAGTAGAGATTAAAAATGGAATAATGTACACGTAAAATGCGATTTCTGCTGCTGACTGACCTAGCAATAAAATCGCTAATGGGTAGGCACAAAGGCCACCTAATACTGCAGTTCCAAACACTTCTGCAACTAATGTGATCGTCACATTTTGAAACTTCTTGTACGCCAAACCACAAAGTAATGCTCCAAACATACTTCCTGGAAACGCCAAAACACTACCTAATCCCAAAAGATTGCGGATCAAACTAGCTAAAAACGCTACTGCTACTCCATACCATGGCCCTAAGGTGATGGCACATACAATATTGACGATATGTTGTACTGGAGCACACTTGCTCCCCAATACTGGAAACGAAATCAAACTTCCTACTACAGCTACAGCGCACATCATAGCGCCTAATGTTATTTTCTTTGTATTCATAATTTCTCATAAGTTACAGGTCGGTCGAGACTCTATTGCCTTCTCTTTGCCTGATCGTCATTTCCCCTTTCTAGAAGTGATTTTCGCAAAAAAATAGAGACAAAGGCACCTAATATGCATTAATCTCTAATCGCCGAATTTCCTACGGTGGCATTATCCACATCAGGTAAAGGGTCGAAGTTATAACTTCCTCTCAGCCGACACCATCAGCTCCCCTATCCACTATTTATTTTTCTCATAGTAACACAGTGATAAAACCTTGTCAATAATACAATATCACTTCCAACTCTTCCAAATATCTGGACAAAATCCAACTGTAGCAAGCTTACCATTTCTCACAATCGGTGTCTTTAAAACCTTCTGATTTTCCAGTATTTTCTCATCTTTATCTTCCTCTGCAATGTAGCTAATCAGTGCATAGGCATCCTTGTCCTTACAGTTAGGATCAAGCAAAGCTTCACGACCTAGCGCCTGTTTCACACTATTGTATTCACCCTTGCTGAGACCTTTTTCTTTTAAATCTATAAATTGAACTTTGATGTTTCTTTCTTTAAAATAACGCTGTGCTTTCTTGGTATCAAAGCACTTGGTGGTACCGAAAATTTGTACGTTCATGTGGTCTCCTTATTTGTGGTAGTGATGTTGTAAATATAGCACTGTGGGTAGCACATGCAAAAACTCATCTATCCCACACAGCATACCCTTGCCTCCTTGCAGAGTCATACACTGGTCGCATATTCCTATCTAAGATGTTATTAAACTGATCCTGTGAATTCCCTTTTATGTACAATTCCTGATTCGCCCAAATAGAATGTAGATTATCTCGATAACACGCCTCATACAAATCCCTTATTCCATTCTTTTGATGAATTGCATCATACATAATGTATTGATTACTCGCAAATCTCTCAAAATACTTGTCCCACTCTGGCAACTTATTACTCTTAACCGAGTTCAAATTCGGGTCCATTGGCATAAGATTCCATAGCTCATCATTCATCACAAATGACCACGGTATGAAATGATCCACCGCATAGGCATTTGTATCTATACTTTCCTCGGTAAATACATCTCTCACTGGCTGTAAATCTAGAATCCCATCCCAGAGCTTATGCACCTTTGCAAGTTTTCGTACTTTTTCTTCTGATCTATCTAGTTTATATATCAACCCTGGAACTTCAGGATTATTATTCTGCAACCACTTTACTTTTTCACGTTGTATCCATCCTATTAGAAATACTGTGTTATCCTTTATCATTTGCATCCATGCGTCGCTAAATACTATTTTGCGCGCCAACCCATTTTCTTCCCCAAAAGTATATGGAAGTAAAATATTATCACGACTCAATTGATTATAGTATGTCATCATCCTTTTTGCACTGCTGTCCAAACTGATTTTGGCACCAACTTTATTCGCAAAACCAGATAAGGCTTTATAAGGTACATTTAACGTGAGGCTCATCTTTTCCTTATGTAATTCCTTAGCAAATTGTTTTGCTGCATTTTTAATTTCTACTGAGGATGCCTTAGCTTCTAGCTTGCTCAAAGATTGCAATTTCATCACTGCTCGTTCTAAATTATCCTTAGATTCTCTATCCGTGAAAATTCCGCTCAAATGAATATGATATTCTGTAACTGGATACCATGCATTTACAATCATCTCTATAATAATGTCATCATAAGTAGCTTCCGTAAAATTCCTAGATATTAGCTTTACAATGGCTTCTAACCAATAAAATTTATAACAATAAGATGGATCCTTCATCATTCGAGCAAATCCCTCAACATCTAAATCATTATAATATTTCCCATCAATCATTACTTGCATTATTTCCGTAGTATTATATTGAGCCATCTATCTTCGCCTCGCCCTATTCTCACATCAACCGTGGTCCATAATTCCTCTACCTTAAGTTCGGGTAGTTCTTTTATAAACGCCCTAAATGTTTCTTCCGTAAAATCTGTAAAATATCTTCCGTTTCTATCTCCTTCAAATTCACCATACTTAAACGAAGTATAAATAATTCCGTTTTCTTTCAATGCATGTAGCATCTTTATGAGCACTGGCCCAAGTTGGTGCTTTGGCAAATGTAAAATCGAGGAGCAGGCCCAGATTCCGTCATATTCCTCTATTGCCTCTAGCTCCTCAAAGAGCATACAACGCACCTGCATCCCTGTGTACTTACTGGCAATTTCACAAAGTTCTACCGAGCCATCTGTCGCATCAACTGAAAATCCTCGCTCCATAAAACACTTTGTATCACGACCTGATCCACAGCCAAAATCAAGGATATGCGCACCATCTACTAGCTTGGTCGCAAACTTATTTTGGTTTTCTTCAAAATCCACCGAAATCGTTCCCTGTACAAATGTAGTTGCGTTCTTGTTGTAGTAGTTTAGCGTTTCGTTCATTTGGCGACCTCTCTTTATGAAGTGGTTTTCTATATATTGCTTATTATATCATAGGAAATGTATTTCTCACAGAAGCAATTATAACACATTACTCTCGTCATATATAGAATACATACAACTCGTCTCGCTGATTTCATCTAAAACCTCAAAATCGCCCTGTTCCTCTTTTGCAAGATACGGTATGCTCGAACCACGTTCCTCGCCGTATTTCTCCATCTTTGCTCTTACTACTACTTTATGAAATTTGTTGTTACTGATTTGTAGCAGGCAATATATTTCGCCATCCGCCTCAACGAATTGGTGTTCAATGCCTCTTCGACCTAACACATTTTCTACTGATTCTTTTAGTGTTTTACTCACTCGATATTTCTTATATTCCATCTTCATTCCCTCCTATATAACTATCCAAAATCAAAACATCCACCAATTGATAAGGTGCCTAGGTCTTACCAATCAGTGGATGAATTTTGTCTAAGCCGTCTCCTATCGTAGGTTCTCAAGGACTTAGCTCTACGGGTCGCGCCCACCCTATCGTAGGGTATTATGTGTAGCTACCGAAGTAGCTTAAATATAATTTAGCACATTTTTATTTGGAGGGGGATATACCAGTGGTATATGTTCTGCTTAATATATAGCTACGGTTGCGTTTGATGCTATTTTCACAGATTCTTCACAGATTCTCTTTATTATATTTTATAGAAATGTATAATTCATCTACGGATGGTAATCATTTACATTAGGATTATTTATAATATTCATATAAACTCAAATAACACCAAAAAAGAGGAAGTCTATGAGAAAATATAAAATTTTTAGTGACAGTGCGTGTGATTTAGGCTTTGATTTCTTAGAACAAGAATTTCAAATTCCATTTGCCGTATCACTTGATGCTGAAACTTATTATAAGGAAAAAGAAGAAATCGAAGTTACTGATTTTTACAATCAATTAGACGGGGTATACCCAAAGACATCCGTGCCATCTGTACAAGATTTTATGGATAAATTCAGGCCTGTTTTAGAACATGATGAGGATATCATTTGTATCACAGTATCTTCTGAGCTTAGTAGTTCGTATCAATCTGCTCAAAATGCAAGAAATATGCTTTTAGAAGAGTATCCAAGTAGTGAAATCCATATAATCGACTCAAGACTTGCAACTGGACCACAGGGTTTAATGATTTACCAGATGCTTGAAATGTCAAAAGATGGGAAAAGTTTGGATGAGGTTTTGGTTTATGTTCGAAGTGCACAAACTGATTGTGGGGTGATTTTCACAGTGGGGGATGTCTCTTATCTCCAAAAAGGCGGACGCATTGGTAGTGTGGTTTTGAAATCCGCAAAATCACTTCATTTAAAACCCCTTGTATACCTTGATAACGGCAAGGTCGCAAGCCACGGTATTGTACGTGGGGAAAAATCTGCTATGCATAAATTGGTTAGCATAACAACGGAGCAGTTTAAGGACACAGATATAAGTTCTTATATTTTTTGTGTAGGCTATACCGATGAGGGATCAAAACCTTTGGCAGCCATTTTTATGTCGGAAATGAAAGCTGCCTTTCCGGATTCTGATTTTCTAGGAAATTTCCAGATTGGGGCAACGATAGGAGCCCATACAGGTAAAGGAACCTTTGGGATCGCGTATGCGAAGAAGGGTTAGTTGACGGGGGATCTTTGCATTGATATATCAAGATTATATAAAAGAAAAACTCATCGTTACCCGAGGGTAGGATGAGTTTTTGGTATTTTGTGGTCGGTTTTGGTGGGAATAAGATCTTCAGCATCTTTCCTTAAATCAAAAGACCCAACGTGGTCCGCATCGTTGAGAGGCGTGTTGGGTTCTGTTAATGCTATTATATGCTAATCAACTCATTTTAGTCAATCTTTTAGCAAGTGTAGATTTGTTCAAGAAAACGTCCTCATCCCCATTTTAGATGTTGATAGCCTAGGTCAACTAAATTTCCCTTTAAATCGTTCTTCCATACTTTTAACATATCTATACCTTCTTGACCACCATAGCGAAATTCGCGACTTGACACTTCAAAACCGCATTTCAAATCATCTAAACCCAAAAATATACTTTCATTCAGATTTTCATTTTCCATCAATTTAATTTTATTTGATTCTAACATATTTATTTCTTTAATCAATGTATTAGATGATCCAACAAAATTTTCGATAATCACTTTATCTTTTCCCTTTATATCTGTATGGGAATTCTGTCCATTCTTCATTCTCTAAATATTCTTGTTGCTTTCTTTATCTATCAAAATCAATACTTCGATTAATTTCATCAACCTTTTCTTTGTTATTATCTGATTTTTTTGCAATATATCTACTGCAATATCCAACCACTCACTCCACGTATGTTGTTCGTCCTTATATTTCTTAACGAACAGTGCTTAAGTTTCTGATATTAGGTATACTTTATTATCTATATTATCTTTTGTCTTATTGGTGGAATCTTACCATATTGCCTCCAAAATAGACTGAGAGATATCATATACGATGCTATCCTCATCTATGAGTATCTATTAGAAATCATTATCGGCCATGCCATATTATATGCTTTCCTGAAATTTTCTATGAAATATACAAGTTCAAGAACATTCTCGTAATCCGAATAATAATATGTAACAATATCAGATTTTTGAATGAAACTCCATATTTCTGAATTTGACACATCTTTAAATTTATGCTTCAAATCATCATTATTAAATTGATCAGCTAAATCAGAAAAAAGTCCTTTAATCTTATCAGCTGTATAGAGAGCTGTATCTTCTTTCATATCTAATGCTCTCCAGAATGAGTTATGATTTAGAGGTGAATTATATATTTTGTATATTATTGCATATAAAAAAGATTCTGGTGCAAAATAATCTGGAAAAAAACAAAGATTATCCATATGCTGTCTATCATTTAATTGTAACTGTTTCTGATCATATTTTTTTTCCAAATAGTCTCGAATACGAGGTTTTTGAGCTGGTTCTTTATATCTTGCATCACCATCCAAAATAAATATAACACGTTTAAAATAGGTGTCCGCTTTACATATTTTGATAAGTTCCTCACATCCTAAAATTGTAGGTACTTGCTTAACTTTATCTTCAATATTGAGCATCTTACTTAAATTATGAATTCTATCATTAATTTCTTTGTAACCATCTACATTAGAAGAATTTCTCAAACAAGGATTTTCTATATTTTTTTCAATTGTATTATATATTTCTCTAAATGCTTTAAATAGTAATCTAAACAATTCCATTCCTATGCAATCTTCAAAATAAAGCCTTATTTTAGGACGATCAAAACTTAGATTTCCGAACATATCCGCCTCTAATAATTCATATGAATTACTTTCTGTCACATAAGGAGCAGACGGATTTTTTATATATACCACCTTATAATTCATATTATTTTGATTTTCCTTTTTTATTATTTCTTTCAAAACTGTCAGCGAATGCGTACTTACCACAAATTGTATTCCAAAATTTCCTGCAAGTTTATCAAACAAGTCTAATAATCTAATTTGTGTGTCAGGATGTAATGAAACATCTATTTCATCTATACAAAGCACTGCTCCACGATAATCCTCTTCTAAAGAAAGCAAATATAAATCCACCAATGCACTAATAATGTTTCCAATATTATCTTGTCCTATGGACTGTGACAATATAGGTGTATCTATTATATCCATATGTAACGATGCTCTTGAACACGTATTCTTTTCTACCAACGACAATGATGCTTCATTTTTTATAGAGTTAGGTACAACATAATTATACCATTCTTTATATTTCTCATCAGATTTTTTCTGATAAAATGAATTTCTTTTGCTAATTTCTGTTATAGTAACTAATTCTTTGCGTTCACCCAAAGGATATAGCCTCGATAAGCTCAAATATATTGTGGGAATTTTAACTCTTGCTGCTCCACCCACATCATATTTTTCCTTTGCAAGATTCTCAGCTTCTTTGAGTGTGCAATTGTCCATATTTACATTTGTCGTTCTCGGTATAATTCGAATTCCACGAGAAGTTTTACTATCATCTTTAAATGATAGTCGCTTTGTCAAAGCAACATCTCCATCATCTTCAATATAACTAAGATACAGTTTATAGTTTTCAAAATTCTCATCCTGATCCACATTAAAAAAATCGTAAAACTCTGGTTGAAAATTACTCCCCAACGCTGATTTTTTGTTTAAACCTGATCCTGATGCAATCAATGACAACAAATTTGATTTCCCAACACCATTTTGTCCACTAATTACTGTAAGTCTCTTTCCCAAATCAAATGAAACATCTCGAAAATTCCGAAAATTTTCCACATGCAAGTGATATGGTCTTATCTCATGTTTTTTTCCCATAAATACTCCTTATTCATCGCAAATTCACACAGATTTCATTATTATCTAATGATTGTTGTAATGGTATTATATCTTCTCTTTTGAAAACGATAATTTCACTTGCCCTTCTCTTCACTGCTGCACTATAATTCAAATCGAATCTCCTTACTATATGATTCGCGTAAATATTTGCAATTTCTGGGACATCATCATATGTAATCACCCAATCACATTGCACCATTTCACGAATCATTTTTTCAATACGTACATGGTCTTTATACGAAAAGAAATTCAGATACAATTGTTTTCCCTTACCAAAATAAGGAGGATCAAAATATACAAAAGTATTTGGACCATAAGTTGGAATGTATTTTTCAATTAATGATGCGACATCCTTATTATAAAGGTGAATTTGTTTCTTCTTCCCTGCAATTTTTACAATTCTTTGAATCAAATCGTTTTTATTAAACCTTGCATCCATCTTCCAATTACCATTTTGTTCAATTCCACCAATTACTCCACCTTTAATAATACCGGATCGATTTGTTCTGTTCATATAAAATGTTGCAAACCCAAGTTCAAAACTATACTTATTTCCTAAATTAGTTATAATGTCTTTCTGGCGTTTCCATTCATCTATAGTTAATGGAACGTCCTTTATTGCTTTAATAAACCTATCAGTTTCGCTTAATATAGCTCTCCAAAATGAATAAATCCCTTTATCATAATCATTAATAACTATTTTACTCACTACATTTTTATCCAATAATTCAAGTGCTATTCCAGCTCCACCCGCAAAAGGTTCAATATATGTCCCCCCCACATGACCAGTAGTTTTCACTAATTCTTCCATAAAGGGAGCTAACTTCCCTTTCCCTCCTGGATACCTTAACGGAGAATAAACCATATTATGTATCTCCTTTCCTGCTTCCTTGGTTCCATAAACTGATCCTCATTCAAATATGTATTTCATTAATCAAAGACAACTTCATCTACTTTTAAAATGCATTGGCTAGCAGAGCACCTCCTGCTACATTTCCACTCAAATTAATTATACACTCCGAGTTTACAATTAGTGCTTCAAAAGTCTTCTTTTTATCCATATTCTTATCTCCTTTTTCTTTAAAACGTCTTTTTAAATGTTCCATCAAAAAAATTATAATAAGTGGTAATACAACAAGAAGTACCCCCATTAGTGTTAGCCCTTGCTCTGCAAGCCGATACACTCCATATCGTAATCATTTTCCAAATCACATCTCACGATTACTTTTCAAATAAGTTGTGCTGATATACTTTTATATTATACAGTTATTTCTCATTTTATTCTATCCTTTTTGTGGAAATCACGAAACATTACTCTACTTTCCTCCAATGTAATTAAGCGATATGGTCTATCGATAACATTCATATTTTTCTATCTTCTTCAATTTAATTAATATTTTAATCGAGTAGAGAAATTATTGAAAAAAATCATCTCCCTCTCATTCAACCATACGCACGGGTCTCGTATACGGCTCTACAACTTATATTCCAACACTTCTTAGATAATACTGTAAAGGATTGAGCAGATGATGTGAGGTTTTTTGTGAAAATTCTCTTCAAACTCCCTCCATGTTTTCTCTGTATTCCTGTGTAGATTTATCCACTTTATTCTCTGATAATATTTTGTCGTAATATATTTCTTTTGTCTCTGGCCCAGAAACTGTGGAAAAACTAGATGTACAAATCTCGTCTTCTCTACTTTCTCGTTCATGTAGATAGTGCATGAATTGATCTTTTGCACATTTTTCTTCTTCAGAAATTTTCCCATTAGCTTCAATTATTTCATCTATGTCTTTTTCTAAAGCTTTTAAAGTCTGTAAGCTTACTTTGTCCAAATAGGCCTTAACTTCATCAAAGGAAATAGTTTCATTTGATGCGATACTTTCTATTTCAGCTACAATTGCTTCTGGTAAATCCTTGTTTTTTTCATCATATCTAAATCAAACTGTATTTCTAGCATTTCTGCTTCATCTATCACGTTATCACATTTCCCTATGTAGGAAGATAATGCTGTAGTAGCAAAAAAGAAATCATCTCTTTTTTTAATTTCTCGTACTGTAGCTGATTTCCCTTCATTCATTCCTTCTTGAAACGATTCTGCTTTTGCCTCTTAACTAATCCCTCTTTGTGTTTATCTTCCACATATTGCATTATCGCTCCCGCTCCAACGCCTACACCACCGGTTGCACCAGCGATTACACCTGCGCCCGTAAGTGATGCGAATAAAGTAGCTCCGCCAAATAAAGAACCGCTTCCAGTAAATGGTACTGCTGCTACAGATAAAGCACCAACAGTTCCTCCTATGAGGATTTTTCCTAAATATCCCATGTTATCCATTATCTCCTCTACTGTTATAGTAATTTATTGTTTCCCAAAAGTGATTTCTAGCTTAATATCAGAAGAACGCCTAACTGTATATATGCCAAGTTACAGAAAGCATAAATAATATATAGATGAAATAAGTACACCTCCTGAAAACACATTAATTTCTTATCCCTAAATCTGAATGACTAATACTATCCCAAAAGCAAGGCGCATTCTCAAAACATGAACTATATCGATATTCCTTCATTTCGCCTTTTTTGTATTTTTCTTCTATTTCTGTATATTTCTTAATAAATTCTTTTTTTGACGAATACCCCATTATAAACGCAGCTTCTTCTAGATGCTCTGATGATTTCAGTTTTAATGCATAATTCCTAACTGTGCCCTGTCTATCTTCACTATTATAAACATACGTTAGCGGAAACCATGCCCATCCGCTTCGATAGTTTTCAATAAGATACGAACTATTATAGCAAAATAAGTCTCCAAAAATAAATTCGCTCTTGCTGCACACTTCCACATTAATTTGTTCCATCCAAAGCTTGGTAGTACCGCAATAATATTTTTTTTCATCTCTTTTACAAACAGCTTCATCCAATTCTTGATTGTGATCATAAAATGAATTAAAACTATCATCATGCTCATTAAAATTTGAATCCCCTACAAAATAAGTCTTATTTAAAATATAGCGAATTGCTTCTTTATCTTTTTGTTTAAAATAATATGCAATAATATAAATAAACAATTCGTGAATTAAAGTCTTCTTCAGTGAGTCTGACGAATAATTTACTTTCAGTTTTATAGCAATTTCTTCTAATGCTGAAATCATCATCTTGTATCCATTTTCAATATAATCACTACTTTTTAAAAGAAGTAGAACTTCGTCTCGATATGATTTCAGTTCCAAGTATTGCTTTATGTAATCATCTGCTTCCTTATAAGAATATGCATCAATTTGTCTAACTAGCTCTAAAAGGTTTTCATTGAATTTCTTTTTTTTTAAAGTTTCAGATGAATTGCCCTTATAATACTCACTACTTACTCTTGATCTATACGATACTTGTGGTATTTCATCTAGCCATGCAGGTGGATTACCAAGTTCCGGTTCTTTAATAGTATCAATTCCATATAGTCTTCTCACCAAACGCTGATATTCTGCATCATACTTTTCATCTTGAGTCATATCAAAATGCAATAATCCTTTTAGATATTGTGGTTTGCATATTTCTCCATCTTCATTCCTCTCAAAAACAACTGGAATAAATTTTTTCTGCTCAACTTTTGAATATACTTCTGGTGATATTATCTGTGTTTCTGCCCCAACTCCTCCACTACGTTGATCTGCTTTTTTTGCATACAAGGGGTCTAGTAAAATCAATACATTTGTTATTGATTTATCTATTGCACTTTTTTCCATAAAAGCGTATGTATCAGCTCCTTCTATTAATTGCCATTTATCAAAAACAACTTCTACTCCATCATTCTTCAATTCAGTAGCAAAGAAAATAACTTTGTCATCATGTTCTTTAGTTCCCCACGCATATGAAATAAACACTTTGGGATGTTCTATTTTCTTTTTCATTTCATTCACCTTCTTTTATTACTATTGCTCTACCATTTGTTTATCCAAACATAGTTACTGTATTTTAAGTATTTTGAAGTTCCTACGAAAATATTATTTGCTCAGTTTTTCATCCGACTTTACTTTCCCATTTTTCAGATTAATTCTATCAATTTCTTCTTTAATAATATCCCCAAATTTTTTGTCATCTAGTTCCAAACTTTCATTTGCTGCAACGGATTTATCCGCAAATGCATCAAAGATTGCTTGCTTACTTTCTAATAATGAACTGATTTTTTCATCTACTGTATTTTCACAGAGCAATCTATATACAAGTACATTTCTTGCTTGTCCCATACGATATGCTCGTGAAATCGCTTGATTCTCAATAGATGGTTTAAATTGTGGCTCACATAGAATAACAACACTAGCTGATTGAATATTAAGACCTGTTCCACCTGATTGTATTTGTGCTACTAAAACCGTTCCAGCAGGTGCTTTATCAAAATCATCTATAATTTCTTGGCGTCTCTGCGGTGTAACTGATCCATTTATAGGATTTAAACATTTATTTCCAAGTAATTCTTTTATCTTACGAATAGTATCTAAGAAAAAAGAAAAAACAATGATTTTTCTCCCCTCTTTTTCCACTTCTTCAATAATTTCTAAAAGTCGGTTTGCCTTGGAAGAATTTTTTAAATCATCTACATTCCATGAAACTCTTCTTGCATCCGCATAATGTTTTCCCAAAACAGCTTGTTCATAAACAGCTTCTTCCTCCGTACACATCGTACACCATTCTTTACTTTCAATTAAATCTGGTAACTCTGTTAATACATCTTCTCGCTTCCTACGATAATATACAGGTGCTACTTTTTCTCTAAATTGAGGTGCAGAAGCCATAAACGCCATACCTTGAACCTGGTTAGCTATATTCGGTTGTAGCATTTGAATCAACACTATCATTTCATCAACTTTGTTCTCAAGTGCGGTTCCAGTCATAAACATAAGGCGCTCTGCATGATTACTTATATTTTTTACATTTTTAGTCCGTTTTGCTTCTGGATTTTTAATATAATGAGCTTCATCAACTACAAGCAAGGTAAATTTAAAATTATCCTCGAATTTAAAATGTACTGTTGTTTCATATGTTGTAACTGCTACTCCACCTGTCTTAAGCCAAGATTTTAATGCTCCACTTCGTCCTGTACCATGTATTTTTGTTACTGATAAAAGACTCATTTTACGAATTTCTCTGCACCAATTTGTAATTACACTTGCAGGACACACAACAATAAAATGCGTTCCACCTGTATTACGTAATGATACCATTGTAGCAATCGCTTGAATTGTTTTACCCAGACCCATTTCATCACCAAGCAATACTCGCGATTGATGAAGTGAATACTTAACGCCCCACTCCTGATAACGCCTTAATTCACATAACAAGCCTTCTGGGAAAAAACATTCTTCTTGAATTTCTCTAGCAAGTTCTTCTGGTAGTCCATATACGGCATCATCTGTTCCAAGTACTCCTGGATTAACATCCTCTAATATATTAAAAAAGCTAATAGAATTATCTGCGAAGCGCTGCCAATCATCTTTTCCTTCACTCTTACTAATCATATCCAATGCCTCTATAGTCTGATGGGCATTTTCACTATATTCACTTACAAGTAATTCACCAAGTAAATTATATGCATCTATTGCTTTTTGCTTTTTTTGTTTCGAAGTAAAAATCCATATAATTCCATTTTTTGCAGGCGATATATCTTCCAGTGCATAATCAATTTGTTTGTTGTTTTCTGCTAGTATTTTTCTGCATTTTTCCGTATGTGGCTTACTTTCCTTAAATCTTGAAATAGCGGAAACCAGTTCCGTCGCTTTTCTATTTCGATTATCCATACTTAATCTTATTTTCACACCTTTACGTGCCTGTGAAACTATACTATCAACTTCTCTTTTAATCGAAATAGCCGTATCTTCACTAATACCGTGAACAGATGCAATTGTATGAACAGATGCTGTAGCAATATCTGCTATATTATTATATCCATAATCACGAAGTGCTTTTATGCGATAACCTTTTTTCTCTCTATTAACCTCTTCAATAGATATATCGTTTAATACTTTCAACACTTCTTGAGCCACTAAAGCTTGTGACGACTTTGATATATCTATTCTATATTTAGAAGTATGCTTTTCTGCTTTTAAAAGTTTTGTTTTTATTTCTTGATGTTCAGATGTAAGTCTTTTAACATCTGTTGATGTAAATGGTCTAGTCATAATAATTTTATATCCCCATTCTATTATTAACTACTAAAATCACTGAAATTTGAGTAATTTCACCTCGTGCCACTTGTAACCAAACATTGCCTTTTCGCTATTTGAGGATGAAAATCATTTATTGATTATCAAAAATCCTAAAATTATATTCAATATCATCCTCATCTACTATTAGAAAATCACTCGACTTCCTATTACTACTTTTAAACTACTATTGCAAAATATCTGAGTATATTTGCATTTCATACCGCTTAAAATATTACATTTAACTATTATCTTTGTCCCTATACACGTTTCTCTAAACTTGTAATGTCTACAACTGCTACAATATCACCTCTTGCAACGCCACTATCATCAACCAATAACCCCTGTGAAATGCATTGACCTTTATTTAATGATGCAAATCTATTCTCCCACATTTTACGTTCTGTTGTGTCTTTAGAAATCATAGCTGCAACCTGTGTTATCTCGCTATCAGGAGCTCTAAAAAACACTTTATGCCCAGAGTTTTCTAAACGTTTTATTACATCTGCTTCAAAAGCACCTTTTAAAAATTGTGTTGCGTACATACCTGACCATCCAAATTTTCGTCCCTCAGTCAGAATTTTCGCACTTGGAGATTTTCCATTATGATTAAGATTTTGCGCTTCATCTAGTACTATAGGAAATGGCTTATCCTTATTTCCATTCTGAATGCGATAATACCATAAGTCCCAAAGTATAAACTCTGTTACTACTTTTTGAATATCACGCATAAAACTAGTCAACTGAATAATAAATACATTTCCCGTATTATTCTCTATTGATTCCCAATCAAACTCACCTCCGTATGAAAAAGGATCCTTATCGAATAATAATGCCAGTCTTGAAAGCGTTGTTTTTGCATACGTAGATTCATCTTCTTCTAATGCCATTTTCAATTTTGTAAGAGTCATCTTGTCTCCATAACTTTCAACTCCTACCTTTACGGCTTGATAAATACAATTACTTTGTTGTGGTCCAAATCCGTATATAGCATCTAAAATTGATTGAACTCTATCCGCCACATCTGAAGCATCTTCTTCAATATACTCATCTTCATCCAGTTCTTTTAAATTTTTCTTAAATGGATTCAATGGGAATTTATCTTTAGCGACAAGAAATTGTTGTAAATTACTACCTAAGGCTTCTTTGAAAACAGGTTCCAACTGCGATTTTTTAAACCCATCTGTATAGTCTATAATTAAACTCGAAACTTGTAGCTTTGATAATTCTAGTAATAAACATTGAATCAAATAAGATTTCCCTTGTCCTGATTTACCTAGAATTAGCATATGCCTATTAGCCAATTTTGCATTTCCAAATTCCCAGTATAGCTTTTTAGTAGTTCCTTGCACCGTTCCAATTAGTACTCGTTTGTTTAATGATTCCAGTATTTCACCAGTTTCTACTTTCTTCTCTGTTGTGTCTAAATTATTTTTGTTTTCACCTATATGTTCTTTTACTACTTTTTCAATCTGATTTTCATATTCATATACAGATGTTTCTTTCACTAAATCCATTGTGTTTTCATTTTCCGCCTTAGATTTTTGTATATCTTCCTTTTCATTTACCTCTATGGAGTCAACTTTTATAGCTTTATCATCTAATAAATTTTGTATTTTGGGCAAATAGCATCTTGATAGTAATACATTTGTATCTAAATCTGTCTTGCCATTTTGTATTTTGTGTTTTATACATTCTAAAGTCTCTACTACACCTGTAAATGCATCTTCTTTATTAAATTTCAAAATCAACACATCTTCTTCTATATCAAAAGAACTCCATGAGTTATCCGCTTTAAAGCAAAGTACAGCCCCTCTACCTAAATATTTATTTAAATCCGTTGAGATTTCAAATTCATCATTCAATAAAAGTTTTTTGATATTTAAAAGATATTGGTAATCCTCCTCACTAAAAAATCCATTCATAAAAAGTTTATTTGCATTAATATATAGCAATTGCATAAAAAAGTTTCTATAAAACTTCTTGGAAAAATTGTCACTATCCCCTTGTGCTAATCTTTCTTCATAAAGAGTGATTACCTTTTTAATTTGTTCTTTACCTTTATCTATTGAAGACTTATCATGTTTAGTTACTTTAACCTCTACTGGATAAAAGAAAAGTTTGTTAGGTAGCGTTTTTTCTACCCCTATCATTAATATATCATCACTAGCGACCCCTTCTATCCCTAAATCACTCTTTGAAAATATTGTCTCTGTTTGTAGCTTCATTGTACCTGCAACACGTAATATTTCTTCCATTGAAATTGGAATCCATAGTATTTTTTCATGATTTAAAACAGAAAGCATATATTTAATAGCCGCTATGTGACTTATATTTGCTCTCGATGCATATTGATTTCTAGATTCAACCAATTTAAGTAACCACTCACCATTGATACTATTAAATATTTTTATAGCATTTTCAATTCCGTTTTCTGTCACATGTACATGATTATCTTCCAAATATTGTCTCATTATTATTTTATACAAATCTGTTTTTTTAGTTACCGTAATAGCTGAATAGGTATCGCTTGATTCTAATTGATCTCCGTAATGAACAATCAATAGCTCTTCAGCTTGTTTTAGAAAATAACTAAGATTAAACTTTGGATTAATAAAAGTCACCCAATACGAACTATCATACATCGCATTCAAACGTACCTCTTTAATAACTTCAGATACAGATACAATACTTTTCTCTTTTGTATATGAATTTTTCGCTCCATTAACCATATTAAATGCATATTCATTAAGCAAGATTGCTTTTTCATTTAAAAAGCTTGCTTCATTCATATCTTTAATTCCAAATCCTATTCTATAATCGGACTCCATCAAAGATGAAACACCACTAACTATACCATCCAGCATTAATCCTGTTGGAATATCTTTCATGCTATGACTAGCTCCATCATCCAAAGAATTATTATTACAAAATGTCAAATGTGCATAATTATATGAACCTGAATCTTTTCTAATATAAAAAGTAATTGCTCTCTTCATTTTTTCTACTAATTCGTGCGCTTCTTCCAAATGATATTTATTTAAGATATTATTATACATTTCATTAATAATATCTATATTTTCAATCGTGAAGAACTCTTCAAAACTATTTTTACTTTGACTCTCTTGTTCATAAAAAAATATTTCTACTGGAATCTTATGTTTAATATAAAACGTGACTACGCCTTTTAAAAACTCTCTATTATCCCCCAAATTAATAGCATTTATTTTTAATGGTGATTTTGAACATCCAAACAACAATGCATAATATTTAACAAATTAATCCAATTTTGAAAATACTATTCTCTCTAAATATTTATCAACCACACTTAATGAGGCTTTCTTATTATTTATATACTTTAACCAGTTCCCTGTCCCAACACTAGATATGCATCGATATAAATTCACTTCATTCGAAAAATATAAATATGGTACAATTGCAGATGCATCAAGACGCTCCAATATAGCCTTTGAGACTTTATCCTTTTTCAATTGTTTTTCAAAAGCATATTTATATAAAATATTTATTATATTAAAAGGCGTAAACCAGTACTCATCATTGTATTTTATTGATCCGATCATAAGCATTGATTTTTGTTCTTCATTCAAAATACAATCGTTTAATTCACTCATTTTGCTAAAAAAGATCGCAATAAATTTTTCATACAACTGGCTCTGTTCTTCATCGAAATAGGAAAGTAAAGGTGTTGTTTCATGTTTTTTATAATAATCCAAAATTTCTAGATAGCTCTTTTCTATATCAGCGTCAAAACTCAATGCTTCTTTATATATGTTTCCATTCTCATAGTAGCCATATACAATGTCATTTTCAATTATTTGAGATTCAAAAAACAGTCTATCTGAAACCTTATCTATATTTCCTGTTATACGTTTATCTTCACCAAAATAATATGGTGTTCCAGCAATTGTGATAGTCTTTCCTGATTTAATAAAACTTTCTTCAGAGTCTCTCTTATATTGTTCAATTGCATTTATAGATATAGGTGTTGGCGATTGTCCATCGTTAATAAGCTTACAAGCTATTTTATAACTTGACATTCTAATAAAGAAGTCAATATCTCTATCTAATTCTTCAATTACTGATGCTTCAATTCTATAGGTATAATCATTCAAATCAAGCATCTGATTTTCTTTTACTTCTCTTACATTTTCAGTTGTAGGCGCATCTCCCATTATAATGGAATCTTCATCTTTGACAGATAAGTTTATAAGCTTTTTATTTGCATTGACCCATTGATTTTTTTCTATTTGTAAAATTTCAGCTGCCATAGGTAAAATACAAATATCAAATTTAAATGTTGTTGCCGACTTCTTCTCATAAGAATATTTTATCTGATAATATATCACTTTCGCTCCAGCTTCAAGTTCTAATTTTATCATTGTTCCATCACCTTTTGCAGTGATTCCATTCACGTTTTGTAAAAACTTAATTGGTGCTTTATTGTCAAATTCCAGCTTTATGGAAATTCTATCGTTAAGATTTGGATTGAATATTATAATACTCTTATTCCTTTTCCCTGCCGTTGACTGACTTTTATTTTTCTCATAGTAATCCATATCCTTTATTACTATTTTTTCAAGACTTATAGACTTGTTTTTCTTATTATTATTAAATGAATTATTTACTGTACCAAAATCTACTGACGCCCATTTACCACTACTTAAAATTCCTACTCCACCATCATCGAAATCTTCTGATAATTTTTCATATTCTAGATTCAAGTCATGCGCTCTCTGCACTTTTTCAAACAACTTGCTATTTTGTTCTAGGCGCTCGTTAATATTACCAGAACTACACATGTTTTTATCTTTGAACAATCCTAATTTCACATAATCATCGTCTTCTATTATTCCCTTTTTCATTAATGCAAAATCATTTGCATATTCAAACAAACTCATTTCTTCATAAGCATCTACTTGTTTACGATTTATATTAAAAGAAATCACCAATTTCTCGACATCTTGCATATTAGAATTCTCTAAAGTTTTATTTAAACCTTGTGCTAACTCATTAGGGTTAAATGGCATTCCTTTATCTAATAAATCTGCTCCATCATTAGTAATACTTTCTAAATCATAATTATTTATAAGAAATAAAATAGATTTTCCATAATAATTTTCCTTTTGTTCTTTTATTGCATTACGCAATAGTACAAGATTTCCGTCATTAGCATAGATAGAACTAGCTATATAAATAGACTTTCCTTCATACATCAACTCACACATTTCAAACTCTTTATTAAAACTGGTGTCTATATACTTCTTAGCATTACTCAAGTCACCTATTTGCTCATATAAGAGTTTTATCATTTCCCTTTCATCTAGCTGTATAAAATATACTTCTCCATTTCTCCATAATGTTTTTTCAAAGTATTCATTTAATTTTTCAGCTAAGTATTTGAAAAAATCACTATACATATGCAGCCTCCCCACTATCGCTTTTCTTATCTAATAAGCCCAATTCATTTAATCTTCTCTCAACTAATATCTTACTTTCACTATCTAAACAAATCCCTCTCACCTCTAAATTACGGAAAAATTCTTTCAGTTTTATTCTTTTTCCATTTTTACAAATAAATAACATTAACAATAAAAATTCTTGAGAAATATACAGAAAATTACCTAAATTTCCATGTCTTCTAATAAAATAGGAATTTGCACTTTTCTCTATCCACAAGGCATATCTGGATCCTGTTCCATCTCCAAATGCTGTTTTTTCACTTTTATATAGCTTGATAAGATATTCAATTTTTTCATCCAATCCATTTAATGGTTGATTTATCTTATTATACTTCTTATTCACTATTTCAATCCACTCGCTCAAAGATATATCTATTTCATTCTGTTGAATTTTGTCCATATTTTCATAATTCTCTAACAATGTTGGTAACAATTGATTTTCACTCAAAAAAATCGCATTAAGTTGCGCTAATACATTAATATTAGCCAGCAAATATTTACTACATTCTTTTATTTTTCCAATCCCATTTGTATAGCTTTTCCTCGATTTTGTCACACTCTCTTGACCATACAGAAAAAATATTTTTTCTAATTTTTCAACATTCCCTTTTCTTCCTTGATTTACAATAATTGAAAGTTGTGAAATATAGAAAAAATAATAATAAGCTAATAACTGAGGATAATATTTCAAAAAATACTCTTCATTATTGATTAAAATTTTCAAATCACTTATAAATAAGTCATTTATATTTTTAATCTTACTTTCTACCATTGCGCCTTCAATTCCTTCAGGTGCTATAAACATGTGTTGCACAATGATTTCTTCTAAAATATTTGAAACATTCATGGTATTTATCTGATCTAATTCATCTGCTGGAAAGCCAAAAAGGTTATATAGATACTTTCCTATTTCAATTTCGCCTTTTCTCTCTTTACGTAAGTTTGAAAATAAACAATATTGAAACATCGCACTCGAGAATACATTTATCTTATTATCTATTGTCAATAAATAACCTCTAATCATACTATCAAAATACTCTTTATCTTCCTCGTTTTTTATATGTACCTGTTCTTCGATTTCTTTTATCAAAATTTCTATGTTAACCTCTTCATTGATTTTCAATCCACATGCACTTTTAGTATATGCACCTGTAACCCCTTCGAATCCATTAGAAAATTCAGGTCTTTCTGGATTTCTCGTATTAAAAGGAAATAAATTACAAGTTTTCTTATACTCTAAACGAAATATTGATTCCTCATTTTTTTTGTATTTAACTAATTCAAACAAATTATTCATTCTTTCATTCATCACATTCTCCTCAAAAATTCATAAGAATCCTTTCCCATTTTCTTTCCTTTTTTAAACAAAAAATCTGCTGATATATTCTCTAATGAAACTGAAAGTTCCGTTTTATACTGTCCTGCTTTAGCTAATTTTTTTAACTGTACCAAAAATTTTATTGCATCTTCTTCATCTTGTTTATTAGGTTTATATCCATCATTTACTTTATATAGTAACTTAAATAATTTGAAATCCATTGATATATCCACTATAGTATTTGTCTCCAATTCTTTGAATGGTAGCTTAATCACTGTACTTATTGAAGTTTCGGCATTTCTCACATATATGGTTTCAAGTCCATCTCCTATCTCTAATTTATATTTCAAATAAACACTTTTTGTTTTCGCAACATTAACATATGTAGACTCATCATCACCTAACAGTCCATATATAGCTTTTATTATAAATTCAATAATCTCCTCTATCACATTACTATTCCCACTGTTATATCCGTTCAAATAATAAACAAATTTATCAAATACTTGATAGCATTCTTTAAACTCTACAACTCCGCTTAACCAAATCATTCGAATAATTGTTTGGACCAATTTATTTCTAATTTTTGTATTTTCACATTGTAAAAGATTCTGCTGTGCTTTTAAATACCCCAAGAATATACCTTGTACTGTATCTGGAAAATGCTCATCAATAATTTCTACCATATCCTTGATAAACATTTCAGAAATTATTGTATCAACTTTTTCACTTCTTAAATTCATAATATCCAATGTTTGAAAAGGTCTTATCAATTTTCCTTTTCCACCCTGAGTAAATAAAAGATTTACAAATGTATTATCTATTATAGTTTCAGTAGTTCTTTTATTATCTATTGCCGTTGGAGGTACAATGATTCTAAAAATAAAATCCAACAATGTTCTTGTTGGCAATATAATATTTTCTTCAATTTTAATCATAATAATCAAATTTATTAACATTTTCTGTATATCTTTATTTAATAACATTTGATAATTTGAGATATAATCATTTTCTATGTTTTGAGCCAAATCTTTTTTATATGCTTTATAAAACGGATTGCTATCACACTGATTAAATATACGGCTAAATAACTTTTCTAATTGATAAGATATCAGGTGACCATCCTGAAATTCAAGATCATTGTACCCCGAAAAATTGATTATCGTAAAATCTGGGGATTCTACTTTTCGTGGTGCATTTCCTTCACTCAATACTTCACTTGTTTCTATAAATTTTGTTACTTTTTCATATTTATTTCTAACTGACTCATTACTAAGGAAATTGCTTAGCACGCCTAAATTTATAGCCAACACCATCTTCGTTTTCTGACCCGATAGTAACCCTTCATCTGAGAAATCAACTAATTTCTTTTCCAAAACTTGTTCTGCCTCTAAATCCAGATCATCACTTTCAGTAGCGTCTCTATAAAACCTAAAATCTTCTACATCCATTTTATGATTTTCATTTAGATATGAAATCAAATGTGACTTCCCATCACCACTACTACCAGCCAAAAAAATCAAATGCGACTTTTGAGTTGAATTAATCTTTTTCACCGTATCGACTAATTCACTTTCAATTTCTCGTTTAATATGCATATATTTATTAAATTCATTAAATTCAACACCACTGTTTGTTGATTCTTTGGAAATAACACTTAATTTATTTAGCCAATAAAACAAGTAACTTCCATTCAATTTTTTATCTTCCAAAATAGTTTCTCCCTCTTTTATCCTTTAAATGTACTTTTAAATTTCTGTCACTACAATTATAACATTTTATATGTAGTAATTATATATACATATCAATTATTTTCAATGAATTACATAACAATACAAGCTATTTAACAACGATTTTTACACTCTTATCTATTTTCATTTGTCAACTTATGTTATTATCATTGTAATACTGAAATCGAAAGGAGCAAACATGAATACCACAATTTACGACAAATTTTCTCCATCTAGCATTGAAACTTATGCAAAACAACTAGAAGGAAAAACTTTTTCTGATATAATCTACTCCACACCTGATCGAGTAGCTGAAACATCAACATATTATCAAAGCAATTCTTTTAAAGGTAACCTCGGTCACCTATTAGAAGAACATTACTTTGATTTAACTATTAATTCTGATGCTGAGCCTGATTTTAAAGAAGCTGGTGTTGAACTCAAAGTAACTCCATTTAAGAAAAATAAAAATGGCTCTTTTTCTGCTAAAGAACGCCTAGTTATTACTATCATCAACTATATTGATGTTATTCATGAAACTTTTGATTGTAGCCACTTACGTTCGAAAACTGATACTATATTGCTAATTTATTACCAATATCTACAAGGCATTGCTAAATTAGATTATCCCATCAAATATGTCCAGTTATTTCAGATTCCCGAAGAAGATTTAGGGATTATTAAATCTGATTTTGAGATTATTGCAAATAAAATTAAAGAAGGAAAAGCTCATGAGCTATCAGAAGGTGATACATATTATTTAGGTGCTTGTACGAAGGGCGCTACTGCGGCAAGCAGTACACGTCAGCAACCTTGTTCTGATATTCCTGCAAAACAGCGTGCTTTTTGTTTCAAGACTTCTTACATGACATATATTTTAAATAATTACATCATGCCTCGTAAATCCACCTATGATAAAATCAATTATGTCGGTAATTTTGAAGAGCATATTCTTTCTACTATCAATAATAGAATTGGCACCTCTGTAGATGCGTTAGTTAACGAATTCGAAATCAGCTATATTCGCAGACCAAAGCAGCTCGAATCTTCTTTAGTTCTACGTATTTTAGGTGTACGCTCAAATGATGCAGAAGAATTTGTAAAAGCTGGTATCAAAGTAAAAACCATTCGACTCGAATCAAATGCCACTCTAAAAGAAACTGTATCTTTACCTGCATTCGATTTTAATGAGATGGTAAATGAATTATGGGAAGATGCTGCTATAAACAACTATTTATCTGAATCAAAATTTCTGTTTGTTGTATTTAAGAAAGATGACGAATATGAACACTTTGCCAAAATAAAAGATTACAAAAACATGGATAAGCATCTATCCTTATACTACACAACCTTTTGGAATATGTCTCACTCTGATATTAATCACGAAGTTAAAGATGTATGGAAACGTACGCAAAGCATCTTACGCGAAGGAATTCAAACAGAGCAGCATGGTTCTCGTACGTTTAACAATTTACCTTCTAGTAAAGATAATCGCATCTGCCATATTAGACCACATGCAAAAGATAAAACTGATGTTTTACCTTTACCAACAGGTGGTTCATTTGTTAAGCAATCCTTCTTCCTAAATCGAGAATATGTTTTAGCTGAAATAATGGATAAAAAAATGAAGCAGGGAATCTAATCCTCTGCTTCAATAATTTTATTTAATGTTTTTCCCATTCTAGCTACCATTGGTACCACCAACGCATTCCCCATACAAAAATATCTGAATTTCTGTGGCATTCCAGTATTTGTCCAATCATCAGCAAATCCTTGTAGCCTCTCTGCTTCAACTGGTGTAATAAGTCGTATCTTATCAGTAACTGGATCTTTAATAGCATGTGAACTTCTATTAATACTTGATTCTGATGTTAACATTGTTCTAGACGGTTTGTCCAACGAATCTGGAAATGCTACTGGTCCTTCTGAAAATACATATGCATGACCATTTTTTGATGTTCTATTAATTCTTTTGGCTCCTTTTAGATATACCCATTTTTCTAATTTATCTTCTGGAATTGTATATTGCTCCTCCGCACCTTGTATAATAATATCTTTTAATAAAATTGGTTCTTCCACAATAGCATCTACCTTACAAGTATATATTTTTCCATCCTTCATATACCCAGCATTTTCAAAAGCAAATTGATACTCTTTCGATACTGATAACAAATCATTATCTCCTGTTTCTTCGCCCTCTGTCAAAAAAACTTCACTATCTATAGTTGTCATATCATGATACGGAACTTCTGTTTCCTTCATTTTGTTATCTGCATCAACAGGGAATGTTGATGCAAAAAATCCCTCCGAATGTATCATCTCTTTAGAATTAATCTCATCCATACAGTTTGCATACTTCGTATCATTCTTATATGCAAATATAAATATACGTCTTCTTCTTTGTGCTGCCCCATACTCTGCTGCATTAATTACGCGCCACTCTACACGATACCCTAGTTGTGCAAAGCAAGTCAGCATAACACCGAAATCTCGTCCACGTTGAACTGCTGGACTTTTCAAAAGTCGATCCACATTTTCTAATAATACAAATGGTGCTTTCTTAGCAATTAGCAAATCACGAATCTCCCACCATAATACGCCCTTCTCACCTTCAATACCTTTAGACGACTTAGATGCTGCAACACTATAATTCTGACACGGAAATCCCCCCACCAATAATGAATGTTCTGGTACCGTTTGTTTATTAACTGTCGAAATATTTCTATTAGTATTAGAATCAATATCACCAAAATGACTAACATAGCACTCGTGCGCCCATTGTGATTTTCTCCCTGGTTCCCACTGAGAAAACCAAACTGTATCCCATTCTTTAGATGATTTTTCTAATCCCACTCTAAAACCACCCACACCTGCAAATAGTTCACATACTGTTTTTCTCATAATTAACCTACTTTCCAAGAACATGTATTCGAACGATCGTTCGATACTATTTATAATACAAGAATTACTCTCATTTGTAAATAAAAACAATAAAATTTTATATTTATTACTAACTGAATTATAGCATATTGCTACCCATTGATCAACTCTTATTATAAATATATATTATCCCCTTCCGCTAAAAGCAAACAAGCCGATTGTGATTCACCAAAACCTATGCTAAGATATTCATATAAGGAAAGGGTTTATTGTTTCAGAAAAAGTATATCTTTCTCCAATAATTGAATGCCTTAATAGAATTTATTCTAGCTAGAAGAAGCTAATAATATGAATACCATTAAATTATTTGAAACGACACCTGTGTGTCGTAATGAAGATGTTTCAATGACCTATAGTTCTGATGAACACCGTTCTGCTAGTGCTCCAGTGGCACTTACATTTGATTATGGGTTGGAAAATGCTTTTCTACTCAATTAGAGTAGGAAGAAAAAAGGACTTGAAGATAGAGAAATCACGGTTGATAAGTATTTTGAATGGAAGATACAGTGCCGTAGGAAAGTAAACTAACTAACGGGAGAAAATATGCAAGAATTTTGGAATACAATAAATACCTTTATAACAACAGATAATATTGCACTATTATCTGTAATAATTACCATCTTAATCTTTATTTTCAGTCGCCATGTTGAAATGCAATATAAAAAACATGACGATAGAAAAGTACAATATTTAAAGTTAATCACATTACTAAAAGAATATATAACCACCACTAATACAACTTCCACAAAATCTACTTCTTCCTCTCAGAATTCCGATATCCAAATTAGTAACAAACAAAAGGAAGATTTTTTTGATGTAGGTGCTTCTTTGCTCCTTTATGGTTCAAAAAATTTATATAGACAATATTTATTTTTTCGTGAATTTACAAACAATCCCCTAATTAAGCAATGTAACTATTATGATAGTGCTCTTATACTATATATTATGTCTAATATTTTGACTACCATACGAAAAGAGGTTGGTCTTAATTTATTTAACAATATACAAGATAATGAAGCACTAGGTTTTTTTGTAAATGATATTGTGAATAATCCCGTTGGAAACACTAAATCTATACAATCTAAATTCAAAATACAAATGATAAAATTCGAATTATTTATTATTAATTGTTCAAATTTTATACATTTCAAAAAATTATGGTATATGATTGTCATGCCCATATTTGGAATGTTAAACATACTAATTAAATATTTGATTATTGTCCCAATTATAAAAACAATTTTCAAGTTTTTTCCAATCGCATATGGTAAACTTACTCATTGTTTTAAAAGCAAGAAATAATTTGAAACAACATTAAACATATTTATTCTTTTAGTACCAAAATAGTACCGCATAGAGCCAAAAATCCCCACAACCCTTGATTTTCCTAAGGTTGTGGAGATTCGTACATTATTCGAATTCAGGTGCGAGTAATCTAATCTCAAATGATTTCACTTACTTTCACTCATTATATTCACTGTATTATTCTGATTCTCGATTTTGGTCTGAGAAACTCTGATTTTTTAGAGCCAAATTAGAGCCGAGAATATCCTTTACTTTTATACTATATTCAATGGTTCATCAAGCATTTCACTTATCATATGCGGAATACTCTTAATCTCTTTATTCCCTTGAAATAACATCTCATTATATATTCTTTGATTATTTTTCTTTCTAAAAATGAAATCTATTTCATACACATTGTCACTTCGTTCAAAACAATCTCCACTCCTTAATGACTTGGGTATAAAATAAGCACTTCTCTTATTTCCATCTTTATCTAAATCTTCTCCAAAACATAGTGTGAAATTCAACTCTGTAAACCCGAATTTATATAATGCCGTATCTGTTCCTACATCTTCTAACACTATGCCATCACTGTAAAATGCCCTCGCTAAATCTTCCATATGTACAACTTTTTTCAAACATAAATCATACGGATGCCTAGATGAAAACCGTATCTGGTTCTCTCTCAATGTTCCACGTTTGGCTTCTTTATAAAAATCATTAGCTGATAAATGCTTATCTACTCCCGTCAAATGTGCGAAATCACTTTTTCTAAATGATACTTCTATGTAACGATTATCAAAGACAAACATAAATGTATTTCCTAATAAATGTTCGCTATAATCACGTGCAAACTCAACAATTTTATCTACTATCGCTTTTCGTTCTTCTCTTTTTGTCATCTATATACCTCAAAAAGCGGATGGAATATCCACCCGCTTCAGATTTTATTATTTGAGTGTTTTCTGCTGCCTGTCAGCCCCGATATTCTGTCGAATATCTAAACGCTATCGGTATCGTTAAGTCCCCGATATGGACTACATCTTTTTCTAAGATGCCTAGCCCGACTCTCTGTAGAAAGTCTATCTGCTGTGGTCTTTACCCTGCACCACATCCAGCCCAGCTTTTACGTGTCTCCACACGGCAGATATCTCTATCTGTAGTTATAGTATATGCCATTAATACAAAAACATCAATACCAAATCACCCTTATGATATAATGTTTTTATATATTTCACTCTTCTTCGTCGCAGTCATAGTAATAATTCTTGAATTAATCTATTTTTGATACTAGTAATGCATTGTTCAAATTTATTAGGTGTTCTGTTTTCTGTTAATAAAATCCTCGAAAGTTTTTTTCGTATGATTTCTATGTCTTTCTTTCTCTGTAATACCAAATGATGACCATTCGATGTATATGGACCTTCTACATATTTTTCTGTAATTGGAAAGCAACTACTGATTCGATATAATGCAGGTCTATTCGTATGACCAATATAATAATATGACCATCTAATATCTCGCTCATTAAGCGAACACCATTTCTCTATTTTTTCAATTTGGTCTGTGCTTCTATGTGATAAATCACTCGTAGGAATAGCCCAGTAAAGACCTTTTATGTGTCTATCTTCAACACAACAGAAAATAGGGCGTTCTTTGGCATCTTTATAAAAGAAAGAAACTCCTAAAAAGGAGTTTCTTCAAACTGTCATTTTATCACGCTGAACAGTAGGCGTATTCAAATCTAACTGCTTATTTATCACGCCAAGCAGTAGGCGTATTCACTCAAACTGCTTATTTATTGCGCCAGCAAGTAGGCAATACGAAACAGTTATCTGTTTCTATATCAGTAGTATAGCTTGTGGCTAAAATATTTGTCAAGAATCCTTTAACTGCTGATACAATGTTATTTTATGCTAAAATCAAGCATATGATACTACTTATTCTCAATAAATATCCCATACCATAAATGCTATTATCCCCTAGTCTCTGTGTTTGATGACAAGAAATAGTTGTGTTATTATGATAAAGAGCAAAAATATAGATTCGGATGTAAAACATCGAAAGGCAGGACAAATGGTAGGGTTAGAATTTAGACAAATAAGAGATTTTAGTAGCGGGACATTGTACAGATTATTGGCAGATGCCTATTCTTTTGATGAAAGATGCTTGGAATTGTGGGAGGCTGACTGGAAAGAATTCGATAATTTTTTCTATGGTAACTTAAGCATTGCAGATACCTGTGGTTTTATTACCATGTTAGATGGCGACCCCATTGGTATGGCTTCTTGGGATCCTAGAAAGTTACCTGAATATGTAGAAATAGGACATAACTGTATTATCACAAAATATAAAGGAAACAGATATGGAAAAGGCAACTTCAAGAGGCAATTAATCGAATTAAGGATTACAACGGAATCAAAAAAATCATAGTGGGAACTAATAGCAATCTAGTTGCACCTCGTAATTATGAAAGTGTGGGATTTCAGCTTCGTCAAACACGTAGCAATACGACAGAAACAGCATTCACAGGAGATTACCTTGCATATGAGATGGATATAGTCGTATAAATAAAAATAGGAGCTATACCTCTTGAAAACAAGTTCTCTCCACTCCCTTCGAGCAGCCCTGATATTCATCTTATTGCCTTCAAATAGCTATAAAATAAAAAGCAGTCATCCCTCCACAAGCAGGCTTGCCCTAGCATTTGACCATTTTATGACTGCTCTTTCACTCTCCCATGCACATTCCCTACACTTCGCTCCGCTCATGTCGGCTAGCGCCATATAAATCAAAATATAATTAGCTGATATTTTTAACACTGACTACGATGTGATTCAATACGGCATAAAAATAAGGGCATGCCCACAGCACACCCCTCATAAAATACATTCAAATTTTAGCTATTATCAACAGCTTAGTTATTAAATTTTTTCGAAAATCATTGTTGCTTGAATTTTATCGCCTCCCATAAATCCTTTTGAACCAGATGATGCTGTTGTAATTGTATGTAGTCTATATCCTTTTGCCGCTTGCTTGTTAATTTCTGATTGTAGGTTTGTAAGACTTTCCACCCCTGAGCCAGTACCAAGAAATTTTTCAGTAAGTACTACTTGCAATACAACATATTGCTCATCATTATTAGCTGCACGTCCAGCTACATCATCCCATGCCATAGTAAATCCTCCTTTGATTTAAAAATCATTAGCAGATAAATGCTTATCCACTCCCGTCAAATGTGCACAATCACTTTTTCTAAACGATATCTCTATCTGTAGTTATAGTATATGCAATTTATAGAAAAAGCAACTAGTTAAATATTATTTTGACTTATATTCTTACAATTCTATTATCTCATCATATACACAAGTATACTCTTCTATTGAGTCATCTTCATGCAGATGTCCAAAGAACCACTGTTTGAACTCCATACAATCTGCCATACGTTGCAATTCTTTTACAAAACTCATTTCTTCCTCGAACACATCAAAGCTCAATGCACTAAGAGCTTCATAAGGTGCTGTGTGAGTAATTACATAGTCAACATTAAAATCTACTTTTTCTAGATTCTCCCACCCAATTTGTATCTCTTCTTCATTTGGAACCTCTTCTTCGAACCAAGTAACACCTTTAATTCTATTATATCGATCCACTGAATATGCCCCACCAAACACATAGAATGTCGTATCCTCTATTTCATATACATGTCCACGCATTAAGTGTATTACATCATCATATATTCGGTGAATCATTCCACCATTCCACTCTTCCTCTTGATACGCAGACAACTTATCAAAGTTTTCATGATTCCCGTCACAGAACAATGTCGTAACTGGTAATTTTCTCAAAGTAGTAATTGTAGCTCTTTCATCATCACTTTTATAACCACACACTCCCACGTCACCACATATAATCAGGAAGTCATCCTTAGTCAAGTCATCCCGTCCATCAAAATATGCAACTAGCTTCCCAATATCTTTTGTTCCATGAATGTCACTACTAATAAATATACTCATATTTCTACACTCTCTTTTTTTGTTGTATTTCCGCTATATACGCCTGTAGATATTTACTCCAATATTCCTTCATATGCCTATTAATGTGTTTTAGTTTCTTACTTACACGGTCATCGTGAAATAAAACATAGTACATTCGCCCTATTCTAAAATAACGAATGTCTACAAAACATCACAAGTCGTATATTCTTCTAAATAAATTGGATTTATGCATACATAAAGTTCTTCTCCATCATTATCTGTGATCTTGCAGATAATACTTTTCATATCTAACCAATTGAGATTACCTATACTTTCTGAATAACAATTTTTGATTTGTACAACAGTTAATTTCCCACTTAAACTATGACACTTCACTTGGTCTCCTACTTGAAAAGGATGCGGTATAAAAACAGTAGCATTTTCAAATCTTTCATATTTCCATACCTATCAAATGTATATTGTGATACTGCATGTACTTCATCAATTCCTATTTCTTCTATCTTTTTACCACAGATAGCACCCGCCTCTATTATAGCATTTCCATACTTTTCATAATACAATAATCTCTCGTTTATCTGACTTTTTTAAATATCATCCTCTGTAATGTTACACAAATCTATAAGCTTAGATTCTCTCATCTGCCGTGAGGGTATTGTTGAACTAGAATGAACTATCTTTAATTTCTCCATTTAGTCTTCCTTTCCAGTATTCTAAATATTCTATACTTTCTCTCTCATTTTTTTCTAGAATATTAGCCCCCAGTATGTATGTCATATAATTCTACCATTAATATCTCTTTCTAAATAACTATAATATTCCAAAGCGGTTAGATAATTTTTATATTTTATCATTTTATTGTAAAACCTAAAACCTGCGGGAATATCTTCAAACTTTTTATATGGTCTCTTTTTACTGTATGTTATTTTATCTTCATGAACTTCCATATCACATTCATTACACAGTTGTTCGATCTTTTCAAAAATAAACTTTTTCTGTTCTTCATCCAAATCAAAATCTGGAATTACTTTTACTTCATAATCATTATCATCTAGATTTACATTTAAAATTTTATTTACTGTCACTTGATACCCCATTTTCTTCCATAAATACTTTTATCTTTTCTCTATGCCTTTTTAAACATGAATCTAAAGTTTCTGAATAAAAAGGTCTTTTAAGTTTTATATTTTCTTCTAATCCATACTCCGTTCTAATATCCTCTACAGTATCATCATAATCTACCGTAATAACTGCTGCATCAATCCAATCTAATACTACATGAGAGAAATCTTTCATTTCTTTAGATGGTATCAAGTTATCTATATTCATTCTAAGCCCTCCCTATTTTAGTTACATTATCTATTGTACCACTAAATTTACATTGCTTAGAGTCCCGTCTAATTCCACTTTTTTTAAAGCCATATCTAAATTTCTAATAAAATCCTGCCACTTCATAAAAATATGTTGTAGAGTTATACAGACAAATGGGCATATCACTCTGTTTACAAGTTAATACGCCCATTTGTCTGCAAAATTTGAGAATATGCCACTAAATTTTCTTTTCGAGAGTGCCTATTACTTCCGCTCTTTCAAAAATCATACCTAATGTTTTAATATACTCTTTTTGTAATAGGAAACTTTCTTCTTTTTCCATATCTTTAACATCTAGCTTCTTTATAGTTTTGAAATTTTTATTTTTTTCTCTTATCATATTATCCGATGCATTAATTTTAAAATGTATTATTTTACCGTCATTTGTCATAAACTCCTTATTATTTATTGAAGTATAAAGCCCTATATCATTTTTTCTTATTTCTACCGAGGCATCAAATAGTTTTAGATTGTGATTAAGTTCCAGCCACTCGTTATCTACACCTGGTATTTCGCAAGTATCTAAAATATGTCTAACTTGTGATAATATTTTAAAAAGTTCATTACCAAGCGTTTCATTTTCGCGAAAATATTCTTCAATCTTATTTTTCACCTCATCAAGCATAGCTGTATATAACTCATACGGTTCTTCATTTTTATATGCGTTCCAGTAGCATTCACTTTCAGTATATAACTCTAAAAAATTTTTAAGCATATAATAAATTTCGCCTATTTTACTTTTCTCATTTTTATACTCATGTTTATACTTCTCAAGAAACGCATATTCATTTTTTGTCAAAAATTTCCCTAAAGCTTTACAAATATTAATGTAACTTGGGGTTTTTCTATTACTGGTCTTAATGTAATTTTTTACAGTTTCACAAGAAACCCCAGCTGCTTTTCCAATTTTTTCAATATTCTTTTCGTAGTTTCTCTTCTGTTTATTATTTTTACAATAGTTCTGTACTGCACTTTTAAAAGAATAAAAATTAAATATATACTGCTCTATTTCATCTTGTTTTTTATCCGAATTATTATCAGTATATAAAGCATACTTTTCTAAAGTTGTGCTTGTATAAATATTAGTATCTTCTCTTATTTTCATATTATTTATTTTCCATCCATTACATAAGCAATCTCAAGGCATTCTTTGTGCTATTTGCTATTATTCATTCTTTCTTCCAATAATTGCGCTCTGTTCTCAATTCCCTCTATACATTGTCTAAGATATCTTTCTAGCTCATTATAATCTTTTAATTCGAAGTAATAATCCGGGTCTAAAAATGGAGGTCTAATTTCAAACAGTTCTTGTATATCATACAGTTCCCATACACTGTTTAACCACTTCAAACTCTTATCGTCCTTTCCATCCAAAAGATTCATATAATAAAAAAAAGGATAATCATTATTCTCGTGATAAGACCCTTTGCCAAAGCTAACACTTGTACCATTATATCCTATCGGTGCTGGCATAAAGTTTGCTAGCGAATAAGCAATTTCTGACAGTCTTTCAAATAATTCACGAAGTTCTGAGAATCCGTTAAAGATTCCATTTAAATTTTCAAGGATTATTCTAAATAATTCTTTTTTTAATCTCCAATTACCGTTTATTTGTACAAACGGATACTTATTACCACCCAATTGCTTTAATCGATATATCGAAAATGCCTTTAAAGGATTCACTACATTTAATATAGTGTCTGCTCTCTCTGGAATATCTTCATATAATTCTTCCCAAAATGCTTTTACATAATCCGACGAATCAATTTCTCTCAAATATTTCCTACTACGGTAAATCAGAACTAATTCAATATAATTACTAGCATTTTCAAGCTCTATATCCCCTTTATTATTGATTTCTCTTATTAAATTCTTTAGTATCTTTTCTTTCATAAGCAGTCTCCTTTTTATTATTATAACCTTTCATTAAGATAAAAGCACTTTGCTTTTATCTTGCTTTTATCTACAGTATCATTTATTGAGTTATTTAGCAATTGTTTCTTTGTTTTTTGCACTAATGCTTTTATTTTGCTTTTCCCTGATTGATTTTCTTTTACATATATTATATAATAACAAGAACAAGAAAAGGAGCCTCTATGAAGTACAATTATTTATTACATGTTTCACCTGCTTCAAATATTGAATATTCACAAATACAAATCGAATATATTCAAGATGCCTGTGTTAAAGTCAATTCAACTAAAAATTCAATTCGATATTGTAGAAAATTTACCTATGAAGGCTTAATAAACAAAAATACTTTTGCCCTAAGGCTACAGACCACTACTGCCGTTGTTCCCACAAGAACTATTTCAAGTATAACCCGTTATTTATTAAAAAATTATCCTCCTGAGACTTTTACCAACCTTCTATATAATGGATCAATTCTTAGCGCAAGTCTAACAGAGGAATTTCATCAAGGCAGCAGAGCGTCTTATTTAAATTTAGCTCCTCACGAGATTGTCTCTAGTGTTGTAGAAGTATTCTTTGGACAAGATACTCTAAACAACAAACAAAAAGAAGCTGCACGTATTGCATCTTCTAAGATTCAAGATATTATTGCTGATTATAAATCTTCAGTATAAATACGTTTACATTAAGTATTTATAACCCTTTAATTTCACATAAGTAACATTTTGAGAAAAATCATCTGTTTCTTCTCTGACGAAGACACAAAAATACATACTTTTTGGTGTTTTGGTGTTAGTGCCAATAGCTCACCCATACAAATACCACACCAATATAGCATTTCAAAAGCGTAAAAGGAAATCGGCTTGTACATCATAGCATTGGAAAATTTCAGATATTCTTCTTTCGTCCAAAACAACATTTCATCAGTCTGCTATTTACCCATATTTCCTGCTTTCTGTGCCGGATTAGATTTTAATTCATAAAACCTAACAGCGTGATTAAATATTGCTGACAACTAATTATGAATTGTTTTCAAGTACGTTGACGATGGCAATTTTCCATTTTTATCTACGCTTTTAATTATAATATTTTGCCATTTAATCACATCTGCTGGTTTAATTGTATATGCTAATCTAATAGTGGACCATAATTCAACTGGAATTCAGTGAATTATTGGACCACTATTAGATTAGCATATACAGCATTTTGTGTTGATGCAAAAAATGTAACTAGTTGACCTAAATTTCGATGGTCATACGACCTAAAATTGGGTTGACAACTACAAATGTACGACCCTTTGGTGATTATTCCACGTTATCAGTGCCACCCGTAGGTGGCACCAATACCACTAATCCACAGAAACTTTGCCATTCAATCCGAACTTCAGGACCACTCCCTAGAGTGGTCCAAGGACATTGATTTCCTATAGTTCTTTTGCATATATTTCACGCATATTTATATCTCCTGCATATACTTGGATTTTATTATGTATGATTCTATCTATGATAGCATCTGCGTGAATGCCACCACCTAATCTCGCATGCCAATCCTCTAACTTATACTGGGTACAGAATACGGTACTTCCATCGGTATATCTTCTTTCTATCAGCTCGAAAATAAAGTGTTCTTGTACCTGTGTTAAATTACATAAAAGCCACTCATCTATAATTAACAAGGTGTACGCAGAAAACTTTCGAATTAGTTTTGAAACGCCATCTGTTGTTATACTTGCTTCATCATGCATCTGTAATAAGTCAGGCAAACGAACATATCTTGTCCTATAACCTTGCTTACAAGCTTCTATACCAATCGCACAAGCTAGAAAGCTTTTTCCTGAGCCTGTGAACCCTTGAAAAATGATGTTTGTATTTGTTGATAGATATTGGCAGGTTGCTACCCCTAAGATCTTTTGGCGATCTAGTTTACGCTCTGTATAATAAACATCATCTACAGATGCTTGTGGAAATCTAAAGTGTGCTCCTTTAGTAAGCCTCTTTACCTTATTTGCATATTTTTCTTGATAGGTATAATCCACTATTAATTGAAAACGCTCTTCAAAGCCTAGTGTCTGTGTAACTTTTTGTGTTTCTTGTATTTCTAAAGCACTAATTATTTCATATAAGTTTAGTTCTTGTAGTTTCCTTCGTGTCTCACTATTTATCATCATCGTATCCTCCGTAATAAGAAGCCCCTCGAATATATCCTGTGGCTTGATTTGTAATTGCAGCTTTTTCTTCTTTTTTCTTACTATCCTCGTAATGCATATCTTGATTTGAAGAAAGAAGTGCTTTAATATGATGATAGCGAGGTACTCGCACTGTAGTTAATGCGATTTCACATGCGATTTCGAGGCGCTTGTCAGAATAAGTTTTAGCTAGCTTTAAAACGGACAGGGATGGATTAAATCCCTGTTCTTTTATCGTAACCGTACGGAAAATACGATCAATCACTTCAGCTGTTGATTCACCTACGGAAGCAGCCCAACGTTTAATGCGCTTTTCATCCCACTCTGGTTGATTAAACTCATCGGGCATATCTGATTCATGTGTGCTCCAAGCATTTGTTCTATACGTAGGGAACTTGGTGTGTGTAGCTATACGATCATGTTTACAATAAATTTCTAGTAGAGTATCTGTAATTCTAATGGATACCTCTTTACCTCTATACCTAAACGGACAAGAATAATGATTCTTTGCATAGACTATATGACAGTCTGGATATACCTTTATACCATGCTTCCATTCACAAACTGTATATGCAAATGCTGGTAATTCATTTAAAAATGGTTTTTCTTCTAAATAGGATAGGTAACGGCTACCTTCTCTTTTTTGGAAGGGAGCTTCGTTAAATTCCTTCATAGCATACATAATACTTTCTTTTAAGTCTCCAAAAGAATAGAAGGTTGTATCTCTAAAACGAGCAATAATAGCAGTGGCTAGTTTACCTACCGTGCCTTCTACAGATGCCTTTTGCTTTGGTTTCCTTACACCTGCTGGCATAATAGCAGTTCTATAATGATTCCCTAGCTCCTCATAAGCTTTATTTAGCAGGATATCACCTTCTTTGGGATGTTTTATAACACCTGTCTTTAAGTTGTCACAAATGGTGCGAATTGGTACGCCTTCAAAGAACTGATACATGTTAATGTGACATTTTAACCACGTGTTCTGCTTCATATCAAGACATGGTTCTACATAAGAGTATTGGCTATATGGAAGGGTGGCGACAAACAAGTAGACCTTAATTACTTCTCCGGTATCTACATCAACATACTTCATAGTTGGACCACTCCAATCCACTTCACAACGTATTCCAGGCTTATGTATCAAATGATTCGTCAAGGACTTTTCAGAAACATATTTACTGTAGTCATCACAATATTTAGAGTACCCAACAGGTATCGTATGCTGCTCCTTACAGTTTTGACTATACTCTTGCCAGAGTAGTTTTAAGGTTACACCTACTCGTTTCAGTTCCAGATGAACATTTGAATAGTCTGGAAGTTCATACAGTGTAGAAAGATCTACAAACTTATGAGGAAAGAACAGACTGTATACCTCTTCCTCCGATAATGATTCAATATCTGTGTATTGAATGTTTTGTTCTTTTGCGATGCTACAAACATCGCTTACGGACTGTCTAGAGACATGTCTTGTTTGAGCAATCAAACGCTGTGACATGCCTGCAGCTCGCAGTTCCAAAATCTGTTTGACTTTGATTTTGTTTGCCATAATGATGGCCTCCTTTATCTTTATTTGACTAAAATAGTCATACTTAAAAGATAAAGGAAAGTGGTCTTATTGTCACGGATTGGTGGTCTTTGTCTGAACTATTGCTCCAAAGTGAAGCATGGTCTTTGTCTGATGGAGCGATGGTCTTGTAGTGCGGATTGATGGTCTTGGGTTGGTGTAATATTCACCTTTGGGGTAGGTGAACCAGAAGAAGCATTTGTAGTCATGATGCAAGAAGGATTTTACGAATTAAGCACAGCTTCCATCTTCTGTTTTTCGAGCAAAGGAATGCCTATCCAATACCTATAAATTACGTTAGGGTACCACTCAAACAAAAAATAGCTAAAACCCTATATTTTATAAGGCTTCTAGCTAAGTGTAAGCTTATTCGAACTCGTGCCAGTGGTCTATACCTTGTAGTTCTTTTGCTCTAATTGGTACTATATAAGATATTGATTTCCTTAATATTCCATGGATTCTATGAGAATTTAGGGTATTTTGCTGACATTTTTACTACAGTAAAACAATTTTTATAAAGTTCCGTTAAATTATTGTTAGTCTCACACACATAATGAGACTGGTTCTTGACCCAAATAATATTTCGGTTCCTTGCGTTTGCTTTCCATTCGAGTGCTATTCGAGTTTTTTTATATTCTCACTCGAATAACACTCGAATGATTATTTCAGTATATATTTAGCAGTTTTTCCACCACCTGATATAATTAACAAGCTTTCTTTTCTCATTTTATCAATCACTGTTCGTGATTGTTGTTTGGTAAAGTTACATAGCTCTTGAACTGTTGCATTCGTAATCGAATCATTTGTCTGTAAATATTCCAAAATCATATTCTTCGCCTTAATATACTGCACTGTTCTATCTCTTGTATATTCTATGCCTGATTTTATTGCTTCATATGCCTTAGCCGTAAACATATATTCTTTGCCCACTGTTTCTACAAGACCTAGCTTAATCAAACTATTACAACATCTTCTTGAATCATCTAATTGCATCTGTGTTATGTCACTCGAATTCGCAATTTCCAACTGTATTTTGGGTGGTTTTGGTGCATTTCACTAGTGTTTCCTAGCCTTTCTAGACTGATTATTCGTATTATTTGACGTTTTCAGAGCTTTTAATATCATTTTAATATCATTTAAATTATTTCAAGTTTTTTAGAATTTCAAAATTTATAACATCTTCTAAATCTACATAAGCATTCTTATATATTTATATGCACCTTATGTGATTACCTTTAAGACGCAAAAAAGCCCTACACACCTATAAGTACCTACAGAGCTTCACTCTTAATATTTAGTTATAAATTGACATAGCTATCCTGTGGTTTTGGTTGATATTTCTCATTTTATAAGTAATTAATAATTGTTTGTTTCACTTTTAAAATTTCTTGTTTTTGTTACATTTTCTATCTCCCACACCACCAATACCGATTTATTAGTTAGATAAATCTCACAATTACCAAAACATATTCTTTCTCAAATAAGCCAGTGCGAACTACATCTACCACGGACGTCTGCTCTCGCAAGAGTATCATAATCATAATCAAGAAATAGATGTCGTTGCATTTACCTCCCAACAAGGGATCACTACCACAAATAGTTATCGCTCCTACTCAAAGAGTTGCTATAGCGTATTTTGGCAGAGTGCTCGTCCTATTTCTTAACGTAATATTGGTTAGCTATTCAATTTTCAAGAAACAAGGATATGAAAATATTATAAATATTTTAATAACGAATGTAAAACAAAATCGTTCGACCAAAATATTATTTTTTTATATCAATTAAAAGATGTAGCGTTTTATGGGATAGTTTTTAAAAAAAATATGTAAAATATGTGTCTAATTCCGATTTACTTAACCCAATAGTGTTGTGCCTCTCTTTAAATTTTTCTGCAATCTTTGCTTTTGCAACTGGATTTTCTGAAATTGATTTTAATAGCTGCTTGCTAAATCCAAATTGTGTGACCCAGTGCAAATTAAAATTTTCATACCTAAAAGCATTCATATCGCTTAAAAAGGAAAACACATTTAAGTTCTCAGATAAAAAAGGCTCAAACTCACTTGGATTGATTAAGTTATCATTTAGCTTTAAATTTATAATTTCATATAGCGCTGTTTCATACGGATCAGGATAAAATCTAGTAGGCGAATTTTGATTATTTTGAAACACTATTAAATTTGATAGAATAGCTTCTTCAACTTTTTTATTAGGCTCTATAATATTCAAATGAAGTGCTTCTAAATACATTTTTGTATCTGAAACTATGTGCTTATTTATGTATGATTTGATTATTATTTTTGCATCCCTATTACAGAAATCAAAGATATATATGAACTGCAAATCACCTACACCTGAGGTCAATTTATTGGCAATGACTTTATCAAACATAATGCTTGATTTTAACTCTTTTAGTAGTGATATTGAATTTTTAAACAGCGAGTTTAATCTATTAAAGTCATAAACACCAGATTGATTTGTATGTGATAAATTTATATTTATTATTGTATCTACTAATTTTTTAAATTGATTTTCTTCAACTATCTCTAAATCTCTATTTGAAGCATTCACAATGAAATTGTTAAATAGCGTAATAAATTCTATATCAAAATATCCTTTATTAAGAATTTCTAAAAACTCATCAAATAAGACACTGAAATTTTCTTTTTGAAATATAGATTTAGATGCAATAAAAGTAATTTTATTAAGTGTATTATTTTCATGAAAATTAATTATCTTAGCATCATAAGCATTACGATAATTTTTTGTTCGATTAATTAATAAACTAATAGCAGCTGTATCAAGTGTCATATATTTTTCTGTATAGTCACTAAAAAGACTTTTTAGTGACTCATAATCACAGTATTCTATCGAACAGATAATTGAAAATTCAGACATTTTCTCTATAGCAAAACTTCGTACATCAAGCCCAAACAGTCCTTGCTTATTATGCACTGGAGTAAAATGAGAAATTAAACACCCCGTAAAACATGTTTTGAAAATACTTTTTATATCAGAAAATTTTTCTATCATCAGGTAATTTGACCTCATAAAATTATATATATCCATTACATAATATTCTAATTTATGAACTTCTTGAATATTGAAAGTAATATTATCATCTGGTATCTTTTTCAGAATTTCATTTGCATTATAATGAGCATTGTGAAAGAGACTGAAATTAGATATATCAAGCAAAAAATTATTTTCATCAGAATATAGGTTGTATTTGAAAATTATTTCTTGTAGATTTTGCTTTTGATTACTAATACCAAACCAAGTCCAGTTCTGTCTATTTATATATTTGATATCAAATTCCGTAATAAAGTGCCATAAATAATTTTTTTGTTTTTTGCATAACTTTGATATCTCACCTAAAATATTTGATGCTTTTTGCATATTATTTGTTTTATAATAAAAGTATGCTGCTTCAAGTTTAGTGCTTAATGGAAGTTTTGCGTCATAAATATCAATGTTTTCGACAATATTTTTTAGCTTAATATAATCCATTTCTTCGATAAACTTCCAAAATTCTGGATTGAGCTCTGATTCTTCTGTAGATTTTATTTCTAACTTATTTTCTGTATTGCTACCCAAGTTGGAATTTAAAGTCACATAAAAAAGTTGGCTTTTAGATAAAATATTAGCAACCTTTTTAGCATATACATTATCGCTATCCATTAATTTTCTATAAAACTCGAATCCGTCATCATTTATAAAAATAAGTGTATTTCCTTCAATTCTTACTTGCCAGTTACTATTCGTAGCATTAAAAGCATTTGATATGTATGATAATTTTAAGAAATTGAGATTTTCGTATTGTTGCAATTCCATATATAATTTTTGAGACAAATCTTCTACATTGTCATTTTGGATAAAATAATCTAAACACGCAATGGTGTTATCAAAAATTTTTTCACGACTATCATCAAAATTATCACCTAAACATTTCTCAGCAAATATCAAGTTAATACCTAAGTTTTTATAATAATCGTTTAAAGTTTGATTGTATTTCTCACGCCCCAAAACCATATAAGCTCTTTGAAAATCATCACCTAACGTGTTTTTTACCCAATTAAATATTTGCTTTGTGTCTGGGTCATTAAATGAATATCCAACAAACACTACAGTATTGCGAGCGATTAAAGACTTTATTAATGTTTCTGTCAATTTGAAGTTGTTTGAGTAGTTTAGATAATCATCTTCTTTTAAAACATAGTTATCATGGTTGAAACCACCATGCATTTTTATAAGTAATCTATCATTCTTAGCATAAGGAATGTCGGTATCCTTTTCAACTATTTCTAAAAATTCTCCATTTTCATCGGCTATTCTTTCTAAAAAATTATCATAATTAGTGGTAATAATATGTGATGGTCTTAGTTCAAATATTTTTCTATGCAAATCATTTGGCTCTTTATCCACATACGAAAAAATATCCTTCATAAGTTCGTTGTATTCCTTAAATCCACGTGCATTATAGTAAAACTGTGGAATTTTAAGATAGTCTTTTTCATCACTAAATTCTGGCTCTAAATTCACCTTTATTTGCTCAATGGCATCGCCCCATAAAGGGATACCAGAATTTAAAGATGCTCCTGCTCCAACAAATAGTACTAATTTATTTTCTAATATAGCCTTTTTTATCAATCGCTTAGTTTCATGATACACGCTACACCTCCCTCCTTTATTCCATAACATCTTTCGTCTTGACATCATACATAATATCAGTTAAACCCGAATTCAAAAAAGAATCTTGTAACAATTTCAAAAATTCATTCTTTGCTTTTTTCGTATCAAGTCTTAGTTTACTACCATCTTCATTATATTTAAATTTACTACTAATCTTGGGATCTTTTTTTATAAATGACATTATATCTTCTTTACTTTTACCTGAATTTAGTATTGGGGAACTCTTTGAGGCCTTAGATAACTTTCTCAAAGTACTATTGTCATCTTTCAACTCGGATATAGTCTCAATATCATCTAAAATATCTATTTTTTTAATGGCTTCTATTAGATTATCAGCATCTTTCTTTATCCTCTTTTTGAATTTCAAATTATTTTCAATGCACTTAATATCTAGCACATATAAATAATTATGAATTTTAAGCAACTCAAATTTTCCATTAATCCTTAATATATCATTTTCATCTATTTTTTTAAATCTACTACTACTTTTGACTGCGCCTAGTAAATAAGCATCCCTCTTAATTAGAGAAATAGGATAAAACTTTTTAAATAGAATTATATTATTCTGCATACTACCATATGTAATTATAAATCCATAAAGATTAGATAAATTATCATCATTAAAATTAAAGTGTTCAAAAGTAATTGCTTGCTGATTGATATCATCAGGATCCACAATTTTAAAATCCCTAATTATTTCTAATTCATCTGAGTATTCATCATAATCATAAAGATATATCGCATTCTCTCTCTCATCATCTACCGAAAGAGATCCAACAAATAAATTTTCATTTTCTATTAGATTACTCTGAATATAACCACCAAACATTTCTGCAATACTTGATTGTGTCATTCCACTTTCTAAATCTGCTAACTTGATTGTATATGTGTTATCTTTTTTTAGTACAAAAAACAATTGTGCAGCATTAATATTAATAATATTGGAAATTTCTTCTATTAACTTTTCTTTATCCATTGTCCACCTCTTTCACATACCACGTATTTTCATCTAATCTTATCCATTTTATCATTGTATTGCAATTCAGTCGTTTCTTTGAAATAACTACAATTATTTCATTTCTACCTTCTACTACTATTTCATACAATTTAAAATTCATTAAAAGTAACGTAGGATTTCCTAGATAGAGCTTCATCTTTAAAAACATTACTCCTATCGCTAAGACCATAATCATCACAGTAATTTGGTAGCGTAGGCTATTTAGATTTAAGCATACCAAGGGAATGATATATGTTGTTAAAAATGTCATTTGATCATAACCTTTATCTTTAATCTTTACAATCTTATAGGGTAGTTCTGTTGTCCCACTAAAAATATACTTTAAATGATAAGAAATAGCCACTGTACACCCCATACAAATAACTGAAATTAAGGGCATAATATTTTTAGATAGCAGTACATTCCAACCTATAAACTTTGCATTTTCATCAAATGAAATGGGGATATCTACAGTTAAAACAAAAACTAATATGAACAATAACCAAAGTGATAATATATAAAATTCTAATTTTAAGAACACTTGCTTTTTATCTTCTTTCATATTCGCGCCTCATCTTCAGTGAAATATTTCTTGAATTAGAGCAGAAATCTTTTCTATCTCGCCACCATTTTGCCTATAACAATTATCCATCAAATGTTTAGTATCTAGCAGTAAGCCAACAACATTTTCATACTGCTTATCGCTATCTTTCCAGTCGGCAGTAGCAATACCCACAAACTTATATTCATCATCTTGCTTTTTATCTTTGTTGAAGGGCATTACAAAAGCATTATAAATTTTATCTTGACTGAATGCTTGTCCGTATATTTCTTTAAACTTGCCACTTGTCAGATATTCTCCATAAGTAATTTGCTTTTGGATTGATGATGAAGCAGGTAAGTTTGATGGATTTCCTGTTATTCCATATTTGTAATACTTTGCGTCTATAATATATACTTTATCATCTAATCTAATGATAGTATCCGGTTGTAAAGATGAACTTTCTATACTTTCGGTTTTACCAACTAAAGTCCATCTTGCTTTTGGAAAATATACTTCTTTATTTGACTCACCAAACACGTAATCTATCATTCTTTCCCATACATACTCAAAAGAACGAGTACCATAAGTACACTCTTTGCTTAGTGTGTCACCTTCGTTTACGCTATTAACGACATTACGCATTGCCATAAATAGTTGCTTTTTATTATCATTGAAGGTTTGTGATATAGCTTCATTTAATACGGAAATAAACATCTTTTGGTTAAACATTATTCTTGGTTGCATTGGTAGCACGTCAGTATATAGCCAACCTAGTTTTATAAAACTTTCGTATACGCAATATTCGTGTATTCTTGTTAGTATAGTATTCGTATTTATAATATTTTTCTTCACAATAAAGTCTAAATATACAGCATTGCCATCAGCACAAAATGGCTTCTTTTTTTGAATAGTTCTTTTCCAATTAATTTTACCTTTATTTGCTGAACTATAATCTACTTCCTTTGCACAATAATATCCGTTGCTAAAATAGTCTAAGATAAGATGTTGATATGAAACAATCGGAAATTCCAATGTTGTTTGCTGGCTCAGTGAAAAACTTTCTTGGCTATACTTCTTTTTGTTAAACTTTTTAAGAATACTTAATAGCGATAAAATATCTTTGCGAACAACCCTGTCTTCACCTTCTACCAAGTTATAACCCATCGGAAAAGTAATGTGTATATCTTTGTCTTTAATCCTAATACCAACAAAACTATTCTCATCTTTATTGGAACTAATTTCGCAGCGTTCCCATAAAGATTTTTTATTCATCTGTATCACCCTCACCTTGACTACCTGCAACGACAATAAATTCACTAAATCCTATTTGGTCTGCAAACACTCTAAATCGAATATTTGGATCTTGGAATGCATCCAAAACATCTTCTAATGTTTTATAATCTGAATTGAATATGTTCTCTTTCTCAAACTTGAAGACATCATTCCAAAGATACATTATTATTTTTTCAGAAAACTTATTTACGTCGTGCATTTCATGCGATTTCATAAAAAAATGACCTAATCGTTTATCTTCGCTACCTAAATTGGATTCACTTTGTGCTACTATGCTAGAATTAATTGCTGTGGCAAATTTCATCCAAGTTAAATCCGTTCCACATAATTTACATTCTAATTGTGCGTTAAAATCAGCATCATTTTCTCTAATCTTAAAGTTGTTTCTAATCGATAGCATTTCCCATCTACGCTTAAACGCTGTATCTAGAGTAAATACATTTTGGTCAGCAGTATTCATAGTTGCAAGAATAGTAAGATTTCTTGGTATTGTAATTTTTTTATTTGCATCTTTTTCTTTATTTGCATCTTTTTCTTTATCTTCATAAATTTTATCGGCTATATCCGAATTGTTAATTCCATATTCGCTTTCGCCATTTTCATTTCTATCGAGAAGCTGGAATATTTCACCGAAAATAGCAGGTGCATTACCTCTGTTAATTTCCTCGATAACAAGGTAGTGCATTCTATCGCTATATTCTTTGCATCTTTTGAGCAATCGTGTAAACGGACCTGGTGTAAAATCATACTCAATAGAAGTTTTATTTACACTATAAGCTACGGGCGATTCAGCTACCATCATAGGTGCTGTTCCGTATGTTGTCACTTCGTTTTCATACATTGATGATGTAGTTGTTGGTGCAGCTTTTACTTTAGGTAAAATTTGTCCTACAAAATCTGAATATGTATAGTCTGGGTGAAAAACAACTCTTTCGCTATTATTATCATTAATTGTGTATCGCTCTTTGATATAGTGGCTTTTCCCACAACCAGGCACACCATAAATAAGGATGTTTTGACCTTGCATTGAATCGCTTTGAATTTTTTCGGTTTCACTAGATATATCTGGTGAATAATGTTCTGTCAAAAAATTTTCTAAATAATAGTATATAAATTCAGCGCGAAATGAAACAACACCTTTTCCACTAGTGTAGTCTATATGGTAACCCGAATTCTTAGCAGGTAGAATATCTTTTTGTATGTTAACCCTTAAACTTGGATTAGCAGGATAATTTTTTTCTTTCTCAACTGGCCAAGCTACAATTATAGCATCTTTTACATTCAAAGAATCTTCATATACATAAATACCTAATATCAAAGTATCTTCAGTTGGAGTAGTTCTAGGATCATTACTATTTCCTAGCTGTATTTTTTTCTCAGCTCTATTTCTATCTGGATCTTCTTTTCTCACATTTCCATGATACATATGGAAATTCTTTTCAATATTCAAATTAGTATTTTTCACTTTTATTAGAAAATGGCTTTGTGAAATTTCTTCTAATACAGAATATTGCCAACCATTAATAGAAAATATTTGTTGAAACATATTTTTTCTTTCATTTGAAGATAATGTCATTGGTAATCCAACAACAATCTCTCCTTGGGAATTAATTTCATATCGTTGATCTCTATCCATTAAAATAATCCTCCTTTAATTTTCTTCCGATAATTTCTCCTAACAAACAAGGTACAGCATTACCTATTTGCCTCCATTGCTCTTTTGTATCACCACAAAAGTGATAATCATCTGGAAAAGTTTGTAATCTTTTTATTTCTTCAATTCTTAAAAATCTATTTTTCCAATGAAATGGACCTTGATTATTAGAAAAACTTGCTTGTATTGTCCAAGATGGTCGATTCGGAGATAATTTTAATAAGAATGTCCAATATCTTGATTTCCATTTGAACTTAGGTTCTGGATGTCCTTTTTTTTCTGTATAGAACAAATAATTTTCTCCTGGTGGAATATCAACGAACAAATCATAATCCTTTGACCCCGGCCTTTGCAATTCTTCTTCAGCGGTTATATTATCAAAATCACTCAGTACATCTCCACATGTAACCCATGGTAAGCAATCATGCTTCTTTGTTGGGTCTGAATGCGTTTCTTCTGGAAACTCAAAAGGATTCAATCCTTCTTTCACTCCAATACAAACAAAACGCTTCCTAGTTTGGGGCACTCCATAGTTTGCACAGTTTATGACCTTGAACGAAATAGTATACCCTAGCCGAATACATTCATCTTTCAAAAAATCAAAAGCTTCTAAATGCGTTTTAAAAGTGAACCCATCAACATTTTCAAAGAAAAATATTTTAGGTTGTAATTGTTCTACAGCTCTAAAGTATTCAGGAACCGCAAATCCAGCTTTTTCATCATTCAAACCACTGTCTTTCCCCACTAAATAATGTCTAGTTTGGCTATAAGGTGGACAAGGAGGACCACCGATCAAACAATCAATTTCTCCGTATTTTCTTTTTATATCCTGAAAATTCAATTTTCTAACATCGCCACAAATTACTTCATCTGCCATATTGTTATATATTAATGTTTCACATGCTCGTTCCCAGTTATCTGATGCAAATATCGTATGGAATCCTGCATTATGAAATCCTATATCTAATCCACCACCACCTGAAAAAAGGCTCACGATTTTAGGCTTATTTATATCCATTTACACAACTCCTCTATAATTAACTTTCCTAGTAGCGGTGGGACAGCATTTCCAATTTGCTTTCTTTGCGAGCGTATACTTCCATAAAAAAGATAATCATCTGGAAAAGTTTGAATAGCAGCACACTCTCTAATACTTAAACGCCTATTTGTCCAATGGAATGGGCCTTCCCAATGCCCAGGACTAGCAATAATTGTCCACGAAGATAATAATGGATGTAACTTTAGTAAAGAGCTCCAATACCTTTTATTGGCAACAAAAGAAGGGGTTGGATGTCCAGCTTTCTCAGATAGTGCAATATAATTTTTTCCAGGTGGTACACAAGAAAGCTCAAATTCATATTTTCCTTCTGTTGAAATTTGTTCATTCTTATAATATTCTGGATCATCAAATTTAGCGATCCAATCAACAACTCTTTCATATGCTTTTAATGATGGGTTTTGCAATAATTTTTTACCTTCTGCGTGAGTTTGAGGTAATTCCGCATGTATATCTTTTTTGCTTGCTAAATAAAACACTCGTTTTCTTTTTTGTGGGATACCATAATCAGCTGCATTTATTTTTAAAAGAGTAAATTTATAACCTAACAGTTCCATGTGATTTTCTATAGATTCAACAGCTTCTCTATTGGATGGGTGTAAAATACTTTCTACATTTTCTAAAACGAAGCCATCTGGTTTAATCTCTGATATAACCCTAAAATATGAATCAATCATATTTCTAGGATCATCATTTGAGCTTCTTTTTTCATTTGTCACCCAATAACCGGCTTTAGAAAAAGGTTGACATGGTGGACCACCTACAACAATTAACTTTTCGTGTGGCACTGCATCAATGATATGTTTAAAATCTTCTCCCTTTACCATATTAATATCTTTACAAAAATGCTTAGTATTATTAAAATATGGATTCATCTCCATACTTTTAACACTATCTTCATAAAAATCCAAGCTAGACAACACCTCAACACCTGCTAACTGTGTACCGATATCTAATCCTCCACAGCCAGAGAAGAAACTTACTGCCTTGATATTTGGTTTTGAAAATTCCGTTAGATTATCGTTACAAGTATAACCTTTGTGGTTATACTCTATTTCAATATCACCATTTTTTGAAACTTCAAAGTCTGATAAAAATTGTTTCAATTGACTTTCTGTTATATTTTTCAGATTACTCTTGTTTAATATGTATTTTTCTGTGTTAGTCATTATATTCTCCATACACTATTCTTTTTCATCGTAAATTTTATTTTCGACAACATCTCCAATATCACAGTTAAGTGCATTGCAAATTTTAATCAATGTCTGTGTACTCACATCTTCATTTTTACCTAGTTTAGTAATTGTTCCTTTACTAAGACCTGCTTTTATTTGCAAGTCATACTTTTTCATATTTTTATCTATCAGCAATTTCCATAATTTATTATAATTAACTGCCATCATTTTTTCTCCTTATATATATTTGCGTCTATGTTTTGCATAACTTATTATATCATCAATAGTAATAAAAAGCAAAGCCTAAATCCTATAAATATAGGACTTAGGCTTTTAAATATATTCTTCACAAAAATTATTTATACGCATTTATACACTTACTATTTCCTCCATGGCGATTTCATCACCAATCATTTTTGCCATTGTTCTTATTGCTACTCTCTCAAAAAAATCTTCTTGTGGCAGTGGATGTCTTTCTATATATTGTTCCTGTACCTGCTCCGACCTCTGAAATGCTCGCTCAGCCACTTCTTCATAATGCTCTGCTAATTTACCACTATAAAATAGTTCCTTGTAATACTCAAATTTTTGCTTATGTAAATAGTGCAATCTTGCTTTGCCAAACTTATCTAAATTTTTCAACCTATCACTATCTTTCACTTCAAGTTTTGGATACAAAAGTCCGTCAATCCATTCATAATCTAAACCATTATCAGTCATAGCCTGTCCTCCTAAATTATACCATACAGTGATTCTGCTGTTATCCTAGCACCAAGTTTAAAACCTAATATAAAATTGCTGATTGCAATCTCATTATTTACATCGTTACATGCGCTAACATACCTTTTTAATAAATCCTTTTCTTTTTCAGTTAATTGATCATTCAAAATATCTCTAATATCTTCTGCACTCTCTATTGCTAAATCAACTAGAGAATCCTTCACATATGACTGCATATCCTTATCAATCGTTCCTAAATATAATCCTTTAATAATACTATCCACATCATCGCCTCACTTTCTATACTTAAAATTGTACAGAAATACTTGCTTTGCGTCCAGACGCATTCCAGACAAAGATTCCTGTCAGAAAAGGTGCTTTTGCGTCCTTAGCGCACAAACTTTTTGAAATTTCAATTTACCCACCAGACAAATAATTTTCTTTGCGCTATAATGATAGATTCGTATAAAATAAGCTTATAACTGACTTTAAAATCAATGATAGGCTATGCTAGTTTACTCCATATTAATTTATTTTGACACCATTTTTATTAGTCGTTTGACACCAATTTGACAGCATTTCCATAAGAATCCCTATGAAGTTATAAGAACTTATAACAAGTAGAACCCTCGTATTTATTAGCTTTCCCTCTAGTTATCTATGCTTTCAGCAGTGCTAAGCATATTCTCAATAAACATCCCGTACCCTCTCGGGTTACTGCCCCGATAAGTTTGCCGTCTTGGACTACAGGGCATCACTCACACTTGTGTCAAATACAGGGCAACACTTTTTTAATATTCTTTATTTTTGGTTATTTTATGTCAAAATCCTTCAGAAATTAGAGATAACATTTTAGAAATATATAAGGGCAAAACGAATTTATAATTCTTGAATTAATCTATTTTTGATACTAGTAATGCATTGTTCAAATTTATTAGGTGTTCTGTTTTCTGTTAATAAAATCCTCGAAAGTTTTTTTCGTATGATTTCTATGTCTTTCTTTCTCTGTAATACCAAATGATGACCATTCGATGTATATGGACCTTCTACATATTTTTCTGTAATTGGAAAGCAACTACTGATTCGATATAATGCAGGTCTATTCGTATGACCAATATAATAATATGACCATCTAATATCTCGCTCATTAAGCGAACACCATTTCTCTATTTTTTCAATTTGGTCTGTGCTTCTATGTGATAAATCACTCGTAGGAATAGCCCAGTAAAGACCTTTTATGTGTCTATCTTCAACACAACAGAAAATAGGGCGTTCTTTGGCATCTTTATAAAAGAAAGAAACTCCTAAAAAGGAGTTTCTTCAAACTGTCATTTTATCACGCTGAACAGTAGGCGTATTCAAATCTAACTGCTTATTTATCACGCCAAGCAGTAGGCGTATTCACTCAAACTGCTTATTTATTGCGCCAGCAAGTAGGCAATACGAAACAGTTATCTGTTTCTATATCAGTAGTATAGCTTGTGGCTAAAATATTTGTCAAGAATCCTTTAACTGCTGATACAATGTTATTTTATGCTAAAATCAAGCATATGATACTACTTATTCTCAATAAATATCCCATACCATAAATGCTATTATCCCCTAGTCTCTGTGTTTGATGACAAGAAGTAGTTATGTTATTATGATAAAGAGTAAAAATATAGATTCGGATGTAAAACATCGAAAGACTGGACAAATGGTAGGGTTAGAATTTAGACAAATAAGAGATTTTAGTAGCGGGACATTGTACAGATTATTGGCAGATGCCTATTCTTTTGATGAAAGATGCTTGGAATTGTGGGAAGCTGACTGGAAAGAATTCGATAATTTTTTCTATGGTAACTTAAGCATTGCAGATACCTGTGGTTTTATTACCATTTTAGATGGAGAACCCATTGGTATGGCTTCTTGGGATCCTAGAAAGTTACCTGAATATGTAGAAATAGGACATAACTGTATTATCACAAAATATAAAGGAAACAGATATGGAAAAAGGCAACTTCAAGAGGCAATTAATCGAATTAAGGATTACAATGGAATCAAAAAAATCATAGTGGGAACTAATAGCAATCTAGTTGCACCTCGTAATTATGAAAGTGTGGGATTTCAACTTCGTCAAACACGTAGCAATACGACAGAAACAGCATTCACAGGAGATTACCTTGCGTATGAGATGGATATAGTCGTATAAATAAAAAATACAGACACCACCTTATGAGAACAAGTTCTCTCCTCTCCCTTCGAGCAGCCCTGATATTCATCTTATTGACTCGCTTCGCTCCTCAATAAGCCGAATCTCATGCCTTCAAATAGCCATAAAATAAAAAACAGTCATCCCTCCACAAGCAAGCTTGCACGGGATAACTGTCTTTATTTTATGACTGCTCTCAGTCCATTTCCTACTCGAATTCTATCGTCCCAGGTGGTTTCCCGGTCAAATCATAGAGTACTCTATTTACATGATTCACTTCATTTACAATTCTGCTTGTAACTTTTCCAAGTACATCCCAAGGTAGGTCTGCGCTTTCTGCTGTCATGAAATCAATTGTGTTTACGGCACGTAGTGCAATTGCGTAATCGTAAGTTCTTTCATCACCCATAACACCAACTGAACGCATGTTAGTAAGTGCTGCAAAGTATTGACCGATGCTTCTATCAATGCCTGCTTTGGCGATTTCTTCACGGTAGATGTGGTCTGCATCTTGAACGATTGCAACCTTCTCTGCTGTAACTTCGCCGATGATGCGGATACCAAGGCCTGGGCCTGGGAATGGTTGACGGAATACTAGGTATTCAGGTAAGCCAAGTTCAAGTCCTGCTTTACGAACTTCATCCTTGAATAAGTCGCGGAGTGGTTCGATGATTTCTTTGAAATCAACGTAGTCAGGTAGACCGCCTACATTGTGGTGAGATTTGATGACAACGGATTCACCGCCGACACCACTTTCAACAACGTCTGGGTAGATGGTTCCTTGTACAAGGAAGTCAACTGCACCGATTTTTTGTGCTTCTTCTTCAAATACACGGATAAATTCTTCACCGATGATTTTACGCTTTGCTTCTGGTTCTTCTACGCCTTTTAATTTGGAATAAAAACGTTCTTGCGCATTTACACGGATGAAGTTTAAGTTATAATTTGCTTTATCGCCGAAGATTTGTTCTACTTCATCGCCTTCATTCTTACGGAGTAAACCGTGGTCTACGAATACGCATGTAAGTTGATCTCCTACAGCTTTTGCGAGCATAACTGCTGCTACTGATGAATCTACGCCACCTGATAATGCACATAACACTTTACCAGTTCCAACTTTTTCACGGATTTGAGCAATTGAGCTTTCTACGAAAGAATCCATTCTCCATGAACCAGCACATCCACAAACGTCGATTACGAAGTTTGTAAGCATCTTAGTACCCTCTTGTGTGTGAAGTACTTCTGGGTGGAATTGGATCGCATATAAATTCTTTTCCTTACATTCTGCTGCTGCCACTGGGCAATCTGCTGTGTGGGCTGTAATAGTAAATCCCGGTGCCACTTGTGCGATGTAATCAAAATGACTCATCCAACAAATCGTAGACTCTGCTACGTTGTGGAATAATGGGGATGTTTTGTTTACGAAAACTTCTGTCTTACCGTATTCACGAACATCTGCCTTCTTCACTTCACCACCAAGTAAGTGGTTCATAAGCTGTGCTCCATAACAAAGGCCAAGAACTGGAATTCCAAGTTCAAACAATTCCTTTGTATAAGTAGGTGCGCCTGCTTCATAACAGCTATTAGGTCCACCTGTTAAAATAATACCCTTAGGGTTCATTTCTTTGATTTTTTCGATATCTGTTTTGTAAGAATAAATCTCACAATAAACGTTGCATTCTCTAACTCTTCTAGCAACGAGCTGATTGTACTGACCGCCAAAGTCAACAACAATTACCTTTTCTCTATTGTCCATAGATTCTCCCTTTTCTATATGTAGCTACCTATATTAATATTTCTTCTATCATTATATAGATAAGCTTATACCTTGTCAAAGGCTATTGTTTGGTTTCTTTCATTTTCCCATTATAAACGCCTAAAACCTCACCTCAGGATAATAACACGACAATCCATTATCACACCTATCGTCCCTATCATCTGGAAAAAACATTTCTTCCAAATATTCCTCCTTACACGTACAGCACTTCGCAATCTCAATATTTTGTGAGATCAAGGCAATATCTTTTAAGATTTCCTCGGTTTCATGCGTCCTTCCAACGACCTTTCCAGCTGCAACACCCAACTCCACAAAATCATAAATCGCACACATTCCGCATACATGATTGTGAAATCTGTCCTGAAATATCTCTGTTGTTTTCATAGCGCGCTCTCTGATTTTATCAGGATTTTCCACCCTACTTTCCGCAATGTGATATGTCTTTTTTGCCTGGTCAAGGCTGGTACAAAACGCACAAAGGTCTGCTGTGTGCAACCCCAAGCAATGTGAGTCAGAATAACGGCATCCACTTCTCATCATAAAAACTTCGTATTCTATATCGGGGTTTTCACCGATCATTTCCCGCATATCTTCCATAGAAACATCTCGTGGAATGATGATTCGCTTCGCTCCAAGTTCCTTATAAAATCTAGCCGTATCAGCATTATAAATGCCTGCAATTGTACTAACCACACCTGTGAGGCCAATCTCGCTACTAGTTTTTAATAGCTCCGGGCATGCCACAATTACTCCATCCACCCTCTTCTCATGTAGCACGTTTAAATAGGGCTGTAAGAATAATATCTGTTCATCACTATAGCTGCTCGTATTAAATGTAACAAATAGCTTGCCACCCATCTCGTGAATCGGCTCAATAAATGCAATCATCTCTTCAAAACTATATCTATTCGCTTCCTTTCCATATCCAGACATTCTATTCATATCGGAATATTTCCCAAACTTTTCCTCCCATATTTCATCATAAAACCCGATATAAAATTCCTTTGCTCCGCCGATAATGTACGCACGAACTGCTTCAAAATCATTTAGTGGCACTAAGATATTCATCCTTTCGATTCCCCTTCCTATTATAATTCTAGTGGCATAAAAATAGTACGCACCTTATTTTTTGTTATAATTTCAGAACGTACTTGTCTTTTCACATAAATACCCTTTCCAAGTTTTACGTAGGTTAATCCCTCTGTTCCATCATAGCTAAGATGAACATCTTTGCACGAATAACTGCAGCTATCTCCTGCCCGAAATTTCTTACTAACTTCCTTTGTGTTAGATGCTATCTCACAAATATGGCCAGTTGAAATATACATATAGGGAAAATGTACCCCAAGTTCTACCTCTTTTGGTAGTTTCGTCACAGATATCTTCTCATAGATTTCATCAATCTCTACGCTGGTTACGTTATATTTTCTCAAGATATCCACAAACATCTGGGTAAAGCCCTTTGGTTCTGCACATCTACTATAAAAATCATCCACTCTCGGATCCCTATTATCTTTCAACAGCAATCTTCCAAGATTTAACTTACATGGTATTTCATTCTTTATAAATCCCAATAGGCCATACTCATTTATCGTTATTTCATCCAGCTGTTCCCCGAAAAATCTGCAAGCTTTTCTGATTTTCTCCTTTCCAAGAGATAAATTTCTTTGATTTAAAATCGGTACCACAAGGGTCAGCTTCACTTCATCCCCTAGCACTTCTCTTATCCTTTTTAGATCTAAATTCACAAAATAATTTGCACAAAAATAAGAACCTACATAGATTCTTTTCGCATTCACTGTATTTTTATAGCCATACTCGTCTAGGTCACACAAATTTAAACACTCCACACACCACACCAGCCTTTCATAATAAACTTAGTATGCACCAATGCCAATATTTTTACCCAAAATCTTTACGCAATTCCATTTCTTTATCTAAATTCCTTTGTTATACTAAATATTAGTACAAATACTACTACAAAAAGAAGGGATGTTATAAGGATGAAAATCTTTCTCTCAGGGGGATGCAAGAATGGTAAATCAGCCTACGCTGAAGAACTAGCGGTAGCACTCTCAAAACAACATCATGTGCCTCTCTACTATCTTGCTACGATGAAGCCTGTGGATGATGAGGATTATGCACGTATAGAAAAGCATAGGGAAAGCCGTAAAGACAGCGGCTTTACTACAATAGAAGTAAATAGAAATATCCATATGCTGCCACCGCACACAGATTCTAATGGCTCCTACCTTTTAGACAGTGCAACGGCTTTATTGGTCAATGAAATGTTTTTACCAGATGGCAGTACAAACCTTCATGCAGGGGATCTCGTCGCAGGTCATATAGAAGCGTTGCTATCAACGCATCCAAACATGGTGATTGTATCTGATTATTTATATTCAGATGCTATCGAATACGATGATTTTACAGATGCATACAGACGTGAGCTTGCCACTATTGATAAAGCTTGTGCTAAGCTTTGTGATGTCGTAATCGAAGTTTCGTTTAGCAATCTTATTGTGTATAAAGGAAAGGATTTATTATTATGATTTTAATATTCGGTGGTGCATACCAAGGAAAAACTGCCTATGCAGCAGAAAACTTTCCAAACATGAAACCTATAAATAACTACCACACGCTAGTGCACGAACAAATATTAGCTGGTATAAACCCAAGTGAGTATCTTCTAACTCATTTAGAGGAATATAGAGATTGCGTGATTATTTGTGACGACATTTCATCTGGAATCGTGCCTTTGGATGCAACGATGCGTTCACTTCGCGAGGAAGTAGGTCGAGCACTTTCTATTTTATCCAAGGAATCAGACGCGGTATATCGTATATTCTGTGGGTTACCCCTACAACTCAAATAATAAAAAGGACCTATCACGAAACATGTGATAAGTCCTTTTTATTCTAGGGTATTTACTATTTCTAGTATTTTCCTATAAATTCCTTCATTCTTTTATTCTCAGAAGCAAATACCTTTTCTGGTGTTCCCTCTTCTACGATCACACCATGCTCCATAAAAATAATATGGTCTGCAACGTTCTTCGCAAAATTCATCTCATGGGTAACGATTACCATCGTCATATGCTCTGCTGCTAAATCCTTTAATACCTTTAAAATCTCGCCGGTAAGCTCAGGATCAAGCGCCGAGGTCGGTTCATCAAAAAACAGAATTTTAGGATTCAGTGCAAGTGCTCTAGCAATAGATACACGTTGCTGTTGTCCTCCAGATAATTGAAATGGATATTGCTTTGCCTTTTCCTTAAGTCCCATTTTTTCTAACAAAATAGTTGCTTCTTTCATCACGACTTCTTTTGAGCGTTTCTGAATCTTGATCGGTGCGTGGGAAACATTCTTGATAACACTAAAATGTGGAAACAAGTTGAAATTTTGAAAAACAAGGCCAAAATATCCTTGCACCTTCTTAAGCACTTCTGCTTTTGCGTACTGACTATTCCCTTGTGCATCCTGAAATACTGCTTGCTCGCCACAATAAAACATCTCTCCGCCATCCATCTCTTCTAGCATGGTAGCACAACGAAGAAGTGTCGATTTACCAGAGCCACTAGGTCCGATAATAGCCACTACCTGTCCTTCTTCTACTTTTAAAGATATATCCTTTAGCACTTGGTTATCACCAAAGCTCTTTTTTACATGATTCATTTCTAATATATTCAAAGTAATAACCACACCTTTTCTACATAATTATCGATAATAGCTAAGTTTCTTTTCTAGATATTCTGCACCCACAGCAACAACTAAATTAAACACATAATAAAACACACCTGCAACTACAAACGGTAGCATGGTAGTCTCTGCTGCTGCTAGTTGCTTTGCTGTCGTAAACACTTCCACTACAGCCAAAGAAAACGCTAGTGAAGTATCTTTAACTAGCGTGATTGTCTCATTCGTAACAGGTGGTAAAATTCTTTTTATTACCTGCGGAAAGATAATATAACAAAACGTTTGTACCTTATTGTATCCTAATACTTTTGCAGCCTCATATTGTCCAATCGGCATAGCCTCAATACCAGCACGGTAAATCTCAGCAAAATAAGCCGCATAATTTACTGCAAAACCGATCAAAACTGCTGTAAGTTTATAGCTTGAATTAATCTGGATTCCAAACATAAACCATGGACCAAAATAAATCACCAACAGCTGAAGCATAAGAGGTGTCCCTCTCATAACTGATATGTATACGCGCGTCACAAACCTAAGAGCCGGGTATTTTGACATTCTAGCAAATGCAGCAAAAAGACCTAGTATCAAAGAGAAAAACAATGTCGAAACAAAGATTTCTATTGATACTAGCATCCCTTCACACATTTGTAGAAAAAACGACTGAAATTCTAAAAGTAATTCCATCATAATCTCCAATATAAATTATTTTCCAATGCAAATCGAATCAGATAAGCCCCATTCTTCTGCGATTGCTGCTACTGTTCCATCTTCTGCCATTTCATCTAATGTAGCTTGAACAGCATCTCTAAGCTCTGTATTCTCAAGTGCAAATCCTACACCGTATTGTTCTGTAGCAATTGTCTCATCCAATATAATAAATTCATCACCTCTTGAAGCAACTTGGTAATCAGCAACACCAACATCAAGTGCTACAGCATCAGCTCCACCAGCCTCTAAATCCATAAATGCAGTATTGTAATCAGCAACCTGAACTAATTCTTCAAGGCTAGCATATAAATCAGCTAGGTCATCTCCTTCAATTGCGTGTAATGCAGAAGAATCTGCTTGTACGATTACAGTCTTACCTGCTAAATCAGCTAAACTTGTAATACCACTGTCAGCTGCTACAACTACAACTTGTGAATTATCAACATATGCTGAAGTCCAAGAATAATCATCTTCACGACCATTCATAGTAAAACCATTCCAGATACAATCAATAGCCCCTGAGCTAAGTTCCATATCCTTACTATCCCAATCAATCGGAGTCTTTACAAGCTCCCATCCATTTCTCTCACAAACCTCTGCTGCAAGGTCAAGATCAAATCCTACATACTCACCTGCATCATCTACATAACCATATGGTGGAAATGAAGCATCAAAGCCTACAACGAATTGATCGTCTCCCGCTTCCTCAGTACTACATCCTGCCATACTAAACACCATCATACCTGCCATTGCCAATGCTAATAATTTTTTCATAATAAATCCTCCTCAATATACTACCTTTTTCACTTCATCATAGTAGCACACTAAAGTGTGGATGTCAACATTATGATTTAATTACTTTCATATCTATAATAGGTCATGAATCTATTGCCGTTTTCTTCAAACCATTCGCTCGCATCATTGATGCCCATTTTATATAATCCGCCTGTAGATGGCTCAAAGATTACTACATTATACTGGTTATACCCTGTTATAAGTACAGCCTCGCCATCCTCAAGAAGTGCTAAAACTGGTATATCCTGACTCACGTAGTACAACAGATTTTTCATGCTCGCTCCTGTTAAATCTAGAAAATCATAATCTAACATAGAACTACTAAGAATTTCTTGACAAGTCAGCCCCTGTTCAAGCTCTGCAGCTGTTTCTCTAGCATTATTCATTTGCCATAGCATGGTATCCAAACAAACCGCCAGGCTCGCGCTAGCATCACTCACTTCTGGTTCTACAATCGCCATAATCTGATTTACAGTATATAGCGTTTCATTTTTCCATAAATAAGAACCTGTACTATCCCTACTAAATCCTTCTGCTTCAGCTGCAGCTATCACTGCTTGCCCTGAATCTGTCGTATAGCTCTTTCTTTCATACCCCGCACTTACAAGATAATAATCTGCACTGTTTTCTATTTCAAAATCAATCACAAGATTGCCTTCATATAAGAGCTGTGTCGCAACTAATCTCTCTAAGGTTGTGTTGTTTACATTATTGAGTAAATCCACCTCGAGTACTGTTTGATAATTTGATAAATACAGTGACTCAATCGTATTTGATGCAGTTTTTAGCGTATTATTGCTCATAATATAATCATTGGAAATATCTTGATATCCATCCTCCGTCTCTTGCAAGCGGTTGATAATAATCTGCGTACCCTCAATCACGGTATCTTCTATTAAAATATCTGCTTCCTCATATTCTTTTTTTATCTTTCCATCAACACTCTCGATAATCAGCTTATACATCAAATACGAATAGGTTCCATCTTCATTTATGATATAATCATCTTTCTTAGCTAATCCATATAAATAATCATCCCCGATATAGCCTTGAACGATTGCAACTTCATCACTTTTTGTAGCAAATTCCTTGCTAGCATTTTCCTCCATATCGTATAAATATACAACATCATCGTATGAAATCAGTATACTTGATTGATCAGGTGCTATCGTCAATGTTGCATCTTGCGTATATGGAATCCACACCTGTGCTTCACCACCATCTATATAATATCTACATATGTTTCCTTCAAAAAGAAAGTAAAAATCTCCATCACCATTTAGATAAGACATTTCCTCAATTTCTTGCATTACAAGAGAAGCATGCTGATCACTCATAACCATGCCGATTTCTTTGATAATATTACCCGTTCCATCGTAGCTATATATAATAACACCTGTATTTCCTTCATATCTGCCACTGTTAAAATACCCATAAACAAGAAAATACATAGATCCTGATTCATCGATACGTAGTACTTTGATATCCTGTTGCTCACTAAGCATCACATCATCTACCGTATTTACATAATTGTTGTAAATTAGTTTGAAATGATTTTCATTGTCATCATACAAATATAGGCAATTATTTTTCACAAAAGCTGACATTTTCCCATCGTCACTTTCATAAATATCTGGTGTTCCTAATGTCACTCCAAGATCAATGGTATCTCCTTCAAAGACAAAGCGTTCTAAATCTATCAAGGTATCCATAGTTCTCTCAAAATCCATTAAGTATATATTTTCTCCAACGGTACGAAGAAGATACTTCTCTACTACTTTATAATAGTATTCTACTCCACTCTCTTTTGTCATCGCATAGTAGCTCAGAGTATACCCACCATACTGTTCATCCAAAAATGTAATATCTAGTTCAGCATCTGACATCTGCAAAACATTTAGTGAGCCAAACATCACCTGATCTGTAGATGAATAAATATTTGTATAGGAAAGATCTGTGTTTGGTTGTGAACTACTCGTTTCAATAACTTTAGCAACCTCGCTTAGCATTGTATCATCAAAGCAATTATCATGGAAATTCATAAGATATGCTATTTGCTGCGTGGTCACAGACTCCTCTACATACCAAAAACGAGTGTAATAATGTATCGTTTCCCCTGATGCAAGTGATACGATAAAATGAAGAATATATTCTTGGTCTAGTTCTATTAAATCATTAAATGAAAAGCTAAACGCATACTCTGCTAAACTCTCATCTGTGTATTCTATACTACGTTCTTCGATCAAACGCGACGCATCCATATTTCTCAACTGTAGGGAAATACTTTCTACATCGTCACCCTTCGAAAAAATACTTCCTGCAATTGTTCTATCAAGACCAACATCTATTATTTTGTCAGCAACTGCAACCATATCCATCTCTTCTGTATAGCCATATAATGTGTTGCAATAGCTCCCATCATATAAAAGCTGCATGGTAGGAATCGTCGGCTCGGAAAGCTCCATCGTCAGCTCTTGATTATCACGATTAACAAATTGATAGGAAATTCCTACACTCGTCAGAAAGATAAGAAAAAAAAGTACTCCTATTAATATTTTTTTTGCCATTTATTATTACCCTTTCTAAGCTTATTCAAATAACCCTTGTAAGGTTGTATGAATATTCATAGCACCTGTCATTTCTTTTATATCTACAGTATTTCCTTTTGGACGCATTCCATTCTTCTTCGTAGCACGAATCAACAAATTCTTAGGTGTATGCTCCATATCTATAAATTCTAAAATCTGTGTTTCATATCCTACCTGCTCTAAGACATTGGCTCTGATCCCATCCGTAATAAGCGCTGACATGCGTTCCTTTAAAATTCCATACTTCAAAACAGGTGCTAGTAGGTCGCTTTTGATTTGTTTATTCACCTCATGCTGACAACATGGTACACATAAAATAACCTGTGCCCCCCATTGTACTGCCTTTTCAATTGCATAATCAGTCGCAGTGTCGCAAGCGTGTAGGGTCACCACCATATCTACCTGATTGCAGCCTTCAAACTTCGCGATATCTCCCATCTCAAAGCGTAAACCTTCAAAACCGTATCTTACTGCAAGTTCATTACAGTGTTTGATCACATCCGCCTTTAGGTCAAGACCAATCACCTCAATATCAAACCCTTTCACAACATGTAGATAATGATAAAGTGCAAAGGTTAAATAGGACTTACCGCACCCAAAATCAATAATCCTCACAACATCATCTGTTGGTAGCTTTGGTACGATATCATTTATAATCTCAAGGTACTTATTGATTTGACGGAATTTATCGTATTTGGACTTGACGATTTTACCATCTAACGTAGTAATACCAAGATCTACGAGAAATGGTATTCTCTCTCCTGCTTCAAGCAAGTATTGCTTTGTTCTATTGTGCTCTAGATCCCTTGTTCCTGTCACTTGCTTTTGCTTTGATTTAATCGTGATTTTCCCTTTTTTGCTCACCAAAATGGTATGCTCTTTTGCTTCTGTCTGGATTAAGCATTGTTTGAAATCCTCATCCATATAGGCCTCTATACAGCTTATGGCTTCCTCTACACTTAGGTTCGTATGAAGCACTTGTGTACCTACATATCTCGTCTCTTGAATCAATAGGCTATCCTTGATCAGCACTGGGCGTAGCTTCACCTTACTCGCCCCCTCCTTACTCGTAGGGTTACTGATAATCACTTGTATCAATGCCTTGTTTATGCTCTCTTCTAATATATATGTTAATTCTTGATTTTTCACGCTTATTCTTTCCTTATTTCTTAGTCTAGCTTTTCTTAGTATAAAACAAAAAGCCATAGTGAACTGCAATATAATCTTGCATGCACTATGACTTTATTTTACTGTCCTTCTTGGAAAATCACAACTAAAACTTCTCTTAATTATGTTGCTAACTAATAATATTTATTATATGGTCCCCTATAAATACCAGATTCCGTCTTCTTGAAGGTGTCTCCATGTCGTCTACTAAAGATTTCATGATACAACAAAACTTGCACCATATCGCTAATCCATTCCCATTTTTCACTTGAAACCACTTCGTCCTTTTGCTTTGCTTCCGTTTTCAAAATACGCACAATGCTTTCTGCAAGACGATATAGCTCCCATCTATCTGGGTATTCATCATAAATCATGCTACCTTCGTAGTCTAAATGATCTAATAGCTCTGATATCCTTTTTAAGTATTTTCTAGCCTCTCTTGGATACAATTCTTTCATGTAATCCAGATCCTTTTGCGTACGGCTTTCCTCTGGTCTCTGATAATTCACTTGATAAGACATATAAAATGGCATGTAATGTTCTAGATTCAAATGCTACCTCTTTTCTCTACCATCACCTTTATCCTATCATATGCATAAAAAGCTTCTCAAGTGTCTTATATCTTTTATTTTGAAGAACCCTTTACGTTGATTTTGTATAAACCATTTTCAACAATTTCATCCATTTCTGATACTAATTTTTCTTGATCCATAAAAGATGCTAAGAAACAGCCTTCTAGCTGGTCAACTGCGCCTGTTGCGATAAATGCAATGTATTTTGCCGGCTTAGAAATCGGCGTTGTTCTTCCTTCCAAGATTGGTGCAATAATGCCTGGCATAAATCTAGCTGTATCTGGGTTATGTGCCAAATCAATAGTTCTTTGTGTTGTGATTAACCCTGGTTCAAATGCAAATACTTTAATCGGCATATTTTCTGCCTTAAGCTCAAGTGTTACACACTCTGTAAATCTTACAACTGCTGTCTTAGAACATGCATATGCGCTGTTGTAAGTTTCTGGTCTGATAACACCACCGCCAGCCATGTTGATGATACGTCCATATCCTTGTTTTTTCATTTGATTGATTGCACATTTTGTACCATGATAGCAAGTCTGTAGATTCCCTTGTACTTCAAGCATCCAATCATCAAAACCAATATCCCAAGTAATACCCATTGCATTATTTACACCGATTGCATTCATCCATAAATCAATTTTTCCATATTGATCCATGACATACTGCGCTAATACCTCTACCTCTTCACCTTTTAAGAAATCACATGGATATGCTTCCCCAATGCCACCTTCTGCAAGAATTAATTCCATTGTTTCTTTTAAATTTTCTTTTCTACGAGCAGTACAGATGACCTTTGCACCACCTCTACTAAGCTCTAATGCTATTTCTCTACCAATTCCTGATGACGCCCCCGCCACTACACAAACTTGTCCCTCTAAATGATACATTACAGTTCTCCCATTCCTATATAGTTTTTCAAATTGTACCACAATTCTTTTCATACCACAATAATTCACACAAAACATAAAATCATCAGATTGAACTCGCTAAAAACCAAAAACAGGCTCCTGCATTTATTCTTGCGCAGGAGCCTGTTTTTAGTTTTATTTCTTTAATGCTAGACGAGCCATTGCTCTATGCAATGCTGTTTGAGCACGTGCTGCATCTGTATCCGATAGATTCGTAGCAATTCTGTTTTTGGCTCTATCAAGTGCCTCATTAGCTCTAGTTATATCGATCTCTTCTGGCCACTCAATCGTCTCTGCCATAATCGTTACCTGATCTGGTAAGATTTCAACAAAACCCGAATGTAATGCAGCTTCCTTTATCTCGCCATCCATACGAATCGTGAGAACACCTGGTGCAATAATAGTGGTCAAAGGAATATGGTTTGCATAAACACCAATTTCGCCTTCTGTTGTATTAAATTCCACCATATAAGCTTCTTTATCAAAGAAACTTCTTTCAGGTGTAATAATTTGTAATCTGAAATTAGTCATTTCAACACCTCTTTTTCAGCAATGTATTATTTCATGCGATCTAATACATCATCAATACTACCTGCACTTAAGAAAAGTCCTTCTGGAACATTGTCATGTTTACCTTCAATGATTTCTTTGAAACCACGAATCGTTTCATTCAATGGTACATATTTACCTACCATACCTGTAAACTGTTCTGCTACGAAGAATGGTTGTGATAAGAATCTTTGTACTTTTCTTGCACGAGATACTACTAATTTATCAGTTTCTGATAATTCATCCATACCTAAAATTGCAATGATATCTTGTAATTCTTTGTATTTTTGAAGAATTTCTTGTACCCCACGAGATACTTCATAATGTTCTTCACCAACAACACGTGGGTCAAGAATACGAGATGAAGATTCAAGTGGATCAATCGCTGGGTAAATTCCTTGTTCTACGATTGCACGAGATAAAACAGTTGTTGCATCTAAATGTGCGAATGTAGTAGCTGGAGCTGGATCTGTTAAATCATCGGCAGGTACGTATACCGCTTGAACTGATGTAATAGAACCATTCTTTGTAGAAGTAATTCTTTCTTGAAGTGCACCCATTTCTGTTTGTAGTGTTGGTTGGTAACCAACTGCAGAAGGCATACGTCCAAGAAGTGCAGATACTTCTGAACCTGCTTGTGTAAAACGGAAAATATTATCAATAAATAATAGAACGTCCTTACCACCTTGATCACGGAAATATTCCGCCATCGTAAGACCTGTTAAACCAACACGCATACGTGCTCCTGGTGGCTCATTCATTTGACCAAATACCATAGTTGTCTTATCGATAACACCTGATTCTGTCATTTCATGATATAAATCGTTTCCTTCACGTGTACGCTCACCAACACCAGTGAATACAGAGTATCCACCATGTTCTGTTGCGATATTATGAATTAATTCTTGAATGAGTACTGTTTTACCTACACCAGCACCACCGAAAAGGCCAATTTTACCACCTTTTTGGTAAGGGCATAGTAAATCAATAACCTTGATACCTGTTTCTAAAAGTTCTGTTTCTGTTGCCTGCTCTTCAAACGCTGGAGCTGCTCTATGAATCGGTGAATATGTTACACCTTCAGGAGCTTCCTTGTTATCTATAGGATTACCTAAAACATTGAACATACGTCCAAGTGTATTTTCACCTACTGGAACAGAGATTGCGTTACCTGTAGCAACTGCTTCCATCCCTCTAACCAAACCGTCTGTAGAACCCATGGCAATACATCTTACAGTGTCATCACCTAGATGTTGTGCGACTTCCACTACTAAAGTACCAGCATCTTTTGTTTCGATTTTGATAGCTTCGTTGATTTCAGGAAGTTGTCCTTCACTGAACTTCACGTCCAAAACGGCACCGATGATCTGGGTAACTTTACCTTTGTTTAAATCTGCCATTCTTTTTTCCTCTCAATGATATCCTTGAGGTGCCTAACTAATTGCTTCAGCACCTGCAATAATTTCTGTTAATTCTTGTGTGATAGCTCCCTGACGGGCTCTATTGTACAAGAGTGACAAGCTGCTAATCATGTCTTCTGCATTGCTTGTTGCAGATTCCATGGCTTGCATTCTTGCGCCATTTTCACTTGCTACACTTTCAACTAAGCCACCAAATATTAAGCTAGCTATATATTTTGGAATAATCATACCTAAAGCTTCATCATCCTCTGGTTCAAAATTCATAAGCGCTGTAGCTTCCACTTCTTCATTAGCCTCTACCTGTACTGGTAAAAGTTTCATAAGTGTAGGTACATGCGTTACAGTTCCTTTGAATGCTGTATACGCCAAATAGATTTCTCCGATTTCTCCTTTTGCAAAAGATTCTAAAAGTGTACGTGATAAAACTGCTGCTTGATTATAAGCAGGTTCTTCACTTAAATCTCCTAAATCTTCACGAATCGTGTAGCCATTTCTAGCCAATGCATCACGTCCTTTGTTACCTACTGCATAGATATCTAAGTCCGCTTTATCGAAATCACCTTGCGTAATCAATTTTACAACATTAGAGTTATAACCACCGGCCAAACCTCTATTAGAAGTAATGACTACGACTGCTTTTCTAGTACTATCAGAACCATTCAAGTATGGATGGTTGATACCACTAGATTTGGCAAGCATAGAGCTAACAGTTGCGTACATACAATTAAAATATGTTTTTGATTGTTCTGCACGTTGTTTTGCACGTTGTAATTTTACGGTAGAAACAAGTTTCATGGCTTTTGTAATCTGTTGCGTACTTTGAATACTATTTTTACGTCTCTTTATGTCACGCATAGATGCCATATCTATTCACCTGTCCTTTACTTATTTAAACTGCGCTTTAAATGCTTCAATTGCTTTTACAAGTGTAGCTTCTGTTTCATCAGAAATCACTTGTTCTTCCTTGATAGCACTAGGTACTTCAGGGAATTTAGCATCAAGATAAGCATAAAATTCTGTTTCGAATCTTGTAATATCATCTACTTCAATATCTAAAAGATATTTTCTTGTAGCAACATAGATAATGATAACTTGATATTCAACAGGGATTGGTTTGTATTGAGGTTGTTTTAAAATCTCTTTAATACGAACACCTTGTGCAAGTCTTTCAGCTGTATCTGCATCAAGTTCTGAACCGAACTGAGCGAATGCTGCTAATTCTCTATATTGAGCTAAATCTGTACGGATAGGTCCGGCAATTTTCTTCATCGCTTTGATCTGCGCAGAACCACCAACACGTGATACCGATAAACCAGCATTTACAGCGGGTCTAAAACCAGCATTAAACATTTCAGTTTCAAGATAAATCTGACCATCTGTAATAGAAATTACATTTGTAGGGATATATGCTGAAACGTCACCTGCTTGTGTTTCGATGATTGGTAGTGCTGTTAGGGAACCACCGCCGTATTCTTCGTTCATCCTAGCTGCACGTTCTAGTAATCTAGAGTGTAAGTAGAATACATCACCTGGATACGCTTCACGACCTGGTGGACGACGGAGTAGTAAAGACAGTGTACGGTATGCAGCAGCATGTTTCGTTAAATCATCATAGATAACTAATACATCTTGTCCGTTGTCCATCCACTCTTCACCAATTGCACAACCTGTATATGGTGCAAGGTATTGAAGTGGTGCAAGCTCTGAAGCTGTTGAAGCAACAACTGTTGTATAGCTCATTGCACCGAATTCTTCTAATGTAGCTACGATATTCGCAACAGTCGAAGCTTTCTGACCGATTGCTACATAGATACATTTTACATCTTTGCCTTTTTGATTGATAATCGTATCAATCGCAATTGCTGTTTTACCTGTTTGACGGTCACCGATGATTAACTCACGTTGTCCACGTCCGATTGGTACCATGGCATCAATAGCCTTAATACCTGTTTGTAATGGCGTATCTACTGACTTACGAGTGATAACACCACTAGCCACTCTTTCTACTTTACGGAAATGATCTGTTTGAACAGGTCCTTTCCCATCTATAGGTTGACCAAGAGCATTTACTACACGTCCAAGCATTGCATCACCTGCTGGTACTTCAACTACACGACCTGTTGTTTTAACAGTATCGCCTTCGTTGATATTTCTATGATTTCCTAAAAGAACAGCACCTACGTTGTCTTCTTCTAAGTTCATTACCATACCAAACACTTCGTGAGGGAACTCTAAAAGTTCTCCTTGCATTGCATTTTCTAGTCCGTGTACACGAGCAATACCATCGGCTACTTGAATAACAGTACCAACATCTGATACTTCTAAATCAGCCGCATATCGCTTGATTTGTTCCTTGATCACTGAACTTATTTCTTCTGGTCTTAAATTCATGGAACTTACGCACCTTTCTTGTTTTTTAGCCTAATTGAATATTCATCAACTGCTTCTTTAATTCATATAATTTTGTAGCAATACTACTATCTACAACACGGTCTCCAATACGGATTACCATACCACCAATAAGTGCTGCATCTACTAGATACTGTGTTTCTATCGTGCAGTACTGCGTTGTTTCAAGTATACGCGCTTCTACTTTTGCTTTTGCACTATCTTCTAATGCAATTGCTGTAGTAACCGTTACTACACCTATTTTCTTTTCTTCTTTTACTCTTGCAATAAAATACGTTAAAGTAGCTTCAAAATCTGAAAAACGGTCTTTGTTAATAATAAGCACTAAAAATCCTGTTAGCTCATCACTTACCTTACCCTTAAATACTGCTTCTGCTACTGAAATTTTTTCTTCCTTAGAAATTTTAGGATGATTCATAAGTTTTGAAAAATCTGTATTCTCACTTAAGATTTCTAAAATCCCTTTTACTTCTTCAAAGAAGATATCCATTTTTTGTTCTTCTAAAGAAAGCTCAAATAAAGCTTCTCCATATGTTTTAGAAATTAGCTTAGCCATGTGCCCTCACCCATTTCCTTTAGAGTCTCTTCGATTAAGCCGTCTTGAATATCAGTTGTGATATTCGCTGCAACAACTTTACCTGCCATGATAGATGCAATTGCTATCATTTCTTGTTTCACTTCATCAGCCACTTTACTCTTCTCAAGCTCTGCTTCAACTTTAGCTCGTTCCATAATGCGGTGAGCTTCTTCCTTTGCATTTGCAATGATTTGGTTCTCACTAGCTAGCGCACGCTTTCTAGCATCACTCATAATCTCATCAGCTTCTGCTTGAATGTCAGCTATCTTACCTTCATACTCTTCTACTAAAGCAATTGAAGATTCTCTAGCATCAGCAGCTTCTTTAAGCTCTGTTGCAACTTTTTCTTCTCTTTTCTTTAAAAGATTTCTAACAGGATTAAACAAGAAATAACTCAGTGCTGTATATAGTACAAATACTGCAATTAACGTTAACGCTGCATCGTTTAATAATTGTAAATCTAAATCAAATAATCTAGGTTCCATTTCTGTTGTCGCTGTAAGCGCTATATTCGTATACATGTTCATATGTTACCTTTGCCTCCTTTCCTAATATTAATGGAGCGAATAAATACGATCCGCTATATTATGGCATTAAAGGTTTTACGAATAATAGTAACATAGCAACTAAAAGACCATAAAGACCTGTTGTTTCTGCTACTGCTTGACCAAGTAACATAGTAGAAGTGATGTCACCCTTTGCACCTGGGTTACGTCCTACAGCTGCTGCTGCTTGACCTGCTGCGATACCTTGTCCAATACCAGGTCCGATACCAGCGATAACTGCTAAACCTGCACCTACTGCAGACATACCTAAAATAAAGTTTTCATTATATTCCATTTTCTTATCCTCCTAATGGTTTTCTAATAACAAAATAATGCTAATAAATTTATGCTAAAAGGCCGATCAATCGTTACCTATAGCGTCAGATACGTATGTCATAGTCAACATACAAAATACATAAGTCTGGATTGCTCCAGAGAATAAATCAAAGTACACATGTAGTACTGCTGGCCAAGCTGTTGCAAAAATCGACAACAAACCATATACTAGCGCAAGCATTACGGTACCAGATAATACGTTTGCGAACAAACGTAACGATAAAGAAATCGGAACTGCGATATAACCAATCAAGTTAATCGGTGCCCAAATCACCCATGGGTCACATAATCCCTTGATGACACCACTAACCTTTTGATACTTGAACTTATTGTAATGAATCAATACGAACGTAATCAAACCAAGTGGCAATGTCACACCATAATCGGCAGTCGGCGGTCTTAAGCCAAACAAGCCCGAAATGTTACTAATCAGTATGAAAATAAATATAGTTCCTATATAGTTCAAAAACTTAGGAGCATTTTTTCCCATACCATTTTTCACCATGCCATCTAGCTTTTCTACTAATAGTTCGGCAACATTTTGGAACCCTTTTGGTAGCTCTTCAGCCTTGTTAATACAGCGATTCACTGCAATTGCAAATCCTATCAACACTGCCATAACGATAAGCAAACAAATATGTGATGTTGTAATCCACACAGTCTGACCAAATAGCTCATAAGAAAAAACTCCATGAATCATAAAATCAATATCTGCCGATGACAACAATATTCCTGAACTCATACCTTTACCTTCCTTTCTTTCTTAATGAGTACTAAATACGTACCCTGTTACCTTTTTTTCATAAATCTATGCATAAATGGTTGCAAGTAAGCACCCGCCTTTAGACCAAACAGTCCAAAAACAGCAACTAACGGATTTGCAACCTCGGTAATCATAACAACTGCCATTACTACAACAATTAGTACATAACGCAACATATTCTGTGTCGTAATAAGCGTAGTAGCAGACTTTGCATCCAAGCCCAAAGCACGGTTCAAACTCCACCACATGTGAATATTCGATATAACTGCTACCATTACACCAATCCACCAGCCTAAGGAAACGAAAAAAATCGCTTCACTAAAAACTATGATCAGAACTTGACCAACGATTCCGTAAAAAAATATTCCAAGTATCATCTCAAATAAGGTTCTATCAATCTTTTTCAATACGGCTAACATATGGATTATCCTTTCTCGTATCATCTTTATAAATACTCTTGGCAAATATATAAATATTCCTACCGCCAGCAAGTGCTCCCATAAAGAATAAAATAATAGTCATAAAAGAAGTTCCTAGCCACTTATCAAGATAAATCCCCACAAAGGTACACATCAAAATCGGAACAATCATATTGATTCCAAATTGTGATATCATCGCAAGAGAACGTACAACCAAAGAATTTTGTTTCATATTTTCCTCCCTTTTCTCTTCTCCCCTTTTAACCTCTACGAATATTTAGGATTAATTATACGGTTTTTTATATCAGCTGTCTAGATGAAAACTATCCAAATGTAACAAATCGTACTATTAAAATTATATAAATTGACTAATATTCACAATAGGTGTACTATACATGTAGTTTATCTCAATAAAGCGTATACACAAAGGAGAAATTAGACATGTCAAATTCCGTAAAAATCCGTTTTGCCACACCAAATGATGCCGAAAGACTTCTACAAATCTACACTTATTACGTGTTAGAAACCGCTGTAACCTTTGAATATGAAGTCCCAACTCTAGAGGACTTTACTGCTCGTATCGAAAATACATTGAAAACTTTCCCTTACTTAATAATAGAAGATAACCAAAAAATCGTAGGTTATGCTTACGCTTCTACTTTTAAACCACGTGCTGCTTATCAATGGAGTGTTGAAGCTTCTATCTACATATCACACACTGAACATGGTCACGGATATGGACGCACCTTATACGATGCACTAGATACTTGCCTTCGTGCTCAAAACGTATGTAACGTTTGTTCTTGCATTAGTTGTTATACCGATGATAGTGAGCATTTCCATGAAAAGCTAGGCTACAAAAAAATCGCCAGATTTACCAAATCAGGCTTTAAATGGGATTGGTACGATATGATTTGGATGGAAAAAATCTTAAATCCACATACAAATCCACCCAAACCTTTCCTCAACATAAATGAAATAAAGGATAACCTTATATTGTAATTTCATGAAGCATATACTTACCTTGTTATTTATCGAGGCTTCTATTTATAAGCTCTTATGAAGCACGTTTGCACTACACGTCGCACGTAGCGGTACATAAGATACTAGGCATCACCTAGTATCCAAGTACCGACGGCTCCCTAGTGCTTCCGTAAGAGCTATAAATAGAAGTCTCGATAATATTAAATATATAGCTCACATGCTTCGTGAAATTATAAAAAAAGGCAACTGTCAGAGTGTACTGACGGTTGCCTTTTTTTATTTAATAGAATCCATGGTTGCCGATGACGTATTTTACTACGGATAGGCGATCAACTTTTTCTAAATATGCTATTGTTTGGAAGTAAACGCAGGTATCTACGTTCGTAATACCTGACATTGCTTCTTGGGCTGCTTGATAGCAACCAGATGAATTAGCTGCCTTATCTTGGGCTAACGCTTCAATGAAGCTATTAGTTGTTGATGTAACTGGCGCGAATTGACTAGACTGATAAATAACACCAGACACTGTACTTGGGTAAGAACCACTAAGTACTCTGTTGATTACAACTGATGCCACTGCAAGTTGCCCCGCATAGCTTTCACCTCTCGCTTCACAGTAAACAATATTTGCTAGCATCTCAAGATCACCATCTGAAAATGTCACTTCTGAAATATCACGCCATACACCTGCTGCCGCTTCTTCAGATAAACGCAATTCTTCTGCTAATTTTTCTTGTAATTCAGCGATATTATTATTAATCGTAGCAAGCTCTTCTTCTTGTGACGTCAAAGTATTCGAGGTATCTGTCATCTCAGACTCTGTTCCAGTAATATTTGTCTGGGTCTGGCTAACAAGGTTACTCACAAAATTTTTGTCTATTTCTTGCTGTGCTTGTAAATCCTCTAGTGCTTCTCGCTCTACTTGGAGTGCAGCTTCTTGCTCCTCAACATAAACGCGAATCGCCTCAAACTCATCTAGCTTCATGCGATCATAAGCAACTACTTGATCCACGTACTCAGATAAATTCAAAAAATCAGAAAAACTACTCATATTGAATAATGAATAAATATAATAATCTTCCATATCACTCTCATACATAAACTGTATGTGTACGAGCATATCTGCATATTGCTTTTCTTCTACTGTTTTCGCCTTCTCTAACTCCTCTAACTTAAGGTCTATTTCCTCTAGCTTTGAAACAATATCAGTTTCCGTTTGCTCAAGTTCTGAACTCGCCTCTGACAGTTGAGAATTATAGCTATTTAATTGTGTCGAATATTCCGCCTTTTGATTTGCTAAGTCTTCTAAAATCTCTTCATTCTCATCAATCTGGCTTTGCATTTCATCTGCCCTTTCTTGCTCTTCCTTCAGCTGTTCAGCTGTAGTAGAAGCATAAATAGTCAGTGAAAACAAACCTACTAATACTAATATAAATACAAACAATGTAATATACTTTAAGCTAAAAGTTCTATTATTTTGTTCCAAAAATTCTATCTCCTGCATCACCTAAACCTGGTACGATATAACCATGGTCATTTAATTTTTCATCAAGTGCTCCAATAAACATATCAACATCTGGGTGTTCCTTTTGCATAAGTGCTACACCTTCTGGTGCTGCTAGAACACACATAAATTTAATGTTTTTACAGCCTTTGTCTTTTAGCATCTGAATAGCAGCCACACTAGATCCACCTGTTGCAAGCATTGGGTCAACTACAAACACTTCTCTTTCAACACAATCTGCTGGAATTTTACAATAATATTCTACTGGCATCAAGGTTTCTGGATCACGATATAATCCAATATGTCCAACCTTTGCAGCTGGCACTAAGTTAAGCATTCCATCTACCATACCAAGACCTGCTCTCAAAATAGGAACAATCGCAAGTTTACGTCCTTTTAATTCCTTTACGGTTGTCTTACAAATCGGTGTTTCGATTTCCACATCTGCTAATGGTAATTCTCTTGTTGCTTCATACGCAATCAACATAGCAATTTCACTAACCGTTTGTCTAAAGTCCTTTGTTCCAGTTTCTACCCTTCTAATGAAGTTGATTTTGTGTTGAACCAATGGATGGTCCATAACTACTATTTTTGCCATGATATTCTCCTTTTCCTTCGTTTATGTTTAAACCCCTATTTTATACTGTTTCTAATAAGTCCACGCGTCTCTGGTGTTTTTCCTCTGCGGAAAATGGTGTATCTAAAAACGCATCTACGATGGCATATGCCATGTTAGGTCCAAGTAATCCACCTGCAAGTGCCAGTACATTGGCGTCGTTATGTTCTCTTGTCATACGTGCTGAGTGTGGTTCTGAACAAAGTGCACATCTGATACCAGTAACTTTGTTTGCTGCGATTGAGATACCAATACCGGTTGTACATACCACGATTCCAAATGTACTCTCTCCACTAGCTACCGACTGTGCTACCATATGCCCATATTTAGGATAGTCCACGCTACTTTCATCGTAGCAGCCAAAATCCTTCACTTCAATTCCTTTATTTTGTAAATATGTTACTATTTGATTTTTTAATGCGTATCCGCCATGATCACTACCAATTGCTATCATACGTTATCTCCTTTTGTAATCTCTTCTCAAACGTATATTATATTATGTCCAGCAGCTTTTAGCAAGCGATTCATAATAGCTTCTCCAACTCCAACCGATTGATAACCTTCTGCCAAAATAACTTCTACTGCTTCATCATCGCATTCTCTTAAGGTTTTGTATAAGCCTCTTGCAATGCTTGTTTCATCGGCTCTACTTCCAACTATTTTGATTGGATATTTTTCATAAAGTCCTCTTGTTTCTTCTGTACAAAGAACGCAAACGCTTTGTTTGTGTTTCTCTGCTTTTTCACATTGATGATTTATATGCTCTGCCACAACCTGTGACTCACCCGAAACAATCAATAGACTTCCCTTTGGTGCGTAATGCCTATATTTCATACCTGGTGCCTTTGGTTTTAGCAAAGAACCTTCTCTCACTGTATCATGTGCCAATGCATGGTCCATTTCAACTCTACCTACCACTTCTTGTAACATCCTCTGCGTGATATATCCTGGTCTAAGTATAACCGGAATCTCTTCTGTCAAATCTATAATCGTAGACTCTACCCCGATTCCAACATCCCCACCGTCTATGATGCAAGGAATTTTCCCATCCATGTCTTCCATGACGTATTTGGCCAAGGTCGGGCTCGGTCTGCCTGAAACATTAGCACTTGGTGCCGCTATATATCCACCTGCTGCATCTATAAATGCAAGTGCAACCTTGTGACTAGGCATGCGAACTGCTACTGTATCTAATCCACCTGTCGTCTCATAAGGTACAAGCTCTGACTTAGAAAGCACCATTGTAAGTGGTCCTGGCCAAAAAGCATCTGCAAGCATTTGTGCCTGTTGTGGCACCTCACTACAAAGCGCAAAAACATCTTCCCACTTACTGATATGTATAATAAGCGGATTGTCACTAGGTCTACCCTTTGCAGCATAAATCTTCTGCGAAGCCATAGGATCTAATGCATCCCCACCAAGTCCATAGACAGTTTCTGTAGGAAATGCTACTAATTCTCCCTTTTTAATCCATTCACTTACTTCACGTATTTCGTCTATTGAAATACACGCTTCTTCTATATAGACGATTTCTGTTTTCATTTTTTTCATTTCCTTATACTAAATAATCTATTTCTCCCATATAGTATTATAAATATACAGGAGCCTGGTTTTCTGTTGCAGTAAGCCCTATTACATCCTTATGAATGAAAAATCGAACAAACTGATGATTTCTATTATGTCTATTATATTATTAATCGCCATGGTCATGCTCTCTAGAAAGGCTGCTGACTATATATATACCTCTGGGACTGCTATCACCAATACTAGTACAAATCCAGTAATCGTAATAGATGCGGGTCATGGTGGTATCGATCCCGGGAAAGTCTCTGTTGATGGAACCTTAGAAAAAGATATCAATCTCGCGATTGCCCTAAAGCTACAAACACTGCTAGAGGCCAATAACATCACAGTTGTCATGACAAGAACTACGGATGAAGGTCTCTACGAGGAGTCAGATTCCAATAAAAAAGTACAGGATATGAAAAACCGTGTAACTCTTATGGAAAGCGCAACCCCAGATGCCATCGTAAGTATTCATCAAAACAGCTATACTGATAGTTCTGTCAAAGGTTCTCAAGTCTTTTATTATACAGATAGCGTGGAGGGAAGTAGCTTTGCCTCTCTCATGCAATCTGTCCTAGTCAGTCACACTGATCCTGATAATCATAGACAAGCAAAAGGGGATAATAGCTATTATATCCTCAAATACACCACCGCACCTACCATTATCGTAGAATGTGGCTTTCTAAGTAATCCAACAGAAGCGGCTCTCTTAGCGAATGCATCCTATCAAGATGAAATGGCATGGGCTATACATATCGGTATATTGCAATATCTAAATGGCGTGTCTGTTTGATCTATTTTAATTTATCAAGGAATATTTGAATCAGATCCCATGCGCCTTGGTTTTCGTAACCGAGTCTCCATGCTGCCACACCTGCAATCTCACGATCAACAACTGACTCTAGCTTGTTTTGTAATGACGTAACATCTTCAATCCACATCTTGTGAATCGTTCCTGAAGATGTGGTAACCTCTGCGTAATTTTGTCCGGTTTCATCATCCCATGTTACAGTCATGTTATTGTTCGCTACTACTGTATCAGTATTGATCATAGTAATCGCTTGATCTGTAACTGTCCCATCACTAGCAATGGACCAAAAACGTGTGTAAAACGGTAATGCATTAATCACTTTATCTTTGTCAATCAGTGCAATGATATTGTCAATAGACTGCATAACAAAAGAAGAACTAGCTGTGCTACCTGGATCACCAGATCCACCCCAATGTTCATCATATCCCATTAAAATAACATAATCTGTAACAATACCTAACTCTACATAATCATAATAAGTATTCCCTGAGTTCGAAGGATATTTATCAACAGAAAGCACAATGCCCTTTTCTCTACAAACAATACCTAACTCTCTCATAAACTGAACGTAGTGCACACCTGCTGCTGAGCTAATCAACTCAAAGTCAATATTAATACCGTCCATTCCAGTCGCTTCTACTTGTGCTATTATATTGTTAATAAGTCTTGTTCTATTCTCTGCCGAACTCAAAATCGCATACATATCTATATCATATTCAAAATCATTTACCAAGCCCCACACCTGTAGTCCTAGACTATGCGCGGTATCCACGTAGCTTTTCGATGCTAGACTCGTAATATTGCCCACGTCATCGCAAACTGCAAACCATGTAGGAGAAACCACATTCATCGAATATGCAGTCCTTGCTAAACTCGTAAGCTCATCGTTTCCTGCCATGCTATAAACTGCTTGAAAGCCTAATGCAATAGGATCTTCAAAGCTAATAGAGGTGAATTCACTCTCTGGAAACTCCGCTGTCACCCTATCAAATACGGCAACTGATACATCATCTTCTAGATATTTGTCTCGTACATAGCCGATGTAACCGTCGTATGTAATCACCTTCGTCCAGTCCTCTACATCCTGTTCAGCCATCAAATAAAGCATGTCTCCACTATAAATATCAGAAAGGATATCGCTTTGTAGCCCTGCAAACCATCGCACGGAGGTGTCCTTTGCTACTGTTACGACTTCTGCTTGTGCATCAAAATCTGTCTGAATCACGACCCTGTCTGGATCCGTAGCGTATGCAACGCTCATATCCACAAACTTAGCCACAAAATCAATTGCAATATAACAAGTATCATCCTGTACATATGCAATCGTATAACTCTCTTCATACTCTGATGTCACGCCCGCTGTAAGTTCAGTCCATGCTGCACCATCTAAATATGCTGCATAAATACTCGTAGCATCAGAATATCTTATCTCTCCATCTGTGCTCGAGTAATAAAATCTATTGTGTAAATAGGTTTGTATTGTAGTTAAATCCAAATAAAAAACGCCATCTGACACGACTGCCTTTTCACTTAGAATAACTCTATCTAAGATGATAGCACCCTGCTCATCTGACTCTAATTTAAAATAACTTTGTAAATCTGCGTACTCTGTACCTTCTACAAACCTTATCTTTATTTGCTCTCCAAATAATACCCCAACTAAAACTATAACGAGGACAATTATAGCAATCACAGTGACTAATATTTTCTTCATCAGTACCCTCCTAATCATTGCCCTCATTATATCAAATTATCCTTGTACCGTCATCAAAAAAATGTAACATTCAAATATTTCCTGTAAAACCGATATCTACCTCTCAAAATATAGAGGCCACCCTAAATCTTTTATAGCAAGAGGTTCCATGGACTTACAATTCCCACCAAAAGTTTGTGATATATTCAGGGAATATGACGATATTACTTTGAGATAAAGAAGAAATCTTATCCACAGACTTGCATAAAATATATGAAATAGATAACACTTACATTGTACTTTTAAAATATTTTATCTGACTGTGGAAAATATATTCACCCCTCCTACCCCTGCGGTTTGTCTGGAAGATTCTTCTTCCAATAAATTAGCATTTAAAAATACAAAAATCAACATTATTATGAAAATTCAAGAATCATTGAATAAAGAATACCTTAGAAGTATTGACGAATGTACGAAAGCATTATAATATTGTATAAACTCTCGACAAATATTTTAAGCAAAAGGATGTGATTTCTTGAAAATAGAAAAAATCAATGACAACCAAATACGTTGTACCCTCACTAGAGAAGATTTAGCACAACGTGCGTTAAAGCTTAGCGAGCTCACCTATGGTTCTGATAAAGCTAAGACTTTATTTCGTGATATGATGCGCCAAGCTAATACGCAATTTGGCTTTGAAGCAGAGGATATGCCTCTTATGATTGAAGCGATTCCATATCAGGAATACCTTATTTTAATTATTACAAAGGTAGAAGACCCCGAAGAGCTAGACACACGCTTTTCTAACTTTTCTTCTTCACCATCTGATAAACAAGGCATACTAAGTGATATTATGGACAGCCTCCAAAAAGAAGCACTCCAAAGCTTAGACTTACTCACGAACGCTTCATCAGCTCCATCAGATTTGATTGAACTTACCGAACCTGATGCCATCGATGATTTATTAGAAGATGATACAAACTACACCAAGCTTTTCTCCTTCTCATCACTTACTAGCGTGATTAGCTTTGCAAAGCTAGTTCATGCCACATATTCTGCTCCTAATACACTTTATAAGGACTCAGAAGTGAATAATTATGTGTTAATTGTTACAAAGGGTGAGCACACGAATCAGGAATACAACCGTTTCTGTAATGTTCTTACAGAATATGCGAAGCTTCTTCATACAGTACCAGCTACGGAAAGCTTTTTTGAAGAGCACTTTTCTCCTATTATAAAGGATACTGCTTTACAGACATTAGCAAGCTTGTCCTAAGAACAAAATACAAACTCAATCGATAAGGGAACAAAACTTAATTCAGTTTTGCTCCCTTTTTTATTGATTAATGTATGCTTTTTTCCTATAATATTAAGTAGGTTTACATGGTTTTGTTGCAGGCACAAAGTTTACTGGTTGAGAAGAAAGGCATGGTTATTGAATTGGATGCTGATAGAATTTTGTATGACAAGTTTTTGACAGGTGATCATCAAGCACTTGAAGAATTAATTGGCATACACAAAGAAAGTTTGACTTTATTTTTATATGGCTATTTAAAAGATATGTCTGAAGCTGAAAACATGATGATTGATGTTTTCGCTCAGCTTGTTGTTAGTGCGGGTAAATTTAAGGGAAACTCGACACTGAAGACCTACCTTTTTGCTATTGCACGACATGAAGCCCTAAGATATTTAAAAAAGCATAAAACCCATTTGAATTTAGATGATGTACAGGAAGATTTGCTTCCAACAAATCATTGTGCCGAAATTGATTTATTAAAAAAAGAACAAAATCGTGAACTCTATTACGCCATAGGGAATTTAACAACGGATTATAGAGAAATTTTGTTTTTGCTCTACTTCGAGAATATGAGTTATAAAGAAGCATCAAAGATTATGAAAAAAAGCGAAAAGCAGATTACCAATCTTGCATATCGTGCCAAAAAATCACTAAAGCAGATACTAGAAGAGCGAGGTTTTGTTTATGATGGAGAATAAAGAAATTTTAACTAATGTTTTAGATCGTGCGCATGAAATAAAACGTAGAAAGAATGCCAAAAAAAGAACCCTTTATTGTATTACTTGTTTTACCACTAGTTTTATTATCATTTTATCTATATCCGCATTTATTCCAAATTTGATGCATTATATGGATGCTACAATTCTGTCTAATAACTCCAATATGGGTTCGATTTTTATCAATTCAACTTATTTAGGCTATATAATAATCGGATTTTTTTCCTTTATACTTGGTGCGATTGTAACTTTAGTTTGTTATAAATCCAAAGACAGCAAGGAGGATGATTTATGAGTATTTTAGAGTTCATCGACAATACTTTTCAACTCCTTGTTACACTTGGAGTCGGTATATGTAGCGCTATATTTGCGATTCGCAACCCTAAATTTTTACCTTTTCAATATTTATGTGGTGCTGCTATTTGCTGGTTTTTGGGAACCCTATATTGGACTATTTATTTTATGATTTATGGTGAGTTCGTCTATTATTTTTCAGTAAGCGAATTGTGCTATTTATGTCTCTATCTCTTTCTCATCGGACTTTGTACACTCCTACACAAAGAACATGCACAACGAAAGCCTATGCTGAAGCAAGTAGTATTATCTTTCGTTTTACCCCTCTTTGTTTTTATAATTAATACTATTTCCTATATAATGTATGGTGGTCTATTTTGGCATTTGTTTTATGCGATTCCACTCATGATACTTGCTTATACCTCTAGCAAGAATCTATTTATACTTACAAGCAAGCCATTGCATCGTTTTCATTTAGCTATTGTATCTTTTGTTATTTTCAATAATCTAATGTTTTTAGTATCGTGTTTTGAACTAAACGAATTATACATTATCTTCGATTTCATGTTTACATCTTCTTTTCTAGTGATGTTATTTTACCTTAAAAAGGAGACCGAGCTATGATTTATGCAGAAAATATTTTAGTTCTCTTAGTCGCTCCTTTCGTCGTTGGATTTTTCTTATTAAAAGGAGAGAGCAGGCGTTTTGTTGGGTTTTTTAGTGTCGGAGCATTGATTTGTCTATTAGCATCCTGCATGAATAGTTTTGTTGCTGGTATCTGTGGCATGTCTTCTACCGAGGCTATTATTAAAATCACACCTGTCATCGAGGAGGTGATGAAAGTGCTACCCCTCCTATTTTACATGATTGTTTTCTTACCAAAAAAGGATGATATTTTCAAAAGTTCTGTAGCACTCGGAATTGGTTTTGCTACCTACGAAAATTGCTGTTATGTAATAAGTATGGGTGCTGATGATTTTTATTTTATATTAATCCGTGGTTTCGCTGTTGGAATTATGCATATTCTATGCGCTGTGGCACTTGGATTTGCCTTAGGTTTTAGTGATAGGCAAACGCATTTTGCTTGGCTGGGTGTTTTTGCAAGTGTTAGTGCTTGTATAGCCTATCATTCTATTTATAACCTAATGGTATCTGGAAATGCAACATGGCAAATATATGGATTTTTCATGCCATTCGCAACAGTTGTCATGATCCTAGTCGTCAAAAATATTATGCTTACAATCAAACAGGCTAACTGAGCATGTATCCTCAGTTAGCCTGTTTTTTTATAAACTATTCGCTATTATTCTAAACCAGTTATTTTACCATTCGCACTAGAAACAGAAGCTTTTGCATAGTCAGAAAACGTACAATTTGTAAAGGTAATATCTTCAAAAGCATATATTACTTCACAAGCACCCATACTGGCTGTCACTTCACCATCCACATAACAGTTCGTCATCTTAAGTGTACCGTCCTCATAAGATTTATATTCACTATCCAACGATGAGTATACCCTTATACCATAATAGGTAGCCTTTAAATTGAAATTAATATCAGAAATCACAGTAGCTCCAGTCGTTCCAATGCCGGTAGTTGCGCTACTATTACAAGTAAAGCTTGCATCCTTTTGACCTTGCATTGTAAATGTACCTTGTGTATAAACCCAACCTTCTGCTTCCACATCACACTCGTCTTCATATGACCAATACGAATACATTCCCCAAACAAGTGGAGAATATAGAATCGCATATTGGTCTCCCTCATCCGCTGTGTTTGTTTGTGTAAAGCTTACATCTCCGTCAATGGTCAATGCAAATTCCGTTCCATAAATATAAAGAATAAATGCGTTAATTGGATCAACATCAACACCTTCACCAGATACCCAAGGGAAATTCTCAATTTCATAACTACGAGTTGTTATATTTTGAATAGTTAGGTCTTTCAGTGTCAACGTCGTAACATCATAATCAACGATCATCGTAATATTATATGCTTCTCCTGAAATGATCAATCCATCTGACTCTATCCATAAAACACCATTTTCAGCATCAAATGTATAACCACTTACACCATCATTTTCTGTACTAGCCTCGTGTGATGTTGCATCATAAACATCTGTGTTTGTTCCATCTGAAATGGCCAATGCTCCCTCAAGATTTGTAGAAGCTGAAATAGTCACATCAGTACTAGGCATTGTAAAGGTAAAGGTACCATCTGTTACACTAGCGCCATTTACTGACCAGTCTGAATATCCAATCATTTTATCTGCAACTGTAACTATATCTCCAATATCAATTGCAGTCTTTGAATATTCCTCTCCATCCAGTGTATAAGTTACATATACACTTGTGATTGTGCCCGTAACAACAATGTCATCATTTGTGATCGTTGTATTGGTTAAGACATCCAAGTACCCACTTGTATCACCGTCTGTCACATACCATCCCGACCAACGCTTGCCATACGATAAAGTATTTATATCATCTTCTTCTACTGTAAAAGTGGCCATGGCATCCGAAATGGCATCGTAATGCTTTGCAATTAGCGTGTATGTATTTAACACCCCGTCTACTGTAAGTTCTACTGTGACTGTTCTATCAATATATTCATATTCTCCACTTATCGTCATATTTACACTATATGTGCTTGGCTCACTTTCCCATTTCACAAATTGCTTGTTTTCTGCAGCTGTTGGGTCTTCTACATCACCAATATCAAAGTTCGTTCCAACTTCACCAGTGTAATTTGCATGCGTAGCACTATACGCATCTATAAAGGTAATGGTACAAGTATTTTGCCATACTGCTTCTAATTCCATATCATCATAGACTGTTATAATATCATAAACTTCATAATCAACAGCTCCATCACCATCACTATCCCAGCCTAAGAAGATGCTACTATATGCACCTGCTTCCTCATTGATTATATCGTCTAGCGACTTGGCAGTCGTAGTAAAGCCGTAAGAAACATCTACCGTACTATCATGTTCTGCATAATCATCATCCGTGTAAGTAACTGTATATTTTTGTAACTCAGATGTCCAATATAGATAGATTGTCGTAACGATTTTATCCTCATCTGTATTTGTTGATAAAGAACCAAATGTATAAACATATTGCTCTGTATCAACAAGATTATCAGCACTATATCCGTCGTCTGTATATGTCTTTATAAGTTCTGAGTACTCAATATAATTACCTGTGAACGTTTCTGTCAAATCAGAATCCACCACACTGTTAATAAAGGTATAAATGCCTACTGTATACTCTACTTCATTTTCTAAGGTAACCACTGTAAATGTCATTGGCTTTTCTGAAGCCATAGTAGCTTCGTTCAATTCATATTCCACTTCATCACCGTCTACCCAATGTGAGAATGTATAGTAATATTCCTCTGTAGTATCTGGTAAGCTATATGCTGCTAAAAATACACCCGGTTCTTGATACCAAGTATCTTTTACCAAAATACTTACTGTGCCTGTTTCTGCATCATATGCACCATCCATAAAGTAATCATACTGATTGTATATCTCTAACCATTCTTCTATTGTAGCCTCATCAAATGTTCCATCACCCGGGTCAACCCTCATTTGGTAATAGCTTGTGTCAATATACTCAATTGTAAAATGACTGTCACCCCAGTAATAGTAATAATCCTCTATGGACTTAAGTCTTTCCTCTATAGTCTCATAATCATAATAATCTGTTGTACTGATACCATCCGCAAAGGTCAATCTCCAAGAATGCGCATAATACTCTGTGGAATCGTTTGAATATCCTGCTAGCGGTGTGTTTGCTTTTATAATATCGTATACGTTAGAATCAATTTCTTCTCCCCACATCATTTCGTATTCTGTACAGATTCCATAGGCATCTATCATCTCGACTGTGTATGTATAGTCACTAGAATAAATAGCTGTGTAACTCACATCCTCATTTGAAATCGGCAAATCTTCTCCATCGTCGTAATCTATAGTTCCATTTCCGTCAGCATCCCAGCCCTCAAACACTTGATATGCCAAGAATCTATCAAATACACCTGTTAAAGCTGGTGCTGAGTAACACGCAACCTCTTCCGTTATAGTTCCTACATTGGTCTCATACGTTACTGTGTAAGTATCAAACACATAATCCGCGATATAGATAGTATGAAAATCAGTATATCCCGTTGCCATTTGACTAGCATACGCAAAGGCTTTTGCTTGTGTGCTGTAACCTGTTGATGTAAAATCAGTAGCATCATTTATCATATAACCATATTGCCACCAAGTAAGGTCTAATCCAGTATATACTTCTAATAGATTTGTAGGCTCCGATACGATTTGTGAGCTTGACGTGTTTGTATCATAAACAGACAAACTATCTAGTGTTATGTATTCCCCAACACTCATATCAAATATTGGCCTATCACCATTTTCAATTGTATCTATCTGAACTGCCCAACTAGTATTTTCGTAGTCATAATAAACATAGGCCACTTGAGAATTTCTTTTCGGTGCCGAAAGTGTAAATGTCACATCACTATTACTCATCATATAGTTATCAGCATCCATATCCCATTCATAATAGCTGTATGTTTCTGCTTCCTCCAAAATGGTTACATAAGGAGTGTATGACATAAGTGCATATTCTTGTTTTAATTCGTCACTTGCATATTCATAAGGATCTATTGCCCCAACAATTCTACCACTATAAACAGTTTTTTCGGCTAAGACAATGTTGTCGCCATCTTCAACTTCCAACTCAAAGGTTGCAGTATAGGCCTCCCCTAATCCTTCAAAGCTTCCGTCGTAATCATCTGAAACCCAAACAAAATCCATAGTTCCAACAAAAAGGTCGCTAGAAGCCAAGAAGTTCGTACTTTCAGAATAATTGATATAAATATCCATAGTTCCTGTAAAATACATATCACCTTCTTGGTAAATATCATAGTCCCCATACATACTTGAATAGTAATCGTAGTTTATTTCGTGATCAGAAGTCATCACACCATAGTTTGTTGTGTAATAACTAGAATAGAATTTAAATCCTATTCCGTATTCATAGCTGAGTGCATCATAATCATTCCAATATACAGTCTCGCCTATATAAGGAGTCGAATAATTCTTTGCAGTGGTATAGTATGTAGAAATTGCTTCCACTTCTATATCCCCTGTTGTAATATCTAGGTAATTTCCATAGAATGTAGGGAAAACCTCAGCTTTGCTCGTAAAATCTCCTGTTAGAACAATCACATTGTCTTCGATGATTTGACTGTTCACTTCTGCACTCAATCCTAGATATACGTACTTATTACCAGCACTGAATAAAGGCCATTTGTTATCATAAAATACCCAATCTTCTTTTGCCTCAAACATTTCTGATTCTGCAAATAAGTATACTTCTAAGTATATACCTGTTTCAAAATATATAGCCCCATCTAAAGACTGATAAATATCTCCATTTGTTTCTGGTTTTGCAATGAGGTATCTTGCATACGCGTACAAGTCTGCATAGGCACCAACTTCTACACCAAGACCAACATTACCAAAGCTTTTTAGTGCTGGAAGTGAAATACCAACTTCAAGTGCAACACCAGCCTTTACGCCCAAATATCCACAAACTGACAGCTCGAATGCATATCGCCCATCACCTTCTAGTGAATTATTATAGTAAGCTACGTATTTCGTACCATTGATATCTGTGGTATACATACCATATTGCTGTGCTCCTAGATATGAGAAATCTGCAGATATACCTGCTGCAAAGGCAGCTTTCACAACAAAATCTACATCAACGTTAATATCAACAACATAAGCATTTACACTAAATTCAAAAATAGGTTGATCGATTAATGTAATGTAGTCTCCATCTTCTTCTAGCATCGCCATCATCTGTGCTACAAGTGTATCACTATCGCTGTCTTCCTCTTCGACTATACTAGAGATTTCATCAGTAATATCTGTCCAAGCATCTCCCCATAAGTCTTCATCCTCTGCTTGATCTGTTTCATCATCAGCATCGTCATTGTTTGCAGAACAAACTAGAATCGTAAATCCTAAGTCTGTTTGTGTGTAAACATTTGCTGCATAGTCAAAATCTACGTAATAGATAAAATCTTCCCAAGACCAATATTGATCGCTCACCATACCATCCACAGTTACATTCAGGTATTCACTAAAGTCAACTTCAATGCTTAATTTAACATTGTTACCTAAATCTGTTTCGTACGCAAGCGTAATATTAGCACCTACCCAATCGGTGGCAAATCCATCTCCTGAAACAGTGCTATCAACATCAAAGTTAGAATTTTCAGCAGCGCCAAGTGTTACGCTTACTTCAAGATCTTCCATCAAATCTACAGCAAGTGTATAGGCCATTTCTGCATCAAGTTCTGCTTGATCAGCAAACATCGTTCCACTAATCGAAGTATTTGTGGAGCTCGTTGCCATTGCAATAAACTCAGCTTCCGATACCTCATACATTTGATCAACAATAGCTGTACCATCACCTAACGCTTCCACCGTATCAGATTCTAAAATTGCAGCCGCTAACAGTAAGGTTAATTGTTCTACGCCTTCACTCTCATAAACCATTTGTGCAATTTCATCTTCTGTTGAAACATAAGTAACATCCATTGGCATGTTTTCAAAATAAATATCTACATCATCATAAATATCTTCCAGTGAAGCATCTAAAAACATAAAAGAATATTCATCACCGTTATCTTGTATCGAGGTTATTTTAACATAAAAACTATTTTCTCCATCCTCGAAATAAACAACTGTACCTACATCTAATGTTTTTTCTCCTAGTGCTGTTTTTGAAATAATAGCTGAATACATATTCTCATCAAGAACCATTAAATCCGAAATAGGAATGGTAACAATACCCTCATTCATCGTATATTCAACAATTTCTTCTTTATAAATCCTAAAGCTTAATTTTGTAATTGCCTCAAGATTATATCCATCCACTGTAGGTGATACCAAAGTAACACCAGTCGCAAAGGTTGCCGTATAAAGCGAACCTGCTATATAGCCTCCATCTGCCGTGATGGTATAATTATTACCACTCGACGAAACGTTGTAGGTAGGTGTTTGACCTATCGTATTTTCCATACTTACATAACTAGACAGATTACTGCTTGTTATAACATTTTCAGAATATACCGTAAAAGAAAAATCGCTAGATTTATCTTCTAAATAAAGTTCTGTTGCATCATATGTAACTAAGTCGTCAGAAACAACATCACCAAAACTAGCATATAGCGTTGTGTTTTGGTAGATAGGCTCGCTGTAGTCGAACATAACCGTCATCGTCGGCTCAGTATACCAAAACTCAAAAGTATATCCATCCATAGTAGCAACTGGATAATAATCAAGTGCGGAACCCGTATCTAGTATAATTGGTTCTATTGGATCACCATTCCCCGTATTAAAACTAACGGTGACCGTATCTGAATCACTTGAACTTGTGGTACCACTTGAACTACTACCTGAGCTACTACTTGCGTTAGAGGACGTATCCGTATCTACTTCAGCATCTGTGTCGCTCTCCGCTTCTATTTCTACATATGTGCTGGCACTACTTGTAACACTCGTATTAGCATCCTCATCTTTTTCAGTATCCGCAGTCGTTTTATCATCTGTTTCTTCATCCAATTCAAGATAATCATAGGTAATTTGGGCTTCTATCAAGCTTTCGGTTCCATCAATCTCTATCCCAGTTAACACACTAAATTCCTTAACTGTTGTGTTCGCATTTGCTACGATCACTGAGGAGCTCACACCCCAAAGTGCCAGTGCAAATACAATAACGGATGCATCCACATGTTTATCTTTTTTATGCTTTATGGCAATAAAAATCAGCATTCCCAAACAAACCGCTGCTAGCCCCAACAAAATATAAAGTCTTATATTGCTACTTTGTTCAGCACTACTTTCCAATACTACCGTTTCTGTTTGTACAACGATTACCTCATTGCTTATCGTTGTACCCTCTAAAAGCGTGGAACTTTCTTGCAAAGCAGAACCGCTTACAATCGTCATTCCATCTGGTAGCATAATTTCAGTCATTACATTGTTCACATCATAGGCATTTGTATTTTCTAGCGTCAAAGTCATTACAATCTCTTCGTTTAAATCATAACTCTCTTGATTAGTACTTAGTGTAGCTACAAGTCCATCTTGATTACTTGTAGTAGCTGCAAGTGCCGTAATACTCATAAAAGCAGAAAATACGAATATTAAGCTTAGTGCAATGGAAAAAACACGTGTTTTCATAAATCTATCTCCTTATTTTTTATTCTATATTAATTAGAGTTCTAAAAACAAAAAAACTCTCACAAATTGTTGAAATTCGTGAGAGTTTTTTTGTTTTACTACTATTTATTAACTATAGATTCTCATATCACATATTCTTGCGCTTGTATCACCATAAGTCTTAAGTACAGTAACCTTTACTTTTGTAGCTTTTAGAGCTTCATCAAGTTTGATTTTATTCACTCTTTGGCAGTTATCCTCTACAAGTACTTCTTTTACTAATTCCTCTCCACAGTAAAAGCTCACCTTGTAATCTCTTACAAGCTCTGCTTGCATCTCTTCATGATTACGTTTTGAATCAGTGATTCTTGTTGCAAAGTATTTTGAGAAGTTAGGATCAAAGCGAAGTAACACTTCTTGCATTTGTGTTTCTTTTTCAAAATCCACTTGAATCCATCCACCGAATTCACCCATGTTTTTAGAAATCCAAATATTAGTTTCTCCATCGATTTGTCTTGAATAATCACTGTTTACAAGTTCTGGTGCTGAGCCTTGTGCACTACTAGATGCTGTGATTTTACAGCTAGTATTAGAAATAAGGTCTTGTGCATCTTGTGCCTTGATACCTGGCAAGTATGCATCATCTTTAATAAGAAGCTGTTGTAATTCATGAATATGTTCTTTACCAACCACGCGAGGAATACAGTTGTATTTACTTGCAATGGCAGCCGAGGTTCCGATTGCCTGACCGACAACGGCGCAAGTTGCTATAACACGTGTCGAGCTCATAGCCATGTGGGAAGCTGAAATAGCGCGTCCACCTACATATAAATTTTCAATATTTCTACTATAGATACATCCATGTGGAATCGTATAAACATCTTTTACATGTCCATTTCTATTTCCTTGGCCTTTTCGATCTTGCTCGTTTTTCGCACGGATACCACCGATTGTATGATCATCGAGTCCCCATCCACCATATGCAACCGCATCTGCATGACGCGCTGAATCTTGTACGTCATTTTGTGTTAACACATAATCACCATAGACACGTCTTGATTCTCTCTTACCAGGTACCGAACCGATCCAGTCGATAGCTAAGTTTGCAGCTTCTGGAAAATCCCCACTGTTTTTGATGTAGTCAAAAATACCATACGCATATTTAATAAGCTCATCACGAATGTCTTCAGAATTTTCGATAACTGCAAGGTCATCTCCACCAACTTCACACCACCAATAACCATTGTTAAGCTCGTGAATATGTCTAGTTCCAAGAGATTCCTTTGTCACTTCATGTGCCCAGTTAGGACGTTTGTACTTCACTGGTTGTGAAAGTGTCTTTGTAGTATATAAAATAGTACTACCCATTGTATAATCATCTGCCACCTCTGGAGCCATGCTTTCATTATATGTAGCACGTGCTTCTCTACCGACTGTATAATCAGCACCACTTTCATGCGCTAGGTTTGCATCACCTGTTGTGTCTGCAAAATAATTTGCTGATAATACATATGTAGTACCTGTTGTAATCTGGAATGCATCGATTGAAACGATTTTATTGTTTTCCACCTTTGCTGATTGCATAGCTGTATTTAAATAAAGATCGATATTTTCTTCATCGTTGATCATCCCCCAAATCACATTGTCTTGTACATGGAATGAATATTGTGGATTTGCTTTTTTATTTTTCAACATAAGCTCAAGTACCACGCCTGATTCAATCGCGTTTTTAAACCCTTCTGGAGAAGTTCTACTTGCACCGTTAATACCTACTCTAACTTCTGAAGATGCATTACCACCAAGTACTGGTCTGTCTTGTACAAACGCAGTTTTGAGTCCATTTCTCGCCCCACTAATCGCTGCACATACACCTGATATACCACCACCAACTACTACTAGATCATACTGTTTTTCTACCACTTTCATAAGAAATCTCCTCTTGTTTTTGTTATTTTCATTATACTGTACATTTTCTCATAGGGCTTTTGATTTTGGGTGATAAATCTGAGTGATATTGTCCAAAATGGTTGTTTTATATGAAAAACAAAAAAGTCCCTGCAAACCTATTATAGGTCGCAGAGACGCTCTTTTTAAAAATAATCTAAACTTATGCTTCTTCGATTGCAGCGATTTTAGCCATTAAAACTTCTACATCAAGACCATGCACCATAGCAGCTTCTTCTAAAGATTCTCCTTGTGCTGATGGGCAACCTAAACAGTGCATCCCCATTTCTAACAATACTGGTACGATGTTCATGTTAGTTTGTAGAGCTTGTCCAATTGTCATTTCCTTTGTTATTTTAGCCATTGTATAATCCTCCTACTTTAATTTGTGTCACATATCTAGAGTTAGTATATAACTTTTTTATTATTCATGCAAGTTCTATCATATCTGTACTTACAAATTTACAAATATTCCTTGTGCGCAAATTTTACTGTTTCAAGCTTCGTAAGTGCCTTCATTATATCCCAAGAATTTTGATTATTCTTCACTAGAATTGTTACATCAAGCCCAATTTGATTTTCTCTCACCTTGGGAGGTGTTGTTTTTGAAGAAACAATTTTAATCTCTTTCATTTCAAGATAATATAGTACCTCATTTACAAAAGAGGCATCTGCAAGCTCTATGTATATATCAACAAAATGCTTTTTTTCTCGTGCACGTCTATCGACGAATTTCATAACTCTAAGTAACACCAGTGTTAAAAAACAAGTGCCGATAGCACCAGAGTAAAATCCGCAACCAACTGCTAATCCCATACAAGCACACGTCCACAAAGCTGCTGCCGTTGTGAGTCCTATTACTTTATTCGTTCCACTGTTTATAATAGCTCCTGCACCAATAAAACCAATACCACTAATTACCTGTGCACCAATTCTTGAAATATCATAAGACTCACCTACATTGGTATTTATATAGTGACCAATCAGCATCGCTAAGGTTGCGCCTAAGCATACAAGTGAGTACGTCCTAAAACCTGCAGACCTTGTGATTTTCTCTCTATCAAGACCGATGATCCCCCCTAAAACAGCAGCTAAAATAAGCCTAAACAAACTGGAAACCGTATTAAATTCCGTTAATATATACATCTTTCTCCTTATCTATCCAAAAATGGTTGTGCAACCTTACGTATGAAATAGTCTATGAGTGGCCCCATACACGATGCAATCAGGATTGTTCCAACGCCCACAATTGCTAACAGTTCAAACCAAGTTCCTCCACTTAAAAAGAAGAGTGCCGTTCCGATGGCTACACAAATAAAATCTGCAATAATACGAATATACTTAAATTGCCACACCTTCCATGTATGTGCTAGGATGAGCGGTATCGCATCATAGGTGGATACACCAAGATCCGCAACATAGTAGAATGCCGAACCGATACAAATCAATAAAATCGCGATTGCAAATGCAATAAATCGTCCTATTATGCCAATCGCAGGGAAAAAATCTAGCAATAAAAGATAGGAGAACTCCACGATATAGCCTACCAAAAACAAATTCACAAAGGTAGCAATACCGATATAATGTTTGTCAAAAAGCAAAGAAAACAGTAATAATACAACATTTACAATCACATAAAGTGTACCGAATTGAATAGGAATCAATTCATCTAACCCACCCATGAACACTTGGAACGGGTCCACCCCAAAAGCAGCCAATTTAAAAATACCAACTGCAATGGCGCAAGCAATAACTCCCATAACACACATGCAAAATCTACGAACTTTTTTATTCACCTTAAATACAAGCCTCCTCTTTCTGCAAAAAGCATTTAATTTCAGCTTCTAAATAGCCTGGAATCTTATCATACAATGCTTCCCATTTCATAAGTGCTATCTCATCTAGAGTAGTCAATTTATACTTTCTAGAAGGAACAAATTTATAATATGCCAATGCTCTATTGGCAATTTCTTGTATCTCATCCGAGGTATCTGTACGTCCTCTTACAAAAGGATTCGTATGTAATCCTCCATCCTTTTCCGTCTTAGAGGCTGCGCTAATAAAATCTGGTAGCAGCTCAAACACTTCTGAATATGGTGAAAATGCATGCTTTCCAGGTTGGCAATACAATAAAATATGTCCATCTATTCTATTTGATTTATCCGTTTTAAAGGATTTTAGTATCTTACCGTGGAAGCTCGCCTCGCAATCCACAACCTCGCCCTTATAATCAACATAAATCCACACATGCTCTAAATCATACATATGTTGGATATCATAATCCCAATAAATCGCATATTCGATTACGTAATCTACCACTTCTTTATCTACGGTGATACTTCTTTTAAAAGATACAGAATCAGCAGTCTCATCATATACATGGTATCCGATAGCAATCGGTTTGAATGGTTCTTTTTCATCCATATAAACATATGGCATATAATTTTTTAGCGCATCTATATTCATATACTGTTATTTCTCCAATCTGTATACTTTTCATCCAACTTTTTCTCAAGCATTGTAGTGCCAGCTTTGATTTGATCTGGCGTATTTCTCGCATTGAGTTCTAACACTCTAAGCTTGTTTTTAGCGATAACATCAAGGTAATGGTCTAGTCCATCGCCTATCGTGTAGGGAGCCCAATGATCCTGAATGCCTAGTGCATCATGGATATGTAAGCCTGCTATTTTATTCCTAACAGCTTTATTTTCTTCTAAATCATCGAAATAGCCCAACTCTTTTAAAAGCATACCATGTCCTAGGTCATACCAAAACTTAACAGGGCAACCTTGTAGTCGATCAAGTAAAAGAACGCCTTCCTTAAAATCTGGCATATCTGTTATGATTGCACGATTTTCAATTCCGAGTGTTAGTTGATAGCCCTTTTGCGCAATATAATCACTCAAAATCTCTAAACCATCTCCAATTAGATTGATCGCATTTGGTGCATGTTTTTTCCTAAACGAGTTCATCTCATCAAGAACCCTCTTATACTGTGAAGAGTCTTTCTCACCTTCTTTATAGAGTGTACTCAGTACCTTGTGGTAATTGATCGTTTGTTCTACATCCACACCTCCTGGATGAATCACTACCACCTCTGCACCTAACATAGCTGCATGATCAATACTTCCTTTTGTAAGTTCGATAGACTTATCCCTTAGTTCCTGATCCTCATAGCTGAGCAGCAAAGAGTCTGGGCCAAATACTTTCCCTTCCACCTTTGGAAAAACATTGTGAACAGAGTCAACCTGAACCTCACCTCTTTCAAGATATGGTATGACATCTTGTAGCATCTCTTTTGTAACCTTGTAATTAAGTTCTAATCTATGGAATCCAAGTCCTAGAATTTCTTCAATCATTTCTTTTCCCGAAGCTACCCTATGTGCATTCCAAGTAGTCGAAAATGCAAATTCATGAAACATCTTATTATGCTCTTCCATAATTTCCTCCATGTCGAAGCGCTTTTCGCGAGACACGCGAGCAGAATATCAGATTCTGCTCTGCGATAACACAGTGTTTGTGCGCTTCTTCACAAACACCACGGGTGAAAAATCAGATTATCAAATTTATTTTTCACCCTTTCCTCCATGTCTCACAAACATTATTGTAAATGTTTATATTGTTCTGCAAGTAATAATAGCATCAAGGCTTGACCGTAAGCCGTTGGGCAAAGTGGAATATTTCGGTAGTGCTCTCTATCCCATCCCATAGCTGTTCCATAAGACACTTGATCCACGATTCCTTCTTCATCTACACAGGCTAACAATGCTTCCAATGCCTTTTCAATACCCGCATCATAAGCTTTACTAATGTAATGTAATCTTTTCCCTTTGAGCAATCCATAGGCAATTGCTGCACTTGCAGAAGCCTCCACATAGGAAGTATCTTCATCAAGAATCGTATGCCACAAACCACCCTGTGCCTGCACATCCATAAGCGCTCTTACTTGTGCGCGATATGCATCCAAAATAAAAGTTGCAACTGATTCTTCTAACTCTAGTAGCTCTACAATTTCTACTGCACAGGCAGTAAACCATGAATTGCCTCTAGCCCAGAACACTTCACCAAAATGATGTCTCCCTTCAAAGCAAAAACCGTGGTACCATAGTCCTGTTTTTTGATCTGCTAGATATTTTATATGTAATAAAAACTGTGTCATTGCCTCTTGTTTATATTTATCTTCCCCTGTCACGGAAGCCATTTTTCCTAAAAATAATACTGTCATAAACAGTGTGTCATCCCAGATTTGTCCCTCATTAATATCATGTGTTGTGATATGCTGAAGACCTCTTTCTTCTGTTCTTGGCATTTCTTCTAATACCCACTCTGCCCACTCTTTACACACACAAAGATATTCTGCTTTTTGTGTAATTTCATAAAGATGAATCAAGGTCAGCATAGGCGCCATCGTATTTACATTTTTACCTGGTAATCCATTTTTTAATTTTTCATCATACCATGATGTTAAATATGAACTATATTTTTCTTCCTTTGTCTCCATATAGAATTTATAAATCCCATAAAGAGCTACACCCTGTGGCCATTCCCACAAGTCCATTGTAAGGTGGTCATTGTTTTTTTTACTACTTTGATCAAGGCTATCTGTTTCAGAACCCCATACGAATACATCTTCACTATTGGAATCTATTAGTACTCCTAGTACTTTATCCGCTAATGCTAGCACCTCTTTTTTATTCACTAATATATCCTCCTTTATAGCTTTGCTTGTACAAAATTTTTCAAGTAATTAAAATCCTTCTGCGCATATTGCGGATTTAATTCTTCTCGTAGAACACCGATATGTTGTTTTTCTTTACATGCCCATTTCGCTATTTCACGGTAATCCACACAGCCTTCGCCTAGAACTGTTGGCACAAAAACGCCATTTTTAACCCTTACGTCTTTGATATGTAGAACCTCCACCCAATCACCGAAATACCGAATGCATTTTTTCCATACCTCTTCTTGCTGATCCATTTCATTAACCCCAAGCATGTTTACAGGATCAAGAATAATTTTCAACTTATCACTATCCACTCTCTCAATGAGCTCACGTGTCAACTCTGGTGTGGCTAAGGTATGTGCTTTTACCGGCTCGATACCAACCCAAATATCAAGTCTCTCTGCTTCATCCACCATACGCTTTACACTATCCACCAAGATTTCAAAATATTTAGCTCTTTCACCTTCTGGATAAGCAAAATGCGTAGTCTCTGTCCCAACCATAGTCGCCCCGAGAAACTTACCGTGTTTAAGTGCTTGTAAATATATATCTACTTGCGATTTTCTTAGTACTGAATCTCCCAAAGAAGGTTCGATATAGCAGCCAAGAACTGCTATATCCACCTTATTTTTTTGAAAGCTTTCCTGTATTTCTTCTAAATGCTTTTGTGAAATATCTCCAAATCCTTCTATTCCTTGAATAGCCTTGGGAATTGCCAATTGTACCGTTTCGAACCCATCTGCTACTATTAATTTTGCCAATTGTTTTGCTGTATGTTTTCCATAGTCATGTGCTCTTAGTCCAACTTTCATTTCCCACCTCTTTTTTAATTCTTATTTGATATAAACAATGTCTTCACCATTTCCATCAAGTATTTTTTCTCCATTACAATATAGGTCTGATGAATTACCACAAACAAATTCTAACAATTCGCCAGTAGCTTCATCTGCATGCACTGCTACTAAACCAATATACTCACCTGAGTATGTTTTGTCAGCCACGGTAATTACGAACTTTTCTTTTCTATTAAATAATACAGAATCTGCATTTGTAAGTACCACTGTACCATTTTCCATAACTGAACCATCAAACATCATGCTTTGTGTCATGCCCTCTTCAAGCATTCTAGGAATACAAAATTCGAATACCTTTGCATCCTTTTTAAGTTGTTCAAACGCTTCTTTTGCACAATCACCATCAAAGTCATGTGTTAATTCACCATCGATAAAGGTTAAATTATTCTTTGCACATGCTAGTAAAAATTCAATTGCCTTTTTCGTAGAATATTCTGGTGCAATATAAAGCAAGCTGCTATAGGTATGTCCGTTATAGTTGATGCTTCCATCTTCTGCAATTTTAAGCATTCCACTCTCAATCTTAGTACTTGGTACTAAAGTACCAATAATCTTATTTTCCCAGAGCATTTTACATTTTTCCATAACACGTGGTTCTATATTGATATCATAATCATCTCTAAACTGTTCCTTTGGATACCAGTTTACAAGTGATGGTCTACCAAATACGATAAGTACATCACTCTTTGGAATCGTACGTTCCATCTCATCTAAGAGTGAAATTTTACCTTCAATGTTAGAGAGGTTTTTCAAGCACTCATCATTATTAAGATCAAAACGGTGCGGTCTTACATCGTTATAAGCATGGTAGTGAATTCTTGAATTATATCTTGCATCTAATAAAGCTTTTTGATAAATAAAATCGGCTTCTTTTTGCTCATAGAACATATCATATACGATATTTTGGTTGTAAGAGGCCATAATACCTAATCTAACAGGGTATGCGATATGCTCATCGGTTTGACCATATTCACGTGGTAAATCCCACCACATACAACCAGTTTGCCATATTTCATCTTTTCCGATTGAATTGTGGTATGTATTATGTAAGCCTAAGAAAATATCTTCTCCGTATGTTTCTTTTGCTTTTTTAGCTACAAAGTTTTCTACCTTGATAACATTATCTTTTAAGGTATCAAAATAATAATTGATAGCTCTCATACGTTTGTATTCTTCACCCTTTGCGACATAACGCATTTCAAGAACCGCTTGTTTTAGAGAAAATCCTCTTTGTTCTTCAAATAGCTTCGCAAATGATTTTCCATATAAACGTTCACGGAAACGCTTTCCTGTTTGGAAGATCATAACGGCATATGTGATATTCATAGATTTGAATTCATCTAGTCCAACGCCATCAAAATCAACCTCACTGTAATGACTCAAAATATCTGTAAAGCTTCTTTCGTAATAATCACTATATAAATCAGGTGATTTACAGTAGTGTGCAACTAAGAAATAAACTGTTTTGCCACCGTATTCTTCGCCTAAATCAAGATCAACGATTACAGTTTCTTCATCTATAACTTCTACCTTACATTTATCTGTCACTTCTTCTAAAGAGCCAGGCACATAGGTACCAGATCCAACCTTATCAAATACATAAGCTGAATATATTTCGCTACATAGTCCATCAGACTGTCTAGCGCCCCTTTTTTTAGAAACATAGTGAGCCTTTCCTGTGCTACTGAGTAGGCGTTCTTCCTCAACTAATAAAGCAAGTGCTTCATCCTTTTGAATATTGCTTTCATCTCTCCAAAGCTGTAATCCGATTTTTAAATCATTTGCATGCGCATATTCACTTACTTCTTGAAATGCTGGAACTAAGATATCTCTATCTCCATAAAAATTCAAGGTTCCACGAGCTGTAAAAAACAACAAATCAAACGGGGTTTCGTTTTTGATACGCTCTATATCCTTCATATATTGCTTATCTACTACTGTGTGTTCATCCCAAAACCAATACAATATCTTCGGATGTTTTTTATTTGTACTCATACTATAAGCCTCCTATATGTGCATCAATCTATCGTTACTTTGTAACGTTCTTTGATATGCACACTACATTCTTTTCCGTTTTTCCTATATTCGTTTGTGCTATCGATTTCAATTCTTCCATACGATACATCTTCATAAACTACAGAACGTTCTCCATCATAAGCTACAACACTATCCTTGATTGCATTTATAAATGCTTCAAAGCTACCATATTCACTTTCACCACCACATTTAGCTACAAATGCTTGCTTACGGCCCCTACTGATAATTTCTTTATCTCTAGCGCCACCAGCTGTTGTATATTCAAAACCATTTGAATACCAAACTGCAAAATAACCACTGCCTTGTTTTGCAAAAAACCAATTTCCAACCTTTTTGTGCTCATCTAATTCGGCATTTGGATTATAGACATGTGTAAAATCAACCAAATGTTTTTCTTCGATATTATAAACGCCAATTGTCACATTACGATATTGGAACATATAAGGTAGGGATGCATTTCCTGCCCAATAGCAAGGTCTACGTTCACCGCTAAGTTGAAGCTCTCCTGGGTTATTAATCCAAAACATAGCTGCTTTTTCACCAATGGCAACGCTGAACATATTAGATTGAAGTCCATCGATAAATGGGGTAAATTCCATAGCACTTGCCATAGAATATTCACTCGTCTTATGTATATAAGTATGTACATCGTGGGCACCCTGTCTTCTCTCAACCGTAATGCTTTTTCCAGGTTCTGCATTTACTAGATGGTCAACGCATGGTGGCTCATAATCTGATAAAGCAAAAAGCATTGCGCTTGGAACATTAATATTGATTTTCCCTTGGCTAAATGCTAACCAAGCAAATGCACTTACGCCATTAAGGTCCATACCCTTTAGACTAGGTTCATATACTCTGGCACAAGCACTCGAATATCTCTTTTTAAATGCATTTTCCGCAAAGATAGAGAAGGTTAAATCAAGTGCATCCTTTGCATATGCCTTCACTTCTCCTTCTGTTAAAAGGTATAAAGAGAAATAAGCAATCATGGTCACCGGTAGATACGTTGGTGAATTCCACTCGTCATAGCCTCGGCTCATAAGTACGCCAAACCATTCATCTAAGCGTTTCTTTCCATAAACCTTTTGCTCTGCACCTGTTCGCCCACTAACAGTAAATATTTCATTTGGGAACAAGTCACCTGCCACATATTGTGCACCGTGGAATAATAATGCATGATTTTCACTAAAGAAACACATAACATCATTTCCTGGTTCATCATACCAGTAGCGGAAGTTTAGAACTGTTTGTTTGATATCTGTACGCACTGGTAACGGTAATATCTCAAAATATTTTTCATACACATACATCAGTGGTAGCAAGACAAAGTCTGCACAGTCATTTTTACCATCAATTTTATCAAGACATGCATAAATTTCTCTAACTGCTTCCTCTGTACATACATGTTCTAATTCTAAAATAGCTAATATTTTTCTAATTTCTGTGACATTTGTAGTTCGTACAAATTCAACTAGTTGTTGTTTTCTTTCTTGTAATGTATCTGCTGGTTCAACGGCAAGCCACTCTGACGAATATACACAAGCCACTAGCTTTACATTTAACTCTACATTTCCTACTAGTGCTGTAAATACACAGCTGTTTCCTGAAAAGCCAAGTGTCGTAAGTTCAAAACTATCATGCTCTTGATTTAGCACATACACATCAGCTTCTCCTTCTGAAAAAGCACGTTCGCAAATAACACCTTTTTCTTTACGTCTGTGGTAAATCTTGATTGGTTCGTGAATCAAGGTATTGTCATATTTTACAACAGCCTTATCTATACACATTTCTTGTACAAGAGAAAGACTTTGTATAAAACGAATCTTATCCTGGATTTCTTCTAAATCAGCTTCTACTGGAATATAGGTTGATAGCTTTTCACTTCCTTTATATGCAAATTGGAAATAAAAAAAGATTTCTCTCTCTGCAATATCTTCCATATAAACCATTAACTCATTATCACCTTCTTCAAGGTCAAGTGTAAGCGGAACTAAAGTTTGAACATTACGTGCTTTGGGTTGATACTGAGCAGTCATCACTCCATTCACCCATATTTTCACATAACAACTAAAGCAGAGTAAAAACTCATAGCTTCCACTCTCTTGTGCTGTAATGTATGTCTTTGCACGATTATGAAGATGAGTTGGCTGATGATAAAATTTAGTAAGTTCAAATGCATCACCTTCTAGTGGAAAATATAGTGTGTTCATCTGCGTTTGTTCATACTCTATTTTATCAAGCTTCTCTAATACCTTACTTTCATAATCACGCCTAACCGAATAACGAATTGAGCCGAATTCCTCCATAGTAGAAAAAGCCCTACACGCCATCAGATCTAAATCGTCTGGCTCCATAGGGGCTTCATATTTTTCTTCTATGAATTGTCCATAAACCCAGTTTTTTATACTGATTCCATCTGTTAATTCCATAACATATTTATTGGACATTTCTAGTTCTCCTTTGAAGTTAATTTTTCAACAAGGCAAAGCATCACAAGAGCCTGTCCATATGACATTGGTTCAATCCCTATATTTTTGTAGAAGACTAAATCTACACCCATAGGGGTTCCAATAGACACTTGATGTACCATTCCCTTTTCATCAATCAAGTTAAGCAGCTCGTCGATTGCTTTTTCGCCTACCTCATAGTATTCTTCATCCACAAGACCTAATCTACTTGCCTTTAGCATACCAAAAGCAAAACCAGCTGAACCGCTAGCTTCTACGTAGTTATCCGTCTCGTTGATAATGGTATACCACAAGCCATTCTCAGGATGTTGATATTCTTTCAAGGACGCCATCTGTTTTTTAAGTCCTTCTAGCAAGAATTTTTTGATTGCACCATCCTTCATTTGTGTCATCTCAAGAAACTCTACCGTGGAAATTGTGATCCACGAATTACCTCTAGCCCATAATGCATTTGCAAAATTATGGTCACCTTCAAAGGTCCATCCGTGAAACCACAAGCCAGTTTTCTTATCAGCAAGATATTTTGTATGTACCATAAACTGATAAGCAGCCTCTTGAATATACTCTTCTTTCTCAAAGAGCAGTCCAGCCTTTGTCAAGAACAAAACTGTCATAAACAAGGTATCATCCCAAAGCTCGCCTTTGTTATAGCTTGCAGAAGTCGTGTGCTGAAAGCCACCCTCAGGTGTTTTCGCAAGACCATTCATCAGCCACTCAGACCACTCTTTGATCACTGGAAGATACGCTTCGTTTTTTGTTTCTTCATATAAGAATGCTAAAGTTAACAAAGGAGCTGTCGAATTTACATTCTTATCTGGTAGCCCTTCCTTAATTCTTTCATCATAGTACTGGGTCATGATGTCGAGATATTTAGGGTTTTTCGTTTGCTTATACAATTTCCAAAAACCATATAGCCCTACTCCATGAAACCAGTCCCACTTTATAAATTTCAAGGCATTTTCTGTATCGCTGCCTTCTACCCAAACATTTCGGTTTAAAAATGCATCGTCGTCCTCGTAATATAAAACTTCCTTAAAAGAGTCTCCTAACAATTCCAATTTGCTTAATATTTCTTCTCTAGTAGCCACTTGACTCCGCCTCCATCAAACCTTATTATGCGATTACGATTTTTTCTCTTTCTGATATACTTAATGATTTTTCTTCACCATTTATCGCATATAAATCAGTACTATTTACACATGTCTTTCCACATTCTGGATCTTCAAACATAACAGTTTTGTCCATATCATAAGTGATTTTCACATCCTTATAAGCTTCTATAAATGCTTCGAAGCTTCCGTATGTACTTTCACCACCGCATTTTGTGACAAATGCTTGGTTGCGACCCACTGAAATAATTTCTTTATCGCGATTTGCACCTTCTGTTGTATAAGTGAAGTCATTTGAGAACCACATGCCCACATAGCCTATACCTTGTTTTGCAAATAACCAGTTCCCTACCTTACGGTGCTCATCTAGCTCCTTATTAGGTATATACGCATGAACAAAGTCTACTAAATGCTCTGGGTCTATATTATAGACACCGATTACTGTATTTTTATTTTGGTAAATATATGGCAAGGTTCCGTTTCCAGCCCAATAACTTGGACGTCTTTCACCACTAAACTGTGCTTCTCCTGGATGATTCACCCAAAGAGTGCTACCCTTTTCACCAATCATAACATTCATGACACTTTGCTGTAAGCCTGCTGTAAACGGTGTATAATTGAGTGCAGATGCAAGAGAGTATTCCTTTGTTTTATGCAAATATGTATGCACATTATGCATACCTTGTTTTCTTTCAATCGTTACACTTCCATTTTCTTTTGCATTTAACAAATCAGCAAACCCCGGTGGTTCGTAATCTGTAATACAAAAGATTGGTGCGCAACGGATATTCGTATTCAAATTACCTTGACCAAGTCCAATCCAAGAAAGCAAAGTAAGTTCGCTTAATTCTGCACCTTTTAGGTATTCTTCATACACGCGTGCATACGCACTTCCATAACGCTTATGGAACATGTTGCCCGCCATGATTTCAAATGTAAGATCTAGTCCTTTTTTTGCCCATTCCCAGATTTCACCTTCTGTCATCACGTACATACTGAAAAATCCAATCAAGTCAATTGGTAGATAGGTGATGGAATTCCACTCGTCATAACCTCGTTTAAAGAAAGTATCAAACCAAGTAGCTAATCTCACATATCCTTTTTCGCGTTGTGTATGTCCATTATTTCCACTTACCGCAAAAATCTCGTCTGGGAATATCTCACCTGCAAGATATTGACATGCATGGAATAGCATCGCATGATTTTCACTATAAAACCACATAACATCATTACCTGGTTCATCATTCCAATAGCGGAAATTCAAGATTGTGTATTTGATTTTAGCCTTTAACTCTTCTGATAATAGATGTGCATATTTTGTATAAATAATCATAATTGGTAGCAATCTAAAATCCGAGCAATCTCTTTTTTCATCTATAATGGTTAGTGCACTTAGTAAGAACCGTTCTGCTTCTTCTGTCATTTCGCCTTCTGTTTCTAAGATTGATAACACAGTCGAAATGAAATCATTATGACTCTTTGATATCCAGTAGTTTACTTGTTTCTTACGTTCTGCAATCGTAGCAGCTGCTACAAACTCTGCATATTCCTTTTCGTAAACTGCTTCAAGCAATTTTACATAAAGACACACATCTCCGCTATATGTTGCAAATACTAGCTTGTGTGCACCTGTAGTCAATCCGCTGAGCTCAAAATAGTTTTGATCTGGTGAAAGTGTAATAGCAGGCATATCTTCTATACGCTCTTCCACACCTGACATAATAGAGGATGGTGCAGCCTTTTTGTAAATCGTAAGCGGTCCTTGCAACAAACTTGGATCGTATATAACACGTACCGTATCTAAACACAAATCGCTTTCTAAGGATAAGCTCTTTAAGACCTTACTCTTATACTCGATATCTTCGCTTGTACTCGTGATAGGTATGCTTGCAACTAATCCTTTAGCCTCATCTAGATACGTCAATTGGAAATAGCAAAACATATCTCTTTCTGCAAGCTCTTCCATATAAACGAGGATTTCATTTTCTCCTGCTTGAAGTGGAAGTTCTATTGATATTTGCTCTTCTACACTCTTTCCTTTTGGTAAATACGTACCCAACTCTTTACCATTGATCCAGATTTTAAAATAACAGCTATAACGTAACAGGAAGTGATAGGTACCTGCTTCCTCAGCATGTATATAGGTCTTTGCATGACTATTTACGATATGTGGTATGTGAAAAAATATACTAAGCTCCACTGCATCCCCTTCTAATGGGAAATACACCTGGTTCATTTCTACTTCTTCATATGTAACTGCTGCTAGGCGATTGCATACTTCTCTTTCATATGCACGCCTAACTGCAAATTTTAATTGTCCATACTCTTCCATCGTAGAATAGGTTCTAACAACTGCTAAGTCTATATCATCCACGTCTTTTTCTGATATATAACGCTCTTTCGAAAAATTAGTAAAGAGCCAATTTTTAACACTAGCACCTTTTGTAAGTGCTGTACTATATTGATTTAACATGTTGGTCTTCTTTCTTTTAGCATTATTCTTTTACAGATCCTAGTGATACACCCTTAACAAAGTATTTTTGTAGAAATGGATACATTACCAAAATTGGAACAGTAGCAAATACTAAAACAGCACATTTTAGAACTTCTGTATTTGCATATGCCACACCTGATAATACTTCTTCGTTTTCATATGCAAATTGGTTTTGTTGTACGATTTGCTGTAGACGCATCTGTAAAGTATATAGGTTCGTTGAACGGATATAGTAAACTACATCGGAATAAGAATTCCATCTACTTACACCATAGAACAATGCAATCGTTGCCATAACTGGCTTTGATAAAGGTAGTACGATGCTGAAAAATGCACGTACTTCACTACCACCATCAATTTTTACTGATTCGATCAAACTGTCTGAGATATTTGAGAAAAATGATCTCATAACGATGATATTATAAACAGATAGCATGCTTGGTATAATCAATGCCCAAACACTATCTAATAATCCTAAATTCATAACCAATAAATAGCTTGGAATTGTACCACCGCTAAAATACATCGTGAATAAGATTAAAATTGTAACCCATCTTCTCCATTTATAACTTTTACGTGATAATGGATAAGCTAAACATGCCGTAAAGGTTAAAGAAAGTAATACTTTTAATAAAGTTAGATAAATACTAAAAGCCATAGATGCCATTGTTAAGGAATCATTTAGAATTGATTTGTACCCATCTAATGAAAAACCAACAGGTATAAGCATTACTAAACCTGCATTTACTGCATCGGAATCACTTATTGATTTTGCCAAAACATGAAGGAATGGAATAAGACAAACAAATGCCGTAACTCCTACAAAGAGCATTAAAAGCCCTTCAAAGATATAATCAAATTTACTCATTTTACCAGTATTCATAGTTATTCCCTCCTACCATAAAATTCCGTCGCCAGTGAGCTTCTTTGATGTAGTATTAGTAATCCATACTAAAACCAAAGTAATAACCCCTTGGAACAAACCTGCTGCTGTCGAAATATTGTAACGTAGGCTTTCAATACCAACGCGATATATGTACGTAGCAATAACATCTGATACATCTGATACATAAGAGTTTGAAAGTGCATAGATTTTTTCAAAACCTACACTTAGTAATCCATCAATACTCAAGATAAATACAATAGCGATTGTTGGGAAGATACATGGTAATGTAATATTCCAGATACATTTAAGTCTACCTGCACCATCTACTCTTGCTGCTTCATACAACTCTGGATTAATACCAGTTAAGGCAGCTAAATAAATAATTGTTCCCCATCCAGCACTCTTCCATACACCTGTTAAAAGGAATACTGGAACCCATGTACTTGTTTGTGTTAAGAACGAAACTTTTTCTAGCCCTAGCATCGTCAACAAGCTATTTACAAATCCTGATAGAGAAAACATTTGTAGTAACAAACCACCTACGATAATCCAAGACATAAAATGTGGGATATATAGTAGAGATTGTGTAATTTTTTTAAAGCCTGATAAACGAATTTCATTGAGCATAAGTGCTAAGATAATAGGCGCTGGTGCCCCAAGTAAGAATTCTCCAAGTCCAAGCACTATAGTATTTTTAAATGCATTTATGAATCCACTACTTCCAAATAACTCTTTAAATACTGCCAACCCAACAAAATCACTTCCCCAGATTCCTTGGAAAATATTGTAATTTTGAAAAGCAATAACGATACCTCCCATTGGAATATAACAAAATATGACGTACCACAAAATAGGTATGGCGGACATCACATATAGTCCATAGTCCTTGCCAAAAGTATCATACCATTTACGCTTGTTTGAATCTTTTTTATTTTTTTTCATATTTATACCCGCTTCCATATATAGTAAGAAGAACTGTAGCATTTATATTGTTACAGTTCTTCTACGTGTAATTATTTATTCGTATTTACTGATCGCAATTCTTATTCAAAATTCGCTTCATAATAAGCAGTTTTTTCATCGATGATTGCTTGACCACCTGCATTTAGATATTCAGCTACTACACTTGCGTAAGTTGCTTCGAAATCTTCTGGTGAACATGTAATACATTTTACAAGACCGTCAGTGTAAATATCATTTAAGTTTGTTTGATATGTAGATACCGTTGAGAATACAGTGTCGTAATCTGGATTTTCTCTAACATCAATAAATGGATTTGTCATAGATAATTCAATTGCTTCTCTAGTAATTGCTGATAAGTATTCGCCACCTGTTTCTTCATCAACAGTATTTGCACCTGTTACTGCTGCTGTTACTTCTCTTGTTAAGATATAAGCTTCTGGTGTGTCGTATGTTGAACTTGTTAGAGGATATAAATCAGAACCTGTCCAAGATCTTCTGTTAGATCCATCTTCATTAACCCAATCTTCCCATCCGTCTGCTCTGTCTTCTTCTGCAATTGCATCTTGACCAATATAATAACTACCAACTTCGCCGTCAGCCCATGCCCATTGAATTCCTTCAATACCTTTTTGAAGTCTAAGACCATCTTCAGCATCTGCCATCCAATTTAAATAAGCTACTACTAAATCAGCGTTATCTGAGCTTGTTACAGGACAGAAGTTATACATACCAACTTCTGAATATACAGGGTGATTAGCTACACCTTCAGAATCTGTAAAAGGTTCGATAATAGCGATTCTCATATCTGGCTCAAAGCTATAAGCTGATAAGATTTCTGAGTTTGTAGAAAATACTGCTGTTAAGTCTGTACCCGATGCAAAATCACCACTTGATAATCTTTGGTTATATAATGTGTTGTTTTGATCTAGAGCGAATTCAGGATCAATTAAGCCTTCGTTATACATTTGATTTAAGAATTCAACACCATCTTCCCAACCTGGTAATGATAACCAAGGAAGAGTGTAATCGTCTTTCTCAGATAAGTCTGCATCAACAAATGACCATAATAAAGTAGAAAGCTCTTGGAATTTATCTGTATTCTTGATTAATACAGGATAGTCAATTAAACCAGCTTCTTTAAAAGCTACCATACAGTCATACCATTCTTCTGTAGTAGTAGGAAGATCCATATCTACTTCTTCTAAATAATCTGTACGAATAGATGTAGAATGTTGTGCTACGATAGATCTGATAGCTGGGATAGAAACAACTTCACCATCATACATACAAGAATCCATTGCATCTCCACATAATACCTGTAGGTATTCAGCTTGATCATAATACTCTGTTAGGTTTGTTAAACCACCTTGTGATGCATATTGATAGACTAAATCTCTATCATATGAAAAACAAATGTCAGGTGCTGAACCAGCAGCCATCATAACATTAAGTAAATCATCTGCTTCTGTTCTAGAAACTAGCACCCATTCGATTTCACAATTGTATAATTCACCGAAAGTTTCTTCGATATAGATAGTAGATGGGTTATATTCTGTTGAGTATTCTCCATCAACATAACCACGATCATACATCATAACACGGAAAGTACGTGTTTCTTCAGGTACTAGGAAACCATCTACATAATTTCCATCATCCTCTACTACTTCCTCTGCTGCGTCTGCAGTTGACTCTACTGTTTCAGTAGTATCAGCTGTAGAACTTGAACTGCTTGAGCTTGAGTCACTCGAACAACCTGCTAGGCTCGAAAGACCCATTGTTAGTGCTAGTACTAAACTAATTTTCTTTAAATAACTGTTTTTCATTAATTACTTCTCCTTTCAATTTTGCAACTCCTCGGTTGCTTTCCTTGAGCTAATCTTATGTCTTATCAAGTAGTTTTTCAACCATCACATTTTGAACTCGCTAAAAGAAATACACAAATTATTCACAGTTTTTTCATATTTTCCGTTGTTTTAGGACCTTTTCCGCTCAAATAGTAAATGTGAACTTTTTGAATTGACAGATAATATCCCTGTTGTATACAAATTGAACCTTCACATTTTAACATTTTAAAATGTGAAGGTTCAATTTTTCATGGTCTAACTATTCATTTTTCTATATTCACCTGGTGTTATTTGCTCAAACTTCTTAAAATACCTATTGAAGCTTTGTTCATTGTTATAACCTACGTGAGCCGATATCTCCGCCATTGTCATATTAGAATTTACTAACAGATTTTTGGCTTCTTTGATTCGCAGTTTATTAATATAGTCTACGATATTAACACCACTTTCCTTTAAAAGAATCTTTCTAAGCTGTGTATAGCTTATCCCCAAGTCGCTCGCAATTGTAGTCACATCAATATCCTTATAGAAGTTATCTCTTACATAGTTTGATACAACATTTAAGATATTCAACTTATCTTGATTCGTCGATACATGTATCTGTACTATTTCCAAAGTATATTCTTTTAAATAATCTATGATGTCATCGAATCTGCCTTCTTCAAACATTTTAGCGATTTCTGCATGGCCTATTGGTTTGTTAGAGGATTTAATAGCAGTTGCAGCACTAATGCCATAGCATAGATAATACACAAAAAGTGGTGCATGTTCGACGCCTATATTGACCTTCTTCGTTCTAACATCTTCCTTTATTTCTTCAAAAACAGCGATAATCTTCTCAATATCGCCTTGCTCAATTGCTTTTGTAAGTGCTACCGTTTCTTTTATAGGTGTATACTCTTTACTTTCGATATCATCCCCTAAGATAATTGAAGCAGGCTCTAAAAACAGCCTCTGCCTAGCACGACTTAATGCCTCTTCATAAGATAAATGAACGTGATGAATATCTGTATATACATCTCCAACACCAATAGTTGCTGTCATATTCGTTTTTTTCTTGATAATATCTGCAACTGATTGTAATAAATCTTCTGCATTTTTCGTATAAAGATAAGTGCTTTCATAATCCTTATATTCAACTCTATGTATCTTATGTTCCGTATCATAGTTGATGATACATTCAAATCCCATCTTCACCGTACGTGCTAGCACAAATATACCTTGTTTTTGCAAAAATATTACAATTTCCTCTAACGCTGACTGTTTCACTTCCATATCTAATTGCTTATACTTGGTATCGTCCATAATGATTCTAGCAGCCGAAAAATACTTTTTATTGAGCGTATGGCCAGTTCCTATACTATCGTATTTTTGAATAAGCTCATCAAACACTTGATTCTGCTTACGAAGCACCTCGTTATATCTGGCCTTTTCTATTAACTCTTCTACAGAAGCTAGTAAATTTTTGTCATCTTTGATTTCTGGAATCCTAAACATATGTGATGAAGTATTAAAATGCGTAACCATCTGATTTACTGGACTATAAATACGCATCATGACACGGTACCACACCACCGTTAATAAAAATATAACGATTCCTGCTATCCCATAAATAAACAAGATAAGTCGACTATATTGAGCACTAAATTCCTCATAATCCACAATATGTATATAATAATTACCATGTTCATCTGTTACATACGATATGATATGATCCTCTATTAAAATATGATTTTCTTTTTCAGCAAAGAACTCTTCTCCCAAATCATCCATGTATTCTTGAAGAAGTACTTCTATTTCAGGATTCATATCTGCATAAAATGGTATAAATTGCTCATTTAGCATCAAAATACCTTCTGCATCATCTGATTCCACAACATCCGAAATAATACTTGTATCACAATTCGCAACGACTAGCACTCGTTCTCCATTGATCACGTAATAATATGGGAAAATACATCTAACGTAATTTTCACTCACTTCTAGTGTTTCAGAATCGTACTGTACCTTCGCTCCACTATACATATAGGGATTTTCTTGTTCAAAAAGCGCACTTTCTTCTAACCAACCTGTGTCATAAAAAGCACTGTCTTCACAAGCATAATAATCACTAGATATGACATAATCATAATCTAAGAAATGAATATATATCGTTTCAATATACGAGGATGTAACTGCAACTGAATTAATCATTCTTTGCAGTCCATAAATATCATATACACTTTCAAACATCTTAATAGCAGAGTCAAACTCATCCCCTTGCATAATATTCAGTATATCCCTTGTATAAAGAACATTAGAAAGATCATGCTCTACTCCCTCATATAAAATCTCCCACATATCCACTACAATGTATTGTTTTGTAACAATCTCATCAACAATATTTTCTTTGATCAAATCATCCATCACTAGTGTAATAATTAAGTAAGTTACAATTGAAAAAGCAAGTATAATTGTTAAAAGCCCTATCATCAGCTTTTTTAAAATGGTTTTTTTCATAACAACTTCTACCTCACTCTTTCCCTCATGAACTATAAAAGCCTTTATAATTCAAATAAAAATGTTTTGATTTCGTATGGTCCCATAGAAGCCTGAATCACGTCTTTATGAAATGCCTCTATAGGTTCTTCTCTAAGATTCGCTTCAGCGCATAAACTATATGCGAATTGTGGAGTAATCGAAATGTTTTTTGATGCTCCAGCAAAATCATGGAGACGAAGTACAATATATCGTCCATCTTCTGATTTTTTAATAGCATCAATCTCAATTTCCTCACTGTCAATATCAAACCACTTCACAGCACCCTTAAACATAGCACCATTTACAACACAAAGTGGCTGATTTAATGCAAAGGCTTGCTTCACTACATCTCCATCTATAAAATCACCCATATGTGGTAGTAAGCTATACGTAAATTCATGTAAGCCCTGATCTTGTAAATAATCTGGATGGGTTGCCGCCTTAATAAGTGACATACGAAGCACATTGTCCTTTATATCATAACCATACTTACAATTATTCAACAATGCAACACCATAGTTTCTCTCAGATAAATCTGCAAAACGGTGTGCAACTGTTTCGAATTTAGCTTGTTCCCAGCTTGTGTTCCAGTTATTTGCACGTCTAACATTACCATATTGAATATCATAGGTCGCATAAGTCGTACGAATATTTACTGGAAACGCTACTTTTAAGAGCTGATGTGACTCATGGTAATCAACCTTTGTTTCAAAATCGATTCTAGGATTTTTTGCATAGAATACGATATCTTGCTCCACTGTAGTATTCATGTATTTATACTCTATTGCCAATACAAAACGGATAGCACCATTTTCTTTTACATAGAAGTCTGTCATATCCTGAATAACACGCATCTTTTCTATATAAAATAGTTCAATATCCCATGCATCGTAACGTTCTGGCTTATCTTCAAACATCTGTAGTACATTGGCCACTTCACCTTTTGCGAGAACCTCTCTCTCTACACGCTTGTCAAACAGTCCACTTAGCTGCCCAATTTCATTAAATTGTACACGATAGAATGGAGTTTCTAACACTCTTTCTTCTATATTGAATGTGAATCTGCTTTCTGCCTCAGCACTATCTCCCTTTTGGAGCGTAATCGCAGCTTGCCCAAGAGCTGGTACTCCTTTCACTTCCACATAGGTTCCTTCATCTACCTTTTGTGTTAATAAAAGATTTCCTTGTTCATCTGTGCATTGTATTGATTCTGTTCCTTCTATAAATATAAGGTCATCCATTTCCCAGTTCGAAGTATTAATCAAGGATAAGGTTTCTGTTTCTTTCTCCACGCAAGTTTCATAAAAGTCCTCAAGTACTTGTGTGGCAATCTCCCTAGCCACTCCATAGTCTACAACACAATCCTCGTAAACCTCGCGAATAGAAGAACCTGGAATAATATCATGGAATTGATTCGTAAGGATAATCTTCCATCCCTTTAATAGCTTCTCTTGTTCTGCCTTTTCCAAATCACCACTCTGTAATGCAGCTAAGACAGAAAACATTTCTACTCTTCTATACAACAATTCCATTTCTCGGTTCGTTTTCTTCATATAGGCTTGACTAGTGTATGTACCTCGATGTGTCTCTAAATACAATTCGCCATCCCATGTATGTACATACTGATCTGTTTCATTTACCTTTTCTGCTAATTCTTTAAAATAAGCTCCTGCCTTTGTAGATTTCATATGTGGCAAACCTGGTATGCGATCAATTTGTCTCTTTGTTTCAAGCATCTGACGATTGACCCCACCACCTCCATCACCATATCCATAAGCTGTAAGTAGCTCATCGGTCAATTCCTTATCCTGATACATCGTCCATGCACCCTTGATGACCTCTGGCGTTACAAATCCATTATAGGTTGTTCTAAAATCTCCTTCTCTTCTACCTTCATTTGGCGTTGTGATAAAATAAGTCAAGATCTCAGTGCCATCAATTCCCTTCCACCAAAAGGTATCGTGTGGCATATCATTATAATGGCTCCAACTGATTTTTGTTGTCATAAAGGTGTCAATTCTAGACTTTTTGAGTATTTGAGGTAGCGCCCAAGAATAGCCGAATACATCTGGCAACCATAGATATTCACATTCGTGACCAAACTCTTCTTTGATAAAGTTACAACCAACTAAAATCTGTCTAGTTAAAGACTCACCGCTTACTAAATTACAGTCAGCCTCTACCCACATAGCACCCTCTACTTCCCATGTGCCTTCTTTGACTTTTTGCTTGATTGCTTCATATAATATAGGATCATCTTGCTTGATGTACTCATAGATTTGAGGTTGTGTCTGCAAAAAGATATATTCTGGAAATAGTTCCATCAAACGTAATACTGTATAAAAGGAACGCTGTGCTTTTTCTCTTGTATGTTTCAATCTCCACATCCATGCAACATCAATGTGCGTATGTCCAATTCCTTTTATCGTGACACGTGCATGTTTATCTAGTCCATCTACCGCTTCATTCAAATAATCATAAGCTGCATAAACCGTTTCATAAAAGTTCTGGTCACCTGGATAAGACCAGTCGATCATACCAAATGCACGATTCAATATCGTGCGAAGAGCAAATAGGGTAGCATCTTCTTCAGTAAATTCCTTCAATGTCTGGTGAATAGTAGATGCAAGATAATAAAAATGATCAACCGTCTCATCAAGCCAAGCAATCTTTGCTGTGCGCAACTTATGTTCCTGAATCGTAGGTACGCCACCATGTTCTAATCCATCCCACAAACGAAAAGCAAGGGTTAGTTCTCTTCCTATTAACTCATCCGAGAAAAAAACCTCCTTGTGATTACTATCTAGCCCTTGATAAGGTGCACCGTCAACATAACACATCGCTTCAAAATTTCTGTTCCTACAGCTGTCCGTTTTGCCAAAATCAAATAGACCTACCACTTTCTTTCCAGACCACTCACTAGGTATTTCTAACTTTTTTTGTAACCAAACATAATTATCTCTTCCATACCAATGGCTTCCAAGCTCCATTTCCGTTGTGCAAAGCGATAAAGCTGGTACCTTTGGGTTCACTAGTTTCTCAGTGTCCTCTAGCGCGTATAGTTTTTCCAAAGAAAAACTATTTCTATATCGATAAACATCTATTTCTTCAATTCTTTTCCCTATTTTTTTCTCCAAAAAGAACATATCCATCAATTATTTCCTCCACAATTCATATAAACCTAATTATTTCATTAAATTGAATATATAATATTAATAATAACGAATTTTCTTCACTTTGTCTACCTGTATATATACAAATTGTACATATTTACAAACAATATGTAAGATCTACTATTCCAGCCGTAAGGATAGAGAACCCTTTTTTTGTATTCTTTTTAAAGCATTGTTAAAAAATAGTCATATGTATGAAAAAAAGTACACGAACTGTATTGACGTGTGATATTAGCAACCATATAATGAGTTTATAGGATTAACTATGAATATAACAGATAAAATAAATTTTAGGAGGCATTTTCAAAATGAGACCAGAATGGAACACATTTGTAGGCGGTAAATGGGAAGCAGAAGTTGACGTACGTGACTTCATCCAAAAAAACTACACTCCATATGATGGAGACGACGCTTTTTTAGCTGAACCTACACAAAACACAACAGATTTATGGGACCAAGTTCTTGATTTAATGAAAAAAGAACGTGAAGCAGGCGGAGTATTAGACATGGATACTAAATTAGTATCTACTATCGACTCACACGGCCCTGGCTATTTAAACAAAGACAAAGAAACTATCGTAGGTTTCCAAACAGATGCACCTTTCAAACGTTCTTTACAACCTTATGGTGGTATCCGTATGGCAGAAAAAGCTTGCTCTGACAATGGTTACGAAGTTGATGCAGAAATCTCTGAATTCTTCTCAACACATAGAAAAACTCACAATGCTGGTTGTTTTGATTCTTACAACGCTGACATGAGAGCTTGTCGTTCATCACACGTTATCACAGGTCTTCCTGATGCTTACGGTCGTGGACGTATCATCGGTGATTACAGACGTATCGCTTTATACGGTATTGATAGACTTATCGCTGATAAATTAGAACAAAAAGATTCAACAGGACGCGTTATGACAGATGATGTTATCCGTCTTCGTGAAGAAATTTCTGAACAAATCGTAGCTTTAAAACAAATGAAAAACATGGCAGCTTCTTATGGTTGCGATATTTCTAAACCAGCTACAAACGTTAAAGAAGCTATCCAAGGTACATACTTTGGTTACTTATCAGCAGTTAAAGAACAAAACGGTGCTGCTATGTCTTTAGGACGTACATCTACATTCATCGACATCTATGCTGAAAGAGATTTAGCTAACGGAACATTCACAGAATCTGAAATCCAAGAATTCGTAGATCATTTCATCATGAAATTACGTCTTATCAAATTTGCTCGTACTCCAGAATACAATGGTTTATTCTCAGGAGATCCAGTTTGGGTTACAGAATCTCTTGGTGGTGTTGGCATCGACGGACGTCACATGGTATCTAAAATGTCATTCCGTTACCTACACACATTAACAAACTTAGGTGCTTCTCCAGAACCAAACTTAACAGTTCTTTGGTCAACAAGATTACCTGAAAACTACAAAAAATATTGTGCTAAAATGTCTATTTTGACATCTTCTATCCAATATGAAAACGATGACTTAATGAGAGTTACACATGGTGATGATTATGCTATCGCTTGTTGTGTATCTTCAATGAGAGTTGGTAAAGAAATGCAATTCTTCGGCGCTCGTGCTAATGCAGCTAAATGTTTACTTTACGCATTAAACGGTGGTGTTGATGAAAAAACTAAAAAACAAGTTGGACCAAAATATCGTGCAGTTGAAGGCGACATCCTTGATTACGATGATGTTTGGGCTAAATACCTTGACATGTTAGAATGGTTAGCAGATGTATATGTAAATACATTAAACGTTATCCACTACATGCATGATAAATACTCTTACGAAAGAGCTCAAATGGCTTTACATGATAGAGATGTACTTCGTTACTTCGCTACAGGTATCGCTGGACTTTCAGTAGTAGCCGATTCTTTATCAGCTATCAAATTTGCTGAAGTTAAAGTTGTTAGAGATGCTGACGGCATTATCGTTGACTTCGAAACAACTGGTGAATTCCCTAAATACGGTAACGATGATGACCGTGTTGATGCGATCGCTGCAAAACTTGTATCTACATTCATGACAATGATTAGAAGACACCACACATACAGAAATGGTTTCCCTACAATGTCAGTATTAACTATCACTTCAAACGTTGTTTACGGTAAAGCTACAGGTTCTACACCTGATGGACGTAAAATGGGTCAACCTTTTGCTCCTGGTGCTAACCCAATGCACGGACGTGATAAAAAAGGTGCTGTTGCTTCATTAGCATCTGTTTCAAAACTACCATTCAAAGATTCACAAGATGGTATTTCAAACACATTCTCTATCATCCCAGGTGCTCTTGGTAAAGAAGATCAAATCTTCTCTGGTGATATTGAAATCGACCTAAACAAATAATATTTACTTATCAGTAAATGCAACTCATAGCTTATACCCTTACTGATAAGTATTTCAGAAAGGGGAACTGCTATGGACCAATCAAAAATGATTGAAGACCTTGTGAAAATGTTAGATGCTGGTATGACCAACGGTGTTGGCCATATGAACGTCGAATACGATGAAACAAGCGAAGAAACAAAGTCAGTAGAAACATTAGGATGTACTGATTGCGCAAGAACTCCCTTGGCATGTAGTGTACCAACACTTCACCAAGGAATAGAAGATTATGAATAAACAAACAATTATAGGAGGATACAATTATGACACATGACGCTCAAGTCGATAACCTAGTAACTTTATTAGATGGATATGCTCAAAACGGCGGACATCACTTAAATGTTAACGTTCTTAACAGAGATACTTTATTAGATGCTCAAAAACACCCAGAAAATTACCCACAATTAACAATTCGTGTTTCTGGTTATGCTGTTAACTTTATTAAATTAACACCAGAACAACAAGCTGACGTTATCTCTCGTACTTTCCATGACAGAATGTAATATTAGAGTATAACTACTTTAAAGGCGGCAACTTAGTTGAGTTGTCGCCTTTTATTTTGAAAGGAAAAGGGGTATATTTTATGACTCAAGGAAGAATTCATTCTACTGAAAGCTTTGGTACCGTCGATGGACCTGGCGTAAGATTTGTAATCTTTACTCAGGGATGTCCTATGAGATGCGCTTATTGCCACAACCCTGATACATGGGCTCTTGATGCTGGCGAGATGACGGACCCAAGCGAATTGATCGCTGAATACGATAGCAAAAAAGGATACTATAAGGATGGAGGAATCACTGTTACTGGTGGGGAACCTTTATTACAAATAGACTTTATCATAGATTTATTTACACTTGCAAAACAAAGAAACATTCATACCTGTATTGATACTTCGGGTATTGTTTTCAATGCTAAAAACACTACACTAATCGAGAAATTAAATCGTTTAATGGATTTAACTGATTTAATAATGCTTGATATCAAGCACATAGATCCCAAAAAGCACTTTGCTCTTACACAACAACCAAATGATGGAATACTAGCATTTCTTGCTTATTTAAATGACCGTAGCATGCCTGTATGGATCAGACACGTGGTTGTACCTGGTATCACAGATGATGAAAAATATCTCTATGATTTAGGCTACCATATTGGTAGATACACCAATGTAAAAGTATTAGATGTACTTCCATATCACACTATGGGAACTGTTAAATACGATAATCTCGGTATGGAATACCCACTAAAGGATGTTCCTGCTATGAATAAAGATGAAGCAGTCGAACTCAAAAAGGTCGTAATTCAAGGTGTCCGCGATGTCAGACTTAAATTGGGATTGATTACTAAATCGTAAACATCAAAAAATACTTGTCTTTCATTTCTCATTGTATTAAAATATGAGGTGAAGTATATAAATTAATCTCAAAGGAGGATATTATTATGGCATTTGTAATTAGTGATTCTTGCGTATCTTGTGGCGCATGTGAAGCTCAATGTCCAGTTGGCGCTATTAGCATGGGTGATGGTCAATTCGTAATCGACGCAGATTCTTGCATTAACTGTGGATCTTGCGAAGGAGCCTGTCCAGTTGGCGCTATCTCAGCAGAATAATTTCAAGAAATAGAAAAAGCACTCAAAATATTGAGTGCTTTTTTCTTTTGCCTTTTCCTTTTATGCTAACAATGCGTAACAACTCATCTATCTGTTTATAATGCTGTTCTTCACGTTCTATTCGTGCTCGTTCCTTAACCACCTCGCGTTCTTCTTGTGCCCTAAATTGATAATCCATTTCTTTTACAAGACTCTCTTTCATCTCGCTTACAAGCATTTTATTCCCTTCTATCATCGCTTCTTGCATGGAAGATTGCATACTTTCTTGTATAAATTGCTTCAATAATAGCTGTAATCTCTGTGCTTTATCCATATTCTCTATAGCTTCACTTTTAGTTACAATTTCTGTTTCTTTATCTGAGTTAATATGACGAACTATATGCAGTCCTTTAAATCCATAAAACTCGTCTTCATCCTCACTAAGTCTATCCCGTATTGCTTTCAGGCTCATCCCTTGACCCTTCCATTCCTTTATGTTCAGGAAAGTATCAATATCGGATTGTAGATAATATCTACGCCCCTTTTCACTCCTTTGGATGGGAAGTACAAGCTCCTCCTCCCAGTACCTAAGCACATGTGCCTCTACTCCAACAAGTTCAACTGCATCCTTCATGTTCATTACTTCTTTCAGCATAATTCTTTACCTCTCTTTCTATTATACAAAAAAGAGAACAGTCCTTCATGACCATTCTCTTTTGTAGTTAACTATTTATTTAATACTCTTGATTATTTGAATAATCTTTATTGAGGTTTGCAAACTTCGTATATTCACTAAGCCATGCAAGCTCTACTGTACCTATTGGACCATTTCTCTGTTTTGCAATAATAATCTCTGCTACACCTGGTTTATCAGTATCCTTATTGTAATAATCATCTCGATAGATGAACATAACTACATCGGCATCCTGCTCAATAGCTCCAGATTCACGAAGATCCGATAGCATCGGTCTATGGTCAGTTCTCTGCTCAACTGCACGAGAAAGCTGCGATAATGCCACCACCGGCACACTAAGTTCTCTTGCTATCGATTTTAGCGAACGTGAGATTTCAGAAATCTCTTGTTGTCTAGATTCACTTCTACCATTTCCACTCATCAGTTGCAAGTAGTCAATGATGATCATAGACAGATTGTGTTCTAGCTTATATTTACGGCATTTAGAACGCAATTCTGCGATACTAATACCTGGTGTATCATCAATGATGAGATGTGACTTACCTATAACACCTGCACTTTCAGCGAGCTTTTCCCATTCGTCATCACTAAGCTGTCCTGTACGGATGTTTTGTGCACTTACTCTCGATTCTAAGGAAAACATACGATTTACTAGCTGTTCCTTACTCATTTCGAGTGAAAATACAGCAACCGTTTGATTATTTTTGAGTGCTACATGCTGTGCAATATTAAGAACGAAAGCAGTTTTACCCATAGAAGGTCTTGCAGCGATTAAAATTAGGTCAGACGGCTGTAATCCCGCTGTTCTATAATCCAAATCTAAAAATCCTGAAGCAATACCTGTCACACTACCCATATTTCTACTAGCCATTTCAATACGATGCATTGCATTAGCAACAACATCTCTAATCGGTACATATGCATCTGAGGTTCTATTCTGGCATATCTCAAATACTCTCTTCTCAGTATCATTTAAGATCTCTTCTAAAGATTCCTTGCCAGCATAGCAATTACTCGCAATCTCCTCATTTAAACGAATTAATTTACGCAAGGTTGCTTTCTCTGCCACGATTGTCGCATACTGCTTAACATTTGCTGAAGTAGGTAGCGTAGCCATGATATCTCTCATAAACTCAAGACTACTCACCTCTGGTGGAACATCTTTTTCTTTTAGCTTGTCTTGCAGCGTAACCACATCGACTGCTTTTCCATCTGTATAAAGCTCTACCATAGCATCGTATACGACGCCATACTGCTTACTATAAAAATCATCGCCATGTATTAACTCAGAAACTGATACTATAGCCTCCCTATCTAGAATCATAGCTGCAATCACCGACTGCTCAGCTTCTATACTATGCGGCATCACTCTCCTGAGTACCGCTTCTTCCATACCTTCCGCCATACCAATTAACCATGCCTTTCCCTACTTACGCTTCTTGTACCTTCACATGGATTGTACCTGTAACCTTTGGATGTAGCTTTATAGCAACATCGTAGCTACCAAATGTCTTGATTGCTTCTGGGAGTACAATTTTCTTTTTGTCAATTTCTAATCCCATCTGTGTTTTTAGTGCTGTAGCAATTTCCTTAGTAGATACACTACCAAAGGTTCTGCCATTTTCACCAGCTTTTATTTTCACAACAACTGGATTTTCTCCTATTTTCACTGCCAATGCTTGCGCATCCTCTAGCTGTTCTTTTGCAAGTTTATCCGAGTGTGCTTTTTGTAGTTTTATGTCATTAAGGTTTTTAGAAGTAGCTTCTACACCAATTTTCTTAGGTAAAACAAAATTTCTAGCATAACCTTCGCTAACTTCGATTATATCACCTTTTTTACCAAGCTTTTTTTCATCCTGTAATAAAATAATTTTCATTATAATTCTCCATCCTCTATCATTTTTGCAAGTAATTCCTTCACTATTCCTTCCGCTTCAACCAAAGTAATATCCTCTAGCTGACACGCTGCAATATTGTGATGTCCACCACCACCAAGTTTCTCCATAATAACTTGAACATTGACTTCATCAATAGAACGAGCAGATATATAGATTTTACCCTGGAAAGGCGTTAATACAAAACTTGCTTGAACTCCTTTTATATTAAGAAGCTCATTGGCTGCTTGCGCACCAATAATCGTAACATTCGAGACATCTTCTGTATTACAGAAGCTAATCGCGTATCTATTATAGAAGATCTCCGCTTGACTCACAACATCTGCTCTCGTTTTGTAATTGAGTGCATCTTCTCTAAACATCTTTCTAACTCTCGTCACATCCGCACCATTCCTACGTAAAAATGCTGCAGCTTCAAACGTTCTAACACCAGTTTTGGTCAAGAAATTATTTGTATCGACTACAATTCCGGCATACATACAATCTGCTTCTTCTGTGCGAATCTTGATATTATCCGAAGTATATTGTAATATTTCAGAAACCATCTCACAAGTCGACGAAGCATATGGCTCTATATAGGAAAGAATAGCATTAGATATTATTTCTTCTCCTTGCCTATGATGATCAAATACTACGATTGACTTACATAAACGTAATAACTCTGGACACTCTGTAATACTCGGTTTATTCACATCAACTACTACAAGCACTGTGTTCGGTGTTACATATTCTGCAGCATCCTTTGGTGATATAATCATATCTTCTTCATACTCACCTGGAACCTCTTGCAAACAATGAATCAACGGCTGTAGTGTACCACTAACATCATTTAAAACAATATTAACCTTTTTGTCACAGAGCTTAGCAACACGGTAAATACCTACTGCAGCTCCAAAACAGTCAACGTCTGGAAATCTATGTCCCATAACGATTACGTTATCTTTTGTAGTGATAATTTCTCGAAGCGCATGCGCTTTTACTCTAGCCTTTACTCTTGTATTCTTCTCAACCTGTTGGCTCTTACCACCATAATACAGACTCATCGTCGACGATTTCACGACAGCCTGATCTCCACCTCTACCGAGTGCAACTCCAATTGCAGTTCTCGCATATTCATAATTTTGTACATAGGTGATGCCTTCATAACCAATACCGATACTGAGCGTAACCGCCATATCATTTCCAATATTTACTGTTTTTATATCTTCAAGCACTTCAAATCTAGTATCTTGCAATTGCTTTAAGGATTTCTTCCTAAGAATCACTATATATTTATCCTTTTCAATCTTCTTACAGATACCATCAAAAGAAGAAATATATTTGTTTAGTTTTCTGTCGATCAAGGCTATAAGAAGTGATCTTCTAACCTCATCAATACTCTCTAGTGCCTCTTCATAGTTATCTAGGTAAAAAAGACCTACTGCTAGACTTTGATCATCCACTTCTCGTAATGCGTATCTTAGTGCAGACTCATCGTAGATATATAACGCCAATAAATACCCATCATATTCCATTGCATCCAGCATCTGAGTACTTTTCACCATATTTTCTAAAGATATTTTTTTCACTTTAGCTCTAAGCTCTTTCTCTTCATACGTAAAGAAAAGTTCAAGCTCATCATATTCCACCATGCCAGGTAGCTTGTCCCTTGACAACGATGGAAAAAATGCTTGAAGTGCTTTGTTTTTCACTTCATCCAAATCCACAAGTTCTTTAAAAAGCACATTTCCCCAGACGATTTTATTATTTTCATCAACCAATGCATGCGGAACATCAAATTCCTCCAGCAATTGCTTCTGGACTTGTCCATATTCTGTCGCAAAATAAATAAAATCATCGAAAACAATTTTTTTTGTATTAAAAAGATACCAGAGATTCGCGACAATGTATAATGCAACAAATATCGTCATCAAAAAACCTGAAAAAGGGCTTATGAAATAAATCATAACATCCGCTAGTACAAGCATAAATCCCAATGCAATTGAAAGCTGTAAGTATCTCTTAGCTATTCCTTGAAATTTTAATTTGTTATTCACTCTATTCTCCATTCTATTCAAAATAACATTTGTAAAAGTTATACCGTTTCATTATAACATCTTCCTAACATTCTGACTAGACTTTATCGTATCTTAACCCTCCTATCAATCCATAAAACCCAACAATATCACTATAATTTTTCACTTTTATTATTATTTTTTATCATTATACAACAAAAAATGACCAACTACCTAAAGTAGTCGGCCATTTGTCATCTCATTTCATATCATCTACAGACTTATTCAGCTGTATATGGCATCAAAGCTACGTGACGTGAACGTTTGATTGCTGATGTAAGAGCTCTTTGATGTTTTGCACAGTTTCCTGTGATTCTTCTAGGAAGAATTTTTCCTTTTTCAGATACATATCTTTTTAGTTTGTTTGTATCCTTGTAATCAATTGCGCTGTCTTTTCCGCAAAATACGCAAACTTTCTTACGTCTACGCATACCGCCTCTTCTCTTCATTGGAGAATCAGCTCTATCTGTTCTGTTAAAAGCCATGGTTTTTACCTCCTGTTATTGTTGATTAATTAAACGGTAATTCTTCATCGATTCCATCAGGTATATTCATGAATCCGTCACTTACAGATGATTGTCCTCTAGATGGTGTAGCACTTACGTACTCACCGCTTGTACCAGATGCGTTCTTGCTTTCAGCAAATTCTTGTTCTTCTACTACAACATCTGTAGTATAAATCTTTACGCCATCTTTATTCGTATAGCTTCCAGTCTGTATACGACCAGTTACTACAAGCTTTGTACCTTTTCTAAAATACTTTTCTGCAAATTCAGCAGAGCGTCCAAATGCAACACAGCCTATAAAGTCTGCATTATTCTCTTCATTATTACGATTAAATCTACGGTCAACAGCAAGTGTATATCTTGCAACTCCTGTAGATGCCTCACCTTGTGAATAGCGAACTTCTGGATCTCTAACCAAACGTCCCATTAGAATTACTTTATTCATGGAAATCTCCTCTTCTATTAAGCTTCTTGCTTAACAATTAAGAATCTAATTACGTTGTCCATAATACGAATACGGCTCTCAATTTCAGCTGGAGCAGTAGTCGCTGCATCAAAGTGAATGAAGTAGTAGTACCCTTCTTTCATTTTTTGAATTTCGTAAGCTAATCTTTTCTTACCCCATTCATCAACGTTAGTAATAGTACCGTCGAATCTTTCAACAAGGTCTTTCACTTTGCCTAAAGTCGCGATTCTTTCTTCGTCTTCGATTTTTGCACTAACAACAACACATAGTTCATATTTTGTCATGTTTTTTACCTCCTTTTGGTCTCTGGCCCTTGTTTTCCAAGAGCAAGGAAAATGAATATATCACAATTGAGTATTTTAGCACATTTAAGCTGTCTATGCAAGTACTTTTCAATTTTTTCTTCACTTTACACCAAATCAATTCATCCACCCAAATAGTCTAAATATCGCTGCTTTGCTTCCCTGTACTTCGTTTGACTAATAGGTATTTCAAGCTCATTGGAGAGGCGGAAGCTTGAATTAACTAATTTTTGAATAAAATTCATATTTACAAGAAAACTTTGGTGGCATCTCAAAAAAGAGCTTGGAAGTCTATCTTCCACTTCGCTTAATTTCATATAAATATGATGCACTCCCCCAACTTCATGTAAAATAATTCTTCTTTTGTTGCTTTCAACATATAAAATATCATCTACGCAAATTTTTGTAATTCCTCCCTTATAAGAGAATACAAAATCTTTCCCCAACATTTCCTGCATAACTTTTATACATTTTGTCATCGCTTTTTCAAACAATGCTGTATCTATCGGCTTCACCAAAAAATAAGTTGGTTCAGCTTCTAAAATATTCTTTGCATATTCAATGTTGCCCGTAATAAAAACAATACATATAGATGGATATAATTCATTTATCCGTTTGGCAACATCAATTCCACTGATTCCATCTAAGTCAATATCTAGTAATAAGATATCAATTTCCCCTCTTACGCTTCCATATACATAAGATTCTACCTCAAACGCTGAATTGCATTTCACAACGCTACATTCATGTTTAAAAAAATTTTTTACTAGTTTATCTAAATAATCCATTGTTTCAACATTGTCATCACATATCGCAACTCTACACATAGTTTCCCCTATTTATCATATTTCTGAAATAATGATTCCAGATTTACTGAAACTATTCTACTATATTTTATTCCATATTCATACAATATTTTACAAATTCAGTGCAAAATTGTAACAATTAAATGTTTTAATGACATTTTCACGAACCGATGGATTTAATGTTCTTCTCAAGCGTTATTCTCGGTATCATGACAACATGCCCACACCCTAAACACTCTATTTTAAAATCCGCTCCTACTCGAAGCACCTTCCACTCTTTACTTCCGCAAGGATGTTGTTTCTTTAATTTTAGAACTTGTCCTACTTTAATTTCCATATTAAATCTATCCTTTCATCTTCTTTATAGCGAAAAATAAGAGGGTCTAGGACCCTCTCACACTTATTTTTGTACATATTGAATAGCAATACATCCTGGGCCACCTTGTGTCACAAATGCTGGGCTAAGCTTAAAAACCATAACTTCTGTTAATGGAAATGCTTTCTTCATCATTTCAACTACCATTTTTGCATCCTCTAGTACGTTAGCATGCGTCACATAAATAATATGCTTTTTACCTAACTCTTTAGATTCTAAATCTTTAATAATGCTATTAACAGCTGTTGATAACGTTCTTTTTACAGCAAATTTATCAAGTCTCTTTCCATCCTCTGTTTGTTCAAGTATCGGTTTTAACTTAAGAATTCCTCCGAATGCTGCTGCCACAGGTGTTAATCTTCCGCCTCTCCTAAGAAATGAAAAATCCTGAGGAATCAAGAACGAACCCGCTTTTTGTGCACGGTCTTTTAACCATTCTAAAATCTCATCTTTTGAAAGACCTTCTACAGCCATTTTCTGAGCTTGTTCCACCATATAACGATGTGGACCACACAATGTTGTTGTATTGAATACAGTAATCTTGTCTTTGTTCTGAGATAACTCTCGCGCACTACACGCACTATCATAGGTTCCTGAAAGACCATCTGCCATTGAGATATTTATAACATCCTCACTCCCAACTGCATCAAAAGCTTCTAGCACTTCACCTATAGGTGGCTGCGAAGATTTAGGAACACCTCCTGCTTCAATTTCAGCATAGAATCTATCCATATCCATCTCTAAATCCCTACCATCCCAATCTCCAATACTAATGCATAAAGGAATTGCTTTAAAACCATTTTCTTCTGCTTCTTCTCGTGTATATAATGAAGATGAATCTGTTATAATTCTTACCATCGTTTTCTCCTTAAAATGTATCTGATTTTACTTAATATACAAAGTATAGCATAGAGACGTAGTAATTAATACTACATCAAGACATTTTTAGATAATTTTTATACTTCCTAACATTCTAATGTAAAAACTCACAGCTACATCACAATATTTGTTTTTTTACGTATACTATATAAAGCAAATCACTTTTAACGTTGAATATCTTATGCTATACTAATGAATATTAGCTAGAGAGGACCAAAGATTACCATGGCATTTATGAACAAAAAACTCAAAACAACTACAACTGCATTTACTCTTTTTGCTCAAGGAATCCTTAGTATGATTATAGGAATCACGATGTTGCTTAACTATACTCTCTTTTTTACGAGAGTATCTACTCTTATATATGCATATTTTATTTTCATCATCTTCTCAACCTTTATTCAGATAATTGTCTCATGCACAAAATCCTTTGAAGGTTTATCGCAAGCTGTTTTATCTTTATTTGCATCAGCGCTTGCACTTAGTATTTTCCATTTTAATATTCATAATATTTTCGAAATCATCCCTCTTGCTATGACCGCATGGTCGCTACTACTTACAATCAGCAGTTTGATTAGTTTTTTCCAATATAGAACTGAAAAGACAACTGCTCCGTTGCGTTATTTATTATCTTCTCTTATACATTTTGGATTTGCTATACCATTCATGTTTTATGCAAATAACAGTATAGCACTTGGGACAAAGTTAATCGGTTTATATATGATATTCCTAAGCTTCCTCTTTTTAATAGATGGATTAGCTCAAATAGTAACGAATAAATATGTTAATTCTATCAAAAACCGTATCCGAATTACTCCTCCCGTCTTTTTGGCAACCTTTTTTCCTGTACGAACATTAAATAGTCTTAATGAATTTTTCAAAGAGACTTTTGATGATGAATCGCCTTTTATTACCTCTAAAAGTGATAAACAGGCAAATGTTGAAATCTTCATACATGCATCAAAATCCTTAAAAGGAACTGCAGGTCATGTGGATTTGCTTATCGACGATGCAATCATATGTTATGGAACCTATGATAAAGATGATTTGAAATTTGGTGGAATTATTGGGGCTGGTGTTTTTTATGAGGTTTATAACAAAAAAGAATATCTTGCATTTTGTAAGGATGTACGCCAAGAAACTATATTTGAATTTGGTCTTTTACTTTCCGAGGATGAGTTAAATGGTATCCGTAGAAAGATCAGTGACCTTAAAGGACGTTCTAACATATGGAAATGCAAAGCCCAACGTGCAAAAGAACGAGGGGAAGATGTTTCTATGTACCAAGAATTACCTTGCCTTTTATCTCAGGCAACAGAAACTGTCTTTTATAAGCTATACTCTGGTTCTTATAAGTATTATTGGATTCTTGAAACTAACTGTGCCAAATTCACCGACGACTTATTAAAAGCTAGTGGAATGAGAACCATCCTAAATGGTGTTATTACTCCTGGAACTTATTTTTCCTATTTAAATGATGAATTTGCAAAAAACAGTCATGTTGTTGTAAGTCGCACTATCCACCATGTTTAAACCCTACTCAATCTGATAACTTTATAGAATATGCATAAAAAAGGACTTACCATGTTTACCACGGTAGGTCCTTTCCTTTAAAATCTTTATATTCAGGCATTTCACTTGCCACTACTTCATCATCTAATACCACCTTTAATACCCCTTTAGCACATTCTTCGCCTGTATCGCGTGCCTTTTCATTTAACGTCCCACTCATATAGGATTGTACAAAACCAGGATGTATCAGTACTAATCGGCCGCCCTCTGGTGTGATTGCTTTATGAACAAGTGCGCCTTGCATATTAAGTGCACATTTACTCATGGCATATGCAAACCAGCGGTCTCTCCAACAGTCTCCTATGCTCCCTGCTTCCGAAGAAATCGTCACAATCGTTTTATCATCACTCTTTAACACATGATCCACAATGCCATTTGTCACACGCAATGGACCTAATGTATTAACATTATACACTTTCATCATATCGTCAAAATCTAATTCGCCAAAAATGGATGTGTCATTATCTCCTGTAATTCCAGCATTATTGATCAAGAGATTTATATATGGACACGCTTCTTTGATTTTTACACATGCTGTTTTTACACTAACATCACTTGAGATATCTAAAGAAATCATCGTCAACTGCTCTAGATACTTCGCCTTCAGTCCCTCTAATTCCTTCCAATCAGGCATATACTGTCCTGCAAAAACATAATATCCTCGCTCTAATAATTCTGTGCAGAAAGCGAACCCCAATCCTCTATCTGCTCCTGTTACAAATGCATATTTCACGCTACACCTCCACCAATTTTTTTAATCATCAAGCTCCCCAATATCACTACAAGAAAAGAATATGCATGGTTTACCTTCAAATCCGCCTATCACCGATGCCTCTACCAAAACATCTCGATTTAATTTCTGAATCGGCATAATAGTACGATATTGTGCTTTCCCTTGATGTTGCATTTTGACCATTGGGCAATCGCTACAGCTCTCATTTTTCCCATGTAGCACTTTATAACACAAATCCCCAATCTCAACATCTGGGAATTGCTTTTTGAATTCCTGATTATAATATTGTAATTCATGTGTATTTTCATCAATAATATATGCATACGAATATAGAGTATCTAGTACATTTAACTTCTCTTTTTCAGCTTTTTTCATATTCCTTGATGCCTTTGCATATTCCAAAAATTGATTCATAATCTTTCCAACATGTAAAAGAGTACTAATTTCGATAGATGTCCAAATTCTAGGTTTCGTACAATCATCAAATCCTATTATACTCGTGACGTTCTCATGCTTTTTGTTACAAGAAATAAGACATGCTCTAATACCTTGGTTTTGCATCACCTCAAAGGTGGATTCTCCTTCAAACACACCCATGTCATTACAATAAAAAATACCATCGCTATTTGCTCTATCAAAAAGTGGCTGATACGCCTCCTTCGGTAGTTTTTGCAGATTATCAATTTCAGCCGATATACCCGGTGCACACCATTCATATGTATTATTCAGGTACTTTGGATCCTCTTCATCAAATTCGAATATATAGCAACGCTCTGCCTTAAACCTAAGCGCAAGTAAATACAAAACTTGATTAATTGATATATCATGTTCTTTTGATTCTGATAACATACTAAACACATCCGCAACAATATCTGGATCAAAATGCCTTTCTAATGCCATCCTCGCAACATCAAATGGTGTAGTATTATTCATACAACCATCTTCCATATTGCTATTGTAATAACTATAGTCATTTTTACCCCTTAATTTAACATCATACAATGCAATATCTGCACATTTATATAATGTTTCATAGTCTATCCCATCCTGGTTTTGGATTGCTATACCTATGCTTGCTGTAGTTCGATAAACTTGAACCTTTCCTTCATATGACCTATCTAAGCTTTTGACCACCTGTCTTATACGATTTTCAATGACTGTCATATCTTTCACAGCACGCAAAAAGACCATGAATTCATCTCCACCAATACGCCCAACACAATCAGTACTTCTGAAAATTTCTTTTAATTTCCTACCCGTTTCTCGTAAAACACTATCTCCAAATGGATGTCCTAGATTATCATTGATTGCTTTAAAATTATCTAAATCAATAATTAGTAATATATTACATTCCATCGGCGAACTATTTTTGATAATTTCAGTTGCCCTAAGCTGAAAGCCTGTTTTATTCAAACACCCAGTCAATTCATCTAGCTCTAATCTACTTTCTAATTCCTTTTGCTCTTGTATAGGAATAAATTCTCCTATTACTTCTGTCAATTCACCCGTTTTATCTCTATAGACATTGTATATTACTCGATACCAAATCAATCCCGTATTTTTTTCCTGAATACGAAAAACCTCATTGGTTGATTCGCCACAATACATACTTTTTACGATTTGCTTAAAAACATCAATATCCTCTTCATAAATCATACCTGATTCCAAAATCTCCTCTGGGTAGTGATTCATCGTCTCCTTTAATATCGAATTCTTGGGAATAGGACCAATAAAATGTATGGTCTTTTCTTGAATTTCTAATCGGAATGGATATGCATATGACATCGCATAAATTTCCTCATAACACCTATTCTTCATTATTAATTGTTGTAATAGGTTATCCCCTATATCCTGTTCTTTTTTTACTTGCATCTTTTTCTCCATGTCAAAGCATTCTTTGCGAGACTTTCTTCTTAATGTATTAATTTTAGCATAAATGCAGCTGTTTTTGCAAGTTTATGCAAATTTTAATCATCCATGAGAATTTATTTTAAAGTAGCAATTGCAAGTTCCTCTTTTATGTAGTTTCGCGTTCCATATTTATCTTTATGTTGCTTTAAAATAGTTTGCATCACTTCCGGATTATCTTTCATATTAGCCACAAGTTCTGGTGCTACTCCTTGTGAAAATGGACAGCTCGACATATTTTTTCTGTCAAACATTTGCAGGTAAATCAATCACAACTGTGGTGCCTTCTCCAACGACACTCTCTACTCGAATCGTACCGTGTGCCATAAATTCCAAACGTTTTTTTATATTCTTAAGCGCTAAGGACTCCTTTTCTTCTATCAGTGACAGCTCAAAGCCAGCTCCGTTATCCTTCACTAAAACCTGAACATTCTTGCCCTTTTTCTCACATACTATCGTAATCACACCACCGTATAATCTATCGTTAAATCCATGCACCAACGCATTTTCAACCAATGGCTGAAGTGTTAATGGTGGTATTTTAAAATCAGTACAGCTTATCTCGAAATTTACTTCAAATTTATCCATAAACCTGAGTTTCTCAACTGCTAGATATGTATCTACAAGCTCTAGTTCACTTTCAAAAGTAATACATTCTCGTGTATTAATCAAAATCATATACTTCCTCATATATTTTGAAAACAAACGTATTGCCCGATCAGCAGCACTTGCATCCGTCTTACACAATGCACTTATAGCATTTAATGTATTATGTAAAAAATGTGCTTTGATTTGCTGGTTAAGTGTCGTAGTCTGCATCGTAGTGCATTCTTCCTCTGCACGAGAACCAATCTTCACCAAAAGCGCATTTGCAACCAGTAAATGCATCGTCACGAAAATAAGCAAGCTTCTACCTATATAGGTATAAATATCTTGTTCCGTATAATACGTAATCGTTTCCATTATGATTCCCACAAACAAAATAGCATTTGAATAAAATAAATAATCCTCTAAGGAATGTTCTTTTCGTTTAAAAAAATGTGTCAAAACGCAGATGATACAACCCGTTGCTGAAACTAAAATGCAAGCATGATTCCAATTTGTTAAAATATGCGCAGGTACTCCAACTACAAATTCTAGCAGCGTTAGTGCAATGAAATTCAAACAGACAAACGTGAGAATCAGGTCAATCACTTTTGAACGTCCCTTAAAACTGCATCGCATATGATTTCCTGTCACCACAGGTATGATATAAAAGATGAGTCTTGACCCAACATAAAATAGCACTGTATTTTCCAACATTACATACGAGAAATTCGTATCAAAACACAACCACATAGCAAAAAATAAATACATATGTCCTAACGATATATCATAGCTCCCCACAAAATCATGCTTCCATAGATAACCATTTACATACGAAGTAATCACTAATGCTGCTAACGCAAGAATCATAAGATAATTCTTGAAATTTGCATGTATAACAACGCCCAAAACCGATTCCTTCTCCACATAAAAAATATCTGGCAAATAATTACAGTAACGTTCTTCTGCTGAACATAGTGAAATCTCCAACACCTCACCACTCATATCCTCTGTTAGTTCTATTAAATTCCACTTATTTCCAGGATTTACGAGCATTTCAAATTCTTCGTGCTTTTCAAAACTATAGATTTCTTCTAAAGAAACCTTGACCGATACTTCTTGACCCACAGAATAAAACATCAAATACTTCGACCCTAGAATTTCTGGTAAAACGTACTGAAATACGAGTGCTTCTCCTGCATCAACCTCTTCATGCATTTCAATATGTTCAAGTTCCTGAACTGCTCCGTCCACTTCTTGTGAAAATCCTTCTACAAGCACTGGATAAGCACCGTATTCTGTTGCAAATTCCTTGTTTTGAGTCTCAAGATTACTAAGCCATGCAACGAATACTATAAAAATCATAAAACTACATATCCCTAAAATTAACTGTATTTTTTTCGTCCTCATATTATCCCCAAATTCATGCTGCTACTTCACAATTGTTCTACTACTACTATACGATTTAACGCGTTTAATTGCAAACTAAAACTATCGGACTATACGCAAAAACACACACAATTGATATTGAATTGTGTGTGTTTAAATGATTATTTGGAAACAAATGCCTTGGTTTTGAATATTTCATTTTTCGTTGCAAATTCTTTATATTGTTCTTCCTTAGCGGTATACATCATGTGGTCAGCAATTTCGATTTGTTCAATAACATTAGGGTTGGTTTCATTCCAACAATAACCAATAGCTGCTTTAGGATAGCCATCAGCACTAACAAAATCATAAAGTTGACTAATCTTGTTCTGATAACAATCAGGTTCTCTTTCAGGACAGAGCATAACGAATTCATCTCCACCAATACGAAATGCACAGTCATCATATAGGTCTCTCAAGAAAATTCCAACTTCTTTAATATAATTATCACCTTCAGAATGTCCATAGATATCGTTAACAGCTTTTAGGCCATTAATATCTACATAAACAACACCGAGTCGAGCAGGTGGATTTTTACGAAGATCAGCAATCATTTTACTATAACTATTACGATTTCTCATACCTGTTAGTGTATCAAAATAGCTGGCTTGATATAAGGCATCTAACTGTCTGTTCTTGTCGATAAAATCAGCGACAAAGCTTGAAACAGCACGAATGATAGTAGCTTCCTTTAAGTGTTCCTTAGGATTATCTACACCGATGAATCCCATAAAAGAACCATCTGTATTATATAAAGGAGCAGTAGCTAGCGAATATACCTCTTGCATAGCGAGTATCTTGTACTCCTCAGAATCGTGATCCAAATCATCATGAAGAGAATCGATGAAAAATTCCCCAACTTGTTCGTATTTTTTATACCAATGTCCTACGATTTCAATATCAACATTTTGTAATAATTCTATTTGCGGAATAACACCTTCTGCACACCACTCATGTGAGTTATCAATAGTCAATTGATCGGCTGAATTCAGGAAGATATATCCACGTTCAGCATCATAATATTGGGCTACGAGACCAAGTAACTTGTTGATAGAGGTATCAGGACTTTCTGGAGTATGTAATAAAGAAATACAGTTATTCAGAACCTGTTGATCCGCTAATTGCTTGTTTAAGCTATCTTTGAGGGAAACAACATCACCAATATCTTTAGCAAATTCTAAACGTGCTTCAATCCCGTCAAAGTTAACAAGTTTATCTTGAATAAAGAAGTGTGAATCTAATACTTTATTATAATATTCCCAATTATAGAAATGTTCATGACAAAGTAAATGGTTAGTGCAAAATGGACATGGAGAATCAAGCCCTTGAAGTACACGATAACATTTCTTGCGATGCCATTCTTCTTCAGGAGGATTGCCAAGTTTCTCTTGGAGGCTAGGGTTAATATAATAAAGTTCATATGTGTTAGGATCTGAAATATAAACGATGTCTTCCATTTCAGATATAATAGGTGTAGCAATACTTTCTGGTCTCAAAATCTCACAGTCCTTTCAGTCAATAAACGGTATCTTTTGGAATTGTGCATGTATATAAAACAGTCTACACCATATTTTCGTAAAATTCAAGGGGATATACCGCGTTTTTACAACACCAAGAAAAGGTTTTGGACAAAACCCCTTATTTTATGGGCGTTCTTTCTATTCCAAACTCTTAGGGCATTAAAAAAACACCATCTAAAAGATGATGTTTTTTTAATGCCGGCGACCGGAATCGAACCGGTACGGGAGGTAAGTCCCGCAGGATTTTAAGTCCTGTGCGTCTGCCAGTTCCGCCACGCCGGCGACTGGTCTTATATCGCTATAAGTTGTGGATTCAATTTCTTGAATCTAATGGGCGGAGGTGGATTCGAACCACCGAAGCAATTTGCAGCAGATTTACAGTCTGTCCCCTTTGGCCACTCGGGAATCCACCCATGTAGAGTCTTGCGACCCTCACGAGTTATTATAATAGCATAATTGATGTTTTAGTGCAAGGCATTTTTATAATTTCTTATAATTCTTTTCTCAATTTATAGGGTGCTTGCTAGTGCAGATTCAACTGTTTTGTCATAACGAACAATCATCGCAGAAACAGGGGGCATGATTACATCTAAATTACCTCTCACTACTTCCATCTTCACCTTACCTACAGAATAATTTTTGTTTGTTGTTAGCATGATACGTTCAACATTACAATTTTTAGGTATATCTAATTCCCAAATAGATACCTTTTTGTGAACCTCAATTTGATTGTTATTAATAATAATGGCACTTGCACCATATTTATCAAATCTTCCATATGCCATAAAATTATAATCATTTAAAAGTGATAAAATTGATCCTGTTTTCAACTCTTGGTACTGCTTATGAATCGCAATAATATCTCTATGGAATTGTACAAGTTCAATATCTTCCTCGCCCCATGGATAAGTTCTTCTATTATCAGGATCTGTAAATCCACAAAGGCCTGCTTCGTCACCATAGTATATAGTCGGTGCTCCTGGCCAAGTCATTTGCATAACAACTGCTTCCCTTAGAACAGCTTTGTTTACACCAATATTTGCTGCCTCTGGACCCATAGTTGCCGTTCTACCTACACATTTATTCGTACGAGTCAAAAATCTAGAGTGATCATGATTTGATAATTCATTCATAGAGACTGATGAGCTCGGCGTTGGTAATGTATAGTATCTCATCGAGCCCCAAAATGCATCTGAATTTCCAAGCATCATATCGCTATAAGAGTCACTATGCTTTTGCATACCTGTTAAAAACCAGGTGATTGGTTCCATAAAAGCATCGTAATTCATGATGGTATCCCATTCATCACCTTGTAACCACGATTTTGCGTCTCCATAATGTTCTGCTAGTATGATAGCCTCTGGGTTAGCATCCTTTACGATATCTCTAAACTTCTTCCAAAAACCATGATTATATTCTGGTGAATGACCAAGATCTGCAGCAACATCCAAACGCCACCCATCAACATTATAAGGTGGTGATACCCATTTTTTTGCAATATATAAAATATAAGATTCTAACGTTTTACTCTCTTCATAATTCAGTTTTGGAAGCGTATTATGTCCCCACCACCCATCATAATCTTCATTATAAGGCCAATCACTTCCTTTATCATAAAACTTAAAATAGTCATGATATGGGCTATCTTTTGTTATATAAGCGCCCTTTTTATATCCTTCGGCATTTTCATAAATCCGTTCCTTATCAATCCATTTGTTAAAGGATCCACAATGATTAAAAACACCATCTAGTATAACTTTAATACCTCTTTTATGTGCTTCTTCCACAACCTGTGCAAAAAGAGCATTGCTCGCTTCAAGATTTGCTTTATTCGTCACGCGATTGATGTACTTTGTGGCAAAACGATTCTCAACTGTTCCATCTGACAAAATTTCCCCTTTTTCATCAACAATTTTCCCGATATGAGGATCAATATAATCATAATCTTGAATATCATATTTATGGTTCGATGGAGATACGAAAAGAGGATTAAAATAAATAGCATCTATCCCTAACCCTTCTAAGTAATCCATTTTATCGAGTACACCTTGTAAATCTCCGCCATAAAATTCACGCACTCCCATAGAAGCTGGATACTTGTCCCACTTTTCTACCCTCGTAACATAATCATCTATATAATAGTACTCCTTTGATAATACGTCATTACTCTTATCTCCATTGTAAAAACGATCAACATAAAGCTGGTACATAACAGCGCCTTTTGCCCACTTAGGTGTATTAAATCCTGGATATATTTTGAAAAAATACTCTTCTTCTAATTCTGTAGAAAGACCTCTCGTATCATAAAATCCGTAAACCCTACCTAAACGCACCTTAAAATAATAGGAAACCGGAATGTCACCTAGATTATATTCATACATATAATAATCAAATGTTTCGTCATTGCTTTCAAATTCCATAACGAGCTTCTCACCATTCACGTATACATATACTCCATCCACATTAAATCTCGCTGTTCTAAAACGGATTTTTACTGTTTCAAACGGATTCGGTTCATTTGGTATTAAATATTCTTCTGTAGTATCTGTGAAAAGTGCCTTCCTCTTGAGCAATGGTCTTTTTGCATAAAGGTACTTTTGTATATATAAAATATCATCCAATTTGCGTTCATTCATATCAATAGCCTTGCCTTCCCATAAAATCATTCCATCTTTCCTTCTATAGTATATGAATTTTGATATGAAGTAAATGAAATATTTCACCTTTCTTATTTATCAACGATACTCCGTGCAATATCTGGATAATTTGTTATAATTGCATCTACTTTTTGATCCGCAAAATATCGAATATGTGTCTCTTCATTTACAGTCCAAACATGTAAAGCAAGCCCTGCTTCTTTTACTTTTTTTATGTCCTCTGGATTAGCAACATTATAAAGTGCTGGATGGAGTGCATCAACACCATGTTTTTTCCCATACTCCACGATATCTAGCCAGCCATCACAATATAAAAACCCAGCTCTTTTGCTAGCATCAAGTTGCTTAATATGTACGATACTTCTATGTAAAAAAGAGGAATAAATAATTCTCCCTTCCATTCCCATCTCTTTTTCTAATGCCAATGCTATTTCTTCAATCCCCTCATAGCGAAAAATTCCCGTTTTTAATTCCACATTGATTTCTAAGCTACTTTCTTTTAATGCTTCGTACACCTCTCTCAATGTAGGAATCGTAACGCCTTGATACTCATCCATATTATTATGGAAGGAAAATTTCTTTAATTCTTCTAACGTATACTCTTTTACATAACCTGTCCCTGTACTCGTACGGTCGATACGCTCATCATGGATCACGACAAGTTCCCCATCTTTTGTTAGCTGAACATCTAGCTCAACCCCATCAGCATCCATTTCCATTGCTAAAATAAAAGCATCTATTGTATTTTCTGGAGCATATCCAGATGCACCTCTATGTGCCCAAACCTTCGATTTCATAATATACCTACTCTCTTTTGTTTTATATATTGTAACAAATATTTCAATCACAAAATAGTATTCTAATGTAAAATAGTTATATATAGCAAAAAAAACAGCCCGAAGGCTGTTCTTTCCTAAGAAGGTATTTCTTATGGGGGGGTATAGCAAAAAACTATATATAATGTATTGGGGGTTCCTCATTATAATAGCATAGCGCCCTCATAAAGTCCACCTTAAAATTAAACAAATTTCACAAACGTGCTGTCGTGCTTTTGGTCAACTTGTACAAAATCTGTTGTTTTATAGTTTTACCAGAGCATTTCAAACTCTTCCCTTGTAATTCTTTCTTTTTCAAGAAGTAAATTCGCACATGCATGAAGTATATTTTCATGTGTTAATATGATTTCTTTTGCTTTTGCATAGCAATCATCCACGATTCCTTTCACTTCTAAATCAATGGCATGCGCCGTAGCATCTCCAATAACTGTTTCTCTATTCGTCAAATCATAGTTAATCATACCAAGTGATTCACTCATACCAAATCTAGTAACCATGCTCTTAGCAGTTGTCGTAGCTTTCATAATATCGCTTGAAGCACCTGTTGTAATATCGTCGAAAATAATCTCTTCTGCAATTCTACCACCAAGTGAAACCATAATATGTTGTTCCATCATACCTTTTGTATGGAACATGTTATCATTTTCTGGGAGAGGCATCGTATAACCAGCCGCACCGCTACCCGTTGGTATAATCGATATCGTATAAACTGGATCCATATCAGGAAGTGCATGGAATAAAATAGCATGTCCCGCTTCATGATATGCTGTAATACGTTTTTCCTTGTCTGAAATCACGCGACTTCTTTTTTCAGAACCTATACCAACTTTTATAAAGGCCTTGTTGATGTCTTCATGAATAATATATTTTCTGTCATCCATCGCTGCCGCTATAGATGCTTCATTTAATAAGTTCTCTAAATCTGCACCAGTGAATCCTGCTGTCGTTTGTGCTACCTGTGTCAAATCTACATCCTCACCAAGTGGTTTGTTTTTCACATGCACCTTGAGAATTTCTTCTCGACCGCCTACATCTGGTCTATTCACTGCAATTTTTCTATCAAAACGTCCTGGACGTAAAATAGCTGGATCCAAAATATCAACACGGTTCGTTGCCGCTAGTACAATGATGCCTGAATTTTCACTAAATCCATCCATCTCAACCAATAGTTGATTCAAGGTTTGCTCTCTTTCATCGTGTCCGCCACCCATACCAGATCCACGTCTTCTAGCTACTGCATCGATTTCATCAATAAAAATGATACAAGGTGCGTTTTTCGTAGCTTCTTCAAATAAATCTCTTACTCTTGATGCACCAACACCTACAAACATTTCCATAAAGTCTGAACCAGATACACTAAAAAAAGGTACTCCAGCTTCTCCAGCAATCGCCTTGGCAAGCAAGGTTTTACCTGTTCCTGGAGGGCCCTCGAGTAAAACACCCTTAGGAATACGTGCACCAACCTCTGTAAACTTTACTGGATTTTTCAAAAAGGCTACGATTTCTTCTAGATCGTCCTTTTCTTCTTTCAGTCCTGCTACGTCCTGTAGCTTAATCTTGCCACCATTAGATACTTTAGCTCTGCTCTTACCAAAATTCATCATCTTGCCACCTGCACCACCACTTTGTTGCGCATTTAGCATGAAGAAAAACACCATGACTAGAACTACTACGATCAATAGAGGTAAAAGATAATTTATAAACCAACTTTCTTGTGGTACTTCTCCCATAGAAACAAGGATTCCATAAGTTTCTGCAACATCTTCTATGTCCTCTACATTACTCGTATTAAAGTATTTAACTTCATTATCATACATATATACATGCACTATTCCAGTAGGTACTTCACTGTTAGGATAAATTTTAACAAAATCTATAGCGTTATTTTCAGCATCATAACTAAACTCCTGCTTCGAATATCCTGCTGTGGTAGTAACTTGGTCATTTAACCAAATAGAAACCAACACCAATCCTACTAGTACTGCAAGATAAATGGAAAATCCATTTACTTTCTTTTTTAATTTCATAAATTACGGCTCCTCTTTCAAAGCAATGGCTTTAAATTAATCAAATTTTACTACTCCAATATATGGTAGGTTACGATATTTTTGTTCATAATCCAAACCATAACCTACTACAAATTCATCAGGAATCTGGAATCCGGTGTAATGAACATCAACATCCTTCACACGCCTTTCAGGCTTGTCTAACAAGGTGCAAAGTCTTAAACTTTCAGGCTCTCTGTCTTTTAGTAGCTCCAACAAGTAGCTTAAAGTATTTCCTGAATCAATGATATCTTCTACAACTATTACATGTTTACCCTTAATCGTTTCATCTAAATCCTTTACAATTTTAACAACACCGCTTGACTTTGTATCTGCTCCATAACTAGACACTGACATAAAATCCATAGAAAGTGGTACCGAAATACGTTTTGCTAATTCACACATAAAAAACACCCCGCCCTTTAATACGCAAATCAAGTGTATTTCTTTTCCAGCATAAAACTCACTAATTTCTTCACCCAATAACTTAATCTTCTCATCTACTTCTTCTTCTGATAACATAACTTCGATTCTATAATCCATGATATCCTCCTATATGTACTTTTAATATGTTTTTCGTATCACTCGTCACCTTATAGTGCGAGCTTATTCGTTTACCCAATATCCACAATATATGCTCTCCATCTGCAATTAGCCATATTTGGTCTCGCATATGCTTCGGAATCTTTTCATCTATCATATAGGCCTTCAAGCTCTTTTTCTTACCACTTGGGTCTATAGTAAAATAATCACCTGTTTGCCTAGTCCTTAAGGATAAAGGTAAGTGTATTCTATCATAATCAAACCATTTCGTACAATCATTTTGTGGTATTTTTTCTAGGATATTAGCCTTTTCATCAACCTTTTCGAGCGATAATTCTATATTCAAGCCATCTCCAAAGGAATATACACCACCTAAGCTTAACTCAACAAAACTCTCCACATCATTTTGCTCTTGCATTTTAAAAATAAGTTTATCATAGCTTTTCAAAACCTGTGCTCCCTTTGGGAGGGAGATCTGCTTTTCACCTTCTTTAGAAAGCAACTCTAAAATATCACCAACATGCCTATTGGTAATATTTTTACGCGTTAATAATAATTGTTCAATAAGTTTTAATATAATCATTTTCTGTAGGGAAACATGCTGTTGCATAAGTTTTTCGATTGGAACCTCTATCTGCCGACCCTGAGAACCTATCATAACATGTTCTTTTACAAAAGCATCCACCTGTATTTGCATATAATCAAGTACTTCTAGTAATTGATCAGCCGTTTGATTCATATGAAGCATTGCCTGTGAAACAATCTCTTCTGCAATAGGTATCATCTCATTTCTAATCCGATTTCTCGTGTATTTTGCTTCTAGATTCGTAGCATCTGTTATATATGGAATCTGCTCATTTTCTAAAAAGTTCTCAATTTCAGTTCTAGAGACACCTATCAGTGGTCTAATAATCGGGCCACGTGTGCTAGGAATACCTGTTAATCCCTTTAGTCCACTTCCTCTAAAAAGTTGAAACAACATCGTTTCTGCACGATCATTCATATGGTGCGCGATGGCAATATTCTCAAACCCAAGTCTTTCCATATACATATCAAAAATCTGGTAGCGCTCATTCCTCCCCGCTTCCTCCCATGATATTCCTTGCTCCATGGAAATACTTGGAATATCACGATATTCAACATACAAAGGAATATCCCTTTTACTACAAGCTTGCTCACACAACGCAACATCCTTATACGCTTCCTCGCGAATCCCATGGTGAACATGCACAGCAACAAGCTCTAATTCATATTCTTTTTGGAGTCGATAAAGAATCTCCAAAAGTGCTATAGAATCAGCGCCTCCTGAAAGTGCTATGATAATTTTTTGATGTTTATACAGCAATCTAGATGCTAAGATGCTTTCTTTCATTTTCTTTTCCATCCTTTGTACCATCCTTAACCTTAACTATACTGAATCCATAGTATAAAATCAATATGAATTATTTCTCCAAAACCCTATAACTAGTACTGTCATATCATCCAAAACCGCCCCTTTGCACAAGGTGATGCAGCGTTGTAAAATAGCATGCGCTATTTGAGTAGGATTTTGCAAAGTAATACTTGCAATATATTCCATAAGGCGTTCTTCCCTCTCAACATCCTCCAAATATTCAAGCATGCCATCAGATAGCATAATCATATAGTCCCCATCTGTTAATTTCTTATACGAAGTAGTGCTCTCAACAATGCCGATACTTCCAAGCGGTAGACTTTTCACTCCAACCACTTCCACCTCGTCTCCTCTTTTCCAAAAGCTCTGTGGTGCACCCGCCTTGCAAAATTCGCACACCCCTCTATATAAATCCACTTCCAAAACATCTAGCGTGGACACGGCTTGTTCATCTCCTTGTTGTAATAACAATCCATTTAAAATCTGAATAGCCACCTCTTTACTATATCCTGCAAGCAAAAACTTTTCCATAATATCAAGAATACGATCACTACTTTTACTTGCTTTTTCACCACTCCCCACACCATCTGCTATCATAAAATAGGTGTACCCATCTATTCCATCTATTTGATGTATATTATCTCCAGAGACCTCTTCTCCATTTTTAGTTATACAAGACATCCCAGACATATAGCAAAATCCTGGTTCCTCTACGAAAACAAAGCTCTTAAACTCATGCTCAATAAAATAGTCATTTTGCAAAGAAGGTACAAATCTCATCTCGTAAAATATCCCCAACAAAGCCGCTATATCTCTTGTAGGCATTTTTTCATTCCCAACTGATTTCATTGTAATTTCTAAAACACAATTTTTATTTTTATCCTCAATGAAATATACATGTTTTACAATAATGCCCTCTTCTTTTAATAACTTTGCTATTTGCCTATATAGCTTATCTCTCGTAGGCAAATAATTATAGCTATCTACAGCTATTTCAGCTATTTTTTCTGCCATATCTAAATACTGCTCAGCCATAAACTCTCTGTTTTCTGCTGCTTGCCTATAAAACATATAACTTTTCCTATCCTGCATACTATCTTTTTTGATTGTCGGAAAATCCAAAAAAGTTTTTGCTAGATTCCTATATGAATCAGCCCGATACAATAATCTTTGCTTTCCAAATTCAGGTAGTACAGCTAGTTCCATTTCCATAATCAACTCCATTCCCCAAGAGGTATAGCTACCTCGGTGTTTTTTATGTTCTAGTATACTTCTCTGATATCAAAAACTATGTCGAAAAATATCTCTTTTATTTGAAATCTCATCAACAAAAAAAGACAGTAGACAAAACATCTACCATCTTTTAATTCGATTGTTTAAAAAGAATCTCATCTTCATATACCAACCCAAGCTGTTCCTTTGCTATCTTTTCAACATATTGCTTCGTCTGAGTATATTTTTCAAATTCATCTAATTCTGAAACCCTAAGCACCTCCGATTCGTAGTCAGCCTCTAAGGTCTCAACTTCCAATTCATACATAAGCTTCTTTGTTTCTAATGACTTCGTACTTTGCATAAAAAACAAAGCAATACAAAGGAGTAATACACCAAGTGCATACATGGATATTCTATTATAATATTTTACACGAACTTTTCTTCTTTGTGCCATGTTGGTGTCCTCCTCTCGTACCTTTAATAATAACAATTCTTTTTATAGCCGTCAACAATACATGCATCTTTTGTATGGTAAATTCCACCATTTTCCGAAAAAAATCACTAATATATACCGCATAAAGATAAATTGCCGCAAAAGCCTGTAGTACATGGTACCATCGCAACAGTCCATTTCCAAAATCATGTAAATATTCCATTACATTCCAAAATGCAACGGACCAAAATATTATATCTAAAAGTGCTATTACTATGATAGAAGGCTTTCTTAACTTTCGATAAATCCTCATCAAATCATAGAACATTGCCAACCCTACAATTAGCAGAAAAATTTGTAACATCTCATTGCCACTCATTTAGACTATTTTAACAACCTTTGGAAGAACGATTCAGCCTTTTGACTATAGGTATTTACCTCTGAATAAAGCAGACTATCAACACTTCCACTAATATCCACTTCCCCTCGCTCTACCGTAATTCGATTAACATGTAAATCTTGTCCCTTGACATGTAAAATTCCCGCACTTGTTTCTAGTAAAATTTGGTTCAAATCAAAACTAATCACATCTATGACTCCTGAAATTTGCAATGAGCTCCTAGAAAGTAAAATGATTTTATGTACTCGACTATCCTGCTTATATAATTCCTCCATGCTAAAACCTTCTCCTTGTCCCTTTCACCATTTTATATAGTGTATGTGACAAGTATTCAGATTATTACTATAATATATACTTAAACAGTTCCTTTGCTTCATCCTTTTTCACAGTTTCAACAATTGCAAGCACTTCTACCTTCACTTCTTTATTTCCAAACTGAATTGTAATAATATCCGAAACCTTTACATTTGTAGATGCTTTCGCAGGTTTATCATTAATAAGTACTCTTCCAGCATCACAAGCTTCGTTCGCTATAGTTCGTCTCTTTATTAATCTTGAAACCTTTAAATATTTATCTAATCTCATTATAAATAACCTTCTCTCTTTCCAATAACTCTCAGCATATTGTTAATAGCCAAAAATCTTCTATGCAGTGAAAAAAAGCGAGAACCTTTCGGTTCCCGCTAACATTTTCTATGCGTTAAGCATATCCTTTAAAGCTTTACCAGCTTTAAACTTAGGTGCTTTTGAAGCAGCAATTGTCATTTGAGCTCCTGTTAAAGGATTTCTACCTTCTCTTGCAGCTCTTTCTGATACTTCGAATGTACCAAAACCAACTAATTGAACTTTTCCACCGTTTTTCAATTCTCCAGCTACTACTTCTGTAAAAGCTTTTAATGCAGCTTCTGCATCTTTTTTAGAAATACCACTAGCTTCCGCCATTGCTGTTACTAATTCTGTTTTATTCATACAAATATCCTCCTGCTAAACTCTCTCTTCCCCTCAAACGGGATGTGTCTACTATATCTCTAAAGCACTGTATTGTCAAGTAAATCAAGCGTTTTTATTCATATTTAGCGATATAATTTTCGATTTTTTCATTTAGCAATTCTTCCTGTTGTATTTTATATTGATTTGATATATTAGATAGTTCCCAAAGCATATTTGTTATAGTTTCCGAAATCATATCTTTATCTGCCACTTGGTTTTGCAAGATATCTATCTGTTGTTTTAAACGTTCAATAATAATCTCTAGGTCTTCTGCCTCAGATCCATAATACTGTTGTGACTTTTTCAGAACTTTTGTAGCTCTCGTTAGCGCCGGCAATTCTAATGGTAATTCTCTTAAAGGCGTAATCTGATATTTTTTAGAAGCTTTCTCTATTTTCTTGATTTTTTCCCAATTCTCTAGAACCATCGGACTATCACTTGCTACAGTATCTGCAAAGACATGTGGATGACGCCTTACCATTTTAGTAGCTATTGCATCCACGACTTCTTCCATTGAAAAAAGTCCCTCTTCCTTAGCTATTTGGCTATGCATTACTACTTGTAACAACACATCCCCCAATTCTTCTATGAAATTTTCATAGTCTCCACAGACCGTATATATACGAATTGCTGCTGCTAGCTCAGCTGCCTCTTCCATCAAACAACTCTTAAGACTTGCATGGGTTTGTTCTCTATCCCAAGGACAACCACCTTCTCCTCTAAGTGTAGCAATAATTTCTAGCAATTCCTCATACGTATATCTTTTCTTTTGTATTGTTTCCATCACTCACTCCCTATAGCAAAAGCCCTTTCTATAAATCGACTTTTTGCATCCTCTAAAAGCAGTATCTGCTCTAATTTTTCCATACTTTTTTCTGAAATTACATTTTTCTTATTATTATAATAATGGTTTGCTATCTTCCAAAATTTATCCGGATAAGCAAATCTATACATCAGTGCAACTTTCTCAATAGCTGGTAGTGGCCTTCGCATTTCATAAATCTGTAAAAGCCTTTGCCCTACACGATAATCCCAACCGCATTTTTCTAGCTTCTTGCGCATGAATAAATATAAGTCTCTACTCGGGAAATCAGCCACTAGCTTTTCAAACTGAACAATCATAACTCCCTCATCTGAGAACCAAACATTATGATGCTGAAAATCGCCATGGCAAAAATCCAGAATCTCGTCTTCTTTATCCATCATCTTTTCATATTCTTTCCAGTTACATTCAGCATACATTGCCTTATCAAAAAAAACGTCAAAAGCTTTATAGAGCAGTCTTTCAAAATCATTTTTTTGTTTTTTTTCTCTTAAATACCTTCTAATTTTACGAAGCTCTTTATTTTTCTTCAGAAATTCTTCTAACAGACTATTTCTTTGTATCCAGACTTCTTCACTACCTCTTTCAATCTGCATTCCATTATGAATATTTGCTAACGCTTCTAGTGCACTGTCTAAATCTTGTTCACTATTCGCATCGCATTCTCGTCCTTTAGGATAAGTTTGCAGCATATAGCTTGATGAATCTATATCGATTGCAATAAGATTTCCCTCTTTTGTCCTAATCGTTTCTTGAACATAAACCCTGTCTTCTTTTTTTATTTGCTGAACGATTTTATCCTGCAGCTTTAAGCGCTCTGTACCTATCGTGCATTCTTTTAGTGCAAAAATGCCTTCATCACACGTAATAATCCATTGACCTCTTCCCTTTTTAATACTTCGAATGGATAAGTCATACTGATTCAACAGTACAATATTACGTTCTGCCATATACGTCCCCTTTCTTCCATAAGCCTACCTAATCATATGAAAGAAAGTTTGAAAATAGTAGTATTAAATATATCCCATCTTTTTCACTTTATTTAGCAATAAAATTTTTTCATTTTCTTCAGGTTCTAAAATAACACTTTCTAAAAGTGCTTCCAAAACCTCACCAATCTGTTTACCTGGCTTCATGCCTGCTTCCATCAAGTCCTTACCTGTTATTTTTAATTGTTTCAGTGAAACACATTCATCCCCTTGTATAGCCAGGTCATAAAAATGCCTCAACCTTTCTTGTTGATGTTTTTTTTGTTCAAATTGATAATCACTCTGCCCAGATATGTCTGCCTCTTTTAGCTTTAACAAAATTGGAAAAAGAGCACTTCCTACAGAATACATAAGTTTTCTCGTAAAACTCCCTGTTATTTCTTCTGTATTTCCACAATCATGATGAGCAACCAATCTTGAAACAACCTTTATCGTATCATTGTCAAATCTAAGTCGCTTTAGAACTTGTACTGTGAATTTGGCTCCATACTCCATATGTCCGTAAAAATGATCCACACCATCCTCACCAGTTGTTTTCGTATATGGCTTAGCAATATCGTGAAAGAAAACCGCTAAGCGAAGTATCCTATCTTTTTCTGTAGCTTGTAATGCACATATGGTATGCTCTCCAACATTATATTTATGATGTGGCGTATTTTGTTCTGTATCCATCATAACATCAAACTCTGGCAAAACTATTTTTGTAATCCCTAATCTATATAGCCTTATAATATATTCTGGGTGATCTGAAAGCAAAAGCTTCATAAATTCTACTTGTACTCGTTCTACGCTGATACATTGAAGTGTTCCAGCCAAATACTCTATTGCCTTCTCTGTTTCTTCATCAATTTCATACCCTAATTGTGCTGAAAAGCGTACAGCTCTCATAATACGAAGCGCATCTTCGCCGAATCGCTCTACCGCATTACCAACACAGCGTATTTTCCTATGCTTGATATCTATTTGACCTTCAAACAAGTCAATGAGCCCTTCTTTTTCATTGTAGGCCATAGCATTTATAGTAAAATCACGTCTCTTTAAATCTTCTTCTAATAAAGATGTAAAAAGCACCTCACTCGGCCTCCTATTATCAAGATATTCTCCATCAATCCTATAGGTTGTAACCTCAAATCCCTCTCTATGAATCATCACGGTAACTGTCCCATGTATAATTCCAGTATCTATTGTATGTGTAAATAATGCCTTAACCTCTAAGGGTGTCGCTGATGTCGTGATATCCCAATCATCTGGAGTTCTTCCCAAAAGAGAATCTCTCACACAACCACCCACTATATACGCTTCAAAACCCGCTTGGTGTATAGTATTTAATATATAGCGTACCTTATCCGGTAGTTCTATCTTAATCATAGCTGTGCTATCCTCCCTTAATGAATATACGTCAAAGTTTAGCACATTTTTTTCTAAAGGAAAAGTACTCCTTATCGAAATTCATATTCATAGTTTGCAAATCCAACAACGTCTCCGCGATTAAGTTCTTTCTTTTCTTTTGGTAACAATTGATTTTTATTAACCCATGTTCCATTTTTAGAGTTCAAATCCATTATAAAATATGCACCATCTATAATACTGATTTCTGCATGTATTCGACTAATCCCCTCTAGCGGAATCACGATATGTGCCTGTTCTCTATTACACCCTATTATATGTTCCCCCTCTACAAAATGAAGATCTTCTAGCAGTTCTTTAGATTTTCTATATAGAATTCCCTCCATTTGATTCAACAATATGACTCTTGTTTCGCCCTGCATATCTTCCTCACACTCGATTTTACGATTATATTCTTGTAAATAAATTTCGTCCCTTTCCACTTCTTTTCTTTTATGCCTACTGATTTTTTGCTGAATAAAGAGTATTATAAACATGATTAAAAATGCACTAAAGGCAAATATTTTTAATAACGTATACGGCTTCCAAAGTAGAAAAACAAGGCAATTTATTATAAATCCAATACCAATTCCTACTTCTATATCCTTTTTATGCTTTTTATGTATCTCCGATTCTTCCAACGTAGATTCTTGATAAATTCGTATCGGCTCAACTTCTACAGGTTTTATTTGTGTTTGTACTTGTTCGTATTCGCATTCTATACTACTACTTACCTCTAAATTCGTAGTTCCCTTACTTTTTTCTTTCCTTCCACATAACCTAGTCAAAACCACTCCAACTAGTTTAATAGCATCCACATATTCTCCGCTGTCTACAATATTTTCATAAAATTCGTGCATGATTTTCACAAGCGATATATCATCATACCTAATATTCTCAACAAGAAAGACTGCAAGCTCCTCCATCCCATTTCGAGCTTCTGAAAAATGCCTATAAAAAAATAGATATTCTTTCTGATAAGTATCATACATAATATATTCTGGGTTATATTCTAGTTTATTTATATCTAACAAATATATCTTACAGCTTTTATACGCCTCTAGAAGATTCTCTAACAGCAATATGATTTGATCAATATCAAGTTTTTTCTTTTTATAAAAAACATCCAAAGATTGCAACGATGATATATTATAACGCATATACTTTTTGCCATTTTCACTCCAAATTTGATATGGTAAAACCCCTTGGATTTTATTGTTTTTGCACATTTCTAGTTCAAAAACATTTTCGATGTTTTCCTCTATAGCATACTGAAGATATGTCATATGTCCTTCTCTAATATATTCCTCTGGTTTACTCATTCATCTGTCGCTCCCACATCTATATTTTTCATCATTTTCAGTGTATGTAATATTAAATAGTTTTTTCTTTCTCCTACTATAACCGATGATGCGATTGACAAATCATCATCAATAAATATCCCTTCTATTCCAAGGGACAAGACATTACCACTACTTTCCACAAAAATTTTACTGCTTTTTAACTCAACTACGCTATTTATATCATACGTAAGTAGATATTTATTATGATATAATCCATTATAAATATCTTGATAATCCACTTCTTCCTCTACGCCTATCTCATTTCGTACCTGAAGTGCAACTAAACAAGTATTTTGTTGCAATAAGCAAGCATTATAAAGATATATTCCCATACTAATCATGGAGAGAACACTGAGTATACCAATTGGTAAAATCAATGCATATTCTACTGTAAGAAATCCTCTATAACCAGTTTTCATATATAACTACCCCCATATATGCAATGAACATAAAAGGTACAAATGCTATCTCTAACTTAATGCTCTCTCTTTTAAGCAACGCATACCCCCCTCCTATAAGTCCTGCTAATCCAAATGCAATCACACATACAGCCACCGTGGCTTCAAAGCCAAGTGTACTTCCACACAATATAAATAAAATTCCATCACCTATCCCGATAGTTCCCGGAAGCAAGAGTGCAACCATTGAAATCAAAATGCCCATAGAGCTTCCTCGAACCACTTCCCAAGCTCCGAACTCAAAGAATGTCACCAGTAATGTGAGCCCTAATGTAATCCACAAAGCTTTCTTATTGATTCTTTTACTTTTAATATCAGTATAACTAAAATAAACTAACATTATTATCACAAACAACTCAATCATTTCTACTTTCACACCTAGAACACAAGGTTCTATTCCCCACATTTTCTAATAAAATCTTTTCCACTGTCCTCTTTAAACTTGAACATGTCAAACTTTCATGGTATTTCTCGCCCTCTGATGTAATATAATAATCACATCCCTCCTTTAGCTGAGGTTCACATACTAAACAAGGCAAATAACTCGTGCCTGTATTCGTTGTTGCAACCTGCACCTCTTGATAACTAACCATAGAGATATCATAATCAAGGTAGGTACATGTAGTTGTGAGATGATATTTTGAACCAGTTTCTGTAATATAAACATATTCTCCGCTTTCCTCTGATTCATCCGAAAACGAATCTTCTTGATATCCTCTCCATAACTTCGAATAATAAAAAGTCTGAAACCCAATAGTCATAGGAACTAAAGATACTACCGTTCCTGCTTCATAGGTTGCTCTAATATAAACCTCATTTTCAGCTTCACTATAATAACTTCCCAAATAAGAAATACCTAATGCTCCATTTTCTGCCACTTCCTCAAAGCCCTCACCTTCTATAGCGGCGTTTACTCTTGTTTTTAAGTAGAGCTCTGAAAACAGAAGAGGTTTTACTGTATAATCTAAAATATTGCTCTCCTCACTAGCATTCGAATCCGACCAATCTGCAAAATAACTATATACACTAATCTCTTCGCCCACTTGTGAAATCTTTAATAAAAACCCACTATAAACCCCTAACATTTGAATAATAGAAATTAATTGAACAAATATAATCAGAACAATCGGAAGTATAATAGATGCTTCTATCGTTATAATCCCTCTAAACCCAGATCCTTCTATATCTTTAAACTTATTTCGAGCTTGGAGAGCTTTTTTTTCATTAACTGATTTGTTATATAAGTTGCAAGTCATAGAAATCCCTCTTGTGCAGCATAGCTAGCACACCCATCCTAATATTTATTGGTTTATGCACATGATTAATAGTACGCCGCAACCTTATCCACTTCATAGGTTTTGTTGTACACATCTTCAAATCGCATAGTAGCCTCGTATTGCACTAGGCAATCATCAATATAAAACTCACCATCTGAAATGCTTTTTCTTGTAGTAGATTCCATAATATCCAATGTACGTAACATCATCTGCTTCGGACCTTCTAAATAACATAAGATCATCAAATATTCTTTATATGACAACCCTTCTATCACACTATCAGAAGTATTTATATCCAACCCTGAAAACACTTCCTCTACAGAGCTTGAAATAAAATCAATACTTTTGGTAAGTGCAACCCTTCCTCCACTCATCAACGTTTTTACATCATTTACACTTTCTACATATGCCCAACCTAATAAGATTGCTTGTGTCAAGATAGGTTCCATATATGGCACTTGAGCTATCGTCGTTAAAGTAGTACTTATTGATTTAACTTGGGCAACTGTCATACTATCTTGTAATAAACATAAATAGTTATCTATTTCCCTCAGTACCAAAATTTGATTAATCACACCCTGTAAATTTGTATAATTACTATCCTCACCAATCAAAATATATTCTAGCTCATAGAGATCACTATCAGTCTCTGCAGCATAATAACTCATATGCTCTAATAAATACTGTATAAATAAAGTGTTATCAATGACCGAATACTCTTGGTTAGATATACTCATACTCCCTTCATTTCGTGCCGATATTCTTTGCGAGAAAAACTCTTGTGCTTCTATAGAATCAAACTGTGTACCATCATAGTTCTCTCCCAAGACATATTGCAATATAAAGGAAATATTCAATCCTGTAAGAGGATTCTCAAGCGCCACTTCTTCCTCCTGTTCTACTTCATCTGAATTTTCTCCTAAAATTGCCTCTGTTTCTTGACGCTCCAAATCAGAAAAATATTGACTAAATCCTTCTTCTACCTCTAACTTATCTGCCTCAACCGCTGAAGCCTGCAACTGTATCTGCTCTGCTGCTGTTGCCCAATCTACCAATTCCTCTAAATAATCAACTCCATAAGCCCTTTTCTGAGCATTTACTATTGCTTGATAACAGATATAGCCTTGGTAATCTGATATATACAGTGTCTCATCTATTGATAAGTCATCAATTGTCATATGCAACCAATCATCTCTTAATATCAAAGAATTAATCAAATCTCCACCTAGATTATAGGATGCATACTCCTCTAATCTTTCTGCTACTAATACCTCTGCGTCTTCATCTTGACGATATCCACTGTCTATTACTAAAATGTCATATTCTTCCCATAACGTATCCTGATATTCTGCTAATGTACTTTGCGTGCTATTATCTAATGCGATATATGCTTGTAAAAGCATAACCTGTTCTCTGCTACTTTCTATCAAAACAAGCGGAAAAGAAAATAAAACTGTTATCAACAATGCCATAGCCACTGATATTGAAGCACGCATATTACACGTCCATTGCTTGATTTGTAACAGTTTCAAAAATACTTTCTATCAAGTCTGTAGCCTGATCTTTAAAAATCAATACAAGTGCAATCAGCACTACCAATAACAATACAATTTCAATTGTTGTAATTCCTTCATCTCTTTTCATAAACCCTCTAAACATTCACTCTTCCTCCTTTACATTTGAAATGACATAAACGCTGGTATCATAATCAGTGCCATTACAACCCCTAGCTGTAACATCATTGGTGCCAATAATTTTGTAGATATTTGGTTCCCTTTGACCTTTATTTGTCCAATCTTCGTCCGCCTTGCCTCTCTTGCTTCCTCCATTAGTAAAAATGCAATACCCGTAGTATCATTCCTTTCACCTTGCCTCAAAATACTCACTAATTTATCATATTCATGATAATCGCAAGATGTTGCCCATAATTCTAAGGCCGTATAAAAACTTGTCCCATTATATATTTCTTTATTTAAAGATGTGAACGATTCTTTAACCCAAGTCGATACCCCATCTTTGCTATACTCCTCCATACATTGTTTCACTGCACTTTGCATTGTAAGTCCCGCCGTTACATACATAGAAATCTTACTAACAATTCCTTCGTAATAATCTACAAAGACCTCTCTCCTATCTTCTCTCCTTTTTTGCAATTCCTGATCATGCGCAAACCAGTAGCAAAGCATCGTTACTATAAGAAGTGCGCCTAGTGCAAATAGTTTGCTTTCAGACACTTCATCAATTTGTAATGACTTTTCTTCGAATAAGCTTGGTAATTCCCATCGAGCATCTTCTCTGTTCAACTCTTCACTAAACATTAAATACTCTTGTAATGACCGATAATATAACTCTTCTTCGGAGAAGTTTCGCGGTAAAACCTGTATAGGTATTTGATATAACCACTCATATTCCTCAAAAGAAACAAATACCTCTAATATAATTATCACTGGTTCATCTAATAACTTTTCTTGAATATGGCCTGTATCATCTATGATTTCTTCTTGGTTTGAATCCCACTCTAACTTAAATGGAAATCCCTCCACAGCAGTCGGTAATATTAAATCTAACTGAATCTGATCCAAATTAGTATTCTCTCCAAGAATAAGAGCGGGTAATAGCTCTACAAGCTCCTCATACAACGCGAGTGCTTCGTCTAAAACTAATGTTCTTTCCTGTATTTCTAATTCAAAAGTCTGGTTATATTCCCCTGCTGTAACTACAAGAGTTTCACTCCCATCACCATAAGATGGTCTCACATAATAACCATCCTCTAACATGTCACTTCCTTGCTGTGTTACATATGCAAGAATAAGCACTAAACCAACCACTAACATTAATATCTCTGTTTTAACTTTCTCCTTAAAAAATGCTTCGCTTGATTGCTTCAGTATCCCTAAATTCTGCTTCGTTCGTAGTTTGTTCTGTTTCATAAACACCTCAATTTCCAGAATGCCCCTCTGCTGTTTTCACAATATATATTCCCCAGCAAACACTGATACAATATACAACCAAGCAACATGTCATAATACATACCCCTGACAAATTGTGATACAGCATATCAAAATACCCATTACCCATTTGCCCTACGTAAATCAAAATAAAAAATGGAATAAAACACATGATCTTTTGCTCAAGCTCCTTGCCTTTTATAATGATTTCTATTTCAGTACTTACTGCAATCCTTTCACAAATAGCTGTAATACTCTTATCTAACACCTTGGACATTTGATATCCTTGTTTTCTAGCGATTTGATATGTAATAGCAAAATCCTCAATCGTACGAATGCTACTATCTCTCCCAAAGTCTAGCAGAACCTTCTCTAATGATAGGTGTAGAGAGATAGCCTTGTTTAATTCCAGCAAAGCATTCCATATATATGCTGATTCTGGCAAAACCTTTTTTAAACTAAATTCTGCCCTCTCTATCCCATGCTCCATACTATATCCTGCCCCTAATTCACTTTTAAGATGATATAACCACTCTTTAAACTCTATCTCCACCTGCCTTCTCACGTTCTTTTTCCAAAGCTCCCTTTGCACCATAACTAGCAACAAACTACATGGTAACAAAACTATACAGGCCCATATACTTTTGTAAAAAAAATATCCCATCACGCATATGCAGCCAATGGAAATACACCACCATTTTAAATACATCCAAACTGTTATATTAGGCAGAAATTTCGATACCTGCCATCTTGAGTTTTGTTGTATGAACAAGCTTATTGATTTTTTGAAGTTCACCACTTACTCTCCCTCCTTCCTCACCTGTTTCTTCAAATAAATACAAAGGATTCATTGCAATCTCATCGCCTTGTAATTCCAAAACTTCATAAATCTCCAACACCTTTCTTGTTTTATCTCGAATGCGCCCTAAATGTACAATAATATCAATTGCTAGAATTTGTCGTCTAATCGCTGTAAGAGGTAGCTCCATTCCCATTAAATATAAAGTTTCTAGGCGATTTATCATATCTCTTGCAGAATTACTATGTCCTGTCGACAAACTCCCCTGTTGCCCAGAATTCATAGCTTGTAACATATCTACTGCTTCACCGCCCCTAATTTCGCCGACGATTATTCTATCAGGCCTCATCCGAAGACTGGTTTTTATTAAATCTCGTATCGTAATCTGATGGTTTTCATCTCCATTTCCATTGCGTGTTTCTAGTTGTACTAAATTAGGGGCTCCTTGTAGTTGTAGCTCTGCACTATCTTCAATTGTGATAATCCTCTCCTCAGATGGGATGTACCCAGAAAGTGCATTTAAAAAAGTAGTCTTCCCAGATCCGGTTCCTCCACTGATAAATATATTGTATTTCGCCTTTACAAGCTTTTGTAAAAAAACTGCAGCCTCACTTGAGATACTTCCAATCTGAATCAAATCAGACATCCCCGATATAAAATTACTAAAATGTCGTATCGTCATAGCTGTTCCTTTTAAGGAAACTGGTTCTAATACAACATTCACCCTTGATCCATCCTCTAATCTCGCATCTACAATAGGATTTGCTCCATTTACCGTCCTATTGCATCTTGCAACAATTTGCTGAATAATATCTAAATAGCGTTCATTCGACTCAAATGCTAAAGGGTATCGCTCTATTTTTCCATGACGTTCAACAAAGATATCTTGATATGAATTAATCATAATCTCAGAAATGTCCTCTTGTTCTAATAGTATCTCTAATAAATCCAGCTTTCGTATTGCATAATACACTTCCCTACACAGCCTAGCTTTTTGACTTGCTTCTAGAAGTTTAAATTGTCCATTTTGATATGCGATATCTTCTATAATCTCTATAATCGCCTCATCCTCTAAAACCTCTATCTCACGTAATCTATCAACTACACTTGTATGTATTTCAGACTTCACGAAGTGATAAATCCCCAAACCCACCAACCTCTCCGAGTAATTTGTCTATTACCCTATACTGCCTCAAATACTGTAAATGTGATGCATATTGTCCCAGATGCACTTCTTCCCCAATAGGCAGCTCAACAGTATTTTTAATAATCACATCTTCGCCTAACTGTTCTAAATTTTGTGTGTAAATATCGTATTCATTGCGATAAACTTCTCCATGGGGTATGCATGTAATAATATAATCGCTACTATGTAGCAGCGTATGTATACCTCGTACACTGTTAGATAACTCAATCACAATAGCATCATATATATAAGCTATCGTATCAAGTAAATCTTTCCATTGCTGTGCGGAAACTTCTATTAAGTTTTCAGCATGCTTAGGCGGCACCAAGATATCTAGTGCACTGTATTTCATCATATGCTTTTGTATTTTGCTAGGGGATTGATTTGTATTGTTTTCTAGATAAAACAACAAATCCGAGATATCTTTCGTAAAGGTTTGATTGGTGCGAAATTCTAAATCAGAATAAGGCTTTAATTGAATAAATAATGTTTTGTGTTGCCGTGATAAAATGCGTGAAAATTCAAGAGCTAGAGTCGATTCTAATGGACACCTACTCGGAGTATAAAAAGTATAGACTCTACTATGTATGCTAGTATGCGTACTGCTAGTAATTCCGAGCAATTCCTCTATGAGATTTGTCGTCAACTGAATACTTTGATATTTGAATATTGAATCACTTGATTCTTCTCCTAACTCTTTTGTAAAATTCAGTATAATACCATTTGGCTTTCTATCTAAAAGCTTCTCATATATGCTCTCATCGACTAACCAAATATCTGCATTGAGCTGTTCTATATCTATAAAAAAAAGCTCCTCCACTGTATAAAGCTCATACTCAAATGAGCACTTTTCTACTTCTGACCAGTAAGATGTCATCCTCGTTGCTAACGTTGTATTAGGCTCAAATAAAATCAGTTTATATACTTTTCTCACATGTTTCCTCCCTTTATTTTCAACTAGTAAACTGTATTATAGCACCAAGTTTTTTCATGTCTATGTTTTATGAGAAGGTTGTTTTTTTTCAGTAGAATCTAACAACATAAGACTATGTATCATCTACTCATCTACACAAGCTCTTTATTTATAAAGAGTTTAGCAATATCATAATTACCAAAAGAGTTTATATATCATACTTTGTCATACATAATTGGTATACTTTTTGGAACTTTGTACTATACTAATTATAACTATAAAATTTAGCACTGTGTTTTATGTTAAGAAAGGATTGTTCTATGAAAGTGATGTTTCGACAAGATCCCATAACAGATGCTACGGAAGATATCGTAAACGATACAAGAGAAAATATATTAGAAGACATAAAAAAGACAAGGCACGCACTTGAGATTGCCTATAGTGGATTTGATAATGTAATAGAGCCCGATTTAATTGACAGCTACATCTATGAGGTGAATTCTATTCTAAAGCGATATAAGTTCTTGCTCTCTAAAATCCAAGGAGATACAGCACCCTCTATTGATTATGATACGGTACTTACCCCTATTTTAAATACAATTGAAGTAGAACATGCCTAAAGCAAACAAAAAGCTATCCTTACGGATAGCTTTTTGTTTAATATGCATATACTAATGCTGTATAAGCAGGTACATCTAGGGTGACTTCATGTCTGCCATGAATAACCGTACTACTGTGTGTTTTAATTTCATTCTTTGGAATTGTTCCATTTCCGCCAAAACGTACTTCATCACTATTAAGAACAAGTTTGTATTTTCCAGCAACTGGAACTCTCATTTTATAATTGCTCCATGGTATTGGGGTGAAGTTAATCACAAACAACAAATTCTTTTTATCGCTATCTGTTTTACGAACAAAAGAATATGTACTTCTGTCAAGATCATCAGCATTCATCCACTCAAAGCCGTCCCAAGTAGTATCTTTTTCATACATACATGGATATTTTCGATATATTTTTAATAACTCAGCCACAAAATCTAGCATACCTTGATGTATTGGTTGTTCTAGTAAAAACCAATCCAATTCTCTTTCTTCGCTCCACTCTCTTCTCTGTCCAAATTCCTGTCCCATAAAGAGTAATTTCTTACCGGAGTGGCCAAACATATATGCGTAACCACAACGAAGATTTGCAAATTTATCCACCTCATAGCCTGGCATTTTCTCTAACATAGAGCATTTTAAATGCACAACTTCATCATGAGATAATGGTAATACATAATTCTCTGATTCGTTGTAGCTCATAGCAAATGTCATGTTATAATGACTATTTTTTCTAAATAATGGGTCTAATTTCATGTATTCACAGAAATCATTCATCCACCCCATATTCCATTTAAAAGTAAATCCAAGACCACCCTCTTGTGGATCTTTCGTCACTCCTGACCAAGCAGTGGATTCCTCAGCAATTGTAATAGCACCATTTCCCCTATTCTTTATAACTGAATTTAGATGTCTGAAAAACTCAATTGCCTCAAGATTTTGATTGCCACCATATTTATTCGCAACCCATTGACCATCTTCCTTGCCATAATCAAGATAGAGCATTGATGCCACAGCATCTACACGTAATCCGTCAATATGAAATTCTTCAATCCAAAAAAGTGCATTGGCTATTAAGAAATTACTAACTTCATACTTGCTATAATTAAATACCTTGGTGCCCCACTCAAGATGTTCTCCAAGACGTGGATCTGGATGTTCAAAAACGCATGTTCCATCAAACTCGGCTAATCCGTGTGCATCCTTCGTAAAATGAGCTGGAACCCAGTCCAAAATAACCCCTATTTTATTACGATGCAATTGGTTGATCAAATATTTGAAATCTGCCGGTGTGCCGTATCTCGATGTCGGTGCATAATATCCTGTTACTTGATATCCCCACGAACCATCATAAGGATATTCAGCAATTCCCATCAGTTCAATATGTGTAAATTTTAATTTTTTAAGATATGGGATAATACGATTTGCAAATTCACGATAAGTCGTGTATTCACCCCCATCAGAAGCATTCATAAAAGATGCAATATGACATTCATAAACAGCCATAGGTGACTTTTTCGGTTCAATTTCTTTTCGTGCGTTCATCCAAATAGAATCACTCCATTTAAAATCAAGCGATGCTACAATAGAAGCCGTCTCTGGACGTAACTGTGCATAATTAGCAAATGGATCCGCCTTATAAATAAATTCTCCTGACTGCTTTTGGATTACAAATTTATATTGTGTTCCCTCTTTAACATAAGGTACAAAAACAGCCCAAATTCCACCTGGTCCTAACAACTCCATTGGATGTGAATTTATATGCCACTCATTAAAATCACCAGAGACAAATACTTGCACTGCATTTGGCGCCCAAACTGCAAAATATACCCCTTCGACATCGTTTTCTACAGAAGAATGCGCACCCATTTTTTTGTATATTTCATAATGTGTTCCTGTCGCAAATAAATATTGATCTGTCTCTGAAATAAAAACTCTTTCTTTTTGCATAGTTTTGGCCCCCTGCCATTAATTCCAAAAATACTGCTCTTTTAATATAATCATATCCTCGTCGTCATATCTTCTACCAAGCAAAACATCAATAAAATGTGAAATATTCTTTTTCTTTACTTTAGAAATCGCTGCATCTATCATATCTTCAGCATCTTTATAGTCTAATGTACTATCTGATATTTGGCCTGCCTCTAGCAAGGTTTCAATCGCCAAAACAGCCATTTCATCCAAGCTATATTCAAGGTCATACGCATATTTAATCGCATGTTCTACTAAATCAGAAATCAAAATTTCTTCTAATTCAACTACGTTTGTGAAATATTGTTTGATTTTTTTATGCTTTGCATACACCTTTTGAATTGTTTTCTTTTTGTCGGCAAAAATCACTTGAAGCGGTGCCTCACGTTCATCCAAATATCTCCACAACACATCCATCAACTCATCCCTAAGTGTATCAACACTAGAAATAACCACAACCGTTTTTTCGTTCATTTCTTGAAAGTATTGCTTATAATGTCTATTCAACTTAAATCCCGTTAAGAACAAAATTTCTTCACTTGCTGCTTTATGCCCTAGAATGGAGGTGATATATTCTGAAATATATGCATCCCTAGACTTTACGTCAGAAGCAACTACTAATAGGTTTTTTGTATTTGGTGTAAATAAATCTTCGAATTCTGATTCGACTTCATCAGTCTCTTCCTCAATATCGATATCGATTATTTCTTCTTCCTGCAAAGGACTATCTACTGGAAGATTATCTATTTGTTCTTGAATCTCTTCTATTGGAATGCGAATAGTATCCTTTTGCGTATCATCAAAATACTCTTCTTCAAAAGCATCTAGCATTGCATCTTCTATATTTTCTTCCGATTCTATTGGAAAATCTTCCACTTCAATTTCTGGAAATAGGATTTCTGGCTCTTCAATAGGCGCTTCTACTTCATCTTCTTGTTCTTCTGCAAGTTCTTCTACTTCATCTGCTTGCTCTTCTACAAGTTCTTCTATTTCATCACTTTCAGCAACTATATCTTCAAAAACCTCAGTCTCAATCTCACCTTCAGCTTCTTCCACTTGGATTTCTTCAGTAGTAGCACCCACAATATCTGACATAGGTTCTGCAAAACTCATTCCAATTGTTGGCTCTACGATTTTCTCTTCGTTGGAATCGTAAACTGCCTTTAAGCTGTCAGCAAGTTCTTTTTCTAAATTCATAGTGCTATAAATGTTATGGACATCTAGTACCTTTACACTGATTTGTTCGGTTTCTGCTAGACTCTGCTCAATAATGTCAGAAGGAATTTCTACTGTAGGAGAGTCCTCTACTGGAATGAAGTTTTCATTACCAGTGTCCACCTCAACACGTGGTAAAACTCTCGTCATACCATGTCCATCATCTAAGTTGTCAAAACGGTGTTGATATTTATACTCTTGCTTCTCCGATAATGGCTGATGAAGCATTTTAAGTTCCATAGCTTTATTAACGTATTTTCCTTCTCCGAACCATAAAATTAGCTCATCACATTCCTCGACACATTCTGTAGCTAGGCCAATTCTATGATACAAATAAGCTAATTCGTAAGCCCACTTCTCAATATATTCCTTTTTCTTAAGTGCCACTAAGACCTCAATGCGGTCTTCTATATTCGCTTCCTGTGCTTGATATAAACGATATTGTAGCACGTATCTTCCTGAATCTTTTGGTGCAACCTCCACAAATGCCTTGTAGTATTCAATTGCAGAAATGAATTCTTCCAATTTGATTGAAAGATCACATAAAGAATATAATATCGTTCTACTGTTAGGGCTTCTCTTATATGCTAAATAAAGCAGGTCCTTTGCATCTTCAAACCTACGATTCGCCTTATATAAATCACTAATAGTGCATAACATCATAATGCTATGCACTTTATTCCAGTCTATTCTGTCAGCAATTTGCACTGCTTTAACAAATTCACCTTTATTTATTAATTTCTTGATTTCTTCTGTTAGAATTTTGTACTCGACCTTATCCAAAAGTATCACCTCGGGTATTTATTTCTGTTGTTCATATGTTCCTGTTTTAGTCTAACATAGCCACTCTTATATGTCAAAATAAACACAACAATATCTAGCATTTACATGTATTTCTCAGGGTTTTTCAACAAATTGCTCAACCTGGCAAATTGTTCCAATGTAAGCGTTTCACCTCTTACAGTTTCTACCAATTGCATGCACGCTAAAGCACGCAAAACATCCTCTTTTGTTATACCTAATGTTCCTGCATTCAACAAGCCATTCACAAGTGTTTTTCTTCGTTGATTAAAAGAAGCTCTAATGACAGCAAACATGTATTTTTCATCATCAACCTCAACGATTGGTTCTTGATAACGCGTAAGTCTAATAACTGCACTACCAACGTTTGGTCTTGGCATAAAACAATTTGCTGGTACATTTGCCACTATTTCAGGCTTTGCATAATATTGAACTGCTAGTGACAATGCACCATAGTCCTTTGTGCCTGGCCCAACCTGCATCCTATCTGCTACTTCTTTTTGTACCATAATCGTAATGCTTTTCAAAGGAATATGTTTCTCTAGCAATCCCATAATAATAGGTGTTGTAATATAATATGGTAGATTTGCAACTACTTTAATCGGTTTCCCACCATTCTTCTCATCTACGAGCTTTTGTACATCAACCTTCAAAATATCTGCATTTAAAACTGTAATATTATCATATGCCGACAGTGTATCTTCCAAAATAGGAATAAGGTTTTTATCAATCTCAACCGCTATAACCTCTTTTGCAGATTCTGCTAAATATTGTGTCATGGTACCAATTCCTGGACCAATTTCCAATACGCAATCATCCTTCGTAATCTCTGCACTATCTATGATTCTCTCAAGCACATGTGTATCTATCAAAAAATTTTGTCCAAACTTTTTTTGAAAATTAAATCCATATTTTTGTAGTATTTCTATTGTGTTTTGTGGTATTCCTAAATTTGCCATATGTTATATCTTTTCCTTCATGCTATATACTTGCATCGCATTGCGCCAAGTAATATCTTCTACTTCCTCTGTTGTAATCCCTTTTATCGTTGCTATCTCTTGTACTACGTGATGTAGCAATGTGGAATCATTACGCTTTCCACGGTATGGAACAGGCGACAAATAAGGGCAATCTGTCTCTAATACAATATGTTCCATTGGTATATATTCTACCACCTCTTTTAACTTTTTACCATTGTTAAATGTAACCACACCGCCTACACCGATATAAAACCCCATATCCACAACTGTTTTTGCAATTTCCTTACTATAAGAAAAACAATGCATAATCCCGCCGAGATCTTTTGCTTGATTTGCCACCATCATATCTAGCGTGTCTTTTGCAGCATCCCTACTATGAATTACGATTGGTTTCTTTATCTCTCTCGCAAAATCCATCTGCTTAATAAACCATTCTTTTTGAATTTCCTTTGCCGGCTCAGAATAATAATAGTCTAGTCCAATTTCTCCCACAGCTACACACTTTGGATGATTACATAATTCTTTAATTCTATCGAAATGATAACTGTTCAAAGTATCCGCATCATTCGGATGTATTCCAAAAGCCGCATATATATTTTGATACTGCTCTACAAGCTCAAGCGTACGCTCATTTGATGCTAAACTTGCCCCAATATTCACTATCATACCAACTTGCTTACTTTGCATCTCTTCTATAAGAGTTACTCTATCTTCTCCAAAGGCACTATCATCATAATGTGCATGCGTATCAAATATCATTTTTGTTTTCTCCCAGTAAATTAATTGCAAAAATAGCTTGCTTTTTCTATTTAGTTATACTATAATTCTATGAGTGTTGTAAACACTTTTCGCGCGACTAGCTCAGCTGGCAGAGCACCTGACTCTTAATCAGGGTGTCCAGGGTTCGAACCCCTGGTCGCGCACTTTGAGGAATCGATATGAATCGATTCCTTTTTTTATTGCCTTCCTATACAAAAAACTACTCCCTGCAAATCTGCAAAAAGTAGTTTTGTTTTAGCTATTTAATTTAAATATTGCTTTTATACTATTCTCCTAAGTAAGCCTTCTTAATCTCGTCATTGTCTAGTAGTTCTGCCGCTACACCTTCTAATACAATATTTCCTGTTTCTAATACATAGGCTCTATCTGCAATTGAAAGTGCCTTTTTTGCGTTTTGTTCAACGAGCAATACTGTTGTACCCGCTTTAGAAACATCCTCGATAATCTTAAATATCTCATTTACATAAATTGGTGAAAGTCCCATAGATGGTTCGTCCATAAGAATAATCTTCGGATGACTCATAAGTGCACGACCCATAGCAAGCATCTGTTGCTCACCACCTGAAAGTGTTCCTGCTAATTGGTTTTGTCTCTCCTCTAGTCTAGGAAATCTTTCGTAAATCATTTGGAGTGTTTCTTCCATTTCTTTTTTATCATTTCTAGTAAATGCACCCATTTTAAGGTTTTGTAGTACAGATAAGTTTGCAAAAACTCGTCTACCTTCTGGTACATGTGCCATTCCCATAGAAACTATTTTATGAGCTGGAATTTTAGTAAGATCTGTGCCTTCAAAAGTAACACTGCCCTCTTTCGCTTGAAGAAGACCTGTAATAGTGTGTAGAATTGTTGTTTTACCAGCACCATTCGCACCGATTAACGCAATAACCTCTCCCTCTTCAACATGGAAGTCAACACCTTGAATAGCTTGAATCATGCCGTAATTTACTTTAAGATTTTTTACTTCTAGCATTGCCATTTATATTTCCTCCCATCTATTCCCCTAGGTATGCTGTAATAACTGCTGGGTCATTTAATACTGTTGCCGTTTCACCCTGTGCCAATACTTGACCGAAATTAAGTACTGTTAATTCTTCACAAATACCAGATACTAGCTTCATATCATGCTCAATCAATAATATTGTCACATTAAAGGAATCTCTTACAAAACGTATCGTATCCATAAGTTCCATTGTTTCATTTGGATTCATACCTGCTGCTGGTTCGTCAAGCAATAGTAGCTTTGGATTTGTAGCTAGCGCTCTAGCAATCTCTAACTTACGTTGTTTACCATATGGTAAGTTTGATGCTAGGGTTTCTGCTTCTAAATCTAAATCCATAACTTTAAGTATCTCTAATGCTCTTTCTTTGATTTCTTTTTCAACCTTACGATAGCTTGGTAATCTAAAGATACCAGCTATTGTTAGATATGGATGATCGTTGTGTAAGCCAACCTTAACATTATCAATAACTGATAATTCCTTGAACAAACGAATATTTTGGAATGTTCTCGCAACACCCGCTCTATTGATTTCTATTGTAGATAACCCCGAAATCTGTTTGCCATCCAATGTAATACTACCATCCGTCGGCTTATATACACCTGTTAAAAGGTTGAATATTGTAGTTTTACCAGCTCCATTTGGACCAATTAAGCCATAAAGCTGTCCTTCCTCAATGGAAACATTAAAGCTATCAACCGCTCTAAGACCACCAAAGGAAATACCTAAGTTTTTTACTTCTAATAAAGACATAACTTATTTACCTCCTTTCACAGGAATCTTTGATTTAACCGTGGCGGCTACCTTCTCTCTAAACTCAAGTGCTTTTGGAGCCCAGTTAAATAACATCATCGCGATCAGTATGATTGAGTAAATCAACATACGATAATCACTAAGTTCTCTTAAAAGTTCAGGTAACAGTGTTAGAATGACTGCACCAATCATAGAACCTCTAATATTACCGATACCACCAAGTACTACGAATACTAGAATCAAAATCGACATGGTATAACCAAAGTTCTTCGTTGTAGCAGTTAATGTACTAAGGTTGTGGGCATATAAAACACCGGCCACACCAGCAAGTCCTGCTGAAATGGAGAATGCCATTAATTTATACTTTGTAATATTGATACCTAGACTTTCAGCTGCAATTCTATTATCACGAATCGCCATAATCGCTCTACCATCTCTACTATTAATCAAATTCAATACAATGAATAATGTAATTAATAATAAAATAACACTAATCGCAAAGGTTGAATCCTTTGGTGTTCCTGTGATACCCTGTGCACCTTTGATGAGCGTAACACCATCTTCTTCTAACCCTAGGTCCATAAAGCTATTCATAGAAAAGTGGAACCCTTCTGAATCATAGCCAATATATAAAACATTCACTACATTTTTGATGATTTCACCAAAACCAAGTGTAACAATCGCTAGATAATCGCCCTTTAATCTAAGAACTGGCATGCCGATTAAGAATCCAAACACCCCTGCTAATACAGCTCCTATTAAAATAGCAATTGTAAAACGTATCCATCCTACTGTGATAACATCTTCCATGCATTTAGAGAAAAAGGCTCCCGAAAATGCTCCTATACACATAAAGCCTGCGTGACCTAAACTAAGTTCTCCTAAGATACCTACTGTCAAGTTCAATGAAACAGCCAAGATACTATAGATACATAGTGGTACGAGCAAACCGTTCATAAGACTTGAAAGATTACCTGTAGCACTCAAAATCTGTACAAATAGTACTGCTGCGATAACGACACCATATGTGATCGTATTGCTTTTTGTTGTTTTAGTAAATTTGAACTTCTTTGCTTTTGCTGTCTTTTCCATAGCAATACCCCCTTACACCTTTTCTTGAATCTGTTTGCCTAAGATACCAGTTGGCTTCACGACTAATACGATAATAAGTACCATGAATACAATTGCATCTGACAACTGTGAAGATATGTATGCCTTACCTAAAATCTCAATAACGCCTAGTAAGATACCACCGATTAACGCTCCAGGAATAGATCCAATACCGCCAAATACAGCTGCTGTAAAAGCTTTGATACCTGGCATAGAGCCTGTGTATGGTGATAATGATGGATATGCAGAACAAAGTAGTGCACCCGCAATTGCAGCTAGTGCTGAACCAATGGCAAAAGTCATAGCAATTGTTCTATTTACATTGATACCCATTAAAATAGCAGCGCCTTTATCCTCTGAAACTGCAAGCATTGCTTGACCAGATTTCGTCTTGTTAATAAACAGTGTTAGAGCAATCATAATAACGATACACGATATAATCGTTGCTTGTGTTTCACCAGAAATACTGATCTGACCATCAAACAACTTAATCGCCTCTATATTAACAACTGAAGTAAAGGACTTTGTGTTCGCACCGTATATTAAAAGTGCAACATTTTGTAGGAAATAACTCACACCGATTGCTGTGATCAGTACTGCTAATGAAGAAGCCGCATTTCGTAATGGTTTGTATGCAATCTTCTCAATAGTCACACCCAATACTGTACATAAAACAACTGCTAGTGCAACTGCAATAACTGGTGGTAACCCCAAATTCGAAACCGAAACAAAAATAATGTATCCGCCAACCATAATTACATCTCCGTGAGCGAAATTAAGCATTTTTGCAATACCATAAACCATCGTGTAACCAAGTGCTATAATGGCATATACGCTACCCAAACTAATGCCACTTATCAAATAGGATAATAATGTCATACTCATACCTGTTATCATATACATGATAACTTCCTTTCTTTATCTTTGAATACAATATTTTTAGTATACCACATCATACTTCATTTTCAAGTACTTCAGTCAAACAAAGTGCGAAGTTATAAAATTTCTCTAAAGAAAAAAAGCTAGAGCAACTTTATCAGCTGCCCTAGCCTATGATTATATATTATAATTATTTTTCGCTGTAGTATTCAAATGTTACGTAAGCACCATTTTGGATTTCCATAGCTTTTGGCTCTTTTGCAACTTCACCACTTGCTGACCATGTCATGCCAACACCTGTTAAACCATCAACAGAGATTGTAGTCATAGCATCGATAAGTAAAGCGCCCATGTCTGCAGCACTCATATCTGCTGTAGCACCAGTTGCTTCGATTGCTGCTTTGATGATATAAATACCATCGTATGCATCAGCTGCGAATTGGTTTGGTGTTTCACCGTATAATTCTTCATATGTAGTAACGAAAGATACAGTTGATTCATCTGTAGCATCAGCTACGAATGGTGTTAATAGGATAACGCCTTCAGCTAATGTTGTATCAAAACCTTCAACAGATAAGATACCATCTAAACCATCACATCCGAAGAATGTTGGGTAGTAATCCATAGCTGCTGCTTGTGTTAAGATTAAAGCTGCTTCTGTAGCATAAATTGGTAAAAATACTAATTCAGCGCCAGCATCTTTTGCTTTTTGTAATTGAACTGTGAAATCTGTCTTGCTATCAGCTGTAAAAGCTTCTGCAGCTACGATTTCAAATGGTTGATTTCCAGCTTCTGTTGCAAATTTTTCATAAATACCTGATGAGTAAATATCAGAGCTATCATAGATAACTGCTACGCTTGCAGCTAAAGCATTGTCACCAACATATTGAGCTGAACCGATACCTTGGTTAGGATCTGTAAAGCAAACTTGGAATACGTTTGTTCTGCCATCAATGATATCTGTTGAAGAACCAGATGGTGTTAACATAAAGTATCCATCGTTAGCAGCTTCTGCTGCAACTGCTGTACAAGGAGCACTTGTAACAGTTCCTAATAATACTTGCATACCCCAGTCTTTTAATGAGTTGTAAGCATTTACTGATTTTTCAGCATCATGTTCATCATCTTGGAAATTAAATTCGATTTCCATACCATTGATACCACCAGCTGCGTTGATTTCATCAACAGCGATTTGAGCACCGTTCATAACAGCTACACCGTAAATAGCAGCACCACCAGTTGTAGGTCCGATACCACCGATTTTGATTCCTGTACCATCTTCTGATACTTCAACAGTTTCTTCTGCTGTACTTTCAGATGCTGTGCTTTCTTCTGCTGTGCTTTCAGATGCTGTGCTATCTGAAGTTGTTGTTCCTGTAGTTGTGCTTCCACATGCCACTGTAGCTAGTGTCATTGCAGATACTAGGCCTAAAGCCAATAACTTTTTGAAATTTTTCATTATATTCTCCTCCTTAAAACAATCCAGAATGTCTTATGACAATCTTTTAAACTATTCTAGCACCATAAATTCATTTGTCAATAAAAATTCATTATTTTTGTATATATTTCCTAATTGTATACAATTTTCGTGCTTTTACGTATAATAATACACAACCAAGCCTATTCATCTATTGTAATACTCGTAATCACCACATCTGTAGTAGGTTTGTCGCTTGCATTAGTCTCTACAGTCGCGATTTCGTCCACCACCTCTAGTCCGCTTGTTACCATACCAAAAGCTGCATATTGTCCATCAAGCCCTGTATAGTCTGCATGCATGATAAAAAATTGCGAAGAAGCCGAATCATATGCTGAGCTTCTAGCCATCGAAATAACACCTCTTACATGAGAAATGGTATTGTCCACTCCATTGGCAGTAAATTCACCTGTAATCTTCTCGTCAGAGCCTCCCGCACCAGTTCCTAACGGATCGCCCCCCTGAATCATAAAGTTTTCGATTACTCTATGAAAAATAAGTCCTTCATAGAAGCCTTCATTTGCAAGCTTCACAAAGTTTTCAACACTTTCAGGAGCTTCCTCTCCATAAAGTTCAAAGGTGATTTCTTTTTCTCCATCAATCACAATCGTTCCTGTGTGTGTCACCACATATCCGCTTTCACTTACTACCTGTTCTTCTGTTGCCCCACATCCCATGCTACATAGTATCAATGCCATACTCAATACTGTTGCCATTATTTTTTTCATCGTTATATATCCCTTCCCTTCCATAATTCTTTTTGTATCGTATCATGTTTTTTCACCGAAAACAAATGTATTTTCTGTGTCTTAAGGCAAAAAAATTCCAAGCAATCATTACGATCATGCTTGGAATTTGATTTTATTAAAGTGCTTCGTTAATCTTAGCTTCAAAGTCAGCTTTACTCATACCACCAACATATGTTGCAACCGCTTGTCCACCTTTATATACGATAAAGGTAGGAATGCTCATAACACCATATTTATGTGCAATTGCATTATGATCATCAATGTTAACCTTTCCTATCTTCATCTTACCTTCGTATTTGTCAGCCATCTCATGCACGATAGGTCCCATCATCTTACATGGTCCGCACCAATCTGCATAAAAATCAACTAATACGGGTACTTCACTATCTAATACTTCTTTTTCAAAATTTCCTTCAGTAAAAATATGTTCCATCTCTGTTCCTCCTAAGTTTTATTTCTATAGTTATCTTTGTTAGTATTTCTTCTATATTAAGATTTACTCGCAGTATAACATATTTTTTCGAACTATAATAGTAATGATTACTAATTTATAAAATTTTTAGATTTATTGCCAAACCCACAAAATGCTGTTAAACTTAATAAGATTTAGGAATAAAAAGGAGTATTTTTATGTACGAATTAATACAAGTTGGAACACATACCTATTATATTGATTCTCCATCTAAGGTGGGCGTTTATGTGTTTGATGATATGCATGTTTGCCTCATAGATAGTGGCAATGACAAGGATGCGGCTAAGAAAATTTTGAAGCATCTTAATGCACATAATTGGAAGTTGAACTATATTATCAATACGCATTCACACGCAGACCACTGTGGTGGGAATGCCTATTTACAACAACAAACAGGATGTAAAGTATACTGTTCTGAATTAGATAATTGCTTTGTAAATCATCCTATTTTAGAACCTTCTTTTTTGTTTGGTGGATACCCGATGAAGGAATTGAAAAATAAATTTCTATATGCAAAGCCAAGTGTATCTGAGGTGCTTCCTGATTCGTTGGACGGATTAGAATTTATACGTTTAGACGGGCACTCTTTTTCTATGAGTGGAATCAAAACTCCTGATGGGGTATGGTTTCTTGCTGATGTGGTTTCTAGTGTTGATACCCTTGAAAAATATGCGATTACCTTCCTATATAATGTAAGTCAACACATAGAAAGTTTAGAAAAGTTATTTGATTTAGAAGGAACACTCTTTATCCCATCACATTGCTCTCCCATGAAGGAGATAAGGTCACTCGCACAATATAACTTAGCTAAGATTCATGAACTGATTGAAGTAATCAAAGATCTGTGCCTTGAGCCTATTACATTTGAAGAGTTATTAAAAAAGATTTTTGATAACTACACAATAACTATGAATACCTCACAATATTTGTTGATTGGAGATACTGTGAAGGCTTATCTTTCTTATCTAAAAGATAAGGAAGAGATGTGTATACTTTTTGAAAATAATCATATGTTTTGGCAAAGTATAAAAAGTCGTGAACCTTTCTAGATTCACGACTTTTTATACTTTAATATTTATTCATAAACTCTCACGTCAAATACTCTTGCATGTGCATCACCATAGGTGCTCTTCACAGTGATTTTTACTGCATCACATACTACTTTTTCTTCTAATACATGTTGGTTTACACGTTGTGTATTATCTGAAACGTCGATTGTTTTTAAAACTACTCCATCTTTCAAAAGCTCTACGGTATAATCCTTTACAAGAACCGTTGGCAAACCTGGATCTTGTTTTTCCATAGTATTCACAGATTGTGTTACGAACATAACTTTTTCAAAGTTAGGGTCAAAACGAAGGATCATATCTCCAATCGTTACCGATTGTTTAAACTGAATATGCATCCATTCCGGTGCATCAGTCATAGCCTCTGAAATCCATGCATGTTGCTCTTCGTCTACTCTTCTAGCATAATCACCATTGATGCCTGTAGGTTCTCCTCCTTCTATGTAACTTGAGGCTGTGATCACACAATCTTTATTTGCAACTAGGTCATCTGCATCTGCTGCCACAATACCTGGTAAATAGCAATCGTCTTTGATCAACATTTGTTGAAGCTCTTTGATGTATGTCATCACTTCTCTTGGTGTGATGTTCTTTTCTACTGCTATAGATGCTGCTGTACCGATTGCTTGACCAACAACAGCAAGGGTAGACATAACTCTTGATGAACTCATAGCCATGTGAGAAGCACTAATCGCACGTCCACCCACATATAAGTTCTCAACATTTCTACTATATACACTTCTATAAGGAATCGTGTAGACATCATCTACTGGATGCCAAATCGTACCGCCTTCTTCACTATCAACCGCCTCGATACCGCCTACAGAATGGGCATCCATCGTCCATCCACCGTATGCAATAGCATCTTCAAAGCGTTTCTTTGCTTCGATATCAAGCTGTGTGAACATATAATCGCCATATACACGGCGAGATTCTCTCTTGCCAGGAATTGATGTAATCCAATCAAGTGCCAAATTATCTGCATCAAACTCTCCACACGTCTTAATATAATCAAATACACCATAAACATATTTTAAAAGCTCTGTCTGTATATTTGCACCATCTGAAATAATAGAACGGTGATCTCCACCAAGCTCTATCCACCAATACCCTGGTGAAAGCTCTCCGATATGTCTATTTCCAAGACGTTCCTTTGTCATCTTATATGCCCAATCTGGCAATTTAAATGGAGTAGGCTTGCCCATATCTTTTGTTGTAAACATCACGGTGTTACCCATTGTGTGTCCATCCGATACCTTTGGTGCAAGTGATTCCCCATATACGTCCTGACCTTCGCGCCCAATGATATAATCTGCTCCTGCAAGTTCTGCAAGTGTCGCATCACCTGTTGTATCTGCGAAAAGTGGAGCTTCAAAAATGTATTCAGTCTCTGTTGTATTTTGTACTGCTGTAATCGATGCAACCTTGCTGCCATCCATCCTCACTGCATGCATATGTGTATTTAAATACAGATCTAAGTTTTCTTGAAAATTAGCTTTTTCCCATAGAACTTGATCAAATACGTGGTAGGAATTTTGAGGATTGACTGCTTTATTCGCCATTAACAATTCAAGGATAATACCCGATTCAATTGCATTTCTAAAGCCATTTCCCCTACCAGCTCCATTGATATGTACGCGGATTTCTGAACTTGCATTACCTCCAAGCATCGCTCTGTTTTGTACAAGTGCTGTATTCACACCATGTCTCGCTGCCGCAAGTGCTGTACAAAGCCCTGACAAGCCACCACCTACTACTACAAAATCATATTGTTTTTTAATCTGTCTCATAATTTCCTCCATGTTGAAGCGTTCTTTATTTCATTTCGTTCTATTATATTACAAAAAGGACAGCCCATGCTATCACTCATAGGCTGTCCTTTTTATTACTTTTCTTGATGTACTCTATCCTTACGCTGCACCTTTTCTTGTAACGACTACTAAAACTGTTTTTAATAATATTTTGATATCTAGTCCAAGATTCCAGTCTGTTATATACTGTAAATCTAGCTTTACAACTTCTTCAAAATCCGTGATCTGACTTCTGCCACTCACTTGCCAAAGACCAGTAAGACCAGGTTTTGTAGCTAATCGCACCCTATGGTGTAGCTCATAAGAATCCCATTCGTCTACAGTCGGAGGTCTCGTTCCAACTAAACTCATATCACCTGCAAGGATATTGAAAAACTGTGGCCATTCATCAATACTATAATTTCTGATAAAATGTCCTAGTCCACCAATAATACGTGGATCATTTTCTATTTTAAACATATGCGAAGATCCAATGATGTTTTGTTCCATCAATTCTGCCTTACACTTTTCTGCATCTAGATACATACTCCTAAATTTATACATATAAAACTTCTTGCCATTTTTACCAACTCTCTCTTGTTTGAAAAAAATCGGTCCAGGAGATTTAATATAAATCAAAGGTCCAATAATAATCGCTAGTAAACATGCAATAATCGAACCTACTACGCCCCCTACAATATCCATGAGTCTCTTCAGAAAAATCACGCGAAAAGAAGCTGTTGCTAAACTTGTGGTAAGTACTGTATTGTCGCCAAAATATTCAACAAACTGCTTTTTCTTCAGCAAACGTGCATATTCAGCAAGTGATATATGTACTGTAATCCCCATCGTAATGAGTTCGTCAATAATCCTGTTACTATCATAAGCATTCTTCACAACTTGAACAAAAACTTCATCAACCCATTCTCTAGATGTATATGCCACTACCGTTTCTTTATTTGCTACAATTGGTACGCCATATACTATATCTCCCACTTGATCTACATCTAATAACGCTACTCCACAGATCTTATATTCTATGTTAAATTGTTCATCCATTGACGCTAATACTTTTTCTAATGCATCACTCGTGGTAATGACAAACAAAGTTTTCAAATTTATGGTAAAGTATTTATTTGTTTTAATAAAAGCTTTCCATAAAATACGCACAATATATGTAAGCACCCCATAAATGATACCTGTTAGAAGCATCGTCACGCGTGAATATCCATCCCCTAAGCGCAAGAAATACAAACAAGAAACAGACAACAATAAAAATAGTGTAGCTTGTTTAAAAACTTCAACAAACTCCCTATAAAAACCTCTATTCTTCGTGTTATGATAAGTCTCTAAAAAAAATCCAACCAAAATCAATAATAAAGACATGATGATATACATATCTCGGTACATCACATCTGCTGCCATAATATGGATACCATGTCTAATAGTATAGGATAAAAAGTAAGAAATACTCAGTACAATAATATCCAATATAATAAAATCAATATTTCTCTTCCAACTACTTGTAACTCTTCTGTACATGGTATTACTCCTTCCTCCTTATAATAGGTACATTTTTATCACTATATCACATTTCAAAAGGATTTTAAACTTTTATTAACAATAATTTTTGTCATTTACTCCTTTTTTTCGCACTATAGATGCACATATTTCGCTTGCCGTTTGCGCATTGCTTTCATAACCCACTATGTAATTATGTAAATCTAGCCATTCCTTAATCGTATACTCATTTGGATTACACCTACTTATATAATATTGAATCTCATAACGATATTTTATTTGCCTCAAATCTGATCGATATGTACAACGTAAATAATCTTCTAATTCCTCAAAAATACTTTTCACTACATCCATTTGTTTTCTCCTCACAATCAACTAATCACTTCCAAATAAATCTCTGGTATAGACTTTTTTCACAACGTCGTCTAGTATACTATCGTATCTGTTAGCTATAATTGCATCGCTGGAAGCTTTAAACTGCTCTAGGTCATGAATCACTTGACTCCCAAAAAAGGTTGTGCCTTCTGGAAGGGTTGGCTCATAAATTACAACATTTGCACCTTTTGCCTTTATGCGTTTCATAACACCTTGAATCGAGCTCTGGCGAAAATTATCGCTATTCGCTTTCATCGTAAGTCTAAACACTCCAATCGTTACTGCTTTCTCCTCATAATCGTATGCGTAGTATCCTGCCATATGTAGCACTCGATTTGAAATAAAGTCTTTTCTCGTACGATTGCTCTCAACAATAGCCCCAATCAGATTTTCTGGAACATCCTCATAATTGGCAAGAAGCTGCTTCGTATCCTTTGGCAGGCAGTATCCACCATATCCAAAGGAAGGGTTATTGTAATGTGCGCCAATACGCGGATCGAGGCTTACACCATCGATAATATTCTGTGTGTTGAGGCCTTTTAGCTCTGCATACGTATCTAGCTCATTAAAGAAAGAAACTCTAAGTGCAAGGTAGGTGTTGGCAAAAAGCTTTACCGCCTCTGCTTCTGTAAATCCCATAAATAGGGTGTCAATATCCTCCTTGCATGCCCCTTCTTGAAGTAAACTTGCAAAAAGATGCGCTGCCTGCACCAATCTATCACTCAAAAGATCTGTGCCTACAATGATTCGGGAAGGATATAGATTGTCATAAAGTGCCTTGCTCTCACGCAAAAACTCAGGGCTAAATATAATATTATCGGTCCCAAATTTCTCACGTACTGACGCCGTATATCCAACTGGAATCGTCGATTTAATCACCATAATAGCATCAGGATTTGACTCTATAACTAGCTTTATCACTGATTCCACTGCTGATGTGTCAAAGAAATTCTTGGCACTATCGTAGTTCGTTGGTGCAGCAATCACTACGAAATCTGCCTGTTTATAAGCCTCTGCTCCATCCAATGTTGCTATTAAATCAAGCTCTTTTTCTGCTAGATACATCTCTATGTAATCATCTTGAATCGGAGATTTTCTGTTATTAATCAGCTCCACCTTTTCAGGTATAATGTCCACTGCAAATACTCTGTGATGCTGACTTAATAGCGTTGCGATGGAGAGGCCTACGTAACCTGTTCCTGCTACTGCAATCGTGTATTTTTTATTCATGTTAGTTTACCTCTTCCTTCACATTGTATATATGCTATTGCATCTAAAATCTTCCACAAACTCATCTACCATCTTCTCACCGGCTAATCGAGCTTCCATAGCCGCCTCAATACTTTCATACGTCCCAAGATCATATCTTTTTCCTTTAAATGTTATCGTTGCTCGAAAACGACCATTTTCTCGCCTACTCACGCCTCGGAATCCAGTGGTATTGTTCTTATGTGTTGTTTTTGCTGCAATTTTTTCTATGCAGGTTCCCTCCACAAAGTGTATATGGTTTTTAAAATTCTTTTTACGCACCTCATCACGTCTGCATCCACAGCTCGTCGTTTTACCACCCGTCAAGCACGAATGAGAAACGACTGTTTCCTTGTCACAATCGCAACGGCACAGCCACTTAGACTCTTTTTCTATTCTGTCAAAGGAAATAACCGTTAAACGTCCAAAACGCTTCCCCGTTAAATCAATCTTAGGTACTGTTGCTTTTTTTATGTCTTTTGCAGTCTCGCTTTTGCATTTTTTACAATCGGAACCTGCAATACGATTCGCCACAGTTTCTCTCCATTCATACCCACATGTACAGTGCCACCAAACACTCGCACGGCTGTTGATTAAGACCATATTGGGTGTAAGTTCTCCGTTTTTTTCTGACCATTCCTGTTGCAAATTGGTGTTTGGATGTTTTTTACAATATGCTTCTAGTGTCATATTTCTCCTCGTAACTCTTTTTCACTCACATCTAATACGGCCCCTATCACAGCATCCATGTCGTAGTACTTATACTCTGCTAATCTCCCACCGAAGATAACATGTTCCTCTTGATCTGCTAGTACTTTATAATCTTGATATCGCTGTGTGTTCTTCGTATCATTTACAGGATAATAAGGTTCCTCACCTAGTTTCCACTCTGAGCTATACTCTCTACTAATAACAGTCTTCGGTATGTCTTGTCCCTGCTCATCTTTACCAAATTCAAACCACTTATGTTCAATAATACGCGTCCACGGAGTTTTATCATCCGTATAGTTAACTGCGACATTTCCTTGGAAATTCGGCATGTCTAGTAACTCATGTTCAAAGCGCACTGATCGATATTCTAGGTTCCCTATCTGATAATCAAAGTATGCATCTATCGGTCCAGTGTAAATCACTTTTTTGGCCATAGCATCGTACTCCCTTTTATTCGCAAGATAATCAACATTTAAGCGAACTTCTATTCCGTCTAGTATCTGCTCGACCATCTTCGTATAGCCACCTATCGGAATACCCTGATAGAGTGCGTTAAAATAATTATTATCAAATGTTAATCGAACAGGGAGTCTATTAATGATAGATGCTGGAAGCTCCTTACATGATCTTCCCCATTGCTTTTCTGTATAGCCTTTGATTAATTTTTCGTAAATATCAGTACCTACTAAAGAAATTGCCTGTTCCTCTAAGTTAGATGGATTAACTATTCCTGCTTTTCGCCTTTGCTCTTCAATTTTTATGTGCGCCTGCTCTGGTGAAATCACTCCCCATATTTTATTAAATGTATACATATTAAATGGAAGCGAATATAACTCACCTTTGTAGTTTGCTACTGGTGAATTTGTAAAGCGATTGAACTCCGCAAATTGCGTAATATAATCCCAAACCACTTTATTATTCGTATGAAAAATATGTGCACCGTATTGATGAACATGGATACCTTCCATTTTTTCTGAATAAACGTTACCCGCAATATGCGAACGTTTTTCTATGACAAGTACTGACTTGCCTGCTTTTTTTGCTTCATGTGCAAAAATTGCACCATATAGGCCTGCTCCTACTATTAGATAATCATACATTGGACTCCTCCTTTGGGTTTGGGTTACTACTGCTTTTCCACAAATTTATATATCCTATTCATTCCTATTGATATAAGAAGAGAAAAAAACAATACTATCATCAATACACATATAAAATTATTCGTAACATAAATATAGCGCTGTAAATAACTAGTATCAAAGAAAAAAATCGAATGAATAAACCATATATTCATACTATGTTTTTCTCCAATTAGTATAATCACTTTAGCTATCCTACTATGTAAATTCGAGATTATTATTAACATACAAACTATAATTATTGTTATATAATCTTGATAATATACATATTTTGCAAATGCACCTCTAAAATATATGATTCCTAGAAACAAAACACATGCTATACTACTTGAAAACTTCTCCGGTACAGATGATATATATTGGATTATTTTATTAATGAATCCATATTTATATACCATACATCCAATTAAAACTATTGGGAAATACAAACTAAAATCTAACCAAATATTGTAAAAAATATCGAAATGACTACTTACAAAACCATTTAGAATTATTTTTTGTAGTATTACAAAAATGCATAATCCTTCCATGAAGTACTTGTTTTTATAAAAAAATTTAATCACTATAGGCGTCACTAATAATACCAACAAATAAAATGTTACATACCACGAAAAACGTACAACCCTATGATTAATAGCAAACATATTTAAGAATAACATTTTTATATCAAGCAAATCGTTCTTCCCAATCAATAAGTTAATCGGTATATGAAAACACAACATCATCAACCAATAACGTATCAAAAATTTCTTTCCTCTAATGTATATAATCTTAAATAAATTGGCATCTATTTGCCTTTCTACAGACGGATACAAGGCATACCCTGTTAGAAATGCGAATATAGCAACACATATTCCAGCACCCTTGGAGAAAGTAACAACTATTTCGCTATATTGTACATTCAACGTTGTCTCTATCCAATCAGGTGCACCGAATAAATGGGTCATAAGCATTAATAATATAGCAATGCCTTTCATAAAATTGCTTTCATTTTTCTCTAGATAACTTTTCATCATTCAATAAATCCTCTTATATCCTTTTAACTTTTTTATCTACCAAATAACCAAAGCCCGTAATTATACTTTTCTAACTTCAGCACTAACCAATCAATGATTTTTACAATCATGATTGCCACTAACGGAGTTATAATCAAATTGTAAATCAAAATACTATTTAATAAATAATTTTGACCAATCTCTTGTACGAACACAATACACACGCCAGCAATTATTCTTTCTAGGATTAAAGACTGCATAACATATATATAATATGGTTTCCCAAAGAAAAATAGTTATTCCCCTAACAAAAAATAAGAACTATTCTTTTTTTATCATCTTTTAAATTCTTCCATTCGTATTTCAAACTATTCCACATACTCTACCCACTTTCTTTTTTCTCCCTGTCACTCATATACATATTGGGAAATCACATCTGCCCAGAGTGCGTACCCCTCCTCTGATAGATGAACTCCATCCACGGTATATTTCATCTGCATTTGAGTTGATGAAGATTCACGAAAAGAAGAATCAAGTTCTATATACTCACAATTCATACTCTCACCCAACATTTTCAATTGTTCGTTTAAGTTATATATATTTTCAAATGTTCTATTATTATTTCGTAGATTATCTTCCATCAAATCTGTATTACACGGTAACACACTTTGTATGTAAACCTTTGTTTTTGGTGATTCTGTTTGAATATATTCCAATATTTCCTGATAATTATTTATGATTTCATCGGTAGCCATCCCATTTCCTATATCATTAATTCCTACCATAAGAAATATTTTTTCAGGATTTGATTCTACGACTTCTGGCAATCTATAATAAACCCCTTCCGTTGTATCTGAACCAATACCTCTATTAATAACCAACTCATCTATAAATATTTCTTCAAAGTAGCTATATTCTGTCAATGAATCACCGAGAAAAATTATTTCGCCTTCATTGTTTGGATGCATATTGTATCTTGCTGACATTTCTTGATAATAATTAAGTTCTAATACATTGTACGCATAATTATCATTTGGAAAGATTTTATTTACAGCTAATTGTACGATATTAAATTTATAACCCAATGCTAATACCATCGCCAGCAGCATAATATTAAATACAACAGAAATTAAAAGTACTCTCTTCAAATTCATTTTCTATCACCAATTAACTTTCTAGCAACTCTTTTCGGTAATCGCATCCATTCATGGAACTTTTGTTTCTTCAATATAGAATTTTCTTCTAGTTTCGAATATGCACTATTACTTTCCTCTAATTTACTATTAAAAAATTCTAATGCCTCTTTAGTCAGCCACTCTTCTCCCTTAGATTTAATGCGGTTTCGTATGTTTCCATATCTAATATCTGAAAAGTTTTTAATACAACCCACCGTCAAAAAAGAATGTCCATTATAGCAATGAGGTAACATACATTTTCCAATCGCTCTAAATTCTATCGGTTTGTTAAGATCTTCAAAAATATTTTGTCTGAATCTGCTTGCGTAGCACTGACCAGTCTCTCCAGTTGCTATATCAACACTCAAACTCCATTCTCCAGCATAACAAAATTCTGTCCTCTTCTTCATGAATATTTCTTTTTTAAATTCCCAAAAGCCTGAATCAAATTGAGACCATATCCCATCATATTCTTCGATTGATAAATTTGTTAAATAACCTATTTCTTCTGTATCATCTCTTCTAGCTATCGTGATATGCGGTAAAGCGCCAAAATGGATTAACGAGAATCCCTTCACTTCATCTAGAAACGGTATTAATTCATCATGTGGTGTAATTTCTATATTTGCTGATGCTCCTGCGTGCCATGCTTTCTGTACATTGTTAGCAAATATCTCCAACAAACCTTTTTCTTTTAATTCCAGATAATGAAAGGAACATTTAAATAGTAAACGTTTTAGAAGATTTTGATTCCAGGAAAGCATTTCCTCTAACACATTGGTAATCGTCATATTTGTAATGAATTCTACATAATGTCCTTCTTTTAGAAGGTGGTACACGTATTTTGTAATATCCTTTGTAAGTAATGTTTCTCCATCAGCACAGATATTAATATAGGATGTTCCCCCTAAACGCTCTTTTGATAGCGCTTGCGCAACATGCTCTGGAGAATATTGATAACAAGGCTGCTGATTTTGGTAGTATTCATCTCTTTGTGCTAAATAGCAATAACTACATCTAAAATTACAAACAGAAGAATGTACTGCCAACAATATTAGTTTATTTATTTTATCCATTTCTCTCCCCTTAATCTCTCGAACAAATAATCCCTGCAAGCTCTTTATAATACTCTTTCAATACCTCATTGCTATAGAACTGCTTCTCAACCTGCATTTTCTCTAGGCATCCATATACTCCACTCAAGGAATCTACTACTTTGACATATTCTAGATTTTCGATCCATTTATATACACCTTTAACCTTACCACTAACATTATTTAGCGCTATACAAGGTGTACCTGTGATAACTGCAAATATCATTCCATGCAATCTATCTGTTAGAACCAACCTACTTTCTTGAAATTCGGCTAATTTTGATGAGAATACAATACCTCTATCAGAAAAAGAAATATCTCTATCTATGACTGTCGTTGTGTATTTCACTTCGTATCCAGCTTGTTCTAGAAAGTTAGCACACTCCTCTATCTCAAGGTCCTTTACTACTTTTTCCTTATCTTCTCTAAAGCAAAATAACAACGTATTATTTTCATAACCTGATTCGAGATTTTCTTCTAAGAACAACACTAAATCTGGTATGTAATACACATACTCCATTCCATCCAGGCGCTTCTTCACAAAATCATAAGATTGTTTATCTCTTAAACATATATGCAGGTTTCTATGTGCTTCATATATTTTTTTTGTACGCTGATATTCTTTTCCATCTATATTTTCAAAGAATATTGTTTGAGGCAATATCACTACTTTATTCTGTGGAAATGTAGAAATAACATCTCGCACCATTTCCTCTTCATTTACCCACAGGTCTCCTAAAAATCCACCTCCACTGATGAGTATCACATCTTCTTTAGAGAATAATCTTTGTATATATTTTTTATAATTGGCAAATTTCATCCCTGGTATTTCAATCACTTTCTTTTCAGGAAAGTACGTATGTAAGAAGTTTAATGTAGCGATTGCGATTGCATGATCACCAACATTTCCATGAAGTGGAGACCCCACTAAAATTATCCGATTCTTATTAATCAAAATACTACCTATCATTTTTAATACTTCTTTGAAATGATTCCATTTATGCCTTAATCTATTCACTCTAGTTGTTAACTCCTCTTCTCATTTTTTTCATGATCAGCATATTTACATACGCCCTATCACTTTTTCCTAATACTATAAAATAGTTACCAACTAGTCCCATGCCACCTGTCATACACATTACTAGTATTAATATAAACCAATGATCAAGCATAATATGATTAGAAATAACTGTTCCAATCAAACTTATTGTAATTACAGATGATACAGATTTTAAAATATCCGGGAAAAATGTATACCATTTCGCATTCAAATATATTGCGCCAAATGGAACTGTGTAACATAAATTTCTCATAATATTGTAAAGGCTACTGACACCAGCCACCACATATATTCCTCCATTTGTGTACTTCAATAAAAAATATACAGTAATAACATTTAATAGCCCTGTGATGCATACTAGAATTGCATTCGTTTTCACTTTATTAACTACAGTTAATACATTATGAATAACTGTTGCCTGTCCCATAACTGCCCAAGGTAATATTGTAAATACAGATAAAATATGTATTAATTCTGCATCTTGCGATGGTACCCATAGACGATAAATACAGGTACCATACCCCACAAGAAGGGCAATAGGAATATTTATAATCATACCTATGATTTTCATAGATTGTTTCACATTTTCTACTGTTTTTTTCTCTTCTCCTTCTGCATACAATTGTGTTAAGTTCGGCATAAAAGAGCCTATAAGACTATTTAACACACTTGTAATCATTCCCGGTATCGATTTTGCAATCGCTAGTGTTCCCATACTAGTTGCGCTTATAAACAAATTAGTTATAAGTAAATCTAGTCCCTCTGATAATATTCCACCAAGACGGTTAATAACATTCCAGATTCCAGATGAAAGCAGTATCTTCACGCAGTCTTTATTAAAGTATCTATACTTAATAACCAATTCAGGAATTAATTGTTTTCTATAAAACAAGTTAAATACTATTGTAATGATTGTACATATCAATGTTGCAATACCCATATATGTTATATACGGTGCAAATTGTGTGTATAATACTAGTAATAATCCACCTCTAATCACAGTACAAATAATCCCTATGAGTGATGATAAATATAATTTGTTTTTCACATAAAAGGATATTCCCAAATTCGTAGCAAGCAACCCTATTATAAAATTAATAGACATGATACCCATAAGCATCTGTACATCTAAAACTAAGGAATCACTAACGTTAATAAACATTGTGATATTAATGACTATAATACATAAAATCGGGGCAAAAATTGAACACAATATTAAATTAGAAAAGAAGGTTGACGAAAAATATTGATTTGCTTTATTCACATCATCTTTGAAGTAAGATATGGAAATAAATCTACTAGACATTGAATTCAATGCGACTGTTATGATAGAAAAATATGAAATTAAATTATTTGTCAAACTTACAAAGCCATATGCTTCAGCTCCTACATTTTCTATAATGTATGGTGACAAAAAGAAATTAATAGAAAATGACACTAGAAAAGCAGTGAAACTTGCTATGATATTAATTGCTAACTGTTTATTATTATTCATTCACCGCTTCCTTCTTCCTTTTAATATTAACCTTTTCAAAAATCTCCATATATAATCTAGGATGTATACAAAAAATCAAATTTTGAATTACTACCTTCTTATTTATATTTTTCATGCCTATTTTCAAATACATTTTTCTAAATACTTTAATACATGTTTTCATCTTTGTTAAAAACAATATATCTTTTGTATCAAGCTCCTTATACCCTTGAATCATTATGCTTCTTGCACTTAATAAGTACTCATTTGCAATATCACAATCAGAATATTCATACCATAAGAGACTTCTATCTAAATATGCTTCAACTATATCTAAGGAAGCTATGCGAAAGCCCTTATCCATGATACTCCCTTCCCTCTGAACGTAGTAATATAGAGGTTCATCTATACACGATACTCTGGTACATTTTTGAAATATTCTATGTGCAACAAATACATCTTCATGAATTTTCCCTTCTGGAAATCTAATGTCTTTGAATAATTCTGCCTTATACAATTTATTCCATGCTACTGTGAAATAGCTCCCTTTACTGCCTCTAAGCCTATACAATATTTCAAGAGAAGAAAAGACCGTACCTATATTTGGTATTTCACTCATATTCATTTCAATACTTTTTCCATAGTCAAAATAAAAGTTACTGATAGTCATCTCAGAATTATCCTGTATCAATGTTTCATATAATCTTTCCAACATCTTTGTATGTATATAGTCGTCGCTATCTACAAAAATATAATACCTCCCCTTTGCTATATTTAAACCCGCATTTCGAGCTGAAGACAAACCACCATTGAATTTATGTATTACCGATATTCTCTTATCATATAGCTTCCATTTCTCGCATAATTCACCAGAATTATCTATTGAGCCATCATTAATTAGTATAATTTCCAAATTCCAATATGTTTGACCGATAATACTACTAATACATCTATCCAAATAACCTTCCACATTATATATGGGAACAATAACACTGATTAATTCCTTCATTCTTATATCCGATCTATATTTTATTTAACTTATAAACAAGAGAAATTATTACCATCCATATCCTCATTTTTACTGAAGGATTATATTTCATATACTTTCTATAAGCAAGAAACATGTCTTTCAGTCCTCTTAGCATATATTTATCTCCTGCTTTTAATGCAACAATTAGTTTAATTAAAAGCATATTAATAATAGTTTTATTGGTTTCTTTCACTAATTCTTTTTGATTTTCTTTTTGATAATACTCTTTCAAGAGAAGATATGCATCTACACCATTCTTAGTTATGTTTAACCGCTTCTCTATATCATGAGACAGACTGTCTTCTCTGATTTTATAGGAGTATCCAATCCTAGAGAGAGTTCTGATTTTTCTAACATTCTCCATATTGTATAAAATCCAAATCATATCCTCATATGCAAAAATGTTTTCATCAAATTTAATCATTTGTCCACTTAAAGTTTTCAATGCAGTTCTTCGCCACATTTTATTCCAAACATATCCCGATAATGGGTATGTTTTATTTTGCATCATTTTTTTCATGTGTGTATCAACTTTTATTTCTTTTTCTTCAAAGCAGAATTCTTCTTCATGGTTGTTTTCACAGAATCTTGCACCCCAAAAGACAGCATCTACTTCAGGCTCTCCAAAACATTTAATAGCAACTTCATATATCTTTTGATCACACAGCTCATCGTCAATGTCACAAAATGTGAAATAATCACCCGTCATTAGGTCCAATCCAAGATTTCGTGCGCTAGAACTACCTCTATTTTCCTTATGAATAACTTTGATACTACTATTTCCACTCGCTAATTTGTCACATATATCCCCTGATATATCTGTGGAACCATCATTTATCAATAATATTTCTATCGAAGGGTATGTTTGACACAAAATAGAGCTAACACAGTTTTCAATATATGCTGCAGCATTATATACCGGAATTATTATACTTAACTTTGCGTTTTGCATAACTATGCCTACCCTTTCCATCCAATTTGATATTTTTCACTAATACCTAACTTTTCTTTACAAGCATCCTTAAACGCCTGCCACTCCACTTCTTCCTTCACAGTGTACTTTCTCATAATCCAATAGAAGTAATTTTTCACAATTCTTTTAAGGGCAAAATATGCAAACATATCTTTGGCATGTTTTTTATAAAAATACAAAGAATTCTTGATTTTGAAATAGTATCTCCAATCTATAAGTACTGTTTCTTCACCTTCTCTGCTATCATGTATTACCTTCGCACTAGGAACACAATATATTTTCCCAGATTTACTTAGTCTGTAGGAATGTTCTAAATCATCATAGTATATAAATAAATCTTTGATCGGAAGCCCTGCTTTTTTGAGTGCCTTCATATTTATACAAGCACCAACATATGTAAACATATTTACTTCAAAGTATTCTTTATCATAATCACTGATTTGCGAAGAAGTCTGCTTAAATTTGAATATACCTCTTTCGACTTTTCTTCTATGCCATAAATCTGGAACACCATGATTTATTACGCTACTACACAGTGCAGCACATGCATCTACCTTTGGCTGATTCTTCTTCACGAATTGAGCTAGCGCTGAAAAAGTTTTTTCTTCTACAAAAGCATCATCATCTGCAATCCAGCACCATTCACAATCGGTTTTAAGTACTTCTTGCATCCCTCGATAGAAACCACCACTTCCACCAGTATTCTCGTCCATTGTGATAACAATCTTTTTATAGCCCTCTAATACAGTTTCCCATTCTTGTAAGTATTTTTTCGTTCCATCTGTACTTGCATTATTCACCACTATTAAGTATTCGGGTTTTAATAGTTGCTTCGAATATGACGATAATGCTCTTTTCAAATCTTCTAGTCTGTTATATGTTACTATTACTGCTGCTATTTTCATAAAACTCCTCTCACTCAATAAATTCTATTCATAAATTCTACTTTCGCAGACCATAAATAGTGCTCCTCAATCCTTTGTTTTGCCTTCTTACTCTTAGTTTCCAGCTTTTGCTTATTGACTATACACGCTTCCATAGCTAGTCTAAAATTCTTAACATATTCTTCTTTGCCATTAGCATCTATTAGAAAACCCGATTCGTCTGTTACTACCAAGGCACCTCCACCCTGTTTTATACAAATAACTGGAAGCCCTTGCGCCATTGCTTCTATAATTACAGATCCTGTTGTTTCACGTAAACTTGGAAATACCAATGCATTTGATGTTTGATATATCCTTCGTAGCTCATCTTGATTTAACTTTCCATGAAATAAGATGAGATGCTCAACACCCTTTAGTTTTGCATAACTTCTATAGGTATCTATGTCACCATCACCACAAATATGAACTACAAACTGGTAGGAGGTTGATATTTCACAAATCGCATCAATCAATAACTCTAATCCCTTTCTCCATACAACTCTTCCTGCCCACATAAAATGAGTTACATCATCATCTTTACTATGTTCACCCATATCTTCTAAAAGCAATTGATCATCATATCCTATTTCTGTAAAAACACTACATTTATTCTTATTTTTGATTTTAGGACTAAGGTATTCTAACGTTTCATTATTAGAAACAAAAACATGCTCTGCTGTGTTCAATGCCCTTATATAAGAGCGTGTGTTAGAAAACAGATAATTAATTAGCCCTCTAAAAATTTCCTCTTTTTTATGTTTTCTCGCATAATAGTTTAGTCCTTCTGGGGTTCTTTGTGCTCCACCAATTGGTCCTAGAAAATATCTTACATTTTTAATCCTATAGATATATCCGATTAGCCTAAAATCATTCGTGGATACATGGTGAATAATATTAAACTGATGCTTACCATGTAAATTTTTTACACATCGATATGCCGGGAATTGCCACAGAAACTGATATGCTAGAAAACCTTTTCCTAATTTATAATAGAAATTTACACAGTCTGGAATATCACAATAGTGAAAATGGATATCGTGGATATCATGTTTCTCGCAATACACCTCAATTCCTCGCCGCCTATCCTTGCGCACTAGTACATGAACCTCATGATATTTAGACATATAATATGGCCATCTCCAGCCTATCCCTTCATCACTACCATAGTTAGGATCACAGGAAAATGCATAATATAGGATTTTTAGTCTCTTTTTTTTGTTCATATACTAGCCTTTCTTCAAAATACGATCAAAGTTCTTGATTCCTAAAATATAAACTAACACTTTTTTTATACAGTATTTTAGCCTTAACAAAATTGGGAGCTTTTCTCCCCAAGATCCATTAAAATGATGAATCATAACCGTATGTTCTGTAACCGCCTGATGACTCCCCATAATATCGTAACCCACAAAATATTCAAAAGGATAAACTTGTATTCCTATTGGGAGTTTTTGCTGTTGATTATCTAAGGTCAGCCCATATTCTAGCAATAACTCAGTCATTCTTTTATTTATAGTGCTACAATCCATACCTTCATCTGTCATAAATGGAATTTGGTCATATATTTTAATAAATTCTTGTAGAAAAGGATGTTGTTTTTTTGCCGCTATAAATGCCGTATTGATAGAAGTACTCATCTCAAACCCTAATACCATCTCCTGTTTATCTAGCAAGCCATTAAACCTCTTCAATAACTCAACATCAGTATCTAAATATATTCCGCCATACTGAATAAGCTTATCTACTCTTACAAAATCACTAACAAATGCGTATTTCTTTGCTTCATATGCCTGTTGTACATATAATGGAGCCTGCTCAACATCAAAGTTACTTTCATTCCATTCATAAAATTCAAACTTTGGTAATTTACTTTTCCATCCATTTATGTAATTTATAATTTCATCTGGCTTATCCTTACCACCAAACCAACAGTAGTGTATAATCGATGGTATCATCTTGCTCTTCCTCCTAAAATGCGTTTTTTCATAGCATTATATACTTTAGATGCTCTCCTACTGTATAAATTATAATAATATCTATTAGATTCTTTTATACAAAACTCATCAAAGATTGCTTTCCAGCCTACTACATCACCTAATATATTTGTATGTTTTTGTGGAGCAAACTCTTTTAAACTTCTGATTTTCAGATTTCCTTGTTCCAATGCGTGAATCTGGTCTGTTAAACTCCCTTTTTTCATCACCACAACTAATAACATATTGGGATGAACTTCCATCAATTTCTTGTATAAATTAGTAATAAACAGCTTATTCTGATCAGGATTTTCTTCTATTATTTTTATAATAAACAGCAAATTCTGATCTGATTTTAATAGTCTATTTGTTTTTTGTATCAAATACTGAATTCTTGAGGTCAATTCTATCTTTGCATCCTCTATGGACTTTTCACAAATATCATATCTGGGATGGAATAAAATATTATACTTTTTAGTTGAGAACATATGGTTGTCCGCTAGTTCCATTCCACTTTCTAGTAAGTCAAAATCAAAGTCAAAAGACTCTAACCATCTCTCTTGATTCTTAATCAATGTCCATGAAAATAATTGAGCCTCTATTCCACCAAAATAATCTTCTATTCTAAATGAAATTTCACAGTTATTTCCTAGCCCTACTATCTCTTCTTTATGAAAACGCATTTTATTCTCCTCTCTGGATTTTCTATTTGTACAAACACTCTTTATAAACATTTGAAATTTTATTCGCCCATTTTTCTAATGAATATCTTTCTTCAATATCTTCTCTTATCATTTCTTTCCTTTGCGCTTTTCCCTCAACCATATGAGCTTTTTCTAAAATGATAGAGGCTAATTTTTCAGGCTTTTCACTTTCAAAAGTATAATTATATGGGAGTTCTAAATACCTTTGCGCCTTAATATCACTCACTATAGTAATTGGTCTACAATAGCTTGCTTCTATTACCGAATATGGTAATCCTTCTTCTCTTGATGGTGACAAAAAAATATCCATACTGTTGTATAAAGTTGCTACATCTGACTGAGCCTTAATAAGATGGAGCCAGTTAGGTATCTCTCCTAGTGCTTCAACTATTTTACTTTCCACTATTTCCTTATTTTTTGATAAGGCTATATATAACTCTACATTGAGCTGCTTTCTTGCCAAGCCTATTGCCTCTATTGCAACGTCTACACCTTTTCTCTCATAGTCAAATCCAAACATAAGACACTTTGACACTTCTGTATCACAACGTTCCAAAGGCTCACTTTGCTTTAGTCTATGAAAGTCTACTCCATTGTTAACAACGTAACTCCTATTTTTAGGAAAATCCCTTACTACACTTTGGTACACTGATTCACTACATGCAATCATAAGCATTTTTTTATATATAGCTCTACGTATACTTTTTTTAATAACATCTTGATATTCTTCTGAATGATTGTGATAGTGTAATATTTGCATACATTTTCTCGTTTTTCCAAGGAATACAGGAATAAGCATTTTCATCTTCATAAAGTGCGCATGTATAATATTAATCTCATACTCTCTACAAATTTTATGTATCAGTCTCGTATCATGAAAGATACTTCCAGTCATAAAATAAATTTTATACTTTTTTTCAATCAGTTCATCGATCCATCCTATTGCATCGCTTCCCTTTATGTGAGGTGCGAACAACAAAACCATAGTTCCATCAGTTGCAATATGATTTTCACCCAAAAATTGAATGGATGGAATAAAATTCCCTTTATATGGTGCTGCATAATTAATGATTTGTAGTACATTTAGGCTTTTAGACATGTCTGATCCCTTTATATGTTCTTTTTATAGTTCCCCAAGTAAAATGTATTAGATAATCCATCGTTTTTAGACTACTTATTTTCCACATAGTCTTTAGATAGTCCCACTTATCTTTTTGTTTGTTGAAATAACTTAGATAAAATAACCTCTCTGCAAAGGAAAATTCTATATTGAAAATTTGTTCAATCGTGAGTCTGTCATAATTCTTTCTAGCTGCTTTTAAATATAATTTCTCACCCTCTATATTTTTCATACCACCCCAGCTGATTCTCTCTGTTATATCATTCCAATATTTAGATAAAACCTCCTCCACCACATCTACTGTATACCCATTCTCTAATAGCTTCAGTATAGTTTGTGAATCTTGCTTACTGGGCACACTTGGAAATCCACCTATTTTATCTATTGACTCTTTGGTTACTAGCCACTGTGATGTTGCTGCTATACAATTTTCAAGTACAACTTTATAAATAGAATTCCCCTTTATTATTTTTCGGTCATAACCCAAAAATTTTCCTTCTTCTATTAATACGCCTGCATGGCAATAAACCAATGCCAAATTTTCTAACGTAGAATCTTTAAATTTTTGAACTTGTTTTGCTATCTTTTCTGGATAATACTCATCATCATCGTCAAGAAAGGCAATATACATTCCTTTTGCAATATCGATACCCGCATTTCTAGCACCTGATCCACCAAGATTCGTTTCATTTTGAATATACAGGATTCTTTCATCACTACTGTAATTCTCCATGATTTGTTCTACTTTTTCACGCTCGATGCTCCCCTTATGATTATCATCCACAACAATGATTTCTAAGTATTCATAAGTTTGGTTTAATACACTCTCAATCGCACGTTTTAACGTTCTATCTCTTTTATAGGTTGGAATAACTACGCTAACTAAATCCTTTTCCTTGTTTTTAAAATCCATCTATTTCTCCTAGCATTTCCTACTTTTTTTATTATGCAACTATTTAATATCTTATTAAAAACCACAATACTCAAACACATAATCAAAAAAACTAATAAAACTGTCAAACAATATCTATACACATCAGATATCTTATATTTATCACCAATAACTCCGGTAACTAAGCGATAGAAAATCATGTGGGATAAATATATTTCCATGCTTATCTTACTTAACAATTGTAACAAATCAATTTTTTTAGCTTTATAATTCATTGATATAGCTACAGTAATCCAACTACAATATAACAACATAAGTTTCCATTCTAACAAACTATATCCCCCAAAAACCGAAGGGGTATTATAGTATAAAATAGTAATACACGATGAAATAATTATTATTTTCTTTTTATTTTGTCTGCAAAATAGCTTTATTTCTTCTAGATATAAATATATAATTCCACCTACAATAAAATATGGCATGCAGAACAAGAAATTAGAGCGGTTTCGATAACCTTCAATCACAAAATCACCTGTCATAAAATATATTTGACACATAAATTGAATTATGATTGATGCAATTAAACTGATCCATGCACTTGTCTTAGTACAAAGTAGAAAACAAAAAAATGGAAACATTATATAAAACAAAAAAATCACACCCAATGTCCATCCTACACCAACAATGTCCAAGCTATTATTCGGTAATAAACCAAATAACAATGTTAGCTCTAATATTCCCTCCATTACTCCGTCTACTGTAGCAGTTACTAACATATCAAGCATTACTACACAGAAAAAGAATGGCCATATTTTTTTATATCTTCTAATATAGAAATCCTGAATTCTTATATTATTCTGCAATATTTTAGTGTAGTAAGAAAAAAACATTGCAAACCCACTTAAAATCATAAATAAATATACTAAATAATCAAAAGAAGCTATGACCTTCTCTAATATAACCCATTCAAAATTGTAATTACCGTTAGCATATATATGCCACAATACAATACCTATACATGCTACTGCCCTTAATATATCTATTCCATATATCCTATCTGCTGTTATTTCTTTTCTCACCATCTACTCCTAACTCTGTCAACAAATAAACTATAATCGGCAAGCTTGCATAAAATCTATATACAAAAAAATTAACTTGCCAATACGCATTGAATAATAGTACTAAATATATAATCAACGTAGTTGCTCTTCCATATTTTATAAAATTCATAATATATTTTATAAGCATATAAAGCATTGGGCTGAAAATCATAATTGATCCAACAATACCTGTAGCAAAAAATATATAGTGGTAATACATATCTATATTCCACGTATCATATCCAGTAAAAACATCTTCAGCGAACCCATCCATAGAAACATATCCCATTCCAGTCCACCATGCATCCATCTCTTTGAATACCGGTAGATTAGTTTCAAGATTTTCAACCCTATTTGATTCCTCCCAGATAAACGAAAAAATTTCTGCTTTTACTGCTGTTGCCGCTAATACAATAACAACTATTACAATAAAGCAATCTAATAAAAGCTTATATTTTCCTACAAACACTTTCCTTTTCAAGAAAAGATAAAAGATAACTATCATGTAAAATGATATACTATTACTTCTAGACCCTGTTGAAAGTAGGATGATAATAACTGGTAGTGTTGTCAAAATTAATATATTGCCTCTTCTCACACTATATAAATCGTTTTTGCTATATATTTCAAAAGCTAAAAGTGTAAAGATAATACACACCAAGCAAAGGTAACCAGTAAAGTTAGCATGTATTCCACCAAATGCTGTTTTCCATCTTTCTCCACCTATAAGTGCTTCTATCCAATATTTTGGGTGTCTCACTTCTGATAAATTAGTAATGAACACATAATTTAGAATAATTACTAAACTTTTATATGTAATTAAAATGAATCTTTCTCTCATTTCTTCAGAGTCAACTAAGAATATTGTTGTTAACACCATAAAGAAAAAACACAGATTCCCAATAAAATTACCCCTTATTGCATCGCTAATCAAATCATTTGTAATAAAGAGTCCAAAAACAATTGTATGTATTAAAAATGGTAATGCACATAAAATTGTTCTCATAGAAAAAGTGACTTTTCGATAAAATAAAATCAGCAAGATACCTAACATTATATATCCATATTTTAGGATAACTTCCACCGTCCCTCGTGTAATTAATCCATATTCCCCTATTATTAGTACGCTGAATACTGCCGCATACAAATATAAATATAAACTCTGAAAATCCCTGCGAAACCTTACTTCATACTTCATCATCTAATCACTCTAACACCTTTTTATATACTTGCTCTAACTTCATCCAGTGGATTTCTCTTGCATATTTTTCATAAAATATTTGTTTTGATCTGTCACACATTGCTTGGTATATATCCTCATCAATCTCAATCATATTCTGAATCACCTGTTGTAATTTTTTGATATTGGTTGCTTCGTATACATACCCATTTCCATCAACAAGCTCTGGTATGCCTCCCATATCAGATGCAATAATCGGTACACCTAATTGTAAGCTTTCTATTGCTGTATAAGGCCCGTTTTCATACCATATAGAAGGAAGGATAACTGCTCTTGCATTACCTACGAAATCCACTAAATCTTGTCCTGTTCTGAATCCAAGGAAGTGTACATTTTGCAAATTTTGTTCCTCTGCATATTGTTTTAGTGCTTTTTCTTGTACCCCACTACCTATGATATATAGTGGATATTCTTTGTCTTTCATTGCCTCAAGCAATAACAAAACCCCTTTTTCCTCTGAAAGTCTCCCGAAGTACAAAAGATAACCTTGTCTATCTTCTCTCGTGTTACATGATTTTGCATCAGTATCGAGAAAGTTATCTATGTGCACAATCCTTTCTGCATCTACACCAAAATCAACAAATTTATTGCGATAAAACTCGCTAGGGGCAATAACCATTCCTATATTATCGTATGTTTTCCTAATAGCATGTACATAACCCTCTATAGTTGCAATAAGGCTTTTAAGATAAGACTCTTTTACACATTTGTTCAGTAAACAATGCCTATATTTCCCCCCTTTACATTGCTCGCATACTTTGTTTTGTACTAGCATTTTGTAGTTTGGGCAAATCATTTTGAGTTCGTGAGCTGTATATACAATTGGCACATTATATTTTTTTAAAACATCTATAATAGCTGGAGATAGTTGGTGTTGAAATATCTGTAAGTGTGCAATATCTGGTTTTGTATCCCTTATTAGTCGTTCTAACTTCTTTTTAGCTTCTAGTGAATATATGATATTTACTGCCATTTTCATCTTTTTTTTTAGCGAATTACAAGCAGTATAATCCACATGTTCCACAAAATAATCGCTCTGTTTAGACTCTAGATTTCTATCATCCTGCATAGAAAAGTCTATAACTTCATGCCCCATACCTTCTAATAAACGCCTAAGTGCAAATAAATATGTTTCACTCCCACCCTTGATATAGAAAAATTTATTAATTAATAATATTTTCATTGTTGCAACTTGCTTGATGAATAGTGTCTCATATTCTTGTACAATAAATTCCCAACTATAGGCTTTTGCAATCCTTGCTTTAGCTTTTTGAGCGTATGTATCAATACTCTCTTTACTCATGCAATCAGCTTTTTCAATCGTTTTAGCTAGATCGAAACTCGCTTTTCCCCAGTATAATGCCGCATCTTCAGCAACTTCTCTATTAAAACCGACATCTAACAGCAGGTTTAGTCTCGTACAACTTAGTGATTCTAGTAAACTTGGATTGGTTCCACCCACCTCATGTCCATGGATATATCCATATGCATGTTCTCTTATTTTCTGCAAAAGCTCATCATCATACACTGTTCCAGCAAAAACAATTCTTGCATCTGCTTGGTACTGCGTGCGCTCTTGTAGTACTTTCAAAAAATCTTCATTTACGTTTGTTATGAGTACAAATTTTTTAGTGCTCGTCGATTTCATGAATTCATTTATCATAATTTCATAATTGTTCTCTGGAACAAACCTTCCAACAACTAGATAGTAATCTTGTATTTCTAAATCTCTATCTGAATACCATTTAGTCAACTTTTCGTCCGTATCACTTAACTGCGATTTAGTAATTTCTGCTCCATAAGAAATATAAGTTGTGGATGGATTATATTTTTGATATGTCTCCTTGATATAGCTTTCAATATTCTTACTATCACAAATGATGAGATCCGCATATTTTACCATAAGACCTTCTGAAAGTTTCCAATACTTTCTTACTGGCGCACTCCACTTCGCACGTAACCATTCATGCCCATCAGGATTTACATATAAAACTCCACCTAGTTGTTCTATTTCTTTTTTATATCCTCTTAGAAATGGGCCAATTCTACATGCCAATATATAGAAAATAGGCTTTTTAATTTTATACTTCTTAACATATTGAATGGAGTATCTCAGTGCTTCAATATCGTATACAATTGCCTTTGCTGCGCCGATTTTTTTCCATGTAATTTGAAAACAATGTGCTCCATTATGAAAAAACTCTTTCGGGTGCTCTTCTGTAGCGCATGCAACATGATAAAAAATACTTGGATCTTTTTGATTCTTCGTTAACTTTTCCACAAATGTTTCATAACCACCATATTGTGCAGGTATACCTTTTGAACCTATAATAAAAACATGCTTTTTATTCATCTTATCTATCCCCTCTATCTTTTATTTTCATAATATGAACGATATAATAGCCCACTACAGTTCCTATTAGTGCATCGACTATATCGGCAATATTACATACTCCTCTAGTAGTTACAAATTGCAATATTTCTATAAAAACGATTAGCACAAGCGCAAACAATACTTTGCTCTGAAATTCTGTCAGCTTTTTGATTTTGTATGTTAGTAAACCAAATGGCAGAAATAAAAGAGCAGAAGTCACATGTTCTAAAAATCTACTTTCATGAACCACACCATCCTCAACAATAGGCGGTGACCATAGAAAAAACTCTGGACTCACACTAGGTGTCCTATTCAAAAGTGCAGTATAAATCAAAAAATACACATATAAAAATAGCAATTTTTTATTATTTACCACGTTTTCTAGATTTCTCTGTTTATAATAATCATGTATAATGCTACTAACGACGGCCAAACAAGCTATAACTAATACCCAAAACCATATATTATATACAACAATCTGACTTAGATAATCTATCGCTTTGTTCCACTGTCGCTCACTTCCCCATTCGATCATATTCCAATTAATCATTTTGTTCGCCGTATCCATATTGTTTCCCATAGCCGGAGCCATATTGTTTTCCATAGCCATAGCCGTAACTATAGTCGTAACCGTAACCAGTAGCTTTTCTTTTTTTATATTTACTATTTACTACTAATCCCAATAATTTAATATCAGACTCTTTTAATCTTGTAATAGTTTCCTTGACTTTATTGATTTCCGAAAATTCATCTCTGACAACAAACAAAGCTGCATCTGCTATACTCGCTATAATAGCCGTATCTACCATTTCTCCCATAGCCGGAGTGTCCACAATCATATAATCAAAATTTTCTTTTAAATATAATAATAATTTTTTATATCTCCTAGATAATAAGAATGTGATTGCCTCATCTCTCGTCATTTTCTTATCAACTAAAGTCAAAGAATATAGACCATCACTGCTCCTTGATAAAAAGATTTTGTTCTGAAACTCTTCATCTCTTATATACTGCTCTTTCCACTCATTCTGATTAGCAGAATGAACGGAATGTATGTCAAAATCTTTGTTTAAGTCTGAATTTAGATATAAAACCTTATGTTTTTTTTCTACTAATTGCTTCGCTAGCTGAACTGCGATAACCGACTTACCTTCTTGCTTATTTGAACTAGTCACTAAATATATTTTTTGATTTTCATGAAAGAGTGTTTCCTTTTCAAGCATATTTCCAAGCGATGCTATAGATTCTTTTGAAAGTGGCGTTAGCTCAGCTTTACCCTTTATGAAATCCATTGGAATTGTCGTAAGTATCCGTTCCCCAATATTTTCTATATCATCTTTACTCGATATAATCCCACTTCTATATGCATGTAGAAATAAATACATTGCATATATACCTCCACCTAGGATTGTTCCTAGCAGTACATAAAACTTTTTATTCTCACCATTCTCAGGTTCCGTTGGAATACCACCTTCCGATATAATATCTAAAGTTATCGTTCCTAAAACATATTCCGAAACACTCGGATAATTTGAAAGATAAGCTTCTAAAATCACATATGTTAATTCTGGTGTTTTATCCTGTACCGTAATTGTAATAATATTTGTGTTTTCGATGTTTTTAATCCATACATCCGCTTCTACCTCTTCGATTCCAACTTCTAAAGCTACTAATTCTCTTAGGACTGTACTTCTTAAAACATAACTAAATGTCGCTCCCATCTGATATGCAGAGCCACTATCACTCAAGTTCTGTTGTTCCACGAAACTTCCTTTGACAAGAAAAGAAGCACTGGTACGATAAAGTGGTTGATAATTCAAAATTGCATATGTATATCCTGCTATCACACATATAATTCCTATGATTAAGCCCCAAATCCATGTCTTTTTGAATTGGGCAAACATCTGTGTCACTATTTTCTGCAGGTCTATGACGATTTCATCATAATATCTATGCTCTTCATAATGCTCTCTTTGTTCAGCTACCATAGTTTCTCCCTTCTGCGTCTTACTTCTTGTTCTTTATTTTTTTGTAACGCTTTTTATATACAGCCCCTAGAAGCTTGTGTTCTTCATTTAAAAGTTCTATTGACTCACCTATATTAGCTATATGTACAAAATCTTCCAGGACTACGATTACAGATGTGTCACACGCATGTAACAACAGTTCTGTATCAGCTACCAATGAAGTAGGTGCTGAATCTACTATTATGTAGTCAAAGCTTTTCTTATAATTTTCTAGAATCTCTTCAAATAGTTTTTCATTTAATAAATTGCTAGAACTTTTATGTCTATTTTTATTTGTGAGAAAAAACAACCCCAACTCATTTAATTTATAAAGCTTTTCTTCAGATATTATTTCTCCTAGAATCTGTCGTTCCAAATAGTTATCATATTCTTTCGGAATATTTAGCGCTTTCGCAATGCTAGGTTTACGAAAATCTCCATCTATTAACAATACTTTTTTTTGATTTTTCGCTATTGCTGTAGCAAGATTAATAGCTGTCGTTGTTTTTCCTTCTCCTGGTGAGACACTTGATACTAAGAGAGTTTTTGCTCCTCTTTTATCAAGCATTTTCATAATTCTAGTTGCTAACATCAAAAAGCTTTCTAGATATCTAAAATCTCCTCCATAAGTATGAATTAACGGATAATCATTTTTATCTACATTTTTATAGTTAATGTATGGTATCGCCGATAATAATTTAATCTCAAATATATCTTTAAAACTATTTTCATTTTTCACAGTATTACGAATAATACTAAGAACTATCACAGTTGTCATATAAAGAAGTATTCCTGCAAATAAAGTGATTAGTGTATATAATTCTTTTTCGTAGTCCTCAATAGGCTCCGTAGGAATACTCACTTTTTGTATTTCAGTGACTAAGGTGTCATACATCACATCCTCTATCAAACTAGGAAAAATACTTTGTACAGTAGACATCACTTGAAATGCTTCTTCAGGTGTTGCTCCAATAACTGCTAGTGTCACAATACTTGTTTGGTATACTGACGATGCTGAAATTGAAAGCTCTTCTACTTCCTTCTCAATTTCTAGCAATTCTGTTAGCACCTTCGATTTCATAACTTCGGAATTTAGTATATTTTTAAAGATAGTTACAGATGTCTCTGTACTCTTACTATCATCGATATAATTACTAGATTTAGGATTCACTACGTAAACTGCCGTAACTTCATATTTCGGAACATATATATAATCACATAAAGAATAAGCCAATATCGCTAACGCAATACCCATAATGATTCCATTCCACCAGTGATGTTTTAAATCATGAAAAATACTATAATAATCTATATATAGCTTGTCATTTCTAAACGCATTATTCTCTGCCATAAACTATTCCCACTCTCTCACTCTTACTATTAATGTGGCCGTACTTTCGATATCATATATATCGGTTATTTTATACTGCATAGAATAACAACCCGGTTCTTGTGTATTCACACTACCTACGATCTCCATCTTGCTTAGATCAAATTCTAATACTAATGTTTCCTCTGTATCTTCAGCAATCCATTTACCATCATCGTCTGCAAGGTATAGATACTCGTCGTCCTTAATCCATTTGATCATGTCGTATGGATCAAACGGGTCTCCCTGATTGATATAGACAATCCACTGCTTTAGTTCAAAATCAAATAGTGATTGTACCTCTGTAGAATCATAAATCTCTACAATCACATCTATTTTTTCAATATCTCCAACACTATTCGTAACAGAATATGTAATCTCATTTCTACCTGCTTCAGCACTATTAAAACTCTCTGAATTTGTACCGTACTCTTGAATCCTACTCGTAATATCTCCATCTATAACATCTGTAGCACTTATTGATTTCATAATCTGGCTCACGCTAGTATTAAGTGGAAATCTTAACTCTGTATTTAACTCAAATTCTGGTTTGGTATAGTCTATATATTCTATCGTCCTTACTACTTTGCTAACATGCATATTAGAATCAAATGCAACAATACTGACTTCCCGTTGATTCCCATTTATGATATCCGATTTATATTCAATCAATATGCTATTTGTCACATCCCCATCTGTTTCATCAAAGGCTGTAATACCATCTATTAAAATGCTATCTGCATCCTTGGTACTAACCTTTATATACGCTTCATCCATTGTAATAATCGGACCTTCTGTATCTACGCTTGTATAATCTATATAAAGTTTAATAATAAAAGTAGCGATTGCTATTCCTAGCACGATATAGGAACTTATTTTTATTATCTTCATTTTTTCCATTCTCCATTTCTTGCTATTACCATTGGATTTTCTTCCAAAAGCTTGTGTGCATAGGCGCTTGAATAACTACTTGTAATATATTTTTTGATCATTGACATATCTGGTGTTCTTTTTTTTATTCCATGAGCATCTGATGCTATAACATCTATTGCGTGTCTTTCCAGTAAAAAATTGGAACACTGCTCAACCTGATGACCAAATCCCCCTAAGATGCTGCCTTTATTCACCTGAATAATGCAGCCCATTTCTCTAAATTGGATTACAATAAGTGGATTTTTCTGTACACAAAAGTATCTCTCAGGATGTGCAATCACAGCAGTTAATCCCAATTGGTTTATAAGCTTGATATGCTGTATCATCCTTTTGCTAGGTAAATCAAAAGGAAATTCAAGCAACATATATCGACTATGATTAATGCCCATGACACTGCCTGCACATATTAGTTCTTCCATTCTATTAGAAGCCATCACTTCCATTCCTAGCCATACCTTTATATCAATCTCTTGTTGCGATAGTTCGACTACAAATTTCTCATAAATCACTTTAATTTCATTAATCCCACATCCATTAAAATGTGGAGTTGCAACTACTTCAGTTACACCACTCTTATATGCCATTCTAGCCATCTCGATGGCTACATTCATATTTTCTGCCCCATCGTCTATATAAGGTAAAATATGTGCATGTATATCAATCAACCATTCTCTCCTCTACTAACACTGCTTGTACCAAGAACCGCTTATTACTACTGCTCACACATGTCGATAATGTGATGATCCTATCATCTTTAGAAAGTTCCATTTCGCTTTTTACATTGGCACCAATTGCTCTAGTCTCTAATACAGAGTTTAAATAACTTTCATAAATTCCCTCATTTTCCAAGTAATAACTCATTAACAAATGCATATCGCTAAACTCATATGCTGCAAATACCTCATAAATATATGTTGTGTTTTTCGTATAAATGTATATAAAATCATTTTCTTCAAAAAATTCCGCATCAGCGAAGTTTTTAATCGTGTTAAACATACTGCCGTCATTCATGTTGTGACCATAAATCACCGTATTTGGATCTGTAAAATCCATCGTGTTAAGCGACTCCGTATAAATAGCTCCGGGATAACCATAAGAGCCATCAAGGTTGTACTTTAAGTAATAGCTATCATCTGTAGGATGCTGTAAAATCGGATAATCTACATTTGTGTTCGGTATATAAATCCATGCATAGATATCTTCATTTACTGTTTCTTGTAGCTCCAAAAAATCAAGGGAAAGTTCTGGTACTTGATATGGATCTATTACAATTTCTTCACTTATTTCTCCCTGTATTTCCACTTCTTCTGGCTCTATAGTAGGAGCTTCTACAGTTTCTATTTCTCTATAATTTAGGCTTTCATAAAGCTCTAAAGCCTCTTTTTTTGTATTAAATTCACTTATTAGGTGTAAAAATGGGCACAAAAAAAGGAGGCAGAGAAAACTCAAAACTACTCTACGTTTTAGTCCTTTTTGTTTCCTCAAGTTATTTCTACCTCCAACTATTATTATTGATGCTTATATGTTACTTTGAGCACTATTGCGCTCCCTAGTAATGCCAATACCATAACACCTGCTACTATCGGAAAAGCTTCTCCTGTTTTTGGTGATGTACCATAAGATACAAATGCTACTGGTGATAAACTAGTAAACGTTACTGTCACATAGCCTGCATCCACTGTATCTGGTGTGATTGCTTCCCATGTTCCATCTGATTTTTGATGTAAACACATGATTCCTTGGCCCGAAGATACTCCATCTACTGCAAATTTGATTTGGATCGTATCGAATTCCACATCTGCCGATAGACTTACTTCTGCCATATGAAGTACATTTGCATTTGCTGAAACAAGTGATTGTGCAACTGTCACTGCTTCCTCAACCTTTGATGTTAATACCGGTTCCATCACAATTCCTACATAGCCAGCAACACCATCAATTTTCGCATCTGTACCGTCTGCTTCTAGAACGATTGCCATGCTTTCTTGATATGCCTCTGCATATTCTTCTACTGGTTCTGTTGTTGTACTTGTGTTTGGGCTAGATGCACACACAGTCATCCCCATCATCATTACACATAACATCGTTGCTAATACTTTCATTCCTTTTCTTCTCATAACCCTTCCTCCACTTTCTGATAAAATAATTCAATCATCAACTCATACAATGCCTCTTCATCAACAATATATTCTTCAAACACCTCTCCTGTGATTGTTTCCCCAGGTAACTGATAAATATTAGCTAGATTTATGTCATACCCTATATATTCTGTCAGTAAATAACTAAATTGATTTAGTGATACACTTGTCACCATATAGGACTCTATTGCTTGAAAAAGTTTGACGGGCATCGTAATATCCTTTTTTACTTCTATCATGGCTTTTTCTAAAAAGGCTTTCATGTATTGTTTTTGTCTTTCCAGCCTTTCATCTGCAGTATTACTCTCCTTATAATCACGGTATTTTACATAATAAAATGCATCCATCCCCTGTAAGGACACTGCTTCTCCTGCTGCCAAGGAATACGTCACCCCCTTTACTTTCCACACAAAATCCTCTTCTAAAGTAACTTCTACACCACCTACTGCATCATTTATAGTTGTAATTGCTGACATATTGATGGATGCATACCCATGAATTGGTATTCCATACAGTAGATTTGAAACTGCTTCCACTGTTCGCTCGCAGCTTAATTCCCTACCATCCCCATAGCCATGCTGCAATGTGATTTGTTTTGTATCGTACGCTACAAACAAGCCTTCTTCATCATAAACTGCTATCTTTGCCATCGTATTTCTGTTGATGGACAAGATCTTTATATCTTTTAAATCTGGATTTATAATAAGCAGAAACATTGCATCCGATTGCCCTCCGCTAATGCCATCTTCTGCCACCTCTACTTCTCCTTCTTCATCTATTCCAAGGAAGAGAAACGTCAATATGTCATCATTGTATTCGTAGATATCACCATTAAACCTGACCCAACCATCTTGCCAAGTTGAATTTTCTAGGACCTCCTCCTCAATATTCTCTAAAGTAGGCGTAGCCATTTCTGATTGCTGATATAAACTGTTCTTCCCTAGCATTCGCACTCCAAATGGTACACAAAAGATACATGCTAGGATTATCAAAATAATTACTTTTCTCACATTGCTCCATCTCTCTTTAGTACCATCCATACGGTACGAAATAATATTTTTAAATCTAGTGAAAATTTCCAGTCTGTTATGTATTTCGTATCTAGTCTCACAACCTCTTCAAAATCTCTGATGTTGCTTCTACCACTGACCTGCCACATGCCAGTGATTCCTGGTTTTGTTGCTAGTCTAGCCCTATGATGTAGTTCATATTTCTCCCATTCATCTATGGTAGGTGGCCTCGTTCCCACTAGACTCATTTCTCCTTTTAATACATTAAAAAACTGTGGAAATTCATCTAGACTATATTTTCTTATGAAGTTTCCGATGCCTTTTCCCTTACCCCTCTCACTTCCAATAATGCGCGGATCATATTCTAGCTTGAACATCATTCCATCCTTCACTTGGTTTTGGCTCATAAGCTGTGCTTTTCTTTCTTCTGCATCCATGTACATACTGCGAAACTTATACATATCGAACTTTCTTCCATTTTTCCCAATTCTTGTTTGACTAAAAAAAATAGGACCTGGTGACTGTGCATAAATCATTGGACCTATTAGCGCTGCAAGCACGATTGTGATCAAGCAACCAATGATTCCACTTACCACATCTAGAAGCCTTTTTAGAATAACCTGTCCCATTGTAGTCGTTACGACGCTTGTTGTTAGCACGGTGTACTTTCCTATTTTTTCTATAACCTGTCTATTAGGCATGAGCTGTGAGGCATGTATCAATCGCAAATGAACTGTGACTCCCATCTTCGCGAACTCTTCTATCAGTTGTTCACTAATGACATTTGTACTGGGTATATTAATGAAGACTTCGTCTACCCAAGCTCTACTCACATATGGAATAATGCTTTCGTAGTCTGCGACCACCTTTATGCCAGCAATTTCTTGCCCAATCATAGATTCGTCTACAACGGCAATTCCTGTAATATAAAACCCTTCGTAATTGTTGTTTTGAACGTTCTCTACAACACGTTCTACAAGCTCCTTTGTTGTCACGATTACAAGTGAACGTTGTCTATCTTCTCTATTCCTTCTAGCTAGTAATACCTTTTTCCAACCAACCCTTGTTGCATAGGATAGTGACAGATAGATAGAGGACATTACAATCAGCGTAAATCTGGAATAATTTCCTGCTTCCTGAGCAAATACAAGGTACGCCATTCCAAGTAGCATCACCAACATGACATGGTGTAGTGTCTTTTTAAATTCTTGCAAATAGCCCCTCTTCAATACACCTTGATAAGTATTTAGAAACATAGGAACAGCAAAAGAAAGCATCATAAACATTACCAACATGTTTTTATAAACCGTTGTCACAAATGGCATGATGCCTTCATGTCGTATCATATATGCAACTATGTAGGATATCACTACGCAGGCAATATCTAAAAACAAAAAATCTATATGCTTTACCCATCCATTTGGTATTTTGCGATACATACTTCCAGCCCTCCGTTTTATCTTTTTGTAATGTATATTATCCTTCTTTCTTTTTTATTCATTTTAGTATTCATTTTTTTCTTTGTCACCCACCAAATTTACACGCAGGTTTGTATTTTTGGTGCTTGACAATTGACTATTCAATATGTTTTACTATTTTACCGTACAACACTTTTTACATCTTTTTACATTTTATGACAAGGAGCTAATTTATGAATCATTTATATATAGGTATCTGTGAGGATGACGACGCAGATTATAATGCACTCATTCTACTTATAACGAAGTTTATGCCTACAGCCCATATAACGCGGTATACAAGTGGAGAAGATTTTCTTGCTTCTTATAAAACTAATTTATACGATTTGATTATATTGGATATCTACATGGGTGATTTAACTGGAATAGAGGTAGCTACTAAGCTTCGAGCATTTGATAAGTCTGTCCTCATCGCTTTTCTACTACAAGCGACGAACATACTTTAGAAGGGTATCGCCTAAATGCGATTAAATACTTAGAAAAGCCCCTTTTGGATGATTCTATTTCAGAGCTATTACGATTAACTGCTTTGAACAAATCAACCTTGCCTAAGTTAACGCTGTCTGTTGATGGCTCTAAATTAGATGTCTTTTTAAAGGATATTCTTTATATGGAACAAAACCTACGTAATTTTTCGATTTATTTTTATAATGGTGACGTTATAACAGCAACCGGAAGCATATCTCAACAGGAATCCTACTGTAGCTCTTTTAACTTTCTCAGATCTCATAAAAGTTATCTTGTGAATCTAGCCTACGTAACTGTTGTTCATAAAGACCTTTTGGTTTTTGAGATGTGTAATGGTAGCAACGTATATATTAGAAGAGGCAGTTTTGTTTCTGCAAAGCATGCTTTTGAATCCTATTTATTTGAACATGCGAGGAGCTTTTTGTGATGAGTAAAAAACAGTTATCTTTTACCTTTTTCATCTTGATTACTTTTCTAATAGCTATTTTGAGCATAAACTCACTACCCTTTACTTCTGATAAAGAAAGTGATAAGACTTACTTTGCCTTACATGATGTTTTAGTCACAATCAATGATGTCACTACAATAGAAGCCTTACCATTAACCCTCTATGATATTGCTCCTGCAACACCTATAACTATTAGTGCACATATTGATTTAACTGATCTGAGTAGCATGTATATCAAGTCTGTTTACACAACCACTAGTCTTTATCTCGACGATGATCTTGTATACAACTATGGTGCTCCTGATACATATCCAGATTTTATGTTGGATCCCCCTTGTACTATTGACATTATTGATTTACCTGAATTCAATAGCTCCCTCGACCTACGTTTGGAATATATTTCCCCTAATACAAGAACCTCTTTTACTATTTATCCTCCATATTTTGGAGAGTATAGCATTTTATTGCAGGCTCTAAGAGACGAAACCTCTTTTTCTTTCTCTCTTTCTATTTTCCAATTATTCTTAGGTTTGATTTTACTTATTATTACAACCTTTGTAGTTTCGTTAGATAAACTAGGTAGTATTTACCTATGGCTAAGTTTTTCTACCATTTCATCTGGCTTATGGGGCATTGGTGAAACGGACATAACAGCTTTATATATCCATAACCCTACTTTATTATATCTATTTACACATGTAGGACTTTTTGTCTTACCCATCCCTTTGCTTTTATTTTGTATAAATTTGATAAATTTTAAGCATAAATCTATTCCTATTACCCTCGTTATATTATTAGAAATACTTGTTTGTATTATGCTCGTACTGCAGATTCTAGGTATTTATGCACTTTCTTCTTCCCTTTTTATTATGCAGCTATTCCTTCCCTTTATTTTGATTTTATTTACATTTTTGATTTTCTATGAAGGGGTTCATTATAAAAGTGTATCAGCAAGGGTATTATTTATTCCTATGACAATACTTGCAGTAGCATCTATGTTGGAACTACTAAACTACACGTATAACATCTCTTTACCTTTTTCCACCATCTCGCAAATAGGTGTTCTGCTATTTATCATACCAACTGGTATTTCAACTGGCTATTATATCCATAACTCAATCTTAGTGCAGCAAAGAAAATCTCTACTAGAGCACAAGGTATCTAGTATGGAGCATCAACTAGTAGATCAACGAAAATATTTCGAATCGCTCATTGATAATACTGCAACACTTAAAAAACAAAAGCATGATTTACGCCATCAGCTTATTTTAATGCAAGATTTAAATACAAAGAATCAAACTGATGAATTAGCAAAACTGCTTCAGGACATAACAAACTCGATTCCTAGCCTTTATGAACATATGTATTGTGAAAATATTGCTGTAAACGCTGTAGTAACTCATTATGCAAAAATAGCTCTTACAAACGATATCAACACAAATATCCGTTTAGTTATTCCATCGCAGCTTCCAGGAATCATAGATAGTGACTTGTGTATTTTAGTCGGTAATATGTTTGAAAATGCTATAGAAGCTTGTTTGCGCATGTCATCAGAGGATTTATTCATAAATATCTCTAGTGTATTACATAATAATATTTTTACCATTATTGTGGACAACTCCTTTAATGGTCAGGTTAAAAAAAGTAACAATTTATTTATTTCTAGTAAGCGAAACGATTATGGTACTGGTACCACCTCTATCAAATCAATTGCTGCTTCCTATAATGGAAACGCTGTTTTTGAACACAATAAGAACATTTGGAAATCTTCTGCCTATATTAGCCTAAAAAACACAGAATAACTTATAGTTTTTCTGTGTTTTTGCTTGTATTTCTCAAAGACTTCCCCTATACTTTTTAAGTATGCTTTACATTAACGAAAAGAAAAGAGAATTTTATGTTTACTATTATTATTTCCATACTTGCTGGTCTAGGTGCTGGTTTAGGTACAGGTCTTGCCGGTATGAGTGCTGCATCTGTAGTTTCGCCTATGCTCATCACCTTTGTGGGTATCAATGCTTACGAGGCTATCGGGATTGCACTATTTAGCGATGTACTAGCCAGCGCCGTATCTGCCTATACATATAGTAAGAATAAAAATATCGACATAAAAAATGGACTGACCATGATGACATCTGTACTCGTGTTTACTATGATCGGAAGCTATTTATCTAGCCTTGTAGATGTCAATATAATGGGGGGTCTTTCTGTATTTAGTACCCTTTTTATGGGTCTAAAATTCCTCATTATGCCAGTCAAAACGACAAAATCAGAAATGCAAGCATTAAGTGCAAAAAAGAGATTTATTCAATCAATTATGGGTGGGATTGTGATCGGATTGATCTGTGGATTTGTTGGTGCTGGTGGTGGCATCATGATGCTTATGATTTTGACCATCGTGCTTGGATATGAACTCAAAACAGCAATTGGTACTAGTGTTTTCATTATGAGCTTTACTGCATTTACTGGTGCTGTTAGCCATTTTTATATAGGTGGATTTCCTGATATGACATGCCTCATTGTCTGTTCCATCAGCACTCTTGTTTTTGCACAGCTAGCTGCTACCTTTGCAAATAAAATTTCTTCAAAGCTTTTAAATTTATCTATGGGAATTATACTCACTATACTAGGTATGATTTTAGTTATATTTAACTATCTACTTTAACATGAAGGGGGAACGACATGTACATTGCAATTTGTGACGATAATCAACAGGATCTTTGTAATATCATCAACCTTTTAGAAGAATATAAACTTCAACATCTATCATCTCTTATTTATGAAACTTTTAACAAGCCAGAGTCCTTACTAGAACGCATGAAATCAAAGCACTTTGATTTGCTGATTTTAGATATAGTTATGCCTACGCAATCTGGTTTGGATTTAGCAAAGCATATTCGTACATGGGACTCCAACATTCCTATTATGTTCCTCACCTCTTCTGAAGAATTTGCTATAGAAAGCTACCGTATCCAAGTACAAGATTATTTACTAAAACCTATTGATAAATCGGATTTTTTTGCTTCCTTGACACATCAAAAGCAACAGCTTTTACAACGCGATAGCCGAATTTTTGTAAACACTTCAAAAGGCATCATCCAGTTATTCATCTCAACCATCGTATATATAGAGATTAGAAATCGAAAGCTTCTTTTCTTTCAGACAGATGGCAATATAATCGAAGCAAACGGAAGTATCCAAGAAATAGAGCAAGCCTTGTCTGTGTATCCACAGTTTGCTAAACCTCATCGCTCCTATCTCGTAAATTTTTATCATGTAAAGTCAATCGATAATACTTGGATTTTTACGATAACCGGAACTTACATACCTATTGCAAGAGGTAATTTTATGAAACTAAAGAACCAATATATGAACGTACTTTTATCTGACACCACCTTATAATATTCTTTTTAACCATTGAATAGAAAGGCTATTTTATGAAACATTTATCAAAACTCTTAGATCTATTACAAGATTTTCGCACCTTATCTAGTGACTTAAAGGAGCAATATTTACAATATATTATCAAAAAAAATACTGCCGTCATTTCTGCAGTTGCTTTTCTTTCTATATTAATTGAGAGCTTTATGATCATTCGATTATTTATATCCCATCCCGCTATAGATACGCCCGCTAGCAAGGTTTATTTAGGGTTTTACGTCACCATGATCGCTTTTTCTCTACTACTTCTATTCCTACAGCCCTCTATACGTAAAAATACTCTAGCACTTTATTGGTTCCACTTTTCATTTGCGGCTGCTTATCTACTTTGGAACATTTTTTTGAATAGCTACGACTTGTATAGAAACACGCGCGGTTCATCTTTAGCTATTGTCATGGCAATTGTTTTTGTATCCATTATCGTTCAGTTTAAACCCCAACATACGATGATACTGCAAAGCTCTGCCTATACGTTATTTTACTTAATAAATGAAGCTCGTATCGTAGATAAAATAAATGCAACCATCGCCGTTTTTGTTGCTGTTGTTGCAAATATTCTTTTTTACTATCAAGACCTTCAACAGGTATATCGACAACAGCGTATCGCAGAAATGAACGAAAAATCAAAAAAAGAACAACTAGATGGGGCAAAGCACTACTTACGTCGCCTTCGGGATGCACAAGAGCGAACCTCTATTTACCATCACGATTTACGCCACACACTAACTTTGATAGATGAATGGGCAAATCATGGTAACCTTGAAAAAATCCAGGAATTTATCTCTGCTAATCAGCAAAAGATTGAAAATATTAAGCCTTCTTTTTATTGCGAGCATGAAACTGTAAACCTCATTTTAGGCTCCTTTGATCGACGTGCTACTGCAAATAATGTAATCCTAAAAAACAATGTACAGCTCCCTGCTCAACTACCTATCGAAGATACCGAGCTTTGCTCTTTACTATACAACCTGCTAGAAAATGCCCTACATGCTGTTTCACAAGTTGAGGGTTCAAATGAACGTTACATATTTATAAAGGCGCTCATCCACGATGAGAGCCTAGTTATTTTGGTTGAAAATCCTTTTATAGGTGAAATTTTAATGAATCATGATCGTCCTATCCCCCAGACTTCACTTAGAAATCATGGTTTTGGAGTTCAGAGTATTATAGATATCACACAGCTTCACCATGGACTATATTTCTTCGAGCATGACGATCACATTTTCCGTGCAAAAGTGCTGCTAAAATTGGCGTAATTTTCATAAAATGTCCCCGGTACGTTTTCTACAATAGTGCTCACAAGCACTGAGAAACACTCGGGATTATACGGGTTACACTTTCTTCCCTTCTCCAAGCAATATGTGTGATATTCTAGGTGATGTGACAAAATGAACAATCGAAATGTAACTTTAAAATAGTTAGAAAATGATAAAGTAATTCAACCACTTCCTCGGAGGTGGTTTTTTCATGTAAGATTATCTTGATAATCTCGAAAGAGAGAAAATACGATTGATGTGTCGTGCAATTTGTTTAATTGAGAAGAATACTAATAGGAAAAACCTATTATCGGAAGTACCTATATGATTGTTGGGACTATTTTGTTTGGCACTATTCCATTCTTATACGCAAAATAAAACCATTTAAGAAGTTACGGTTTTTGAGTGCTTGAATGAATTAATATTAGGTTGTCAGGGAATGATATAGATGGATAGAAAGATTAAAAAAATAGTTAATTTTGGAAAGAAAAATATAAATCAAAGCAGTTATATAAAGAAAGAGGTAATTATTTTTGGTTGTCCATCTTCAGGTGCTGAGGAATTAGAAGTAGGAACATTTGCTCCTATGCGGGACGGTTTGAAAGACAGATTGTCAGGTAAAAAAGTTGCTCTCTTTGGCTCATATGGTTGGGGTGGCGGCAAGTTTATGGAAACATGGAAAGATGATTGCTCATCTTCATCTATAACAGTTACAAGAAGTTCGCAGCTACTTCATCCTTCTGCTTTTTGGTAAGCATTATTATATATATGATATCAAATACTGCACAAACAAGTCCGAGCACGAAAACAAATGAACTAGGGTCACCTTTAAAAGGATCCTCTCCACCTATAAGTCCGATTAATATAGTGGGAGCAAGGGTACCTAGAAACTTGGCATAGGCAATAAGCTTGGTTTGGCCCTCACTACTATCTCTTTGAACAAGCATTCCAATAAATAATACAGACATAATTATATTTTGAATATATGCTGCATAAGATGCTCCATCTGATATTGGAAATTCAACGATAAACATATATTGTATTATAAATGATATGGCTATAACAAGAACTCCCCATAAATAAAATTGCTTCTTGCTAAAGTCTTTGGGGAAGTGTTTATATCCATACTTGAAGTATGTTATTAGGATGAAAATATCAAAGATTGCCCAAACGGCATTCACGCATATTTGTGCACCTATTCCTAATTGTATGAAACCAAAAATTGATTGTAGAATTTCCCATGCGATATTCAAACCTAATGCCCATAATGGCATAGCAAAAGTCTTATCTCTAAATCCAACTCTAATACTATCGATATAAACAATACTCCAAGCAATTCCGCTAAACAATAACAAAAACATATTCATAACTGATATCTCCTCTCCAAAACATTGACACACGTCACCTTTATTGATAAACTAACATAAAAAGATTACAGATGTCAATGTTTTGAAGATAAGTTTGACAGATGGGGAGATATGTATATGTATAGAGGAACCAACCCAACCGCATTAAAATCGCAACAATGGATAAAGGAATCGTTATACGAACTACTTAAAGAAGTATCGTACGACAAAATAAATGTAAAGAATATAACAGAAAGAGCAGGGCTTGCTAGACAAACATTTTATAAATCATATGATAATAAAGATGAAATAGTAGAACATATATTAGATGATATGTTTTATGCTTTTAAAGGCTCTTTATTAAAGTATGAAAAAATAAATTTGAGAACATTATCTTTCTGTTATTTCGAGTATTTTCTTCAGAATAAGGAAATTGTTTATTTACTTATCAATAATAACCTTATGAATGTAATGGAACTAAAGTTTTGTGAGTATCTAAATGAAGTAAGAATGTTTGTATCCGATAAGGAAAATGTACACAATCAATACATCGTTTCCATGGTTTCGGGAGCACTACTGGGTGTTCTTGTTCAATGGTTTAAGGATGATTTGACCCTTTCTACTGATGAAGTATCCATAGTTGTTACAGAGATATTTAGTGGGGATTTGATTTGATATGTTGAGAAATGTTGGTAGAAAAGGAGAAATAGATGAATTTAAATAAATATATGAATATGAAGAACTGTCAAATTCCAAGTGAAATAAAGCATCAAATATGTGAGCGTAGTATTACGAAAACTCAATTTGAGGATAAAAATGATGTTTTAGAAAAAGCAGAGTTACGATTTGAGTGTGGGTTTGAAAGGTTAGAAGATGATTCGTATCTAGTATCGATGTATACGCCAATGCCGAATGTGACTAAAGAAATGGTAGACTGGTGGTTTTGGTGGCATCCACAAAACAGCAAGCGGTATCAATCATGGTATCCTGGAGAACATAAAAGTTCTAGTGTGGCAAGAAAAGACGTACCTTATTTTCAGCAAGAATTAGTACCAGAATTTCAAGCGAATACACAGTATCCGGTAGAAAGAGTAGGCGCATTATTGATACCATTAGCGATTGAATTTGTTCAACCTGATGAATTTGGATTTTCAAAAAGGATTATGCAAGAGCAGCAAGTTGAAATAATTGTATGTGGGCATGTTAGTGCATTCAAAGGATTGATTCCAAATACAGAGATGTCTCATATTTTTTTCAAAGAAGGAAAAGGGTTGTTGCTTGTTAGTAGATTTTGGTTAGGAAAAAATGTAAAGAACACGATTCTAAAAAAGCTATTACTTACAGATAAACAAGCACAAGATATGGCAGAACATTGTTGTGTTGAATATCGAAATTTTAATGAAAGAATTCCACTTATGTATCAAGAGTGGGTAAAGGAGATAACGTGAATCAGCTAAAATATTACGTCAACTTATGTTGGATATTGTTATTGATTTGATAAACAGAAAAACTGGTGGCGGAACACAAAATCTCAGCTATCTAAATTGCCTGAAACTGCAAAGAAGTGCGCTAAATCCTGATGATTTAGCACACTTCCATATCATGTCCCCGGTAGGAATCGAACCTACACTTAGCCCTTAGGAGGGGCTCGTAATATCCATTTTACTACGAAGACTTATATGCTGTAGTAACAGCATATCTATTTATCTATAAATAATATATTTACAAATCGGATTACCCTTTGAAGAAAATTTCTCTTCGTATTCTGTCATAACATTGCCTTCATTCATCTCGGCATTATTATGTAAATCAAAGCTATAAGCTTCTGACTTCCAGCCAGCTGGTTCTAATTCCTCTAATGCGAAATCAAATAACCCTCTGTTGTCTGTTTTGAAAGATAACTTACCATCTCTTTTCAAGATCTTATCAAATCTTGCTAAGAACTGTCTACTAGGTAGTCGGCGCTTCGCATGTCTATCCTTTGGCCATGGATCCGAGAAGTTTAAGTAAATGTGATCCACTTCACCTTCAGCAAATACTTCTTCAAGAAACTTCGCATCTACGCATAAAAACTTTAGATTCGTAACTGGATCTAACTCCATCTTCTGAATAGCACGTAGTAATACGCTACTATACATCTCGATTCCAATATAGTTGATGTGTGGGTTTCTCTTCGCCATTTCATGTATAAATTGGCCTTTTCCCATACCAACTTCTATATGAAGCTCGCCATCTCTTTGAAATACGCTGTTCCACTTCCCAATGTATTCCTTAGGGTCATTTACCGTGTAAATGCTATCCCTAATCATGTCATCTGCTCCTGTAATGTTTCTTAATCGCATAGATTTCTCCAATATCCATATAATAAAAAGACTTTATTTATATTAAAAGCCTGCCGAATTATTTTAACTCATTTTCCACAAAAAGAAAAGTAAAATATCTATTATTTTTCACATTTATAGTGTAAAATAGGTGTATTGCTTATTTTTATCGAAGAAAGAGGTGCTACACTGATGAAATTTGTCTCACGATGTTTATCTATTCTCATCCTACTTAATTTAATTTGCTCTAATGTTACAGTATATGCCTCTGAGACTACAGATACAGTCGCTTGGCCTACAGGTCCTTCTATTACCGCCGAAACTGCTATTCTCATCGAGGTAACTACAGGTACTGTCTTGTATGACAAGAACATGCATCAGCAGATGTATCCAGCGAGTATTACTAAGACACTCACCACATACATCGCAACACAAAAATTAACAGATTTATCAGAGCTAGTTTTTTTTGATTATGACACTATACAGACCATACCCTACGATTCGAGTAGGATTTGGGTGGATGACGGAGAGGCGCTTAGTGTTGACGATTGTATCGCTGCTATCATGATTGCATCTGCCAATGACGTTGCCGCAGGACTTGCTGTTCATATCTCTGGTTCCCTAGAGGCTTTTGCAGATCTTATGAACGAAACGGCCACAGAACTTGGCTGTCTAAACAGTAATTTTGTGAACCCGCATGGTTACTATGATGATAATCACTATACCACCGCCTATGATATGGCTCAAATCGGACGAGCTTTTTTCACAAATGAACTCCTAGCTTCCTATTCAGACGACCGCGTACTATATATCGAACCTTCTGAGTATCAGCCAGATGAAATCTGGGAAAACAGTAAAAACGAGCTCTTTGATACGAGAACCTATGACTATGATTACCTAGTTGGTTCTAAGACCGGCTATACCTCCGAGGCAGGTCAAACCTTGATCAGCTGCGCGATGAAGGACGGCATGATGCTAATTGCTGTCGTTTTAAATGCCGAATCTCCAAACCAATATATCGATACAGTTTCTTTATTTGAATTCGGTTTCGAAAATTTCAAGATAGAAGATATTCAAGATAGTGATCTTTCTTATATTCCGTCTGTTAATAACCTAGATGTTGACGTTGCAGATGTTTTCGGTGATTCAAGCGCACTTTTTGAGATGGATGACAACAGCTACGTGGTAATTCCAAAGGATGCTTCCTTTTCAGATGTTGATTCACAGATGGAATACTCTCCTGAAGACAACACAGTAGCCACTATACAATATACGTATCTCGAACATGATGTAGGTACTTCACAAATCCTCATTAACAGTACTATCACAGAGGATTCTGAAGATACAGGCGTCCTTGATCCAGTACCAGATATTGTCCAGACCGTCGAGGAAGAAAACTCTATTTTATCGATTAATGTACATTTGCTGATTACAATACTTGCCACTTTGATTATACTTATTCTTAGTTTTAAGCTCATTACATTTTGCTATGTTAAGTTTCTAAATCATCGTAATCCACATCGCTCCAAAAAGCGCCATGGACTATATTACAGTTTATTTCATAAAAAGAAAAGCCGTAAATATCCAAATTCTTCTAGAGTTCAACAAAGTCCTGTTCAACGACCGACCTTGCACAAGCTTACACCTACAGAACCTATGATTAGTATTAGTCAAGGTGATAATATTGACGATATCCTACGAAAAATGAAATATGCTGATAAAAACTCACCAAGTCAAAAATAAAACAAGGCTAGAAGCACTAACGAAAATGCTTCTAGCCTTGTTTTATTTTGATACGCTTCTTACGCCTTGCTTCTGTAGCTTGAATCTTTCGCTTCTTTACATCAGCAATCTCAATCTCCTTCATAGGACGAACGGTCTTAACTGCGTAAATCTTTTCATCCTTTGCGCGTCTGATCCTGATCTTACCACGCATATATCCATGTTCACTGCAGTGTGCCACACAATAATAATGTCTCGTATTCGCAGGAAACCAATGCATCTTCTTTCGTAGAGCTTTATTACAATAGATACACTTTACACACGTTACATCCTTATCTTCCATCAATTCTACTCTATCATCAAACCCTCTAGATATAAACTTACTATACGTATCAAAATGGACCCTGATCTGTTCTTCTCTATTAGCTGGGAGATAATACGTATCATACGACACCTTTTTTAGGATCTCTGTTCCGCACATCTGCTGAAAAACCTTACCTGTATAAAAAGCATCACTATATGCCCTGTGAAATCCCATAGCATCATCTTGTAGCCTAAGCATCTCGACTGCATGACTAAGCGAACGCCTCGTTTTTCCATCTTCATAATATAAACTGTATAACTTTTGAATATCATAATAAGCTAATGGCCCATTTGTCAAAGCTTCCACAGCGTAGTATTCCATATTCCTCTGCAATTCTGTTAGATCTTGACTGCCCCAAATACCGAAGATATATTCCTCTCCACACCAAGCTAGAAACTCTCTAACAACCTTTTGAAATCCTTTTTCTGACTGCAAGTCTTTCATTGAAATATGAATCAACTCTTCTGTTATACTGTGCATCTTCTTATACACCTGTGGTCTGATTAGCATACTAAACTTATCTATAATCTCTCGATTTTCATTTAACTTAACTGCCCCTATCTCAATAATCTCGAAGGGAATTTTTTTATTTTCATATTGCTTAATTGGACTCTGATTCCACTCTAAATCTAATATTATATAGTGCATATTTCCTCACATTCTATTTACAGACTTTTAAGCCAAGTCTCAGCCAATGTAATCCAAGATTGACAATGTGGTTCGATCAAACCACCCTCAGCATTTGCGGATTGCTCAGTGGCAAGGCCTAGACCGTGACTTCCCACTGGATATACATGGAGCTCAAATGGTATGTTCTCTTTTCTAAGCGCCATAGCAAACAACATAGAATTCTCACAAGGGACACCTGCATCCGCAAACGTATGCCACAAAAATGTAGGCGGTGTAAACTCACTAACTTGATGTTCTAAGCTTAGCTTGTCTAGTAGTTCATCATACCTAGAACCTGCCACATTTACAATAGACCCTCTGTGTGCAAATGTTCCACTTGTAATAACAGGATAACTTAATATCAATCCATTCGGTCTAAAAAGTTCTTTTTCCTCTTGCTCTACACCTATCTGTTCTGCTATAAAGTCCTCATGCCAAAAACAACCATAACTCGCTGCAAGATGTCCGCCAGCACTTGAACCTTGTACAATTATCTTCTCTGGATCAATATTCCATTCCTCACAATTGTCACGAAGAAGTGCAACTGCTGCTGCCACCTCCAGAATCTGAGTAGGATACTGTGCAGGCTCACAAGAATACTTCAAGATAGCTGCATGATATCCCATTGATAGAAACTTCATCGCAAGCACTTCACCCTCACGCTCCGAGGTAAAAGAATACGCTCCACCTGGTAATATTAATACTATGCCACGTTTGTTTATATATAATTCATCGGAATAATTTTGTATATACGTAATCAACTTTGTTTCTTCTAAGGAGCCACTTACTCTAATATCAAATGTCAAATGTTGCATAAAAAATCCTCCCACAATCACTACTTTTCTCTGCCTATTTTATCACACATTAACCTATTCTACAATCTTCTTACTTTTTGAAATGCAACAGATTGTTTCGCATATCTGAACACTGTACGTAAATATGTATATTTACTATTGAAATTCGTATTTATATGGGCTATACTATACCTAACATAGTAATTTTATACAGTATATGTATTAATTAGAAGCAAAGCTTCAGAATGAGAGGTCATATGAATAATTTTAACTGGAATTTCCCTACAGAGCTTATTTACGGAGAAGGTCGTATCAACGAACTTGGTGCTATCGCACAAAAACATGGCAAAAAAGCCATGATTGCAACTTATGCAAGAGGTGGATTTTTAGATCCTATCATCGACACTGTTGAAAAGTCACTCACTGATGCAGGCATCGAATTTGTAACATTTACAGGAATCGAGCCAAACCCTAAAGCACACACAATCGATCATGCAATCGAAATCTTCAAGGCAGAAGGTTGTGATTTTGTAGTAGCACTTGGTGGTGGTAGTGTAATCGACGGATGTAAATACATCGCTGCAACTGGTTTCTCTGGTGGAAAAGCTTGGGATTACGTTGTACTTGGTGACCGCGTGCCTAGAGAATATACAGGCGCATTTCCTATTATCGCTATCCCAACAATCTCTGCATCAGGTTCAGAATGTAATGCGGGGGGTGTTTTAACAAATGCAGAAACTGGCGAAAAGAGCTTCTCTCGTTCTCCATACAGATATCCAAAGGCTGCACTAATTGACCCTGTTTTACTTACATCTGTACCGCTTTCTCTTACAAAAGATTGTAGCTTAGATATTTTCTCACACTTAATCGAGCACTACCTATCAAGCCCTGATGAATCAGAATTTGCAGATAGAATGACAGAAGCTATGATTCTTACTTTAAAAGAAAACTTCGCAAAAGTACTAGAAGATCCTAAAAACCTTGAAGTACGTGGTCAAATCGCACTTTGCTCAATCTTTGGATGGTCTGGTTTACAAGCACTTGGTAGAACTGGTTGTATTCCTATGCACTCAATCGAAATGCCACTTAGCGGTATCTATGATTTAGCACACGGTCGCGGTATGACAGTTGTTATGCCAGCATACCTCGAGTTAATGGCAGATACTATGCCAGCTAGATGGGCAAAGCTTGCTAGAAGATGTTTTGGTGTTGTAGAAGCTGATGATGCTATCGCATCTAAGCTATTAGCAGTAGAAGTAACAAAATGGTTCAAAGAAACAGGCTCATTCTTAACTCTTTCAGACGTTGGAATTCCAGCTGACCAATTCGAAAGAATGGCAGATGACGTCGTAAGAATGTTCCCAGGAAGCGAACCAAACACTACACCAGGTCCTCGACCAGTTACAAAAGAAGAAATCATGAAAGTATATGAAATGTGTAAATAATTCATAACATTAAAGAAAGGCAATGGGAGAAATCAATCCCATTGCCTTTTTTACTATTCTTCTTCCGTTTCCCTTTGCTTCTTAGCAACTATGAAAATCGCGCCACATATTACTGCAATAAGTGCGATTGCTGCTACCACAATCCAAAGAATACTGTTTATTGTTTCTTGTGTGTTTGCTACTTGTGTCTCTTCTTCATCAGCTTCTACATCCGTTTCCACTTCTGCATCTGCTTCCACTTCAACTTCCACATCAGTATCTTCTGTTGTGTCTTCCACAACTTCATCTTCTACTTCTGTTGTATCTTCTACCTCTGTATCTGTTTCAGTTTCTGTAACTGTAGGTGTTGTTGGTACAGTAGTCGTATCAGCTACCTCTTCGTCTGATTCAACGAATACAACTTTAAGACTATGATATTCATCTACTGTTTCAAAGGTGTAACTAGGTACCGTTCCTACACTCCAACCATCTACGAACACTTCCCCTACTGCATAACCTGCATTTGGAACGAATGTAAAGGTTACATTTTGCCACATATCTACAGCGTAAATCAAATCACTACCTGCATCTGGTGTAATCGTTCCATTTCCCTCAATTACAAGTTCGATGTTGTTGCTAGTAGCTACCTCAGGTGTTACGTCTTCTGGTGTTACATCGTCTTGCGTTACTTCATCTTCGTACTCACTTACAGTGAAATTAGAAAATTCTGCAACAGTTAACACTATATATTTCCCAATATCATCTGTTTTCACTGGGAGATTTTCGTAAACATCCGTAGTTCCATCAGATTTAAGATGCTTCACTTTTGCTTCATTTCCTTTAAAGCTATTGTTTAGATAAATTTTAAAGGTTACCGGTGCCTTGATTTCATTATTTGAAATAACTGCAGCCGCTACACCATCAATACTTACCATTGGTTTAATGTCAAATACTAGACCATCTTCATCACCACTCACTTGAGATATACTCAAGGAAAGCTCTACATTTTCAGTTGGAAGAGTCTCTCCATAAACGGCGATTGCCAAACCTTGTGGTATAATCTCTGCTGCAACTGATTGTTTATCTTCATCGATACTTTCATCAACTACTTTTGTTGTTGCAACTACCGTAATATTTGTATTCGCTTCAACGAATGCTTCATCTAGTTTATTTAGGGTTTCCACTACTTCTTCATCGTCTTTTGCTGTTTCTTTGTCCGTATTTGTCACAACTTCCTCTGTCAGATTATTAACAATTTCTTTCTCATCATCTGTCATATCACCACTAGCTTCTGGTAGCTTATCAACTACATCATCAACTGGTGGGTTTTCTTTGTAAGTCGTGAATACGATTGTTGTAGTATTGCCTGCTTTATCTGTTGCAATAACTGTGTAAGTTTCATCTTGTCCAGCCTCAACTGTGAATGGACTCTCCATTTCTTCTCCATTTACAGTTACGGAGTCAAGATTCGTATCTGTTGCTGTTATTGTTAGTGCTTCTTTATAGAATTTATTGTTTTCAGCACCTGTTATGATTGGGGCAGTTGTATCAAAAACCACACCATCAGAGCTAATATATGCTACATTACTTACATTATCAGTAATTTTTACATAGACAATAACATTTTTTGTATCTTCTGCTGTAATTGTAAATGCTTCGTAGGTTGTCCAGTCCTTATCCTCAACTGCTTTTAATTCATCTAGCGTTTTAGCTACCGTCGTAATGTAATATTCTGTAGATGCTACACCACTTAATGTATCATCACTTGTAACTACGACTTCAAAATCATCTGCTTTATAAGTTCCAACAGTAATTGTTTCAAGGAATGTCGACCATGAACTTTCCTCAATTGTTATTGTTGCTGTAGGAGCAGTTTGATCGTTATTATAAGTAAATGTTTTTGCTGTTGAAATTGCTCCTCCAACTGTGTTTTTCAAATAATAAGTAGCCGTTTCCCCTTCGCCTTCTGTAGTGCTGATTGTTACTGACTCTGCAAAATCAACTGTTACTCCGTTTGTCGCACTGATTGTGTGATCAGTTGGAGCAGTTAGTGTCAATTCACTTGTGTTTTTCCAATCTGTTGATTCTGTAACAGTTGCATCTGTTGTGTACTCTTTAATCGTATAGTTCACAGTAGTCTCATAAAGCACTAAGTTATAGTTATCAGCTAGGAATGAATCTTTATCTTCAAGTTCTAATGTACCGAGTGAAATTGCGTAAGTGCCAGTTTCTTCACCGGTTGCTCTTGCTAAAGCTCCTGTAAAACTTGCTACCTCTGAACCAACTTCATCTGAAAAAGTATATGCTATTACACTATCAACTTGTCCATAGTATTTACTAGCAGCGGTTGGTGTAATAGTAATGTTTTTTGGTGAAACCGTTACTGTTACATCAATATTTTCTACTGTATTGTAGTTTTCAGTGTCAGTTGGTGTGTATGTTACTGTGAAACTATGTTCACCTACATTACCTACTGATGTAGTTTCTGCATCATCAAACGCAAAATCTGTTGGAAGTATAACATTTGCTATGGTTTCTCCATACGTTGCTATTAAACTTGTTAAATCAGTATAGCTTGGATCTGCTTTTCCAACTGCTATTGTTACAGTAATATCTGTTACTGTATTGTAGTTATCAGCATCTGTTGGGGTGTATGTTACTGTGAAACTGTTACCACCTGCATTGCCTACTGATGTAGTTTCTTCATCATCAAAGGTAAAGCCCGTTGGAAGTGTAACATCTGCTAATGTTTCTCCATACGTTGCTGTTAAATCAGTTGGTACAGTATAGCTTGGAGTTGCTTTTGCAACGCTGATGGTTACATCAAATGTCACAGTTGCGTAGTTTGCATCATTTGGTGTGTATGTAAGTGAAAATGTATTATCACCTGCCTCACCTACTGATACACTTGTATCTTCAAATTTGAATACACCATCGCCATCTGTTGGAAGTGTAACAGTTGCTAAAGTATCTCCAAAAGTTGCTGTTAAATCATTTGGTACAGTATAGCTTGGAGTTGCTTTTTCAATTGTAAATTCTTTAACCTCTTCTGCACTTGTATACAAACCTTCTGCTGCAACTGTTGCTTTCACATAGTAAGTACCAGCATTTGTTGGAACTATTTCTTTGAATGTCCCATTTTCATCATCGCTGTAAGTATAAGTTACTGTTGGACTACTACTACTACTACTACTACACACTACACTTGGGCTACTTGCAGTTTCTCCATATATCCAGTTAGCAATTGAAACCTCCAGAGTTGGAGTAGATGGCGTTATTGATGGAACTGGATTTTGTGTATTATCTTTAAGTACTGGATAATAATAGATCGTAGCTGTATTTGCTGTTGCTTCCCAAATTTCATTGTTAAAACTCATATTTGTTAATGCATCGGAACCTGTCATTTGGGCTGTTGTTTTAGCAGTACCAAAGGTATTATCACTAGTACCTGAAGTGTCACTGTTGTAGTAGCAGCTGGTTATAGTAACTACACTAGTGCCTGCTATCCCGCCTACATCCGTAGTTCCACTTACAGCCCCTATGTTGTAACAGTATTCTATAATACCAACATGAGCATACCCTGCTATTCCTCCTACACCACTTGAACCACTTACATTCCCTGTATTATAAGAATTGCTTATTGCATCACTGCTGTTATTTGCCACATAGCTATACCCTGCTACCCCTCCTGTATACTGACCACCGCTTACGACTCCTGTGTTGTAGCTTTTACTTATTGTACCATCACTATACCCTGCTATTCCTCCTGTATACTTACCAGTTCCACTTACTGTTCCTGTGTTATAGCAGTTAATTATTTCCTCCAAATTACACCCTACTATTCCTCCTACATCCGTAGTTCCACTTACGGCTCCTGTATTGTAGCAGTTGGTTATATTAGCATAATTACACCCTACTATTCCTCCTGTATATTCACCACCACTTATACTCGAGTTTATAATTCCGAGGTTTTTAATACTAACCTCATTCTCATAGACACCAACAAACCCAAACAAACCTTGATAATATGTCGTAGTGTTGATATAGATATGACTAATCGTATGTCCATCACCATCAAATGTGCCTAAGAAACGGTTATCAACCGTACCGATTGCCGTCCAGCTATTGTCACCTTCATATCCATCAGCCATAATAGTAGCTTCGTTATAACCTGTTACACCTGCCTCTAATAAATCGATATCATCTGCAAGGGTAACCGTTTTATCCTCATATGTTGTGCCACCATTAACTTCAGCCGCAAACCACGCAAGACCGAGTGCTGTTTTAATCGTTAGATTTCCACTGCCATCTATTTCGTAGTCAGTACCTGACCCTGCTGTATCTACTGCTGTTACTGCATCTGACCAAGTATCATAGCTATAATCAGTAGTAATATCCGCAGTTGCACTAACAGTAATGCTAAATCCACTTACTGAAATCAGCTGAATAACCATTACCAGTGATAAAATCACCGACATAACCTTTGCCATTTTAATTTTTTTCATATTTTCCTCCATATCGAAGTGTTTTATTCCTAATTCTTTAAATGTGTTTTTTGCCTGTCCACATGCACATAACCATTGCAAAAACGGCAACTAAGGACCAAAATTTATGCTGTTTCATCGATGTCCCCTCCTTCTTCTAACTCTGTTAAAGTAGGTCTTGTAGATAACGCTGCTAAGCCAAACGTTGAAGCATTATGTAACCATGCTGCAGTGCTATTGGTGATAGCGCCTGATATACCAAGACCGATTAATGATGTGTTAAACCCTACTATAAAATGATAATTACTCGTAATACGTTGCATAAGTGCCGTAGCTAATCTTCTAGCATACACTATGTGCTCTAAGCTATCCGAATGAATCGCGATATCTGAAACTTCTCGCGCAATATCCGATGAACCGTTCAAGGTCATGGAAACGTCTGCACAACTTAGTGCAGGAGCATCATTGATACCGTCTCCTACCATTAAAATCTTCCTACCATCTTCTTTTAGCTGTTGTACTAGCTTCGCTTTTTCATCAGGTAGTACTCCTGCAAAATACTTGTCTAGTCCGATTTCACTTGAAATATGTCTTGCAGTGCTTTCGGTATCACCTGTTATCATTATAATTTCTTTAATTCCTTCTTTTCGAAGTGCCTCAATCGTTGCTACTGCATCCTCTCTAGGAGGGTCACTCACGCAAATAACGCCTACAAGTGCTTGCTCAACTGCAAGATAAACCGCACTGTCATTTTGAATCTTCGCATCTAAGTCATCCATATCTATATTGGAAATTGGTACCTTTTCATCCTCAAATACGAAATGTCTACTACCAATAATAGAACGCTTCCCTTCATAACTACTCGCGATACCATGGGCAACAATATATTCAACCTTTTCATGTTTCTCTGGGTGATGCAATCCCTTTTGCTCTGCTTCTTCCACGATAGCGGCTGCTACACTGTGTGGAAAATGCTCTTCTAAACAAGCTGCAATACGAAGAATTTCATCTTCATCATACTCAGGATTCACAGAAATCACTTTTGAAACCTTAGGAACAGCATTTGTTAAAGTTCCTGTCTTATCGAAAACAACTGTGTCTACCTCTGATAATATCTCAAGATATTTTCCACCCTTAACCACGATTTGATGCTGTGCTGCATCTCTTAATGCTGTTAAAATAACGAGCGGTGTTGTCAATTTAATCGCACATGAAAAATCAACCATAAGCACCGATAGCGCTCTTGTCATATTCCCTGTTAATAATAATGTTGCAAAAAAGGCACCAAAGCTTATAGGAACGATTCCATCTGCTAGTCTTTCAGCATTACTTTGTATAGAAGCCTTTAGGTCTTCGCCTGTATCTATCATCTCTATGATTTTCGAAATCCTCGAATCAGAACTCAAGGTTCTAACTTCAATATATAAATCGCCTTCTTCAAGCACTGTTCCTGCAAAAACGGTACTACCTTCATTTTTGTGAACGGCTAATGGCTCCCCTGTCATCGTAGATTCATTAACAAGCGCCTCTCCACCTGTAACAGAACCATCAACTGGTATCATACTACCCATGCGTACATGGATAACATCCCCAACCTCTAGCTCCTTCATCTGGATACTGATCTCTTCTCCATCCTTAACCAACCATACTTGACTGATGTTGATAGCTAAGCTACCTGCTAGTGCACTCTTCGCACGCGCATTAGAATATTCCATCAACAAATCAGATAAGTTCAGCATAAACATAATCGATGAACTCGTATTGTGATTCCCGTAGCAAAGGGATGCTGTAATCGCTGTTGCATCTAGTGTCTCAACAGTCAAACGGCCCTGCCTTGCAAAGGATGTTACGCCTTTATGTATAAAGTGACTCGCTCTATACCAAACCCTTGCTCTACAAAATGACACAGGAAATACGCATGAAATAATCGGACGTAAAATAAAATGATGCCCTGCAAGCTTTAAGAATCTATTCTTAAAAAGTGCCTTCATCTCCCTGTTTTTCTGTTCTTCATTGGCTGGAAGTGCTAGCACTTCCTTAATATTATATCCTTTTACAATCGCTATGATTTCATCCGATGAAATAAGTTGCGAATGAAATGTAATAAGAATTCCTCCGTTTTGATAATTTGAAATTACTGTCTCCACACCATCAAAAGAAAGGAGCATGGCTTCTAAGCCATACCCCTGCTCTTGGTTAAACATATATTTTCCAAATCTTAAACGCAGGCGATTTTCTTGATTGCATACTATTTGAAATTTCATATGCATTTCCTACCTATTCTTCAGCTTTCGCTGCAGCAAGTGCCTTTGCTTCAGCACAGATGTCTTCAGCTTCCTCACGAATATTTGTATATTCTTCCACAAGGCTATCCTTATACATCATCCCTTGTGCTAATGTTTTAACTGCAGTACTGCGAGCCTTTTCTGTTTTCACTAGCTTTAACCCTAAAATCCCTGTAATAATGCCACCTGCAAAAATCAAAAGATTATCTTTTTTGAATATATCGTTCATTTTTATAGCCTCCTATACTTTTTTCTTTCATTATAGTGCATTCCCCAATATTATACTAGGTAATATTATCCTCTTCACACAATTTTAATTATTTCTTAACATCTTACGCTTGACTTTTGTTCTCAAAAGAACTATTCTTGTTTTCAGTACTATAAAATAAGAATACGGAGGCTACTATGGATTTAAAAGAAGCATTTCATTCCATTAATTTAAGACGAAAAACATATTTTGATGATTTAATCGACCTAACAGATTTAAATCTAATGGAACTCGAGATTTTAGTGTCATTAGCCGATTATCCAGAACAGAATACTTTCACAGATATTATGAGGTCTAAAGACTATGCGAAGTCTTATGTATCGAAAGCTATCACACATCTCGTGGAACTTGGCTATATTGCAAAAGAAGGCATTGATCATAACAAAAAGGTACAGAAGTTATTTTTATTAGAACAATCTACACCTATCGTGGACTCATTCAAAAGCTGTGTAGATACATTTAGAAAAGATGCCTTTATTGGTATTTCACAACAAGAATACGAAGTATTTGAACATGTATTAGAAAAAATATCCCTGAATCTTTCGGGAAAATAAGAGACTGCGTTTACGCATCAGAATGAGAGGAAATATGACAATAATATCAACCATTATAATATGTATTTTAGCGGGTATGGGAGCTGGCCTAGGAACTGGCTTTGCTGGAATGAGCGCTGCAGTCGTGATTTCACCAATGCTCATCACCTTTCTTGGGATGAATCCCTATGAAGCAATCGGTATCGCACTAGCATCCGATGTACTTGCTAGTGCAGTATCTGCTTACACCTACGGTAAAAATAAAAATATCGATTTAAAAAATAGTAAAACACTTTTTATCAGTGTACTTATTTTCACAGGAATCGGTGCTATTATCGCACATTTAGTTCCTCCAACAACTATGGGAAATCTTACACTATATGCTTCTTTGCTGATGGGTATCAAATTCTTTAGAGAATCCTTTAAGGAAGTGAAACCAACGACGCCTCGTAAATTTAATGGTGCTTTAGGCACACTTCTTCCTATATTATGTGGTTCCCTTATTGGATTTATCTGTGGATTTATCGGTGCAGGCGGTGGCATCATGATGCTCATTCTCCTCACAACAGTGCTCGGCTACGAACTCAAAAAAGCTGTCGGAACAAGCGTATTTATCATGACCTTTACAGCTCTATTCGGTGCCACCTCGCATTTTACATTACAAGGGATTTTCCCTGACCCACTAATTCTTATAATCTGTGTGCTATCTACACTTACCTTTGCCCTCCTTGGTGCAAGATTTGCTAATAGAACAGATATTAAAACCCTCAAACGTGCCATGGGAATCATCTTGATGATACTTGGAATTTCCATGATTGTTTTCAGTCACTTCGTATAATACTGTAAATGCATGCACCTTTTTAGCAGTATTTCATATGATATAATGTAACTCAAAATAAAAGGAGATCTTCATTATGTCAATGCCAAATGTACCTGCAATCACCCCAGAGATTACCATTACAAAGGATGATGCAGTCAATATTATCCTCTCTTCTATCGGTATGGAAGAGTTAGGTTTAGCCCACTTATTAAATGCAGAAGCTGAGAAAATCCAGTTCGCTTTAGGAACCTTAGATACAGCTAAGGAAGCTGCTTCCCTAGACGATATCCTCGAAGTGAATAAGCAAGCAAGTAAGATGGTTCGAAATGTAATAAAAAATCAAATGCTTTTATCGATGAAGATGGAAGACACTATCGATTACGCAATGGCTTTAAGCACCACTACTGTAGATGAACCTGTGAAAGAGGAATCTACTGAAGAAGCTGTAAAAGAAGCATAGGATACCTTGTGACCGCCTTGTGAATGCAAGGCGGTTTTTGATTTCCACTACCCTATATGTTCTATTCGTGATAAAATGTATATAATCAATTATAATATTATGTAAAGGAGACTGCACTTTATGGGCAATATGACAGTCTATCACGGAAGCTATACCGCTATCAGTGAACCAAGAATTCTAAAAAGCAAAAATACAAAAGACTTTGGTTGTGGCTTTTATTGTACGATCATTCGTGAGCAAGCGATACGCTGGGCTAATCGTTATCATACTCCTACGATTAGCTCTTATACCCTCCGACTTAACACTAATCTTAACATATTAGAATTTAAAGATATGTCTGAAGAATGGTTGGATTTCATTATTCAATGCCGAAATGGTATCCCCCACAACTTTGATATTGTGATTGGTTCTATGGCTAATGATCAAATTTATAATTTTATTAGTGATTATATAGATGGTATCATTACTCGTGAGCAATTTTGGGTGATGGCACGTTTTAAATACCCAACACACCAGATTAATTTTTGTACTACGGATGCTCTTAAATGTTTACAATACATGAACTGTGAGGAAATTTCATTATGATTGGACGAGAAGAAAAAAAATCAAACGACCTATTTTTCACATGCAGCCTTATTGACTACATTGCTAGAAAGACAAAAAATAAACGCTCGATTATTGTGAATGCTCTTAGTTATGATCTTATTAGCAAAATATACGAATTAGCTGATATTTACCATAGTGATAATATTGAACGAGTTAGCGATGATTTTATCAAAGAAGCCTGCATAAAGGTAGGTGACTTTGACAATATTAAGCTTGCCAAATATTCAATTCCTACCCACTGGGATATCGGAAAAGTGTATAAACGTTTGATTCTTGGTATTTCGAAAGAGCAGCATATCGATGTGGTAGATGCACTAATACTAGCATACAATTCCTTTGTAAGTGAGAAAATAGATGATTACAATAGCAGTTTCTACTATGATTCTCCACAGAATATTTTGAACGCATATATTAGTGGTTATATCGAATAAATTTATAGAAAATAAAGGAAGAAAGTGCTATGAAAAAAAATGTAATAGTAATTTTATGTGACCAATTAAGAAAAGATTACATGCCTTGTTATGGTGGAACGAATGTAAGCACACCTCATATTGACACCCTAGTAAGGGATGGGGTACTTTTGACGAATACCATATCGGCTTCACCCGTATGTGCACCTGCAAGAGCGAGTATGATGACTGGTCGTTATATTAGTGACCATGCCGTATGGACGAACGATTTGCCTTTTAGAGAGGGACTAGAATATCTTCCACAAAGAATTAATGAAAATGGATATAGGACGGGAACTTTTGGAAAGCTTCACCACTATCCTGGTAAAGATACAAAAGGTTTTCAAACAGGTTTACAAATGGAAGAAAATCGCCTATTTGAAGAGGATGATTACTTTCAATGGTTGAAAGAACGACATCCAGAAATCAAAAACTTATTTCCAAATGATGCGAAAGGAAACTTCCCATATGGTGAAAACGAATACTACGAACACTGGATTGCAGATAATACGATACAGTTTATAGAAGAAAGTCTAGAAAGCGAAATGCCCTTCTTTTCATGGACTTCATTCCAGGGTCCTCACGGGCCATTAGATCCACCACTAGATTGTGAATACACTGTAGATAAGTCCTTGATTCCAGATCCAGAACATACTGATTTTAGGAGCACTTGTGATATTCCTCAGTACAGAAAATATACGAAAATGGACAAAATCACGCAAGAAAAAATGAGGGAATACCGTTTTAATTATTTGAAATTAATAGAAGTAATCGATAGACAAATTGGTCGTATTATTACCTATTTAAAGGAACATGAGTTATATGAAAATACGGTTATTTTATTTACAACAGACCATGGTGACATGTGCGGTGAATTAGGTATGCTACATAAAGGACCCTTTTCTTATAGAGGACAATTCGAGGTACCATTTATCTTAACGAATTGTGATGCACTTGTAAATCCACCGACAGAATCAGATATTTTAGTGAATAACTTGGATATTGGTGCGACGGTCTTAGACATAATGGGCGATAAGAAACCTTTTGGAAACTCGAGGTCTGTAGTAGAAATGCTTAATGATCCTACAAAAGAACGTACTTCAAACTTTGCTGAATTTACAGATGCTGTTAAATTTATAGATACAAAACAATATCGTTTTGCCTACTACCCATTTTCACAACAGTGTGAACTGTTCGATAAGACCTTACCTGATTATGAATTGCATAATCTAGTAAATGATGAAAAATATCTTCCAATCAAGGCCAAATTTTTAGCAGAAATCATTGATTATTTATTAGTAGCAAAAGGTGTAACAATTGAAGCCATTGATTTAGTTCCTTCTTTGCAAAAAGGATTGGCAGAAAAATTACCAAATTACCAAGATGTGATTCCACTAATTACACCAATTTCAAACCAACGAGATCGCGATACTCTCGTAGAATACGGTCTTGACGGAGATTATAATGAGTTTTGCAGGGGTCGCAAGATAAGACGTCATTATGGTGTGTATTGGGATGCAAGCATTGCACATGTACACGAAGATTAAACGTGTGCTCTACAAACGATTATATTTCAAGGAGTTTTCCACATATGAACACATATAAGCATGCTTTTAAGAAAGCTTTTCCATACACGCTTCCAGTATTTACTGGTTATCTTTTCATCGGCACAGCTTTCGGTGTTATGTTCGCCGAAAAAGGCTACAATGTTTTCTGGGCTACTCTCATGAGTATTCTAGTCTACGCTGGCTCTGGTCAATATCTTGCCGTCACCTTTTTTATTCCAGGATTTTCACTTATTCAAGTTGCCTTTCTTACCTTTATGGTGAATATTAGACATACTTTTTATGGGCTTTCTCTTTTGAAAAAGTTCGAAAATATGGGTAAAAAATATTTTTATATGATCTTTTCTCTTACAGATGAAACCTATTCTCTACTATGTACAGTCAAGACTCCTCCCGATGTAAATGAACAAAAATTCTTATTTGCAATTGCTTTTTTAGACCACAGTTATTGGGTACTTGGTACGATTATTGGTAGTTTAATGGGCACTTATTTGCCGATTGATTCTAAAGGAATCGACTTCGCAATGACAGCATTATTCATTGTTATTTTCTTAGATTTATGGACTGAAAAAGCAAAAAGAACACCAGAATATATTGGAATCATCTGTAGTGTTCTTTGTTTAAATATATTTGGTCCTAATAACTTTATATTACCAGCTATGTTATGTATCACTGCTATTTTGATCTTTGGTCGAAAACATTTTGAAGTGGAGGAAGCACCATGCCAGTAGGAATTATTACATCATTACTTATCATACTAATCGTTGCATTCACCACTTTTTTGACAAGAGTTATTCCATTTTTATTGTTCCCAAAAGGAAAAACTGTACCTCCGATAGTACTCTATCTTGGCACAGTTTTAACTCCTGCTATTATCGGTATGCTTGTCGTTTACTGTTTAAAGGGTACTACGTTTTTCTTATATCCATATGGAATTCCAGAAGCAATTGCTGTACTCGTTGTTGTTCTATTGCATATATGGAAACGTAATATTTTTATTAGTATCGGTGTCGGTACCGTTTTATACATGTATTTAATTCAAGTCGTTTTTATTTAGCTTCTTCTGCTTCTTTTGCAAGAATTTCTCTCATTTCAGCATGTGAATTATTTGAATGAATCTTATTTTGTTCAGCAAGATCAAAACGTACGATATAATCAAATTTTGCACCGATCATGCTAAGTCCCCATCTAAATCCATCTAATGGTTCTTTGTGGTCTGCTGGGTTAGATCTGAATGGTCCGCCTGCATGTGGAACACCTTCCCATCTACCTACTGATGACATAATTTCGAAGTTAACACCATCTTTTGCATATTGGATTGTGTTTTTCTCCATACCATCTGAAGTAACAAGTGCTGCCATACCACCATCAAATTCCCATAGACATGGCTCATGTCCTGAGTTTGTAATAGGATTGTATTCACTCTTAATGTAAGGTCCTGTAACTTCATCAGCGATAGCAACACCCCATCTGATTTCACGTCCACCTTTGTAGAATTCTTCACCCATTGTCTCACCCTTGTAGTATAGGTAGAATTTATCTTTATAGTAGTGAATAGAAGGATCATGTACTTGACAGCTATCGAAGTCACCTTTTGCTCTAACTCTGAATCTATTATCATCATCACCATACCATTCACCATTATCTGCTGGTCTAAGGATTGGTTCTTCTAATCTTACGAAAGGTCCGTTAGGATTTTCTGCAATTGACATACCGATACAGTGTCTTGTTCTATGGATATGTGGAGACATTGCACATTGGTATGAAAGATAGTATTTGCCTTCATGTGCTAAGATTTCAGGAGTAAATACACTTCTTTCATCGTATTGACCTTTTTCACCAAGTCCTACTGCACAACCCATTTCTTTCCATTCGTAACCGTCTGTACTTGTAGCATACCAAACTTCTGCATAATCCCATGGGAATGCTTTTTGATCTGGTTTTGTCATATCAGGTCCAAACCATTCGCCTGTTGATTTTGTGTAGTATGTGTAATATACGCCATCTACTAAAATAACGCTTGATGGATCACGTCTAACTACGCCTTCTTCAGGAGCTAAATCTCCTTTTAATTTTGTGAATTTGAAGTATGTAAACCAGTCATTTCCGCCTTCAAAATAACCATTTTCAATGGCACGTTTCGTTGCTGCACTTAATTTCTTTTCCATGATATATCCTCTCTCTTTTTTTATTTGCTTTCAGTATATAAAAAAACACACAAAAGGAACATATGCACATCTACTATAAATACATAATCCCTCTTGTGTGTTTTTTATATTTTTATTGATTTTGGTTATTTGCCATTCAAATCTATATAAAATTAGTAAGCTTTTACTTCAAAAATTCTTGCGTGTTTGTCCCCATAGGTATTGAGTACTGTAATTTTCATATTATCGCATGTAACCTGATCCACTAGGTGTTTATTAATACGTTGGTAATTGTCTCTAACCTCTAAAGTATTTACAACCTTACCGTCTAAGATAAATTCAACATTATAATCTTTTACAAGTACGCTTGGCATTGTTTTTTCTTGAATTGAAATCTTACGAATAACTGCTGTAGTAACCATAATATCAGATAAGTTTGGATCAAATTTAACTTCTATTTCAGATACTTTTTTTGCACTATCGAAAGCTACATTTAACCATTCTTCACCATTCATTTCTTCTGAAATCCATGCATTTTCTGTTTCACCTATGCATCTTGTATGTCCGTTTGTTATTTGATTTGGTTCCCCACCTGCTATATGTGTTGAAGCTGTAATTGTCGCTGTTTGACAGCAATCTTTTTCATCTTCTATTGCAATTCCTGGTAGGTAGCAGTCATCCAAAATCAATAATTTTTGAACGTCCTTGATGTGATTTCCGATTTCTCTACATGTAACTTTTTCCTTAATACCAATTGCTGCAGCTGTACCAATTGCTTGGCCGATTACACCACAGGTTGCGATTACTCTTGTCGAGCTCATAGCCATATGGGAGGCACTAATTGCACGTCCACCTACGAATAGATTATCCACATTTTTACTATATAAAGCTCTATAAGGAATTGTATAAATACCATCGAAAGGAAGCCATCTTGTACCTTTTTCATCAGCTCCAGTTGCCGTAATTCCACCTACTGTATGTTCATCCATTGTCCATCCACCGTAAGCTACTGCATCGTCAAATCTAGCCTCATTTACTACGTCATTTTCTGTTAAAACGTAGTCACCGATGATTCTTCTTGATTCTCTTCTTCCAGGAACAGAACCGATCCAATCAAGTGCTAGGTTATCTGCCTCATATTCACCACTATTTTTGATGTAATCAAAGATTCCGTATACCCATTTATAAAGTTCTTCGCAAATGTTTTCACTTTCTTCGATAACTCTAAGCTCTTCACCACCAAGCTCAGTCCACCAGAATCCAAAATCAAGATCAAGTAGCTGTCTTCCACCTAATTTCTCTTTATCAAAGGTATGTGCCCAATCAGGTTTAACAAAAGGAACTGCATATCCCATATCTTTTGTATTAAATAAAATCGTCGTTCCCATAGTATGTAAATCTGCTACTTCTGGCGCATGTTCTTCGTTGTAAACACTTCTAGCTTCTCTACCGATTGTCCATTCAGCACCACTTTCAGCTGCTAATGTTGCATCACCGGTTGTATCTGCGAACAAGTCTGCTATAAAAGTAAATTCCGTTTCGGATGTATATTGAACACCTGTAACGGATTTAATTTTGCCATCTTCTACAACACAATCAGAAATATTAGTATTAAAATATAGATCGATATTCTCTTCTGCTCTAACCGCTTCCCACATAACCATGTCTAAAACATTGAAGGAGTGTTGCGGGTTTACTCTCTTGTTTTCTAATAAAATTTCGAGTACAATACCTGTTTCTCTCATGTTCTTGATGGCACCGTTTCTATCTGCTCCATTAATGTTAACTCTTACTTCTGAGCTTGCGTTACCACCTAGTACAGAACGGTTTTGTACAAGCGCAGTTTTCAGCCCATGTCTAGCCGATGCAATGGCTGCAACAACACCTGAAAGTCCTCCACCTACAACTACTAATTCATAATTTTTTATAACTTTTTTCATATTATCCATCCTCCACTTTTCATAAAATTAGTATAATACTTTCCACTCTTAACAACTACACTTAATCGGTCATCATTATTTCATCCTTTGTCGAATATGGTTATTGCTCTTTCTTTATATAATCTACTTTACAATATATATCTAATCGGTTAACTTCACTTCGATGTCATACCTTCAAATTGACATCATAGCAGTATGCTTTTATACTTTTATATAGAAATTCAAATGCGTATACATGATCGTTATTCTATATTTATAAGGAGTCTTTATTATGTCCAAAAAACCAAATTATTTAGTATTTTGTGTAGACCAAATGCAATCCTTTGCAATGGGGTGCAACGGGAATACTCAAGTCAAAACGCCAAACTTAGATAGTCTTGCTGCAGAAGGAACAAGCTTTTGTAGAGCATACTGTGCAAACACAACTTGCATGCCTTCACGTGCTAGTATTTTCACTGGTCTCACACCAAAGCAGCATGGATGTATCTCAAATGGCGTTATGCTACCTGAATCTATCCCTACAATCGTTGAGGCGCTTAGCAATCACGGTTATCGCACGTATGGCTCTGGTAAGTTTCACCTTCAGTCTACGAACCTTACACATACCTCTGAAGAAAGTGCAGCTAGATGGGATAGCAATGAACTCACTAAATTGCCAGTCCCTTATTATGGATTTACGGAGACAAACTTTGTAGGTGCACATATTAATCGTTGCTATGGAGAATATAAGCAATGGCTCGATGTAGTTGCTCCAGGAACTTGGGATTTATATCAAAGTGAAAATGCCTACGCTACTCCTGTAAATCATGGCTCTACATGGCGCATGGAAGTTCCAGTAGAATTACACTATAATAACTACATAGGTGATACCACCATTGATTTCTTGAACAGTGTAAAAGACGACGAAAATTTCTTTGTTTGGTGCTCATTCCCTGATCCTCATGCCCCTTTTGTAGCATGTAAACCTTACAGCGAAATGTACAATCCAGCTGATATGATCGTAAATGAAACTTGGGACTATACAGAAGAATCATTAGCTCATCTTGAAGAACGTCGTAAGACTTTATACGGCAACAAACCTGCTTTTGACAAGGAAATTTTACAAGAAATGCAAGCTCAAACTTATGGTATGATAACCCATGTTGATGACAATATTGGTCGTGTTATGGACGCACTAAAAGAGAATAATTTAGATGAAAATACCATCGTTGTTTTTATGGCTGATCACGGCGAATACCTTGGTACTCATCACTTATTACAGAAACACGAATGGCCTTATGAGGAGCTTTCTAGAGTCCCATTTATTTGGAAAATGCCTACAGGAAATGCGATAAAAGGTAACTGTGAACAGGTTGTAAGTCTCCTTGATTTTGCACCTACAGTACTTGAATTATCGGGTATTTCTCAAGATGAACTAGATGCACGTGGACAGCTTGGTAAGGCAAAACCTCTTGGTCTCCCTGGACGAACACTTACCTCTTATTTAGTGGATGGTGTTGCACTTACACCTACCCCTGCCTATATCGAGTTTGAAGAAGACTGGTTTGATGGTCCTTTTTATAGAGACCGTATCATCGTAACAGAAAAATACAAACTTGCTCTTTTTGTAAATGCAGGTGATGGTTATTTATTCGATTTAGAAAAGGATCCTCACGAAAAAGTTAATCTATTTTTTGAAGAAACATACAAAGATATCAAGCAAGACTTATCAAGCAAACTGCTCGAACATCTTATTAAAACAGACCGCACAGATTTAAAACGTGTCGAAGCATTTTAGCATTATAAAAGCTGTTGTACAAAATTTGTACAACAGCTTTTTACTATACGTAATTAATTTGTCCTTGTAACCAAACAACGCCTTTGAAACGTCTTCCAATTTCAGGTTCACCTTCAAGATCTAGCGTATTAATTCCTACATCAATGGCGATTTCATTACACATCAAAGACAATATATAGACTTCCTCATTTGTAATCGCATTCACTTCTTTTCTTACATCTGTAATATAGCCTAACACCATATACAAATCGCACTCTAATCCATATGGAATAAAAGTAGAATCAACAACCGAATATAAGTCAGAATTTTGTAATCTCCTTGTGATTTTTGAAAATGTTTCCATTTCATCAAGTGTCAGCGTTTCTATAGCGTCTTCACTACCATTTCTTGCATCTTTTACAAGTTTAACCTTTTTATTTGATAAATACTGTTCTGCTCGTTTTACGATTTCGCTTTTTTGAATCGGTAAGAGTACCATTCCACTTAGTGACAATCCAGAAAAAGATACCGTAGTATTTTTAACTACAATTTGATTGCCCTCTCTATTTCTAAGGAACTCTATATAGTTTTGTAAATAAAAAATAATAGATATCGATATTTTAGGATCATCACATAAGCCCGCATATGAATATTTACTAGCATGTCTTTCAACACTCACATCCTCCGAGGAAGATATTTGATCACTCATAATATATGGATAATAATAATCAAAAATAAACTTATTATTTTCATCAAAATCACCTGATATTGCAACACCTAGCGAACTTGATACTGATTTCGAATATTCCCCTAACATTTTATCTTCAATTGTAACAAAATCTCTATTCGTACTAGAAGCAATTGTATCTTTTAAAATATCTTTTAGCTGTTTTCTTTCCTCTAATTGACTAAACCCTATGGCTCGCATGTACTTATGCAATGACATTACCTCTATTTCTATTATTTTTCTGTTACCTGAATCACATCTTTTCCACCCATATAAGGTCTAAGTGCAACTGGAATTTTAACGCTACCATCAGCCTCTAAATTGTTTTCTAAGAATGCAATAAGCATACGTGGAGGCGCAACTACTGTATTATTAAGTGTATGTGCAAAATATCTACCATCTTCACCATTTACGCGGATTTTTAATCTTCTTGCTTGTGCATCACCTAAATTTGAACAGCTACCAACTTCAAAATATTTCTTCTGGCGTGGTGACCAAGCTTCAACGTCATATGATTTAACCTTTAAATCTGCTAAATCTCCTGAACAACACTCAATAGTTCTTACAGGAATATCTAATGTTCTGAAGAAATCTACTGTGTTAGTCCATAGTTTTGTAAACCACTCTGCAGATTCTTCTGGCTTACACACTACTACCATTTCTTGTTTCTCAAACTGGTGAATTCTATATACGCCTCTTTCCTCAATACCATGTGCTCCTTTTTCTTTTCTAAAGCATGGAGAGTAAGAAGTTAATGTATGAGGTAACGAAGCTTCCTCTACTACTGTATCAATATACTTACCGATCATAGAATGCTCACTTGTACCGATTAAGTATAAATCTTCACCTTCAATTTTGTACATCATCGCATCCATTTCAGCAAATGACATGACACCTGTCACGACATTACTACGAATCATATATGGAGGAATACAATACGTAAATCCTCTATCAATCATAAAATCTCTTGCATATGAAATAACAGCTGAGTGTAATCTAGCAATATCGCCCATCAAGTAATAAAATCCATTACCAGCCACTTTTCCAGCAGCATCTAAATCAATACCAGCAAATTTCTTCATGATATCTGTATGGTAAGGTACTTCAAAATCAGGTACAACTGGTTCTCCAAATAACTCAACCTCAACATTTTCAGCATCATCTTTACCAATTGGAACAGAAGGATCAATAATATTTGGTATTGTCATCATAATGGTATTAACTTTTTCTGCTAATTCTTTTTCAAGTACTTCTAATTCAGCTAATCTTTTTGCGCTTGCTGATACTTCCGCTTTTTTAAGTTCAGCTTCTTCTTTTTTACCTTGGCCCATAAGCATGCCGATTTCTTTAGCGATTTTGTTCTTATTTGCTCTAATAGAATCTGCCTCTGCTTGTGCTTTTCTTTTTTCTTCATCTAAAACTATTACTTCATCCACTAATGCTAATTTGCTATCCTGGAATTTCTTTTTAATATTTTCTTTTACAACTTCTGGGTTTTCTCTTAAAAATTTAATATCGATCATTTCAATATTCCTTCCTAGTCTTATGTTCTATACGAACTATTTTATTTCACTAATTATTATGTGTCAATCCTATTTCTACGTCTCACTTAATTATTTCCATACGCTTTATCTAATGTCTTTTGCTCTTCCTGTGTTAGTAGAACATCTGCTTTTCCTTCTTTTATTTCTTTTGCATAATTATAGCTTCCTTCTAAACTATGTACAGAAGTAATCACTACACCATTATTATTCTCATCAAGCAAGACTATAGTATAACTAAGCTTGCCTCCTGTGTTTGCGAAGGCATCATATTTGTTAATACTTACTTTTTGAACAGTAAACAATAATTTACTGTAAATATTTTGTATATCAGCTATCATTTTATCATGGAAAGAATTCAATTCTTCTTGAGCTTCTAAACTTTCTAAGATTATTTTTTCGAGCGACTTTGCATTTGCTCCCATCATAAAACGATCATATTTTTCATTTAATTTCTTGATTTTATTCATACTTAAAATAACTAATATCAATACACTCAATAAAATGACAATCATACACGCTAATACAATAATAACCATCTCTAATGTTATCTCGAAACCATAGATATTCATATTTTTCTCCTCACACTACTACGACTCAAGTAGTTTTTCTACTATTCTGTCGAAATCGTCACTTGAGTAAAATTCAATTTCTAATTTACCACTTCCATTTGCTTTCGGAGCTATCGATACTTTTGTTCCAAGTGTACTTTTCAACTTATCGGCAAAAGATTCATATATAACCTGTAATTGCTCATCAACTGCCGTTTTTTCCTTCTTAGGTTTACCTAACTCTTTGATCAATTTTTCAGTTTCACGTACTGATAATTTTTTATCAAATATTTCTTGAGCAATTATATATTGCTGTTCATTATCTTTTACAGCTAACAATGCTCTTGCATGACCAGCACTAATCATTTGTTCAATCAGCATACTCTTAACTTCATCACACAAATCAAGCAAACGCATTGTATTTGTTATAGCAGTTCTTGATTTCCCTACTCTTTCAGCAACTTCATCTTGTTTTAATGAGAACTCTTCTATTAATTGCTTATATCCCATTGCTTCTTCAATTGGATTTAAATCCTCTCTTTGAATATTCTCGATAAGAGCAATCTCTGCAATTTCTTTTTCTGTATATTCAGCAACCACAACAGGTACTTCTTTCAAGCCAGCAATCTTTGCAGCTCTCCATCTTCTTTCGCCTGCTATAATTTGATAATATCCCTCTTTTTTAACAACGATAATCGGTGAAATAATACCTACCTGAGAAATGCTATCTGCTAACTCCTGTAATGCATCTTCATTAAATAATTTTCTTGGTTGCTTTTTATTAGGCTCTATCTCTGATGTTTTCAATTTTACAGTTACATCGCTTTTAACATCTTCTTTTTTTTCTTCTTTTACAGTAGTTTTATTGATTGCCGACATATTTGTTGGTGGAATCAACGAATCTAATCCTTTTCCCAATCCTCGCTTTACTGCCATATCCTTCTCCTCTATTTATTATATTTAATCACTCTTTTTGCTAGTTCCATATATGCTTCTGCACCTACGCTTTTTGGATCATATTCTACTACAGGTAACCCATAAGATGGAGCTTCTGCAAGTCGTATGTTTCTAGGTATTACACTATAAAATATACCATCCCCCAATGTTCTTTTTACAGTTTCTACTACTTGATTTGCAAGATTAGTTCTGCCATCAAACATTGTAAATACAGCTCCATCGATAACTAGATCACTATTCAATCTTTCTTTTACCAAATTTACTGTATATAAAATTTGTGAAACACCTTCCAAAGCATAATATTCACACTGTACAGGTATTATTACACTCGTAGCTGCAGTCAAAGCACTTACCGTGAACATACTAACAGCTGGAGGGCAATCTATAATAATGTAGTCATAATTATTTTTCACAAAATCCAATTCATTTTTTAATATCAATTCTTTCTTTTCAACACCTATCAACTCTATTTCAGCACCTGTTAAATTAATATTAGTAGGTATAACATCTAAATTCTCAAAAACATTTTCTATTATACACTCAGATATACTTGCTTCTCCAAGCAATAATTCATATGTAGTGTTCTCCACTTCATTCTTATCAATACCTACACCACTACTACTATTCCCTTGAGGATCCAAGTCAATCAACAATACTTTATTATTTAGTTTAGCGAGGGAAGCAGCTAAATTGACTGTTGTTGTTGTTTTTCCCACTCCGCCTTTTTGATTTGCAATTGCTATTATCTTTTTCAACATAATTCATTGCTCCTTTCATTCTCGTTCCTCGTACTTTACTAGTATAACACTAATTTTTACAACTATCTACTTAATATTAATCTTTTTAATGTTTCACGTGAAACAAATCAACACCTTTTACATCTTTTTCTAAAATAGATCAACAGTATTAAATGTTTCACGTGAAACTTTAATCTTCAAAACTTCACTAATTTTTCATTGGAAAGATATATATATTTCTTGAGAAATAAGGGAAAACATTATATAATAAAAGAAGGCAATAACTAAACTAACGTAATAATCAACTTGAAAGAGGTATTATGAAAAAATCAACAAGGATCGTATTATCAGTAGCAACTCTTGCAACACTAAGTATTCATATACTAAACAAACTAGAATCGATAAAGGCCATGAAAAAATATAACAACAGTAATGATATAAAATCATTATATCCATGGCAGTTTGGAACTATTACATATCATGTAAAAGGAACAGGAAATCCCGTTTTATTAATTCACAGCTTAAACATTGGCAGTTCATCAAAAGATTTTGATAAAATAGTCAATGATTTATCAAAAACAAATACAGTTTACACTATAGATCTTGTTGGTTATGGCGCATCAGAAAAGCCTAACATCCTATATACAAACTATTTATACACACAATTAATTACAGACTTTATAAGGGATGTAATAACCAAAAAAACGAATGTAATTGGTATTGGTGATGCTGCAGGTATTATTGTCCCAATATGTCACAAAGAAAAAAATTTGATAAATGATATCGTACTAATCAATCCAGAAACAGTTAATAATATGAATTCAACTCCTACTGCAAAAGAAATACTATTAAAGAAATTCATACACCTACCTATATTCGGTACTATGTTATATAACATAATTGGTAGTGAATTGATTATCAAACAAAACTATAAAAAGTTATACTACTATAATCCATTAAATGTTACAGAGGATGAGATAAGTAATAATTTTATAAGTGCACATCTAAATAATTACAAAGCTAAATACTCTTATTGCTGTCATGTAGCAGGTTACACATCAGTAAATATAGTACATGCACTAAAAGAAATTAATAATAACATAACCATTATTAGTGGTTCTGATATAGAAAACAAAGATTCAATCAACAAAAGCTACAAAGACCTTAACCCATCTATAGATATTATAGAAATCCCAGTAACAAAAGCTTATCCACATATGGAAGATCCTAAAAACGTATTACATCATCTATCATATATATTAAAATAAAAAGAAGAGGATATAATCTAGTAGATTATATCCTCTTCTTTATTTCAAAGGCTCTTTCGCTGGTAAACCAGCTTTTCTTGGATAAGCCTTAGGAGTCGAACGTTGTTTTTTTATAACAAATAGATTCCTATAAATATCTGTATCAGGTAAATAAAATTCTACTTGATTTTGAACTTTACCACCTAATAAATATATAGCTTTATTAGCATCTAAATATTCAGAAGACACTTTTTCAGATTTATATGAAACGAAGACACCACCATTTTTAACAAATGGTAAACAGTACTCAGACAGTGTAGAGAGATTTGCTACAGCTCTACTTACTACTAAATCATATTTTTCTCTGAGTAAAGCTGGCTTTGCATAGTCTTCTGCTCTCCCATGAATAGCTTCTATATCCTCTAGCCCTAACTCCTCAATAACATGATTCAAAAATTTAATACGTTTATTAAGAGAATCTAAAAGCGTAACCTTCAGCTCTGGAAATAAAATTTTTAATGGAAGTCCAGGAAAACCTGCTCCTGTACCAATATCCAAAAGGGTGTACGGTTTATCTAATGGAAAAGCTTTTACAAGAGAAACACTATCAACGAAATGTTTTTTCATAACCTCTTCAAATTCTGTTATTCCAGTTAAATTCATGAAAGAATTCCATTCAACTAATAATTCAAAATACTTTAAGAACTGTTTTTTTTGCACATCCGAAAGAACAATACCAAAACTCAAAAGGTCCTGTTCAAAGATGGTTGTATTATACATATATACCTACTTTCTATTACTTTTATATGATTCTAAATAAACCAGCAAAACACTGATATCAGCTGGAGAAACACCACTAATTCTACTTGCTTGACCGACAGAAACTGGTCTAAACAAGATAAGTTTTTGTCTAGCTTCTATTCGAAGACTTGGAACATCATTATAATCAAGCGATTCAGGAATTTTTTTAGTTTCCATTTTTTTGTACTGTTCTACCTGTCTTAGCTGTCTTTCGATATAACCTTCATACTTAAGCTCTATTTCAACTTGTTCAATAACATCATCTGAAAGTGGTAATCTCTCAGGATCAATAGGAGCTAAATTACTATAAGTAAGCTCAGGTCTACAAATAAGTTCTGCTAAGGTACTACCAGTCTTTAATAAACTACTCTGCATAGATTCTAAATACTGCTGAGTAATTTTATTAGCACCAATAGTAACTGATTTCAGTCTAGCTATTTCTTTATCAATCAATTCCGCTTTATTTAGAGTAGCATCATATTCATCCTTTGAAACTAATCCAACTTCATACCCTATTTTACGTAAACGTAAATCTGCATTATCCTGGCGTAATAATAATCTGTATTCAGCTCTTGATGTCATCATTCTATAAGGTTCAAAATTCTCTTTCGTAACCAAATCATCAATTAAGACACCAACATATGCTTGTGAACGATCTAATATGATTTGCTCCTTACCTTTACAAAATAGCCCAGCATTAATGCCTGCTATTAAACCTTGTGCTGCAGCTTCCTCATATCCAGAGCTACCATTAAATTGACCAGCACAAAACATACCCGCTACTGATTTAGCCTCAAGAGTAGCATACAATTCCTGTGGGTTGATGCAATCATATTCAATCGCATAAGCATTTCTAACGATATTACAATGCTCTAACCCTGGAACAGTTCTATACATAGCAAGCTGCACATCTTCAGGTAAACTTGATGACATACCACCCACATACATTTCGTTTGTATTTAAACCTTCTGGCTCGATAAAAACTTGATGACGATTCTTTTCCGCGAATTTTACAACTTTATCCTCAATAGAAGGACAATATCTAGGTCCTGTTCCTTCTATGACTCCTGCAAAAAGTGGAGACCTATTCAAATTTGCACGTATAATATTATGAGTATCATCATTTGTATAAGTTAACCAACAAGAAGCTTGTTCAATTTGTACCGATTCTGGATCTGTACTAAATGAAAATGGCACTACTCTCTCATCGCCAAATTGTTCCGACATTTTAGAAAAATCAATGGATCTTTTGTCCATTCTTGCAGGTGTACCCGTTTTAAATCTTCTCAAATTTAAACCTAGGGAAAGCAGTGAATCCGTTAGATGCGTTGCTGCCTGTAACCCGTTAGGACCTGTATGTGTAATAGCTTCTCCACACAAACAACGAGCTTTCAAATAAGTACCTGTACACAATATAACTGTTTTAGATTCATAAATAGCACCTGTATATGTCTTTACACCTGTAATGACATACTTGTCATCTAACTTTTTTGTAAGTACTTCACATACTTCAATTTGCTTAATAACAAGATTCTCTTGATTTTCTAATGTAGTTCTCATAAGCTTTGAGTATTCCGCCTTATCAGCTTGAGCTCTTAAGGAATGTACAGCAGGACCTTTTGAAAGGTTAAGCATTTTCGATTGAATAAACGTTTTATCAATAACCTTTCCCATTTCTCCACCAAGTGCATCAAGTTCTCTTACTAAATGTCCCTTTGATGAACCCCCTATATTGGGATTACATGGCATTAGTGCGATACTATCCACATTCACTGTAAAAATTACAGTTTTTAAACCCATTCTTGCACATGCAAGTGCCGCTTCACAACCAGCATGACCTGCACCAACAACACAAACATCAACTACTTCTTTCACTCTAATATCCATCCTTTTCTATCGACCACCAAAAGTATTTATTTACCCATACAGAATTTTTGGAAGATTTCATTCACTAAATCCTCTCCTATTTCTTCACCAATTATATATCCGAGTGAAGTGTATGCACTCATTAAATCAATACTCAAAAAGTCCTCTGGCATACTCATATCAACACTATTTTTAACTAATCTAATACTATTTCTTGCATCAAGTAAAGCTTCTTTATGTCTCATATTTGTTATAAATATTTCATCATTAAAAGAAATTTCTCCGTGGAAAAACATCTCTTTTATTTTATTTTCAAATAAATCTATACCTATATTTTCTGATGTAGAAGTTTTAATAATAGGGATCAAATCATAAGAAGGTATACTCAAATCCTTTAAGCAATCTTGAATAATTTCATCATCTAAAACACTATTTAAATCAGTTTTATTTAATAAAATAATAGCTTTTTTATGATCCATCAGCCTCATTATATCCAAATCACTTTCGTCTAAAGGAATAGAACAATCCACAACATGAATGATTAAATCAGCTGTTTCTGCACATTTAAGAGCTTTTTCTACACCAATTTTTTCAACAATGTCTTCCGTATCTCTTATACCCGCAGTATCAATTATATTCAAACCTATACCGTGTAATTTAATATTTTCTTGAATAATATCGCGCGTTGTTCCCGCGATACTTGTTACAATAGCTTTCTCTTCTCCAACAAGGATATTTAACAAAGAACTTTTACCAGCATTCGGTTTCCCTAAAATAACTGTATTTACACCTTCTTTAAGTATTTTTCCATTGTCCGCAGAGTCAATAAGCTGTGTCATTTTAAAATCTAAATCATATAATTCTTTAGAAATCCGCTCTTCAAAACCATCTAAACTAATATGTTCAGGATCATCTAAAGCTGACTCAATAAAAGCAATTTCATATATAATAATACTTCGCATTTTAGAAACTTCATCAGCTATAACACCCTTTAACTGTGATGTACTAGCCTTTAAAGCAAACTCATTTTTAGAATGAATCACATCAATAACAGCTTCTGCTTTAGAAAGATCGATACGTCCATTAAGAAAAGCTCTTTTTGTGAATTCACCTGGTTCCGCTAATCTTGCACCATATTTTAGAAGTGTTTCTAAAATATAATTAACCATTAACACACCACCATGGCAATTAATTTCAACAGTATCCTCGGTAGTATAACTATTAGGAGCTTTCATCACTGCAACCATAACTTCATCAATAAAAACATCCTGATCCTGTATAAAACCATAATGAATTGTGTGGCTTTTAACATCTATTAGGCGCTTTTTTTTATTTTTACTTACATATAATTTATCAACAATTGATATAGCATTTTCACCACTTACACGTACAATTCCTATTCCAGAATCGCTCATAGCCGTAGCAACTGCCGCTATCGTATCTGTTTTAAAAACCACAAATAACCTCCAATTCTATATCCCTAAAAGTACAAATAAGAACCAGAGATTTACTCTGGTTCTTTCTTAAAATTACCTTTTAAATGATACAACAACATGTCTAAATGGTTCGTCACCATCACTATGTGTAGTAACATATTTATTACCTTGTAAAGCTGCATGTATAATACGTCTTTCATAAGGATTCATAGGTTCAAGAGCAAAACTTCTTCTAGTTCTCTTAACCTTATTTGCAATATTTTTAGCAAGATTTTCGAGTGTATCTTTTCTTCTTTCACGATAATTTTCAGTATCAACTTTTACTCTGATAAAATTCTCTTGTCCTTTGTTAGCTACTAATGAAACTAAATATTGTAGCGAATCAAGTGTTTGTCCTCTTTTACCAATAAGAACTCCCATTTCATCACCTACTAAATCAATATTCATTGTACTTTCAGCTTCATCATATGTAATTTTTATGATTACTTCAAGCTTCATAGCTGCAAAAATATCATCTAAAAATGCTTTTACTTTATCTTCTAACTTTTCTTCAATTACTCTAACACTTATAACTGCAGGCTTTGAACCGATACCAAGAATACCTGATTTACCTTCTTCTACTACCGTATACTCTAATTTATCACTTGTAACATCAAATCTTGTACAAGCTTCTGTAACTGCGTCTGTAACTGTTTTTGCTGATATTGTAACAAATTCCATGATAATCCTCCAATCTTACTATTTCATATCGTTTTCGTTGTAATTTTTCACTGAATTAGCCTTTGCTGCTAAACTTGATTCAGATTTTTTAACGTATTTATCTACATCTTTCATTTTAGCTGCACGCTCTTCAGTTGTCATTTTCTTTGCTTTATTACCTGCTAATTCTGGATTGATTTTTTTTGTATTTATAGCTGCTATCTCATCCATTTTAGCTTGTTGATCCATATATTTAGCATTTCGATTTGCACGTTTTTTTGCTTTATCAGCTGCTTTATCTCTATTACCATCTATTAAAGCATCAAAATCCATTTTATCAATATGCTTATTAATTAAAATTTGTTGAACACAACGTACAACAGCACCACCAATCCAGTAAATACCAATACCAGTTGGGAATGAAAAACAGAAGAATGCTGACATCAAAGGCATAATAGTATTCATCGTTTTCATTGAACTTGCCATTGAATTTGCCATTTCACTTTCACTATTTTGCTGTGAAGCAGCTTGTGGCATAAGCTTAACATTTAACCATTGTGTTAAAGCTGCAAGGAAAGGAATCATAAGTGCTGCAACACACATAAGTATTGCACCTGTCTCCATACCTTGACTAAATAAATAACTTGGTGAGTTACCAATATTAAGACCTAAGAAACTATTATATTGATAAATTGTATCATATGCGTTTTGAATATCAGTTGATAAATTAGGGAAAGCATCAATTAAAGAATTCCATTCACCAGTAGAAGCCATATTTAAACAATCAATATATGTATTCTGAATGTATTCTGTTGATCCTGCTAAATATTCAGCATCTGTAAATTGAGATAAATATCTAGTAGAATTTGAAAATCCTTGTAATAAATCATCTACTCCTTCTGTTTCAACTAATTTTTCAACTAGTGGAAAATATGCTTCTTTTACTCTTGCAACATATGCTGGTACAGCATAAATTACACTATATAAAGAAAATAAAATTGGCATCTGAATTAATAATTGTACACATGAACCTGAAGGAGAAACTCCATACTTGTCATAAACTGCCTGTGTTTCTTCTCTCATTTTCATTTGAGATGCTGTATCTTTTTTATCTTTATATTTCTTTTGAACTACCTGCAATTCAGGGTTCATTTTTGCTGAAAGCTTTGAAAACTTTTGTTGTCTGATTGTCATTGGTAACATTAAAATGTATATAGCTATCGTAAATAATATAATAGTTAAACCAATATTAGGAATACCAATCAAATCCAAAACAACAAAGATCGCATTCATAATTTTTCCTAACACCCATGCAATTGGTGATAGAAAACCTGAGTTTTGTGTTAATAAAATACCTTGCATAAAAATGCCTCCTTTTTTCCCTTAAGGAACAGGATCATATCCACCTTTTGAAAAAGGATTACACCTTAATATCCTCCAAAGAGTTAAAATACCACCTTTAATAGCACCGTATTTTTCTATGGCTTCCAATCCATACTGTGAGCATGTTGGAATGTACGGACATTTTGTACTTTTCATTGGGGAAATATATTTCCTATAAATTTTAATAATAAATATAAATAATTTTTTCATCATAAAAACGAATTGCTCCTATTTATTCCAATTAAAATAAATTTTTATAATACCATGGAGCTTAGATAGATGTAAAAATGCACTGTCAACCTCATAAAAACCTACGGTTGCAGCATTTTGCCTCGCTATGACTACAATATCCAAACCACTATTGAATATTCCTTCATGTAATCTATAGCTTTCTCTTACAAGTCTTGTAATTCTGTGCCTAACAACACTATTTCCTACTTTTTTACTAACAGAAATCCCTAATCTATTCTGGTCCGTACCATTTTCCAACACGTACATTACTAAATATTTATTAGCATATGACTTCCCAGTTTTATAGACTTTTTGAAAATCTGAATTTTTCTTCAACGATTCAGAAAATATCATAATTAATAATCATCTCTTTCTCATAGCTGGTTAAAATCAAATTTCAACCTATCTTCTTGTATAGAAAAAATAGGTCACATCACTGTGACCTATAAAACTATGCAGATAATTGTTTTCTACCTCTTGCTCTTCTAGCAGCTAAAACTTTTCTTCCACCTGGAGTACTCATTCTTGCTCTAAATCCGTGAACTTTTGATCTAGATCTTTTCTTTGGCTGAAATGTCATTTTCATATTACAGCACCTCCTTTTTCAAAACCTTTTTATATAAGGTAACTTATTTTCTTCTTAAATGGGTATATCCACCCCAAAATTTGTTGGAAAATTCCTTATCATTCTAATGTAAAAAAGAGTTTGTGTCAAGGGAAAAATCCTTATTTTTAGGGACTTTTTATAGATTTAAAAGTTATACACTACATATAGTGTTATTCACATGCTAACCACAAGATATCCACATTGTGTGGAAAACTTGTGGATATCTTTTTTATAGATATGGATAACTTTTAAAAACACCTTTATTTATTAAGGATTTTTAATATTTTTTACGTTGATAACTATTTTTTATTTTTCCACACTAAAAATAATTTAATATACAATATTTAGTATATCCACATCGTAAAACACTACATAATGTTTATATGTGGATAACTTATGTGGATAACTTTTTAATTTTGTTTATAACTATAGAAATATTCATTTGATATATTATTGATTTTACGATATTATAAAGATTGAAGAATTATGTTTACAATAGGTTAATTAGGTGGATTATATACATTATGGAATTATTACAAGAATTATGGACAACAATTAAAGAAACAATACAGAAAGAATATAGCTTAACGGATATAGCTTATAAAACTTGGGTACTACCTCTTGAACTTTTAAGTGTGGATGATCATTTAGTCACAATTAAAATTTCATCAGATAATATCCAGGCTCTTAATTATATCAATAGCAAGTTTAAGAATTATTTCACAGATACGATTTCAGATATGATGTCTGAGGAATATGAAATCAAATTTATATTGAATAACGTTCAAGGACATGAAGAATCAGAAATAGAAAGTTCTGTTTCTTCTATTAATAATGTTTCTTACGAGATAACGAACTTAAATCAAAAATATATGTTTGAAACTTTTGTTGTTGGTAGCTACAACAAGCTTGCTTATTCTGCAGCTCAAGCAGTTGCCGATGATCCTGGAAATTCATATAATCCTCTATATTTATATGGTGGTCCTGGTCTTGGTAAAACTCACTTAATGCATTCTATTGGCCATAGAATTTTAAAAGAACGCCCTGATGCACATATTTTATATGTAACAAGTGAAGAATTTACAAACGAAGTGATTGAATCTATCAGAAGCGGTAATGCTATAGCTATGACTAAATTACGTGAAAAATATCGTACTGTTGATATATTAATGGTCGATGACGTACAGTTTATTATAGGTAAAGAAAGTACACAGGAAGAATTTTTCCATACATTTAACGCTCTGCACTCAGCGGGTAAACAAATCATCCTTACATCTGATAAACCACCAAAGGAAATGGAAACTTTGGATGAAAGATTTAGATCACGTTTTGGTTGGGGTATGATTGCAGATATTAATGCACCTGATTATGAAACACGTATGGCTATTTTACGTAAAAAATCTGAAAATCTACATAAACAAATTAATGATGATATTATTCAATATATAGCTAATAATATTAAATCAAATATCCGTGAATTGGAAGGTGCACTTAATAAAATATTAGCCTTTTCTAAATTAAATAATATACCTATTACTTTATCTATGACAGAAGAAGCTCTTAAAGATATGGTTTCTCCTCATAGTGATAAAGATATAACGCCTGAGTTTATACTACAAGTGGTATGTGAACATTATAATATTAATGAAACTGCTATCTTATCTAGTAAAAAAACAAAAGAGATTTCTAATGTTCGTCAACTTATTATGTACTTATGTAGAGAATGTATTCCAGAAATGAGTCTTAAAATGGTTGCTGAATTTTTAGGAAAAAAAGATCATACTACTATTATGCATGGTATTGCTAAGGTAGAAGCTGATATGGAACAAGATTTTAAACTTAAAAACAATATAGAAATTATTAAGAAGAAGTTGATATCTTAGTGGACAACTTGTGGATATATTGTTCATAAAATTTCTTATAAAAATATTTGAACTTTTTCAAATTATATTAATGTGAATAACTTAAACTTTAACATGAAGATATCCCATAGTTATTCACATATTTATTACGAATAACTTTCTTTTATTTATAAGGGGTTAAAGTACTTATCCACATTTCAACATCCCCTACTACTATGTCTATGAATTTTAATAAAATATTATATAATTGCGAATAACTTCACATTTGTGGATTAACTTGAAAGGAGTTTTGCACATGAAAATAATTTGTACAAAACAAGATTTATTAACTGGATTACAAATCGTATCAAAAGCTGTACCTAATAAAACTACAATGAATATACTAGAATGTATTTTACTTGATGCAACTAGAGGGTGTATTACTCTTACTGCAAATGATATGGAACTTGGAATAGAAACTACAGTAGAAGGATTTATAAAAGAAATAGGTATGATAGCTATTGATGCTAAATTCTTTTTAGAAATAGTACGTAAGTTACCTGATAATGATGTTACTATAGAAACTGATTTAAATTACAATACTACTATTACTTGTGAAAAAGCTAAATTTAATATTCAATCAAAATCAGGCGAAGATTTTTCTTCTTTACCAGAAATAGAAAAAAAAGATAATTTAGTTCTTAGTCAATTTTCTTTAAAAGAATTAATTAGACAAACTATCTTTTCTATTGCTGACAATGACAATAATAAAATGATGACAGGTGAATTATTTCATATAGATCAAGATGTGTTAAAGATTGTATCACTTGATGGTCATAGAGTTTCAATTAGAAAAATTAAATTAAGAGATTCATATACATCAAAAAAAGTTGTTGTTCCAGGAAAAACACTTAATGAAGTGAGTAAAATTCTTTCTGGTGAAACAGATGATGATGTTATTTTATATTTCACAGAAAATCATATTGTTTTTGAATTTGATAACACGACAGTTGTTTCTCGTTTAATAGAAGGTGAATATTTTAGAATAGAACAAATGTTAAACGCAGATTATGAAACACGTATTAATATAAATAAAAGAGAATTCCAAAGTTGTATTGATAGAGCAACACTTCTTACAAAAGAGGGTGATAAAAAACCAATCATTATGAATATTACTGATTTAAGCATTGAACTTAAGATAAATGCTACTATTGGTAGTATGAATGAAGAAATAGATGTATCAAAAAATGGTAAAGATTTAATGATTGGCTTTAATCCTAAATTTTTAATGGATGCGCTTAAGGTTATTGATGATGAATATATTACTTTGTATATGTTAAATTCAAAATCTCCTTGCATCATAAAAAATGAAACAGAGGATTATTTATATTTGATTTTACCTGTTAATTTTATAGCTGTATAGCAGCTAAGAAGGGAAGTATATAAGAGTGCAAAAGGTTTATATAAAAGATGATTTTATAAAATTAGGACAAGCGATGAAATTAGCTGGTCTGGTTAGTTCAGGAGTAGATGCAAAAATAGTTGTTCAAGATGGATTAGTTATATTAAATGGCAAGGTTGAAACCCAAAGAGGCAAAAAATTAGTTGATGGTGATGTTGTTTCTTTTGATGGAAATGAATTTGTGATATCTACAAGATAAAAGAATGAGGAATTTCTATGATCATAAAGTCATTAGAGCTTGCTCAGTTTAGAAATTATGAGCAATTAAATATTTCTTTTGATAAGGGTATTAATATTTTATATGGTGATAATGCTCAAGGAAAGACAAATGTATTAGAAGCTATTTATTTAGCATCTACAACAAAATCTCACAAAAATAGTAAAGATAGAGATATGATTACATTTGAACAAGATGAGGCTCATATAAGAACTAATATTTTAAAAAATGAAATAGATTACAAGGTTGATATGCATTTACATAAAGGAAAAACAAAAGGTATTGCTATCAATGGACTTAAAATAAAAAAAGCTTCAGATTTACTTGGACTAATTAATATTGTAGTATTCTCACCTGAAGATTTAACAATTATAAAAGATGGTCCAAGTGCCAGAAGAAGATTTATTGATATGGAGTTATGTCAGCTTGATAAATCATATCTTTTTCATCTAAATAATTATAATAAAATTATAATACAAAGAAATAAGTTATTAAGAGATATATATTTTGATAAGACATTACTTGAAACGCTAGATGTATGGGATGAGCAGTTAGTATTTTATGGAACGAAGATTATAGAACGAAGATCTTCATTTATAAAAGAATTGAATCAAATAGTTTATGAAATGCATAAAAAATTATCTGGAGAACGTGAAGAATTACATTTAAAATATGACCCTGATATTGAAATAAATAATTTCAAAGGTGCACTAATAAAAAAAAGAGATAGAGATATGAAGCTTGGTCAAACAAGTGTAGGACCTCATAAGGATGATTGTATTTTTATGATTGGTGAAGAAGATATTAGAAAGTTTGGTTCTCAAGGACAACAAAGGACAGCAGCATTATCACTTAAATTGTCAGAAATAGCACTAGTTAAGAAAATCATAAAAGATACACCAATTTTATTACTAGATGATGTACTATCAGAATTAGATAGTAATAGACAAAAACAATTATTAGACAGTATAAATGATATTCAAACGATTATTACTTGTACTGGGTTAGATGAATTTATTAATAATAGATTTGAAATAAACAAGATTTTTAAAGTCACTAATGGAAGTATCATGAATGAGAATTAGAATGGGAGAATTATAAATGGATAACGTAAATACAGAATATGGAGCGGATCAGATACAGATATTAGAGGGTCTACAAGCTGTTAGAAAAAGACCTGGTATGTATATTGGTACTACTTCAAGTAGGGGATTACATCATTTAGTATACGAAATCGTAGATAATGCAGTTGATGAAGCATTAGCTGGATTTTGTGATAAAATCGAAGTTAATATTAATGAAGATAATTCTATTACTGTTATAGATAATGGCCGTGGTATTCCTGTTGGAATTAATCAAAAAGCTGGTATTCCTGCGGTTGAAGTTGTTTTTACAATTCTTCATGCTGGTGGTAAATTCGGCGGTGGAGGATATAAAGTTTCAGGTGGTCTTCATGGTGTAGGTGCATCTGTTGTAAATGCTTTATCTGATTGGTTAGAAGTTGAAATTTCAAAAGAAGGAACTGTATATAAGCAACGTTATGAACGTGGTGATGTTTGTTATGCATTGAAAGAAGTTGGTACATGTGATTTAGAAAAATCAGGAACAAAAGTTACGTTCAAACCGGATGCTTCTATTTTTACAGAAACTACAGTTTATGAATATGATATTTTAAAACAAAGACTTAGAGAAATGGCCTTTTTGACAAAAGGATTACGTATAATATTAAAAGATCATAGAAATGTATCAGTGGAAGAACCTGTTGAATTAACAGAAATAGATCACGAAAATACTCAAATAAATGAGTTATTAGAAAGAGCTGCAGTTGATGCAAAAGATACGATGTTTGATTTACCAGAAGTTACTGAAAAAACAGTTAAAAAAGCTAGAAAACATGAGTTTTATTATGAAGGTGGAATCAAAGAGTATGTTACTTATTTGAATCGTAGTAAAGAAAGCTTTTATGATGCAATTATGTATTTTGAAGGTAGCAAAAATGATGTATATGTAGAGGTTGCTTTACAACATAATGATTCTTATACAGAAAGTGTATACAGTTTTGTTAATAATATTAATACACCAGAAGGTGGTACACATCTTGTAGGTTTTAGAAATGCTCTTACAAAAACTTTTAATGATTATGCGAGAAGTAATAAATTATTAAAAGATAATGAACCTAATTTATCTGGTGAAGATATTAGAGAAGGTTTGACAGCTATTATTAGTATTAAAATCGGAGAACCACAATTTGAAGGACAGACTAAACAAAAATTAGGAAATTCAGAAGCTAGAGGTGCTGTTGATAGTATTGTTTCAGAACAATTAACTTATTTCTTAGAGCAAAATCCTGTTGTAGCAAAGATGATTTGTGAAAAATCAGTACTTGCACAAAGAGCAAGAGATGCTGCAAGAAAAGCGAGAGATTTAACACGTAGAAAAACAGCTTTAGAAGGTATGTCATTACCTGGTAAATTAGCTGATTGTACAGATAAAGATCCTAAAAATTGTGAAATTTACATCGTAGAAGGTGATTCTGCGGGTGGTAGTGCAAAATCTGCTCGATCAAGAGCAACACAAGCGATTTTACCACTTCGTGGAAAGATTTTAAATGTAGAAAAAGCAAGACTTGATAAAATTTATGCAAATGCTGAAATAAAAGCTATGATTACGGCTTTTGGTACAGGTATTCATGAAGATTTTGATATCAATAAATTACGTTATCACAAGATTATTCTTATGACAGATGCCGATGTTGATGGTGCTCATATCAGTACTTTATTATTAACATTCTTATATAGATTTATGCCTGAACTTATTAAACAGGGGCATGTTTATATGGCACAACCACCACTATATAAGTTAGAAAAAAATAAAAAGACTTGGTATGCTTATAGTGATGAAGAATTAGATAATATCTTACAAGAAGTTGGACGTGATCAAAATAATAAAATCCAACGTTACAAAGGTCTTGGGGAAATGGATGCAGATCAATTATGGGATACTACTATGGATCCTGCTCACAGAGTTTTATTACAAGTTAATTTTGATGAAGAGCTTGAATCGGAAGTTGATTTAACATTCACTACTTTAATGGGTGATAAGGTTGAGCCTAGAAGAGAATTCATTGAAGAAAATGCAAAATTCGTTAAGAATCTAGACGTATAAGAGAGAGGTTTATAGATGGACAATCAAGTTTTTGATAAGATTCACGTAGTTGATTTAAAGAAAACTATGGAGAATAGTTATATAGATTATGCAATGAGTGTAATTGCTGCGCGTGCTTTACCTGATGCAAGAGATGGTCTAAAACCTGTACAACGTAGAATTTTATATTCTATGATAGAGTTAAATAATGGACCAGATAAGCCACATCGTAAATGTGCACGTATCGTCGGTGATACGATGGGTAAATATCACCCACATGGTGATAGTTCTATTTATGGTGCAATGGTTAATATGGCTCAGGAATGGACGACACGTTATCCATTAGTGGATGGTCATGGAAACTTTGGGTCTATGGATGGTGATGGCGCGGCTGCTATGAGATATACAGAAGCTCGTCTTACTAAAATATCTATGGAAATGATTTCTGATATCAATAAAAATACAGTAGATTTTGCACCAAACTTTGATGAAACAGAAAAAGAGCCAGTTGTATTACCAAGTAGATATCCAAACTTATTAGTAAATGGTACCACTGGTATTGCTGTTGGTATGGCTACAAATATTCCACCTCATAACCTAAGAGATATTATTTCTGCAGTTGTAAGGATGATTGATAATCATGTGGATGAAGGTAGAAAAACTGAAATAGAGGAATTAATTGAAATTATAAAGGCACCTGATTTTCCTACTGGTGCTGTTATTATGGGTGCTAGAGGAGCAGAGGAAGCATATAGAACTGGTCGTGGTAAAGTAAAGGTTCGTGCAGTTACAGATATCGAAACTTTAGCGAATGGTAAGAGTCAGATTATTGTTTCCGAATTACCTTATATGGTTAACAAGGCAAATGTTATTATTAAAATAGCTGAGCTTGTTAAGCTTAAGAAAATTGATGGTATCACTGATATTAGAGATGAATCAAATAGAGAAGGTGTACGTGTTGTAATTGAACTTCGTAGAGATGCGAATGCAAATGTTATTTTAAATCAATTATACAAACATACTCAATTACAAGATACTTTTGGTATTAATATGTTAGCACTTGTTAATAATGAGCCAAAGGTTATGAATTTACTAGATATGTTAACTGTTTACTTAAATCATCAAAAAGAAGTTGTTACTAGAAGAACACAATATGATTTAAATAAAGCAGAAGAACGTGATCATATTTTACAAGGTTTATTGATTGCATTAGATTATATAGATGAAGTGATTTCTATTATCAGAGGTAGTCAAAATGTTGCAATAGCAAAAGAAAAATTAAAAAATCGTTTTGGATTATCTGAAGCTCAGGCGCAAGCAATTGTTGATATGCGTTTACGTGCATTAACAGGTTTAGAAAGAGATAAGCTTGAAAATGAACATTTAGAATTATTAGAAAAAATAGCTTATTTAAAATCTATTTTAGGGGATGAAAAATTGTTATTAGGTGTAATAAAAGATGAGATGCTTATTATTTCTAATAAATTTGGTGATGATAGACGTTCTAAGATAGGATTTGATGATTCAGATATTTCTATGGAAGATTTAATTCCAAGAGATAATGTAGTAATTGCAATGACAAGATTAGGTTATATTAAACGTATGACAGTCGATAACTTTAAGTCACAAAATCGTGGTGGTAAAGGTATTAAAGGTATGCAAACGATTGATGAAGATTTCATAGAAGATTTACTTATGACTACTACACATCATTACCTGATGTTCTTTACTAATTTAGGTCGTGTATATCGTTTGAAAGCATATGAAATACCAGAAGCTAGCAGAACTGCTAGAGGAACTGCTATTGTTAATCTTTTACAATTAGTACCTGGTGAAAAAATTTCCGCAATGATTCCTATCAAAGAATATGATGATAGTAAGAATTTATTTATGGTTACTAAAAATGGTATTGCGAAGAAGACATCTATTATGGAATATAGTAATGTTCGTAAAAATGGTCTTACTGCAATTGTTCTTCGTGATGATGATGAATTAATAGAAGTAAAAACAACAACGAATGAGTCAGAAATTATATTAGTTACAAAGCAAGGTATGTGTATTAGATTTAAAGAAACAGATGTAAGACATACAGGACGTGCTTCTATGGGTGTTATTGGTATGAATATAGATACAGATGATGAAGTAATCGGTATGCAAATTGATACTCAAGGTGATTCATTATTATTTGCTTCAGAGCTTGGTATGGGTAAACGTACTGCATTTGGTGAATTTACTGTTCAAAAACGTGGTGGTAAAGGTGTTAAATGTTATAAGATTACCGAAAAAACTGGAGAAGTAATAGGTGTAAAGGCCGTAAATGAAGATAGTGAAATCATGATGATTACAAATGAGGGTATTATTATTCAAATACGTGTATCAGAAGTTTCTGAGCTTGGAAGAATTACATCGGGTGTTAAATTAATTAATTTAGCAGAGGGTGTAAAGGTTGCACAGATTGCAAAAGTTAGAAGGTCTATAGCAACAGATGGTATAGAAGAAGTCGAATTAGAAGAACAAGAAGAAGTTTTAGGGGAAGATATAAATGAATCGTAAAACTAATTTAGGAGAGGGTAGCATTGGAAAATTGCTACTCTCTTTGGCAGTACCAACAGTTGCTGCGCAAATAGTAAATTTACTTTATAATGTAGTTGATAGAATTTATATTGGTAACATAGATGGAATTGGTGCACTAGGTTTAACAGGTGTTGGTTTATGTTTTCCAATTATTATGGTTGTAAATGCTTTTGCATTATTAATGGGTAGTGGTGGTGCTCCAAGAGCAGCTATTGCAATGGGAAAAGGCGATAATGATGAGGCAGAGAATATATTAGGTAACTGTTTTACAGGTTTGATTATTGCTTCTATCATTATAACTATATTATTTTTTATTTTTGGAGAACGTTTGTTATATATTTTTGGTGCTAGTGAAAACACTATTATTTATGCCACAGATTATTTATATATTTATTTAATTGGTACGATTTGTGTCATGATGACTACAGGGTTAAATGCATTTATTACCACGCAAGGTTATACAAAATACAGCATGCTTACGGTTATGATAGGTGCTATTATAAATATTGTTTTGGATCCTGTATTTATATTTGTATTTGGTATGGGAATTAAAGGAGCAGCGTTAGCTACAATTATTTCTCAGACAGTGTCACTTATCTGGGTTATTAGATTTTTAAAGGGTCAATCATTTTTTTCGTGGGATTACCACCACGTAATATATTCATTACTTCCGCCACCCTTGACCGGATGCAAAAACAATGCTGTTTGTTTATTACCGACGGCGAAGAACTCAA
>JAWXVC010000002.1:0-2161 GCA_044425805.1 Lachnospiraceae bacterium | reverse complement strand
ATTCCTTTTTCCTGAAGTTTATTATATTTTGATGCATGTGATTAATCTTATAGGCAAAAGGATACCCAAATGGGTATAATGGCTTATTATCTTGCAATAAAATTGTAGTTCCTACAAATTCAAAACCTATATGAAGCATTAGGCTTACAATATCAGACTGCACGCAAACTTCTTTTTTATTCACCGTAAAATCACTTATTATTATAGAGCAATATTTTCCTAAAGTCAAAATCTTATAACATTTCTTCATCACTTTAGATAGCAATTTAATAAAATCTTCATATTTTTCTTGATTACCAAGATCGTTTTCATTTTCAGAATAATATTCAATTCCTATTCTAGAACCACTTCGATAACCTTTATGGCTATTATCATTTCGCAAGCCTGTTGATGAGTTTCTTAATATATTATGATAAGGAGGAGATGTTACTATATAATCAATATTTTTAAAAACATCCAAATCCTTCGTCGAATTTCCCAATACATATTCAAAATCAGTATCAACCATACCTTTTTTTTGAAATCTCTTTAAAGCTAACGATCTAAATTCTTCGCTAAGATCCATTCCAAAAGCTTTTCTTTGCAAATTAAAAGCAGCTATAGCAGTAGTTCCAGACCCCAAAAAAGGATCTAATACATTCATACCTTTTTTCGTAAAAAAAGATATTAGCCTTTCTATATCTTTTATCAAGAAAGGTGCTGGATGCGAAAAAGCATCCTTATCATCCACACATTTTTTCGATAAATAAAAACTTTTAGTAGATTTAAGCCAGTCTCTTCCTGTTAAATCATTTAACTTATTTCTAGGATCATATTTACCCTCTTTTTTATCCATTATTGACATTTTATTCCTTTCTTTTGGTTATTTTAAATAAATTATTTCCTATTTTTTTCTGAGTAATCTTTATGTTTGTTTTCGCCATACATTGCCTGAATCCTTGTATAATACCATCTCCACGTAATGTAATTTCTCCGTATTTTTGGAGTGCTTCTACATACTCCGTGTAATTGACATTATCGCCTCTCTTGTATCCGTGATATGGATTTTCTTTCTTGAGCCATTTTTTTTCTTTGTCAGCATATTCAATTCCATCATACCAATCAGCCTTTTGCCTATCGTTTAGATAACTATAAGGGGATTGGCATTTATCGAGTATTGTAATACGACTACCTGCCGAAGAAACTTTTCTTCCTCCAAATACTCTAGCTCTATATCCATCGGTAAATGCGTCAGTAGAAAATGGTTTGCATTTTTTAGTCATTTACTATTTCTCCTTAAAAACTAATTATTTTGTTGAATTCTTTCAATCTCCTATAAAAAGGCTCAAAGGAATTTAAATCCGTGAATAAAGATTTCAGGCTGTCCCCTGCATAATTCGTGGTCATTATAGTAGGGAGGCAATTAGCTATTCTGTTTTCAAATATATTAAAGATACTTATCTCATATCGTTCAGTGAACCTCTCTTTACCAAAATCATCTATTACAAGTAATTCTATTTTTGTCAACTTGTCAATCAAGGCATGGTAACCTTTTGTATTATGTCCAAATTGACTCATAATCTCTCTTTCTAGTTCGCCCGAGTAAAACACCTTAAAACTCTTCTTGACGCCGTAGAGACGCTTTTTTATGAGTTCTTGGAGTAATAGGGTTAATGCTCGCGTTTTTCCTTTTCCAGTTGACCCGTGAATTATTAATCCATTAGGGTTATGCATTTCTGGTCTCCAATTTAATATAGCATCGACCTTGCTTTTATGGATAGGTAGTTTGGATTTGTCTGTGCGAATATATAACGGTTTTAGATTTTCTTTCATCACTTTAGATATTTCTTCGGCGTATAAAACGGACTCGAAACATTCATTATTGCAAAATCCAACATCCTCTCCGTTTTTAAAAAAATGTAAATCGTCCGTTCCGTTTAACGCTTTTCCACACGCATTGCAGAAAGTTGCTTTCGTATACGAGCTTGGTATTTCGGGAAACATAGATTTAAAATCCTCTGCTGTGTTCTTCTTCGCTTGTTGCTGGTTTTTGTGTTTTGACATAATTGAAATTCCTCTTTTGGTTTAATTGTTTTGGCTCAAATAAGCCTTGATAGTTATTAGATATACTGTTTTGAATTGATTGTATGCTACCCTCTACTCCCCATACTGATAGTTTTGA
>JAWXVC010000045.1:0-2655 GCA_044425805.1 Lachnospiraceae bacterium | reverse complement strand
ATGTTGGAGAAATAAGCGAGAATCATGTACAATATGTATTAGAAAGATACGAATCAGCAAGAGAGTTACAGAAAGGAGTGGTAGATGTATTTTGCAACCCCAAAGTGTAACAAAATGCAATGCAAAAGTGTAACACCTATATTGGGTTAATAGTTACTATATTTTCATCAACGAATGTTCGAATCTCCAGCTCTCTCTATCGAACACAATTAAGTGACTGTGATGGACCAAACGGTCTATGAGCGCAGCTGTTAATTGTTCGTCATAGAAGATGCTATTCCATTTACTGAACTCGATATTCGTTGTAATGATTAAACTTCTTTTTTCATAGCAATCTGCAATTACTTGAAACAATAATTGCGAACCTTCAGCTCCGAAGGGGAGATATCCCCATTCATCGCATATTAATAAATCTATTTTACTTAATCTCTTAAGCATTCTAGTTAAGGATCCATCTGCTTTTGCATCCAATAACTCATTTACCAGTGTTGCTGTCTTGTAAAACTTTACTTTTTTGCCTTGCATACATGCCTCTACACCAATAGCTGTTGCCATATGACTCTTGCCAGCACCATTTCTTCCATACAATATCAGGTTTTGCTTTTGTTCCAAAAATGCAGCCGTTTTAAGATTTTCTGCATTCAATGCACTCGGGATAACGATTTTCTCAAAATCATAATTCTCAAAGGTCTTCAGCCCGTCAAACCCTGCTTGTTTTAAATGTAATTCTTTTCTTTTATTATTTCGATATTCTTGCTCTGCTTGTAATACTTTTACTAAATACTCTTGATGTGTGTCCCCTGAAAGTGTGACTGCATTGTCTGCAAATGTTGCACTTAATCTCAACTCTTTGCAACATTCATATATCTTATCCCGCATGAGCTACTACCCCCTTTGTGAAGAGGTCATCATATTTATGATTGTTAACTGGAAAGCTCGGAACGTCTTGTATATCCTTATGCAGCTGTTGCACCTGCATTGGTTGCAGTTGCTGCATTGGTGATGTAATCGTTCGGTATGCTGATAAAATACTATCAGCATCATGTACTCCGTTATCTAATGCGTAGGTTAATGCAGCAGATGCAGTATGCAGGTCGTGTTTCTGTAGCATAGTATATAATGCTGTTAAGCCCTTGCGTTTGCCTTCTGTATCTTGATTACGTAAAAATTTTTGCCAGTTATCTGGTAACTCTTCATAGAACGTAGTGTATTTCATTGCCATTGGCTTTCGACTCATTAGGTTTAAGTATGGGAGCCACTTCATGGACTCATGCCCCTTGCCATAGAGGCGAGGATGTTCTACGATTACATCATATCCTTCATTCATTACAATTACGGTATCACTAGTTACTTTTAGATAAATGGTCTGTTTATTATATTGTGGTGATGTAGAATAACGATTCCCATCAAAAGAGCATTTTGCCCAATTATCGGTGATTCTTGTTTCTAAGATAAATACTTCATACGGAATGGAATTGAGTGGTAACATTTCCACCAACTCTTCTTGAAACAAGTCATTTATAGATAGTTCTTTTACATAATGGCCTCGATTACCATCCTTATCACATCGTTTCAATAACTCTAGATTAAATTCACTAAAATCTAGTATAGTAGGAATTGGAACAAACATATTTCTACGTTCGTAACCAACTTTATTTTCCACATTTCCTTTTTCCCATCCAGCAGCACTGTTACAGAATGCAGCTTCGAATTTATAATGCTCACAGAAACGCTTAAATCCATCTGTAAGAGTTCGCTCATGTCCTTTCCCTACATGTGCAACAGCAGTCGAAAGATTATCAAACACCATGCGATAAGGCACTTTACCAATATATTCAAATATATTTTTAAGACCTTGCAGTAAGCACTGTTGATTTTCCCCACCAAAGATTTGACAGTAAGCTTTATTGCTATAGGGAAACGAAACAGTTAGCTTTAATGCATCTATCATTTCACCAGCATTATTAAAATAAGAGAAGTGACCAAAGTCTACCTGTGCTTCCCCTGGTGGATGATATAAAGGGAGCTTCGCTTTATTTTCCTGTGCATGAAATAATTCTTTCTTCTTTTCTGAAACATAAGCCTGTACCGTTCGCAACTTTACTTCTAATTGTTCAGGATATTCTTCCTGTAATCGCTCAAAGATACGTTTTGCTGTGTGTCGTTGTTTTCTAGGTGCTGTCAAATCAGCTGTTAGCCATTCATCAATAATAGGCTTAAGTGGATCTAATAATGAGGGTCTAATGAGTGGTGGATATAATGGCTCATTAAAATCTTCTAATTCTAAATATTTTTTTATTGTTTCATAGTGATAACCAGTTCGTCTCATGATTTCTCTGATTGAAACATCTTCCTTTTCATACAATCTTTTGATATACTTAATATCGTCCATTGATAGCATTCCTTTCTTCCTCCTTGGTTCTTTGTCAAACTCAAGGATAATGGATTTTAAGGGGTGTTACAATGGTCTTTTTTATTGCAAAGGGTGTTACACTTTCTGGCTGCACTTTGTTACAGTTTTATTATACACTATACAACAGGAGAAGGCGCTTGGCAATTTTACGGATACTTTATGCCATTCGTAACAGTTGTTGGCATTATTATTATAAAAAACTTAACGACAATTATTAAAAATAAGTAATAAAAAATCAAAAA
>JAWXVC010000044.1:0-2852 GCA_044425805.1 Lachnospiraceae bacterium | reverse complement strand
ACCCTTCGACTTGAGTTAAAGTATTTTACTTCATAGTTTATCAAGAATGGAGTTGAATTATCACCATGAGCTACACACAAAACTTATCCAAATCTGATTTGAAATGGTTAGATATTATTCAGGAATGCAGAGCGAGTGGAAAATCAGATAATCAATGGTTGGAAGAACACGATATCAAATCACCTACATTTTACTATCATGTAAAAAAGCTGCGTCAGAAAGCTTGCGAAATACCCAAGCAAAAACAAGCACGTAAAAACGATGTACAAGAAGTTGTTCCACTGATTGTAGATGAAGTAGCACCTATTATAGCTACCGAAGTGACTAGTGCGCCGCTATATACTACTCCTAGCTCAAGTAATATCGTAAATGACACGATTGCAATTCGTCTTACACAAAAAGGAGTTTTAGTTGAAATCGCAAACAATGCAACACAGGAAGTAATCCAAAATACATTAGCTGCGTTGCAATTCTTATGCTAGGGGATACTTCCGGTATTGCAAAAATTTATATTGTGACCGGAAAAACCGATATGCGCCGTAGCATAGATGGACTCATGGCTATTATTCGTGACACTTATCAGATGGATCCCTATGCAAATGCACTGTATCTCTTTTGCGGGAGAAGGCGTAATACTATAAAGGCTTTGTACTTTGATAAAGATGGCTTTTGCCTTCTCTATAAGCGCCTAGATAGTGAGGGTCGGTTCCAATGGCCACGGAATGCATCGGAAGTAAGACCACTTTCTCGTAAAGAGTTTCGTTGGTTGATGGAAGGTCTATCCATAGAGCAACCTAAAGCAATTCAACCGACTCCCAAAAATAACCGAAGAGACTTTTGATTTGTGCAATACGGAGAAAAAAATATTTTTACAGACAACTACTTTTTCAGAAAAAAAGAAGTTGTCCACATCCATGTTTTGAAACGAACTAATATTGGTTCCTGTAAAGCGATTCAAGACATGGATGTGGATAACATCTCTAAAACTATAAGAAATATAGTGCTTTAGGTCAATTCTAGCGGAAGTTATGCACCGTCAAAATGCCATACATCATGAAGTGATCATTTGTCAAATCCTTTGATTTTCTATATAATATAAGAAAAGTCAGGAGGTACGAGATGGCAGAACTTAATGAAAAAGAACTCTTACAAATGGTAATTGATACACAAGCGTCTCGTATCAAAGATCAAGAGGAAACCATTCATGAATTACGTGTGATGATAGAGGAATTACATTCCTTAAAAGCGAATCTAGAAGAAACCTTAGAAGAGTTTCGACGTCAATTCTTTGGTGTTAAAAGCGAAAAATCTTCCTCTTCAAAACAGAATGAAACTATTGATATGAAGAAGGAATCTATTAAGGTAAAAAGTCATACAAGAGAGAGAAAGCCAAAAGCTACTCGTGATGAACTATATGCGAATCTACCAATCGTAGAGATTATCTGTCCTGTTGCAGAGAATGAACGCTTCTGTGATTGGTGTAATTCAAAAATGATTTCCATGAAACCAACCTTTGTACGTGAAGAAATTCGAATCAAACCTGCTGTTATAGAGCGAATTCATTACTTACAGGAAGTTTTGATATGTCCTGAATGTAAAAAGGATCAAGATGGTTCCTTTAAAAAGGGGATTGTACCTAGTGCACTTATTCCACATAGTCCAGCATCCGCTTCTGCAGTGGCATTTGTCATGTTTCATAAATGTTTTATGGGGTTACCGTATTATCGTCAAGAATCAGCATTTGAGCAATTAGGAGCTACGATTCCAAGAGAAACCTTAGCTAATTGGTGTATTCTTACTACTGAGAGATATCTACTTCCTATTTATGAGGAGTTGCATAAATCATTGTTACAACGTGAAATTATTCATGCTGATGAAACAACCTGCCAAGTGTTACGAGAGGATGGGAAAACGGCGCAATCCACTTCCTACATGTGGATTTATACGTCAGGAAGCGATGGCCTACCTGGTATTGTAATGTATGAATATCAGCCAGGTCGAGGTGGCATTTATCCACAAGAATTCTTAGCAGGATTCCAAGGATTACTTCAATGTGATGGATATCAAGGTTACAACAAAGTAGACGAAGTATTGTTAGCTTGCTGCATGGCTCATTGCAGACGGAAGTTCTTTGAAGCTTTACCAGCAGAGAAAAAGAAAACAATGAAGCTACTCGATATCAACTCACCAGAAGCCATAAAAGAGCCAATTATTCCAATGGCAGATTTGGATAAATACATTCCGGCTGAGATTGGAGTGGCCTATTGCAATAAACTGTTCTATCTGGAACGAGAATTCAAAAACTTATCTCCAGAGGAACGAAAAGCAAGAAGACATGAACAAGAAGTACCTATCTGGGAGAATTTCTGGAATTGGATTGAATCATTAAATCCAACCAAAGGGAGTAAACTCCAGAAAGCGCTTACCTATGCCCAAAATCATAGGGATAGTCTACAAACATATTTACAAGATGGTCGCTGCGAACTCTCTAATAATGCAGCGGAACGAAAGGCAAAATCTTATGCAATCGGGAGAAAAGCCTCCCTATTCCATGCATCCGTCTCAGGTGCAAATGCAAGTGCCATTATATATAGTCTCGTGGAGACTGCAAAAGCAAACAATCTGAACGTGTTCCAATACATCTACACCCTATTGTTGTACATGCCGGGCCACAAAAATGGGTCCGAAGGTATTGAACAACTTATGCCATGGAGTAGTTTTATAAAAGAGCAATGTTCTGGATTAATAAATGTTGAAACAGTGACAGTTGAAAATCACCCAACCCTAATTGTTTAATTTTAAAAATAAGCGATGAGTAGGGGGAGTCTAGGCGTTACCTTATTCATCGCTTA
>JAWXVC010000009.1:0-142745 GCA_044425805.1 Lachnospiraceae bacterium | reverse complement strand
TCAGGGTTGCATTGCTGTTTACTTGTCAAGGTTCTCTTCGTTACTTCTTCGCTACAACCCCTTACATCTCTGTAAGTTTTTGTCGTTTCCGTTTCAGCAACTTTTGTAGTATATCAAAGCTCCAAGGCTTTGTCAACCACTTTTTTATTTTGTTTTTGCAAGCTTTTTGCTTGCTCTACAGGCTTTTCATCCTGCCTTTGTCTCTTGGCTTTTTCGTGTAGTCAAACACCGGAAAATGCTTTTCGACTTTTGTCATCTCTCAGAAGCGACTATGATAGAATATCATATACAGTGCTCTGTGTCAATAACTTTTTAAACTTTATTTATCAGTAATATCTCCCTGATTAGTTGTCCCTCATGGGCAACTTTGACAGAATATCACAACTAGCCACCCCTGTCAACAGCTTTCTATATCATCTAGCAAAAAAGTAGACTCTGTACACATATTTAGATACAGAGTCTACTTATCATTTATAATTCACTTTTTAAAATCACTATATTCAAATATTATTTTCTATAGATTTTCTTCAATTCATCAAATACAAATTGTACTTGTGTACCAACTACTACTTGAACAGAAGTTTTACTTGGACGAATAATTCCTGCTACACCTGCAGATTTAATAATCTTTTCGTTAACAAGTGCTTGATCAGCAACTTCAATTCTAAGTCTAGTTACACAATGATCAATAGATGTAATATTTGAAGGGCCACCTAAGCCTTCTAAAACTTTTTCAGCAATACCCACAAAGTCATCACTCGCTAGTGTCACTAAAGTTTCATCTTCTTCTTTTTCACGTCCTGGTGTTTTTAGATCAAATTTAACTATCATAAATCTAAAGATTACATAATAGATTACACCAAACACAAGACCGATTGGAATTAACAAGAAAGGATTGTTAGCATGTGGCGAGTTCGTTGAAAGGAATAAATCAATTGCACCAGCCGAGAAATTGAAACCAGCTCTGACACCAAGTGCACCGACTACGATACATGAAACACCTGTTAATAACGCATGGATTAAGTATAATACAGGAGCAACGAACATAAATGCAAATTCAAGAGGTTCTGTTGCACCAGTAACGAATGTACAAACGCCTGCTGCTAACATCAAAGAACCAACCATTGCTTTCTTTTCTTTTTTAGCTGTATGATAAATAGCTAAACCTGCTGCTGGAAGACCAAACATCATAACTGGGAAGAAACCTGACATATAAAGACCAACATCTCCAGTTGCTTCTGGAATAGTCCAGAATTTACCTAAATCATTAATACCAATTAAATCAAACCAAAATACATTGTTAAGTGCGTGGTGAAGACCTGTAGGAATCAATAATCTGTTAAGGAATCCATAAACACCTGCACCCCAAATACCTGTAGCTGAAACACCTTCACCGATACTTACAAGAACTCCATATAACAACGGCCATACAAAGTAAAGTAAACATGATACTAACATAGTAATACCACCAGTTACAATGGCTACACACCTTTTACCGCTAAAGAATGATAATGCTGCTGGAAGCTTAACACTCTTAAACTTGTTGTAACACATAGCACCAATAATACCTGCTAGAATACCAAAGAATACGTTACCATTACCAACTTTTGCAAAAGCTGCTAAATCGATTTCTGATAATTCCATACCCAAAAGTGCTGCAAACATAGGTACTGTTCCTGCTGCTAATAATGTAATCATCATAAGGAATGAAACCAATGCAGCTAGAGCACCTGTACCATCGTTGTCATCAGTCATACCAAAACCTAAACCGATTGCAAACAAGATACCTTGGTTGTCTAAAATTGATGCGCCGCCTTTAACCATAAATGCAGCAACGATATTGTTTGCACCCCATCCACTTGGATCAATGGCGTAACCAATACCTAGTAACAAACCAGCTAGTGGCAGTGTTGCAACTGGAAGCATTAGCGCTTTACCCAGTTTTTGAAATGTTTTCATCATAAAAACACCCTCCTTTTTAAAATTTTATATAAATTTTTAAATTACTCACGTATCATTCGGACTTGCCTAATATGTAAAGTAAGGTATGCAAGCTCTTCTTCAGTAGTATCATAGTCGTAGACGTGATTAATATATTTCGCAATTTCCTGACTACACTTATATTCTTCTTGATATTGTTTTGTAATCCCCAAAATAATCTCTTCTTCTAAGATATTCAATGATGTCTTATTTAATATCCTATAAATCAAAAATTTTAAGTGAACTATAAATCTCTCATAATATACATTAGAACTATCCGGCATCGCACCAAAGAAATCTGAAACTATTTTCACGAGCTCTGGAATCATCTTTGCACTCTTCATCGTATCTGACATGTAATAATTAAATTCTGCATTCACAACATGTAGTGCAATAGAAGCAGCTTCATCCTGAGGTAATCTCACGCCCAAACGTTGTTCGATTAACTCAAGGGCATACATTCCAATCATGAATTCTTTTCTATAGAAGGTTTTCACTTCCGTGTAAACCGCATTATAAAAATGTTGATTTTCTTCATTGCGCTTCATTGCAAAACTAATATGATCTGTCAGTGTTAAATAAATATTTTCATTCAGTGTTGTATTTAACATAGTATTTGCATATGTAATCAGTTCATCTGCCACTCTAACATGTTCTACAGGAATACTAGCAATAAGCTCTTTAAACTTATCTGTAAGTGTACCGTTCTCTAGCTTAAAAACTTTTTCAACTTTACTCTCGTCTACTTCCATACCGACTTTAACAGCAAATCCAATGCCACGACCCATAACAATGAGTTCATCACCATCTCTAGTACTGCTAATCACATTATTGTTGATAATCTTTTCTACTACCATTTCCAACCTATCCTCGCCGAGACATTCATCACTTCCCTAAATAAAAAAATCCAACCTTCGCAACTTAAATACCGAGGCATTTATGTATCGAAAATTGGTCTTGCCTGATATCTCAGTAACAATCCGTATATGTTTTACATGAATTCATTATATATGCACTTCACCTCTTTGTCAATCCGTTTTTATACAATTTATATACTATGTATTGATTTTTCTTTATTTTTTTGTACACTTCATCACACTAATGTAATACTTTGCCTTTTGTAACTGTTCACTTTGTTAGTTTCTTATCAACTATTGACTTCCTATAAGGCATATATTATAATACACCCATAAGTGTGTTACTGATTTTATTAGGCATGAACTTGACCAAAGATAGGTTTAGTTTGTGCTTTTTATATTTATAAGGAGGTTTATATCATGTTTTCTTTTCTATCTAGTTCTAAAACAATAACTGCACCAATGACAGGGCGATTAATCCCAATCGAGAAAGTTAATGATTCTGTATTTTCTAGCAAAATGCTAGGTAATGGTTTTGGTATCATCCAAACATCACCAATCGTAGTTGCACCTGTTGCTGGTAAAATTTTACAGGTGTTTGATACAAAACATGCTGTTTGTATTGAGAGCAATGATGGTATAGAAATTTTAATCCATCTAGGAATTGATACTGTTTCTCTTGAAGGCAACGGTTTTACTACCTTTGTAAATCCTGGTGATTTGGTGAATCCTGGTGACAAACTAGTCGAAATGGATATTGATTATATCAAATCTCAAGGATTAGATCCTACTTGCATCGTTGTTTTTACAGATGAATCCGTTTTCAAAACCTGCGAGATACAACCTGGTGAGGTTATAGCCGCTAAAACTATTGCTGTAAAATATAAACTAAACTAAAAGAATGGTGGTCAACTCTCATGAGTCGACCACCATTCTTTTAGTTTTATGCCTTATCGAGTGTAAACCAGAAGCTAACCCCACCATCTGTATTTTTCACACCATATTCTTGATTCATTCTTTCTTGTATCGCCTTTACTATAGAAAGACCAACTCCACTTCCACCATACTGCCTGCTTCTTGCCTTATCAACTTTATAAAACTTCTCCCACAAATGCTCTAAGCTTTCTTCTGGAATACCCTCACCAGTATTAAAGACAGACACCTTTACTTGATTTTCTAATTCTTCAATAGAAATTATAATCTTTTTCTCTTCGCCTTTGATATGATGTAATGCATTCGAGATGTAATTCATTAACACCTCTTCTACCTTAAACTCATCTCCCCATGCAAAGATTGAATCTGGTAAATTTGTTTCTATCAAAACATCTTGCTCTTTCACAAGTATGTCCATATTCATCAAATAACCTTCCACTAAACTTGTCAAGTCAAAGCGCTCTAACGCGATAGCATCGATACCACTTTCAAGTTCATTCAGTTCCATAAAGCTTTTCACCATTTTATTCATCCTAGAAGCTTCATCTAGGATAACATCTAAATAGTAATCCATACTCTCTTTATCTTCAATAATACCGTCTTTGATTCCCTCTGCATATCCTTGAATAAGTGCAATTGGTGTTTTCAGCTCATGCGATACATGAGACACAAATTCCTGCCTCTGCAAATCCACCGCTTCTTTTAATTGAATATCCTTTTGAAGCTCGATATTCGCAGATTTCAGTTCTGAAATCGTCCGTTCTAACGATTCTGATAAAAGGTTCATATTATTACCTAGTACTGCAAGTTCATTTTTATCTTTACCATCGTATTTTTCTTCAAAATCTAAATTGGTAATGCTTTGTGAAAGTGCTGCAATTTTTAAAATCGGCTTGCTTACTTTTCCTGAATAATACCAAATAATCAAACCACTAATTGCTACTGCAATAAATCCAATTACAGCCAAAAATTGATTTGAAATCGCAACGCTATCTGAAATACTCTCCATAGGTGTACTAAGCAAGAACAAATCCCCCGTATCAAGCTGTCCCCACATCTCCATCTTGCTTGTAAGTGTCCTTGAATCCTCAACATCGTACGCCAAAAAGATATTCTCACCCTCGACTAATCGTTCTGATGCCTCGTAGGCTAAAATATATTTAAACAATCGAGTATTCAAACTCTCAAGATCAATAGATGTATAAATCAACGGATATCTATTGCTATTTGTAACTAAAATAGATAAATTATGCTGGTCACAGAGTTTTTCAAGCTCAATCATAAACTCCTCTTCCATAAAATCCTCTTCTTCACATTGTTCAGCCAGGAAATTATAAACCTCAAACATACCTTCTTTTTTACCGTTTATATAATATCGTTCTAAAAATAAGACATTTGCTATCCAGCATATCAAAATAGTTGCAACCATCAAAACAATTGTAGTAAGTGCAAATTGTTTTCTAATAGATCTCATATCGTTTACTCCAATCGACACCCTTATAGTGCTTCAAACTTATACCCTAAACCCCAAATTGTTTTGATACAGTCTGCTTTATCTTCTAATTTACTACGTAGCTTTTTTACATGTGTATCAATTGTTCTAGCATCCCCATAGTAATCATAATTCCACACATGATTTAAGATTTTTTCGCGCGATAGTGCAATCCCTTGATTCTCCATAAAATAGGTTAGCAGCTCGAACTCTTTAAAACTAATATCTAATACATGATCACCTATTGTCACTGTATGCGCAACTTTATTTAGTGTGATGCCAGATATCTCTAATAAGTCTTCCGCTCCAATTGCATTACTACGTCTAAGTAAGGCCTCAATTCTAGCCACTAAAATCTTCGGACTAAAAGGTTTCGCAATATATTCATCAACACCTAGCTCGAATCCTCTTAACTCATCTCTCTCTTCACCCTTAGCTGTTAACATCACAATAGGAACCTTCGAAAGTGCTCGTATCTCCTTACTAGCTCCATATCCATCTAACCTCGGCATCATAACATCCATAATCACGAGTGCTATATCTCCATGTTCCACAAATAAATCAACAGCTTCCACGCCGTCACCGGCCTCAATTACTGTATAATTGTTTTTCACAAGAAAATCCTTCACTAGCTTACGCATTCTCATTTCATCATCAACTACTAAAATCTTCAATTGCTCCATACTAATTTCGTCCTTTCCCAACGTCAAAAGATCCCGTTTCTTCTATATAATATAATATTTTATACTTTATCATACATTTATGACAAAACTGTGTATTTCTATTCGTGACATTATAGTAATTTTACGCTATAATGTGTTTTGCTTGCAAGCAATATTTACAAGCAAAATCACACACTAAAGGAAAAATATGATGAAGCGAGTAAATTTACTAGAGGGAAACATTTTAACTTCCCTTGCAAAGCTAGCATTCCCTATTATGGGGATGAGCTTAATACAAATGGCTTATAACCTCACTGATATGATTTGGATTGGGAAGTTAGGGGCAGGAGCCGTTGCCTCGGTTGGTACTGGTGGTTTGATTTTATGGTTTTGCATGGGAATTCATATGATCAGCCAATTAGGTGGTCAAGTTTTAGTAGCCCAAAATCTCGGAGCTGGTAATCCACAAAAGGCAGGTGCTTTTGCACACGCAGCCATTTTTATAAGTCTATCCTTGACAATTATTCTTGGTCTTGTGTTTTCTACGTCAACAACACCTATCGTTTCTTTTTTCAAACTAAATGACCCTAATGTAGTTGCAAATGCAGAAATTTATATCCGCATCACTGGCAGTTTCATTATGTTTCAACTATTAAGCAAGCTATTCACTACACTCATCACTACAACCGGAAACAGCAAAACACCTTTTTTAGCTACATCATTAGGTTTAATATTTAATATGATTCTTGATCCGATCTTGATTTTTGGCTACTGCGGTTTCCCTGAACTCGGTGTTAAGGGTGCTGCTATTGCAACTGTTTGTGCACAAATCATTGTTTTTTCTTCTCTTCTACTATATATAAGTAGAGACTCACATTTATTTTGTCACATTAACTTCAAATCAATCCCTGATTTCAAGCTATGCAAGCAAATTATAAAACTTAGTTTTCCAGTAACAATACAAAGCACACTATTCCCGCTATTCTCTATGTATATTTCTAGATTGGTGGCTGGATTTGGCGACAATGCAGTAGCCGTTCAGCGAGTAGGTTCTCAAATAGAATCCATTTCATGGATGACTTCTGAAGGCTTTGCTGTTGCACTCAATAGCTTTGTTGCCCAAAACAGAGGCGCTGGAAATTTAAAACGTGCCAAAGAGGGATATTTCACATCTTTCAAACTCCTATCTGCTTGGGGTCTACTTTCTTCAGCAATCTTAATCTTTGCTGCAAGACCAATTTTTTCAGTTTTTTTACAAGAAGAGACTGTCCTACAAATGGGACAGGAATATTTGATTATTTTAGGTATTTCGCAACTTTTCATGTGCTGGGAAATCATTTCTAACAATGCAATGAATGCTTTTGGAAAAACGACGCTACCTTCTACAATCAGCATTATTTTTACCGGAATACGAATCCCTCTCGCCATTTTGTTAAGTGCAACTGCACTTGGTCTATGCGGTATTTGGTGGAGTATTACAATTAGCAGTATTATAAAAGGTATTTTATTACTGACTACTATTTGCATTTACATGAAGAAAACAATTAAATAAGTTAAAGTAAAAAAAATGAGGAAAATCTCCTCATTTTTTTTACTTTAACTCTTCTATAATATCCTTATCTGGATCCGCAAAATAAAATGATACCTCCCCACAGTTCGGACATATAGCCATTTTAATACGTCCCAAAAATCTCTTTGCATTGTTTGACAAATCCAACTATAATACAAATCAACAAAATGCCTACTGCACTACCAGCCCAATCTTTTGCCAAATCCAACGTATCAAATACTCTGCCTGCATCTCGAAACTTTTGATTATACTCATCCAAGATAGGAATCGGAAAACATACCATACACGAAAAGACGAACAAGTATTTTATAACATATTGGTTGAGCAACGTAGCCACTAATAAACCAAAAATAAAATATATAATAACATGTGCAGCTTCTCTTACAATTTTATTTAACTCTGCCACTACCAACTCTATAGAGACTTCATCGTAGTCCGAATAATCTGCCACTATCGCTACAACTTTTTCTGTAACCTTCATGCTTACTTCATTAGAGCTAGTAGAATCTTGACTAGAAAACCAAAAAATCAGTATAAGCCAAGCGATCGTCAAAAACCAGAAGAAAATAAGCAAAGTTACATCCTGTTTTTTACGTAATATACGTCTCATTCTTCTCCTCCTACTCATTTATGAACTTATAAAATTCGTATTCTATACATACGATTATCTAGATTCTTCTATAAAACTTTAGACAGGTCGCTTTCGCTATATGTTCGCACGTAACGCTACTAAGATAATACTGCAAGCACGTTTACATATATTCATCTAAGTAGCGACGGCTCTCAAATACCTGCATAAAAGTTATATAAAAGCATCAAGAACTATCATGTATAGAATATGAATTTTATATCTCAAGTTAATAGTAGGAGTATAACAAAGAATACTATATTACGCAAATAAAGAATTATGTACTTTTAGGGAAATAGTGTCACTTTTTGCATGTTCGCTATGGACAGACACGTTGATTTCACCTGCCTCAAATCTACTTTGAACAATGGCAATTGCACGACCACAGTAGAGGTTTCTTGTAGGCAACTTGTCATGTTCATGACTCATGTAGTTACCATTTCCCGTTCCTTTTATTCTGCCCTCACCTTCTACCACAAAAGTGACTGAGATATCTGCATTCGTGACTTCATTACCATCACAATCATATGCAGTTACTACAACCACTGTTGCATCACAACCATCAGCTATAAGTTCTGATTTATCTGTTGTAAGTTTTAATGAATGTATTTCACCTGAAGACGAAAGCGTGCATCTTGCAACTTCTACTCCATCCTCATAAGAAATAGCCACAAGGCTACCTTTTTGGTATGGCACTTCCCAGTAACCTCTATCTAACGGTGCTTTCATCTGTTTTCCTAATGATCTACCATTTAGAAAAAGCTCTACTTCTGTACTATTTGCAAGTGCATATACTCGTATAGGTGTACCCTCTTGTTCAAATAAATCCCAAGTGGCAGGCATCAAGCTTATGACTTTTTCGTCCGTCCAGTATGCTTTTAAATAATTACCCCATGGTTTTAAAAATCCACAATAATCTATATGTCCATAATTTGAAATTACATTGGGATATTTATATGGTGAGGTCTCCCCTCTGTAGTCGATGCCAGTCCAAATAAACATGCCACACATATGCTTTTGTCCTTCGTAAGCTTTTAATGCAAACTCCGCTGTTTCACCCCATGCTGGATGTGAATCACCATAGCAACTTACATTTCCATACTCTATCGTATCTTCCCATCGACCTGAAATCCTTGAATTTGGAGAAATCTTCTCTACCATACCATGTTGCATACCTTGCTCATGCATTTTATAGGTTCTGCAATTATAGACAGAGGATATTTCAGTATTAAAGAAGCATTTTTCTGGAAATTTTGCATGCAGTTTTTTAAATACATCAAAATCCCTAAGCATCATATAGTTTACACCATTCACAGGCATATTAAGGCCTTTTGCATCATGTTGTTCAATCGCATCCATAAAACGCGCATTGATAGCTAACATATATTCTCTTGTGTCATCATATTTCTTTCCAACTGCAATCATTTTTTCGAATACGCGCACGCCTTTATCTTTCCCTTGCAAAGATGCTTCTTCATTACAAAGTGACCAAGCAAACACACATGGATGATTGCGATCACGTTTCACAAGTTGAATGAATAAATCCATTGCAATATCAGTGACACCCGCCCATCTAGCCTCGTCTAGTACGAGAATTCCTTGTTCATCGCATACATCTAGAAAAACAGGACTTGGAGGATTGTGTGCACAGCGATATGCATTACAACCCATCTCCTTTAGCTTTGCAATTTTATATTCTATAATAGATCGATTTTGTGCAACACCAACACCTGCAAAATCATCATGTCCACAAACTCCTTTTAGGAATATTTCTTTTCCATTAAGATGCATACCTTGTTGTGGATTATACACAATATGCTTTACACCAAACGTAGTTTTCACACAGTGTTTCCCGTATTTGGTGGATATTTCCACACATACATTGTACAAATGTGGATTGGTCGGTTCCCAAAATTCAGTGTTTAATAATGTCATTGGTATTTCTACAGAAGTTTTTTGCATCAAGGAGACATTAACTTCTTGGCATGCTTCTACTTTTAATTCATTTTCATCAAACACAGAAACCTTAGTCTCACAAATACAATCCTCAAAACCCGCATGGTCAATCTCTAATTGTACGAGCAGTTCACTCTCTTTTGTCTCTAAATTCACAGACTTTGTTTTTACATAGATACTATCGTTAGCCACACATACTTTTGGAGCAATAAACATCGTAGCATCTCTGTAGATTCCACCTCCTGTGTACCACCAACCTTCAGGCTCTCTTGCATCACAAAAAACAGCGATAGTATTCTCACCCTCATAATCTAGGGCCTCTGTCAGTTCTGCACAAACTCCCATAAAGCCACTAATTTGCCTTGCTACAATGTCGCCATTACACCAAATCTGACTATCTCTATAAATGCCGTCAAATTTGACAAAAACTCTACTACTCAATGTCCCCTCTGGTACACGAAAAGTCTTTCGATACCAACCATAACCTGATTCTAGACATCCTGTTGAATACGATACCTTCTTTGAAAATTTGCATTTCTCTATCACAAAGTCATGCGGCAACTCCACCTCTTTCCAATCACTATCATCATAATCAGATAACGCTAATGGATAATTAGTTGCCTTTGTCCATTTCGCAAGTAGTGTTGCTTCTGCAAGCTCTAATGAATATTCTCCTGGAGGAAGTGCTGGTTCCCCTTCATAAAATTTCCACCCAAAATTAAAATTTGTTTTCCCCATAGTCCCCATTTCCTTTAAGTTTACTCTGCATCTGCTCTTTCCTGTGCAATCAAACACAGTTCAGCTGCCTTGAATGTATGCTCCTGTGTCATTGCAAACTCTGTCTCATTTATACAATCTAATATAAGTTCTCCAAAATAAGGCAATCCAACTTTTCCTTCAAGACACATATTGAATTCGCCATCTCCATTTACTAAGTAGAGATGATCTCCTGCCTTGCTATGTGCAATATCGATGTATTTGCGTAATTCAATATATCCTTCTGTACCAAGAATCACTGTACGACCATCTCCCCAAGTTGAAAGACCCTTTGGTGTCAGCCAATCTACTCTAAAGAACCCAGATGCCCCATTATCACCTAGTAGTGTTGCTTCTCCATAATCTTCTAATTCATCATACTCCGGATTATTACAATTTGCCACCTTACTATTTACAATAGTAGCATCTGTGGCTCCAGTATAATACAAAAATTGCTCAATTTGATGACTGCCAATATCACATAAAATGCCACCGTATTGCTCTTTTTTGAAAAACCAATCAGGTCTACCACCTGCATTTAATCTATGAGGTCCAAGACCTAATACTTGAACAACCTTTCCAATAGCACCTTCTTTAATCAACGTTCCAGCATGTACTGCTGATTCTGATGCAATTCTCTCACTATACCAAACCGCAAATTTCTTACCAGTTTCTGCACAAGTTTTCGTGACACGTTCTAATTGGTCTAGTGTTGTCATTGGGGCTTTATCCGTGAAGTAATGTTTGCCCGCTTTCATAACGCGGATTCCTAAGTCTGCACGTTCTGAAGTAATACACGCACTCGCTACTAATTGTACCTCTTCATCCGCAAAGATTTCCTCTTCACTACTTGCAACCTTCACTCCAGGAAATTTTTCTACAAATCGTTCTACTCGTCCTTCATCTGTATCGTACACCCATTTAAGGGTAGCTCCCGCAGTAATCAACCCTTCAGTCATACCATTTACATGCCCATGATTTAAGCCTATTGCTGCAAAGTAAAACACTCCATCTTCTACGACTCGTAAAGCTTTTGACTTTGGTTCATATTTTCCTACATCACACATATAACACCTCCTATATTATATTGGCTACACGATTCATATTATATTTACTATATTTATATTGTTCCATACATTCCTTTGGTACAAGACACAGATTAATACCTTCATCTACAATATTGCTAAGCACCTTATCCATATCATTCAAATGAGGTTGTGATAAATCTACACCATATAACCCCTTAATATCTTTGAACTTATCAATAAAGTGGTCTCCTTTTCCACAAAAATGCAGTCCGCCGCCACCAAAATGAATCAAGAGCTCTTCATCATATGGTTTGATAAATTCATCAAAAAATGCAGGTGATAGATTCACAGCAGAATCATCCCTAACAAGAATCTTCCCTCTAATCATTCTACCATATGGTACGTGATATCCTGTGTCATTTGGACAAATCCGAAACCATTCGTCTAAAAATAGTTTATAAAAATCAGTCACTTTTCGAAGCATCGCATGCACCAATTCAGGAGACTCGTATAATTCAAAGAAAATATCACTTCCCCACAATAATTCACATACATCCATAGGGCCTTGACAGTCAGGATGATCGAATAAAATATATTTACCAATTTTAGGATATCTTTCCTTAATATCCATAAATTTCTTACCAACTGAAAATACATGTTCCCCAACGTGCGCATATACACTTGGCATAGGTTCTGCTAAAAACTTTTCTATCCTATCTCCTCCGCCTTCTATTCCATATACATTAGGAAGCATATTCACTTCATCATCCATCATAAAGAATTTCACGCCGGCAATCGTATTTGGTAAAATACCAACACCGTAGCTCGCACGTACATTCATAAGCATCTGCGAACCTTTTTCTAGTCTTTTCGAGCATTGCTTATAAACACTATATAGCATCAGTGCTTCATCCGTTAAAGCTTCATTCATATAAATATCTGGCCATTCAATACTAGAAGGATTTTCTTCCCTACGAATCAACTCTTTTAAGTAATCTCCTTTTCCGTCTGCAAAATCTCTCCATTGGGCTAGAATCCTCTCCTCTTCTTCTGCATCTATTCTACTTTCAATATCCTGTAAATACTTATCTAAATCACCGATTTTTTCATGATAATACATATATACTTTCCCTCCAGCTATATATTCTCTTTTATTCTATTATATAGTTTAAATAGTTGAAAGTCTTATGCAATATTGCCTCATCCTTATACTATATTGCCTAGTTTAAAGACAAATGGGCAGTGAATTACTCACTGCTCATTTGTCGTCCGATAACTCCCTGGTGTTATGCCAACTTGCTGTTTAAATACTTTTGTAAAATAGCCTATGTTATTAAACCCAGATTCCATTGCAACGTCTACTATATTCATATTTTTATTCTCTAATAATATTTCTTTTGCATATTCTATACGCACACTTTTCAGATACTCAAAAGGAGTCCTGCCTGTTAATGCCTTGAATCTTCGAATATAGTAATATTTACTTAAATTGGTCGTAGCTGCTAAATCTTCGATTGCAATATTTTCCGAAAGATGTTTTTCCATGTATTCTATGGATTCTTGAATTTCTGTCACCTTGCTTTTTCTCACAATTTCTTCGGCCGTATATCTATGAAACTCATCATTTTCAAAGAGTGTCGAAATAAACAGTAACAAATGGGCTTTTACTTCAAGTCTATTGCGAAAACTTTCTTTACTCCAACAATTCAAAATATTTGTAATACAACACGCTAATTCCTTATACAGTACATGATCTGTATTTATTACAGGAGATAAATATTTTTCTTCTGTATATAGTGGCAAAAGTATTTCATTTTGGCATTTATCGGCAAGCATAAAAAGTAAAACTTTGTAGTCAAAGAGTATTACTGAAATGTGCCCATCACTCAATAGTTCTCTAGAATGTACCACTTTTTTATTTACAATAATAATAGTTCCCTTTGAAAACTTCACTGTATCATCATTTAATTTGCATACTCCATCACACTGGCAATACCATATTTCTAATTCATCATGCCAGTGTGGTATCAAGGTTTGATATATTGTCCCAAAATGTGGAAAATATAAATGTATACCATTGCCAGTATCCATCCTTTTTATATCTTCCCTTAGTTCCATAGATAATTTCATGAATCTCCTCTCCCTTTCCCTCAGTAATTAAAGCCGTTCTAATAATACATAATTAATTATACACCCAGTAATATAACAATAAAAGACTTTACAGGAAGTTCCCATAAAGTCTTTTACCTCATTTCATTTTACTATTTAGCCATTGTATGCATCTAATAACTGCTGTGCACCTTTGCTATAACATTCTGATATAAATGTATCCCAATTATCAAAGGATTCTTCCCCGAAGATAAAAGCCTCATTCATAGATGCTAGATAATCTGTTATTACAGTATTTACAACTGCTACCATCTCACTCTCATCTGCATCTAATGGGCTTACTGGATTAGCTGTTGGGAAACAATCATCAGCAATCATTTCATCCATAATAGCAAGCTCTTTATCTGTTAGTGTTCCTGTCAATAAGTCTTTGTGCTGTCTTATAACAAATGAAGCATTTACACCATATGTCAATTCTGCATCAAGATCTTCCAAAATATATGAATACGTTCCATTTTCATCAATTGTATAACTTTCACCCTCTATACCATATACCATGATATCTCTTGCTTCTTCTGTGTATCCCCAATCCAGAAATCTAAGTACTGCCTCTAATTGTTCTGGATCATCTTCTAACTCAGCTGAAAAACACATATACCTATCCCAAGGATTTGCTCTTGATGTTGCGTAGGCTCCATCGTATCCTTCTAAAACATAAATCATTTCTACTAAGAAATCAGGATCTACTTCTTGTCCAGTCACATTATAACGTCCTACATTTGAAGCATAATCATAGAGCATAAACAAACTACCTTGAATTAAATCAGACTCAAAAGTCACTGAATCCATCGTCGTAAACTCTACATCTAAAACACCATCGCTCACAAGGTTATTTACGTACTCTAACATATCTTTATAATTATCTGTATCTGGTGCAAAAATCCATTCACCAGTATCCCAGTCATACTGCAAACCGTTACTGCCTACAATTGTATCAAAACCACTGGAAATACCGCCCAGAATATTGTTAGCTCCAAATCTATTTGATATAATTTTTGCTTCTGGATAAATTTCTTTCAAAGCTACGCCCGCATCATACAATTCATCAAGTGTTGTAGGAATAGGAACATTATTTTCCTCAAAGACATCTGTTCTAACGAGCCATTGTCTATTTTGAACATAATCATCATGCACCTTTGTAGGAATTTGATAATAATATCCTGTAGCATCCTTTTGTGCATCAAATATATCTGTTAAATTATATTCTTCTAAAAAAGATACTAGATTTGGCATATCATCTACATACTCACTAATTGGCAATAGCATACCTGATTGTGTATCAGTTGTTGAAAGACCAGGTGAAATCATAATATCTGGTAAACTACCAGAATTAAGTACTAGTTGGAATTTGGCTGTATAATCCGCAGATGGCACAGCTGTTAATTCTAATCTAACACCACATTCCTCTTCAATCCAATCTAGCATAGGCCAATCTTCACTATATGGTGATGTTGCACTATCCAAGAATAACATACTAACTGTTTTTACTTCCCACTCTTCCTCTACTGCTACTGCTTCTACTTCCGTTTCCACTTCACTCTCTACAACTTCAGATGTAGTTTCTTCCGATGCTGTTTCTTCCGTCGAGCCACAACCTGCCAATAAAGTCGTGAGCATTGTAGTTGCTAATAACGTTGCTAAAACTCTTCTTTTCATCTTACCTCTCCTTTTTAATTTAATTTTCTCTACAAAACTACACAAAACTTTCTTCATATTTCCTTTTTTTATATATGTTTTGTATACTTTTCCTGTGATTTCATTATACATTGCTCTCATAAAGCTGTCTTGCAAGATATTGCTGAATTTTTGCACTATATTGCCTTTTGTCAATCTTTTATCTTCCCTGTATTGTTTTTTTACACTATACGCTCTAAATTGCAGTTGTTAACTTGCAATATATTGCTGTTTTCTTGTAATATATTGCTCGCGTTATACTATATTCTGGACGACCAATGTTTATCCGAATATTCCATAATATATTCCGCCTCTCGCTCTGTCATATTATTAAAAATAAAATATAACCCTTGATTGCCATAACGATCAACCATTCTATCCACAGTATTAATCCAATCTGACATTCCACCAAAATTAAGAAACACTTCTAAAGCTTTCCCTCCAGCTCTCATCCTGTCATAAATCGGATAATATTCTTCACTTCCTGAAGGTGCCTTCCCTGCACCCGGTTCCCACTGCATTGCAGATATACCTTTAATATCAAGCAATGCATCTAAATGCCTTACTGCATCTTTACCATCTAAGTGATATACTGCATGATCCAAGAAAGAAGTCTGTCGCTCTAAAGATGGTACAATAAAATATCCAAATTGCTCTTGTGATAGCATAGCACTAAAATCACATTGAACCTTAGATACCTTCTTATTCTTGCATGCTTGCAAAAATACATATGCCGAAATCCCATCTGGTCTTTTCGTAGCATCCATAAACGCATCATATACTTTAAAATAGGCCTCATCAATTTCATGGATTGCTTCTTTTACTATTTCTGGATCATCCATAATATCAAAGCATGTCTCTTGCGCTCCACGTAGTGATGAATAAATATCCATATTTTCAATTAAATCAGGTAACGATAGCAAAAAACCTTCTTGAATACCAATATCACGTGAAATTTTCATGTCCTCTACTTGTTTTTTAAACCACTTGTTTTCTGTATTAAAAGCACCCGCTAAATTTGTTACTTCATCATAACCTGGATGAAACCAAATAGTTTCTTTATTAAATCCAGGAATAGATCCCATATACGCAGCCAATGATCCCGCTCCCATATAAAATCTCATATTAGGATATGCCTCCGCATAGTACTTATTTATCTTCAACTCATTGCGCATTCTCACAATCTTTCTATCCAAATTCATCGTACTATCTTCATAAGAGACAAAAGGTTCTTCTTCAACTACACCCAATAATGGCGTATCCCTTTTTGCAACTATATGCATCATCGGTCTTACAATACTCTTATTTTCCCACCAAGCATCAAATCTTTGAAGAATCATATCCATATCATCACACTGAATTGGTGCTATATTTTGTTCCTTCATCCTATTTCCCCTCCCTCTTTCTTTAGCATTCTATTATAATTGAATATTTGCTGCAGGTTCTCTTACGATGCACGCTCGAAGTGTCGACAATGCTTGTTCTAAGCCTTCTGCCTTACTCATCAAGCTATCTTCATGTTCAATACTAAGCACATAATCATACCCAGAGAGTCTAAGTTCTGCCACAATATCCTTCCAGAATAACAAATCATGTCCGCAGCCCACTGATCGGAATTTCCAAGGTCTATATGCTTCTGTCCAATGTCTTGTGTCTACAACGCCATCCACCGCCTTGATGTATGGATCAATTTTTGTATCTTTTGCATGAAAATGGAAAATAGCATTGTGTTTACCAAGTTCGCGAATAACTGCTACTGGTTCTGCGCCTTGCCACATCAAATGACTAAGATCTAAATTTGCTCCAATTTCTGGACCAACCGCTTCTCGTAGCTTTAATAAAGAATAAACATTATACACACAAAAGCCTGGATGTAATTCGAGTGCAATTTTATGAATACCATATGTCTTCGCTTCTGCTACCTTTTTCTTCCAATATGGAATCAAAACTTCATTCCATTGCCATTGTAAAATTTCAAAATGAGAATCAGGCCATGAACAAGTAACCCAGTTTGGTCTTCGTGCATCCTCATCCTCACCAGGACATCCTGAAAATCCTACAACAACTTCTACGCCCATTTTTTGAGCAATTTTAAAGGCATTTGTTAAATCTTTATCCGCTTTTGCAGCAATATCCTTATTAGGATGAACTGGATTATCATGTGCTGAAAAAGCACTTGGTGTAATGTCATATTTTTCAAGTATTTCTTTGAATTCTTTAAATTTTTCTTCATCATTTAGTAAAATATCTGGATTACAATGAGCCTTTCCTGGGTTTCCACCGCATCCTATTTCCATAAATTTAATACCTTTGCTATTTAAAAATTTACATGCCTCTTCTAATGGCATATTTCCAATTATAGGGTTAAAAATACCGATTTCCATACCGTAATCTCCTTATTTTTATCATTTCTTAATCAAAATAAACTGTTTTTCCTGATTTAGATGATTCATAAATTGCTTCTAATACTTTAGTTACAACAATTGCTTGTTCTGGTTTTACACACAATCCCCCACCATTTACGATTGCATTATAAAATGTTTCTTGTTCATAATCTTCAGCTTGTTTTGATTTTGCATCAAAGAAAGCAACCCCTACTCCTTTGATATCAGGTTTTTCTACACAAAGTTTATTGTGTTTCACATAATTAATCGTCAAGCCATCCTTCATGTCTGCGCCTGCTTTTGTTCCACAAAGTGAGGTTTGTGCTTCTCTTACATCAAGTGTATTGAGCGCCCACGAAGCTTCTAATTGGATCGTTGCACCATTTTTCATCTTGATAAATCCCATTGCAGAATCTTCTACAGTATATTTCTTTGGATCCCAATACCCAAAAGGATTCCCTTGTTCTTCGATATCCTTTAATTTATAAAAAACAGAACCTGTAACGGATTCTACTTCGTAATTGTCCATCATATATAACGTCAAGTCTAATGCATGTGTTCCAATATCAATTAATGGACCGCCGCCTTGCTCTTCTTCATTTAAAAACACTCCCCAGGTTGGAACACCACGTCTACGTAAAGCATGTGCTTTTCCATAATAAATTTCGCCAAGTTCTCCTTCTTCGCATGATTTTTTAAGATATTGTGCTTGATCTGAATAACGATTTTGATAACCTATTGTAAGAATTTTCCCAGTTTCCTTAGCTGCATCTACCATTTTTTGTGCTTCTATAGTGTTGATTGCCATTGGCTTTTCACACAATACATGTTTGCCTGCATGCATTGCATCAACCGAAATAAAACTATGTGATTTATTTGGTGTTAATACATAAATTGCTTCTACTTCTGTTTCTTTTTCTAATAATTCTTTATAGTCCGTGTAAACTCTTGCACCTTCAATACCATGATTTTTTGCTGCCATTTGTGCCTTTTCTTCTATAATGTCACAGCAAGCTACTACTTCAAAGTTTCCATTCCTTTTAATATATGGAAAATGTTTTGCATTTGAAATACCACCACATCCAACCACTCCAATTTTAACTGTTTTAGCCATATTTTTTCTCCTCTATCTGCTTTTTTATTTTATATATAGCATGCTATACCATGTCCAACTACATCTGATTCAAAAATCAAATCTATTACTTTCATTACACGCAAAGCCTCATGTGGTAATACATCAGGACTTTCTACTCCGTCTATAGCTGCCATTACATTTTTATAGAAATCTGTCCAATCCGTTTCAACTTCTGGTAGAGGTTTTTCTATCGTCGTATAGCTAGGTCTTGGTGCCATCGTTCTAGTAGGACCCGCCTCAGTATATACGATATCATCTTCCCATTGCATATCAGCATCTTGCCTTAATTGTACAATTTTGCCATTGCATTCCCAGTCATGAATTACTGCTGTACCACCGATGCACGACAGATGCCAACGATCAGTATTAATCAAACAATTTGTGCTCATTTCTAACACTGCTGAAACTTTGTTTTCAAATCGCAAAAAGATTTTGATGTTATCATCTACTTCATTAGAAAATAAATACTGTAAATGTGCATCCACAGAGACCACCTTAGAATCAATCAGCATAAGCATCTGATCTAGTAAATGAACCCCCCAATCAAATACCATACCACCACCGTTTGGCTTATGACCTCTCCATCCATGTAGTGATTGTCTTGATCCCTGTACTCTATTCTCGATAAAGTATGGTTGACCTATTATATCTTCCTCTATAATCTTTTTGATAATTTTGTAATCTTTATCCAAACGTCTATTGTGATGAATTGTAAAAAGTTTTCCTGTCTCTTTGGCTACTACCATAATCTCTTCTAACTCTGCTGCATTCATTGTAACGGGCTTTTCACAAACCACATGTTTGCCCCCTCTAAGACATGCAATTGCATACTCTTTATGAGTATCATTCGGTGCAATAATGGATACAAAATCAAGTTCCTCATCTGCTAAAATCTCATCTAGTGATTCATATATATGTAAATTCAGTTCCCTCGCCTTTTCAAGTCGCTCTTGTCGTATATCCAAAACTCCTTTTACTGTGAGTTCTGGTATTCTCGTTGTAATATTATTATAATGCCAGCCTCCCATTCCTCCAAAACCTATAATCGCCATCGTTTTTTTCATTGCAATGCCCTCCTGTATAGTATTATTATAGATTTTTCTATTCACAAAATCATTCGCTATATTGCTAATAAATTACACTATATTGCTACGCTATAGAACTACAATCACAACCTTTTTTTATTGTTTAACCTTTATTCTATTTGACGTACGCATTAAAACTTTATCCATTGGTTGTAATAAGAATTCACCTTTGATTTACATTATGCCTTTTTTATATTTATCTAATAATACATCCACATAATCAGTAAACTTTATATTATCTTTATCATGAAATATTTTTTTCTCATTCACAAATGCAACTTCAAAATCAGCTAACTTCTCATAAAATTCATTTGCTCTAAAAGCTTCTCTTCCCCATACTTTTGGCAATAGAACTTCATCATACTCTGTATCATTTTCTAGACATTCCTTCAACACATCTATAAACATCACCCATCTTTTTTTATAATACTCTATAATCAGCCCATCCCATTCTTTCCAACAATAATCAAAAATATGCGGGTCTTCATCGTCCCCCCACAAAGTAATGAGTCTTAGTGCATTGTGAGCAAACAATTCTTTTTCTTCCTCAGTATCTCCACATCCCTTTGCTTGATTTATAAAGGTTTTTAATCTCCAATTAGGATTATAGGATACTAATTCCGACAGATCATCAAAGTACTCATAGAAAACATTCGCAGACTCTTCTAATAAGGCTAAATCTTGATTCAAAAATGCTCTCGCAACCTTTTGATATGCAAAATAAGCTTGATTACTCAATATTTGTCTTAGTATATCTATACAATCATAAAACTGTCCTGGTGATACGCTCTTAGAAGTATAAATATACTCAAATGCCCATAGCAGCCTTTTATCTCCATATGGAAAAAGAAACCCATCATTTGGACCAACCTTCTTTACATGAAGAGCAGGTCTTGCACATATAATTGTACTTTTCTCTGTTCCATTTGTACCTGACATATAAACGGTATTTTTCAAAATCTGCATAGCCTTGATCAATTTCTCATCACGTAAACCATATCTTCTAATTGAGTACTCTTCTAACCACCAATCTAAATCCATTCTATTGGGATATGTCAACATTTCAAAAGCCAAATCATAATAGAGTGGATTATGTTCAATACCTTCCATATATAAACCCACGCCTGCAATATTCGCTCCTTCATCCTTTAAAATCTTATACCTATTAGAGGCTAGATACCTAATGTCTCCATGTAATACATTACGCCCCGCAAAGTTATGTAAATTTCCTGTTAAAAATTCATACCCCCAAAATTTATCATTACGTTCATATCTATAGCCATCTATATCTAGAATCAATATTTTATCTTTTTTAGCCTGATTTATAATATCTTTTCTGATAGACCAAGACTGTAATACCCACTTATAATTTTCATCAAAAGCACTAAACATTGTAGTTATTGCATTTGAAACATCATGTAAATACTCTACACTATCAATCGGCAATTCATTCTCATGGAAAGGATCTGTTGCATAAAATCCATAGCTTCCAAATAACGCATCTTGTTTTTGTAATAGTGTCGTACCAAACTTATGAAAAAGAGGATCCAAAGGATTTAGTAATGCAGTATCCTTAAATCCACACCAACCTGGTTGAATGATAATATCTGCATTTTGTATTTTTTCTTTTAATTTGGTGGGAACGTACCCTGAAAATCCTTGTTGGATAGGTTGCATACCAAATTCAAGTAGGCGCTCAAGTATTTGCTTTCCTAACAAATATCGTTTCTCAATCCATGACATAGGAAGTGGACCTGCAAAACTTTCAATATTCGTCATAAGTTGCCAAGCAAGATAAGATGGTCCTACCAAAAATTCTCGTATTTCACTATCTGTAAAATCAAACTCTAATAATGTTTCATACCAAACCTTTTCCATCCCCACACAAGTAAGTGGTAAATTCACCCCATTTAGAGCCATAAAATCAAGTTCTTCTTCCCATCTTTTAAAATCCCACCAAGTTGTCGAATAATTAAAAGTACAATAATTCATATAGGATATATACTTCTGTTCTATCTCCTGCTCATAGTGTGTAGGTGCTGGAAGTTCTTTAGGTACATCCATTCTCCTTCCACACCAAATCAAATTTTGTTTGAGATCATATTTCAAATAATGACCAACCCCTGACGTAATACATAAAACATCACTACCTTTAATGTGTACCTCAGATTTTCTACCAGAAATTTCATAAAATCTGACATCGCTGTTACAAATTTCATATGTAACTTGCGTTGCACTCCCACCTAATATTCTTTCCAAAAACAATTGTAATACCAACATCGTATCTATCCTCTTTTCATATCATTAAAAATATTCTGTAATAAGCAATGGCTTTTTATAAAAAACTTGTCGTATTATATCTAGTTTATCTTTATCAATATATGATAATCTTGCAATATCGTATAAATCATATCTACCTATGATCAGCATAGAAAACTGTTGAATTGTAAGCTCTATATCTGCATCAGTTTCTATCACCTCAATATTTATACAACTCCCCCCCTCAAAGGAAACAGAAAAAGTATGATTGTTTTCTTCTATAAAGGTGTCACTGACACGAATAGAAACATTTCCACTCCCCATATATTCTGCACTTTCTAACACCTTCTTAACATTAATTATGCGAAGCATCCCTCGAAAATGAACCTGTGATATATAATCATAACAGTTACATTCTTCTAAATATGAATCGATATGAAAACATTCTGGAACCTCTAAATGTAACTTCAAATATGTTGTAGCACAAGCTTGAATTATATATAAAAGTCCTCTAACACCCTCTTCATCTGAAAAAACAAACTGATCAACTACCATTGTTTTAGCTTCTCTATGAAATCTCAAGTAACCTTTATAGACCCCCTCATGATTCTTATATGCATAATCATAGGTATTTTTACATTCTATCCCTTCCACATAAAGAATATCATCCACCGGCATCGGAATATAGTTCAGATTATACTTTTTTCTTTTTGATTTTACTTCCTGTACAATCTTAGCAAGCGATTCTTTTTCTGAAACAAAGACAACTACTCCATCTACATCTATTTTCTTCAAACAGCGAAAATCAATATCATATTTACGATATTGTAAACAATTCTCATATCCATATTTTCTATAAAATTTATCTGAAAATGGATACAAATATGACATTGCATACCCTTCCTTATATAGGGTTTCTAAGAGTAAACGAAAACAGTTAGCAATCACACCCTTGTTTCTATGTTCTGGTAAACACGCCACATCTGCTATGCCTCCCATCTTCAATATATGTTTATCAAAATATATCTCAAATGGGATATTAGCTAAAAAGCCCATCATGTGTTCTTCTTCGTCAAAAGCAGCAATACGTTCTGTCCAGAAATGTGTTTTTCTGCTATCCTCATAATGTTTATCCGTATAGTCTAGTTGCATTTTTTGATTATCAAGTATATCAGGGCATTCAAAAACTCTAGAAAATATTTCTCTAGTTTGCTTATATTCTCTTGGACAAATCTTCCTTATATTCATATAATAGACCTCTATTTTCATATATTTTGTATATTTATATTGTATATTTACTTTGATATATTTATAATATTACATATCTTTCAAACACACAATTGCACAATTTTTGATAAAAAGGTAGCAATAATTGATATATCACGAAAGGATACTTATTTTATGAAAATACACTCTTACGATTTTAATACACAAATCGCAAATTGGCACTTCACTATCCACAACACCTGCGATATAGCAAGGGTTTATTATATTAAACAAGGTAATATACTATATAGTGATTTAGATAGCGAATTTTATTTTAAAAAGAATACCCTCTACATACTACCAACCACTAGTACCTATACTATTGCTTCCGATGATAGTATCAGTACGCATGCATGTTGGTTTCATGTCGATTTATTCCCAGAAGTCATTTCCAATTTACAAACCCATTCCGTCAAAGAAGGTACTGTTATTTGGTATTTATTAGAGGGCCTCATGGCACACATACTCACCCACCCCAAAGAAGATACTATTACTCAGGGTTTTCTCATGTCCATCGAAAGCTATTTCACCGATACTATTACTCTCGAAAAGATATCGAAAACTATTGAAACAACTTTATTGTATATTTCACAGCATTTATCAGATTCTGATTTAAGTGTCGAATCACTCAGTAGCTATTTGGGTTATACATCAGAACATTTTATCCGTATTTTTTATAAAGAAATCGGCATCACTCCTTATCAGTATATTTTCAGACAACGCATGGCTCATGCAAAAATGCAACTAGTTTCTAATATTTCGGTATCGAATACCGCTCACCAAGTTGGCTACGAAGACCCTAAAATTTTCTCTCGTGCATTTCGCAAATGCTTTGGAATATCCCCCACGGAGTACTCACTTAATAAGCGAAGGACAGAATAAATAAAGATGATGGCGAGGTGTTTTACCTCGCCATCATCTTTATTTATTCTTCTTTCGATATTCACTTGGTGTCATTAATACATATTCTTTGAATATCTTAACAAAATATCCCATATGATTAAAACCAGCCGCAAGTGCTACCTCCATAATATTCATTTCTTGTTCTTCACATAGCATTACTTTCGCATACTCTATCCGCAGATTCATCAAATACTGTATTGGTGTGTAAGAAGTCAAATCCTTAAATCTTCTAATATAGTGAAATTTGCTTAGCTTCGAAATCTCTGCCAAATCCTCTACCGCGATATTTTCCACAAGGTGTTCTTCCATATATACAATGGAATCTTGAATCGCTCTAACCTTTGCTTTTTTCCTAATGTCCTCTAGGTCATATTTTTCATACGCTCCATTTTCAAAGAATATTGCTAAAATATCATACAATCTCGCTTTGATTCTAAGATGATTTCCAAATGCTCGCACCTCATTTAGTTCAATAATTTCCTCAACATTTCGTAATACAGCATCATAAATTTCATGGGTAGGCAAAATCACGTTAGTAAGATAATAGTCTTCCATTTGTAATGGTCTAATCATCTCCATTTGGCATATATCTTCTTGTACAAAATACAGTAATTTGTAATCAAAAAGTATTGCAATCACACTCCCGTCTGAAAGCATCTCTCTTGAATGAACCACTTTTTTATTCACTATAATAATGGCACCTTTTTTAAATTCTATATGCTCATCATCTAATCTACAAATGCCGTCGCACTTACAGTACCAAATCTCCACCTCATCATGCCAATGCGGTGGAAGACTTTGATATATTGTTCCATACTTTGGAAAATAAGTATATACCGGAAATTCCCTACTTTCCCTTTGTATATTCTCATGTAAATTCATCGTTAATTGCATGCAAATACTTCTATAACCTTCGCTTGATCTTTTACAAAAATAGGCATTTCATGAATTTCAGCTTTTACAGTATAAACACTACCGCCTTCTAATACTTCTTTCGTCCATACATTTGTCCAAGTATGACCAGCTGGTAAATATACAGTTCTTTCTGTAGTTTTTTCATATACGATAGGTGCTACTAAAATATCATCACCATACATGTATTGCATTTCATATTCTGGTTTCCAACCATTTTCATCTTCTGGGAATACGTAGAATAATGGTCTCATGAGTGGTGAACCTTTTTCATGTGCTTCCTTCATAAGATTCATAGTATAGTCATGCATGTTGTTTCTGATACGTGTGAATTTTTCACAGATTTCATAGATTTCTTCACCATATGACCAAATTTCATTTGATGCACCAGTACCTTCAAATAATTGACCATCGTTAAATGTATATGGTGTATTAGGATGTCTCCATCCATGCATTCTCATAACAGGGCAGAAGGTAGCCCATTCGAACCATCTTACAAACAACTCTCTAAAATCAGGATCATTGATATTACCTGCTCTAAATCCACCAATATCACTTGTCCACCAAGCAATTCCTGCAAGACCTGAATTAAGACCAGCTATTATTTGTCTTCTAAGACTTTGGAATGTCGAGTCGATATCACCTGACCATAATAAAGCACCATATTTTTGAGCACCTGCCCATGTCGTACGAATTAAATTCATGATATTTTCATTACCATCAGCCTTCATGCCATCATACATAGTTTTTGCATATTCATTTGGAAATACATTGCCAATTTGAAGTGCTGAACCGATTTGATATCTATAGTTATCATAATCATATACTGTATATTCAGGTTCTGCTTCATCTAACCAGAATATTTTAATACCTTGATCATAATAATTTTTCTTTATTTTATTCCATACAAAAGCTCTAGCTTCAGGATTTGTAGCATCAAAATGAATCGTATTACTTCTAAATACCATACTATATCTAACGCCACGTTCTACACGAATTAAGTAACCTTTTTCTAGCATTTCCCTATAATTTTCACTATCCTCTTGCACGGTAGGCCATACAGAAACCATAAGCTTCGTGCCCATATCCTCAAGTTCGTCTACCATAGCTTTTACGTCTGGCCAATGCTCTTCATTAAATGACCATTCACCTTCTTTTTTCCAGTGAAAATAATCGATAACAATAACTGCTAGTGGAACGCCTCTTCTCTTATATTCTCTAGCAACCTCTAACAACTCTTCTTGACTACGATAACGTAATTTACTCTGCCATAGACCTGCTGCCCAATCTGCTGCCATCGGTACAGTACCTGTTACAGCTGCATAGTTTTCTAGAATTACAGAAGGTTTTTCACCTACAGTTACCCAATAATCCATAATATCTGTAGAGGTAGCATACCATGTCGTAAAGTTTGTACCAAAGGTTGCTTTACCAATAGATGGATTATTCCAAAGCATTCCGTATCCTAAGCTTGAAATCATAAATGGTACACTTGATTGTGTATTTCTCTGCGCAAGTTCAACATCACAACCTTTTAGGTCTAAGTTTTCTTGTTGATATTGTCCCATACCATAAATTTTCTCTGTTCTAGAAAGCGATTCGAATCTAACTGATAATTCATAATCAGCACCGATTTTTGGTCTAAATTCTCTTGCTTTTATAATAAGTGGAGATGTATAAGGTTTACCATATGCACCATAGTTTCTAAGGTATTCACTTAATACCATTTCTCCTTTTTCGTTGAAAAAGTCTAATCTACCATCTCTGTAAATTACTGCTTTTAATTTGCCATTTGTAATGCTAGCAGTTGTTTCTTCAATTTCAATAGAAGGTTCACATTCCTTCTGTTCTCCAGTCAATGCCCATAACTGTTCTGGCATCACAGGTTTCATTGTTGCTCGAACTCTCAAGCTGTCAACACCCCATGGTTCAATCCAAAGTGTCTGTCCATCATACTTATACACTAATTTGTTTGCTTCTTTTAAAAACATAATAACTACCTCTCCTTCTTTCTATATCCATGCATCTTTTGATGCATTTAAATAAGCTACAAACCAACCACATCCCCACGAACTACACCAAACAACATTTTTATTATATGGGTCTAACGATAATTCTACAATCTTATCTGGTTGTCCAAGTCCTTGATTAATCTTATCAAAACTTTCTCCACCATCTTGTGAAATATACACACCTGGATTTATAAATCCAACTTCTTCAAATGCAATATTATATTGTCCTGCAGCACTCAGTAATATAATATTTGGATCCACTACCGAACTAACTGCTTGCCATACATAAGGGGCTTTGAATATTTTCTCCCAAGTCGTACCACTATCTGTGCTTTTGTATACTCCACCTTCTTCATAACTACCATTAGGTCTACCCGTTGCAATGAGTATTTCGTTATTCATTTTATTTATAAACACATTATTCACTTGAACAATTTCACTTGGAAGTTTGACTTTGGTCCATGTGTCTCCTCGATTATCAGTGACAAACAAACCGCCCTCATCATCATTTAATGCCGCATATAAACGTATTGGATTTTGTGGATCCATTGCAATTCTACGCACACTAAACCCTTCATGTGAAAGCCCTTCGTTTGCAGGTTCCCATGTATATCCCCCATCACTAGAACGATAAAATCCATATTCGCCTTGTGTTAGTTTATTCGAAGCTCCTACCTGAATATCAGTAAATCGTAAATATATACTGCAAAAGTACATATTGTCTGGATTTTCTGGGTCAATCATCAATGAATACTGACATGCACACTCTTTGTGAATTGGTCTGTCACAATCAAGAATTTTTGAAATATTTTCCCAAGTTTTACCACCATCCAAAGAGCGACGAAGCATCCCTCTATGCTCTTGTCTCCACATCAGTATATATATAATATCTGGATTGTATGGATGAACCGCAACGGTAGAAATCGAATGTGCACCCGTCTCACCTCTTATTTGTCCCTCTATTTGTTCTACGATTACATCTTGCGTGTTCTCCCATGTATCATCAAGTGTTGTTTGCCATAAACCATGCTCTCCAGAACAAAGTAAACGACGTTCCTTAATCCCTGTCTCATGCAATATAAAACGCCCTGGTAAATTACTACCGCCCCTACTAATCCATTTTCCACTTCCTGGTGTCGTCTCTATATCGTCTGTTTGCTCCCACTGCATACCGTGGTTTTTTGAAATCAAAGTTTGTTGGTCCACTTGAATATAAACCTCACCTTCCGCATTAAATTTAACAAAACGATTACCTGAAGGCTCCAATGCATAGTCCATATATGGTTGTAAATGAGCAAACTTCATATTTGTTCCAACTGGCTGTCCTACGGATTTCCAATATGCATCATCAATATTTGAGAGCCAATATCGACCATACCTTGCACACATCACATAATTTTTACCACCATCCATAGTGTGCCATACTTCTGCCGGTCCAAAGGTGACATCATGTTTTTTATTCGGAGATACATAAATCTCATTTTCATCTAATGGGTTCACTGCCAAAAAATTATAAACAGGCATAATACTCCTTGGTAATACTGGATATTTTTGTACAGCCTCTTCTTCTGTAATACCGAACCAAAAAGAAATAGTTCTATAATATTTTGCTACCAATGTTTCATCATGAATCCTTGATAAATCAAAAGCTAAATTTCCTGAAATATCTGTCCAAGTAAAGCCATCATCTACACTCTTATATAAACCACCTTTACTCGTAACGCTATCCCCATAGGCTGTATATACCGTTTGTTCTAATAAATATAACGTGAATTTTCCAGTCTCTTGATTATAAAAGGATGTCATATCACGTGGCAGATTATTAGGTAAACCAGAAGACTTACTCTCCCAACATATACCACCATCAAAACTGTGAAAAAGTCCGTGACTTGTTACCATAATAATATGCTGCGAATTTTTGGGATTTATTATAATTTTCCCAATATCCGCATCCTTAGGTAATCCTTGTGTATATTTACTCCATGTCTTTCCTCGGTCCTGCGATTTGGCAATATATCCGTAAGCTGCATATTTAAAATGCTTGCCATATGGATTTTCTTGATTTTTATGAATAGCTTTAACATCCCAAAAATTTCCTGCTCCTACATACCAAATTCTATCATCACTAGGATCCACTGCAAGTGCATCATGCCTTGTACCCTCTTGATCATAATACCATTCGTTATCATTTCCTTGCGGATCATCTGTAAGAGTCTTCCAAGAGTTTCCTATCTCACTTATTTTATTCCAGGTATGTCCACAATCTATTGTTTCATACACCCAACCATTCCAATCAAGTGCAAGAGCAAAGTCTGGATTTTGTACAGAAAATTCAATATGCAATATTCTTTTTAATTCTTTGCCAAGTCCATCACAATCTTTAATAGTTTGCCACGATTCCCCTCTATCCCACGTACCAAAACTCACATGCATATCAGGTCCCATAAACATAACATCTGGATTCGACGGATGGCACCAAAATCGTTCACAATATCCAGACATCGCTGGACCAAAGTTTTTCCATTGTACGGAAGAATTTGATTTAACCTTATTTTTTTTCAACATTTCAAAATATAATTCTTGTTTGCTATTCATGTTTCATCTCCGTTTCTTATAAACGCTCTTTCAAAGATACTCCAACAAGATGCTCTATACACAAAACCCACACGTATCATACCCTTTATTATCTGTTGCTTTTTATTCACTTGTTGTCCAATGCTTTTGTGCATATTCCATAATATATTCTGCTTCTCGCTGAGTCATATCTTTAAAATTAAAATAAATCCCTTGATTACCATAGCGCTCTATCATTCTATCAGCTGTACGAATCCAATCTGGCAATGTGCCAAAATTCAAAAAGACATTTAATGCGCGATTGCCCGCTTTAATCCTATCGTAAATAGGATAATATTCTTCACTCCCAGAATGTGGGCGACCTGCGCCTCCTTCCCACTGAATAGCAGAAATTTTGTCAATTTCTAATAAATACTCTAAATGTCTTACTGCATCCTTGCCATCTAAATGATACAATGCATGATCCAAAAAGTCCGTTTGTCTTTTGAGTGATGGTAATACAAATTCAACAAATTGTGATTCCGATAACATAGCGCTAAAGTCACATTGCACTTTCGCAACTTTTTTCGTACTAATCAAAGCAAATGTATATGACATAAGATCGTCAGGACGTTTCATCGCTTCTCCAAATTCAGTGTATGCTTTTATATAGGCATTATCAATTTCATAGATTGCTTCTTTTAAGATATCCGGTTCATCGAGTACATCGAAACAAGAATCCTGTGCACCTCTTAAAGAGGAATACACATCTAAGTTTTCAATCATATCTGGATAGGTAAGCAAAAAACCTTCCGCAAGCCCAATATCTCTAGCTTTTTTCATATCCTGAAGCTGTTGTTGATACCATTTATTCTCATCAAGTACAATTCCCTTTAAATTTGATGCATCCTCTAAGCAAGGATGAAACCATATCGTATCCTTATTAAATCCTGGTCTAGAACCCATGTATGCAGCTAATGATCCTGCTCCCATATAAAAAGGCATCTGTTGAAATGCTTCAGCATAACATTTATGCGTCTTCATTGTATTTCTCATGCGAATAAGTTTTCGTTCAAAATTCATAACCTCATCTTCATAAGAAACAAATGCCGGCATTTCCTCCAATGGGCCAAGAGGTTCTTCTAACTTCCCCACAATTCTCATCATAGGTCTTCCAATACTTTTGTTTTCCCACCACGCATCAAAACGCTTCAAAATCATATCAAGATTATCACATTGTAATGGGGCAATATTTTGATTATTTTCCATTTCGTACTACGCCTTCCTCTGTCTTCACTCGCTTTCTTTGTATATTCATTATAGTATTTTCTTCCTAATACGTCTCTAAACATATTGCTCTATTTTTGCAATATATTGCTATTGCCAAAAAAAGATTGCACTCATCATTTGAGTACAACCTTTTTTATTGATATTTTTTTCTATATTCAGTAGGTGTCATATCTGTCCCTTTTTTGAACACCTTTGTAAAGTAACTTATATGATGAAACCCGGTAGCAAATGCAATTTCATCTATTGTAACATCATGCTTTTGTAACAATTCTTTTGCATACTCTATACGCATATTTGTCAAATACTGAACTGGTGTGTACGTCGTCATATCCTTAAATCGCCGCATATAATGATACTTACTCAGATTAGATACTTCTGCTAATTCTTCAACTGTAATATTTTCTGATATATGCTCTTCCATATAGTTAATTGACGATTGCATAGTCGCTACCTTTGTTCTCTTTAGCTTTTCGGCCTCATCATACGGCATGATAGAACCATTTTCATATAATATAGCTAATATACTATATAGATTTGCTTTTACTCGCAGATGATGAAAGAAACCTTCTGTATAATTTCTCCAAGCAATCAAGTCCATTACATATCCATGTATTTCTTGATACATTTCTGTTCCTTCCTCCAAAACAGAAGTAATATAATGTGTTTCATCATAAAGTGGGGATAAAATTCTTTTTTGGCAATCATCTTCTCTTGCAAAAGCCAAGCTTTTGTAATCTACCAAAATAGAATAAATACTCCCTGGTGAAGTCATTTCTCTTGCGTGAACTTCCTTTCTATTCACGAAAAAAATAGTCCCCTTTCTAAAGGAAATAGAAACATCATCGAGCATACAGTTCCCACCACAATCACAATACCATATTTCTAATTCCTCATGCCAATGTGGCTTTAAGCAGCGAAATTTACTATCATAGCTTGCATTATAAATATACACATTAAAGTCTTCTTTTCCACGTTCCATCTTCTCTAGTAAGCTACTTCTTGATTGCATAAATATCCCTCCTAATTCTACGACATACCTTCTTTTCTTTACTATATAGTCAAAAATATAAATGCTACTCTTACCAAAGTCCGTGATGATTAAACACACCAATTTCCGACTCAATATGTTTTTTAAACAATGCTAATTGCATGTTATCACAAATCTCACGATATTCTGCTTTTAGCGCAAGATTGTCATATTGGAATTTATCTGTCACACTATATAATTCTTCAACTTTATCATCAATATAATATGTATATCGATAATTTAAATCATATAATGTGATATTACGATTTTTACCCATAATACTATAGCACGTCGTCATAGGTGTATTATTCTTTGATTCTTCGTCAAATATATCAACCCCTTGAATCAACTTCGATGGTTCTACGCCTATCATATGCAAAAGTGTTGGTACAACATCTGCATTACTCATTGGAATGTTCGTATCTACATCTTTATCAAATCCTTTGGCTGGCTTCACCATAAATGGAATATGTACGAGTCCTTCTAATGGGATATCCATTTTTGTAAGACACCCATAGTCACCTAATAAATCTCCATGATCTGACGTAAAGACTATAATGGTATCATCATAAATACCTTTTCTTTTTAGTTCATCCACAATTTTACCAACTGCCTTGTCTACTTGATACATTAAAGCTTGAGTATAGATATAAGCTGTCTCAATATCACCTTGCTCTGCTGTAATATAATCAAGTGAATATGTCACAACTGGTGTTTCCCCAACAATCTTACTTCTTTCTCCAAATTCAGGTAATACTGGCGTTTTTATAGCTAAGTATTCATCTAATATATCTTTCGGTGGTGTAAATGAATGATGCGGATCAGGAAAACCTAAAAAGGTGAAAAAAGGCTTATCTGCCTCTATCTCATTTGTAATATACGATATAAACTCATTCGCTAACCAATTCGAATTATGTAACTTTGATGGAATTATGGAAGGATAAATATCGCCTCTTTTGTATTTATACTCTTCACCATATCTCGTTGCCTCATCTTGCTTCAATGCTTCTATAATCTCTGGGTGGTTTTTATGCATCCATCGTCCATAATGTGCTGCGTTGTAACTAGTAGGTGCTTCACCATGGCCTAATGCCATTCTACAATATTCAAACCCATAGTGTTCTTGCGTGCACTCTATTGCTTCTTCCTTTTCCCAGAATACTCTTGATTCGTACATATTATAACTTGGATCTGCTAAACTTGATTGTAAATGGAGTTTTCCAAACAAAGACGTCTGATAACCTTCTTCCTTTAACATATGTGCAATCGTTGGAACTTTATTTAATACATCCACTCCAAAAAGATTTTTACAAAATGCACTCCCTTTATCTTCGCAACCATTATCCCTAGTCCAAAGATTGATTCCATTAGATGTTACACCATTTCCAGATGGATATAATCCAGTCAATAGGCATGCACGCGAAGGCATGCAAACTGGATTTGATGTCATATGTCTATGAAAATTAAAACCTTCTTCTGCTAATTTATCAATATTGGGTGTGACAGCATTGGGATTACCGTTGCATCCTAAACAGTCATATCTTAATTGATCGGTATGTAAAATAAGTATATTCTTCATATTCTTTACTCCTGGTTTTTATTCTTCTGAAGCTAATTCTTGTGCAACCTTTTCATTTAATAATTTGACGTATAAGTCCTCATCAAAATTCATACTTACTTCTTTATGAAGCCAGCTTGAAAGGTGAATTGCATTCGCAAGCTTCACACCGTTCATACCATCAGATCCCGGTGCGATTAGTGGTGTACCATACACAATGTTTTCAGCAAAATTTTGGATGACTTCCATATGGAATTGACCCATTTCTTCAGCTGGAAATTCTAACACTTCCTCTTCTCTTAAGTTCTTACCGATACTTACACCTCTAACAAGTTTATCCGCATCGTTATTTCCTTTATTAAGACTTGCAAGATTGATTTCTTCTTCTGTTTGAGACATACGAATAATAGTGGCTTTTCTCAATCCATCAACAATAATTCTACCTTTGTTTCCTGAGATCTCTAATCTATTCGTACCATTAAATTCATGTGTACATGTAATAAATACACCCGTTGCTCCATTTCCATAATCCAAAAGTGCAGTCACTTCATTTTCAACAGAAACATCTCTTTTGTATCCATATTTGACATTTGCTGATACGGTCGCTGGTACACCTGTAAGCCATTGAATCAAATCCAGCTGATGTGGAGATTGATTCACTAAAACACCGCCACCTTCGCCAGCCCAAGTACCTCTCCATGCTCCATTGTTATAATAAGCTTGTGTTCTATACCAATCAGTAATAATCCAATTAGTTCTTCTGATTTCACCGATTTCACCATTTGCAATGATCTCTTTCACCTTTCGATAAAGCGGATTCATACGTTGGTTAAACATAACAGCAAATGTAAGATCTGAGTGCCTTTTAGATGCTTCAATAATCTCTTTTACTTGCTTTGTGTACACGCCTGCAGGCTTTTCAAGTAATACATGAATGCCTCTCTCTAGTGCGGCGATACCAATTTTCGTATGCTCATAGTGCGGTACTGTAGTCACTATAGCATCTACGAGCCCACTATCTAAAAGTTCCATATAATCTTCAAATACTGGAATACCTGGAAATTTCTCTAAAAGATTCGTTCGCACCTCTTCTTTTGTATCACAAAAAGCAGCAACTTCTATTAAGTCGCTTTCTCTTTTTTTGATTTCAAAAGGCCTTGGCGTCACTTCTATCCCAGTAAGAACTGTTGTATAAAAACCACCTTGTGCTCCAACACCTATAATACCTAATTTTAATTTTTGCATCTGTTTACCTCCTTTTTTATATACGATTACTTATAAATCTAGTATATTCGGTTTCAGATAGGATGTCTTCAATGATGTTGCTATATTTTAACACTATATTGCCATTTTGTGAATTTTCTACTTTGGGTTCTTCTAGCTTATTTTCTAAACTTTTTATTCCAGCTCCGCCTTCACATCACTCCAATGTTCATCAGCATATGTCAACAACCTATCTGCCTGCTCTCTCTCCATAACAGGAAATGTCAAAAAAATACGATCCGAGCCATATCTCTTAATAATTCTATCCACATTTCTAAGCCAGTCTTCAAATTGACCACTATAGACTTTAACCCAAAGAGACTTACCTGCCTTAAACGCTTTATCATAGATGATATACCAATCCTCTAAGGTTCCATCAGGACCATAATCCCCGCTCGTCCACTGCAAAGCATCTATCTCATCAATCTCCATGATGGCATCTAGATGTTTGATTGCATCTGGTCCATCAAGATGGTATAAGACATTATCAAGCTTTGCTGCTTGTTTACGTAATGACTCTTGTATAAAATCAGTATAATTGGTAGGTGACATCAGTGCAGAAAAATCACACTGAATCTTCGCTGTTTTTCCATATCCCAAAGCCTGAAAGACAGTATAGGCCGAAGCTCCATCCTCATCCTTTACGACATCGTAAAATCTATCATAATATTCAAAATAAACATCATCAATCTCCCCAATACGTTTCTCTACCTCTTCTGGCTCATCTATCATCTCGAAAATCATATCCTGCGCACCACGTAGAGACGCCAAGACATCGATATTCTCCATCAAATCTGGAATACATACTAAAAAATCACCCCCTGCAAGCTCTTTACATTTCTTCACAAGTTCGAGGTGTTTTTTATACCACTCATTTTCTGGATCAAAGTCAAATACCTCTGCCTCTTCAAGATCATCTAACACTTCTGTAAACCAAACAGTATCTTCATGAAATACGATATCTGAACCTAGATATGCAGCCAATGAACCTGGACCAAAATCGACACTCAGATTCGGAAAACTCTCTGCTAGGAAATCGTGATTTTCGCAAAAATTCCTATATCGTCCAACAAGCTTCTCAGCATTTGTATATTTATCTGTTGCATCTATAGCAATATATTCCTTCGGTAATTCCACCTGCTGCTCCCTACGAGCAATCACACGCATCACAGGCCTCCCCGAAACCTGATGCTTCCAATAGTCATCCCATCTTTTCTTCGTCTCTTCCCAGTTACTTTTATGAATCATAGTCTACTTTACCTCTCGTTTCCTCTTATCATTATTATACTTTCGTTCCTTGTTGTATACAACCCTCCTATTATATATAAAAATTGTTTGTTTACACCTTATAGTTGATAGTATAACTTCTTTTCTCATGCTATACTTTGTATAAATTTGTAGTATAAGTTTACTACACAACTTTATATCAAGAAAGGATTTTATTATGGCAAACGAACAAGTATTAAATGGACGATGGGTAGATGATTTCAGCGGTTTCGGTTGGAAAATGGAACGCATGAGAATCGGTCAAGGTGTAGCTGAAGAAATACACCTATTAATCAATGAACACTCAGGTAATGACTATAGCTGGAATTATGCTAAAGTTCCTGGAGATGTTTACACAGATTTATATGTAGTTGGAGAATTAGAAGATCCTTATTTCGGTAGAAATATGGCTAAATGTAAATGGGTACAAGATTACGAATGGTGGTATACTTACGATTTCGCATTAGACCCTGCTATGGAAGGTTCTGATTTCACACTTATTTTAGAAGGTGTCGATTATAGCTGTGACGTATGGTTAAATGCACATCACTTAGGCCATCATGAAGGTATGATGTCATCTTTCCAATTTGATGTATCTGAATATGTTGACTTTACACAAGCTCAAACGAACATGAACAAGCTTTTTATCAAACTTGATCCTCCACCTAAAAATCAAAAGAATTTTGCAGGTATGAAACATAACTTTGCAGGAGATTACTTAACAGGTGTTATTCCTTTTGGTATTTGGAAACCCGTTAAATTAATCGCTACTAACAAAGTTAGAATCGAAAATTACCGTCTAGAAACAATTGTAGATGGAACAAATGCAAACCTTTCTATCGAAGCTAATATTACTGGTTTAACAGTAGCTATGAATGATGTAACACTTGCTGTTACTTTATCAGATGGTGCTAACGAGTATGTTTGTACACAAGAAGTAACTGTTAAAAAAGGGGCTAACACTTTTAACTTAGACACAGTTATTGAAGATGCTAAATTATGGTGGCCTTATGAATTAGGTGATCCTTTCCTATATGATATCAAAGTTGAAGTACTTTCTGGCGATGTTTTACTAGATAATATTGAAGACCGTGTTGGTCTTCGTCAAGTTACAATGGCTATGAATCCTGGCTTTACATTAGAAGAAGTTGAAAATCCATGGACTTTTGTAATCAACGGAAAACCTATGTTTTTACGTAGTGCTTGTTGGGGTGGTCAACCTTCTTTCTTCTACGGCAAAAACAACACTGGTAAATACCAACATTTCTTAGAAAAAGCCAAAGAATGCAACATCAACAACTTACGTATTTTCGGATGGCATCCAGCTGAAACAGAAGATTTCTACAGAATTTGTGATGAACTTGGTATTACAGTTTGGACAAACTTTGGTTTCGCTACACAAGTATTTAGAGATGATACAGAATATCTTGAAAAACTATATCCAGAAATCATCGGTACTGTTGTGGATCGTAGAAATCATGCATCTACTATTATGTGGATGGGTGGCGAAGAAGTTTACTTCTCAGAACCACACGTAAACAGTGCTAACAAAAACCTTATGATTAAAATTGGTGAACTTACAAAGAGCCTTACAAATGTTCCTTATGCAGATGCTTCTCCACTTAGTACATCATACGGTGTGCGTCTTGGATACAAACCAAAAGAATCTTCACATGCTAATGGTCACTACTATGCTGGCGGTGCTAGATATATGGAAGATTTCTATCCATCTCTAGATTATGCTGTAATCCCTGAACTTACTGCTGCTTCTGCACCAAATGTAGAAAGCTTACGTAAATTCATTCCAGAAGACGAATTATGGCCAATGGGTCTTAGCTGGGGATATCACTGGGCTGATATTCATGTACTTCAAAACCTTAATATCGAAGTATTTGGTGATGACTGCATGGACAGCCTAGAACACTTTGTAGAAGCAACTCAAATTGCGCAAGGTACTATCCTACAATTTGCACTAGAGCATTTTAGAAGATGCAAACCTCACATTAGTGCTGTTTCACTTTGCCACTTTATTACAAACTGGCCTTTAATCAAATGGGAAATCATCGATTACTATGGTGTTGAAAAGAAATCCTTCAACTACGTGAAGAAATGCTATGCACCACTTATTCCAAGCTTGAAATTCCCTAAACGTAGATATTTACCAGGTGAAAACTTCAACGCTTCTCTTTGGGTAATCAATGACTACTACAGAGAATATAGTGATGTTACTTACACTGTTGAAATCGTAAATAAAGCAGGTGAATCACAATACCAAGATACCTTCAAAGTAGATATTACAGAAAACTCTGCTACACAACACAAAGATATCGATTGGGAAGTAACAGGTGTTGTTGGTGAAACTTTCACAGTTAAAATTGCTATTGCAACGAGTGAAGGTGAAGAGCTTGCATCAAATGAATATGTATTATTACTTGATGATCAAGAAAAATCTAAAGAAAAGATTTGGGCAGCTTATCAAAAATCAAATAAAGTCCGCAGAGAATATGGAAGAAGTTATTTCCGATATACTCCTGAAATCATTGATTCAAAATACATTTAATCGCTAAAAAATAAATACTCCTGTAGGTTCGCTTTCACGCAAACCTGCAGGAGCATTTTTATATTCATAACTTTAGAGCATAAAAAAACACCATCTAAACGATGATGTTTTCTAATGCGGGTGACAGGACTTGAACCTGCACGGTCTCCCACCAGAACCTAAATCTGGCGCGTCTGCCAATTCCGCCACACCCGCATTCCTAAGTGACTTCTCTTAGCGACAAAATTTATTATACACATACCTGTGACGTTTGTCAAACACTTTTTTGCATTATTTCAAAAAAGATTTATTCTATTTTTGAGATGATGTTTTTGTTTATACGATACAAAAAATATGTGGTTATGAAAAGGCATGTTACCTCTGCAATTGGGAACGCAAACCATACAAGGCTGAGATTTCCTGTAAGGGATAATAGGAATGCTACTGGAAGCAATACTACTAGCTGTCTTACAATTGATGTAATCATACTATAGACACCATTTCCAAGCGCTTGGAACAAGGTTCCTACCACGATACAATATGCCGCTATAACAAATCCAAGACTAATAGTTCTAAGTGCTGGAACACCGATCTCAATCATTTGCTCAGAAGGGCTAAAGAGATTTAACAACATTCCCGTTCCAAATTGGAACACCAAGGTTCCTGCTGCCATAATAGAAATTGCTATAACAAGTCCCCATTTTATTGTATCGAGAATTCTCTTTTTATCTCTAGCACCATAGTTAAATGCAACAATAGGTATAATTGCATTGGTCAAGCCAAATACTGGCATAAAAATAAAGCTTTGTAGCTTAAAGTATACTCCAAAAACAGCTGTTGCCGTCGCAGTGAACACCATAAGTATAGCATTCATACCATACACCATAACAGAACCGATTGCTTGCATAATAATAGAAGGAACACCGACTTTATATATAGTAGCTATCATAGCTTTATCGGGCTTAAATCCCTTAAAGGATACTTGAATCTCAGGATTCCACTTGTGATTCAAGAAAATACATACACAGCCTGCGATAACCTGACCAGTAACCGTAGCAATAGCTGCACCCCTCACGCCAAGTGCTGGAAATCCTAGTAAACCAAAAATCAAAATAGGATCTAAAATTATATTAATAATCGCACCTAGTGCTTGTGATACCATGGTTAAAATAGTTCGTCCTGTCGACTGTAATAAGCGTTCGAAAATAAATTGTGTGAACAAGCCTATACTAAAGCAACAAACAATTGTTAAATATTCGTAACCAGCCTCTAAAATAATCGGATCTGTCGTTTGCGATTTATAAAATGGAACTACCAAGAAAAGTCCTATAAATAAGAACAAAACATAGGACATAAAACTAAGAAAGATGCCGTTACTTGCTGCTTCATTGGCCTTTTTATAATTCTTCTCTCCAAGAGCTTTACTAAGCACTGCATTCACACCAACGCAAGTACCACCACCTAGTGCAATTGCAAGTAGCTGTACTGGATAAGCTAGTGAAACTGCCGTTAAAGCCTCTTCGCTAATCATTGCTACAAAGACACTATCTACTATATTATATAATCCAAGTACTAGCATCGATATCATCATCGGTAACGACATAGATATCAATAATTTATGAATAGGCATCACGCCCATTTTGTTTTCTTTCATACCTGTTTTAGTTTCCATATATATATCCTCCTCAACAAATTATTTATACATAAAAATAACCCAGCAAACAAAGTTTACTGGGTTACAATGAGCGTGCGGAGGTTCGAACTCCGGACAACTTGATTAAAAGTCAAGTGCTCTACCAACTGAGCTACACGCCCGTAAAACAGGGCTAGAAGGATTCGAACCTTCGAATGCAGGAATCAAAATCCTGTGCCTTACCGCTTGGCGATAGCCCTATACGCTGACACCTATGTGCCTTATACCTGGAAAAAAACCAGTGTCGCTTTAAAAAAGCGAAGGGTGGGTGAAGGGATTCGAACCCTCGACTTCCAGAACCACAATCTGGCGCGCTAACCAACTGCACTACACCCACCATAGAATGTGCTCAAAGGGATTCGAACCCCCGACCCACGCCTTAGAAGGGCGTTGCTCTATCCAGCTGAGCTATGAACACATATCTTTTTTGATGTTTTGTCTTTGCTACTCATCGCAGCAACATAAATGATTATACATGCGCCACATATAAAAGTCAATAACTTTTTTACCTTTTTTACACTTTTTTTGAAAGCCTTATATTTCCTAGGTTTTGTAGCTATTTCAAGCTACCGGCGAAGACTTTCAAATACGCCCGCTAAATTTATCTTTCCATATCCAAGTTCTCTTGAGGGATATTCCATTCCATCTTCCCTCGTAGCTCCTCTGATAAAATACCCCTCTATTTCTATTCCAGATACTAACACTGCATTCCTCTCCACAACAGCCCACTGCATAAAATCTGCCATTGCACCCGCAACATACGCTCCAGCAATACTCGTTCCACTCGTAATACCTACAGGGGTCTCTAGCATCACTCCCGGCGCTATCATATCAGGTTTTGGCAATCCTTGTCTAGAAAAACCTCTTCCAGAAAAAAAAGCAAAACTGTTATTCACGCTATTATAAGCGCCTACTGTCGTGACGCCTTCTGCCATACCCGGTTCTGTTATAGTATTATACGGATTAGGATTTAAAAATTCACATACCCCTGCCAAAAATGTTGTCGTCGGTAGCCAGAGATGAAATTCACCAAAATAAATCGGGTTTTTTGCATAAATTTGTAGTTGCCACACACCGTTTGTTGGATTTTCAAACCGTATCACAATTAACTCTTGTGCACTCACCTGCTCCACTAGAATCATATCTATATGTAGTACTGTTTTTTCATATACAAAATCATAGCTTTGACCTTCTTGATAGTTGAATTTGATGCGTGGAATTTGCTCCCCTCCAGGTGTTATTACGCCTATTTCATAAACATCTGGACTCATCCCCCAAAACTCGCAGGCAAAGCCTTTGCCAGCTCCTTGCACCCGTAGTTCAACCGTGTCTATCACCTTGTTGGTATCTGTCACATTTTCCACAACGCCCTTATAATGATGGTTTGCATTCCCCTCATTTCCTGCTGACACTACAACTGCCCTACTCCTCGTTTTATGAATGTCACTTAAATATACACCTAGCGGACTGTTCCCCGCATGATCTCCCCAATTCGTACCGATTCCTAAGCATATAACAAGTGGTTTTCTTACTTTATTCGCGTAATCAAGTAGGTATTTACAGCCTAACATAATATCATTTTCCTCAAATGCAACAGTATCTGAATCTAGTAAGTAAAACCCCTTTAAATACTGCTTAGCAGGTTTTAATTTTACGACCAAAAGCTCTGCATCTGGTGCTGCCTGTACGCTTGCCATAGCACTACCATGACCATTTTCATCATAGCTTGGCACAATTTCTAGTGGGTTTTCAGATTGTAGTGCGAGGTCAATCTCCTCCCTTGTGTACTCCGTTCCATAAAAAAAATTCTCTGGCGCATTTCCTTCTATCGTCTGATCCCATATACTAGCAATCTTCGTTTTCCCAAACTCATTTATAAAAAATTCTTCCCTATACCGAATCCCTGTATCAACAAACCCTAACAGTACCCCTTTTCCCGTCAAAGAAAGTGGTGGATTTTGCACCTTGTATATTCCTGTCTCAATTAAATTCAAGAATTGCTCATTGCTTTCTAATCCATATAGCTTCGGTATCCCATAATAGGAATCTCTAATCACATTTGTTTGTGGTATTTGAGAACGATTCACATAGACAATACGATATCTATGATCCACCTGCATGAAGCAATAATCAAGTGCGCTAACGCCCACCTGTAACAGCTCCTGTGGAACCGTAAAGTCCGATATATAATCCGCATAATTATTAGAAACAATTGCTTCTGTGTCTTTGCATAACATAGGGCATCTTACCCCTTTTTTTATACTAAAATATGCAATCATTGTGGGTAAAAGTACTACTTTTCTAGTTTTTCTCATAATAGCATGCTATAATAATGTAAATTCTAAAAACGGGAGGTATTGTATTATGACATTTATGGATTTAGTTAAAAACAACAGAAGTTATCGTGGCTTTGATGAAAGCTACAAGTTCACAAAAAAGGATTTAGTATCCCTGATTGAATATGCTAGACTCACCCCCTCAGGGCAGAACAAACAACCCCTCAAATACTATCTCGCGCATGAAGATGCGCAAGTGGCTAGCATTCAACCTCTTACCAATTGGGCAATGGCATTAGCTCCTATGAAGCTACCTCACGAAGGGATGTGTCCAACTGGATTTATCGTAATCTGTGTAGATACTAACATTACAGAAACTGTTGCAAGCTGCAATAGAGATATCGGTATTGCTGCGCAAACCATTCTTCTCGCTGCTGCAGAAAAAGAGCTTGGTGGTTGTATGATAGGAAGTTTCCAAGCACCAGCTGTCAAAGAACTTCTAGCATTACCTGAGCACATCGTACCTGCTCTCATCATTGCACTTGGAAAACCAGCAGAAAAAATCGTCCTCACCGATGTTAGCGAGGACGAAAGCGTTCGTTATTATAGAGATGATGCCGATGTACATTACGTTCCAAAGCGCACCATCGATGAAATAATTCTATAACTGAGGTATTTCATACCTCACATAAGCAAAGCTTTTACTACATGGGGACCATGAATTTACATTGATGGTTCCCTGACCACCAAAAAAGCTTCGAAGAACCTTGATGTCACCACCTTCTGCAGACATAAATCTTAGTTCTACATCTTTGTGAATCGGATGATCTGAAGGATTCACATCCCCCTCTTTATAGGCAATCATCACAATTTTTTCCCCATCAGGTGAAACATGTGGAAACCATGTGTTTCTATCTAGATCAAACGTCATTTGTGTTTGCTCACTGCCATCCACATTCATACGCCATGCCTGCATCAATCCTGTACGTACAGAATTAAACCAAATGTGTTTTCCATTCGGTGCATACTCTGGTCCATCATTCAAAAACTCGCCCTCTGTAAGCTTTAATTCTTCTCCTCCCGCGACAGAAATCGTACTGATATTTCTTCCTTCTGGTCTGTAAGCACAGTAGGCTAGTGTCTGACCATCTACTGACCAACCATGCAAAAAGCTTGGCCCTATTGGTGTAATAAGTTTTGGAATACCACCTTCTAAAGGAAGTACGTAAATCTTGGAAGCAATATCATCTGACGTATTCGAACTAATTGCAATTTGCGTACCATCAGGAGATAAGACATGATCGTTATTACATCCCTTGATATCACCTGTAAATATTTCTTCCTCTACATCCGTTTCTAAATCATACCTCCAGATTCTCCCCTTACTATTATAAACAAGAGCCTTTCCATCCTTCGTCCAGTTCGGTGCTTCAATAACATACTCAAAACGCTTCACAACTCTGTACTCATCTGTCTCAATGTTGTAGATTTCTAAATATGAAATATCGTGTTCTCTCGGATTTACCTTTCCTTCCATAATTACCTCCATGTCGAAGCGTTTTCGCGAGACACGCGAGCAGAATATCAGATTCTGCTCTGCGATATCACAGTGTTTGTGCGCTTCTTCACAAACACCACGGGTGAAAAATTAGATTATCAAATTTATTTTATACCCTCTTAACTAGTTCATTGCATACTATAATAGTACCACAAAAAAGCACTTGTACATATAGTAAAGTATGAGAAAGGAAGGATTTTATATGGCACAAATTTTAACTTCAATAACCCAGGTAACAGGAAACTATGAAAGCTCTTTTTCCTACACACTAAACGCAAGTTTCAATGGAATAGAAGGAGACATTGACAGTGCAAGAATACGTTTTTTTGTTCCTAACATTATAGATATTAGCTTTGATAGCTTCGGTGATTTTGTAAAAGAGGTAACCGAAGAGGCCGTTTTAGATGGGCGTATTGTAACGCTTGATTTGGGTGCAATCGAGGATTTAGGTGTATCAATACGCCTTGGATTTTCTGCATCCTTTACACTTGACGCCATGCCAGAAAGTACGTATAGCTTCACTCCGACTTTATGGATCAATGGTTCTGAATATCAAACCTACGAAAGTGAACCGATCACTCTATCGGTAATCCCAAACTTCATATTGACACACGAGTTGGTGCTACCTAGCACTTTTCCCACACCAAGTGGGAATGTTTACTACAAAGTCACACTACAAAATGTCGGTGATCTTTTTGCAAGGGTAGAGAATCTTGCTATAAGCATCTCACCTAATGAAAACCTACTTTTAGATGACTCCTATCCAATTGTCGGAAAGGATATCTCACGCTCGTATTATGCTGATACAGGTCATGATGGTATAGTAGGTGTTGTGTCAGATAATATTATTTCCTTTATGTTAGATAGCTACAGGGGTGAACGTTACTCCTTCTTATATAGAGGGACTTTGGATGAACGTGCAAGCATTGGAGATCAAATCACTACCAACACTTCATTTTCCATAGATTCTGTCTCACAAGAAACAGTATCCTATGAAACAGAGATTGGCAATCCGCAATCTGATGCAACGATTTCACTATATGGTCCACTGTATACGCTTCCTAGTTCTAACATCAACCACGCTTTTTCTATCCGAAATACCGGCAATCAAAATTTAGAGGATGCTGCTATCTCTGGTGTGCTAAGCGATGATATCAAATACACATCTTTAAAAACTGGTATCTTTCATATAGATGTGATCGATGAAAAATTAGGTACTACCTATGAAATTTTTTATACCACTACAAACGGGAACACTGGTAGCCTAGGGAGCTTTAATAGTGACTCTAGCTCTAGAATCAACTTGTCAAATTTCATCGCAGAAGATGATAATCTTCTTTCGCTATCTATACCCTTCGGTAATTTAGGGATTGGAGCTAAAACCAAGTCTAGCTTTCAATTAGACGGTATCGTAAAAGAGGCTGTACCACTTGAAACTATAATCCAACAGATCTTTAACCTTACTTGGAAAGATGCTACCGAGAGTAACCAAGCCACAGCCACAAAAAATACAGAGGTTTCTGATCAAAGTGCATTAATTCCTATTGGAGTTGTCTCTCCTACTGACAAAATCGTCAAAATCGGAGATACCATTACCTATACAATAGGTGTAAATGCGAACAACTCTAGACTAGAAAATCCGGTGATAGCCATGCTATTACCAAATGAATTACGATATACCGGAAATGCTCGTATAGATTTTAGACAATATTTTAATGCGATTACTCCTACCCTACCAGAACCTACGATTATTCCAGATTATAATGAAGCAAAAGATACCCTCGTTCTCTTCTCGTTCACCGAAGCATCCGCTTATACCCTTGAACAAAAGGCAAATCTTCGAATAGCCTTTGACACCACGGTAGCCGTAGGCGCTCTTGGTAGCTTTGCCTCATCTGTTTTCTTAGATACAAAAGAGCTTGATTTTACGCAGTACTATAGCTTTGAAAAAGAAGTCCTCTTTCTTGCAGGTGTGAAAAGCGATAAGAAAATAATGGGATCTTTAGATAGTATTTTCGTAGAGGAGCCTGACGTAGCTTCCACGCAAGCAGGGAAATCGCTCGTTTATCTCATCACAATCGAAAATATAGGAAATGCTGTTTTTGATAACATCGAGATCGTCGACCTTCTCCCATTCGTAGGAGATACGAGTGTACTAAATACAAGCATTGCGAGAAAAAGTGCATTTCGCATATATACACTTACAGATATTATCGTAAGAAAAAAGGGAAGTGATGAAGCTATCACATCTACCATTAGCTATTCTAAGAGCAGCGATCCTATCCGCTTTGGCCCAAGCTTTAATATGATAGGCACTGGTTCTTGGTTGGCGGAAACTCCTAGTGATGCAAGTAGCATTTATGCCATCAAGCTCCAAACAAAAAATATGCTTTTAGCACCTGGTGAAGCCCTACAAATCGGAATAAGTGCCATTGCTCCGTCAGATGCCCCAGTATCACAGATTGCATGGAATTCCTTCGCAGCTAATATTTCCTATCTTGATAACTCTGGTGAAAGTATACAGTTACTTGCTGTAGAACCTGAAAAGGTAGGCGTTATAATAAAAGATATACCCGAACCCCCAAAAGAAGTGAATGATATAAAGACCATTCTGAAGGTGAATCAATCTGCCACGAATATGGTGAAAAATATAATCAGAAATGAAATGCTGTTAGAAATGAAACTAGCGGATACGATGGAGATAAATATTTGAATTTTCCTATAGATTAATATCCACTATAAAAAAACTTGGTATCACGGGATGTATTTTCTCTACCCCAACTGATACCTAGTTTTTATTTCATTTGCTACGTTCGCTATTTATATTGTTATCTCAACTGCTTTACCAAGATATGTAATCTTTTTCTCTATTCCATGGACACACACTGTAAAAGTTGCTTTTCTTGTATCATTCCACCAATCTCCTACAGGATTTGCAATAGATAATACCCTTTCATCATCATTCCACTCAAATTGAATTTCACAGTAATTGCCTGCTTCAAAGCTATAGTTATCTCCATCATCCAAAAACAACTGCTCCGTGACATTTTTCCCTGGATAAATTTGAATGTTTATCTCATTTTCAACATTTTCTTCCGCATGATGATAATACTTACTTGTAAATAAAATACTACCTGCTCTTACATATAGTGGAATGTGATCCATCGTAGTTTCTACTGTCAAATGCTGTCCACCATCAAGTTCGGTATTGGTATAGTAATCTACCCATTTTTCACCCTTTGGAAGATAAACATCTATTTGATGTGCTACATCTGTAATCGGTGTAGATTCTTTATCATAGTACATTGCTTCTAACACTGGGCAAACCAGCAAACTCTTCCCAAACATAAATTGTGTAGCTGTACTAACCGCCTCTGTATCCTCTAGAAAGTCAAAGGCTAGCATTCTAAGCATTGTCGTATCGTATTTCCAGACCTTATATGCATGACTGTATATCGTTGGAAGCAACTGATATCTAAGTCTATTCGCCTGTTTTTGAGCATCATAAAACATGCTGTTATCATCCTGTTTGAAATTCCATATTTCTCTATTCGTATCTGTTCCATGTGAACGGAAAACGGGCATGAAAGCGCCAAGCTGATACCATCTCGTATAAAGCTCACAGTAGCCTAAATCTTTATTTCCAGCATCGTATTTTCCGTGCCAAAACCATTTTTCCCCAGACTTCACAAAAAATGCTCCGATATCAAACGTCCAGTACGGTAGTCCCGATGCACAAAATTGTAACCCTGCAACAACTTGATTTTTCAAAACGTCCCAAGTGGCAGCAATGTCACCTGACCACATACAGCAACCGTATTTTTGCTGACCTGTGTAGGCACTTCTTGACAAGTTCATAACTCTCTTATCTGTTGTAACGGATCTTTGTCCTTCAAAAACACCTTGCGCATGGTAAAGTGCATAGGCATTAGAAAGCTCTGCTTGCATGATATTTTTTGATTGTGCGAACGTTTCACTATAAGCGCTAGCATCTGCCGGCTCTACTAAATGTGCCCATTCTGTTGTAATAGGCTCACATGAATCACACCACCATGCATCTATATCGTGTTGAAATAACCCTTCATTTGCTTGCTTCCAGTACAAATCTCTACCAGATTGTACAAATGCATTATAGGTATCACTATTTGGTAGCATCTGACCTTTTTCTTTCATTTCAAGCTGATTTTCACCACCATTACGCATGGCTGGCCAAATAGAGACCATGAGCCTAGCATGTAAATCATGCAGCTGCTTCATCATATCCTTTGGATTTTGAAAACGCTCTGGATCAAATGATTTTTGTCCCCAAAGCTCTCCAATCCACGACATCCAATCTAGTACGATACAATCGATTCCTACCTCTTCCTCTCTGTATCTTTGCACACACTGAATCATTTCCTCTGCCGATTCATATCTCTCTAGTGACTGTATAAAACCATAAGCCCATTTCGGTAACAAAGTTGCCTTTCCTGTAAGGAATCGATAACCCGATATCGTCTCATCAAAGGTTTGACCTTTTATAAAATAATATGCCCCGATAACATCCGCTTCTGTTTTAATCTGTACTTTTTTAGTACTACTAGAAAAAATAAATGGTGCATAACTATCAATTAAGATTCCATATCCCTTTGTAGATTGGTAAAATGGAATGGCGATACGCATGTTTTTTTGGTACATATAAACTGTATTACCCACCAAATCAAAAACACCATCTTCCTGTTGTCCAAGTCCAAATAATTTCTCTCCATCCTGTAGTGCAAAATTCATCGTACTGCGGTAGAGCATGCGATCAAATACCTGATCTGCTGAATCAATAACCGTTTTCTTACCATCTGGAGTATCTATAATACGTTGCCTTGCATTTTTACTTTCTATGCTTTTAAAGCTCTGATATGGCTCTAATAGCTTACTTCTAGAATCTATCTCCTCCATCAATAAGTTTCCACATGTATCGTAAAAGCTAATACCTGCAGTTGCTTTAGAAACCACTACTGTTAATTGCTTTGTTTTTAATGAAACAAAAGCTTCCTCCTCTTCATATTCCCAATCAGTAAACACTTCTAGTTCGCTTGCGCCACTAATATAAATCTCTTCATACGCATCATCTTTTGAAAAGGAAACCTTTACAATTGTTTCACTCTTAGGCGATAAAAAAACGTGCATTGCTTCTGATGTCAAAATCAACCTATTATCACTACGTTCTACCTTTATTATATTTGTTGGAACCTTCAATATTGCCTTTAACATACTCAATCTCCCTAATCTTATATTTTCTACATTCCATATATATTCATTGCTATCTCTTATCAAAAACATTATACTCAAGCTATATATAGTTGTCGTGTCACCAATCATCCTTTTAGTGACAAATATAACGATATATACCATTTCATACAAGGAGGACTTATTATGTCATTTTACGAAGCCATTAGAGACCATTCAGATAGCATTCTATATAGGAAGCGACAAAACGACCGTTGTCCCCCTCACTATCATAATAGTATTGAATTAATCTATATTTTAGAAGGTGAGATGATTTGCCACAGTAACCACAAAACCTTTGTTTTACATGCAGGAGATGTACTATTAAGCCCCAGTTATACCTTACACCACTACGAAACTCCTGTTGCATCCTCTTCCATTATTTTAATCATTCCAGAAATGAGAGTTCCTACTTTTTATAAATATATGAATGAATATACCTTCACCACCCTCTATACGCATTTTGAAGAAGGCAATGAACTGCTCCAGTCCTTTTATAAGCTAAATGATGCCTTAGAGCATACTCCTGAAAATCACATGAAACTAAAAGGCATTCTATACTACATACTAGGTCTACTTGTTGACAATTGGGGAGTGGAATCTTTTCAGGCGCAAAAGGAATATAACCTTTCGAAGGAGATATTAGTTTATATCGATCAGCATTTTTTAGATGATCTTTCTATAGAAGATACCGCCAAACTATTTGGATATTCACCGAATCACTTTCTTCATTTATTCAAGAAAAAATTCGGTTTCGGTTTTAACGAATATATTAATATTTTAAAAGCAAAGCACGCTTCTATGCTACTGCTAAACCACGACCTCAGCCTTACTGAAGCATGTATGAATTCTGGTTTTAACAGCCTACGAAGCTTTTATCGTAATTTTAAAAAGGTTTTTGGTGTCACTCCAACGCAGTACCTTCAGGATCATCAAATACAAGTACCACCAATTATATAAAATTGTACTAATCAAAAATCCCCCAGCACGCTTCCATGAATTGAAATAATTCATAAAAAAGTACTGGGGAATTTTAAAATTTATTCAGTATCCTTCACAAGCATCGTACCACCTTCAGCATCTGACTGATAACAGGTCTCCACAAGACACATCGTCTTATAGGCATCATCTACATTGTTTACAAAATGGCTTGTTGGGTCTTCAAACTTACGTAAAAGCCCACCCATGGTACCAGTAAATGCTTCTGGGAACCAACTACCTGTCACTTCTACATCTCTCCAACCAAGTCCATCTTCTAATAGATTTACCTTCACAACGTCAGGTAATCCCTTTGGATAATCTAGGTAAACGCCCATGACAATTTTCATTGCACCCTTTGTACCTTCGATTTTGATTTGTGACTCTTGTTCCTCTAAACCATACACATGATTGTGATTTGTTACGATACCTGCACGTAGGGTATCACCATAATCTAGGATAATGTTTGTTTTAACCTGTGCAAGATTTGGAGAATTTGGATGCTTCATCGTCTTACAAAGCACTTTCTTTGGATCGCCGATTAGATAACGCATCAAATCCACATAGTGAATAGAATGATAATTAATCTCCATACGCTCGATTCCATATAAAAATGTCCATAAATGCCATGGCGTATTCGCTGTTTCACGAATCTCTATATCTACGATTTCACCTAATTTACCGCTATCAATAAACTCCTTTGCAGCGATTACATATGGTGCTTGACGCAATTGAAAATTCACACCTGCAATAAATTTCTTGGCATGGCAAATATCTAATATCATCTTGGCTTCTTCTAGGCTTTCACCCATAGGCTTTTGCATCAGTACCCCTGCACCATCTGGTAGCTGTGGTAAAATTTCTACAAGAGCACTTGCAGGAAGTGCTATATCAAACACTGCATCATATTCGATTGCATCTGCAAGAAAGCTCTCAATCTCGCCATATGCCTTTGGAATGCCATACTCCTTCGCTAATGCCTCTGCCTTTTCAACCGCCCTATCATAAATACCCGCTACATCATATCCTGCTAAACGATATGCTGGTAAATGACAATCGCTGATAATACCACCAGCACCGATGATCATAATCTTTTTCACCTTTTTGTCCTGTGGCATGTCTGGAACATAAATAAAATCCTCTAATTTTTCTAACATAATAAACCCTCCCTCTTTTTACACTAGCCTCTAAGCTCTATCTTAGGTCCCCCTGTTCCTTCGATATAAGCTCGTGTAATTGTAACTGTTCCAATATGATCATCCTTTGGAATCTCATACATAATATCTAACATAAATTCTTCTATAATAGAGCGAAGTGCTCTAGCACCCACATCTCTTTTCACTGCCTTTTCTGCAATAGCTTCTAGTGCATCATCATCAAATAACAGCTGTACCTCATCTAATTCAAGAAGCTTTTGATATTGCTTTAAAATCGCATTTTTAGGCTCTTTTAAGATAGTTACTAAGCTCTCTTTATCTAATCCATCAAGTGTATAAAGGATAGGAAGACGTCCCAAAAATTCAGGAATCATACCAAAATTCCTAAGATCCTCTGTCGTCACTTTCGAAAGAATCGTTCTATCATCTTTATATGCATCCTTTAAGTCCGCCCCAAATCCCAAGCTACTCTTAGAAGTAAGTCTTTCTTTAATAATCTTATCGAGTTCTGGGAATGCACCACCACAAATGAACAAAATATTTTTCGTATTCACAGTAGCTAATGGAACCATTGCATTTTTGCTATTTGCGCCTACAGGTACCTCTACTTCGGATCCTTCTAAAAGCTTAAGCATCCCTTGCTGTACACTCTCACCTGAAACATCTCTTGAATGCGTCTCTTTTTTCTTCGCGATCTTATCTATTTCATCGATGAATATAATACCACGCTCGGCCTTTTCCACATCATTATCTGCTGCAGCAAGTAGCTTTGTAACAACACTTTCAATATCATCACCTATATACCCAGCTTCTGTCAGTGAAGTAGCATCCGTAATCGCTAGTGGAACATCCAAAAGTCTCGCTAGCGTTTTTACAAGATACGTCTTACCAGAACCTGTAGGTCCAATCATAAGCATATTAGACTTTTCAATTTCAATCTCATCCATCATCCCAGTCACAACCCTTTTATAATGATTGTAGACAGCAACAGAAATCACCTTTTTCGCGTGTTCCTGGCCGATTACATATTCATCTAGACTTGCTTTAATCTTATGTGGTGCTGGAATATCTTTAATGTCTAGCGCAGGTTTTTCGCCCTCTTCCTTTTCCTTTTTCTTTTTGAGCTTCTGTTTCTTTGGAATAGAACCTTGACCTGTAAGATCTCCAATATTCAAAAATTTGATATTAGGAAATCCATCTGTCATAGAACTTGGCGTTTTACCTTCATTTAAATCTTCCTGTATTTTTATCAGTTGCTTTTGCACCTCAGGGTTTTGAAACACCCCTTGCTTCTCCATTTCTGCAACAGACTCCATCGTCTTAGACATACAATCGCTACAAATACTGATACCACCTGGCATCTTCATAATCTTACCAGCTTTACTCTCTGGTCTGTGACACATCATACAAACATCTTCGTACTCGTCATCACCATCTATTTCTTCCACTACTTCTTCAATCTCTGTGTTGTCTAACATATCATCTTCGTAATCTTTTGACATATGATTTTTCCTTCCATCTATAGCACTTATATAACAATCTAATTATACAAAAAGTTATATACATCAATAAAATTAGTATAACAATACTCTCTTCCTATAACAAGTAAATATTTTATTAAACTGGGCTGAGCCAACCTTTTCCACACAATAAAAAGAAGCCACCACACTAATCCTAGTATAGTAGCTCCTATTTTTTATATTTTCTTCTATTCGCTATACTTTCTTCTATCTTGTGACATCCATATATAGCTTTCATGAGGTACTTGAGAGTCGTCGGCACTTAAAGACTAAGGAATGCAACGCATGACCTAGTCTTTTATGTACCGTTACGTACGAACAGTAGTGCAAACGTACCTCATAACGCTATATATGGATGTCACTACAAGAAGTAACTCCAGCGAATAAGTCACTTTATTGGATAACTAAATTAGAGTACCCCATCAAGCTTTCATCCACCGCATGTGCAACCTCTCTACCTTCACGGATAGCAGTTACTACAAGTGATTGTCCTCTATGCATATCTCCAGTAACAAATACATTTTCTACATTGGTAGTAAATGCTCCTTCCTCAGTCGCTACGTTTGTTCTAGCATTTAGCTCTAGTGAAAATGCGTCAGCAATATAAGATTGTGTACCTAAAAATCCTGCTGCAATCAATACGATATCAGCATTTAAAAGTTGCTCTGTTCCAGCGACCTCTACTAAATTCATACGTCCTGTTTCCGCATCTTTTTCAAAAGCAACCTTTACAAGTTTGATTCCTGTGAGGTTTCCCGACTCATCTTTTATATATTCTTTAACTGTTGTTTCAAACACACGCGGATCATTGCCAAATACTGCAATTGCCTCCTCTTGACCGTAGTCAGTTTTTAAAACCTTTGGCCATTCAGGCCAAGGATTGTTGTCCGCTCTCTCTACTGGAGCTTTTGGCATCATTTCAACCTGAACTACAGACTTGCAACCATGTCGAACTGAAGTACCAACACAGTCATTACCTGTATCACCACCACCAATAATAACAACATTCTTGTCCTTTGTATTGATATATGCTCCATCCTCAAAATTCGAATCAAGTAAGCTCTTCGTATTTTGTGTCAAGAAATCCACTGCAAAATAGATCCCATTTGCATCTCTACCAGGCACACTTATATCTCTTGGGTTAGAAGCTCCACATGCAAGTACTACCCTATCAAATTCTTTTAGTATTTGTTTTGCTTTAACATCTACTCCAACATTTACTGAAGTCTTAAAGGTGATGCCTTCGGCTTTCATAATGTCAATACGTCTGTCAATGATTTGCTTCTCAAGCTTCATGTTTGGAATTCCATACATAAGAAGTCCGCCAAGTCTGTCACTTCTTTCAAAGACTGTAACGCTATGGCCTCTTTTATTGAGTTGATCCGCCGCCGCTAGTCCACTTGGACCACTACCAACCACTGCTACCGTTTTACCAGTACGTGTTTTTGGTGGATTTGCAACTGCATAACCAAGTTCATACGCTCTTTCAACGATTGCATATTCATTTTCCTTGGTAGCTACAGCTTCCCCATTTAAACTACATGTACAAGCAGCTTCGCAGAGTGCTGGACATACTCTAGAAGTAAACTCTGGAAAATTATTGGTTTTTTTCAATCTGTTATAAGCTCTTTCCCAGTTACCCGTTGATACTAAATCATTCCATTCTGGTACGAGATTATGAAGTGGACATCCACTCGACATCCCCATAATAGTTGCACCTGCTTGACAGAAAGGTACGCCACACTCCATACAGCGAGCGCCCTGTAATATTTGTTTTTCTCTTGATATATGTTCATGAAACTCATTAAAATGATTGATTCTCTCTAACGGTGTTTCTGAACTTGCCGTTTCTCTCGCATAATCTATAAATCCAGTTGGTTTTCCCATAATCCCTCTCATCCTTTCCTCACTACTCACCTTTGATTGCATAAAATGCTTCGATTTGTGCTTGCTCTGGACTGAGTCCATTTTCTTCCATCTGAACGATAGTTGCAAGCATTCTCTCATAATCATATGGTATGATTTTCTTGAATTTTGGTAAATACTCTTCAAAATTATCTAAGATTATTTTACCCTTTTCAGAATTCGTATAAGAAACATGTTCTTTGATCATTTCCTTTAATTCAAGTACATCATATTTTGAGGTGATTTCCTTAGAAGAAACCATTTCTTTATTTAGATGCTTGTACAATGTGCTTTTTTCATCAAGTACATATGCGATACCACCACTCATACCAGCCGCAAAGTTCTTGCCAGTTGTACCAAGTACGACAACTCTACCACCTGTCATATATTCACAGCCGTGATCTCCAACACCCTCTACTACTGTTGTTGCACCAGAGTTACGTACGCAGAAACGTTCGCCTGCTACTCCATTAATAAATACTTTACCGCTTGTAGCACCATATAGGGCAACATTTCCTACGATAATATTATCTTCTGCTTTGAATCTTGTACCCCTTGGTGGATAAACGACAAGCTTACCACCAGATAAACCTTTACCGAAGTAATCATTTGAATCTCCCGTAAGTTCTAGTGTAAGCCCCTTAGGTATAAATGCACCAAAGGATTGTCCACCAGAGCCCTTACAAAACACTCTATAAGTATCTTCTAAAACATCATCACCAAGTTTTTTTGTAATCTCCGATCCTAAGATTGTACCAAATGATCGATCAATATTTGTAACATCAACTTCTAAGCTTCTCTTTTGACCTTTTGCGATAGCTTTTTCAAGCTGCTTTAATAATACTTTTTCATCTAATGTTTTTTCTAGTTCAAAATCATATACTTGTGTTGGATCATAGATTACTTTCATCTCACGAGCGTCATATGGATTGTTCAATATCTTGTCTAATGTAACTCTAGTATAGATATCTGTAGTAACTTCTTTTGCTTTTAGAAGATCTGTTCTACCTACAAGCTCATCAATGTTCTTCACCCCAAGCTTAGCCATGTATTCTCGAAGCTCCATTGCAATGAATTTCATGAAGTTTTCAACATATTCTGGTTTTCCCTTGAAGTTTTTACGTAGCTCTGGATTTTGTGTTGCTACACCTACAGGGCAAGTATCAAGATGACAAACTCTCATCATAACACAACCCATTGTTACAAGTGGTGCAGTTGCAAATCCATATTCTTCAGCACCAAGTAATGCTGCAATTGCAACATCACGGCCTGTCATAAGCTTACCATCTGTTTCCACACGTACTTTGTTACGAAGTCCATTCATAATAAGTGTTTGATGTGTTTCTGCAAGACCAAGCTCCCATGGAAGACCAGCATTATGGATAGAGTTTCTAGGCGCTGCGCCTGTACCTCCATCATAGCCAGATACTAAAATAACCTGTGCTCCAGCCTTTGCTACACCTGCTGCGATTGTACCTACACCTGCCTCAGAAACTAATTTTACCGAAATTCTAGCTGCTCTATTTGCATTTTTCAGATCATAGATAAGCTGTGCTAAATCTTCAATCGAATATATATCATGATGTGGTGGTGGTGAAATAAGACCTACACCTGGTGTAGAATGTCTTGTCTTTGCAATCCATGGATAAACCTTTCCACTTGGAAGATGTCCACCTTCACCTGGTTTTGCACCCTGTGCCATTTTAATCTGGATTTCTTCAGCACTCACCAAATATCTGCTCGTTACACCAAAGCGACCCGATGCAACCTGTTTGATTGCTGAACAACGATTCAAGCCGTCTTTCCCAATGCTAAGACGATCTAAATCTTCTCCACCTTCACCTGAGTTACTCTTCGCCTTGATATTATTCATAGCAATTGCCATAGTCTCATGTGCTTCTTTTGAAATAGAACCATATGACATAGCACCTGTTTTAAATCTAGTTATAATATCTTCAACACTTTCTACTTCTTCTATCGAAATACCTTCCTCAGGGAAATTAAAATCGATAAGACCTCGCAAATTCTTAATACTATCTTCATCATGTATCATCTCAGAATATTGTTTAAACATCTCATAGCTACCAACCTTTGTAGATTGCTGTAGCATATGAATCGTAGCCGGATTATATAAATGTTCCTCTCCACCGCTTCTATGTTGATGAAGCCCTGTACTATTGAGTGTTAAATCTGTCTCTAGGCCTAGTGGATCAAATGCCTCACTGTGTAATTCGTTAATCTGGTGTTCAATATCTTTAAGAGTGATACCACCAACACGGCACACAGTACCAGAGAAATAATTTTTGATAACTTCTTGATCAATACCAATTGCTTCAAAAATCTTGCTTCCTTGGTATGATTGGATTGTTGAAATACCCATCTTCGAGGCAATTTTAACTATACCGTGTAAAATCGCACTACAATAATCAGATTCTGCAGCATAGTAATCTTTATCTAACATCTTGTGGTCAATCAACTCTTGAATCGACTCTAGTGCTAAGTATGGATTAATTGCACTCGCACCATAACCTAGCAACGTTGCAAAGTGGTGTACTTCTCTAGGTTCACCTGATTCTAAGACGATAGAAAGGCTTGTACGTTTCTTAGTCTGAACAAAATGCTGATTCAAAGTAGATACTGCAAGTAATGAAGGAATCGCTACGTGATTCTCATCTACACCTCTATCAGAAAGAATAATAATGTTATTACCTTCCTTGTAAGCTTTATCTGCTTCATTGCACATACGGTCTAGCGCATGTTCGAGACTTGTCGTCTTATAATATGTGATTGGTAATGTTACAACTTTAAAGCCTTCTTTTTTGAAGGTTTTAATCTTAAGCATATCTGTATTAGAAAGAATAGGATTTTCTACTCTCATGATATTACAGTTTTCTGGTAGTTCTTCTAAGACATTTCCAGCTTTACCAATATGAACACATGTCGCAGTTACAATCTCTTCACGAATCGCATCAATTGGTGGATTTGTAACCTGAGCAAACAACTGCTTAAACGAATTAAACAATGGATAATATCCCTTGCTAAGTACAGGAATTGGTGAGTCTACACCCATAGCTGCAGTTGCCTCTGAACCGGTTTTGGCCATTGGTAAAATCGCATTTTTAAATTCTTCATATGTGTATCCAAATGCCTTTTGTACACGTTGTCTTTCTTCATATGTGTATTTTGGCACTCTCTGGTTTGGTATTTTAATATCAGCAAGCTTGATTAGATTACTATCTAACCACTCACCGTATGGTCTCTTCATCGCATATTTTTGTTTGATTTCGTCATCACCGATTACACGACCCTGCACCGTATCAACTAGGAGCATTTTACCTGGTCGAAGTCTCTCTTTTACCAAAATCTTCGTAGGATCAATTTCTAATACACCAACCTCTGACGAAAGAATTAGTTGGTCATCCTCTGTAATCATATATCTTGATGGTCGAAGACCATTTCTATCTAAAACAGCTCCCATAATATCGCCATCTGAGAACAGAATAGATGCTGGTCCATCCCATGGCTCCATCATAGTCGCATAATATTGGTAGAAATCACGTTTTTCCTGTGTCATAGCCTTATCGTTTGCCCATGGCTCAGGAATTGTGGTCATAACTGCAAGTGGCAATTCCATTCCACTCATTACAAGAAATTCAAGTGTATTATCAAGCATAGCCGAATCGGAACCCGACCTATCAATACATGGAAGCACTTTATAAAGTTCACTCTTTAAGTAATCTGATTCCATGTTCTCTTCACGTGCAATCATCTTATCTGCATTTCCAAGAATAGTATTGATTTCACCGTTATGTACCATAAAACGGTTTGGATGTGCTCGTTCCCAACTTGGGTTAGTGTTCGTAGAAAAACGTGAATGCACCATAGCTATTGCAGATACATAATCTTTATCTTGTAAATCAGCAAAAAATTCTCTTAACTGCTCAACAAGAAACATTCCCTTATATACAATTGTTCTACTAGAAAATGAAACCACATAAGTGTCTTGTGTAGATTGTTCAAAGATTCTACGCGCAACATATAATTTACGATCAAATTCAATTCCAATTGAAACATTCTGTGGTTTTTTTACAAAGCCTTGCATAATACATGGCATACATTCTACAGCCTTTTGTCCTAACACTTCTTTATAAGTAGTAACCTCTCTCCATCCAAGGAAAGTAAGACCTTCTTTTTCTACAATAATCTCAAACATTTTCTTTGCAAGATTTTTCTTAAGCTCATCATGAGGAAAAAAGAACATAGCTACGCCGTATTCACGTTCACCACCTATATCAAATCCTAAATCCTTTGTCACCTTAGCAAAAAATGGATGTGGAATCTGTGTCAAAATACCAACACCATCACCCGTTTTACCTTCTGCATCTTTACCTGCTCTATGCTCTAATGTCTCTACAATCTTAAGTGCATTCTCAACCGTTTCGTGAGTTTTAAGACCTTTAATATTCACACTAGCGCCTATACCACAGTTATCGTGTTCAAATTCTTCACGATATAATGGTGCAACAGGAACTGTTCTTTTCACATCAAACATATCAATAACCTCCTCATCATGGCTAGTTACCATTTTCCCTATTTTACACCCTTTTAAAACCTCTGTAAATATCCTTTTTTCTTCTAATTGTCAGAAAAACAGACTATTTTGTATTATCTACCAAATAGTCTGTTTTTAAATAAAATATTCTTCTTAAAACGTTTTATCACGCACATTTTAGATTCTTTTTTCTTTGTATTTATTTTAATACTTTGCACAACTAAAGCATTACTTAAGAGTTTTTACAATTTTTGTATTTATTTTTTATACAATTAAACTGGTTCTTTTACCTTTAAATCTACAAAAAACTGATCCTTCTTTCTATAAATAGCATAAATTGATATCATCGTAATCACCATCCCTATGCACATTTGTAGATTACCAAATTTAAAGACTCCAAGAGTACTCATTAGATATATAGCAATATTAGTGGCGCCATGCATAAGAACTGGCAACAAAAAGCTACCAGATAAATAATAAGCTACACTAAAGAGTGTACCAAATGCAAATGCATACATTCCTTGAACTATATTTCCATGAAACATACCAAAAATCAAACCAGTAAAGACTGCAGCATGTAGAGGCTTCATTATGATTTGCAGTTTATTAAACACAATACCCCTTAGCAGTATTTCTTCCACAATAGCACTTCCGATTCCATACAAGCATATCCCGATTGGTATACTAACTGCATACTGTGAAATCACAACCTCACTATAACTTTCACTCACTGCAGTAAGCCCACTCCCAACCATCAAGAAATTCAAACCTATTGCTAGAACTATACTAAAGCCAATATATATCAAATTTTTCGTGGTTTTGAAATACTTATCTTTATGTTCCGCCTGAACAATAAATTTCTTACCTTCCGCTATTTTGAGTAATAATAATGCCGTTATTACTACCGCTACAATGCTAATAACTCCGGATCCATCTGCAGTAAACTCCCACACCCCTTCCTCCGGAATCATGGAACTAAACATAAATGACTCAATTGCTTCGTTCGACTCAGCAAGAAAAGTTACAGCTAGTGAAAGTACTTGCTGTGCCATGGAGGTTATAATAAAATACAGTAGCATAGGGTACGCAATCATCCAAATAATATCCATAGGTCTTTTATTATGTCTCAAGACACCACTTTTAACAATACCCTTTTGTGGTTCACCAGATAGTGTATGCGTTTTCGTGTTATTTGACTTTTCATCCTTTTGCACAGGGATTTGCACCGTTTCTGATTTCATAGAAAGAAGTAACTCACCTAGCTCTTCTACTGTATGTACAATGTGATCCGCCTCTGCTTGTTCTAACTCTTTTTCGCTCCCATAGCCATATGTAACTGCAATATTTTCTATCCCTATTTCCTTTGCTCCTAGCACATCAAACTTTCTATCACCAACCATGATAACTTGATCTTTTTTGTATGCTTTATAGTGAAATAGCCTATTTAGAGCTTCTGCAATCACTTCATCCTTATCAACCCTTGTACCATCAAGTTCTGACCCTGTTATGACATCGAAATACTCCTTGATTTGAAAGTATTCTAAGATATCATTGACATAAACCTCGGGTTTCGACGATGCGACAGCAAGCTGAAAACCAGCAGACTTCAGAGTTCTTAAAAGCTCTGGAATCCCTAAATACACTATATTTTCAAATTTACCAACTGTAGAAAAACGCTCTCTGTATGTTACGATTGCTTCTTTTGCCTTTTCCTCGCTCAGTCCATAAAATTCCATAAAGCTATTTAGCAGTGGTGGCCCTATAAATGGTTCAAGTTTATCTAAATCATCTTCTATAATCCCTTGTGCAGCAAGAGCCTTTTGCACGCAAGTACAAATCCCCTCTTTAGGATCTGTTAAGGTGCCATCTAAATCAAACAAAATATATCGCTTGCTCATGTTTTCGTCCGCCTTTCTCTAAAAATATACTTCCATTAGCGAGAGTCCACGACCTGGTGTTAAATACCCTGCCTGACTTCTATCCTTTGACTCAAATAAAAGCGGTATAGAATCTGCTTCTCGAACGCCTTGTCCCACTTCTAGTAACGTACCAACCAATATACGAATCATGTGGTATAAAAATCCATCGCCTTTAAAATTAAATACAATTTCTTTACCTACAGTAGCAATTTGAATACTTTCAATTGTTCTAACCGTAGACTTCTTCCCTTTCCTCGCAGAGGTAAAGGACTGGAAATCATGTGTACCACAGAGCAAGCTCGCCGCCTTGTTCATAGCAACAAGATCTAGCTTATCTGGTACTTGGTATACATATTTTTTCTGAAAAACAGGTTTTTCAACATGATTCCATACTCTATAGCGATACATCTTCCCTTTCGCATTTAATCGACTATGAAAACGTTCCGATACCGTTTTACAAGAAATCACACTGATATCATCTGGTAGATACTGATTAAGATACATCAATATTTCATAGGAAGACATCGTAGTATCACTTATAAAATTAGCCACTTGCCCACATGCGTGTACACCGGCATCAGTTCTTCCCGCTCCGTGAATTTCCATATTTTTGTCACACATCTTCGATAGCACTGCTTCTATTTTCCCTTGAATCGTGTTTTCTGTAGATGTTTGCTTTTGCCATCCTTGGTATCTTGAACCATCATATTGTATTACCAACTTAAAATTTCTCATTTTTCACTCTTTCCATCTCTATAGTGTTTTTTATATATTTCTATTTCTTCTAATTCATCCTCATCGTAGTGTCTAAACTTATTTATTTTAGCCAAAAGAAGAAGTAATGTTTGTTCTATCACTTTAAATAATCCCTCCTTGTACAAAGTCAGGATTAGTAGCGCAATTGGAATTGCTAGTATCATTCCAACTACTCCACCTAACTTATAACCAAGGTATAACAATATCAAGGTCTGTAACGGCGCAACACCGAGAGAGTCTCCTACAAACTTTGGTTGAAGTATCTGCCTAACAAGCTGAGAAAGCGCCCATACTGCCATAAGCGCTGCAGCCATCATATATTGACCATGAATCGCTACCCATAGTGCCCAAGGCCACAATACTGCGCCCGTTCCAAATACTGGCAATAAATCAAGGATTGCTATAGCCAATGCTATAATGATTGCATAGTTTACTCGTAAAATCGTAAGGCCAATAAAAACTAGTAGATAAACCCATACTTCTATTTTAAATTGCGCCTTAACATATCCTCCAATAGAACGAAGTACAGAGTGTTTCACGCTTTCCCATCTATCAAGAACAATTTGAGGCATAATTTTTTTTATTTGATTTGCAATTCCCTCTCCCTCTGCAACAAAAAAATATGTTGCAAGAAAACACATAATTGTAAATATAATCACATTAGGAAGCTTCATTGCAATATTAGAAATAACTACAATAGTAGGCGTACTGATATTTCCCAAAAACTCAGCTATCCACTCACCACTATTTTCAATTAAATCATGAATAGCATCAACCGTTTGATCTGGCAAAAGAACTAACATCTCTTCAATACCGTCCCACAACGCCAACGATTCTAACCGTACATCTTCCCAAATAGTTGGTAAATAGCCAAGGAAATCAGAAAACAAATATACTAGTTGAGAAAACGCTAGATATATTAACATCGTTACAATCGTAATAATGCTAATAATTACAAATACTAAACTTGCTTTCCGCTTAAGTTTCAGTCTTCTTTCCACTGTTTTTACAATCGGAGAAACGATAGCTGATAGAATCCAAGCTACTACAAAAGGTATAAAGAAATATAATATTTTAGGCAATAGCCATACCACAAGCATTACGCTCGCAATAAACAATATTATATTTAAAATAATTTTAAAATATGTCTTCGTAACATGCTTCATAACAGAACCCATCCCTTTCTCAGAATCCGAAAAGTTTGTACTATTTTCTTACTCAGCTTGTTGATGCAGTACTATATCATCAATAAATGCATATATTTCATCTCTACCATTCTTACTAAGTGCTGAAAATGGTAGAACTGTTGTGCCTTTTACAACTCTCAGGCCCTCTTTAATCATTTTAATATGTTTTTGTAGCTGTCCTCTAGATATTTTATCAGCTTTTGTAGCAATGATTACAGGTTCATAGCCATTATTAAGTATCCAATCATACATCATCTTATCATTACCAGATGGTTCATGCCTTATATCTATTAACAAGAAAACAACTCGAAGCATTTCACTTTTATGCAAGTAATTCTCTATCATCTTGCCCCACTTCGCTTTAATCTCCTCATTTGCTCTTGCATATCCATACCCCGGTAAATCCACAAAATAAAGTTCGTTTGCCACTTTTTCATCTTCTAGCAATTGGTAGCAAGCTATATGATAGAAATTAATTGTTTGAGTTTTACCTGGCTGTGCGCTCGTTCTTGCCAATGCTTTCCTATTCATAAGTGCATTAATCAAGGATGATTTACCAACATTACTCTTGCCTGCAAAAGCAAGTTCTATTTTATCATGCTCCGGTAACGTACTTGTAATACCGCAAACTGTTTCTAAATTTACATCTCTAATAATCATTTTTCTTCCCTTTAAATCTCTTTATCTAGTTGACTAGTGCATATTTCAACACTTCTTCCATCGTTGATACTGTTCGAATCATCATATCACCGATGATTTCTGAGGTAAGCTCACTTAAATCTTTTTCATTTTCCATAGGAATTAGAACTTGTTTTACTCCCGCCATATTAGCAGCTAAAAGTTTTTCTTTTAATCCGCCTATCGGCATAACCTTCCCACGCAAGTTGACTTCTCCTGTCATTGCAGTAAGATGATCCACTTCTTTACCAGCACACGCACTAAGCAGTGCCGTCGCCATAGTAACACCTGCGCTCGGTCCATCCTTTGGAACTGCACCTGCCGGTATATGTAAGTGAAAATTATGTGTTTCAAAATAATCTTTCGCAACTCCATAATCACTTGCGATACTTCTCACATACGTATACGCGATTTTTGCAGATTCTTGCATCACATCACCCATTTGTCCTGTAAGTGCAAGATTCCCCTTACCTGGCATCGTATTTACTTGTATTTCTAAAGTATCACCGCCTACGCTCGTCCATGCCAATCCTCGAACAATTCCAACTTCCGCTTTTTTATTTACACTGAGCTTTTGATACTTCTCTTTACCTAAGAAGTTTGAAATATTACTCGCTGTTATTTTAACCTTCGTTTGTTTATCCGTAAGTAACTTTCTAGCAGCTTTTCGATATAACTCTGCAATGTAGCGCTCTAAACTACGAACACCCGCTTCTCTTGTATACGAAGCAATGATTTTTTTCAGAGCAGTATCTGAAATTGACACTTCCTTACGAGTAAGACCATGTTTTTCCGCTTGTTTTGGAAGCAAATGTTCCTTTGCAATATGAAACTTTTCATTCGCTGTATAACTATTAACCTCGATAATATCCATTCTATCGACAAGAGGTCTAGGTATCGTTGATAAATCATTGGCTGTTGCTATAAATAATATTTCTGATAAATCCGCTGGTAACTCTACATAGTGGTCTCTAAACTGCTTATTTTGCTCACTATCTAACACTTCTAACAAGGCTGCAAAAGCGTCACCTCTATGATCTACGCCCACCTTATCTATCTCATCTAATAGCATGACTGGATTTTTCACGCCCGCATGCTTAAGCCCCACCATAATTCTACCTGGCATCGCACCGATATATGTTTTTCTATGTCCTCGAATCTCCGCTTCATCATGAACGCCGCCAAGACTAATACGTACATATTCTTTATCAAGTGCTGTGGCAATTGATTTAGCAATCGAACTTTTCCCTGTACCTGGAGGTCCTACCAAACACACAATAGGACTAGCCCCTTTACTATTATAGGCTCTTACAGCTAAAAATTCTAAAATACGCTCTTTTACCTTTTCTAGACCATAGTGCTCAAATTCTAAAACGTCTTGTGCATGTGACAAATTGATTTTGTCTGTTGTTTTTCTATCCCAAGGTAGTTCTAACAAGGTTTCAATATAATTTCTTTCTACACTAGCTTCAGAACTATTGTTATTGATCGCACGAAAACGTTTGATTTGTTTTTCAATTTTCTCTTTTACTTCCTCCGATGCCTCAAGTACAGAAAGCTTCTCCATAAACACATCAGCATCACTAGAAATATTATCTTCACCTAGTTCTTCTTTGATAACCTTAAGTTGTTCTCGCAGTACATATTCCTTTTGATTTTTATCTACCTTTGCTCGTACCTTATCCGTATATTCTTTTCTGATTTTTGCAATATAAATCTCTTCCTCAAGAACAAGACTCAAAACCTCAAAGCGTTCTTGGAGTTCCACTGCATTTAAGACGAGCTGTCGTTTTGCCGTTGGTAGTGGTAACGTAACTGTAATAGAGTCCATCAGTTTACCAATTTGTTCTATCTTTTCTATATGTGCAACGATACCTTTACCCACTTTGGGTAGAACTTGAATATACGACTCTACAAGACCTTCTAGGTGTCTTTTCATAGCCTTTTGCTCTTGCTCATCAATACTAGAAACCGGAGATAAAGGTAAGATTTCTGCTTCTAAGTACCCCTTGTCTTCGTTTACGCCTTCCATTGCCGCTCTTGTAATTCCTTCCACAAGCACTCGCACGATTTTAGATGGCATTTTAGTGATTTGCTTGATTTTTACAACGCATCCTATTTTCTCTAAATCTGTAATACCCGGATGTTCCATCGATGAATCTTTTTGTGTAGACAAAAACAACACCTGTTTCGCTTCCATTGCTGCCTCTACCGCATCAATCGATTTTTGTCTACTCACATCAAAATGTATGTTCACTTCAGGTAATACTGTCAATCCACGTAACGCCACCATAGGCATCACATTTATCATTTCTTGCTTACTTTCCATTTCCTTCTCCAATTATCAGATGTAGTTGTCTTTATATAAACAAACAACGCCACTTACGCAGCGCTGTCTTTCATCTTGATATTTCTCTTCTATACTTCGCGGTGCAATACTTTAGGTTGTTCCATTCCTTCAACTGATTCTTTTGTAATAATACATTTTTCAATCGTTTCATCACTTGGAATACGATACATCACATCCATCATAACATGTTCAATAATAGAACGTAACCCTCTAGCGCCTGTCTTCTTTTCAAATGCTTGTTCCGCTATTGCATCTATTGCACTTTGTTCAAATTCAAGCTCTACTTCATCAAATTCAAATAATTTTTTATATTGTTTCACCAATGCATTTTTAGGCTCTGCTAAAATACGCTTAAGAGCATCCTTATCAAGGCCTTCTAAAGATACATTAATTGGTACACGTCCGATAAACTCAGGAATCATACCAAATCTAATCAAATCACCAGTTGTAACCTCGTGGAACAACTCTCCTATATCTTTTGTTGATTTCTTAGCTGTCTCACCATTAAAACCGATTGATTTTCTATCAAGCCTAGCTTCTATGATTTGTTCTAGTCCTGAAAAAGCCCCACCACAAATAAATAAAATATTCGAAGTGTCGATTTGAATAAGTTCTTGGTGTGGATGCTTTCTTCCACCCTGTGGTGGAACACTTGCTTCTGTTCCTTCGATAATCTTAAGCAGTGCCTGTTGCACGCCTTCACCTGAAACATCGCGTGTTATCGATACATTTTCACCTTTTTTGGTGATTTTATCTATTTCATCTATATATATGATACCATATTGTGCTCGTGATACATCATAATCTGCTGATTGAATGAGCTTCAGCAAAATATTTTCTACATCTTCTCCAACATAACCCGCTTCTGTAAGGGTCGTTGCATCAGCGATTGCAAATGGTACATTTATGATCTTTGCTAAGGTCTGTGCCAAATAAGTCTTGCCACTTCCAGTTGGTCCAATCAAAAGAATATTGCTCTTTTGTAATTCTATGTCATCCACTTCTTTTTTAGACATTACTCTCTTGTAGTGGTTATAAACTGCAACAGATAATATTTTCTTTGCCTCTTCTTGCCCAATTACAAAGTCATCCAAAAACGACTTGATCTGCATAGGCTTAAGCAAATTAATATCTAACTCTGTATCAATATTATTTTCTTCCATACCCATGTATTCTTCTTCAATTATTTCAGAGCATACACCAATACATTCATCACAGATATATATCCCATCTGGTCCAGCAATCAACTTTCTGACTTCATCTTGTTGCTTTCCACAAAAGGAACATCTAATTCTATTCGAAGATTTCCCTGCCATTTACACCTCCATATTTCAAGATGAATTTTATAAACTCATCCCTTGTAATACATATAGCAATTACATTTACTCAATATTTGAGGGGCTTATAAAGCCCCTCCATTTTTATAAATCTGCTCTACTTGCAACAACACTATCAATCAAACCATATGCAACAGCTTCTTCAGCTGTTTTCCAGTTATCTCTCTCTGTGTCCTTTGCAACTTCTTCAATATCTTTACCAGTATTTTTTGCAAGAATACTGTTCAATTTTTGTCTTGTACTCAAGATATGTTTTGCCGCTATTTCGATTTCAGTAGCTTGTCCTTGTGCTCCACCAAGTGGTTGATGAATCATAATCTCAGCATTTGGTAAAGCCATACGCTTACCTTTTGCACCACCTGCTAATAAAAATGCACCCATGCTTGCTGCCATACCGATACAAATAGTAGAAACATCACATTTGATGTACTGCATTGTATCATAAATCGCCATACCCGCTGTAACAGATCCACCTGGACTGTTAATATATAAATGAATATCCTTATCCGGATCTTCTGCTTCTAAAAATAGTAGCTGGGCTACGATCAAGGATGCGGTCACTTCATTTACATCTTCACCAAGGAAGATAATACGATCTTTTAATAATCTAGAATAGATATCATAAGACCTTTCTCCTCTACTTGTTTGTTCAATTACCATAGGTACTAAACTCATGCCAATCCTCCATAGGAATTCTTATTTTTCTACAGCATTTTCTACTACAAATTCTGCCGCCTTAGCAATTGCTAAATCTTCCATCATTTGTGTTTTTCCAGCTTCACCTAACATTTCTGTAATAGTATCTGCTTCCATTTTGTATTGTTCTACCATTCTAGCAACTTCTGCTGCAAAATCTTCATCAGATGCTACTAAGCTTTCAGCAGCAACGATAGCTTCTAATACAAGTCTAGATTTGATTCTTGTTTCAGCCTGTGGTTTCACTTGATCCATCATAGCTGTAGCTGTCATACCTGTAAATTGGAAATATTGCTCCATAGATAAACCTTGTTGTTGTAATCTTTGTGCGAATTCATCCATCATTTGTTTTTGTTGTGTTTCAAGCATTGCTACAGGAATATCCATGCTAGCATCAGCAATAATAGCACTCATAACTGCATCTTCTTTTGCATTTTTAGCCTGTTCTTCTTTGCTTGTCATTAATTTAGCTTTTACATCTGCTTGATATTCTGCTAATGTTTCGAACTCAGAAACCTCTGCTGCAAATTCATCATCTAATTCTGGCAATTCTTTTACCTTGATAGATTTAACAACACATTTGAATAAAGCAGGTTTTCCAGCTAAATCTTCTGCGTGGTATTCTTCTGGGAATGAAACGTTTACATCTACTTCAGCACCGATAGCTGCACCGATTAATTGATCTTCAAAGCCTGGAATAAATGAACCAGAACCGATTGTTAAATCAAAGTCTGTTCCTTTTCCGCCTTCAAATGCAATACCATCCACGAAACCTTCGAAGTCGATACATGTAATATCGCCAGCTTCAACTGCTCTGTCTTCTACAGTGATTTCTCTTGCGCTTTTTTCTTGTTCTTTTGCGATTTCAGCTGAAATCTCTTCATCTGTTACTTCTACGTCAACCTTATCGATTTCAACGCCCTTGTAAACACCTAATGTAACTTCTGGTTTCACAGCTACTTCTGCTGTGAAAATCAAAGCTTTTCCAGGCTCTGCTTGTACGAAATCAATAGTTGGTGAAGAAACGATTTCTTTACCTTCGTAATCATCTAAAGCTTTACTGTATTCTACTGAAATTAAAGAATTTACTGCTTCTTCAAAAAACACTCCAGTACCGTACATACTCTCGATCATCTTACGAGGTGCTTTACCTTTACGGAAACCAGGAACGTTAATACTTCCTTTTTGTTTGTGATAAGTTGCATCCATTGCCTTATCCACCACATCTGCTGCAACCTCAATTGTTAATTTAATCATATTATTTTCTAGATTTTCTACTTGTAAACTCACTTTGAGCTCCTCCTAAACACTTATATTCATCAAAAGATTGTATCACAAACCCGCTTTAAATACTACACTTTTTGTTAATTTTATGATTTTTTATGAATTAGTTAGGATATGTAAAGGGCTATACTCTATTTTAGAGTACAGCCCCCTATTTCATAGGTTTTTTACTATTTCATTGACTCTTCTTGCGCTTTAATCATACGACGGACCATTTCACCACCGATTGAACCAGCTTCCTTACTAGTTAAATCGCCGTTATAACCTTCTTTTAGGTTTACACCTAACTCACTAGCTACCTCTGTTTTAAATCTATCCATTGCTGCTTTTGCTTCTGGTACTTCCATTCTATTTGCTCTACCTGATTTTTCCATAGTTTTTTCCTCCATTTTATTGGTCGCTTTATCATTTATATAAAAGATAAGAAGTGAGGTGTTTTCTTATCTTCAAGCTGTAACCAATTTTAAACTTGTAGAAGAAACATTTCATCTCTCATCTTGATACTATTATCTGCAAGCTGCTAAAAACTATGCTTCCAAATTTTGGGTACTAGTATTTATATTTTTTCTTTAATGATAATAAAATCTTTTTTTCTAGTCTGCTGACTTGAACCTGCGTCATACCTAATTCACTTGCTATTTCAACCTGGCGCATATCCATAAAATATCTTAGATATAATAACTTACTTTCTCTTTCAGGAAGTCCTTCAAGTATCTGCTTACAAAGAATTTTATCAACAATTGCTTCTTGTTCTTTCACGCACCCAACGATCATATCAAGCCTCGTGGAAGCATTTTCATCTTGCGTAACAAAAGCATCTAGACTCTCAACCACATTCATCGACTCTATCGCCAACACAACTTCTTCCATCGTGAAATCTGTTTCTTCACATATCTCCTCTAATGTAGCATCTCTTTGTTTTTCTAATACAATTTTTTCTCTGGCTTTTTTAATAGCATAGCTTTTTTCTTTGATTCCCCTGCTAACATGAAGTACGGTATTATCTCTCAAAAATCTTTTTATTTCACCCAAAATCACCGGGACTGCATAGGTGGAAAACTGCAAATTCAAGCTCTCATCAAAGCCTTCGCTAGCTTTACAAAGTCCTACACAACCAACTTGAAACAATTCTTCCATATCAGCACCACTCGAACGAAAACGCTTCATCACAAAATGAACTAGTCCTATATTATCCTCTGCACGTTTTGAAACTTTAAGCGTGTTATTTCCCATATTCTTTTATTTTTTTGCACAAAGATATTGTCGTGCCCACTCCCACTTGAGATTCTATTTCAAGGCCATCCATAAACGCCTCCATAAATGAAAAGCCCATCCCAGCACGATTATCATCTAATGCAGAACTATACATAGGTTCGATAGACTGTACAATGTTTTCAATCCCAACACCCGTATCCTCAACTTCTATGTAGACTAGTGCTTCATCACCCTGTGTTACATAACATCTGATTTTAACAAGATTCTCATTTGTGTTTTCTTCTTGGTAGCCATGTATGATTGCGTTTGTTACCGCTTCTGAAATAGCTATTTTTATATCTTCTAAAGCTTCCATTGTAGGGTTTAAATATGCTATAAATCCTATTACAGACATTCTAGCAAAGCTTTCGTTTTCGCTTTTGGCAGTAAATTCTATTTCCATTTTGTTCGTTATATTCATTTTTTTCTTAATTGGTGATACCAAAACATTCATTTTAACAACCATCCCTTTTTATAATTTTTTCAACCCCCGACATGCGAATCATAGTATCTATTCTTGCATATGCATTTTTGATTCGTACATCACCGCCATAGTATCTTATTTTTCTTTCTCTTCCCAATAGCAATCCTATTCCAGAACTATCCATAAAGCGTGTTTTTTCAAAATCAAAAATAATACGATTCACCTCATGTTCCACAATAGCTAAATCTATTTGATCAGTTAACTCTGCTATATGATAATGATCTATCTCCTCTGGCAAACGAATTATCATGATATTTTTTTCTATTGAAATCATATTTACTCTCTTTCTATTAAGCATTCTTTTTCTTGATTTAAAAAAGAGAACTCCCCTATTTAGGTTGTTCTCTTTTGTCTAATAGCTATTAATATTACTCTGTGCCCAGTGGGCTTTTTGTGTATCCGGAAATAGTTCTATTACTTTGTTATAAACCTCAATTGCGTTATCTTGATCACCAGAGTCTCGATAAACATTCCCAAGATAATACAAATCATCCACATTTGTTGCATCATACTTAACCGCTTGTGTTAAAAGTGTAATAGCCTCGTCATAATTATTGGCATAATACGCTGACATACCGCTTGTTGAAGCATTTTCTGCTATAATCGGTGCTGTCGCTTGAATCAACGCTTGGTACATATTCTTAATATAGGTCGGGCTACTACTATAATATGCTTCTCCAGCAATGCAAGCATCTATATAAGTCGAATACAGCGAAACATCATCTACATGCAACAAGTATTGTTCTACTGCAATCATCAAATCTTGAATCAGCGTTGCATCCACATCTTCACCAAGAATCGTAACATACTCATCATTATACAAAGATAGCTCTTCTTCAAGAACTCCTATCTGTGCTTCTAGATCAATAATCGTAACTCCTTGTGCATCTAAAGATTCATTTGCTACACGTATTTGCTCATCACTTTGTGTACGCACTGCTAGTATCTGTCCTGGAAAAACCAAGAAAACCATAGCAGAAATACCGAGCAAAGCCCCTATTACGAAACCTACCAATATTCTTGAACTCGGTGCAGTACTCGGTTCATGTGCCTTAATTGGCTGGATAATCAGTTCATTTTCAATCTCTTTACGCGTACTTGTCGGCTTATCCTTTGGATATACACTTCTAGTACGCAATTTCATTTTTAGTTCTTGCATATATAGGCGTGCTTTTACATTTCCCACATCCACCTTCAATACTTCTGCCACAAGTTTATATGCTTTTTCCCATTCCTTTTGCTCGAGATAGATAAGTGCTAATAAAAGTTTTGCCTCAAGATAATTTTTATGAATAGAAATTACTTTTTTTAACTGAATAATAGCCAAATCGAGGGTATCTTGTCTAGAATAATTCAACGCCAAATTATACTTACGGACCGCTCTTGCATATTCTTCTAGCTTATTTGGATCGTTTTGAATCTTGTCTATATAATCGTCTGCAACATTTCTCTCTGTCTCAAAAGATTTACTTATAATCCATTCTACAAGTGCTGCAAACACCTCACCTGTCTCAAACAAAATAAGCCCTAACAAATTTCTTGCATCTGTGTGAGCTGCATACAAAGAAAGAGCCTCTCTTAAATCATCCTTTGCACCACTTAAATTTTTCACGTTTGCTTTATCAAGGCCATCATTATATTTTTGATTTGCAGTTTCTATCACCTGCTTGTACAAGCTTACATCATTTTTGCAGGCAGTACAAAAACTGTGTTCATTTAACCTTGCTCCACAATGATAACATCTCATATGTCTCTCCTATTTTTTATTTTTCTCTTGTAACAACGACACCACTAATTTTGTCAGGTCGGAAGTGTTTTTTTGATATACTTCTTCCTCTAATTCACCAAGCTCAGTACTTTTATGAAACTTTTTAAGTTCTTCTGAAAAATCAATCATATTTGCCTCCATTTATATTCTTTCTAAATCCCTTCACATAAAATAACTTTTTGCTTCTCCTACAAGATAAAGAGAACCAGCAATAAAAATGTGATCTTTTGGGTTTTTTTCTAACATTGCTGTTTGTATTGCATCTTGAAAAGTTTGTGTAACTTCCATGTGTACAGTTGAATTTTGTTTGAGTAATATAGTATTAAATTTATCCACACATACTCTTCTTTTATTATCCACCTGTGTCAAAATAATCATTGTAAAGAGTCCGTCACTCAAGATTTTTTCAAGCATATTAGAATAATCCTTATCCTCAACTGCTGCAAAAATCAAAATCCTATTTCCTAAGCACGCTATATTTTTCACCGAACGAACAAATGCATATATTCCGTTCAAATTATGTGCACCGTCTAAATATATACCCGGTAAAATTTCTTCCATCCTTCCAGCCCAAGAAGTTTCATAAAGTGCCTTCTTCGCCTCTTCAGTAGGTAATTGTTGCTCAACTATCCCTCTATTTACCAAAACTTCCATTGCCCGTAGCGCAAGTCTTGCATTATCCGTTTGATACATTGCTTGTGTAGACAGTACAAACTCTTCCCTTTTATCATACTGATATCTATCAAAAAACGCAATGCATTTATCTCGTGCAACTATTTCATTTTCTTCTAAAATACGCACTTTTTCTACCGGCGCATGTAAGTTCCATGCTACATCATCTATAACTGTATTCACTATACCGTCTTGTTCTAAAAAAACAACTGGTGTGTTTTCTTTTATAATTCCCGCCTTCTCTGTAGCGATTTTTTCAATAGTATCACCTAAATATTGCGTATGATCCATAGCAATTTTCGTAATAATCGATAACACTTTATAATGAATTGAATTGGTAGCATCTAACCTACCGCCTAGTCCTGTTTCTAATACTAGAAATTCAACTTTATTCTTTCTAAAAATATACATTCCAACAAAAAATAAATATTCAAAAAAACTCGGTTTATATGTAGTCTCTAAAAGCAGTCTATCAATTTCTTGAACACCACTTAAAAATTCCTTCTCCGAAATCATTTCTCCATTTAACAAAAACCGTTCTCTAATATCAACCAAATGAGGGGACGAAAACATACCCACTTTATACCCCGCCTTTTGTAGCAATGCGGATAGATATGCACACGTCGACCCCTTTCCATTTGTTCCTGCGACATGAATAATCTTCATATCGCCATCTAGATGACCCATTCTAGCAAGAAAGCTTTTTGTATCCAACATATCGTTTTTCTTTGTAAATAATGGAATATTGTATATTCTCTCTACTACTTCTAAAAAGTTCTCTTGCTCCACGTTCTCATCCTTACATTTCTTTTAATTGAACAAGTCTTTCTTTTACCTGTTCCATCATTTGCATATATTTTGCTTGTTTTTCTTTTTCTTCCGCTATTTTAGTAGCTGGGGCCTTTGAAACAAATTTTTCATTGCTTAACATACCCGCTACTCGTGAAAGTTCACCTTGCAATTTTTTCTCTTCTTTTTCAAGACGTTCAATTTCTTGTTTGATATCTACTAATTCCGAAAATGGCATATAAATAATGGCATTTGGAATAACAACTGATACAGCATCCTTTGCAATACCTTCTTTTGTAGCTTGTAAAACTACTTCAGATGCGTATGCAAGCGAAGCAAAAAACAGTTTACCTTCTTCAAATACTGATAATAAATTTGTATCATCGCTCACAACATAGACCATAGCTTTTTTGCTCGGTGGAACATTCATTTCAGATCGTACATTACGCACACCTCTAACAGCTTCTTTTATAAGCTCGATTGCCTTTTCCTCTCTTGGGAAATTTAATGACTCATCATATTCTGGCCATTTTGAAATCATAATAGACTCTTCTTCATTTTGAAGCGACATAAAGATTTCTTCTGTAATAAATGGCATATACGGATGTAATAATTTAAGTGCACCGATTAAAACTGTTTTCAAAGTATATAGTGCAGCGTTTTGACTCACAACATCATCCGTAGCATAGAGACGTGGTTTTACCATTTCAATATACCAATCACAGAATTCATCCCATATAAAGTCATATACCTTCTGAACTGCAATACCTAACTCGTAATGTTCCATATTGTCCGTCACATCTTTGGTTAATCTGTTAAACTTAGATAGAATCCATTGGTCTACCGGTTGCAAATCACATGCATTTGGTATCGTAACTTCTTTTTCCGACATGTTCATCATAATAAATCTAGAAGCATTCCATACTTTATTTGCAAAGTTGCGACTATTTTCTACTCTTTCAAAGTAAAATCTCATATCACTACCTGGTGCATTACCTGTAATCAAGGTAAGTCTAAGTGCATCCGCTCCATACTGCTCAATAATCTCAAGTGGATCAATACCATTACCGAGAGATTTCGACATTTTTCTTCCTTGACCATCTCTTACAAGTCCATGGAATAGTACTGTTTTAAATGGCTTCTCATCCATCTGTGCATAACCTGAGAAAATCATTCTAATAACCCAGAAGAAAATAATATCATATCCTGTAATCAATACATCTGTTGGATAGAAATACTCTAAATCCTCTGTTTTTTCTGGCCAACCAAGTGTAGAAAATGGCCATAATGCAGATGAAAACCATGTATCTAGTGTATCTGGGTCCTGCGATAAATGTGTGTGCCCACAACTTGTACATGCACTTGGCATATCCTTTGATACGACCACTTCACCACATGCATCACAATAGTATGCAGGTATCCTATGTCCCCACCATAACTGTCGTGAGATACACCAGTCCTTGATGTTATCTGTCCAATTATAGTATATCTTATCCATTCTTTCCGGAATTAATTGAATATCTCCATTTTTAATACAATCTGAAGCCGGTTTGATTAATTCATCCATCTTTACAAACCATTGCTTTTTGATCATTGGTTCAATTGTGGTTTTACATCTATCATGAGTACCAACATTGTGTACATGTTCTTCTATTTTCTCTAGAAGTCCCATATCATCAAGTATACTTACAATTTGTTTTCTAGCTTCATATCTATCTAGTCCTACAAACTGACCACCCATTTCATTGATAGTAGCATCGTCATTTAATACATTGATTTCTTCAAGATTATGGCGTTTTCCTACTTGGAAATCATTAGGATCGTGCGCTGGAGTTATTTTTACAACACCTGTACCAAATTCCATATCTACATAAGTATCTTCTACAATCGGAATCACTCTGTTGATAATAGGAATCATCACAGATTTTCCATGCAAATGCTTATATCTTTCATCATCAGGATGCACTGCTACTGCTGAATCCCCTAGCATCGTCTCTGGTCTTGTTGTAGCAAAGGTAAGCTTTTGTGTTTCACTAGGATTTCCATTTTCATCAATCACTGGGTATTGAATATGCCATAAGTGACCTGCTTGTTCCTCATACTCAACTTCTGCATCAGAAATAGAAGTATTACAAACTGGACACCAGTTAATGATACGACTTCCTTTATAAATGTATCCCTTTTCATGCATCTTACAAAAGACTTCTGTAACAGCATGGCTACACCCTTCATCCATGGTAAAACGTTCCCTGTCCCAATCGCAAGAAGAACCAAGCTTCTTTAACTGTCCAATAATACGTCCGCCATACTCTTCTTTCCATTCCCAAGCTTTCTCAAGAAAACTCTCTCTCGTAAGATCATCCTTAGTAATGCCTTCTTCTTTTAGCTTTTCTAAAATTTTCACTTCAGTAGCAATAGATGCATGATCAGTACCTGGTTGCCAAAGAGCATTATATCCTTGCATCCTTTTAAAACGAGTCAAGATATCTTGCATCGTATTATCGAGAGCATGTCCCATATGCAATTGACCTGTTATATTAGGTGGTGGCATCACAATCGTAAATGGCTTTTTACTCTTATCCACAGTAGCCTTAAAATATTTCTTAGTAATCCATTTATCATATAATCTGTCTTCTATCCCTTTAGGGTCGTATGTCTTTGCTAATTCTTTATTCATCTTTTCACATTGCTCCTTTATGTAAGTTAAACATAGTTATTATAAATGTATTCCTAAAGCACTATATTTGTCAAGATGAAAGCTGTGGATAAATATGGAATATATGCTACTTTTTTTCTTAGCCTGCCTTTCCTAAAATTCCCGACGCACAATTGAACGACAATTAAAAGAATGTTGGCTAATAGTTGAAACAAAAACAAATACAATAATGTATCTTCCTTCGTATAAGAAACCCCCATATACAAACTACAATTTATAAACAAAAACAAATCAGCTAATCCATAACACCCGAAGCAATAACAACCAAGCTGTATCAAAAGAAAAAACACTATCGGAGTGTATGAAACATCCGAATAGCCCTCTTGTATAAGCATGATTATAACGCCAGCTATTCCCATTACATGAAAAATCCTAGTCACTTTCATCGTCTTAATATCTTGCAGCGAGATACAAACTAAATATAGAAAAAAAATAAATTTACCAATCATACTAATAGTCCCTAACCCTTGTTCTAAGCTCATCTAGCACAGTACCACTAACAACAAACAGACTTTCTTTACTATAAAGAACCTCATCATTTTTATATGCAGTTATCAATATTTCATACTCTTCATCGTCTACTCCAAGCGGAATATTAAATATATACTCCTCTTCTTTCATCAAATATGGAAATTCGTATTCATAGATATGGTTGATGCTTGGATTATGTTCTACGAATGTATCAGGGAACGTTATTGTGACAAGGTCGACATATCCTCTTGTTTCAATTTTCAACACTGCACCATCCCCTTCTTTGAAACTATCATCTATAGGTTCTCTGGCTCTTTCGAGCTCACTTGTCAAGGAAAATGCAAATCCATCTCCACCATTTGTATTTATATTTCCAACCTGATCTATTGCTATAAATGTAATTTCTATATCACCCAAAAACAATGCTGATTCTTTGGTAATACTAAGTTTTACTGTTCCATCTGTCGCCAAAAAAGTTTCTTCTAACCCATTATCACGGTTTTTAATATGAATTGCCAATTCCTTAAGACCACTTCCCGAGTCTGAAGCTGAGATTTCTATATTGATAGCTTCATTTGTTAATTCCATAATATCTATATTCTCAAGTGCTTCAATTCCCATTATATTTGGAGGCTCTGCATCTGGATAAATCCCTATTGCATTTCCTTTATCCATCTCCACACTAGATATATACTCTATGCTTTCATAGGTTGCTAGAATAGATGGATATATCATAATTAAAGTTCCATCCAAAGTCGGTTGCACTTTGATTCCAGTCCTACCAGTAATAAAACTCATGTAGTCCCCCCTAGTAGCACTTGCATAAGTTGTTTGAAATCCTTCTAGCATTGCAAAATCTTCATAGCGATCTATTTGTGCATTATCATAGGTTATTTCCTCTACATTCAAAATAGCTGATGTAGGAATTACTAATGATGTCATCGCCAGTCCATCTTGTAACTGATAGACTAACTTCTCTATTTGGTAACCCTCACTCACTTCGCCCTCTATGTACCCTTGTAATACTAATTCATACTCCGTAATACCATCAGCTCGTATAAAATAAGTAGTACTATCCACCTGATAAACCCCATCTGTAACCGTCCTGATTTCTAGGGGTTTCGTATAAAGTGTTCCCGGCTCAAAATACTCTATTACATCTTCTGAATCAGCGGATGGGATTTTAATATGTATCGTTTCTGCAACATTACTAGCTCCATCAACTGCTGCTATATGTAAATACTTTTCATCATCCGAAAAGCTAAGTGTAAGAAATGTATTTATAGTATATAAATCCATTCCATCTACTTGTGTATCCGACTTAGAATCAATCGTATAGTAATAGCCTTGCACCCCTGTTTCTATGTTAGTGGTAGTAATATTTGAGTCAGAAATTTTAGTAAGCACTCCACTTTGATTGTAATACGATTCTGCCTTGTGATAATAAACGCTACCCGAGTCTATTGGTGCCTCCCAAGATATAGTAATATTACTATCTTCGCTTTCGTTTAAGTAATAATTGGAAATCATATCTGGATCAGCCTCATCTTTTGCCAACACCCCACTCATTTTAGTATCTTCAATATACCCTGCATCTACCCATGAAATACTAGCACTTCCATTCCCTTTATTCACTCCCGTTAACAAACTCGTCTCTTTCGTTATAAGATTTGCATTTACATAATTACTTCCGCCCTCTGAAGCTAAGTAACTTCCTGGTGTTTCCTCTTTCGTATAAAAATATAACAGACCGTTACATACCGTACCTTTCATTGAATGATAACCTACTGTTGTATGACCATAAACTGCACTATGGGAAGTATAATAATAAGTCAAAACACCATTCGAGAAACTTGCAGTACCTAGATTTGTTGAAGTAAGATCTCCAAAATCTGTACTATCCTTCCAATAAAAGTAAATTGTTTCCCCCGATGTTTTCTTAAGTTTCATATATGTTTTGCCATTGATTACTTCACTTCCATAGATCGTATATGTAAACAACTCATATCCTGGTGTCCCAAAAGATGTTGTTGAATAATACCCATATACAGATAAAGTAGAACTTGTAATAGTAATCATATCTGTTACTCCCTCAGTATATATTCCATTGCTCCCTGATGGAAAACCTTCACCACCTCCACCTCCCGAGGCATCTGTCGTCTCTCGCACATCATGTATAATTCCTCCACTGCCACCAGCGTATTGTGCATTTGCACCTCCACCTCCACCAGCTCCCGCAATCAAGGTCTTACTCGTACCATTTATCAAATATGCAGCGGTTGCTCCACCACCAGCATTCGTGCCAGGCATACTTCCAATGTCAAATGCAACAACACTACCCGCCTCTAGCCATACGCTTGTAGTGACTTCGCCACCTTGTCCACCACTTTTTGATGCATAACTCCCTCCTTGTGCCGCCAAAAGATTTATTTCATAATATCCACTTGAAAGCACCTCATATTGCTTGTTTGAAGTTGTAGTATTAAAATTCACAGTCTGACTTTCTTGATTCTCATAAGGAATTTTTTCTTCTATAAGATTCCACGCACTTAAATCTGTTGATTGAAATAATTTATAAATATTTGCTTTTCCATCCTCTTGTAGCCACGATAAATCAACTGCACCTACACCATTTTGTGCTATATAGTTTTCTGTTGCCTCTAATAACAACGGTGCCCATTTTGCATATAGTGTAATATCTTCATGCGCAACCTTATACTCATAGTATTTCCCATATTCTATAGTCAAATCCTCATCCTCATACCATCCTACAAACGAAAACCCTTCCTTTGTAGCGATTGGCAATTGATAAGCGACATCTACATATGTTGCTACTATACGTTCTTCATTTCCATCTGGAGCCGTAAAATAATATGTATTTCCAAGTAATCTCCCAAGTAACTCCGTTTCTTGGATCCATGAATCAAACGTTTTATATGTATATATAGACTCAAGCGCATCTCCTCCTAATGCATCAAAAGTCACTGTATAACCTTCTGGTGCTACTATCTCCTCTAGGTCTATCTTGTAACTCGTCAAATAATTCTGTGTAACTGAATATATAGCACTTTCTCCATTGTAGCTCCCACCACATGGATCTATTTGCAGTGTAGAGCGTGATGTCTGCCACTGCGCATATAAAACAATCGTCTCCCCATCATTTAATGAAAGATTTATAACCTCCTGTTCATCACTATAAGCCTTTCCACTACCATCTGGAGATGTATTCCATCCTACAAATTCATAGCCTTGACAAACATATATATTTTTTCTAAGCTTTGTATCTGTATAATAAATACTTGCTGCACTTATTCCTTCATATTCTGTATAATTGTCATACATATGTAGCGTATCCTTCATAGTACCTGTTACAACGCTATTCCATGGTGTATTTGATTCATAACTGATTTGATATTTATTTACAGAAATAATCTTACAAACATGAGTATATCCTGCCCCTTGCTCTAAGCCTAAACACCAAGGACAACTATAATAATAACAAGCACTCGAGGGAAGCATAGTGAGAGTACTAGCTGTAGATTCACTCATGTATATATAGTGCTCATTTATTATTTCTCCACAATCAGAACAATAAGCATGCCACCCTGGGTAATAGTAAGAATAACAAAGCTCATAAGAATTATACACATCGTGATAATTCGCAATCCCCTCTTTATTATGGATGCACTGACCAGTGTGCCATCCTACCACCCACTTACTAATCGTAACATCCTCGTCCTTAACCCCATAGTAGTAATGTTCCCCTGTCTTTAGTTTTTCTAATGTTAAATTCTTTTCTAGTTCAATTGTATATCCTACGGGTATTGAATCTGTTCCTTGCACAAGATAATCTGTAGTAAACGCTTCTCCATCAGGCGAAATAGTAACATTAGGATTCTCATATAAATATGTTGGTAGACTAGCTTTCACTTCAAAATTTAGCACTAACAAAACATATAGAAATAAAGCTATTATTTTAATCGATTGTTTCATCATCTTCATACTTTACAATTCTTATACTTTCTGCATCTAGAGAGGTTAACATTTCACTTACTTGTTCCTCCTGTACAGGAATTTCAAGCATTTGCGCAAGAGAATTTTGATCAGATACATCTATGAGTTGTCCTTCCTTTGTATACACCTTATGGATACGTACACCTTCTGCTACTTTAACTGCCTCTAACCCCTCCTCATTTTCATCAATCGTATAGATATCAATAAAATCGCCACTACGTAACCTTCCCGCCACTGCCTGAGAAGTTGCATTAATCGCAAGGCTCAACCATTGTAGTGTATCGTAAGCTTGATATAGGCTATTCTCACTTTGTAAAAGTTCTTTTGTCATAATAGTCATTTGGCTCAAATCAGCCTGTACAACCATATCTAGTGCATCTTCTATACCCGTCAGCACCCCATCTGGCATATATTCTACTGGTAATTCTTTAACCTCGAAAAGAAGTTCAAGATTTGCCTCCTCTATATAAGTCCCTTTTGTAATTGCTTCTCTTGTCACAAGCACTTCTCGATATTCAACTACTTCTTTTTTATTTTCCTGAATCTGTAACAACAATACAAACACTAACCCTGCAATCACAGCGCTCATAATTCCTATCCCAATTTTTATTTTCATTGTTCCTCTCTTTTCTTAGCATTATGCATTTCTTGCTATATCTACACTTTGCTCCATTTCGATATAAACTGGTAGGAGCTTTAAAACCTCAAACCAAACACCAATTTTTGAATAAATCGTACTTGTTTCTATAACACTTTCATTAGGTGTATTCATATTCTCTATAGATGAGTGCTGTCGCAATGACAGCACTCCCTCTTCATCAAATACATATTCGACCACTTGCGTCTCCTCTACCTCATAAAAACGGCAATCTAGCAAAACAATTTCCACTTCCTCTACAGACAAGTTAGTTGACTGTAAATCTACTTCTAAAAACTCTTCTATCAGAAGAAAGCTATCTTGTGGACTCAAGAAAACAATCTCCTCACTTGTTCCGTATTCATAAACGTCAACAATCGCAGCAGCTAAATTGGCTTGTACTAGTGCATCTTCTAATTGGCTTTTAAAAAAAGAAACCTTCCTCATTTCTAACAAAAGTACATAACATAGAATAATAAACAGCATCAATCCAAGGCTAAGTATTTTATGTATCATACCCTCATCTTGTTTCATATCCTCCTCCTATTATCTCAATGCTTTGCTGTAGACATCATTTCAATCTCAAATGGCATTGTTAATAGCTCATATTCTTTTTCCTGAAATGGTATAAGCTCTACTACTTCATACTCAAATATCCCTTCTATACACAGATAAATATGATCTCCATAAGAAACACTACTTAGTGTTGTCCCCGATAAATCAATATTTGATATATTCATATCTCCTAGTAGTGATAGCAAATCATCCTTGTCCTCTTCTTGCAAATATCCAGTACTTTCCATTTTCAATAAATAGCTACGTGCCACTTGATTGATTTCATCTCGTCTACGTATTACAGACATCCATTCTCCACTCATAATAACAATGCATAAAACTACTACTATACTAAAAAATACCGGTAATATTTGATGTATAAACCCTTGATCTTTTCTATTCGCTCTATATCCCATAGCTTAGCTATTTATAAATAGGTTTTCAATTGTAGTCCCCATTGTGCCAATAACAGTATTCATGATTCCTTGAATACTACTTTTAAACACTACCAGTAGTGCTACTGCAATAACTGCTAAGCCAACTTCTACCACAATTGCTTTATCACCTCTGTCTGCTACACCATTCATACATTTTCTTACTAATTTCTCCACTAAATTTTTCATACTATTATCCATCCTCTTCCTTTTATTTAAAATGTAATATTTTCTATTACTACAATCACGCACCCATACATAATAAGTGCTAAAAAACCCAAAAACAGCATCAATTCAAACAGCTGTAATTGTAATTCTAAATTTTGTTTACTTCTCTGTAAATTCATACGTTCTATAACCTCTAACTGCTCTCCGATATCCTCAAAAAGCTGAACAACAAATCCTGATTCTTTTGCTTGTTTGATTATGATACAAAAGGTGTTGATATACTCATTTTGAAAGCATTCCTCAAATTCTTGCAACGTTTCTTCTAACTCAGCACCGGTTAATAATGACATAGAAACCTCTCTAAGCCTTTTTCGTAGTCTTGGGCTTTTAATCAAGCTATCACTCTCATACAAAGCTTGATTAATATGAAGGCCTGCTTGTATTTGTATGGCAATCGTTTCATATAACCACTTCAAGTCATTCATTATAATCTTATTATCTCGCTGATTTGATAGATATATCGTAGCAGAAAGCATACAAAGCCCCACTACAAATCCTACAAATCCCATCTGAACGTTTATGCTACCTCCTAATATAGCCCCTAAAACCCCAAAACCTATACTATACGCAACAAACACTTTTTCATCTTGAAAACAATGAAAGCAATCCTTTCTACAACCACCACTGGCCTTCAAAAAAATCTTAAGTTTCCCCATATTTACTCCTTATTCTTTTTCAAATCCTATAATTTTCCAGGCAAAAGCAATTGCTATAAAAACAAAATACCCTGTAATAACTTGTCCTATGAGCGTATCAAACAATAGCCATGAAATAGAAAGTTCTAATAGACTTCCCATCATATACATAATCACAACCCCCATCAGTAACAAAATCAGCATTTCTACCTTTGCTGCACGCTTCACACCATCTCTTTCCTTTTTTGATGTCAAATACGCTTGCATATTTTTCCTAGATGCATGAAACACATATTGAAAATCACTATTATAAATACTACATATGCTCAAGTTATGCATAAACTCCTGCCATCTAGGGTGTTCTAATCCTATTTTTAATTCTTCTAAAACAAGCCTTGTACTCATCCCCTGGTCAGATTTTATACGTGCACTCTTTAATCTTTTTGCAATAGGAGCTTTTGTATACCTTGCACAGTGCCCAAGCACCGAAATGATTTCTTCTTCTGTTACACAAAAGCTTTCAGCAAGATTAATAAGTTCTAGCAGACCACCTTCTGTCCTGCGTAAAGCATGTTGTCTAAATAACGCTAGTATAAAATACACAGCAAAAACTACCGCTGATGCAATTGTAAAGGAAGTACAAAAAGAAGCTTTCATAAAAAGCCCAATATTCATAGCACTAATAAGCCAAAGTAACACTACTATAATGCAAACTCTTGCGCTCAGAAAGGGAATTACACCTCTTATACCGCAATGAATCAAAAAGAGTTCTAGCTTATCTATGATATTTGTAGAATGAATATTGGGTATCACTTTTAACTTTATTGCTTTTTCTTCTCTTTCCATAAATTTTCTCGACGTATTCGTTATTTGGTAAATCCCTCTTTCCAAAAGCCATGACAAAGCAACATATACTGTTATAACGAGAAGTATAAATAAACTAATATATAGACATATTTCCATCTGTTAATCCTTTTCCTTATATACCAATCTTGTATTTAGATTTCCCTTTTCATCTATATCCACCTCAGTAATCGTGTGTAACTTGAAATCCTTCATGTAACAAACCGTCGAAATACAACCAAGCATTTTTTTAATTTCTTCTTGGGAATAATCCGACTCATATTTCACATAATCCGCAAGCTTGTACAATGCTGCTTCACCATTTTGTCCATGCACTGTTGCAAGTCCTAAATGTCCCGTATAGGCTGCATTAAGGAAATACAAAGCCTCTGAACCTTTGATTTCACCAATCACGATATAATCTAGATCAATTAAAAGAGCATTGATACTAAGCTCTTTTAATCCATAACGTAATTTACTTTCTCCCTTCTGCTCCATAATATGTTGAAACATCATATCCGGATGTTTCTGACTAAACAACTCCTCATTTTCTTGCAATACAAGCACAGATTTTTCTTTTGGTATTTCATCTAGTAGCGCATTGAGTAGTGTCGTTTTTCCACTAGCTCCTTTCCCCGCGATCAATACATACCCCTTCGTCATCCTATTCACCAAATATTCACCTTGGTCCTTAGTCAGCATATGAAAATGCTGTAAATCTACTAAACTCAGCTTGTTTTTCGGTATCTTTCGAATGTGTATGTATGGGGTATCCACCGAATTAATGATGGATTGGCTGATATTAAATCGTAAAATAAAATCAGCATTACTGCTTTTGTCTGTAAAACTTTGCATTGCATGTGCCCTAGAAATACTCACTTGATTTTTAGCTGCAACGAACTCTACAAACTGTCTAAATTCTTGTACCGTTTTGAATCGCACTTCACTGTCTTCTCTTTTACCTAAACGTTTCACTCGAATATGCTCAAATGAGAGTACTTTTATATCCGAGATTTCCCTATCCATTATCAAGGAATCCAGTATATGGTACCCCGTAAAGTAGGTGAACAAGTCCTCATGAACTTGCATTGGTTGTTCTGTTTCTTTTTGTAAAAATTTCATCATGTTATTTACCCTCCTAATATATATATGCCTTTCACCCCCCTATTTGTCACAAACGAATTTTATTTTTTTGTTTTCAAGGGCATTTTTTGATGTTAAACTACAAATATCGGCCGATACATAAACTCTTCACGAAAGGATCAAACTATGGAAATCGAAAGAAAATTTTTAATCAAAACTCTACCAAAAAACCTTGCAGAATATGACTATCATCATATTGTACAAGGTTATTTAAACACTTCACCTGTCGTTAGAATCAGAAAAGAAGATAATGACTACTACCTCACTTACAAAGGTTCTGGTATGCTCGCTAGGGAAGAATATAATCTCCCTCTCACAAAAGAAAGCTTTGAACATATGCTTCCAAAATGTGATGGAAATATCATCGCAAAAAAAAGACACCTCATTCCAATGGGTGATGTAACCATTGAATTAGATGTCTTTGAAGCCCCTTTTGAGGCACTTATATTAGCTGAGGTTGAATTTGACAGCATCGAAGCTGCCAAAGCCTTTATCATGCCAGATTGGTTCTTACAAGATGTAACTTACGACCCTGCTTACCATAATTCGAATATGAGTCAACGCATTATTTAATCTTTTGTTTGGCAATCGTAATGTATTTAAATTCAAAATCCTTACGTTCTTTTTGAGAAATTTCAGCGAGCGTAAGTCCTGTAAATAGGCCTTGTAATGCTGCCATCACTAAAAATCCTGCCACAATAAGCGATGGAAAGCGTGGTACTAAACCAGTTTGGAGATATTCAATTAACACAGGTACAAACAAAATCGTTGCCACTACGCATAGCATAAATCCTATCAATGAAAAAAATGCGAGAGGTCTATAATTTTTAAAGAGTTGAATGATTTTTTTGATTACTCTAAACCCGTCTGAGTACGTATTCAATTTTGAAACTGAGCCCTCGGGTCTATCTCTGTAATCAACGATAACATTTTCGACTTGTAAATTAAAGTTTACTGCATGAATCGTCATCTCTGTTTCTATTTCAAATCCTTTTGATAGCACCGGAAATGTCTTAACAAACTCATAGCTAAACGCTCTATAGCCTGTCATAATATCTTGGATTTTAGATTGAAAAAGTGTATTAATAGAATTTCTAACAAGACTATTTCCAAAATTGTGAAATGGTCTTTTGTTTTGTTCAAAATAAGTAGAGGATAGTCTATCGCCCACCACCATATCAGCATGCTTCTCAAGTACTAAATTCACCATTTCCCTTGCAGGCTCTAGAGGATATGTGTCATCCCCATCTAGCATCAAATAGCATTGTGCATCAATTTCACGAAACATTCTTCGAATAACATTTCCTTTACCTTGCATATACTCATAACGCACGATAGCACCATGTTCTTTTGCGATTTCAACTGTTTTGTCACTTGAATTATTATCATAAACATAAATATTAGCATCAGGCAAAGCAGTTTTTGCATCATGTATGACTTTTGCAATTGTTTTTTCTTCGTTATAACAAGGAATTAAAACAGCAATTTTATCCATGTCATTCTCCTTTTTTATTTATTTCGCACAAGATGTCTAGGTAACCCATTTACATATAGTGGTTGTAATTCACCCATAATAAGTGGGCGTAAATATGCTTCAAATGCTTCTGTAATATTACTTCCATCCTCTGTAATAAACTCAGCAGGAACCATTTTTTCAAGATTTGCAATCCCATGAATATCATAGATTCCTGTTGTACATTCATACAATGACGCATCACTTCGCTTTAGAACAACCATAACACCAGTATTACCCTTAAACGCTTCTTCTACACCTGTGTAACCAGCTTTAAACGCTTCCTCAATATCTGTAAGAGATGCAATGTGTGTAGCAGCTCTTTGTAGTAACGAAAACTCAATAACACGTGCCTTGAGTCCTGTTTTCGCTTCTAGCATACTAGCCAATGTCACACAGCTTCCTGATAACTGCTTATGTCCAAATGCGTCTAGTGCTACATCATCTTGTGCTAACTCACACACAAATCTACCGTCCGCAAGCTTAATACCTTCTGACACAGCAATCACAATAGAAGATTTTACTTTTGCAAGCTCTTGTATTTTCGTAGTAAAAGCATCCATATCAAAAGCAGACTCTGGTAAATAAATAGCATCTACACCTGTACAATCTTCTCCCTTTGCAAGGCCTGCAGCACCGGTTAACCAACCCGCATGACGTCCCATTATTTCTACTAATAAAACCTTTGTCTTACCTTCATACGCTTCATTATCGCGAATCACTTCTTTGATCGAGGTTGCAATGTATTTAGCCGCTGAGCCAAATCCAGGGCAGTGGTCTGTAACTGGCAAATCATTATCGATTGTTTTCGGAATTCCTACAAACTTCTGGTCCTTGCCAGTACTAGCTGCATAATCCGATAACATCTTAATCGTATCCATAGAATCATTACCACCTACATAAAGCATGTAACCGATTTCGTACTTTTCCATAATCTCGAATATTTTCTCATAAGTAGCTTCATTACCTTCTGGCTTTGGCAACTTATATCTACAAGTCCCAAGAAAAGCAGCTGGCGTTCTTTTTAATAATTCTATACCCGTTTCCTCTGATAAATATTCATCTAGATCAATAAGATTCTCTTTCAAAAATCCTTCAATACCATTTTCCATACCAAATATTTTACCTGTACCCAAGTTTTTACCTGCAACATAAGCTCCTGCTACAGATGCATTGATTACAGCAGTTGGTCCACCTGATTGTCCTATTACAACATTCTTTTTTAACATATTAAAACCATTCCTTTTCTTTTGTTTCTAGCAATATTATAACACAAGAAGTAGCATTTACCTATCCTAAAATCAACTGTCCCATATATAACGTAACACAAATAAGCAAAACAATTCCGCCTGTTCTATTTAATTGTTTTTTCTTACACATAAGCAACCATAAAATTGCGACTGCAGCTGTTGCTACCACTGTATCAAAAGCAAATTCACTAGCGTAAGGAACTGGTGTAATCAGTGCTGTTGTACCAAGTACAAATAAGATATTAAAAATATTGGATCCTACAATATTTCCTACTGCAATATCTGATTTACCCTTTAATGCAGCAGTAGCTGATGTAATAAGCTCAGGAAGTGATGTACCAAAAGCAATAAGTGTAAGACCAATGAGACGCTCACTCATACCAAATGTACGCGCGATATTAGTAGCTGCATCCACTGTAACATCTGCTCCAAATACAATAAGAGCTGCTCCAACAATCATTAACAAAATCAATTTTGGCATATGATCATTTTCAGATGCCCCCTCGACCTCTTCAATTTTAGCATCTCCTTTTTTGGCCATTTTTAGTAAATACACCATATATACTATCATAAATGCCCATAAAATAGCACCGTCATACCAAGCTACCGTTCCATCCAAATATCCAACAGCCCCCATCAATAATGTAATAAATAGGACAAATGGTATTTCATATCGAATAGTCGACGATTGAACAGGTACCGTTGTAATTACAGCCGTTATACCTAAAATCAAAAAGATATTCAAAATATTGCTTCCAAGAACATTTCCAATTGCAATATCTGCACCTCCCTGAAATGCTGCACTAATACTAACTGCCGCTTCAGGTGCACTCGTTCCCATCGCAACGATAGTAAGACCAATTACAAGCTGTGGAATACCAAACTTATCTGCAATTTTAGAGCTACCATCAACAAACCAATCCGCACCTTTTACTAACATCACAAAACCTATTACTACTAAAACAAATTGAATTAATATTCCCATTTCACATTATGCAGATTCCTGCACGCTCCTTTCAAATCTAAAAAAGACTCCTGGCACATATTTTCATATGTGTCAAAAGTCTTGTTCTTTCTCACGAAAGTGCATAACCACGGTTTCCCGGGGTATGTTGATTATGCATATAAACTACTCCCTTTTAACGAGTAAATATTATTTATCTTGTTAAAAGATAACGTAGATAGTTCTTTTTGTCAAGTGAATTACTTAGCAATAACGCTTATTTATTTCATCTCGTACAATATGTGTCCACTGTAAAATAGCATGTTTATCACCTGCTACTGTCTCTACATCCTTTAATATAATGTCAAATTTACACTTATTGGCATCTAAAATATCAAAAGCTTCACATATATCACGACGTACAAACTCCTCATCCACACCTCTTGAAACAGCACTTGATGGATCTGGACGATAAGATAACACATAGTCTGAACCTATTTGCTCTGCGCACTTCTTCAAATCTGAGAATGGAGAAACTGCAATTCTTCTAAGATTTTTCAGATTTTTGATAACATCAATTTTACGTGTAAGATCTTCACAGCATCCATATGCTACAAGTCCATATCGCTCCATAATCGGTTTTTGTAGATCAAACATAAATTCCTTGAAGTCATCAGGACCAATTGTAGTAAATTCTATTTGAAGTACTTCACACCAGATTCAAAAATCTTCATATCTTGTTCACCATAAATATTAATAGCCACACCGTCACCTCTACGTTCTGAATGTGCCATTTTACCTAGACAACGTCCATCAGGAGATGTAATACCTTCAATAGATGCATAAGAACCATTTACGTTCCATAATTCATCCATGGAAACATTGCCATTGTAATCAGCGTATTGTGTTGCAACTTGTCCATTTGCAAATAATTTCGCTAACCATTCGTCATTTGCTACGAAACGACCTTCACCATGAGATGCTGGATTACAGTAGGTAGCTCCAAGCTCAGCGCCTTGTAACCAAGGTGATTTGTTAGAAACAACTTTTGTATAAACCATTTTTGAGATATGTCTATTAATCGTATTGTAAGTAAGTGTTGGTGCTTCTGCAGTTTGTCCTACGATTTCACCGTGAGGCACTAACCCTAATTTGATTAATGCTTGGAAACCATTACAGATACCAAGTGCTAGACCATCACGTTCTTGTAATAACTTCATAACTGCTTCTTTCATTTTCTCATTTTGGAAAGCAGTTGCAAAGAATTTAGCTGAACCATCAGGTTCATCACCAGCTGAGAATCCACCTGGGAACATAATGATTTGTGATTGATTGATAGCTTCTTCAAATACAGCTACCGAACTTCTAATATCTTCTGCTGATTGGTTTTTAAATACTTTTGTAATAACATTTGCACCAGCTTTTTCAAAAGCTTTTGCACTATCATATTCACAGTTTGTACCTGGGAATACTGGAATAAATACAGTTGGTGTAGCAATTTTATTCTTGCAAATATGAATGCTATCTGCTGTGAATACTTTACTTTCCACTGCTTCTTTTTCTTTTACTGCGATTGTAGGGAATACTTTTTCAAGTGTTCCTGTCCAAGCTTTTTTGGCATCATCTAAAGTGATTACCATATCACCACATGTAATTGTAGCTTCACTTGTAACACTACCAACTACCACAGCTTCAATACCTGCTGCAAGTAATGCTTCTTTTGCTTCACAGTTACACTCTACTACGATATCGCCGATAGCATTTGCAAACAAATCATTTGTTAACACATCTGCCGATATTGCAACACCAAGACCATTACCAAATGACATTTTAGAAACTGCTGCTGCAACACCCTTACTATCAAGGGCGTATGCTGAAACGATACCACCTGTTTTCATAAGAGCAAGTACAGTGTCATATGCTTTCATAATATCAGCATATACTGGTACATCAAAAGCATCTTTCACCATTTTAACTTGCACTAAACTGTTTCCAGCTGTCTTTAATTCTGGTGTTACTACATCACCTGCTTTTGCAATATCTACTGCAAAAGATACAAGTGTTGGAGGCACATCAATATCACCAAATGTACCAGACATAGAATCTTTACCACCAATTGATGGAAGTGAGAATCCCATTTGTGCATCGTATGCACCTAAAAGAGCTGCAAAAGGTTGGCTCCAACGAGTAGGATCGTTACTCATTCTACGGAAATATTCTTGGAATGTGAAACGAATTGTGCTGTAATCACCACCTGAAGCTACGATTTTACTCATAGATTCTAATACTGCGTAAATTGCACCATGGTATGGACTCCATGATGAAAGGTATGGATCAAATCCGTAGCTCATCATAGTTACTGTATCTGTTGTACCTTCTAATGTAGGTAATTTTGCGATCATTGTTTGTGTTTCTGTTAATTGGTCTTGTCCACCATAAGGCATAAGTACAGAACCTGCTCCAATTGAAGCATCAAACATTTCTACCAAACCTTTTTGAGAACAAACATTTAAATCTTTTAAAGTGCTAATCCAAGCAGCCTTTGTATCATTACTTGCTAACGCTGTTGCTACTGCAGGAATTGCATACTCTTTCATTACATTTGCTTCTTTTACAGGAGCTTCTACTACTACGCTTGTTTCTTGGTGTGCACCATTTGTATCAAGGAATGCTCTTGAAAGATTTACGATTTCAGTACCCTTCCAGCTAAGTACCAGTCTAGCTTCCTTGGTAACAACCGCAACTTCAATAGCTTCTAAGTTTTCTTCGATTGCATAGCCTAAAAATTCAGCAACGTCTTTAGGATCCACTACTACTGCCATTCTTTCTTGTGATTCAGAAATAGCTAATTCTGTTCCATCAAGACCTGCATATTTTTTAGGTACTTTATCAAGATCGATTCTAAGACCATCTGCTAATTCACCAATTGCTACTGATACACCACCAGCACCAAAGTCATTACATTTCTTAATCAACTTACTAACTTCAGCACGTCTAAACATTCTTTGTACTTTACGTTCTGTAGGTGCGTTACCTTTTTGAACTTCTGCACCACAAGTTTCGATAGAAGTTTCTGTATGCACTTTTGAAGAACCAGTTGCACCACCACAACCATCACGGCCTGTACGTCCACCTAAAAGGATGATGATATCACCAGGATCTGAAGTTTCACGGATTACATTTTCTCTCTTAGCAGCACCCATAACGGCACCAATTTCCATACGTTTTGCAACGTAATTTGGATGATAAATTTCTTTTACAAAGCCAGTTGCTAGACCAATTTGGTTACCATATGAAGAATAGCCATTCGCAGCACCACGTACTAATTTCTTTTGAGATAATTTACCTTTTAATGTTTCTGATACAGGCACTGTAGGATCAGCTGCACCTGTTACACGCATAGCTTGGTATACATAACCACGACCTGAAAGTGGATCACGAATCGCACCACCAAGACAAGTAGCTGCACCACCAAATGGTTCGATTTCTGTTGGGTGATTATGTGTTTCGTTTTTGAAAAATACCAACCATTCTTCAGTAACTTTTTCACCATTATAATCCATTTCAACAGGTACGATAACAGAACAAGCATTGATTTCATCACTTACTTCCATATCTTCTAGCTTGCCGTCTTTTTTCAGTTTACGCATAGCCATAAGTGCTAAATCCATAAGACAAACAAATTTATCTGTTCTTCCTGCAAAAATTTCAGCTCTTGTATCTAAATAGTCCTTGTATGTTTTTTCGATTGCTTCTTTGTAGAATCCATCTTCAAATGCTACATCTTTTAGCTCTGTAGAGAATGTAGTATGACGGCAGTGATCTGACCAATACGTATCAAGAACTCTGATTTCTGTCATGCTTGGGTTTCTATCTTCTGAAGCAAAGTATGTTTGAATGTGTTTGAAATCATTCATAGTCATTGCAAGACCTAAATCTTGGTATAAAGCAAGTAAATCAGCTTCTGCTAAATCTTTAAAACCATCGAAAACAATAACATCCTCTGGTTCTTCATTAACTGTCACTAATGTTTCTGGCTTGATAAGTGTAGTTTCTCTAGAATCAACAGGGTTAATGCAATATGCTTTAATCTTTTCAAAATCAGCTTCTGCAATATCACCTTCAATCACGTAAGTAATTGCAGTTTTGATAATAGGTTCTTCATCTTCTTTTAAAAATTTAATACATTGTTCAGCACTATCTGCTCTTTGGTCAAATTGTCCAGGTAAAAATTCAACGCTAAATACATGATCCTTTTCACCCATTGAAAAATCTTCTAGATAAAAGTCATCTACAGGAGGTTCTGCAAAAATAGTATGACATGCTTTTTCAAATACCATATCACTTACATGTTCTACATCGTAACGAATAAGTACGCGTGTATTTGTAATCTCTTCCATTCCAAGATAATGTACTAAATCCTCCTTCAACTCAACTGCTTTCACTGCAAAAGGTGCTTTCTTTTCTACGTAAATACGTCTAACATTTCCCATGATGTATCCCTTTCTTTTATCAAAAAGCGTCTTAAGTAACAGCGCTTATTTTGTATAGTTATTATTGGTGCAGTCTACGAATTACTCTAAACGCAATATCGTACTGCCCTACGAGTGGATCGATATGTGCATAAAATACAATACCATCTGTAGGTGCAATAATTGTATCCTTTACATGTCCCTCACAAGGATCAATGATTCTAGCAATTTCTTGCCCATAATGAATTTCATCACCTGCTCCAACAAGTGGCATGTAAAGTCCACTTGATTCCACATGAATATCTGTTAAATCATTGTCTTGAATAACATGACTGATGAGTCCCGAATGACTTTCATATTTAATAATACCCATTCTTGTTAAAAATCTTAGCACACCTGAAACAGCTCTATTCGCACTCTTTTCATCAATACGCTCGGTACAATTCGTATAAATATTAAAGGCGGCTGTCATTTCGTTTTGCCAATTATAATTGAGTGTCTTCGTATCAATTGGTAGTGGTTTTCGAACTACCACATATGGCAAACCAAAAAGATTAGCAAGCGATGTGTTTTGATATCCTGTTTCCATCATTCTAACATGTGGCACAAATTCACCTGTCATATAAAAGCTAGAAAACTGAATACCATATGCATAGTTTTTGATTTCTTCCATCAATCCTGCTGCCAAACGATTCGCTGCTGTTCCTTCTTCCTTACCCGGAAAACTTCTATTAATATCCGCGTTTTCTGAGCTAAAAAATCGATTGCCCGAATTGACAGAATAGCTATTTACAGCTGGTACTACTAGCACTTGCTTATTATTCGATATGCAACCTTTTTGTTCAAGCTCTTTGAGCTTTCGTACAAGCTGCGAGCAAATATAAAGCTGCTGTATTTCATTCCCTCTAACAGGGCCTAGAATGCACGCTGCTTCTTCACCCTTGCCGAATTGAAAGCCTTTTACGACCATGTCATTTCTATATGGAGTTTGTAATCTATATATTTCTTTTTCTATCATATATGTCCACCTACCTCCGTTATAATCCTATACCATCTATTCTATGTGCTAATAATCTAGCAATCAACGAGCCTTCATATACGAGTGGATTCACACGCAAGGTAAAAACGAGTCCTTCGTCTGGACTTGCAACCTCTTCTATTGTCTCTCCAGTGTATGGATTTACAATAATCCCTAAAACCTCACCCTGTTGTATGTAATGGTTATGTTCAATTCTTGGTATGAAAATACCTTTCCTACTGCTTCGAATAAAAACAACCTCTCCATCGCTAGAAACAACCGGAAGCTTCGTTTTAGCTACAACACCTTGCCATATTCCCATCTGAGACATCAGATTCAAAATACCATCTACAACTTGATTGCCATATTCAACATTAATACGTGTTCCAAGTCCCATTTCTACTACAAGCGTAGGGACATTAAACATATTCATCGTATGTGCAAGAGTAGCCTCATGTGCTACATCTGCCTCATTCATCCAAATCATATCTACATTCATCTGCTTTGCAAATGGTAGTAGCTTCTCTGAAAATTCCTTAGCAATACGTACCTGTGGTAATTCTCTAACGAACATATCACTTGCATGAATATCTATAATCATGTCTGAACCGATAAGATCCTCCACAATAGCTGCCGCCATGCGCTCTACCATGTGTCCCTCTTTATCCCCTGGAAATGAACGATTCAAATCAACATCCCATTTAGGAACTAATCTTGTAGTAATATCAATACCAAGCGGATTCACACCTGGATAAATATCTAGCACACCCTTTAAGCACTCAATGTGCTCATTCACCCTGCGCGCTAGTTCATAGCAAATATATTGGCCCTCTAACTCATCGCCGTGGACCCCTGTAACTATAGATAATCTAGGGGATTTTCCAGCAAATTCTTCTCCGATTGTATTTTTCCTAATTCGTAACACTTCTTGAACTGGAAGCTCTACCTCAAAAATCGTATGCATCATATTCGTTCCCTCCCTTTTCCCATATAGTATTTTTTAATATTATATGTTATCATTCTAGTATTATCTACGTCATTATATCGGATAAGTCCCCTAAATTCAAGACTTATCAGGAATATATAGGAACGAAATGTTTTGAAAGGAATTTTATGGACTTTAATAAGGAAACAAGTACTAATTTATATGATATCACGGATGTACGCAAAGAGCGCGTCATCGTGGTCGGTTTGAAAATCGGACAAGACCTACAATTTGAGCATTCTATGGAAGAATTGATCAGCTTATGCGAAGCATGTGACATGGAGGTTGTTGGAAAAATGACCCAATCATTACCTGCACCACACCAAGCACTTTATATTGGAACTGGTAAAGTTGATGAGGTTGTTGAGACCGCAGAGGCCCTTGAGGCAGATACTGTTGTATTCGATAACGCTCTTTCGCCATCCCAGGTTCGTAACCTAAGCTCACATATAAACCTCCCTATCCTCGATAGAACTTCTCTGATTTTAGAGATTTTCAATGTAAGAGCACAAACAAAAGAAGCAAAGCTTCAAGTTGAACTTGCTAGGCTTCAATACCTCATGCCTCGTCTAACAGGTATGGGAACTGCATTATCTCGTCAAGGTGGTGGTAGTGGTAGCCGTAGCAATAAAGGTTCAGGTGAAAAAAAGTTAGAGCTAGATAGACGTCACATCGAACACCGCATCGATGAATGTAAGAAAGAATTAGAGGCAGTACGTAGAAACCGTGTTACACAAAGAAAGAGTCGTGTATCCTCTTCTCTACCACAAGTATCTCTTGTAGGTTACACCAATGCTGGTAAATCTACAGTAATGAACCAAATGCTCACACTATATGGCAACCAAGAAATTGCGAACAACGAACATAAGCTTGTGCTACAAAAAGACATGCTTTTTGCAACGTTAGATACAACGGTTCGTAAGATTACTCCTGCAGGCAAGCATTCTTTTTATTTATCCGATACTGTAGGATTTATTAATAAGCTTCCACATAACCTTGTAGATGCCTTCCGCTCTACGCTAGAAGAAGCCTGCGAAGCAGACCTACTATTACAGATAGTTGATATCTCAGACCCACATTACAAGGAACATATCAGTGTAACGAATGAAACCCTTTCAAGCCTTGGTGCAGGTGACATTCCTATGCTTATCGTTTACAACAAAAGTGATAGAGTAAAAAACCCAACAAGATCATTTCCATACATTCACGAAGATACGATTCATATTGCAGCTGGTAAATCAATCGGTATGGAAGAGCTTTTAGAGTTTGTACTTTCAACGCTTTACAAAGACAATGAAGAAGTAAAGCTATTACTTCCTTATTCTGCAGGTGGTATCTTGAATACACTGATTACAGAAGCTACTGTTGCTTGTCAAGAATACCGTGATGATGGCATTTACGTAGAGGCTACCGTAAACAAACAGCAATATGCGAAAGTGCAGGAATATCTGCTCTAGTAGAATTCTAGTCACAAAATGCACTTTGTCTAGTGATACATTATTTTCCAGACGTATCCATAACTTTAGACAGGTACGTTTACACTACATGTCGCTCGTAACGGTACTAAGGATGCCAAAGAACAGTATCCAAGTGCCGACGGCTCCAAAGTACCTGCATAAAAGCTATAGATACGTCTCGAAAATATGACAAACATAGACAAAGTGCATTTTACGACTAACTTCTATACTATATGCAAATATAACCTCCACTTTAAGAGACAAAACAATCTTCTTTCTTCTAAATTTTATATTAAAAATCCCCCTACTTATTTATAACTATTTCATACGAACCTGCTTTCGTTTTAAAATAGTTATAAATGGATAGGGGGATTTTCAATATAAAACTAAGCTTTGAAAGCTTCATCAACCTTATCTAAATCTTCTCGAATCTTAATTTGTTGTGGACAGACTGTTTCACATTTACCACATTTAATACAATTAACTGGTTTTTCAGAATCTGGTCTCTTCGTCCATTCATTCATAGCTTGCTCTTTATTGCTATACATATGCATCTTATTCCAAGCTGCAAATACGCCAGGGATATCAATTCCTACTGGACATGGCATACAATATTTACATCCTGTACAACCATTTTGAACTCTTGCCTTGATAGCTTTTACGATTTCTGTAACCTGTGCAAGATCTTCTTGTGTGTAAGGAACATAGTTTATGAAAGTATCTAAGTTATCCTCTACTTGTTCTTCTGTAGACATACCACTTAGGATAACCTTTACATTTGATAAAGCAGCAACATAACGCATTGCAAAGCTTGCGATACTCTTTGTAGCATCCATTTCATGGAACATGCCGTTGATTTCTGGTCCAAAAGAAGCTAGCGCTCCACCTTTGATAGGTTCCATAACAATAACTGGTACACCTAATTCTTCTGCAAGATTATGTCCTTTTAATCCTGCTTGGATATCCATATCCATATAGTTTAATTGTAATTGGCAGAAATCCCAATCTCTGTATTTAATAATTTCTTCAAATGCTTCATAGTTATCATGGAATGAAAAACCAAAATGTTTAATCAAACCTTTTTCTTTTAATTCTTCACAGAATGTAATGATTCCTAAATCTTTAGCTTTTTGAAATTTCACCTTATCCATAGCATGTAGCATATAGAAATCTACGTAATCCATTTGTAGTCTTTCTAATTGTTCTGCAAAGATTGCTTTTGCTTCTTCTAATGTATTACAGGCCCATAGTGGCATCTTTGTAGCGATTGTAAAGGTACTTCTATCTCTGTCTTTTAATGCTCTACCTACAAAGGCTTCACTTAAACCTTGGTGATATGGATATGCTGTATCGATATATGTAACTCCCTTATCCATCGCATCCCAAATCATTTTCTTTGATCTTTCTTCATCGATAATCCCATCTATCGTAGGGAATCTCATACATCCAAATCCCAATATAGATGAAGTAACCCCCAATTTGTCAAACGTTCTCATTTCCATCATAATAATAACCTTCCCTTCCTCATAACATCTTTCAGATTATATCATACCAAATTTAAGAATTGTTTACAAACTAAATTACTTAAAAATACTTATTTTGTTAATATTTCACGAAGCACTGCATTTACCATTCCCGGCTCTGCTTTTCCCTTCATAGCCTTCATCGTTTGACCTACTAAGAAGCCAATTGCTTTTTCTTTTCCGGCTTTAAAATCTGCTACCGATTGTGGATTGTTTGCTACGATTTCTTCAATCGTTGTGCGAAGTGCACCTTCATCGTTTACAGTTTTTAAACCTTTTTCTTCTACATAAGCATCTGGGTCTACATTTTCTGTGAACATTACTTCGAACACTTCCTTTGCAACACTTGAATTGATTGCTTTACTATCTGTTAAAAGGATAAGCTTCGCAAGATTTTCTGGTGTGATACGTAAATCTTCTGCTTCCATTGTATGTTCTTTTAGTAGGCGAAGTGTTTCTACCATAAGCCAGTTTGATACTTTCTTTGGTTGATTGCAAATCGCAACCGTTGCTTCGAACATATCAGCCAAAGCTTTAGAACCTGTGATAATATCAATATCGTAGTCTGGAATATCATATTCCGCTTTGTATCTAGCCATTTTTGCTGTTCTTAGTTCTGGTTGATTCGCCTTTACTTCTGCGATCCAAGCATCACTTATTTGAATAGGTACTAGATCTGGGTCTGGGAAATAACGATAATCTTGTGCATCTTCTTTGCTACGCATTGCATACGAAAATTCTTTATTGTCATCCCATCTTCTAGTTTCTTGTACGACTTTTTTACCTTCTTCAATCAACTCGATTTGACGTTCTCTCTCAGCTTCAATCGCTCTTGCAATCGCTTTAAAAGAGTTTAAGTTTTTCATTTCAGTACGTGTACCAAATTCTGGTGCACCAACTTCTCTCACTGATAAATTGACATCTGCTCTCATAGAACCTTCTTGTAGTTTACAATCAGATGCTCCGAGGTATTGAATGATAAGTCTTAATTTTTCAAGATAAGCAATTACTTCTTCCGCATTTCTCATATCTGGTTCAGATACGATTTCAATCAGTGGCACACCTGAACGGTTATAATCTACAAGAGAACAATTATCCCATTCATCATGTATTAATTTACCAGCATCCTCTTCCATGTGAATTTCATGAATACGAACTGCTTTTGTTCCTGCTCCCGTTTCCACTTCCACATGTCCATTTCTACAAATTGGTAAATACAATTGAGAAATTTGATAATTTTGTGGATTATCAGGATAAAAATAATTCTTACGGTCAAATTTACAATACTGTGTAATATCACAATTTGTTGCAAGGCCTACAGCCATTGCATATTCAACTACTTGCTTATTTAATACTGGAAGCGAACCTGGCATACCTGTACAAACAGGGCAAGTATGTGTATTAGGTGCACCACCAAATTCTGTAGAACAACCACAAAAGATTTTCGTCTTTGTAGCTAATTCAACATGGACTTCAAGACCTATGACTGTTTCATATTGCTTTGCCATTTATGCTTCCCCCTTCACTGTTTGTTCGTATGTGTAAGCTGCTCTAATAATTTTCTTCTCTTCAAATGCATCACCAATTAGTTGTAGACCGATTGGCAAGCCTTTGCTGTCCATCCCACAAGGAACACTCATACCTGGTAGCCCAGCTAAATTAATAGAAATCGTATAAATATCGCTTAAATACATACTCATAGGATCTGATAAGCTTTTCCCAAGTTCAGGTGCAGTAGTAGGTGCTACTGGGCCTAAAATAACATCGTATTTTGCAAATGCTTCATCAAATGCTTTCTTGATAAGAGCTTTTACTTTCAGTGCTTTCAAATAATAAGCATCATAATAGCCGCTACTAAGTACGAAAGAACCTAACATAATTCTTCTTTTTACTTCTGCGCCAAATCCTTCTGAACGCGATTTTTTGTACATGCTATGAAGTCCTTCAAACTCTTCTGTTCTATAACCATATTTCACACCATCAAAACGTTCAAGATTTGAACTAGCTTCTGCTGCTGCAATTGTGTAATAAGTAGGAATCGCGTATTCTACTAATCCTAAATCAAATTCTTCGATAATCGCACCTTGTGCTTCTAACACTTTTGCTGCCTTTAAAACAGCATCTTTTACTTCTGCATCAATTCCATCCATAAAATAGTCACGTGGAAGTCCGATTTTCATACCTTTTACATCCTTTACAAGGGCTTTCGTAAAATCAGTATCGTCTCTTTTCACACTTGTGGAATCTTTGATATCGTGACTTGCAATTACTTCAAGTACAGTAGCGCAGTCCGTTACATCCTTTGTCATAGGTCCGATTTGATCAAGAGATGAACCATAAGCAATCAAACCATATCGTGATACAGTACCGTATGTCGGCTTCATACCAACGATACCGCAATAGCTAGCTGGTTGTCTAATCGAACCACCTGTATCTGAACCAAGGGCAAAAACACATTCTCCACTTGCAACTGCCGCAGCTGATCCACCTGAAGATCCACCTGGAACATGATTTGGATTTACTGGATTTTTTGTCGCACCAAATGCAGATGTTTCAGAAGTCGAACCCATCGCGAACTCATCCATATTTGTCTTACCTATTACAACTGCACCTGCATTTTCTAGATTTAGAACTGCCTCTGCTGTGTAAGTTGGAACAAAGTTGCCTAAAATCTTACTAGAACAAGTAGTAAGCATACCTTCTGTACACATGTTATCTTTAATTGCAACTGGAACACCTGCAAGTAAACCTGTTACTGTACCCGCTTCGATTTCTTCTTGCACTTTCTTCGCTTTTGCTATGGCAACTTCTCTATCCACTGTTACATAACAATGATATTCTGACTCTGTTTTATCTATCTGATCAAGTACTGCTTCCATCGCTTCAACTGCAGTTACTTCTCCACTTTTAATCTTTTGTGCTAACTCTACTGCACTGTATGATAAAATATCCATTTTATGCTTCTCCTATTCTACAGTCTTAGGTACTTTAAACATACCATTCTTTGTACCAGGTGCGTTTTTGATAATGTTATCTCTATCATCACCATTCACCACTACATCATCACGAAATACATTTTGTACTGGGAACACATGACTCATAGGTTCTACACCTTCTGTATCAAGCTCACTCAATTTATCAATATAATCTAGCATGCTAGCCATATCTGTCTTCGCTGCTTCTTTTTCATCTGCTGACAATTCTAATTTTGCTAAAATCCCAACATAATCTATTGTTTCATCTGTGATAATATTTGCCATTTTATAATCCTTTCTATGGTTCCAATCTATTAAGGTCACGTGGGAATAAAGTTGTCTCTCTTACATTATCTTCTCCAAGTAATTTCATTGTAAGTCTTTCAAGACCAAGTCCTAATCCACCGTGTGGTGGCATACCATGTTTGAAACTCATCAAATAAGTGTCTAAGCCTTCTGTTGTCATACCACGCGCTTCTAGTTTTGTAAGTAATTCCTTGTAATCGTGGATACGTTGACCACCTGTTGTGATCTCCATCCCCTTAAATAAGCAGTCAAAGCTTAATGTAAAGGTTGTATCACTAGGATCATCCATCGCATAGAATGGGCGTTTTTTACTTGGATAATGTGTTACAAACACAAAGTCTGCATCATATTCTTCTTTGAATAATTGGCTGATTAACACCTCTTCTTCTGGTTCTAAATCATATGGGTTACGAATTTGTCTATTGTATTTTTCTGATACCATTCTCTTCGCATCATCAAATCTTACACATGGAATTTGATCAACCTTTGGTAATTCAATCCCTAATAATTTCACTTCCTTTGCATACTCTTTTTCTAGCATTTCTACCATTCTTTGTAAAAATCCCGTTTCCATAGCCATAATATCTTCAAAACTGTCAATATATCCCATTTCGAAATCAAGTGATGTATATTCGTTTAAGTGACGTTTTGTATTGTGCTTTTCTGCACGAAATACAGGTGCTGTTTCATATACTCTATCGAAAACACCTACCATCATTTGTTTATAAAGCTGTGGACTTTGTTGTAAAATAGCAGGTCTGTGGAAATAATCTAGCTTAAAAATATTTGCCCCACCCTCTGCACTTTTAGCACCAAGCTTTGGTGTACGAATTTCTGTAAATCCTTCTGAATCCAAGAAATCTCTAAAAGCCTTTACAACAGCCTCTTGAATCTTGAATTTAGCACGTTCTCTTACATTTCTAAGTGTAATCGGTCTTAAGTTTAATTTAGTTTCTAATGAAGTATTTAATTTCCATTTTGATACAGCAATTGGCATAGCTTCTGCTGGTTGGGATAAAATCTTCACCGTTTGCATCACTACTTCCACGCCGTGTGGTGCCTTTTCATTACTTGCTAACACACCTTCTACTTCTATTGTTGTAGCTTCACGTAAAGTTTTCAAATCGAACTTTGAATCACCTTCTTGATATACGCATTGCACTAATCCATCTCTTTTACGAAGTACTACAAAAGCAACTGTACCCATATCTCTAATCGTATGAATCGCACCATTTACCTTTACTGTCGTGCCAACCACACCATCTTCTAATAACTCTGTAATTTCCATTGTTTCTTTTTGTTTCACACCTGTCAAAAATTCCATACTTTCCTCCATGTCGAAGCGCTCCTTACGAGACACGCGAGTAGAATGTCAGATTCTGCTCTGCGATAACACAGCGTTTGTGTGCTTCTTCACAAACACCAATCAAAATCAAAGTACTATTTCTGCATCTTTGGCATAAAAAAAGCCCCGAGATGCAATCACATCTCGGGGCGAATTAAACATATAATCCGCGGTACCACCCGCATTCGCAGAAAACTCTGCCTCATAAATACTTAACGCGTACAAAACGTATAGCCCTACTTAAGTTCGAACTATCTGCTCCAGAGTGTTCCCCTAATCAGCTTTCACAAATAGCGCTTTCAGTCGATGACGCTATATTCCTGTCGTTTCCCTTGATCGGAGTCTCTTTCGATGCATTTTTCATATCATAGCATATGCAAAAACAAATCGCAATACTCAATTTTATAGATTTTTAATTCTTTGCATAGCTTCTATTGTATTTTCATAACTACCAAAAGCAGTCAATCTAAAGTAAGTTTCACCACTTGGTCCAAATCCAGAACCTGGAGTACCTACTACGTTTGCTGTTTCTAGAAGGTGATCAAAGAAATCCCAACTACTCATACCGTTTGGTGCTTTCAACCAAATATAAGGAGCATTTACACCACCAGAAACATCATATCCTGCAGATTTTAATCCTTCATAAATAACACTAGCATTATTCATATAATAAGCAACTTGTTGTTTTAATTGTGCTTTTCCTTCTTCTGAATATACTGCCATACCTGCTCTTTGGATAATATAAGGAGCACCATTAAACTTTGTTCCATGACGTCTTGCCCACAAGCTATGAAGTGTAACATCACCAGCTTTTAAATCTTTTGGCACTACTGTATATCCTAAACGTACACCTGTAAATCCTGCATTTTTAGAAAAAGAACGCATTTCGATAGCACAAGTTCTAGCTCCATCACATTCATAAATACTATGTGGTTTATCATCTTCTGAAATATACGCTTCATAAGCAGCATCATATAAAATAACAGCTCCAACTTTGTTTGCATAATCAACCCAAGTTTGTAATTCTGACTTTGTAATCATAGCGCCTGTTGGGTTATTTGGAAAACATAAATAAATAATATCTGGTGTTTGTGTAGGTAACTCTGGTGCAAAATTATTTTCTGCTGTACAAGGCATATAAATAACATCGCTCCAAGTACCCGCTACAGCATCATAAACACCTGTTCTGCCAGCCATAACGTTACTATCTACATATACAGGATAAACTGGATCACAAACTGCGATTTTATTATCTGTAGAAAAAATTTCTTGAATATTTGCGCAGTCACATTTTGCTCCATCAGAAACAAAAATTTCATCTGCTGCAATGTCGCATCCTCTTGCTGCAAAATCATTTTGTGCTATCGCACTACGTAAAAATTCATATCCTAAATCAGGTGCATATCCTTTGAAAGTATCTGCAACAGCCATTTCATCAACAGCTCCATGAAGTGTATCAATAATCGCTGGTGCTAAAGGTTGTGTTACATCACCGATTCCTAAACGTATAATTTTTTTATCAGGATTCGCTTCTGTAAAAGCAGCCACCTTTTTTCCTATTGTTGAAAACAAATAACTTCCTGGTAATTTTAAATAATTGTCATTAACTTTAAACATCTGTATCCTCCATTCTTATCAGTTAGATTCCTCTAACGTCACTACTTTAACCTAATGCAGTGAACTTTGCAAGTCTTTTTTATATTTCGCCTTCAAAAACCGTTGTAGCTGGTCCTGTCATAACAACTGTATTTTCTTCTCTATCCCACTCAATGAACAAACTACCACCGAGCAACTGTACTTCTATACTAGTATCTGTTCTACCAGTTAAAATAGCTGCCACAGCTGTCGCACAAGCTCCTGTTCCACAAGCTAACGTTTCACCTGCACCACGTTCCCAAACTCGCATTTGTACAGTTTTTTTATCTACAACTCTAACAAACTCGGTATTTACTCTCTCCGGAAATCTCTTATGAGACTCAAACATCGGTCCGATTTTTTCAATATCAAAAGCTGACATAAGCTCAGTATCTTCAACAAAAACAACTGCGTGAGGATTTCCCATAGATACACATGTCATCTCATATTTTACACCATTAACTTCGATTGCTTCCTCTATAACTTCTGCTTTTTCTGAAAGAACTGGTATCTTCATAGCTTCTAAAATAGGAGCACCCATATCTACCTTCACAAGTACAACCTTGCCATCTTCAACTGTAAAATCAAGTACCTTAATGGCACCTGCACTTACAACTGTAATCTGCTCTTTTGTAGTGAGTCCTTTATCATAGACGTATTTCCCAACACATCGGATGCCATTTCCACACATCTGCGCCCTTGTACCATCACTGTTCCACATTTCCATTTCAAAATCAGCTACCTCAGATGGATTAATAAAAATCACACCATCCGAACCAATCCCCATATGTCTATCGCTAACTTTTCTAACAAAGGTTGGCTTATCTTCTATAGACAATCCACACTCTGCACCATTTATATAAACATAGTCATTCCCACAACCATGCATCTTTGTAAATTTTGTCATTTCCCTTGTTCCTTTCATGTTTTAAAAAGACTATGATTTAAAACATAGCAAGTACCATTTGTGATGTTTCTACAATATTAGTACCACTATCCATACTACATTTTTGTATGTATTTATGCGCTTCATCCTCGGATAAATGATTCCTATCCATAAGTAATCTCTTCGCTTTTTTTATTACATCTAATTCCTCTGATGTACGTTCCTTTGGTTTGGTACGTTTTTTTCGCAATTTTCGTTCTAACTGTTCCGACATCATGTTGACAGTCGTTACAAAATCATGCACTTTTAACGGCATTGCAACAGTAACAATATCTGCATGACTCCTTTGACTGATTAATTGTGCCGACGCGACTAAAAGCATTTCAAAGTCTCTTGGCAAATCTTCTTTCAATTGGTAACACAGCATATCTGGTAACTTATAACCGCAAATCACCATTCCTGTACGTAACTCATCCGCTTTTTGCATAGCTTGTGCAGCATTTTGACAAACAATAACTGAAGAAAATCCGCTACGCACCAATATATTCTTTATACTTTTTCCCTCTTCTATTTTAGGAAAAACCACAATTATATTGGTCATACTAGACTCCAATCCTATTCATTGTTTATTACAACGCTTTAGTACTTGTTCAAGTATTCTTCAATTTCCCACTGCGAAACTTGAGATTCATAGCGGTTCCATTCTGCTTTTTTAGCTTCGATATATTTGCCAAAAATATGTTCCCCTAATATCTCTTTCATAAAATCATCTTGTTCCATAATAGAGATTGCATCTCCAAGATCATTTGGAAGTGCTAAAATTCCAGCATTTTCTCTCTCATCTACTGTTAATCTAAAGGCATTTCCATCAAACTCTTGTGGTGGAACTATGCCATTTTTGATACCATCTATACCTGCTTTAAGGCATACAGCCAATGCAAGATATGGATTTGCAGATGGATCTGGACAGCGAAGTTCGATTCTCGTTCCATTCCCTCCATCCGAAGGAATACGGAGTAATTGTGTTCTGTTTTTTGTTCCCCATGTCATATAGACCGGTGCTTCATAACCTGGCACTAACCTCTTGTAAGAATTTACTAGTGGATTGGTAATCGCACACATAGCTCTCATATGTTTTAAAATACCACCCATAAAAAAGTATGCTTCTTGGCTTAGCCCTTTATCATCTGCATCATCATGGAAAATATTAATCCCATCTTTAAATAACGACATGTTGATATGCATACCTGATCCATTTACTTTTTCTTTTGGTTTTGGCATGAACGAAGCATATAAACCATGTCTTTTTGCAATCGTTTTCACTGCCAATTTAAAGGTCATAATATTATCTGCTGTAGCTAATGCTTCATCATATTTGAAATCAATCTCATGCTGTCCAGGTGCCGCTTCATGATGCGATGCTTCGACTTCAAAATCCATTTCTTCCAATGTAATAATCATATCGCGTCTTGCGTTTTCACCTAGATCGTTTGGCCCCATATCAAAATAACCTGCTTGTTCTCTAGTTTCGGTCGTTGGTTGACCATACTCATCAGAGTCAAACAAGAAAAACTCAAGTTCAGGGCCTACATTAAACTCATATCCAAGTTCTTTCGCTTCTTCTACTGCTTTTCTAAGAACATATCTAGGATCTCCTACAAATGCCTCTCCACTTGTGTTATACACATCACAAATCATACGAGCCACTCTACCCTGTTGTGGTCTCCATGGAAAAATAGTGAAGGTAGATAAATCTGGATATAGTAACATGTCTGATTCTTCCACTCTAACAAATCCCTCAATAGAAGAACCATCAAACATACACTTGTTATCTAACGCCTTTTCCAATTGACTTACAGTTATTGCTACATTTTTAAGATTCCCAAACATATCTGCAAACTGTAAACGTATGAACTCAACATCCTCCTCCTCAACAATTCGTAAGATGTCCTGTTTCGTATAATCTTTCATCATAATAAGTCCTTTCCCTATCCATTGTGCAATAGAAGGCTTTGTATTTAATAGTTCACTATACATAACAAGCGCAATTAGGGCTTATTATGTACCCCATTGCACTCAAATCCATTTTGCCCTACAAACTAACTTTTGTCAATTCTAACTCTTCTAATTCGCATTTTTTATTTTTCATATTATGTTTCCACCTAACATATGCTGTATTAAAGGAATCATCTATACCAAAAGGAGCCTAAAATGAGTGGTAAAACCAAAATATTTGTATGGCACATGAAAGAAGTAATCTACACTGCAATTTTTCTTTTTCTTGGTCTTGTATTATTATTTCTCCTAGCCATTATGTTTTTTCCAAAAGAGAGTACTTCTAGCACCCCTAGCACGGAACTTGAGGAAACTATAGATACCGATGAGACAACCGCAAGCTCAAATGGCATTTATCAACCAGGCATATACACCGCTACGATGGAGGTCGGTGGAAATCCTGTTTCTCTTCAGGTTGTAATCGAAACAGCAGGTATCACAGACGTTAGCTTTGTGCAACTTAGCGAAACCGTCGAAACCATGTATCCACTGCTCTCATCTGTTATTGAAACAATATCAGCACAACTTCAATCCGGAACTACGCTTGAAGCAATCACCTATGAAAGCACACAGCAATATACTGCCTCTGTAATACTAGATGCAATTGAGGAGGTTGTTGCGCTTAGTACAAAGTAAAACAAGTGCTGTAAAATCCTAACGCAACAGGAATTTACAGCACTTGTTTTTATTCATTTAATTCATCTAACCACAATCGTGCACATGCATCACTTGGCATACGCAAGTCTCCTCTAGGAGATACTGACACACTACCAACCTTTGGTCCATCTGGTAAACAGCTTCGTTTGAATTGTTGGCTGAAAAATCTTTTATAGAAAATCTGTAGCCACTTCATAATCGTTTCTTCATCGTATACATCTGCAAAAGTTGCTGTTGCAATCCTATAAACCTTCTTAGGAGAAAAACCAAATCGTAGCATATAATATAAGAAGAAATCATGTAACTCATATGGTCCAACAAGATCCTCCGTTTTCTGAGCAATCACACCATCTACTGGTGGCAGTAGTTCTGGGCTAACAGGCGTATCTAAGATATCTAGAAGTACTTCCTCAATCACTTTTTCACCACAAGCGTCTGCGTAATATTTCACCAAATGCCTCACTAAGGTTTTGGGTACACCCGCATTGACACCATACATAGACATATGATCTCCATTATAAGTCGCCCATCCAAGCGCAAGCTCTGACATATCGCCCGTACCAATCACCATACCATTATCTCTATTTGCAATATCCATTAGAATCTGTGTACGCTCTCTTGCTTGACCATTTTCATACGTAACATTATGAACCTCACTATCGTGCTTGATATCACGAAAATGAATATTAACTGCCTCTTTAATGTCAATCTCTTCAAGTGTTGCACCTAATGACTTCGTTAGAACACACGCATTATCATAGGTTCTATCTGTCGTGCCAAAGCATGGCATCGTAATTGCATGAATTTGTTCACGCGGAATTTCAAGCATATCAAATGCACGTACTGTTACTAATAATGCAAGCGTCGAATCTAAACCTCCACTAATACCTATCACTGCATGTTTGCAATTCGTATGCTCAATACGCTTCTTTAGGCCATATGCTTGAATAGATAAAATCTCTTCGCATCTAGCAGCCTTCAAACGTTCATCTGTTGGAACAAACGGAGTTTTCAAAAAATCGCGTTCTAAACTAGTTTCTCCTTCTTCTATATCAAATGAAACTATTTTATAAAGACCTTTTTCAAAGACACTCTCATCACTATTTGCATCAAAGGTCGTCATACGCCTTCTTTCATGATTAAGCTTTTGCATATCCAAAGTAGCATAGGTAATTCCACAAGTAAACTTTTCTTTTTCCGCTATTACACTTCCATTTTCAGCAATAATATTATGTCCAGCAAACACCAAATCTTGTGTTGATTCGCCTTCACTGCTACTACAATAAATATAGCCTGTAACAAGTTTCGCAGATGTGGATGCTACTAGCATATTTCTATAAGCATCCTTACCTACTGTCTCATTAGAAGCAGAGAGATTAACGATAAGGTTTGCTCCTGCAAGTGCATGAGACGTAGATGGTGATAATGGCACCCATAAATCTTCACATATCTCTGCTGCTACGATTAATTCTTTCATCGTGTTTGATTTACACAAAATATTTGTACCAAATGGAACCTTAAATCCACACACCTCTATCTCAACAGGCACCTCATGTCCTTCCTTAAAATGCCTACCTTCATAAAATTCTGCATACATCGGCATGTAGCGTTTTGGAATAAAAGCTAACAAGCTACCAGCACTAATAACAGCTGCAACATTAAATAATTTACTATGATACTCAAATGGAAGCCCTACAAAAACGAGTGCTGATATATCTTTTGAGGCTTTTATTATTTCTGATAAAGCATCTAATGCACCCGTTAAAAGTGCATCTTGTAAAAATAAATCCTGACAGGTATAGCCTGTAATACAAAGCTCTGGAAAGACAATAATCCTAGCTCCCTTTTGGTAAGACTCTAGCATTTGTTCTATAATAACACCTGTATTGTATGTTGTATCTGCCACTTTGATCTTTGGGGTAGCCGCAGCCACCTTGATAAAACCATGTTTCATAAGCGTTCTCCCATAAAATCCGAAACAATTTATGCTCTACTTTTTTTATAAATATCCTTCAATTCATCCACTTCGAAGGTGTAATTTGTGTTACAAAAATGACAGTTAAGTTCTACTGGCTCTCCATCATCTATCATTTCTTGAAGATCCTTTTTACCAACTGAAATGAGCACCTTTTCCACACGATGCTTTGAGCAATCACATGCAAAGCTTGCATCAATTCTATCATTCACTTCCACATCAAACCCTTCTAAAACAATCTCTAAAATTTCCTCTGGCGTCTTACCTTGTTCTAGTAATTTTGTCACAGAATCAACATTTTGTAGATTTTTTTCTAAGCGGTCTATCACCTCATCTTGCGCAAATGGCATGAGTTGAATTATAAATCCGCCTGCTTGAGCAACTACATTTTCTTTGGACACCAACACTCCAAGGCCTACACTCGATGGCACCTGTTCTGAGGTTGCAAAATAATAAGTTAAATCATCCGCGATTTCTCCCGTTTGAAGTACAGTTTGTCCAACGTAAGGCTCTTTTAATCCCATATCCTTAATGACATTCATAAAACCAAGACCTACCGCAGTTCCAACATCAAGCTTTCCTTTTTCATTGAGAGGTAAGTCAACGTATGGGTTTTTCACAAATCCTTTTACATGCCCAAACGCATCTGCCGTCACAGTCATTCCTTCAATCGGTCCTCCACAATGTACCTGTAATGTCAAAACATCCTTTTCACCTTTTAACATCGTACCCATCATAACACCGCCTGTTAACAACCTTCCTAGTGCAGCTGTCACTACCGGTGTTGTATCATGCTGGCTTCTCGCATATTCTACAAGTTCTCTTGAACTACATGCAAACGCACGAATCTGCGCATCCGCTGCTGTTGCTCTTACTATATAATCATTCATAACTCTTTCCATTCTCCCTTGCTACTACAAAAACTCTCTGTGTAACTTCTGTTACAACTCCATGTGTATCTGCATCAAACACTTTTATAAGCTCCATTCCTGCTGCCTCTACAAAGCATTTCATTTCTTCAAGTGTATATCCTCTTTGTATATGTGTTTCTTGCACACGTTCAAAAAGCTCTCCTGATTCATCTGTTCTACTAAATATCGTGATATCATACTCATTGATACAAGTATCCTCATCATAATAATTTTCCCAGATAAAGCTTGCATCATCGTGATTTTCTGCGATTACCGTATCTCCTATCACTTCGCGATATTTATATTCTGTGTTAAAATCAAACAAAAACAATCCCTTTGGATATAAATAATTATGTACCAAACGAAAGGTCTCTATTACTTCTTCATCCTCTAAAACGTAATTAATGGAATCACATACACACAATATAGTACCGACTGTGCTATATAATTCCAGCTCTCGCATGTCCTGACATAAATACATAATATTATGTCCTGATGCTTCTTTTTTCGAAATAGCAAGTTCTAGCATTTCTGATGATAAATCTACACCTATCATGTCATAGCCTTCCTCTGCTAGAAGTCCCGTAAGGGTTCCTGTCCCACAACCAAGATCCAAAACCAAATCTCGTTCACTCTCTAATGTAGAAACCTCATCCTGCACCTTATGTGGCTTTGATACCCCGTATTCTTTGATTATATCCAAAAGCATACTACACCACAGTTCATATGGTGTAGTATCCTCCATAAATTCATCATATACCTTTGCAAATCCTGTATAACTATCCATATTTTCTTAGTCTCCGAGTTTAAATGCAATGAAACATCCAAGTACAAAGGTAACTACTCCTAATAGAATATTCCACATTGTAATCGTTCCAAATGTACTAAGTAATAAAATTGCTACTGGAGAAGCAACAATCAGTCCTACAATCGCAAAATATGCGTACATAGGGAACTTCTCAAATACAATTTCGATGCCCTTTGCGATACCAAAAATACCAACTATAATACCAATACCAAGTGGTACAAACAACATACAGCCTCGCACTAAAGCCTCTATATCAAATGCAATTAATGCGCGAATAAAGTCATTAATCTCAGCTACAATCGTATTGTAATAACCCAACAACAAGAGTACCATGGATCCAGAAACACCCGGAATAATCATTGTCGCCGAAGCAATAATGCCTACTAACAACATCTGAATTGCAGTTCCAACACTTGGTGTCAATACCTTATCGGTACCCCCTACATCTCCAAAAGCAGCCAATCCAGCAACTAATGCAAAAAATAAAATTGCTATGATTATGTGTCCTATACTAATCTTCGTACCCTTTGTTTGTTCACCCTTTACCTTTGCCCATATTGCTGGAAAGCCACCAACAATCAGACCTATAAACATGAAATTTGTTTCTAATGGCGCAATATCAAATAGCCATTCGATTGCAAACGATAAACCTACTAGACCAATAGCAGCTCCAATAAAAATAGGAATCAAAAACGCCAAACTTTTTTTGAATTCTGAAAACAAATGTGTAATGCAATGAATAAGTTTATCATAAATACCCATTGATACTGCCATCGTACCTCCTGAAACTCCTGGTATAATATTTGCAATACCCATTAAACTACCTTTTAAAATATTCTTAATCATCTCTTACCTCTTTTTCATTTATTTTACTAAGTATTTTATAATATTTGTTGAAGCTTTGATATCAAGGCTTCCATTTCTGCTCTTGTACCAATTGTAATACGTAAATATTGATCAATACGTGGCTTGTTAAAATATCTTACAAAAATATCGCTCTCTCGCAGTGTTTTATAGATTTGTTCTGCTGGCACTGTTTCATGCGTAGCAAAGATAAAATTAGCATAAGAATCAGGAAATGTAAAGCCTAAGCGTGTAAGTTCTATTTTCGTCCATTCTCTTGTTTCGATTATCTTCGTGGTCATTTCTTCAAAATAAGTGCTATCCTCTAAACTTGCAACTCCCATAACTAAACTAGGTCTATTCATGGTGTACGAATTAAAGGAGAATTTTGCATCCTTTAAATATCCAATCAATTTAGGGTTACCAAATGCATATCCAATTCTAGCACCTGCCATAGCTCTCGATTTTGAAAAAGTTTGAACAACTAAGAGGTTATCATACTTTTCAATCAGTGGTAATGCGCTCACTCCTCCAAAATCAATATAAGCTTCATCAACTATCATGACAACATCTGGATTTGCTTTTATAACCTCTTCCACGTTCTCTAACGATTCTAAAACACCTGTTGGTGCATTTGGATTTGGGAATATAATTCCTCCATTTTCGCCCATATAGTCAGCAGTATTTAGCATAAAATTATCGTCTAATGGACATGTTTTAAATGGGATTTTAAATAGGTTCGCCCATACATCATAAAAAGAGTACGTAATATCTGGAAATAAAATAGGTGATTCACTATTAAAGAACGTCAAAAATGCCATTGCTAACACATCGTCACTGCCTACACCAACAAAAACTTGGTCTTGTTGCACCCCATAAGTATGTGCGATTGCTTCTATTAATATAGTAGCATCCGGATCAGGATACAATCTCATATGGTCTATATCTATATTATTAAGTGCATCTAACACCTTTTGTGACGGTGGATATGGACATTCATTTGTATTTAATTTAATCATATTAGGTCTATTTGGTTGCTCACCTGGCACATAAGGTACCACTTTTCGAATATTATCTTCTAGTTTCATAGGTTTCTCCGCTCTTACCAAGTTTTAAATGAAATATTTAAGTCTGTTTCTCCATCAATACCAGCAACACTTCCTGCATGTGTATACTGCCATACTGCAAATTCATAAGGAAAATACAATTCATCATCATAAAATGCAATCCATCTCTCATACTCTACAATTGCTGTAATATCTAACATCGTCGTAAATGTTTCAGTATTACCATAAATCATCGGTACGTAACCTGCTGTTATCACCTGCTCACAAAAAGCAATTGCTATTTCTGTTCTCTCATCTATCGTAAGCGCATCAGCTCTAGCTCCAGACTCTCCAACCATTTCAACATCCATTACAATCGGATACGTAATCGCATATCCTGCTATTTCTGAAAGAATAAAATCAACCTCTTCGATTGCTTCATCTACAGTAATCGCCTGACTATAAAAATATATCCCCACTTCAATGCCAGCTGCCTGAGCACCTTCAACATTTTGGTGAAATGTTTCATCTAATACAATCGCACCACTACCATATCCTCTGATACCAACGCGTAAAAACGCATAGGTAACACCATCAGCAGCAACCTGCTCCCAGTCAATGTCACCTTGATATTTCGATACATCGATACCCTTTTGTGAAACTACTGTACCATCCTCTATATATTGAAATTCGCCTGTTTCAAGTACTTCAATATTCTCTCTAAGCACTTCTGTCTTAGGAACGCTCTCTTCAACAGGAATAAATCGTAGCACTCCATCAGAATACACTACAATATCATCCGTATATGCTGCTCTAAGCGCATTCATCGTACTGTTAGATTCTAAAATATTTTCCTTAATAGAGGCAAGCACTTCGTCTCTACCCTCCTGTAGCGCAGCTTCATAGGCTTCATCCGTTAAAAGTGATAATGCCTCTTGTTCTGAAAGTTCAGTTTCTACTACCTCTGCACTCGCCTCTTTTGATTGGTAGTTTGGCAAGTATAAAAATGCCACACACAAAACAATACCTATTACAAACACTAGTGATAATGCAATGACTATAAGATCTGCTCTTTTGTTCCCCATTCTGATACCATACCTTTCCTTTGTGTAAAAACAACTATACTAAGTTGCATTGTAACATATCTACTACGATTAATTCAATACTAGTAACCCAAAATTAACATATGCCACAAAACATGCTCACAAAACCTCATCTATTCCCTACATCCTATGAAAAAAGCCGATGGAACATGCATTCCACCAGCCCTTACTTAAATGTTTTTATAGGTAATAAAATCAAATACTGCTTCTTTTTTGTGGTACATCGCATCCACACTAAACACTCCGAGAAATGTTCCTGTAAACTCTCCACTTTGACAATACTCATCAGAAAAAATAGATGTTTCTACACTTCCTATACATCTATAAGCCGTCTCCTGTTCGTAAGAGAAGCTAAAGCGGACCTCCCTATCTACTACTTCAATTTTCATATAAATCGTCTTCGAAGCATCAATAGGAGTTCTTGAATCAGTAAGTTCTCTTCGCTCTCCATTTTCCACCTGCAATAAATCTACACATGCTCCCAGCTTTTCATCAATCATAATACGAAGCAATACATAATCCATATTATCATAATAAATACACGCACCTGCATACTCTTGATATACTTCTGGGAAAAACGTAACTGCTGTTTCTAATGTTGCCTGTAAGGATGTTAATTTATGTGCCAACAAGCTCGCCTTATTAAGCGAAGATAGCGACTCTTGCCCTCTGATAATTAGCTGTTTTTTGTCAGTATCAATCTTTGCAAATGCTACAGGATCCACCCTCGGTGCATAGTAATCAATTGGAAGGTTCTCAAAATCAAAGTAATAAGTTTCTGGCAAATCACAAACCTTAACCTCTGATAAACTAGATGCCACAAACTCATCTGGGGCAAGGTTCGTACTACTATCTGTGCGTAACCATCCATCCTCTGTCCACTTCATTTTCTGCATGCATGCCTCGCGACCCAGTGTACATCTTAAATGAGGTAAGAGTGGTCTTGAACAGTGAAACACCATATAAACCTCTCCATCTTTTGTCTCCACAAAGCTTCCATGTCCTGCCTTTTGCAAATGATTCTCAGGATTATATCTATTCAACTTCTTAGAATCATCATTGTCCATTTCTGAAAAATCAGGGGTTGCTGTCAAAATAGGGTTGCACGGATCCGATTCGTATGGTCCAAATATATCTTTGCTACGCCCCACAGTCACACTATGCCCATAGCCTGTACCACCTTCTGCACAAATCAAATAGTAATACCCATTTTTTTTATAAATATGAGGACCTTCAATACAACCTCTCTGTGTACCACCCATCCAAATTCTCTTCGGATATCCAATTGTTTGCTTCGCCTTCGCATCATATTCAACACAACAAATCTCACCTGGTTTATGGTACCCGTCTCTTGTCTCCCATTCCAAGGATACAATGTATTTACGACCATCCTCATCATGAATCATAGAGGGATCAAACCCTGCAGAATGTGTGAAAACCGGTTCACTCCAAGGACCTGCAATATCTGATGCAGTAATTACAAAATTATCTACATCAAAAAATCTTGCGTTCATCGAATTTACAACCGTATAGTTCACATAAAATAAATCCTCCGCTTCACAATAAGAAAGACATGGTGCCCAAATTCCTTTTGCAGAAGGTAATCTTCTAAGGTCTGTAGCGGTATTCGTCGTTAATGCATGCGTATGTAAAACCCAATTTTTCAAATCCTTTGAATGATAAATTGGAATTCCTGGAAACCATTCAAAGCTTGAAACTGCAAGGTAGTAGTCATCACCTTTTTTACAAATACTAGGGTCTGGATTAAAGCCTGGTAATATAGGATTTTGTAACTTCATATGTATCTCACTTTCTATACTTAAGTATTATTCTGGGTAATATTCATTGATCAAATCACGTACAAGCTTCGACCATTCTGTTACCTTTTGTCTCGGATTTGCTCCCAAGGTACCACCGATATTTAAAATAATTTCTGCATTACATTCATGCTTTTTCACAGCTTCAAGCACACTGCGGATTTCTTTTTCCACCTCGTCCTTATCCCATTCATCTGGAACAAACGGAACGCCTGCAGCTCTATAGCTGAATACATATTTGTCTTTAATCTCACTTGCAGCAAGCTCTGGATTACACCATTCACTCACGGAATACTTTCTCGCATTGGTAATATCCTTGATTAGTCCAACCTTTTTATCAAGCACTTCACAGCATCCAACCGTTACATTTCCAAGTAAATCCGTATAATATTTTGAATAATCGTAGCCAAATTCCTTGTGCATCTCACTAGAAACGCAATTAAACACCTCGGCAATCGACGATCCCCATGAATCCTTGAGCTTCACCTTGTATTCAAAAATATCACCCTCTATTTCACGAAAATCTGGTACTCCTGTTATATATCTAAGACCTGATGACCCTAGTGGAAAAGAAAGATCAAGCGTTCCCCATATCCCTACTTCTTCTGTCATCGTAAGTCTTTTTTGAATATTTTCTCCAAGCTTACCTAACACTTCATGCATCCACTCTGGATCATCATACATATCCATATACGTCTGCTCAATGCCACGTAGCCATGAATATTCATCGGCAAGCTTCATACCTACACTTGTAGGTTCTTTGATTACAGTCAAAATATCTCCAAATAGCTCTGTCACTTTCTCAAATTCCGCACGGCTTCTTTCTTTATCATAAGTAAGAATCGGATCCTTGATCAAATCCTTATCCTCTTCCTCAAGAATAACAGGAATAATCTCATATGCCCCTGCTGCTGCATGATCATCTGCAGAATACGTAATCTCTGCATTGATTCCACCATACTGATCAAGTTTATAAAATAGCTTCGAATAAACGACTGGTTCTAATACGTTATCATCCTTTAAGACTTGTGCATAAAACATACGAATTTTAAAATATCCTTCATAATTTCTAGCTGTATCATCCTCACAAACATATTCATCCTTTGGAAATAACTCATCAATCGCCATAGGCCAATAATGATTGATAAAAACAGGCTTTTGCCCTTTCACCAAATCGTTGGTACGATACCAAGCTCTTCTCTTTGCCTGATTTTCTTCCAAATCACACAATGCCTTATACTCTCTGGCAAGTTCCCTTAAATACTCTTTTTCCTTTACATTCATATTAGCTTCCCTCCTTCGTTTATTATAGCAAATTCAGACATGCATGGCTATCTTCTCTAGCTATTTTTTATTTGTCTTCCCTCATGATTCATCGAATAATCATCCATATAAATCAACTCTGATACAGGTACAAACTCATAGCCATCCGCCTTCAAAGTGCTAATCATCTCATCTAAGGCCTGAGCCGTATACTCTGCCCCATTGTGACAAAGAATAATCGATCCCGCCCCTAAATGTTCATGCTTTGTGACGGTAGTAATAATGGAATCAACACCATAATTTTTCCAATCCAAGCTATCCACATCCCACTGAATTGTATAATAACCACAATCCTTTGCCGCTGTAATCACTGCATTATCATAATCTCCATAAGGTGGTCGAAACAATGTCATTTCATACCCTGTAAGCTCTTTTACCTTTTCGTGCACCTCCATCAGCTCCGTTTTCTTTTCAGCATTCGACAACTGACTCATGTTTTTATGATTTTCACTATGATTTCCAAGGTCATGGCCTGCTGCCAATATTGCCTTCACATCATCTGGATAGGCCTCTACCCAGCCACCTGTCATAAAAAATGTCACCTTCACATCATGTTTTTCAAGAATATCCAAGATATCTTGTGTATCATCATTTCCCCATGCCGCATCAAAAGTAAGTGCAATCTTTTTTTCATCCCCTGTATCGACACAATAAATCGGAAGTTCTCTGTCTCCAACTGTACTTGAAGTTGCGATAACTTCAGCGTCCTTTTGTAGCAATAAAACACTTAATGTCAGGATAGAACCTAGCATCACTGCAAGTATGATTAGACGTTTGTATGTAAATATATTTTTCACTTTATACTACCTTGTGGATTGTTTATTGATATATAGTATGTCATCTGTGGGAAAAAGATGAACGAGGAGATGTTTTTATTTATTAATAGCATCTATTATATATTCTCTCATCATACGAGAAATCACTGATGCTTGACTCTCTCCTTTCTCTTGACAAGCTTTTGTAAACTCATCGGCCAATTCCTTTTTGATTTTAAAACCCTTAGTTGTGTACCCTGCTTTTTTTTGATACTTCTCAGATGCAATTGTTTGTGCTGTAGGATTTCCTTTTGACATTCTTTAATCACTCCTTTGGTTGATATTATTAAATTTATATGGCTACTTTGGTTTTTTGACTATCTTGTAAGATTACACCATTCTCATTTCAATCCACGCGCCCACACGGGACGCGACATACTTTTAATTATGCTAAAACCTTTTTGATTTATTTCAATCCACGCGCCCACACGGGACGCGACCGTCATAGGTGGAATAGTGGGATTATTTTTTTGATTTCAATCCACGCGCCCACACGGGACGCGACTTAGACGTGGTGAAATGGTCGGTATGATCGTTATAATTTCAATCCACGCGCCCACACGGGACGCGACGCTTCTAATTCTACTAAATCGGCTTTAGATATTCCATTTCAATCCACGCGCCCACACGGGACGCGACCCCTTAACTGCTGCCAATAAAACTTCGTCCTCTTCATTTCAATCCACGCGCCCACACGGGACGCGACTGTTCCTTTATACTAACTTTGTGGAACTTGTACTATTTCAATCCACGCGCCCACACGGGACGCGACTAAGTACTCTTAATACTTCATCCTCATTCCCTTCTATTTCAATCCACGCGCCCACACGGGACGCGACGGCTAGATGTGATGATTATGAGATTGACCTTGTAATTTCAATCCACGCGCCCACACGGGACGCGACGATAAATGCATTGCTTTTTGTCTGTCTGAAGAATATATTTCAATCCACGCGCCCACACGGGACGCGACAGGCTAGATGTGATGATTATGAGATTGACCTTGTAATTTCAATCCACGCGCCCACACGGGACGCGACAAATATAACGTATTATGTAACTCGATGCTATTAACAATTTCAATCCACGCGCCCACACGGGACGCGACCACTCATTCCACTTGCTATGAATTGACATTCTAATTTCAATCCACGCGCCCACACGGGACGCGACAGCAAAAATGCACAAATTTATAAGCATATTCTTCCATATACTCATCTAATTTTATGCAAATTTACTACATCAGTGTTTTACTACTGATGATTTCCTTTTAATTATAACATTTTTTATTCATTTTTGCGTGCGAATCTCTATGTAATTTCATGTTTGCTTACCTTTCGCACTTAGAATATAAGTGGTTTATCAACTCGTATTGTCGGTTTTGCTCCTACATGCTCCACCTTGTTTTCATAATTATTCCCAAGATAATAAAATCGAAGACTATCTTTATCGACATCAATAAGTTTGTTTAATTCATGCTTGAGTTGAACTAGCTTCACCTGATCTACCACACACTCAAAAACAGAATTTTGTACACGTATCCCGTAATTTACGCAAACTTTTGCCACTTTCCTTAATCTCGTTTTTCCACCTTCGTTTTCTGTACTAACATCATATGTAATCAATACTAACATTTTTCACCTACTTCCACAAAAATGGAGGATATTCCTCTAAATCACCACGTATTGTTCTTGCCAAAAGAAGGGCCTGTGCGTATGGTAGCATTCCCCATTCCACTTTTTCATCTAAAAAAGGATGATTAATCACTTCTCCCTTTTTTTCTTGCCATTGGTTTAGAAATATTTTTCTTCCCTCATCAGTAAGTATCACGGAACCATTTTCTTTTTTCAAAAAATCTTTATCATTGATAATTTTCTTATTTATAATAGTCAGTACAAACCTATCACAATATGCTGAGCGGAATTCCTCCACTAGATCTAATGCTAACGACATGCGTCCTGGTCTATCTTTATGTAAAAACCCAACATATGGATCTAAACCAACCACCTCTAATGCTGAGGCGCACATATTTGTTAGTAAGCTATATGAAAATGATAATAATGCATTTACATTGTCTAATGGTGGCCTTCTATTTCTATTATGGAAATAAAACGTTTCTTTTTGTTGTAAAATCAAATCATCAAAACACGCGAAATACTCATCTGCCGCTTTACCCTCATAACCACGCAAAGTCCCCGTATCCTCTGAAATACTTGCTCCTTTTATCGCATCTTGGATGTACGACATCTTTAATGCCAATTTCTCCACATCAAGTCTTGCTGAATAATCTCTTTTAGCTCTAGCCAAAACACTTTTGCTATTGTATAACTTACCAATAATCATATTTTTTGCAATTCCCATGCATTGAGAATCATCATCCGAAATTCTATATTGTTGCTTTCGTAAAACCACATTTCCTTTAATCTCACCCGTCACTCGTGCTAGGAAATTCCCGTTAGCTGACATGAAATTTAATTCTATTCCTCTTTTTGCACAAGCACCCATAAGTGCTGGGCTTGCACCTTGATAGCCAAATGTAATAATACTTTGTAAATTATGCAACGGAACTCTGCCTAACGTATTATCCCCTTCATAAATTACGACAGTTTCCCCATCCAAACCTAAGTAACGATTTGTTTGGTTTATATATAATGTATTGCCCAATTGTTTCATTTCATTCTCCCACTATTGCTCTTCCCATATACTCCTTGACAGAATTTTTCTTTCCTAACACTGGCAAGCAAATATCTTTTAACGAGCATGCATTACATTGCTTTTTCCAAGTTACATTCGGGGTGTATTTTCGTTCTAATAATTGATGCATTTCCTCATATATTATATGAACCTTATTTTTTAACTCATCCGTTATTACCACTTCCTGCCTTCTACGTATTTCATGATAATATAAATAAGCAATTGAGATTTCACAGCGAAACATTTCTTCCAAACAGATAACTTGAGCTATTAGTTGCAGTATATCTTCATTGCCTGTTTTAGGTTTTCCTCTCTTATACTCTACAGGGCTAATCGCATACTTTCCGTTTAGTTTAGGAATATCTACACCTTCTTCATCCTTTTTGAATTCCACCACATCACACTCTCCACTAATCCCTAATTCATATGAATGTACTCTCATGGCTCGAGATATTATAAGGTGTCCTCTTTTTTCTTTTATCGAAGAATCATGAACCTTTTCGTGCAGTATATTCCCCTCCATCGTTCGGTAATTTTCCTCCCATTGTTGTTCAACATGTATGAGTGCCCATTGCCGTTTGCAGAATTGATAATGCTGTATCCCTGAAAGCATCAAAAAATCTTCTTGCTTATATTCCTTCAATGATTTCCATCTCCAAATCTGCTAATGCATGATTTGTCACAGTATAGTCCGATATGCTCTTTGCACTTGCTACTCCCTCTTTCCTCTCAATAATGATAGAGTCATGCACTTTTTTCGATGAATATTGACCAATTTTACAATTGTGCTTCCACCAATATAGAGAAATCACTTCCATGCTTCCATCAGGTCTAGCTGAAGAACTATCATTTATAAATAATGTTCTTAACGCTTCTTTGACTATATCGGCATCTTCTTCTGTAAATCCTGTTTGCTCTGCCAATTGAACATTAATACTACCTTTAACCATATATATACCAAAATCCACACGATGCTTCATTCCCATCGTATCTGACGCTTTTCCACCTTCAGTTTTTTCGCTATTAACGCTTTTCGTAATTTGTAGGCTAGTTACATCAATAGGTTCTATACTAAATGCTGGATGTATTGATACTGGGCCTCGAATTCCTAGTGACATTTCAGATCCCTTAAAAGCAAATACCTGCCCAAATGTTCTAACATCCATCCATTGTTCGCAAGCTATTCTAGATGCAATCCCTTTATCGGACTTTTTACCTTTTGCTAACTCTCCCTTAAAAGCTTCATTATGATCTGCCCGTTCACGTAGACTACTAAATCCATCTACATTTTTATCATCTGCCTGCACAAAAACTTGCTCTCCCATATCAATAAATCTGTTGCGAATCTTTCTCTTCAAACATACATCGGAAATCTCTCCGTAACCTTCATATGTTGTTCTAGGCATATTCCCATTCAAAGGATCACCATTGGCATTGGCATTATGCACCTCAACTATCACTGCAAAATCAATTTTGTTTTGTAATATACTCATTTATTTGTCCTCCTCATTCTTTTTATTGTTATGTAGCTCTATGTTCCTATCTCTTATTGCTTTCTTTTGACTATCAAATCCTAGTGCTACTTTACCGTCTAAATTTCTAACCTTTGCAAATTCTTCTGGATTTATTTGTGCTGAGATATCTTCCTTCAGTTGAATCAAATAACTTGCTTTTACACCCAAACGTCCTATATGCAGTTTTATTTTATCATCAATAATTCCCCACGTGCTATTTGGCGATTGCACAAATCTACTAAAATATCTCATCGCATTTGTTGTTCTTATTACACTTCCATACTGATCCTTTAGGGCATATCGTTCAATTTCATCTGCTACCGCTAATAACCTTCCACATAAATAAGATATATCCTTGTAGCCTTCATCTATTTTCATCTCTATTACCTCTCCTTTATAATCATATAAATATTTTTTATACACGGAACATGTAATCGTTAAAACCTTATTCCAATTATATTCCTTCCCATAATTTTGTGGCGAATAGCACTTACGCAACAAAGCTTTCACTATATCTCTGGGTATTTTCACACCATCACTAATGCATGGAAGAACCCTTTCTACCACATTTGCAATCACTTTATCATTGCCACCTATGAAATCACCTTGCTCTGTTCCAAATGCACAAAGAGCAATATCATAAGGTGCTGGTGCTCCATAAAAACTTTTTCCTTTTTTAAAACGATGTATCCAACCAGCCGTTTCATGCCATAATTCTATACGATCTAAAAATAAAATGATATCTTGTCCACAATATTCCCTATAGTAAATAATAGCCATGCGCCCTGTCGTTGCAGCATCTAATCCTATGATAGCAAACTTTGTATTCGGTTTTACTATTTCCTTATATCCCTTCATTGCTTGTCCAAGCTTTTTACTATAATCGTCCAAGGTATCACTTGAATACTTTTCTTCTTCCTCCCAGAATAATGGCTCAAGCTCATCTGTATCTACATTTAATCTAGGTGTTTTTTCATCTTCGGTTCCCCATAGCAAAAAAACCTTCTCTCCGATACGTTCTCCTTGCTTTTCTAGAAGATACTTCAACGCATTATGCGCTTTCTGTGATGTTTCATATCCTATCTGTACTGCCTGAGATGATGATTGAAATCTTCCTCGAAATGTATATCCAGAAGTGTCATTTGCCGAAATCAATTTAGCCTTATCCCCTGAATGCCTAATTTTGGAAGGATGATTCTCAGAACAATTCACACTTTCGCCTGAAATATAACATAAGTCATTCCCCTCTTGACTTCCCATATAAAATCTAATATATGACTCCTGTAACTTTATATCTTGCCAGCACTTTGTTTGTTTATCACCATCTAATACTTCGAACCTTAAAAATGCATCTTCCTGATTACCAGCTGTAAGCTTGACATTTGCATTTTCCCATTTATTTGTTAGCAGTCCACTTTCATCTAGTGATAATATTCCACTGCTAACCAAATCCCAAATCAGGGTTTTTTTATTCACGTATTGATAAATTGCTTCAAGCTTACTATTAGAGCCATCAAAGTTCTTCCATTCTTCTAATTGACTACAGTAAGCATTAAAATAATTCTCATTTTCATCAGAAGTATATCTTGTATAGTCTCCAGCCAAGTACTTTAATTTATCACACAATGGGTGTGGTGCTATACCACTACTCCTGCTCGCTGATTTCTCAGAAACAGGTATCAATGTCTGAGATAGATTTTTTTCTTTTCCTTCTATATCTGTAACAAACGCACCTCTTACAAAATCCCCTTCCTGATCAATGACTACTGTGATATGCGCCTTTTGCGTAGAGTGTGCTATTGGAAGTAGATTTCGTCTTTGATCATAATCACATTTCATTAAATTATCGTAGGTTTCACTTAATAAACTTAGCCAACTCAATCACCATCACCTCCTATTTCATAGCCTTTTATATCCATCTCTTCCTCAACAGATTTCATATTACTACTCCCAAATTTCTTGACATCCATTTGCCTTATCACTCTCTCTTTAGGACATTCATTTGGTCTAATAAATTCTATCACTCCATTTTCCATGCTTGGGTTCCACATTTTCACAATCAAGTGTTGGTTATCCCCTTCATCTGGATATATAAATGAATGGAATTGTAATCCAAAATCCATCACAGGGGTTTGTGCATAACAACTCTCTTCAGCTGTAAATTCGCATGGTTCCACATAACCTTGGCACTCCCTCGTACCCAAAAATATGTCTCTCCTGCCTCCTCGTTCCAAACTTCTTTTCGCAATAAAATAATGTTTATTTTCATTAAAGTCTCTCTGTAAATCCATTCGATTTCTATTAAACTCAAAATGAGCCGTCACAATATATTCTACATCTGATAAATAAGTATAATAAGCCAGATCATTCCCCCCACTATATTTTATAGGTCTTATTCCTTTAGACTCTGTACGTATCGGCTTTACAATGCACACTTTATCTACATACCATATGATTGAAGGCTTCCAATAGATTGATGAGCAAATTCCTTTTAACGCTTCATACGTTGGAATCATTAAGGTATTCTTCTCTCCACCAATTTTCGTTACAGGATCGGTAAATAATGCATACCTTCCTATAACCCGAAATGTTATTTTGTTTTTCACTTGCTTCTCCTTCCTGTCTAGCATTTCTTTTCTAATACATCAGCATCGTTAACTTTTTTTCTCCAGTCACCCCTTTTTCCTCCAAATAATATTCCTCACTCAAAATATCTACCCCTTCCATATTATTTTTTATAAATGCTTGTTTTAATTCTTTATATAAATTTTCATATATATTCACCGTATACTTTTGTAACACCTTAAGGGCGAGATATTTTTCCTTAACTTGTTTATCACTTAAAATAATATTGATTGCCTCTTTTGCTTCTTCATTGTACGGAACAACTATTGTATGAGTATTAGAATCAATGACTTGAAAATTCATTCTTGCAGTCTCAAATTGAATTGCATAAGACAATTCATAATTTGTTCTCCGCCTTGTCCTTTTGACATCATGCTTTAATAAATCGTAAAGATTATTTTCGCTCAGCTTATTCAAAGGATATTTCATTTTTTTATTCACTTGATTATCTTCATAAAAGCTCACATAGTAAGCTCTGATTGCTTTAGATGATAGTAAATCATATTGATACGCTTCTGGATTCTTACTATAATAACGAAATATGTTCTGAGCATGGCCTTGTCCTATTTTTATATCCGACGAGTCTAGTATGCTTTCATTTTTTAGCTTAACAACATAAACCTCACTAATCTCTCTTTCACCATGTCGATTCCCTCTACCTGCTGCTTGTGCAATTGAATCCAAATTTGCCAAACTCCGTATCACCTTCTCGAAGCTAACATCTACCCCTGCTTCAATTAACTGCGTACTAATGCATATCACTTTCCGTTTTTCTTTCAATGAATTTTTAATATCACGGATCACTTTCTTGCGATGGGCAGAGCACATTCTAGTCGTCAAAGCATAAATTTCCATATTTTCTAATGAACACCTCTTTAACGAATCAAATATATCCAATACTGATTGAACTGTATTCATGATACACAATACACTTTTCGCCTTTTTCTCTATTTTCACAATAAACTCTGCAATCTCATTTGTGCCCATCTCTTGTTTCGTCATATCAACTACATGCATTCTTTTCAGATTCCGGAACACCTCATCAACATTAGGTACTATTTCTCCATCAATTTTTACTTTGAAATGTTCCTCTATATATTCGTAATCAGGTTGAGTGGCAGTGCACAATACACAGGTCGCTCCTACTACTCTTACAAGAAAATCAATCCCTTGATAAAAGAGTGCAGTACATTTGATTGGCAAAGCTTGAATTTCATCAAATACAATAACTGCATTTTCAAATTGATGCATTTTCCGAATATTCCCGTTTCCTGTTGCAAATAGTACATTCAAAAATTGAACCATGGTCGTAAAAATAATTGGGCTTGTAAATCTTTCACTTAGTATTTCGTAATCATCATTTTTCACATCATCTAAAACATCAGAATGAAATTCTAACAAATGTTGTTCACACCCTAACACCTTCCGAATCTCATCCGCATTCTGTTCGATGATTGTCGTATATGGCATTACATAAATGATTTTCTTTTTCTCATATTCCATTGCATGATGCAATGCGAATCTCATACTAGCAAATGTTTTTCCGCCACCCGTTGGTACTGTTAACGTATAGATACCAGGAGCTTTTGGGGCTGCATTTTTACAAGAATCTGAAACAGCTTCCCTCATAGTTTTCACATTCTCTTCTAATAATGAATGTATCTCCTGCTTTTTAAAGTCTTCTATTTTCCTTTCAAGATTTTCAACATACTCACTCCACAATTCTTTTATTTGTATATTTGTTTCAGCATATCCTGATTCAAAGCGAAAACTATCCAAACGATCTGCATCTACAACGCAGCTATAAATGTATTTGATTATAAAACCCATTCCTATATTTAAATCAACATTCCGTTCTCTACATCTACGAAATAGTAGTTGTAATTCTTCACAAGCTTGTTCGAATAGCTCTACTATGTCTTCTTCTGCAAATTCTTCAAAGAAACGTTCAAACACTATCTTCAATTCTTCATCTGAAACTTTTTCCATTCTCTTTATAAGCGGAATTTCATAATCACTGCTTAGATTATCAGGCAGTCCTCCATGGTGATAGCAAATAACCTCACCTATGATATCTCTAGTCCATTGCCTTATACCTTTTACTTCTTTGAATTTCCAAAACAAATACTTAGCCCCATGCACGCCATGGTCGACCTTATTCACCCGGATTTTCCAATGCTCATATGTACCTTGCTTTGTTTCAATCTGCGCTTGTCTAATATAACATTGGAATGCTTCTGAGTATTTGCCGCTATCATGGAGTAAGCCACATAATTCACAAAATGATGATAACCCCATGTCACTCGCAAAATCGTGACAATATTTCGATACTTCTATTAAATGTTCCTTTACACTTTCCTCTCCATCTTCTGTAAATCTTGCAATATACGTATTCATATCCGCCCCCTATACCATCTGTCAATTCGAACCCAAGAACAATAAGAACCATTAAATCATTATTTTCACACTATTATTATATTTGCAATCAATTCTCTATACAACACTAACACTCAAGCTCCAATATGTCAATATATAATAACATTTTTTCCTAGAAGATATAAATTGCATATTTTATCTTAGAAATGAAACAAGGACCCTGCATAAACAGAGCCCTCTTCCACCCCCCACTTGAGTAAGCTAGAGGTTACATATAACATTTTATCCTATTTTCAATCCACATATTTCCCAACTACAAGCTCTTAGAGTAATATGACCACAAATGGTTTTCAACTTCTCCATTCCTAATAATATTACTGTTATACCTCACATACGTCAATATTTAATTCTCCCAATACTTCCCGTATGCTCTCACAACTTCCCTACTCCTACAAAATTCATTATAATCTACATCAAGCCCAGCCTTACGAAGCCTATCTCTATGAGCTTCACTCTGTAGTGGGAACACGAGCTCTATATCATCCATATAACTTGGTTGAATCTGAGCGATGCCCTGCTGCACACTCGGCACCAAATCCTGTGACTCGATCTGTACCCCCTTTGAGATAATCATATGGTCGATCATTTTTTGCAAAAGAATGCACTTGATAGTCGCATATTCTTCTACATCTGCTAGATTGTATAGCTCATAATCCGCTCTCGTTTTATCAAATAGCTCTGATTGTCCGGTAAAAGGATAATATGCAAAACGATACATTTTCGTCTCAATAATCTTCATGCTATCACAAAACTCTGCAAACACATGCTCTCTCGAATCTTCTCCTTTTGCAAGGGCTACCATGTCCCTCGATACGCCAAATGAACTTTCATCGCCTACCAAGGAAAGTACTGTTGCACCAATATCCATATTGCTAACAAGCGCATCACTTATACTTCCTGTCTGCACCTCATCAACATTTGCTAAAATCATTGGAATTTCAAACTGTGCCGAATAAGACAATGGACCCTTTTGTCTATGCCCAAAATCCCCACACATATCACCATGATCTGCCGAGAATACAAGTATGGTATCTTCATAAACACCTTTTTCCTTTAAGAAAGAAATCAATCTGCCTACTTGTATATCTATTTCTTCTATAAGCTTACAATACCCCAATCTATATGCTTCATGCTCCTCTTTCGTGTGATGTGCATAATTTGCATACTTTCTATACTTTGGAACATCACAGTCACTATCCACATCCATGTGATAAACCTCTGGAATCCCTGCAGCATCCACCTCATACACTCCATCTACCGGTGGATCAATCGGTGTGTGTGGTCCTTGAAAGGAAGTCCAAGCAAAGAAAGATTCTTGATTTTCCACACATTCTTCCATAAATAACAAGGCTTCATTGGCAATCCACGTCTCATAATACTCTTCCTTTGTAAAAGCAAAGCTTCCATCCTTTAAATGAGGAAAAAGATTCTCTATCTCCGGATGTCTTTCTCGTAGCCAATTAAAATAATCATCCGCTTCTCCTAAACGGTTCTCTTCCATCAGCCTAATCACCTCAAACCCTTTCCCATCACGCCCCGGAAAATGATGTAGCTTGCCGAATGCACCTGTACGATATCCACACTGATTCATCCTCCCTGGTAATACATCCACACCCTCTCGAAATGGAACATCATTCGTCCACACTCCATGATCAGAAACATACCTTCCCGTCATCATACTTGCCCTAGCCGGTGCACAAACAGGTGAAGTTGTCGTTGCCTGCGTAAAAAGCACACCATCTTTTGCTATACTATCAATATTCGGTGTCTTTATCGCTTCAAATCCATAACAAGACAAAAAATCCTTTCTTAACTGGTCACATAATATCACTACCACATTTTTCTTTTCCTTGCACATCTTTTTTACCCCCACATACGCATTTCTTTTCCATTATCATACAAACAAGAGTTGCTACACCCCTAATCTATTCGTGTAACAGCTCCTATTTATTATTTTCTAGTTATTATAAAGTCTTACTTCAAAAACCCTTGCTGTCTTATGATCCGCTGCACCCTGTTGTATACATCATACTACGAAATGCGCAAAAAAAATAGACTGAAAATCAGTCTATTCCATATAAGAGCGGGTGATGGGAATCGAACCCACGTGTCTAGCTTGGAAGGCTAGCGTTCTACCATTGAACCACACCCGCATGTCAAATTATAAAGTTGTAAGTCGGGGTGACAGGATTCGAACCTGCGACCCCCTGGTCCCAAACCAGGTACTCTAGCCAAGCTGAGCCACACCCCGTAATTGCAAAAAGCATTGCGGAAGCGGGTGATGGGAATCGAACCCACGTGTCTAGCTTGGAAGGCTAGCGTTCTACCATTGAACCACACCCGCATATCAAATTATAAAGTTAAGTTACTAGTCGGGGTGACAGGATTCGAACCTGCGACCCCCTGGTCCCAAACCAGGTACTCTAGCCAAGCTGAGCCACACCCCGTAACTGTTCTCTTTGTCAGAACATTGATTAGTATATCCTATACAAAGAGATATGTCAACACTTTATTTTACATTTTTTATAGATAGTTAAATTCAAATTTCCAGTCATTTTTTTCGTCAATTTCAAGTATTAGGTAGCTCGGTTTTTTGTTCGCCTGCCTAGGATAACTCAAGCTACCTGGGTTCACTAAAACAATCTGATCTTCCAAAAGAACTGGTTTATGGCTATGTCCAAACATTACAACATCAGCTCCTCGTGACATAGCTTCATCCTGAATCATCGCAAGATTCATTCCTACATAATAGTCATGTCCATGCGTTAGCCAGACACTTTTCCCCGCAAGTTGGAAAAATCTATCTCTTGGTAAACCCGAAAAATAATCATTATTCCCAAGAATAATCTCACAATGACAATCAGCAAGAGTACTCATCAAATACTCTCCCCCCTCAGTATCCCCACAGTGAATCATCATATCAATTGGTTTTTCTTTTTCGATTACTTTTTTGAAATTATCATGCTTTCCATGTGTATCACTGATAATAAGAACCTTCATATTAACACCATTCCTTTATCCTATTTGAGACATTAACAATTTTTTCATTTCCACAAGTGCCTTGCCCCTGTGACTAATCGCATTTTTCACCTCTGGTGACAACTGCGCACTAGATTGATCAAATTCAGCTACCATAAAGATTGGATCATATCCAAATCCACCTTCGCCTAGCTCCTCGTGTCCGATATAGCCAAGCACCTCTCCTAATGTCGTAAAGACTCGTCCATCTGGAAGCACTGCCGCAATCGCACATACAAAACTAGCACTTCTCTCCGCCTTTGAACTTTTTGCAAGATCATCTAGACGCTTCATAATATTGGCATTTTTAATACGGTATGAAGTGTCCTCTCCCATATATCTTGCACTATAAATCCCTGGTTCACCGTTTAATCCATCTACAACAAGTCCTGAATCGTCTGAAAGGACGATGGCATCCTTTGCGTATTTTGCAATTGCAGTTGCTTTAATCACTGCATTTTCAGCAAATGTTTTACCATTTTCATCCACATCTACCGAAATCTGCGCTTCCTTCATAGAAAGAACTTCCATACCAGTATCCGCAAGAATCGCACGTACTTCTTTCATCTTCCCTTCATTCCCTGTGGCGAAAATAATCTTATTATACAACATACTATATATCCTTTTCTTTAGTTTTCTCGAGGTTTTCTTGGTGGCTTAGGGCCAAGGTATTGATAAAAATACGTCTTCATCATACCATTATAAATCTTACGGTTTTTATCCGCTTTTCTTCCCATATCTTTTTCAGCATCTTCATATGCCGTAATCATATAAAGGCTCCACGCATCAAGATTTTGATAGCGTTCCCAAATCGTTTTATATAATGCAGGAAGCTCAGCCTTTTCTTCTAAACGTTCACCATAAGGTGGATTTGTAATAATAAATCCATATTTCTTTGGATGGCTCAACTGACTCATTGGTCTTGTTTGAAAATGAATCATCTTATCAACGCCTGCTAGCTTCGCATTTGCTCGAGCAATTTCTACCATATCCTCATCCATATCATATGCTTGAATACTCGTCTCGACGTCCATGTCCACTTCTTCTCTTGCTTCATCAAATGCATCATACCATGTAGTCTTTGGAATCAAGTTCGTCCAAGTTTCTGATAAGAAATGTCTATTGAGTCCCGGCGCAATATTAGCTGCCATAAGTGCAGCTTCAATAGCAAAGGTACCACTACCACAAAATGGATCAATTAAAATCCTATCTGCTTTCCAAGGAGTTAACATAATAAGACCTGCTGCGAGATTTTCTGCAATCGGTGCTTTTGAGGTCAACTTACGATACCCTCTTTTGTGTAAACTCACACCTGTCGTATCTAGACCTACCGTAACCTCATCCTTATATATGAAAGTTCTTACAGGATATTGTTCTCCATCCTCTTCAAACCAAGAAATCTTATAAACGCTCGCAAGCTTGTCTACCATAGCTTTTTTCATAACAGACTGAATATCAGATGGACTAAACACCTTACTCTTGATACTCGCTGCCTTAGCCACCCAAAACTTTCCATTTTTCGGGATGAATTCTTCCCATGGTAACGCCCTTGTACCCTGAAACAAGTCCTCAAAGGATTCTGAATGAAAAGATCCTACCTTAATCAAAACCCTCTCTGCTGTTCTAAGACAAATATTTGCTCTGCAAATAGCCTCTTCATCACCCTCAAAGGTCACACGACCATCTGTCACATCTGTCACATCATAGCCCAAATCTATGATTTCGTTTTTCAACACCGCTTCCATACCAAAATGACATGGCACTATTAACTCTAATCTTTTCATATTAAATAATTATTCCCGTTCTTTCTAAATTTAGCCACTGTAATTCTTCACTTGTAATCACTACATCAAGTGCCTTTATGTTCTCTTTCATTCTGTCTTTACTGCTAGCTCTTACTAATGTAAATACATTTATTTCCTGCGCTAGTGCCCAAGCTATCGCTATATTTGCGACACTTACTCGTTTTTTTTCTGCCAAGACTTCAGTTCGTCGTAATCTCTCTATATTTTCATCATATAAATAGGACTTTTGTGCATCCAAAGTTAAAACCTCACGTGCTTTACATAAGTCATCTGCCTTAAACTTCCCCGAAAAAAATCCCATACACAAAGAAGAATAAGCAAATACAGGCATCTGTATATTTTCATAATATGCCCTCGCACTAATATTTTCTTCTCCCGTAAGACTCAAACACCCATCCCAAGGTGCTACCATCTGTTCACCAAGTGAAAAATGTGGACTTACACTTGAGAAACCTTCTAACCCGTGATTATATGCATATTCATTGGCCTCTAATATCCTTTCTAATGACCAATTAGAAGCGCCAAAACTCTTCACCTTTCCTTGCTCATAAAGTCTATTACAGGTATCTACAATATCAGCGACTGCAACGTTTTCATCATCTCTATGCAATTGATAAATATCTATATATCCAATACTCGCCTTTGCCAATGTATCTGAGATATCTGACATAATATCAAAAGAAGTCACTCGTCTTCTCCACTTGTTTTGATGTGCGCACTTACTAATAAGTACAATCTCGTCACGAATCCCTCTATCACATATCCACTCCAAAAGTAACTGTTCTGACCCATTTGGATACACTGCTGCTGTATCAAAGGTATTAATACCTAAGGCATATATATCATCTAATAAGCAGTAACCTTCCTCTTTTCTATCCTCGCGAAGATGCGGTGTACCAAATACCAATCTAGATACTTTTTTATCTAAGCCCTTCACGTTCCCATATTTCATTTCACCCATAACTTAACACCCTATCTTCTTTTGGTAGCTTACGCATAATGATAGCATAATACACCCACATAACCACCGTAGACATCATCCAAGATACAGGGTATGAAACATATAATATATCTAATGTCATAACCTGTGAAAAGATTGTGTAAATCCAAATAACTCTAAATAGACAAACCCCACACAAGGTAACAATCATAGGACATACCGAACGCCCGATTCCTCTTAAATGACCAACAGTCACATCCATAATACCACAAATAAAATAGTATGTACAAAAGAATGTAAATCTGGTTTTTGCAATTTCTAAAACCTCAGGATCACTATTATATAAACTAATTAACCTCGTTGAATTCAAATACATAAAACCGCACATAACACATGAAATAATACAAACTAACCCAATTGAATAAAAAAAGTTCTTTCTTATCCTTTTATACTGACTAGCACCTATATTTTGGCTAGCAAATGTAACTGCAGCCTGATGCACTGCATTCATTGCTATATAAATAAACCCTTCTAGATTTGAAGATGCTGCAACTCCCGCCATCGCACTTGATCCAAACAAATTAATCGATGATTGGATCAATACATTTGAAATCGAGAAAAAAGAACCTTGTACACCAGCTGGAAGACCTATTCTTACAATAGAAATCACTTCTCTTGTATAAAATCTAAGCTTTCTCAACTGAAGCTTGATAGCCCCTTCTTCTTTCATCAGACAACGAACTACAAAAGCAGCTGAAAGAGCCTGTGAAATAATCGTTGCTAGTGCAACTCCACCTACACCCATTCCAAGTATTATAATAAAAAACAAATTTAGTACAACATTAACCACACCAGAGACCATCAAAAAATATAATGGTCGCTTTGTATCTCCAACAGCACGCAAAATTGCTGCCCCAAAATTGTAAAGTAGATTAAAAGGCATACCAAGAAAAAATATAGTCATATAAGTTACTGCACCACCTAAAACCTCTGGTGGGGTGTTCATAAGTTCTAACAGCGGACTTGCCAATAAAACACCAAGTATAGCAAGTATAACTCCTGATACAATCGAAACCAAGATAGCGGTGTGTACCGTTCTATGGAGACCTTCCTTATCTTGTGCACCGTAATATTTTGAGACGGTAACTGTTGCACCCACTGACAAACCAAGGAATACATTTGTCAATAAATTAATCAAGGAGCCCGTTGATCCAACCGCTGACAACGCGTCCGTTCCTACATAAGTACCAACTACAATAACATCGACTGCATTATATAACAATTGTAATATGCCTGTTATAACTAATGGTACAATATAAAATATCATCTTTTTAGGTATTGATCCTGTCGTCATATCTATTTCATTTTTCTTTTGCTTTTTCATCTCAAACCGTTTTCCTTATTCTGTTCATTTACCCATTTGATCTTATATCGTCAAACAGCGATGCAATCTTAATCGTTCGTGCCAACGGCATGATCTCACTTTCCTTCTTGCCCTCACATATTAAAGTTTGAAAATGCTCTATTTCAAAAACAAATCCATTTTCAACATCATCCTCAAAAATTTCAAGAACCTCGCCCTTATTATTCACAAGCTTACATTCTCTCGACTGCCAAAACTTTTCTACCTGAATCATGCCATCTTCACCATAAATATAAGCTCTATGCTTTGACATAAGCTTTAGCCCAAAATTGCAATCGGCAATAACACCATTTTCAAACCTTAAAATCACACTGCCATATTCATCAACTTCAGTCTCACCAATCTGCAAAAACGATGCCATATCCACAGGCTCAGCATCCATAATATTCATAACATACGCGAGACAGTATACACCCACATCCACCATGCCACCACCTGCTAGTCCCTTTTCGAATAGCCTTGCTCCAGGAAATGTTTTTGCAAAAAATGCAAAATCAGTATGTATCGCACGTACCTTCCCGATCTTACCTTCAGCAATCCATTCCTTTGTCTTCTTAGTAACTGGCAAAAATGATGACCAAAGTGCCTCCATAATAATCACTCCATACGTATCAGCAGCTTCCTTAACCAAGAGTGCATCTGCCTTTGTCAAAACACAAGGCTTTTCACAAAGTACATGTTTTCCAGCCTTTGCACACATTTGAATCAACGATAAATGCGTACTATTCGTTGTCGCAATATAAACTGCGTCTATCCTATCATCCTCAAGCATCTCTTCATAAGAACCATACGCGATGGTAGTACCATTTCCATTCTCTGCAACAAACCTCTCCGCTTTTTCAAGCGTCCTAGAAGCTATCGCATATAAGCTACCATTTGCTCCTCCATTACATGCGCTAGCAAATTTCCTAGCAATATTTCCTGCACCAATTACACCCCAATTTATATGATTCATAAAAAAACCGCCCTTCTTTAAGCTTAAAACTGATATACGTATTCATTATGATACATTTGCCTCTATTTTACAACCATAAAAGCATATTTCCTACAAAGGAAAAGGGCACCCTATCGGATGCCCCTCAATAAACTTAATAGCTATTACAATCGCCATTTTTCGTGTTGTTTTTTGTATTTTTACCACAGTCCTTTGTGTTGTGTTGTTCTTTGTTTCCACAACCGTTTTGACTGTTTTTCTGATTGTTGTAAGTGCAATCGTTTTGACTGCCTTTTGAATTGTTATATTGATTTGACATATAAATCTCCTCCTGAATGTTTGGTTACAAGAGTATTATGTCCTATACAATATAATCTATACCTAGTATTTTTAAAAATAAAATTATCTGTACGTTTTAAAAAACTTGATCGCATACAAAACGAGCGCTACCGGGATAATATATGGAAGTAATGCCACAAAAATCGAAAAAGCAGCTGATATCAAAAAAAATACTACTAGTAACACAACAAGCACAATAAGAAATCCTGGAATCTTAAAGCTTTTAAAAGTAGCCTTTTTCTTTTCATCACCAATAATTTCACCCTCAGCAAAAGTACTCTCACTGCCTTCAAACTTGTCAGCAGCTATCAAAGATTTCGCAATCAAATGTGGATCACCAAGTGTTCTGCAGATTTCTTCCTCTGTATAACCTTGATACATCTGATTCGCAAAATATTCCTCATAATAATTTACATGATCTAATACTGTTCCCGTTGTCATTCTTCCTGTTAATGACAATCTAAGTGTATCAATAAATTCTCTCTTCGTCATAATCGTTCCCTTAATAAACTCTTCCTTTTATTACAGTCACTTTATTATACATGCTTGTTTTTTTAGAGTCAATGAACCTATCATTTCTTTATGAAATTTTCAGACTTATAATATTTTGAATGCATTTATATAGCAATTCAAAAAAACGAATAAAAATATTTTTTGTTATTGACATCTCTCTCCAGATAGTGTATGATAGTTTTTGTTGTTAGAAATGACAACGTCGCATGTGGGTTTAGCTCAGCTGGATAGAGCGTTTGGCTACGGACCAAAAGGTCGGGAGTTCGAATCTTCTAACCCACGTTAAAGTACCGAAAAGAGAGCATTTTTGCTCTCTTTTTTTGTACCCAAAATCAAATCTGACACTTTCTCACAAATCTCTTCAATATCCATCTAGAAATCCCTCTCTCTTTCCTATATAATAGAAACGAATTTATATTTTTTAAACATCCAAGAGGAGCAATATCATGACACCAGAACAAGTAGTCAAAATCGCACTAGACATTGGAGAATCCATGCTAAAATGCGGTGCCGAAACAGTTCGTGTAGAAGACACGATTACAAGAATATGTACTGCCTACTATCCAGGGCGCTTAGATGTCACCTCTTATTTTAATGCCATTTTCGTCAGTTTAGACCCTAATATATCAGAGAAGAGCGATTATCCTGTTGTAACACAACACCGCCGTGTTCTATCTATAGCTATCAACCTTACTGCACTTGAAGAATTAAACACACTCTCTAGATTTATTTGCAGCAGTAAACCTACTTTCTCTGAATCTCGGTTACGTCTGAATAAAATCGTCAACCTAACCCCATCTTTAAGAAAACTTTTAATCGGATACACCTTGAGCGCCGCTGCATTTTGCATATTTTTTGGCGGTACGCTTTTAGATGCATTATTATGTGGTGTGATCGGATTGATTTTATTTATATTAGAACACTTACTTTCAAAACGCATGAACATCCAGATCATACATACCTTTGTGCTTTCCTTTGTTTGCGGGCTTTTAGCATGCTTATTACATCTATCACCGCTGCCCATTAACATGGATGCCATTATGATTGGCAATGTCATGCTCTTAATACCTGGTGTTGCACTTACAAACGCCTTACGCGAACTCATGATAGGCGATTTGATTTCAGGCTCTCTAAAACTACTAAACAGCCTTATGATTGCTACCACTATTGCCGCTGGTTTTGTACTTTCCATGGTACTAATAGGCGTTTAATTCGTATTGTAGAAAGGATCCCTTTATGCACCCATTACTTTTTGTCACACAAATCATTTCTGGAATACTTGGTTCCATTGGATTTGCCATGCTTTTCAATCTTAAGCGCGACAAGTTTCTATACATATCTATCGGTTCGTTTGTAAGTATCTTCATATACTTACTTCTATTTAATATAACCCAGAATACCTTTTTTTCTAATCTAATTGCTGCTTTCACCTGCACTACCCTAGCAGAAATTTTTGCCAGATGGCGTAAAGCACCAGCTACACTCTTCATTATTGCACATATGATTCCACTTGTTCCAGGTGGTTCCTTATACTACACGATGCGAGGCTTCGTGCAAGAAAACGCTATTGCCTTTAAAGAACATGCTCTTAATACTTTGTATGCATCTACAGGCATTGCACTCGGTATTATTGTTGTCACCTCCATCAAATACTTACTAATCAAGCGACAGCCTTGTAATTACCGTTAACCAAACGCTACAGCTACCTATCTTTTAAAAAGAAATAATGTTATCACAAAAGTGCTTCGATACGGAGGAAATTATGAAGATACCAAGAATATCTAGTGACTATATTAACATTTACAAACCTAGAGCAGATGTTTACCTAGGTAAAAGCTCAAAGCATCTCGTACAGGGAATCACTTACGAACATTGGATTCCTAACGACCACCTTTTCATAAAAGGCGATGATCATAGATGGCACGGATACGGTATCACGCACCCATATCTACCAGAAATGGAAGATGATATACATGAAGCCGAATGGCAATCCTTTCATTGCGTTAGCCCAAAAGGCTCTCTCAAAGATTTCTTAACAACTGAAAGCTTTGAAGATCATCAAAAAATCCTCTACCCTCAAACAAGACCTAATGAAAGTGAAGCTCAACACGCTCCTGCCATTGTAAAAAAAGACAACCTCTGGCACATGTTTTATGGCCCTGAAACCATTCGCTATGCCACAAGCACAGACCTATTCAACTGGCAAGCAAAAGGTGGTGTATTTACCGACCACCAATCTTCACGAGACCCACATATCTACTATGAAAATGGTACCTACTATTTAACTTACTGCAGGGAAACCTCTGTTATGACTAGAACCTCTACTGATTTATTACATTTTAGTGAACCCACAGAAATCTTCTCAATGAGACGCTCTGGAAATCCAGAATCACCCGTCCTACTAAAACATGAGGACTACTACTATCTCCTCTGGTGTATTTGGGATGAAACTGAAGAAAAACCAGATCCATACGATGCTCGTACCTTTGTATATGCCTCTAAAAACCCTTTAGATTTCAAATCTGCTCCACAAGTTGCCTCCCTCTATGGACATGCTCCAGAAATTATTGTAGATGAAGATGGTGATTACTTCATCACAAGTGCACACAAGCCCTTTGTAGGTATTAACATTGCACACCTAGAATGGATACAATACTAGCTCAAAATACCTTCCTCACGCAAAAAACCTTGCACTTCTACAGTACAAGGCTTTCATAATATAATCATAAAATTGTTATATTCACTCTTCATGAATACTTCTTATTAAATAATTTGCTTCTTCAAAATCATTTTTTTTCACATACACAATATACTTACACTCCAAATCCCGATTTTCCCCTACTCTTCCTATCATGCCTCTAGAATGAGGTGAAAAGGATCCAGCACTTGTTCTATTTTCACACTTGATAAAATATTCAATATTATTAGCACTTAATATTTCACGCACCTTAACTTGCTCTTTTATATCATATGTATTCATCAATTCTTTCCTATTAAAAAAATTTATCATATTTTTCACCCTTACCCATCCCCATTTTCTAATATGCTAACTATATTCATTTACACTTCTGCCTACAATTTTCTTGTATAAAAAAACACCATCTAAAAGATGATGTTTTTTTAATGCCGGCGACCGGAATCGAACCGGTACGGGAGGTAAGTCCCGCAGGATTTTAAGTCCTGTGCGTCTGCCAGTTCCGCCACGCCGGCATCTCATTTTTTTATCCTTACCGAGATAGTAAGTAATGGGACCAACAGGGCTCGAACCTGTGACCCTCTGCTTGTAAGGCAGATGCTCTCCCAGCTGAGCTATGATCCCATTTAATGCTGGAACAATGTTGTCGTTACGAAAACACTGTAACGACCCAGAAGGGACTCGAACCCTCGACCTCCGCCGTGACAGGGCGGCGCTCTAACCAACTGAGCCACTGGGCCATATTCTTTTGTTTTGTATTATTCATACAGTGGACCTTCGGGGACTCGAACCCGGGACCGACCGGTTATGAGCCGGTTGCTCTAACCAACTGAGCTAAAGGTCCAGAATCTTCAAAGCCGATGATCGGACTCGAACCGATAACCTGCTGATTACAAATCAGCTGCTCTGCCATTGAGCCACATCGGCAAATCTCTTACAAAGAAGATTCTAACGGGATATAATCCCAGCTCCCTGAGTAGGACTCGAACCTACAACAACTCGGTTAACAGCCGAGTGCTCTACCATTGAGCTATCAAGGAATAATGACCCGTACGGGAATCGAACCCGTGTTACCGCCGTGAAAGGGCGATGTCTTGACCGCTTGACCAACGGGCCATAAATGTTTATACCTTCAAAACCGAACACTGAAAACTTTCATCTGAATCTTTTTTCGTTTCCCTTCACTTTCGTGAAGTTACAACCTGTGATAACTCTCGTTTCTATCTCTTCCAACTTTAGG
>JAWXVC010000024.1:0-16187 GCA_044425805.1 Lachnospiraceae bacterium | reverse complement strand
CGGACAACAACGTCAAGGTGGTTATAACAACAACAGACCAAATGACGGACAACAACGTCAAGGTGGTTATAACAATAACAGACCATACGATAGTAATAGACCACAAGGCGGTTATAACAATAACAGACCAAACGATGGACAACAACGTCAAGGTGGTTATAATAATAACAGACCATACGATAGTAATAGACCACAAGGTGGTTATAATAACAGACCAAACGATGGAAGTAGACCACAAGGTGGTTATAATAACAGACCAAACGATGGAAGTAGACCACAAGGTGGTTATAACAACAGACCAAATGATGGAAGCAGACCAACAGGTGGCTATAACAATAATCGTCCAGGCGGTTATAGAAATGATAGTGGCAGACAGACATTTGATAAAGATAAAGATCTAGACAGACAAGCAAGACCAGGACAGGGATTTAAAAAACCAACACCTGCAAAAACAGGTTCTTTTGATGGTGGTAAAGGTATCGACAAGAAGCGTGAAGAAGACAAACGCCGCATGGCACAAGAACGCGATAAGAAGAACAAAAAAGACTACATGTACGTAGAAGATGGTGATGTAGCGAAAAACAAAAACAGAGCAGGTAGATTTATCAAACCTGAAAAGAAAGAAGAAGTTATAGAAGAAGCAATCAAAGTAATTCAAGTTTCAGAACTTGTTACAATCAAAGATTTAGCTGATAAAATGAGAATGCAACCTTCTGTAATTATCAAGAAATTATTCTTACAAGGCAAAATAGTAACAGTGAATCATGAAGTGACTTATGAAGAAGCTGAAGAAATTGCAATGGAATATGAAATCCTTTGTGAAAAAGAAGTGAAAGTAGATATTATCGAAGAACTTCTAAAGGAAGAGGATGAAGTGGAAGAAAGCCTAGAAAAACGCCCACCAGTTATTTGTGTAATGGGTCACGTTGATCATGGTAAGACTTCTTTACTTGATGCAATTCGTAAAACAAACGTTACAGATAGAGAAGCAGGTGGTATTACACAACATATCGGTGCTTACACAGTTACAACAGCTAGTGGCGAAAAAATCACATTCCTTGATACACCAGGACATGAAGCTTTTACATCTATGCGTATGCGTGGTGCAAATGCAACAGATATCGCAATCTTAGTAGTTGCTGCTGATGATGGTGTTATGCCTCAGACAATTGAAGCAATCAACCATGCAAAAGCTGCTGGTATCGAAATTATTGTTGCAGTGAATAAGATTGATAAGCCAGGAGCAAATATCGAACGCGTAAAACAAGAATTAACAGAATATGAATTGATTTCAGAAGATTGGGGCGGTAGCACAGTATTTTGTCCAGTATCTGCAAAACAAGGTGAAGGTATCGAAGACTTACTTGATATGATTTTACTTACAGCTGATGTTCTTGAATTAAAAGCAAATGCAAACCGTCAAGCGCGTGGTGTTGTAATTGAAGCACAACTTGACAAAGGACGTGGACCAGTTGCAACTGTATTAGTTCAAAAAGGTACACTTAATGTAGGTGACTTTATTTCTGCAGGAGCTTGTTACGGTAAAGTTCGTGCTATGATTGATGATAAAGGAAGACGTGTTAAAGTTGCTACACCTTCAACACCAGTTGAAATCTTAGGATTATCTGATGTTCCTGGTGCAGGTGAAGTATTTATTTCACATGATTCAGATAAGATTGCGAAAAACTACGCAGATACTTACATGACACAATACAAAGAAAAAATGCTTGAAGAAACAAAGAAACGTATGTCTCTTGATGACTTGTTTGGTCAAATCCAAGCAGGTAGCCTAAAAGAACTTAACATCATCGTTAAAGCGGATGTTCAAGGTTCTGTAGAAGCTGTAAAACAATCTCTTGGTAAGCTTGCAAACGAAGAAGTTGTTGTTAAATGTATCCATGGTGGTGTTGGTCTTATCAATGAATCAGATGTTATTCTAGCTTCAGCTTCTAACGCAATCATCATTGGTTTCAACTCTAGACCTGATGTTACTGCGAAAAATACAGCAGAACGTGAAGGCGTAGAAATTAAGCTTTATAAAGTTATTTATCAAGCAATTGAAGATGTACAAAGAGCGATGAATGGTATGCTTGCTCCAGTATTTGAAGAAAAAGTTATCGCACATGCTGAAGTTCGTCAAATCTTTAAAGCTAGTGCAATCGGTAATATTGCTGGTTCTTACGTATTAGATGGTACATTCCAAAGAGGATGTATGGTTCGTATCACACGTGAAGGCAAACAAGTCTTCGAAGGTGATTTGAAATCACTCAAACGTTTCAAAGATGATGTAAAAGAAGTTAAATCAGGATTCGAATGTGGTCTTGTATTCGACGATTATGATCAAATGCAAGAATTTGATATCGTAGAAGCTTATATCATGGTGGAAGTACCTAGACAAAAATAGAATTTATAGTATATGATAAATAAGTGTTCATCTTTTGGTGAACACTTATTTAAGATTTAGACAAAGCTTCTGAATTAGAAATGGAGAAATAAAATGAGAAAAAACAGTGTAAAAAACACTAGAATAAATGGTGAGGTACAGCGCGAGCTTGCAGAAATCATCAGAGGAGAGATGAAAGATCCTAGAATTTCGAGTCTCACAAGTGTTGTAGCAGTTGAGGTTGCACCTGATCTTAAAAATTGTAAAGCTTACATCAGTGTACTAGGTGATGAAAAGGCAAAAACAGATACACTTGCAGGTCTTAAGAGCGCAACAGGGTTTATCAAAACTAAATTAGCAAAAAAATTGAATTTAAGAAACACACCACACATCACATTTGTGATGGATCAATCGATTGAATATGGTGTAACAATGTCACATAAAATTGATGAAGTTATCAGTAGTATGCCAGAGAGAGATGAAGACGAAGATGAATTTAATCAAAGAATGTAGAAATGCCGATGTTATAGGGATTGCAGGTCATGTGAGACCAGATGGAGATTGTACAGGTTCATGTATGGCACTTTATTTTTATTTAAAGGACATGCTTCCAAAGGCTCGTATCTATGTATACCTTGAAGAATCTGCAAAAAGTTTTACCGATATAGATGGTCTAGAATTTATAGATAGTACCTTTCATAGAGAAGAACAATACGATGTATTCTTTGCCCTAGACACTACACCAAACCGTTTAGGTGAAGCAGAAGAATTATATGAGAGTGCGATTAAAAAAATCAATATAGATCATCATATTTCTAATAAAGGGGTTGGTGATATTTGCTTTGTTGACCCAAGTATAGGCTCTACTGCAGAGATTATCTATGATATGATACCAGAGGATTGTTTGACACTAGAAATTGCAAAGGCGATTTATATAGGTATCATACATGACACAGGTGTATTCCAATACTCAAATACGAAACCGAGTACTTTGATAGCGGCATCTAAGCTTATCCAAAAAGGGTTTCCGTTCTGGAATATGATTGAAGAAAGCTTTTATCAAAAAAGCTATAATCAAATGAAAGCTACGGCGCGTGTTATGTTAGAAAGCGAGCTTTTTTTAGACGGAAAGTGTATTGTAGGAAAACTTTCAAAAGAGCAAATGAAAGCGCAAGGTGTTACGAATAATGATTTGGGTGGCGTGATCAATCAATTACGTCAGGTAGCAGGTGTAAAATGTGCACTTTTTGCCTATGAGCTTGAGCCATCTTTGTATAAAATTAGTTTGCGCACGTCTGATGAGATAGATGCAGTAGCAGTTGTCACTGTATTTGGTGGCGGTGGACACAAAAAGGCTGCAGGCGTAACGATAGAAGGTGATTATGAACAGATAATTGCTGATGTTTTAGAAGAAATCAGAAAGCAGATAGAATTGTTATGAATGGTATCTTAAATATATATAAAGAAGCAGGGTATACCTCCTTTGATGTGGTTGCAAAGCTTAGAGGGATACTCAAAATAAAGAAAATAGGACACACAGGTACGCTTGACCCAGATGCGGTAGGTGTACTTCCTGTTTGTGTGGGCAATGCTACAAAACTAGTAGAGTTATTGACAGATCATGATAAGGAATATATAGCAAAGTTGAGGCTTGGGGTTGCTACAGATACACAAGATATGTCTGGAAAGATACTACATGAAGCAGATGTTACTTGTACATTAGAAGAGGTGGAAAGCGCCATTGAAAGTTTTGTCGGCGGTTATGCACAGATTCCGCCTATGTACTCTGCACTGAAGGTAAATGGTAGAAAGCTATATGAGTTGGCACGAGAGGGTATTGAGGTTGAACGAAAAGCTAGAGATATTGTAATAGAAGAAATAGAAATTTTGTCGATGGAGTTACCGATTGTTACGATGCGTGTAGTTTGTTCAAAAGGAACTTATATCAGAACACTTTGCCATGATATAGGAGAAAAACTTGGTTGCTATGGAGCAATGCAACACCTTACTAGATCAAGAGTAGATTGCTTTCGCATAGAGGATGCACTTACATTAAGTGAAGTGGAAGCATACAGAGATAGTGGGGAGCTTTTAGAACATATGATTTCGCCAGAGTCTGTGTTTATGCATCTTGAGAAGTTAGTTGTTCCAGATAGGTTTGCAAAGTTCTTAGATAATGGTAATACGATTATGAATACGATGTTTGAAACACCACATGAGTTTGAAGATGGTACAGAGGTTAGAATGTATGTTGCTTCAGGGAAGTTTTATGGCGTGTTCAAATATAGTGAGAAAGAAGATAAATTCAAACCGGTAAGACTCTTTTTTTAAAAAGAGATAATGGGGAGAAGTTGGAAAGTTATGAAAATAATATCAGGATTACAGGAATTTAAGTTAGATGCATCATCAGCAATTGCAATTGGTAAATTCGATGGGGTTCATATAGGTCATAGGTTGTTGCTTGATTATATATTGAAACAAAAGCAAAATGGAATGCAAGCAGTAGTGTTTACTTTTGATAAAGCGCCAGGAGCACTTTTTGCAAAGGGTGACGTGCAATACATGGAGATTTATACATTAGAAGAAAAAAGGGCTATGTTTGAGGCACTTGGAATCGATGTTTTGATCGAATTTCCATTGACAATGCAAACAGCTGCTATTCCAGCGGAAGAATTTGTTACAAAAATATTAATAACTCAAATGCAAGCGAAATATATAGCAGCGGGAGAAGATGTACATTTTGGTCACAAAGGATTAGGGGATTCTAGTATCCTAAAAAGGCTTGGAAAAGAACATGGATTTGAAGTGGAGATTGTAAAAAAGCTCTGTGTTGATTTATCAGAAAAAGAAAAGGACGTGGTGGCTAGTTCAACACTCGTACGAGCTATGATTACGTCTGGTGAAATTGAAAAAGCGAATAAGTTGCTAGCTATGAATTTTTCACTTCATGGAAAAGTAGTAGCTGGGAATCAAATGGGCAGTAAGCTTTTAGATATGCCTACAGCTAATGTAGTATGGCCGAAAAATAAGATAAAACCACCATTTGGTGTATATTTTTCTGAAGTTAGGATTCGCGGGGCATCATATAAAGGGATTACAAATGTGGGGACAAAGCCAACGGTGGATAGTAAAAATATAGTTCTGGCAGAAACTTATATCTATGAATTTTCAGACGATATATACGGAGAGGAAATAGATGTCGAACTACTTTATTTTCATCGAAAAGAAATGAAATTTGATGGGTTAGAAGAGCTAAAGCGACAAATGCAGGCAGATATGCAGAGCGGAAAAAGTTTTGTGTAAAATGTGATACGGAAAATGTTGGAAGTATGGATTAGGTGTTGACAGTATACTATATGATTGTTATAATACGTTTATTGGTTGTAATAAATTTGTAACAAATGTAACATTTATAATGATTAAATAAAGGGTATGGTACTGACATGAAGCATATGAAAACCCTCGCAGTAGGGTGCGTTTTAGCAACAGTTTTACAAACATCTTTATCCGTAGATGCAGCAACAATCGCTTCTATGAGTCTTAGTGCAAACGTTGGATTTGCATCGGTTATTACAGAAGAGATTGATGAACAATCGTGTATTGATTATGTAGTAAGTGGTGAAAATACACTTTGGGGATATACGAATTTAGGCCTTGCTAATGTAGAAGGCAGTTTAAATATTAGAGAAACAGCTGACACTAGCGGGAAAGTTCTTGGTAAAATGGTCAATGGTACTGCTTGTGAGATTTTAGATGAAGTCGATGGTTGGTATTATATTGAATCCGGTGAGATTACAGGATATGTTAGTAGTGAGTATATCATTTCTGGTATTGAAGCAAAAGTTATGGCTTCGACAATGGCTTACAATAGAGCTGTTATCGTAGCAAACTCTGTAAATGTTAGAATGGAACCTACGACAGATTCAGCAGTTGTCGATCAAGTTGCTATGGGTCAAGAGTTTGAACTTGTCGAAGTTTTAGAAGAAGGCTGGGCAAAGGTTATTCTTAATACAGATGAAGTATATATTAATTTAGATTTTGTAGAAGTTGTTGATGGACTTACTACAGCGATGACGATTACGGAGTTGACCTATGGAGTTGGTATTTCGGATCTTCGTATCGAACTTTGCGAATATGCACAGCAATTTGTTGGTAATCCATACGTATGGGGTGGTACAAGCCTTACAAAGGGTGCTGACTGTTCTGGTTTTGTATTGAGTGTATTTAAAAACTATGGTATTTCCCTATCGCATTCATCAGCTGCTCAATCAAATGAAGGAACTGTTATTTCAGTTTCAGAAGTTGAACCAGGAGATTTGCTCTTTTACGGTACAAGCGCATCAAACATTAGCCACGTAGCAATTTATATTGGGAATGGTCAAATCGTACATGCATCTACATCTACAACGGGTATTATCATTGGTAATAGTAATTATCGTACCCCTGTAAAGGCAGTTAGAGTTTTACCAGAATAATTAAAAAAGTGTTTACAAGAAGTCGATGATGTGGTATATTTATCAAGTTGACATTAGCCGTCACTCGGTTTAGGGACAATCCGACCCAAACCTAGTCTCAGGCGTTTATATAATAGGAGGATAAGACATGATTTCTAAAGAAAAGAAAACCGCAATTATTAATGAGTTCGCAAGAACACCTGGTGATACAGGTTCACCAGAAGTACAAATCGCTGTATTAACAGCTCGTATCCAAGAGTTAACAGGACACTTAAAAACAAACATGAAAGATCACCACTCAAGACGTGGTCTATTAAAAATGGTTGGTCAAAGACGTGGACTTTTAGCATATCTTAAGAAAACAGATATCGAAAGATACCGTGTTTTAATTGAAAAACTTGGAATCAGAAAATAATTTGTGAGCTAAGGCGGAGTTACCCACAGGGCAATTCCGCCTTTTTTGTGCAGTAGAAGTGTTTATGAAGTGTCACAGACACTTTATGGTATATGGTGGGAGAAGGAACTGCTATATACGTATATTAGTAGGAAGAGTCGCAGAATTGCGATGTAAAGGTAGTGTGAAACAAGGTTTTTCACACGTTAATTTGTACCTTACGGTTCAAATTTGCCAGGTAGAGAGAAAGGGAAGTGAAATTTATGTACAAAACATTTACAATGGAAATCGCTGGTAAAACATTACGTGTTGATATCGGCAGAGTCGGAGCACAAGCAAACGGATGTGCCTTTATTCAATACGGTGAGACAACTGTATTATCAACAGCTACAGCTTCAGAGAAGCCAAGAGATGGGATTGATTTCTTTCCTCTTAGCGTAGAATACGAAGAAAAAATGTACGCTGTAGGTAAAATCCCAGGTGGATTTAATAAAAGAGAAGGAAAAGCTAGTGAAAACTCAGTATTAACAAGCCGTGTTATTGATAGACCTATGAGACCACTATTTCCTAAAGATTATAGAAATGACGTATTGTTAAGCAATCTCGTAATGAGTGTTGATAATACATGTCGTCCAGAACTTGCAGCTATGCTTGGTTCTGCAATTGCAACTTCTATCTCTGATATCCCATTTGATGGTCCATGTGCTACTACACAGGTAGGTTTAGTAGATGGTGAGCTTATCATCAATCCATCACAAGAACAATGGAAAAATGGTGATTTGAATCTTACAGTAGCTTCAACAGCTGAAAAGGTTATTATGATTGAAGCTGGAGCGAACGAAGTTCCAGAAGCAGTTGTGTTAGAAGCTATATATAAAGCACATGAATTAAACCAATCTATTATTGAATTTATCAATAAAATGGTTGCTGAATGTGGAAAAGAAAAACATACATACACAAGCTGTGCGATCCCTGCTGAATTATTTGCAGCTATGAAAGAAATCGTTACTCCAGAAGAAATGGAAGTAGCAGTATTTACAGATGAAAAACAAGTAAGAGATGCAAATATTCGTGTAATTAGAGATAAATTCGAAGCTGCATTCGCTGATAACGCAGAATGGATGGATGTTTTAGGAGAAGCATTGTATCAATACCAAAAGAAAACTGTTCGTAAGATGATTTTAAAAGATCACAAACGTCCAGATGGTAGAGCAGTTACTCAAATTCGTCCTTTGTTTGCAGAAGTTGACACAATTCCTAGAGTACATGGTTCAGCTATGTTTACACGTGGACAAACTCAAATCTGTACGATTACAACATTGGCTCCTTTAGCAGAAGCTCAAAGAATCGATGGTTTAGATGAAAATGAAGTATCTAAGAGATACATGCACCACTATAACTTCCCTGCATACTCAGTAGGTGAAGCTAGAGCGAGTCGTGGACCAGGACGCCGTGAAATCGGACATGGTTCGTTAGCAGAAAAAGCTTTAATTCCAGTATTACCTTCAACAGAAGATTTCCCATATGCTATTAGAACAGTTTCAGAAACATTTGAATCAAACGGTTCTACATCACAAGCATCTGTATGTGCATCTTCTATGTCACTTATGGCAGCTGGTGTACCAATTACAAAACCTGTAGCTGGTATCTCATGTGGTCTTGTAACAGGCGACACAGATGAAGATTACTTAGTATTAACAGATATTCAAGGCTTAGAAGATTTCTTCGGCGATATGGACTTTAAAGTAGCTGGTACAAAAGACGGTATCACAGCTATCCAAATGGATATTAAAATCCACGGTTTAACAAAACCAATCGTAGAAGAAGCCATTGCAAAAACAAAAGAAGCTAGAATGTATATTTTAAATGACATCATGAACCCATGTATCGGGCAAGCTAGAGAAGAAGTTGGAGCTTATGCACCAAAGATTATCTCTATTCAAATCGGTGCTGAAAAAATCGGTGAAGTTGTTGGACAACGTGGTAAAACAATCAACGAAATCATCGCTCGTACTGGTGTTAAGATTGATATCACAGACACAGGTAAAGTTTCAGTATGCGGTACTGATGCAGCTAAGATGACAGAAGCTATGGATATGATCAAAACAATTACTACTGATTTCCAAGAAGGTCAAATCTTCCAAGGTAAAGTAATTAGCATCAAAGATTTCGGTGCGTTTGTAGAATTTGCTCCTGGAAAAGAAGGAATGGTTCACATTTCTAAGATCAGCAAAGAAAGAATCAATCACGTAGAAGACGTATTAACACTTGGTGATATGGTTACTGTTGTTTGTCTTGGTAAAGATAAAATGGGAAGAATTAGCTTCTCTATGAAAGATGTAGCACAAGCATAATTGATTAGTATGTTTGGGACGTGTGAGGAAACTCACACGTCCCTTTTTTGTGCCGATTTAGAGATAATTAAATTCTTGAGCATCTTTTAAAATTGATTTGTATGGTGTATAATGATTAAAATGGTAGAAAGAGTATATAGTCTTGCTGAGAAATGGAATATGACACGAGTGTTTGGATATAAGATGTTGAATAGTACTAGATACTAGATGACTATGTAACAGAAAATTAAACTAGGAGGGAATCAGTATGGGGAAATATGTTTGTTCAATCTGTGGCTACACACATGATGAAGCAACTGGTGTGACATGGGAAGAGCTTGATGCGAATTGGGTCTGTCCATTATGTAAAGCCGATAAATCAGCATTCAAACAAGAGGCTGCAGAGCAAGTAGTGGAGCTTGCAGAGACTACATTGGAATTAGATGAGGATATGAGAGAACTTACTACATTAGAGAAGAGTATCTTGTGTTCGAATTTAGCAAGAGGTTGCGAGAAACAGTATAAGAATGAGGAAGCTGAACTTTTCACGAAACTTGCAGAGTATTTTAAAAGTGCAGCACCTAACATGCAGGCTGACTATAGAGCGCTTTCTATATTGTCGAAAGAAGATATTCAAAATAATATAGTACTTGCAAATCAGATTGCGAAAGCAAATGGGGATCGTGGAGCACAAAGAGCATTGGTTTGGGATGAAAAAGTAACCATGATCTTGCAATCTATTTTGAGTAGATACGAAACAGAGGGCGAGGCAATGTTAAGAAACACAAATGTGTATGTATGTACGATTTGTGGATTTATCTATATTGGAAATGAACTACCTGAGTTATGTCCTGTGTGCAAAGTACCGAATTGGAAATTTGATAAAATCGAAGGAGGACAGTAAAATGGGGAAATCTATAGCTGTAAGAAATATTAATTTGTGTACAAAAGATTGTATCTGTTTATATGTTTGTCCTACTGGCGCAAGTGATACAGAAAATAGCATCATCGATGTGGAGAAATGTATAGGATGTGGAGCGTGTGCAAATGCCTGTCCATCTCATGCGATTTCCATGGTACCTAAAGTACTGCCACCACAACAGAAACATCAACAAGAAGTAATAGATGCAATGTTATTATTATTACATAGCAAATCAACACAAGAAGCAATTGCATCAAGCATAGATGGAAGATTAGCAAAGGCAATAGAGAAGTCAAATCGTATCATGGCAGAAGATATTATTCGAGAAGCTGGGTATATGTTGCCGCAGAGTAAGAATGTTAATGATTTTTTAAAGGAAATAAGTATGGATGCTTCTATTAGTAAAGAAGCAAAATTAAATGTTGAAAAATTATTAGGATTAATAAAAGTAAATGAGCCAAATGAGGGAAATCAAAAGGAGGACACTACAATGTCAAAATACGCAGGAACAAAAACAGAAGCAAATTTAGCAGCAGCATTTGCAGGGGAAAGTCAAGCAAGAAATAAATACACTTATTTTGCAAGTGTAGCAAAAAAAGAAGGATACGAGCAAATCGCAGGAATATTTTCACATACAGCTGATAATGAGAAAGAACATGCGAAAATGTGGTTTAAAGAATTAAGTGGAATTGGAAATACAGTTGAAAACTTAAAAGAAGCAGCAGATGGTGAAAACTACGAGTGGACAGATATGTATGACACATTTGCAAAAGAAGCTGAAGAGGAAGGATTTACAGCACTTGCTGCGAAGTTCCGAGCTGTAGGTGCAATTGAGAAAGCACATGAAGAAAGATACAGAGCATTACTTAGCAATGTAGAAATGCAAACTGTTTTCGAAAAAGGTGAAGAAACAATGTGGGAATGTAGAAATTGTGGACACTTAGTAATGGGCAAAAAAGCACCTGAAGTATGTGCAGTGTGTGCTCATCCAAAAAGCTACTTTGAAGTGAGAACTGAAAACTACTAAGTATACTGATTGTAAGCCTATATGCCAGCTGTTTTTTAGTTATATATAGAATATTTAGTGATAGATATAAAAAAAGACTTTGTAAATTCTATATAGAATTGCAGAGTCTTTTTTGTTTTAGAAATATTTTAAAATGTGTAAAACTTTAATAAAATCAAAGGAAAAGGTCTTAAATATTCGCATCAGTGTGCAGTTGTATAATTTGATTGTTCTGATAGATAGTTTAGTATATTATGATAGTGAGTCATAAAAAGAAATAGGTAGGGAGGGGTTATGAAAAAATTTACATTAACAAAAAAGGACTATACATTTAAAGATTTATTTATGTTTCCACTAAAGATAGCACCTATTTGGATTATATTATTGACCGTCATTAAGACTGCATTCGCTTTTTTACCAGCCGTTCAGATAATTGCTCTTTCAAATGTTGTAAATACAGCTTTAACCGTTAAAAATGGAGTGGGAACTTCTAAGGATTTAAGTATGCCTGTAGTGCTGTTGCTTTGTGTGATAGGACTTTTTTCCATAAAAGAATTTGTAGTATATATGTTTGAAAAGAAACTACAGAACATGATAAAGCTAGAGATTCAATGGGCAATCACAGAAAAAAGAAGTTCTTTAAAATATGAACATATGGAAGAATCAGATACCAATGATGCTATTATTCGAGCAGGAACAGATACACTTACAATGTTTATGCAAGGTTATAATGCCGTTATGGAAGTGGTGTCTGTTGTTATTAGTGTTGCGAGTGTTTTGTGGATGATTATGACTGTATTATGGTGGGCTGGACTTTTGATTGTAGCAATATCTATTCCACTCTTTGTATTTTCTTATAAATCAGGACAAAAAAAGTATGTAGAAGAGAAGGGAATAGCATATACTCAGCGAAAAGCAGATTACTACAGGGAATTAATGTATGATCGTACTCTGCTAGAAGAGAGAAGTATTTTTGATTTTACAAAATATGTAAATAGAGTCTGGTACGATGAAAATCTCAAAATGATTGAATTAAGAATGAAAGCAAGAAGAACCAACTATTTTTCAGTGAAAACAGGTGCATTCTTAATGATTATTACAATGACCTTTATCGTTGCTACATTATTGATTCCATTGCAAAACGGTTTATTAAGCCTGGGAATGTTCATCGGTTTATTTACGGGAATTATTACAATCGTGCAGTCTCTAGGTTGGCAAATTAGTTGGGTGATTTCTATGTTATCGGCAACAAGAGAACAACTAAAAGATGTTGAGCTCCTTGCAAATCTGTCAGAAAAAGAAGCAGCTCTTAAAAGTAGAATTGATATTTCGGATTTTGAGTTTGAACAGATCGAGTTTAGGGATGTTTCCTTTGCGTACCCAAAAACAGATAGATTGATTTTAGAACATTTTAATTTTACGTTTGAAGCTGGCAAGAATTATGCCATAGTAGGGTTAAACGGGGCTGGTAAAACTACATTAACGAAATTGATTTGTGGTTTATATGATAATTATTCAGGGGAAATTCTGTTAAATGGAAGAGAGTTACACACATATCCATTTGAATTTATGAAAAGCATTTTAGGTGTTGTATATCAAGATTTTACAAGATATCAAATAAGTCTAAAAGAAAATTTGTTGCTTGGCAATATAAATAGCGTAAGTGATAGGGAGTTATATAATATACTAGATATGCTTAAAATGACAAGCTGGGTGGAGTCGCTTCCACAAGGAATAGACACCGTATTAGGGAAAATCAAAGATGATGCAACGGATCTGTCTGGTGGGCAGTGGCAAAAAATTGCAATTGCGAGGTGCTTGATTGCTCCAGTATGCATGAGGATTTTAGATGAACCAACAGCAGCACTTGATCCAGTTGCCGAAAGTGAAATCTATTCTATTTTTTCGCAGATAATAAAAGGTAGAAGCAGTGTGATTATTACACATAGACTTGGAGCAGCTAGAATAGCAGATGAAATAGTTATGTTGAGTAATGGTAACGTCATGGAACATGGTTCTCATGAAACATTAATGAATCATAATGGATTTTATGCAGAACTTTTCGAAAGTCAAAAGGAGTGGTATTCATGAATGATAAATATTCGCTTAAGAACATTATTAGAACATATAAATACATTTTCCCACGTGCAATAAAGCCTGCACCAAAGCTTGTAATAGGATCTGTGCTAATGTGGATGATTGGTGCAAGTGCAATGGGTTTGCTTGCCTATTTTACACAAAAAGTTTTTGATAATGCGGAACTTTTCTTAAATGGTGAAATAGGGATTGAAGTAGTTGTAGGTTCTCTCATTATATTTTTTTCTTGGATGATACTATCTGAAATTGCAGATGGGTTTGCATATTATTGGTCGTGGAAGTGGCTATATATAGCCACTGGTACCTTATCAAAGGAATTACATGACAAAATGGCAAGTATATCACCTGAAAAATTTGAAGATGTAAAGTTTTTAAGTGAATTAGAAAAATCCAAAAAGGGAACGGAGGGGGCTGCTTGGTTGCCTTGGATTACGATTTGGTTAATATCCATGCATGGCACATACTTTTTGTGGATGACGTGGTATCTCATAAATTTAGAACCATTACTTTTATTAGCATTTCCAACTGCTTTTATTCCAGCCTTTTTAACACAACTGCTCAGACTTAATATATTCAATAAACTAGAAGAACAAAATGCACCACTTAGAAGAGAAAATGAATATTATTATAAAACAATGACAACACCAGAAAGTCTAAGAGAAATTAGAGGTGAAGGTGCATATGGATTTTTTCTAGGTAAATTTTTAGATACCTTGAAAACACTGATTCATAGAGAATCAGCAGCTTTAACAAAGTCTAAGGTTTTGGAATTAGGTGTGAACATTATTGCACTTTTTGCAAATGGACTTGTTATTTATATAGCATTTTCTGCCATGATGGATGGCCGAATTAGTGTTGGTGGTTTCGTGGCTTTTTTTAGCTCGCTTATAGGTATTTTTGACAGAATTTATAGTCTATTTCACCACATTGCAAATGAACCAGGTAGGGTAGTTGCTTCTATTAATTATATTTATTTAATGCAATATGTTGAACGTGGTGGTAACGAGTATGACTTGGGAGGAAATCTTGATATTTCTTTGAAAAATGCTAGTTTTACTTATCCAAACTCTGAAAAATTAGCAGTAAATAATATTTCGATAGATATTCCCTATGGTTCACTCGTTGCATTAGTTGGAGAAAATGGTTCTGGGAAAACTACTTTGATAAAGTTGATAACGGGCATTTTCGTCCCTACAGAAGGGGAAATTCTAATTGGTGGACATGCGACGAAAGATAGCTCTAGCAAATCACTATTTGCACATACATCTGCTGCTTTTCAGAAATTTGCTAGATATAAGATGACTTTAAAAGACAATATAGAAATAAGTGATAAATCACATTCCATTACGCAAGAAACTCGTTCTCTTTCAAATGAGATTGGACTTGATGAAAAAGATAGTGTATTCACTCATGGTTTTGAGACAATGTTGTCAAGAGAGTTTGGAGGAGTAGAACTTTCAGGTGGGCAATGGCAAAAAATTGCACTTGCAAGAAGTCTACATAAAAAACATAAAATCTTGGTCTTAGATGAACCAACAGCAGCCATTGATCCTATTCAAGAAACGAAGATTTACAAGCAGTTTGCGGAATTTTCAAAGAATAAAACGGCTTTTATTGTTACACATAGACTAGGCTCTGCACGATTGGCAGATATTATTTTAGTGATGAAAAGCGGTGAACTCTGTGAGGTGGGCAATCATGAAGAATTACTGAATCGTGATGGAGAATATGCAAAAATGTATAGGTCACAATCTCAGTGGTATGAAACAATATCATTACATTAGCTATGTCGCTCAATGTTAACATACGTTGCTTGTGGCAACGAGCAAATATCTAATACACTTGAAACACAAACAAAGGAGGTATTTGTTATTCACAAGAAGAACTTGCTATTAAGTTGAATGTCGTGAGACAAACTATTTCAAAATGGGAAAAGGGATTATCGGTTCCCGATTCTGAAATGCTAGTAGCCATGTCAGATGTTCTTGAAATCCCAGTAAGTACGCTACTTGGTGAAAGTATAGTAGAAGAAAGAGAAGATGAAATCAAAGTGATTTCAGAAAAATTAGAGATAATTAACTTGCAGTTATCTAAAATAAGTATAAAAAAGCGAAGGTTAATTCATTGGATGCTTATTTCTGTATGTGCAATTATAGTAGCAATTTTCAAAGAGGTAGACGTGGATTTAGTTGTACCAGAGCTTTCAGATGTAATCGTCATTGATCCATCAACGGATATTTATGAAGAGATGTCACTTTGCTGTGGCATCTTTTTTATTTTAAATGGAGGGCACAATTCAAGACATTAGCAACATTACAGCATATACTACCTGCATAGATGCTTGGACTCCAGCAGGTATGATGTCAATTAACTTGACGGATTATTTATACATTAGTGGTTCTTTGTTTGATGATTGGCATATAGCTCCGACATACTAGGTTGAATTGTACATGGGTTTTTAGTATGATAGTATGTAGAAAAAGTTGATTCTCTGCAAGTGCTAGAGTAAACTGCAACTGTAGGAATTTTATATAATGAATGGAGTGATTATGAGACTTATTAATACTATTGATACAATCTATGATTGTTTTATTGATG
>JAWXVC010000043.1:0-2951 GCA_044425805.1 Lachnospiraceae bacterium | reverse complement strand
ATCGGAACTTTGGTTTGGGGTTTGGGTATTTCTATGATGGCAATTTATAGCATTGTTTCTCTTATAAAGCTAAGACGAAAGTTAATCGGTGCAACACCTATTGAAAAGAACATATACATCGTTGACCACATAGATTCCCCATTTGTGATGGGATTTATAAGACCAAAAATCTATCTGCCATCAAACCTTACAGATGCCGAGCGTGATTTCATCATAAAACACGAACAAACACATATCAAAAGGCTTGACCATATTACAAGAATACTCAGCTTTATTGCATTTGCTGTTCATTGGTTTAATCCTCTTGTATGGACCTCATTTGTGCTATCGGGTAAGGATATGGAAACCTCTTGTGATGAATCGGTTATGAAGAAAATGAATACTGATATTAGAGCAGACTACTGCGAAGCACTATTGAAATTTGCAACAGGAAAAAAATTGACCCTCGCAACACCCCTTGCATTTGGTGAGGGTGATACAAAAGATAGGGTGGAAAATGTGATGAAGTATAAAAAACCTGTGGTTTGGGTAAGTGCTATTTGTTTGGTTTTAGTGGGTGTGGTAGCTGTTTCGCTTATGAGTAATGGGAAAGAACAATTTGATGAACCACCAACCATTTATGCATACTATGAATATGGTGTTGTGCCTATGAATTTAGGCACGTACTCTTGGACAAGTGGAAATGTAAGTTTGGAAGCCGATTCCATTCACCCAATCGAAATGGATTATTCTGAAGTGCTTTCATATAACGAAAATAAAGGACACAGGAATGCAAATATTATCTTTAGTTTAGACAATGAGCCTGATGGCTGGAACAGTGATAATATCAAGTGGGATAATGAGATTAATATTACCTCTATGAAACGTTATGTCGACGGAAAAGAAGAAGTTTTAGAGGATTTCGACAAGAATTTTATACTTGTCAGCTTGGAAACCGATAACAGTTATATTTATGAATTTAAAATTGAATTTGAAGATGGAAACTATGCTTATTATAGCGTGCAAATCAATAATAATGTACCAAACAAACTGGGTATAAAAGTTGATGAAAGTGTAACTGCCTCAGATTCAGCTATTGATACAGCAACAAGCTATGTACAAGGTATTGTAAATTATTATAATGAGATTGGTGAAGAACATAATTTTAAAATTACAAATGCAGCAATCACAAATTTACAAAAAATGAATACAGGTACTGCAAATAATGACCATTCCATTAACCTTTATAAATTAGAATATCGTTTATCGGTGGATAATATCGATAATGTACCACTGGCAGGTGGTATGTCAATAGACAATGGTTTGCTTACCGAATGGGGTAGTACAGGACAGCCATATTTTCTTTTCTATGATGCTTATGAAGATGATGAAATTCTAATAGAAACCACGAATACTGACATAATTTTTGTAGACTATGGAACTGACGTGTATCTTGAAGAATATGGGACAGCATATACAGCTTATGCAATGGAAACTTATGAGAAATATTTAGACGCACCTCTATATGATTTAATTCCTATGGTAATGATAAATGATAAAATGTATATCGACACAGGGAAAATATCAGAAGAAACAATGTTTGAAACTCCTGAAAGCAGTAACTTTGATGGATGGATTACCTCTACTGTAGATGGAAGCGAAAGACCAACTAAAAATAATGAATCAAACTTCGGAGAGGGATTTGGTTATAAAATCATTGACGAAGAAAGTGTGGCAATTTATATTAACGAGGAATGGTATCAATACAAACTTGGCGATGGACATCAAACTTAGAATGAAAACAGGGTAATTCTATGCGCGTACATAGGCTTGCCCTGTTTTGCTTTATCTTGATATTCGCTTTATCTTCAAAATATAGTATAATAGGTGTTAGGTATTAAAAAAGTTTTAAGTAAATTGTCACAAAAAAGATTTTTCTACGTCTAAGATAGTAGGAGTATACATATCAGCTAGGAGGAACGCACTATGAAAAAATTAAGTACAAGTTTGATAGTCATTCTTTGCATGACGATGTTTTTACCAACAACAGCTTATGCAAATATGGCGGCACCACAGGACTCTGATATTGGTTCATCTATAACGTTTGAAAAAAGCGAAGAAATCGGTGTGCTTTCAAAAGTATTAGACATTGTAGTTACTGGCACACAGGCAGAAATCACTGCCACATATACTATGAAAAACACAACAGATGATACAGCCACAACAACCTCCATGTTTATTTCACCTAACATTGAACTGGGTGGAACTGAAATACTGATTGATGGTAAAACAGCAGAATTTGAACATGAAAGTTTTAATTTGAATTACGATACAGAGATTACGACAAATGATTGGCAGTATGCAGTTTTAACCGACACAGGTATTGCTGATACAGACCAAAATACTGTTGACACTGTTACTTTTGATATGACCTTTGATGCAAACGAGCAGTATGATGTAGTGGTGTCATATATTTATAACTTGGGTGGATATCCAGATTATGATTTTGATGCAAAACGTGGCGAAATTTATTATTATCTTGCACCTGCTACCATGTGGAAAGATTTTGAAAGTCTAACCATTAATCTATATCTTGATAAAGATATGCCAGTCATTACACACAGCAATTTGGAATTTGAAAAAATTTCAAGTCGCACATATCAATATGTATCAGACACATTACCAACCGAAAATTTAGAAATAACAATAGATGAAAACTGGTTTCTAAACATATTCAGCACCCTAAGAAGTCCATATTTACCTATGATGCTTATGATATTTTCTCCGTTTATTGTAATCGGACTTGTTGTAATTGTTTTTGTTGTGTGGAGAGTTAGAAAAAGAAGAAAAGATAATAAAAGTTAATGAACGGGAGAAGCGTATCATGAAAAAGACAATAGCAATGATTTTAGCTGTGAGCTTTCTACTACTTACAGCTTGCACTAAGGCTACACCAGAGAATATGGCAGAAA
>JAWXVC010000042.1:0-3001 GCA_044425805.1 Lachnospiraceae bacterium | reverse complement strand
GTAAGCGATGAATAAGATAGCGTCTAGACTATCCCCTCATCGCTTATTTTTTAATTAAACAATTAAGGTTGGGTGATTTTCAACCGTCACTGTTTTAACATCTATTAATCCAGAACATTGTTCTTTTATAAAACTACTCCATGGCATAAGTTGTTCCATACCTTCGGACCCATTTTTGTGGCCCGGCATGTACAACAATAGCGTGTAGATATATTGAAACACATTCAGATTGTTTGCTTTTGCAGTCTCTACGAGACTATATATAATGGCACTTGCATTTGCACCTGAGACGGATGCATGGAACAGGGATGCTTTTCTCCCGATCGCATAAGATTTCACCTTACGTTCAGCTACATTATTCGAAAGTTCGCAACGACCATCCTGTAGATACATTTGTAGACTATCCTTATGATTTTGGGCATAGCTCAGCGCCTTCTGCAGTTTACTCCCTTTTGTTGGATTCAATGATTCTATCCAATTAAAGAAATTATCCCAGATAGGTATCTCTTGTTCTATTCTTCGTGCTTTTCGTTCCTCTGGAGACAAACTTTTGAATTCACGTTCCAGATAGAACAGTTTATTACAGTAAGCAACTCCAATTTCAGCAGGAATGTATTTATCAAGATCGTGCTGTGGTACGACGGGATCTTTGATTGCTTCTGGCGAATTGATATCAAGAAGCTTCATTGTTTTCTTTTTCTCTGCTGGCAAAGCTTCAAAAAACTTTCGTCTACAATGAGCCATACAACAAACTAATAATACATCATCTACTTTATTGTAACCTTGATATCCATCACATTGGAGTAGCCCTTGAAAGCCTGCTAAGAATTCCTGTGGATAGATACCACCTCGTCCTGGCTGGTACTCATACATAACAATACCAGGTAGACCATCTGACCCAGACGTATAAATCCACATATACGAAGTTGATTGCGCTGTTTTCCCGTCTTCTCGTAACACTTGACATGTTGTTTCGTCAGCATGGATAATCTCACGTTGTAACAACGCTTTATGTAATTCTTCATAAATAGGAAGTAGATATCGCTCTGTTGCAAGAATACACCAATTAGCCAGCGTTTCTCTTGGAATGGTAGCTCCAAGTTGTTGAAATGCTGATGCCTGACGGTAATAAGGCAACCCCATAAAACATTTATTAAACATCACAAATGCAATCGCTGAAGCGGATGCAGGACTATGGGGAATGAGTGCACTAGGAACGATTCCTTTTTTAAAGGAACCATCTTGATCTTTTTTGCATTCAGGGCAAATCAGAACTTCCTGCAAGTAATGAATTCGCTCCACAACAGCAGGCGTGATTCGAATTTCTTCTCGTACAAAGGTAGGCTTCATAGAGGTCATTTCAGCATTGCACCAGTCACAGAAACGTTCACTATCTGCAACAGGACAGATAATCTCTACTACGGGTAGATTCGCGTATAGTTCATCACGAGTTGCTTTTGGTTTTCGTTCTCTTGTGTGACTTTTTACTTTAACAGATTCCTTTTTAATATCAATTGTTTCTTTCTGTTTTGAAGTGGTAGATTTTTCACTTTTAACACCGAAAAATTGACGTCGAAACTCTTCTAAAGTTTCTTCTAAATTCATTTTTAAAGACCGCAATTCATCTAGCATAATACGCAGTTCTTTGATTGTTTCTTCTTGATCCTTGATACGAGATGCTTGTGTATCAATTACCATTTGTAAGAGCTCTTTTTCATTATTTTCAGACATCTCGTACCTCCTGACTTTTCTTATATTATATAGAAAATCAAAGGTTTTGACAAATGATAGACCAAATGTATATGGTCATTTTGACGGTGTATAAGTATCCTTAGAATTGCCCTAAAACACTGTATTTTATATGTTTTTAAAAATGTTATCCACATCAATGCCCTGAATAGATTTATAGTAACCTAGTAGCTACTTGGTTCAAGACATTGGTGTGGACAACTTCTTTTTTTTAGCAAAAGTAGTTGTCCGCAACAAATATATTTTCTCTGATTTGCACAAATCAGAAGACTTTCCGCGTGTTTTTTGGTGTGGGTTGAATTGCTTTGGGCTGCTCAATGGAAAGTCCTTCCATTAACCAGCGGAATTCCTGACGAGTAAGTGCTCTTACTTCTGATGCATTTCTGGGCCATTGGAAACGTCCGTCACTATCTAGACGTTTGTACAGTAAGCACCAACCATCCTTATCAAAGTACAAAGCCTTTATGGTATTGCGTCTTCTACCACAAAAAAGAAAAAGGGCATTTGCATAGGGATCCATCTGATAAGTATCGCGAACAATAGCCATGAGTCCATCTATACTGCGGCGCATATCTGTTTTCCCGGTCACAATATAAATTTTTGCAATACCTGAAATATCCCCTAGCATAAGAATCGCAACGCAGCTAATGTACTTTGGATTACTTTCTGAGTTGCATTATTTGCGATTTCAACACCAACACCTTGTATTGTAAGACGAATTGCAATCGAATCATTTACGATGTTATTTGCTCCATGAGTAATAGATAGTGAATTATTAGTCACTTCATCAGTTATGATAGGTACTGGCTCATCCACAATTAGTGGAACAACTTCTTGTACATCGTTTCGGTTAGCTTGCTTCCGTTTTGGTAATTCACAAGCTTTCTGACGAAGCTTTTTTACGTGATAATAAAATGTAGGTGATTTGATATTATGTTCTTCTAACCATTGGTTATCTGATTGTCCGCTAGCTCTGCATTCATGAATGATATCTAACCATTTCTGGTCAGATTTGGATAAATTTTGTGGGTAACTCATTGTGGTCATTCAACTCCATTCTTGATAAACTATGAAGTAAAATACTCTAACTCAACTTGATGAGTTAGAGCAAAGAGCACTAACTTTCAAACAATGGTTAAAGTGAATTACTCTAATCATCATGAATATTCAAAATTTAGATGCATTTACTTCATGCACGTTGATTATCTCATGGATTTGAAGAAAATAGGGACGGTAGGTTATTCATCGCTTA
>JAWXVC010000041.1:0-3035 GCA_044425805.1 Lachnospiraceae bacterium | reverse complement strand
ATATAAATAATCTCACATCTTCACGATGTGGCTTCGTTTTAATCATTATATCATATCTTTGCACGAAAAGTCTATTGATAAAACACCCAAAAACTGTCAACTTCTACAATGATGTTTCCGTCACTCGTTCCTTAGTAGGCTTTGGAATGTCTGCACCAGTTCTTGCTTCCTCGAATATCTTTTGCACTTTTTCAGCACTGCCGATTTCTTGTTTCAATGCTTTTAGTTTCCACGCAAGAAGTTTATCGTCATTCTCTAGGCTAGTGCGTTTTTTCTGCCACTGTTTAGGTGCAACTTTACCCTCGGTAGCTTCAATCTGTTTCCATATTTTTTGAAGTTCCTCATAGCGATTAAACTTGTCACGATATTTCTCGATAAATACCTTTTTATCTTTTGTATTTAACTCATTATACTTAAAGATATATTTTTTTAATGGCTCGTATTCGCTCCAAAGTTCTAAGCGTTTATCAAGGATTTCTATTTGTTTTTTGGTAGCTGTTCGCTCCTTTTTAATAGCGTAAAAACTAGCATTTAGGTCACTAACTGTACTTGCAAAATCCCCAATAGTATCAATGCTATGGCTCTGCATAAAGTTCCAAACACTAGCATTCATTTTTAGTTCTTTAAGGCTTTGATATTGATTTTTTACCACAACATTGTTTGCGTTTAGCTTACCAATAACAGAAGTTCTTATGTCTGCTTTTGCAAGATCTAAAGGCTGTGCTTCTAGTTCTCGTTTCCACTTAACAAGCCTTGTAATTCTCGCCCTTAGTATCTTCATATCTTTGTTATCTTGTGCGATTTGTCGGTTGATATTTCCTCTGTCTGTTTCAATGCCTTTTTGCTCCATCTGACTTGCTGACACACCTAAATGAATAGATGGGATTTGGTCGATACCTTGCCTTTCATAACTTCGGTGGTCTACTCGTTCTGTATATCCTAATTTTTCAAGATAAAGATTGCAATGCTCACTCCAGTTTGCTCTCCAAAGTTCTGCATTGCCTTGGCTGTTCCAATCCATTGTATCAACCTTTGTTGACTTCCAATTTCCACTTGGAAGTTTAATGCGATTACCACTATCATCAAGCACATATTCTTTGCGTGATTTTGCTCCCCATTTGCCATTTTCTTTGATAGGTCGCATAGTCAACATGATATGACAATGTGGGTTGTTTGGGTCTTTGTTATGGATACATAAATCAGCAATCATACCTTTGGAAACAAAGTTAGCATTGCAATAATCAATCATCATTCTTTGCCATAGATTTGATGGGATTTCCTTTGGTATTGCCACTTCGATATCTCGTGCTAGTTGACTATTTATAGCTTTATCTATTTTCTCTACTGCGTTCCATAAAGTGCTACGGTCTGCGTACTCTTTAGGTGCGTGGGGTGGTAGTAAAATAGCACTGGAATGAATACCACCTTTATGCGTATAGTCGTGTGTTACTCCGTCATATTCATTGGTTATTTTAGTGCCACTTCGATATGCAGATGAAGCCACAGCAGACTTGCCTTTTCCTCGACTTATCAGCTTTATTGAGTGGTGAAATATCGCCATAAACTACTCCTTTCGATTTATTAGACTTTATGAAAATGATTACACCTCGCAAGGTGTAGTCGGTTTCGTAAAGTACACTAGGGGTTTGGGGAGAGTAGCTCCCCATTGCTTCGCAGAACGCACAGCACCATTGTAAATGGTGTATAAGTGCGCCCTTGTAATCAAGGGAGTTACTGCGTATCTTCGGTTGCTGTCATTTTACTAAGCAAATGCAATGCTCGCTCACTCTGCAATACTTGTTGCAAAAATGCTTGTAACTGCTCGTTGGATAGGGATTGGATAGATGGATTGATACTTTCCAAGATTGCACCTTTTTCAATTAAATTGCGTGTGCGTTTGCTTCGATTCTTTTCTCGTTCACGCTTTTGCAACTTTTCTAGTTGATGTTCCTTTTGTTTCTTTTCTGTTCTTGTTTTTTCAATCTCGATTTGTGTTTCTTTGAGTTGCTCTACGATTGTTTTCTTTGTCATAATGAAATGCTCCTTTTCTGTTTTTAATTTGATTTTTTATATGAAAAAAGACGGAAACAATATTACTTGCTCCGTCTTAAATCCTAAGTTATACATACACGATTTCGCTGTATATGATTTCTTCAATCTGTGCTATGATGTTATTTACCATTCCTACCCATAGAAGTTGTTCACTGGCTTTTAATTCCTCTGTGACACCTTGTTTTGCTTTGTACTGGGGCAGTAGGGTATCAATCATCTGCTGTGCTTGCTCATTCACATCACGCAAGTGGGAGTGTAACTCTCCACTAAGTAGCAGATGATTATATAAAGGTTTTCTGTGTTCTTCAAGGTATGTTCTTCTCAACATTCCATACTTACCTAAAGGTCTATCGTCTGTTTCTTCTTCGTCCTCAAACTGCCCTAAGTTCGGCACATAGTAATCGCCAACTTTGATGTAAGTACCACCCATTTTTTCAAATATACTTTGTTCCATTGTATCAGCTCCTTACTTTGTAAATCGTGTGTCGGTTAGTGTTTCAATCATTAGCCTTGCACCTAAGATAAAACCATCTTTGAACTTTTCTTCCTCAAAAAAGCTACCTACCTCGCCATCAGCTTTCAAAAATTCATCAAACAGTTTTTTGTTCTCGTCATTAAGCTGTGCTATCAATTTTTCTTGTAAATCTGTTGCGATTTTTAGAGTATCTTTGTACTCTTGTGTTTGAGATAGCTGACTATTCTCCCAAGGGATAACTGCTCCATAATACATTGCATTTAGTATACTGTCCTTACACATAATCGTACCTACTTTCTAATTTTTCATCTTGTATACTTGCTTTAAATTCTGCCAATGGTATTCCTGCTATTGGTAATCGTTCCATTTTTTCAAGAAGTTCAGCTCGCTTTTTATCTTTGGTTTTCTGATAATATTCTGCTTGTTTGCCATTGGCTTTGCGTTTTTCATAATTGCGTCTAAATCGTTTTCTTCGTTCTTCAATCTTCTTGATTTCTTCCTCTGTTTT
>JAWXVC010000001.1:0-2714 GCA_044425805.1 Lachnospiraceae bacterium | reverse complement strand
AAAAAAAATTTTAGAGTAGGGTTCCCGTACAACATTCTTAAAAGCAGAAAACAGGCAACAAATGGCTTAACCACGCCATTTGTTGCCTGTTGCATTATTACCAAGTGTCGAAAACGGGATAGTAAATCAATTTTCTTTATCTGTCAATGGATTTTTGATTTTTCATGAAACACTTACAAACCGTTGTTTTGATAATACCCCCCTCTTTTGACTCCATTCTTTTCACTGCTGCTTCTAATACTTGAAGATTAAATGGATCATCATCATTATTAAACTATTCAAAGAAAAAAATATCTTCAACTCGTTTTTCGGGTCTTCGACACTTGTATTTATCTTATTTTTCGTCAAACCCTTTATTTAAGCCATTTCGGCTTCTTTTTTTTGTCAAATTTGTGTTTTTATTTGTTGTACGGGGTTGTATTTTATCTGATTCTGTGATATAATGGGTTATGAAACTAAATTATGACAGAAAATCAAAGGATCCTACTTACTTTATCCAAAAAGGATTTCGTAATGGGCAAAAAACTACAACTAAAAATATTGCACGGATAGGCAAGCATTCAGAGTTATTATTAATTACGGAAGATCCATTAGCTTATGCTAAAGAGCAAGTTGCCAAGTACAATGAAGAAGAAAAAAATAACAAGCTTACTATGGAGGTTAAAATCGATTTTGATGAAAAAATCAAATTCAGTAATGATCTTGTTTCTTCTAGTACTAATTTAAATATTGGCTACCTCTTTCTTCAAGAGCTATATCACGAATTAGACATTGCTACTTTTTTCAAGGAAATTACTGCAGATTCCAAAATAACTTTTAATCCTAATACAGTGAATCGATTTCTTACTTTTGCAAGAATTCTTTATCCTGATTCAAAGTTAGGTACCTACGAACATCTCCATCAGTATTATGAGCAACCTTCTTTTGAATATGTTCATATTCTCAGAACTATGGATATTATGGAAAAACACTACGATGAATACATCAGTCATCTTTTTGAAAAGAGTCAAAATATCGTCAAACGAGATACTTCCGTATGTTATTATGATTGCTCTAATTATTACTTTGAAATTGAGTCTCCTGATCCTGATTATGTGGATGAAGTAACTGGAGAAATCACAAAAGGATTTCGTAAATACGGGATGTCTAAGCAACACCAGCCCGCTCCACTGGTAGAAATGGGACTTTTTATGGATTCCGATGGCATTCCATTATCTATGTGCATTACGTCTGGTTCAGATAACGAGCAAACGACTGCTGTTCCTCTGGAGACAAAACTAATTAAGATGTTAGACGGGAAAAAATTAATTTATTGTGCTGATGCAGGTTTAGGTTCTTTTAATATTAGAAAATTTAATTCTATGGGTGGCAGAGCTTTTATTGTTACACAATCTATCAAAAAACTATCAGCCACATTAAAAGAAGCTGTTTTTAATGACTATGATTACAAACTTCTATCTACTGATGAAGAAATTACAATAGCTGATATGAAAGCCTTTGATAAAAACGATCCTGAAAACAAAAATTTATATAACGATAAAGCATATAAGATAATTATTGCAGATAAAGCAATGGATCTTGGATTCTATGAAGAAAAGATTCTTAAAAATGGTAAAAAGAGAAATGTAAAATCGAAAGCTATTTTAGAGCAAAAAATCATTATTACATTTTCAAGAAAAATGATGGAATATCAAAGATTTATTAGAAATAGACAAATCGAAAGGGCAAAGATATTACTAAAAAATATCGATCCCGAATCATACAAAAAAGGGCCAAATGACGTCACTCGTTTTATAAAAAGAACCACTAAAACAAAAGATAACAAAGACGTTCAAGATACATATTTTTTAAATCAAGAGGCAATTGATGAAGAAGAGAAATTCGATGGTTATTACGCAGTTGCTACTAATCTTGAAGATAGTGCAAAAGATATTATCGCAGTAAACTCAAGACGATATAAAATCGAAGATTGTTTCAGAGTTATGAAAACTAATTTTTCAGCACGTCCAGTATTTCATCAAAACAAAGAACGAATCATTGCTCATTTTATGATATGTTATACCGCATTGCTTATTTATCGTCTTCTCGAAAAGAAATTAGATATAAGCCAAACCAATTTTACAGTCGACAACATTATAGAAACATTACAAAATATGGAAGTTGCGAACATCGAAGATATGTGCTATGCATCCACTTATACCTGCTCTCAAGTAAGTACTGCTTTAAATGCTATTTCCGACTTACGATTGGACAAAAAATACTATCAACCAAAAGAATTAAATAAAAAAATAAAAAAAATTTTAGAGTAGGGTTCCCGTACAACATTCTTAAAAGCAGAAAACAGGCAACAAATGGCTTAACCACGCCATTTGTTGCCTGTTGCATTATTACCAAGTGTCGAAAACGGGATATTTACTACGTCAAGATGTTATCCTCTGTGAAATTCTGAAGAAATAATGAAAATTTATACCTAAAATATTACCGCTAAGTAACTTCATAGTTAAGTCCAGTGATTTCACTTGCTTACAAGGGTGAAATCACTGACGCTGAGAGTGAAAATTTATTTTCACCCTTCTATTCCTTACTATAGGCAAACAGGAATGCCTTGCCTTTCATAAAAACTATGATATACTGTTACTATTATCATTACTATAAACTATTGTAGATGACAGGAGTAGGTGGAAAAATAAAATTTTCACCAGACTATGAGAAGG
>JAWXVC010000040.1:0-3085 GCA_044425805.1 Lachnospiraceae bacterium | reverse complement strand
TACAAGAAATCCTCGGTCATACCTCGGTGGCCACAACTGAGATCTATACCCATTGTAGCAGTAATCAATTAGAACGAACAATCAATGCCAATCCTTTGTCTAATATGTTTGGTGTGAATGGGGGTGGTAGATAATGGCAAATCCGGCAGCCATTAAAGCGGCTTTAATAGCATTAGAAACATTAAAAGACGAACAAAAAAGACGTACATTTTTTATCATTATACTAACACCTGTACTTACATTACTTGTGTTAATTGCCCTTATTGTATATATTCTTACAAGTCCATTATCTATCTTTGCTGATTGGCTACTACCAGATGAATTAACAGCAGTGGAAGATTTTCAAATGGACTACGGATATAATCAAAATCTAGGGATTTATGAAGATGATTATGTCAATGGGTATGGACAGAATTATGAGGGTGTTATTTTCACTGATGGTGAAGTACAAGTATCCTATTACAACCAACTTGATGAAAGGTGGGCAGATATGATGTATGGAACTTCATCAACCATTGGGCAGGCAGGTTGTGGTCCTACATCTATGTCAATCGTTATCAGTACATTTACAGGCGAAGCTCACGATCCTACCCTCCTATGTGCTTGGTCAGTGGAGAATGGTTATAGGTGCGAGGGCAATGGCTCTTATCATAGTTTGATACCTAATGCAGCTACTGCCTATGGTTTGACTTGCGAGGGAGCTACCAAAAACGAAGCACAGAAAATTGTAGATGCCTTAGCTAGTGGTAAACTGGTGGTGGCTATTATGAGTGAGGGGCATTTCACCACAGGTGGGCATTTTATTGTTTTGCGAGGTGTTACAAGTGAGGGTAAAATTCTTGTTGCAGATCCTGCGAGTTATAGCAGAAGTGAGCAAGAGTGGGATTTAAGTATCATTATAGATGAAGCGAGTAACGGAGCAACTGCAGGCGGTCCATTTTGGATTATTGGAAAGTAGAAAGGCGAAATAATATGATTTTATATTTGACAAATGCAAAGACAACCAATTTATTGGATTTTTTATTAGAACAAAAAGAAGCATACCCTTTACATAAAATCGAGGGTAACATTGACATGAAGAACTTTGTGATTCGTGATATGGCGAACTATTCCCATTTTGCAGAAATTGTGATTAACAAAGAAATTGTAGTAAATGATGACAAGACATTCGTTCATGCGATTGAAGAATTTCATACTATGTATGATGCACGAATCACAGTTATCTGTGAGGGGTTAGAGGAAACATCATCGCTATTTAAAGCACTTCTTTCAATTGGTGTTGGGAATATTATTACTTCAAGCAATTTGGTAGAAATCCAAAGAGATATTGTAAATTGTTTGAGTGTAAATGGCTTAAATCGTTATGAAGCGAGTGAGAGAGTAAAGCCGAAACCTAAGCATGAGCATTATAACTTCAAATGTAGAAATGTGCGTATTGGTGTGGTTGGATCTCAAAATAGAATTGGAACAACTACTTTTGCTTTAGGCCTTGTAAATTGGCTAGGTAAAGTAGGTGCGACAGCTTGCTATATTGAAGCAAATAAAAGCAATATTTTGCCATACATCGCTAAAGAATATGGTTTAGCTGGTGTGAAAGAAAGTTTTGAAGTAGATAGTATGCAATTTTCTAAAGCGGCGCCAGAACAACCTTGTAATTTTGAAGTGTATGACTTTGGTAACCTAAATGAGAAGATTATTAGCAATTTGGAATATATGCAAGAGGTAGTATTAGCCTGTGGGGTTAAGATTTATGAGCTTCCTTATACAGCATTAAGTTTAAAAGAGCTAAGAGAAACAAGTATTTACATTTCCCCTACATTTTTTGCAGAAGAAACAATGGAACGATATGAAAATGTGTTTGCGAATGAAATGCACGAAGTATTACAACCTGTGTATCAGCCAGATTTTATGAACAGTGAATTAGCAAGAGTAAATTATAAGAAGATGATAGAGAGATATATTTAAATTTGGAGGAAGGGTGAACAAAGTTCACCCAGAACTTTGCAAGTTATGCAAAGTTGCAATAAATCATAGAAGGAAGGTATTTTAAATATGACAACAACAATGACAGCATCAAATTTATTTGAATACAAACAAATGGTATATCATACCGATCTGAAAAGCAGAGCATTAAGTGTACTCATGTATTTAGTAGATAGAGCAGATAATAAGGCATTTACTTGTTTTCCATCCATTAAGACTATCGGAGAGCAGTTACATATTAGTATTTCTACTGTGAAAAGAGCTATGAAAGAATTGGTAGAAAGAGGTTTCTTGAAACGTGAAGCAAGATTTGCTCTCTCAAAGAATGGTGGGCAGACAAGCAACCTATACACTTTAACATTGCCACAGGAACAGCCTTTAAACGAGCTGTGCGAGGAGTTAGAACATGATGATGTCATTGATTGCACAAGTGAAGAAGTGAGCTGTGTGGAGCTAGAAGAAGCCACAGAGCACAACAAGAAATGTGAAGTGAAACATATTAGTTTTGATATGATGAAAAGTGAAAAGAAGCAACTAAAAGACCAAGTAACACCCCCAGTTCAAAAAGAAGAAATACCCCCGGTTCACTTGTTGAAACATAGTGATAAAAGCACCAGTGACAGTTTTTTGAGAAAATTATTTAGGCTTATGAAAGTTGGAAAAACACCTGTTGGTGATATGGAGAAAGTAGTTGTTTCTTCGTCTGCTGTGGACGGGAGGGGGGTTCATTTTGATACTCCCTTTAACTTACCAGATTAACTCTATTTAAAAGCGTAAAAGAAAGTATTATATATTCTAAGTATAAATCAATATATCATTATCACATTCATATATCTTGACAAAAACGTCTACAAGGAGTAGAATGATATTAAGGTCGACATAGTGTAGACGAAATGGAGGTACATATATGCAAGAATATAGACTAGGCGAAGTAGAAATGAGATTTGCTGATATTATATGGCAGAACGAACCATTACAGACAAGAGAACTTATTGCTTTAGCTTCAGAAAATCTTAGTTGGAGCAAGTCTACCACATATACCATATTGAGTAGGCTTTCTGATAAAGGAATATTTCAGAAAGATGGAAAGACAGTTACTTCT
>JAWXVC010000039.1:1727-3116 GCA_044425805.1 Lachnospiraceae bacterium | reverse complement strand
GTTTGGGGAGATTAGAATCATTGTAGATGGTAATGGAAATCCAATGTTCTGTGGAAGTGATGTGGCAACTGCACTGGGCTATAGCAATGGACGAGATGCAATTAAAAGACATTGTAGGGGCGTCGTGAAACACGACACCCCTATTAGTGGAAAAATACAGATAACTCGTGATTTAAAAGTATAGTACTCATAGTACTTTAACAAGAGCAATACTTGTTAGAGTACACATAAAACTCGTGATAGTAATCATAGTACTCATAGTACTCGAACACATGATATGATTATCCATGCAAATAAGAAAGGAGCATGGATAATGAAAGTAGTAGAAGTAACAACAAGAGAATTAAAGACCAGATACTATCTGGCGGATGATGAGGGAGCACCAATTGAACCAGTGCTTCAGTATCTGAGGTTTAAGGATAACGCATCCTATGCAAGAAATACCTTACGATTGCATTGCTTTCATCTAAAACACTATTTTACATTCTTGAAAGAGAGAAACAAAGATTATAAGGAAGCAAATGTAGATGATTTAGCAAGGTTTATTGGATGGCTTAAGAATCCAGATATTGAAAAACGGGTGATTCCGCTTAGGCTAAATCCAGTGCATAAAGCAGCAACAATTAATGCCATAGTTGATACAGTCATCTCGTTTTATAAGTATCATATGTTGCATGAGGGTTCAGAGAATTATTTATCCAAGAAGTTGGTAACATTTATTAAAAATCCAAGCAGAGATTACAGAAGCTTTTTGCATGGAATTGCACCATCAAAACCGACACAGAGCCATATGTTGAAGATGCCTGTACCAAAGCAAGTGGTAAAAACAATCAAAAAAGAGGATGTAGTAATACTTCTTGAAGCCTGCAACAATGAAAGAGATTATTTTTTATTGTACTTATTGTTTGAAACGGGAATGCGAATTGGAGAAGCACTCTCCTTGTGGGTGGAAGATTTCGAACTATCAGAACGTACGATACAAATAAAAGATAGAGGTGAGACAGAAAATCTAGCCGAAATAAAGACTGTGCATAGCGAAAGGAAATTGAATGCTACCATAGATTTAATGGATTTATTTTCAGAAAATATTTGTTTGTATCACGATGAAAAAGTAAAAACGAACCACGTATTTATCAAGTTGCTTGGAAAATACAGAGGCCAGGCTATGAATTACAGTGATGTAGATAATGTATTTAGGGCATTACGTAAAAAGACAGGTATTTATATTACTCCACATATGTTTCGTCACACATCCCTTAGTTTATTACATTCAGCTGGATGGGAGCCTGAGCTTTTAAAGGAGCGAGCAGGACATAAAAATATATATACAACATTAAATACGTATGTACATCCAAGTGAGGAAGAAGTGGCAAATGCATTTCATGAAGT
>JAWXVC010000039.1:0-1627 GCA_044425805.1 Lachnospiraceae bacterium | reverse complement strand
GAAATGCTTGTTTATATCAAATATTTTTTCAAGGTATTTTATGAAAATGGATATACAGATGGTTTCTTTGAACAGTTAAGTCGAAAGGATATGGAGAAATATCTGCATTTTGTTGCAATTGATTATAAGGATAAAAATGCAACATTTACAAGTAAAGCAGTGTCTTTTATCCGGATATTTATAGACTATATCCAATTAGCGGAATATGAAGGAGCACCTAAGTGTGACGTGTATCGGTTATTGTTTGATGATGATGTACCACGTAGAGAAAGAGCAAGCGATACGATGAATAAGGTTAAATATATACCGATACCTGTAAAAGATGCTTTGGATGCGAATATAAAGGACTTAGAGCCAAAAGAAATGCAACCTATCTATCTATTACTTCGAGAAAGCGGTTGGCGTGGAGCAGACATATTCAACTTACGATATGACACCTGTCTTGAATATCTGTGGAATGAGAAAGAGCAGACTTATATACCATATTTATGTGGAGAAATCACAAAAACAGGGATTCCTGTTTTAAAGATACCGATACGAAAAGAAGTAGGTGAAATAGTAAAAGAATTATCCACTAAGGCGAGGGAAATCAGCACAGAGGATAATAATCCAAGTCGTTATCTCTTTAATAGCTATGAGGGAAAGCATAAAGGAAAACCCTACAGTAAGACTGTATTTGTGAGTGCGGTAAGAAGGCTAATAGAACAAAAACAAATAGTAGATGGTGATGGGAAACTGTATCATTTTAAAACCCATAGCTTGCGACATACGCGTGCCATGGAATATACGGAACAAGAGATGCCGATAGGGATTATACAGCAGATATTGGGGCATTGCAGTCTACAAATGACACTTCACTATTCAAAAGTTTCAGAAAATATGCTTTATGAAAAATGGAAAAAAACTGAAGAACTTAAGTTGCTACAGCTTGACAGCAAACCGCCAGCAAGGAAAGAGACGGTGAGTGAGGAAAGATTACATTATGAGTTTGTGCGAAAGAATCTTGATGCGGTAAAAGTGCCATTTGGGGTGTGTTTTAAACCCATGAAGATACCGTGTAAGCAACAAATGAATCATTGTTTAGAATGTGCAAATTTCTGTAGTGATAAGAATAATATCGAAGAATATAGAGGTGAAATCGAACATGTCAAAGAGCAATTAAGAATCAGTAGAATGTTAGACAGAGATGAATGGGTTGTAAAGAATCAAAAATATCTTGATATATTAGAGTCAATGCTTGCACGTATCCAAAGTGAAGGAATTGTTCATAAGAATGGGATTTTGCGGGAGGAATGTAATGGCTAAATCACAATCAAAGAATTTGGAGAAGAGTTGGGAATCAAGGAGTACAGACGCTAAGGCAAGAGCGTTTGCAACAATAGCACGGATGCAACAGGAACAGATAGCAATTAATTTTAATAGTGTTCATAAACAAAGTGGGTTGTCAAAGAATTATTTGTATTGTGATGAGGAAATTCGAAAAAGCATTGAAGAAACAAGAGAATCACAACAGCAATTTAATAAAGTATGGCACGAAAGATATGAAAAGACATCAAAATCAAAAGATGTTGTAATTGAAACAAAAAATAATCGAATAGCAAAACTTGAAGAGGAAAATCGCAAATTG
>JAWXVC010000015.1:0-65447 GCA_044425805.1 Lachnospiraceae bacterium | reverse complement strand
AGGTAGATAGGGCTAGGGTGTAAGCATGGCAACATGTTCAGCTGATAGTCACTAATAGGTCGAGGGCTTAACCTAAAGTTGGAAGAGATAGAAACGAGAGTTATCACAGGTTGTAACTTCATGAAAGTGAAGGGAAACGAAAAAAAGATTCAGATGAAAGTTTTCAGTGTTCGGTTTTGAAGGTATAAACAATAAATTAATAAGGCCCAGTGGCTCAGTTGGTTAGAGCGCCGCCCTGTCACGGCGGAGGTCGAGGGTTCGAGTCCCTTCTGGGTCGTTTGCAGTTATGCAACGAAAATGTTTTGACAATGGGATCTTAGCTCAGCTGGGAGAGCATCTGCCTTACAAGCAGAGGGTCACAGGTTCGAGCCCTGTAGGTCCCATTTATTTTACTAAAGTTTTGCCGATGTGGCTCAATGGCAGAGCAGCTGATTTGTAATCAGCAGGTTATCGGTTCGAGTCCGATCATCGGCTTTGAAATTTAATATGGGTGGATTCCCGAGTGGCCAAAGGGGACAGACTGTAAATCTGCTGCAAATTGCTTCGGTGGTTCGAATCCACCTCCGCCCACTTACTTTTTTAAAAGTATAAATTTCATAATTTAATAACGCGGGGTGGAGCAGTCTGGAAGCTCGTCGGGCTCATAACCCGAAGGTCATAGGTTCAAATCCTGTCCCCGCTACTTTCAAGGTTTATTTCTTGATATGCCCAGATAGCTCAGTTGGTAGAGCAGAGGACTGAAAATCCTCGTGTCGCTGGTTCGATTCCGGCTCTGGGCATTTGTAATCTAAAAAAATGAATAAGTGAGGGCGTGTAGCTCAGTTGGTAGAGCACTTGACTTTTAATCAAGTTGTCCGGGGTTCGAACCCCCGCACGCTCACTAGTAAAGACTAAAACTTCGGTTTTGGTCTTTTTTTAATGCATATAGACTTTATATGTAAAAAATAGCATTTGAAAATCTTTGATAAGGATAGAAAAAAGGTAATATTTTACATACATTTCACATTAAATCGATTATAGATTTTACATTCGTCTTGTATAATTCATTTTGTGCTTAAGAATAGTACGAGGAAAATGAAAATAAACAAAAAATGAGGAGTAGTAAATTATGAAAAAATTATTAGCATTAGCAATGACTGCAACATTATTTGGAACAGCATTCGTAGGTTGTGGTACAACAGAAGTTGCTTCTACAACAGAAGAGTCAACAGCAGTAGTGGAAGAAACTGCAGAAGAAGTAGTTGAAGAAGTTTCAACACTATCTGGTACAGTAACAGTAGGTGGTTCAACATCAGTTGAAAGTGTTGTATTAAGTGCTATTGAAGTATTTATGGAAGCAAACCAAGGAGTTACTATTACATATGATCCAACAGGTTCAAGCACAGGTGTAAAGAGTGCAGCTAGTGGTGATTATGATATCGGACTTGCAAGCCGTGACGTAAAAGATTCTGAAACTGAAGAATATGGTACAGTGGGTACAGTATTTGCTATTGATGGTATTGCAATTATTGTTAATCCAGAAAATACAGTAACAGATTTAACAGTAGAACAAATCGCTTCAATTGCAAGTGGTGAAGTTGCTAACTGGAGTGAAGTAGGTGGTGAAGATCAACCAATCACATTAATTGGTCGTGAAGCTGGTAGTGGTACAAGAGATGGTTTCGAGAGTATTGCTGGTGTGGAAGACTGTGTTTATGAACAAGAGTTATCAAGCACAGGTGCTGTAATTGGTGCAGTGCAAAGCAATATATATGCAATTGGTTATGCTTCATTAGCAGCTGTAACTGAAGATGTAGTAGCAGTCACTGTAGGTGGTGTTGAAGCAACAGAAGATACTATCAAAGATGGTTCTTACCTAATGCAACGTAACTTCAACTTCGTAACAGTTGAAGGTGTTGAATTAAGTGAAGCAGCACAAGCTTTCTATGATTTCTTATTAAGCGAAGAAGCGAGCGAAATCATTGTAAACGCTGGAGCAGTTCCAACAGTATAAATGATGGCTAATAAAATAGGGAAAGCTACAGGGGTTAAATCCTTTGTAGCTTTTCATGGTCTGAGGTGAAAAAATTGAAAGTAAAAAATTTTATAGAACAAATTATGAATAAGGTATTTTTGATTTGCGGATTAGTTTCTATTGCTGCTGTAGCATTTATTACTGTATATATGATTATATCTGGTTTGCCTGCAATTTTTGAAATTGGTATAACAGATTTCTTCTTTGGAACAGTGTGGAAGTCGACTGCAAGTGAGCCATTATTTGGTATTTTACCTTTTATTATGACAAGTATATGGGGCACATTAGGTGCAATCGTGGTAGGTGTGCCAATCGGTCTTTTAACAGCAGTTTTTCTTGCAAAAATGGCATCTGGAAAAGTTGCATCTGTTGTTAGGCCAGCAATACAACTTTTGGCAGGTATTCCCTCTGTTGTATATGGTCTTATTGGTATGATGGTATTAGTTCCTGCAGTAATGAATACATTTAATCTTAAGAGCGGTGCTACTTTGTTTACGGCAATCATAGTACTTGCAGTAATGATTTTACCAAGTATTATTACAATTAGTGAGACAGCGTTACTTGCTGTACCACCAGAATACGAAGATGCAAGTCTAGCTCTTGGGGCTAATAAGATAGAGACAGTATTTAAGGTTAGTATACCTGCAGCAAAAAGTGGTATTGCGGCTAGTATCGTACTTGGTATCGGTCGTGCAATTGGTGAAGCTATGGCGGTTATGATGGTAGCTGGAAACGTTGCGAATATGCCAGGAATATTCAAGAGTGTAAGATTCTTGACAACAGCAGTAGCAAGTGAAATGGGTTACGCATCTGGATTACAAGAGGATGCATTATATAGTATTGCTCTAGTATTGTATTGCTTTATTATGATTATCAATGGATCACTTAATTTCTTGTTAAAGGGGGAAAAAAGTAATGAGTCATAAATTTAAACGCAAATTAAGTGAAAATCTTTTAAAAGCATGTGTATATGTAAGTGCTATTATTACTGTTACTTTACTAGGTGCTATTATTGGGTATATTTTCGTAAAGGGACTACCGCATTTGACTTGGGAATTGCTTTCTACGTCTCCAGTGTACAGTAAGGGGACCATTGGTATTTTGCCAAATATTCTAAATACACTTTATATTATATTTTTAACGCTGTTAATAGCTTTACCACTTGGTGTTGGTGCAGCAATTTATTTAACAGAGTATGCAACAAATCAAAGATTTAAAAGAATGGTTGAGTTTACAACTGAAACACTTGCAGGTATTCCAAGTATTATTTACGGTTTGGTAGGTATGTTATTTTTTGCTCGTTTGTTAGGATTTAAGGTTAGTTTACTTTCAGGTTCACTAACGATGGCGATAGTTATTTTACCAACTATTATAAGAACTACTCAGGAGAGCTTGAAGACTGTACCTATAAGCTACAGAGAAGGTGCATTAGGTATTGGTGCAACGAAATGGCATATGATTCGTACTATTATTTTACCATCTTCTATTGATGGAATCGTAACTGGTTGTATATTGGCAATAGGACGTATAGTTGGTGAAAGTGCTGCGCTATTGTTTACAGCTGGTATGGGTACTACGATTGCCAGTAATGTATTTAGCGCTTATCAAACGGGTGGTGGAACATTATCAGTTGCATTATATATGTATGCTAGTGAGCGTGCAGAGTTTGATGTGGCATTCGCAATTGCAGCAACGCTATTGATTTTAGTGTTCATTATAAATATTGCAGCAAGATTAGCACAAGCAAAGCTAAAACCTAAAAACACGAGATAAACTATACGTTACAGTATTATAAGAAAGGCATGGTTATTATTATGAGTATAAATAACACATCTAGCATTTTATGTGCTACAGATTTAAATTTACATTATGGCGAATTTCAGGCATTAAAAAATATTAATATGAATATCCCAGCGGGACAAATAACAGCGTTTATTGGACCATCTGGTTGTGGAAAGTCAACATTTTTAAAAACGATTAACCGCATGAATGACTTAGTACCAAGTGTTAAAATTGATGGACAAATTACATTTCATGGCCAAGATATTTACGCAAAGGATGTTGATGTAACACAGCTTCGCAAACAAATTGGAATGGTTTTCCAAAAACCCAATCCATTTCCTATGAGTGTGTATGATAATATTGCGTATGGACCACGTATTCATGGAATCAAGCATAAATCAGAGCTAGATGAAATTGTAGAAACATCATTAAAAAATGCAGCGATTTGGGATGAAGTAAAAGATAGACTTAAAAAATCCGCATTAGGTTTATCAGGTGGACAGCAGCAACGTTTATGTATTGCTCGTGCATTAGCAGTACAGCCAGAGATTTTATTGATGGATGAACCGACATCGGCACTTGATCCAATTTCTACTTCAAAAATTGAAGATTTAGCAATTGAATTAAAAGAAAAATATACAATCGTAATCGTTACTCACAACATGCAACAGGCAACACGTGTTTCTGATAAGACAGCTTTCTTCCTACTTGGTGAAGTTGTAGAAATGGATGATACAACAAAATTATTCTCAGCACCAAAAGAAAAGAAGACAGAAGACTATATTACGGGTAGATTTGGTTGATTTATTTTTATTTTATTAGTGAAAGAGGGAAATGAGTATGAGAGATAGATATGAAGCACAACTTAGAGAATCAAATAGGGCATTGGTAGAACTTGGTGAGTTATGTGAGAAAGCAATTACACTTGCGATAGAAGCATTCCTTAGTTCAAAAAAAGAATTGATTGAGCAGGTTAAGCAAATTGAGATAGAAATAGATGAAAGCGAGAAAAGAATCGAACGAGATTGTTTAAACCTTTTATTAATGCAACATCCAATCGCTACGGATCTTCGAGTTGTATCAGCAGCACTTAAGATGATTACGGACCTTGAGCGTATAGGAGATCAAGCAGCAGATATAGCTTATTTAACAAAATATACAGATGGTACTACAGATGACAGTAATATTAAAGAAATGACAACGGCGGTTATCAAAATGGTGAAAAATGCGGTGGATTCTTATGTAAATCGCGATTTACAATTAGCAAAAGAAGTTATAGAATATGATGACGTGATTGATGATTTATTCCTTGCTGTAAAAGCTGATACTGTAAAAGCAATGCAAGTAGGTGTAGCAGGAACAAGAGGGGAAGGGGTTCTAGATGTATTCATGATTGCAAAATATCTAGAAAGAATCGGAGATCATGCAACAAACGTAGCTGAATGGGTAGAATTTTCTATTACAGGACACCATAAGGATAATAACTAAAAATTATTACTTTTCATTTTCTTTTAAAGCCTGGGGCAATTGCTCCAGGCTTTTCGTAGGTTTAGGTAAATAGGAATCATGAAGCTACTTTGATGTGTTTGGTGAGCCAGTCTGATTTTAAGTAATATAGTAAAAAGATGATAGAGCTTATGGACCAGGTAAGTGGATATGCCCAGAAAACAAGGTTGATATCATGGAAGGTAAGTGTTACAAACTGTATATAAATACATCTGATTACGCACCATGAGAGAAGCATAACCGCCATAGGTATTTTGGAACGACCTGCACCTCTCATCACACCTGCTATACAGTGGGAGAAAGATAATAGGAAGTAAAAAGGAGCATCTACAGCGGCGCGACTTACGCCCATTGCAATAACTTCAGCAGAGTCTCCAAATAGGCCAATAAAAAAGGTTGAGAATAGATAGAAAATAAGTCCTATGGACTGCGCGATGATGCAGGAGAAGATGATGCCGAATTTTGCACCCTTACGAACACGCTCGAATCGTCTTGCACCGATATTTTGACTCACAAAAATAGTGATAGCCATAGAAAATGCAGTAATCGGGATAAAAACAAAGCCTTCAACTTTTGAATAGGCGCCATTTCCGGCCATAGCAGTAGAACCAAATGAATTGATGCTAGATTGAACAACGATATTAGCAAAGGCTATGACAGAATTTTGGACACCAGAAGGTAGTCCGATATTGATAACTTGCATTAGGATTTCTTTGTCTACATACAATTCCCTGAAATTTACACGATATATACTATTGAGTCTTGCGAGTCTAGAGAATGCGAGGACAGTGCTTGTAGCTTGTGAAAGGACCGTTGCAATGGCAGCGCCCCGGACACCTAGACCTAGAGCACCTACAAGAAGCAAATCTAATGCTATATTTAGAACAGAGGAGATAATCAAGTAGTATAATGGTCTTTTGCTGTCGCCAACGGCTTGGAAGATACCACAAGCTGTGTTATAAAGAATAACAAATATGATACCCATGAAGTAAGTTCGTATATACACCGCGGAGTCCGTATAAACATTGTCTGGAGTGCCCATAAAACGTAGAATAGTAGGTGTTGTAAGAACACCTATAATCGTAAAAACAATACCACTGAAAAAACCAAACACAACGGAAGTTGATACAGAAAGTTTTACTCTGTTAGGTGAACCTTCACCAAAATATCTTGAAATGACAACACTAGCACCGGTAAACATGCCACTAAAAAAACCAACCAATAAGAAAATAAGAGATCCAGTATTCGTAACAGCTGCAAGAGCTTCTTCCCCCACAAAATTGCCTACAACAATTGCATCAGCAAGATTATACATTTGTTGAAAAAGTTGTCCTATAAACATTGGAAAAGCAAAGCGGATGAGGCTTTTTTTGATATCTCCATTAACTAAATCTACTGTTTTATTCATACTGAACCCATACTTTCTATCGATTATATAATACACATATGTTATAATATAAAAGGTTATTTTGATACAATTTTTACTGCACTACAGTATTATAGCACAGTGAATTAAAATGAATAGTGTTTTGGAGAAATATATGAATGAATTATTGTTTGAAGAAGCAAAACAAAAAGTCTTTGCACTAGAACAAGTGAAAAAGGGTGTTGGGACACTATCAGAAAAGACAGTACATGCTGTTGTGAAAAATTACTGTGAACCTGATGTTACAAAACAAGAAATCAAAATAGATTCTATGATAGTGGATATATTTACGGGGACAGAGATTATGGAAATACAAACACGTTCTTTTGATAAAATGAGAAAAAAGTTATCAAAACTACTTTCTATGTATAAAGTAACAATTGTGTTTCCAGTACCAAAAGAAAAAAAGTTAATATGGATTGATGAGGAAACAGGAGAATATAGCAAAAGCAGAAAGTCTCCAATCAAAGGGAATGAATATTTTGTTTTTCCTGAGTTATATAAAATAAAACAATTTTTGAAGGATGAAAATTTATGCATCAAAGTGTTGTTGATAGATATGGAAGAATATCGTTTGCTGAATGGATATAGTAAGGATAAGAAAAAAGGGAGTGAGAGGTTTGATCGTATACCACAAAGGTTGGTAGAGGAGATAGATATTACTTGTAAAGAAGACTACATGATGTTTGTACCTGCAGAATTAGAAGAACCCTTTTCTTCTAAAGAGTATGCAAAGGCAGCACACATCAAAGTGGCCATGGCAAGAATTTGCTTAAATATTTTGTTTGATTTAGGTATAGTAGAACGCGTTGGGAAATCGGGTAGAAGTTACCTGTACTCTTGTGAGGATAATAGATTATAGGAAGAGACTTAAAAACTCGTATTTTAATAATTCATATTAGAATACGAGTTTTCTTTTTGGTATTATTCTTATATATTTTGGAACCAGTTTAGCAAATTAACACTCCAATAAGCAGTGTTTACAGGAGCAAAATGTGTAAAAAATAAATACAAAAGTAGCAAAATAAAGCCAAAGGCTATTGCAGAAAGCTTGATGTAGAGAAGAAGTATTTTCCTTTTATAATTTTCACCAAATACCATTATGGGCGGTAAACTATCAATTAAACCTTCTATATCTTTGTGAGACAAATTAGCTAAAAATTGCGTTTGTCTTTTTTTTGTTTTGAGTTCTTCTAACTCAAGTAACTCTTTTTTGAGTGCTTCATCTAGATAATCCTCTTTTCTTTGTAAATCTGCTAAAAAATCATCCCCTTTAAGGCTTACATCTATTAAATCATCATCTTCGTAGTTGCGTGATGACAGACCGTGTTCGATTAAATCCTTCATTTTTCTTTCAAATTCCTCACTAAATTGATGATCTTCTGGTAGGGACTCGTTGCTCATGGCTATTCCTCCTCGTTGAATAATTAGGAATTGCATTTATTGTAATTCCCCTTTACACTTATATAACGTTTGGGAAATGATTTTGTACTACAAAAACCGAAAAAAATTAAAAAAATTGAAAAAGTTGGCAAAAAACTTGACAGAAAGAAGATGTCGTGATAATATTCAATAAATTCATAATAAAAACCGTTGAAGTGGAGATAAAGGTAATCATGATCTTACAGAGAGTTCGGGGTGCTGGAAGCCGAATAGAAAACAAGTTATCAAATGGACCACGGAGGGCATAGTCAAAAGCTTAGGCTGAGTATTCTATGACGTGGATGACATACGTAAGTTGTCTAGGATATGATAGTATCTGATAGAGGGTCTATAATAGTAGACTAAAGCAAGGTGGTACCGCGAGACATTCGCCCTTGGTTCTTTTTAGAACCGAGGGCTTTTTATATGTAATAGTTATTATGGGAGGGAGATATCAAGTGAAACATAAGGTTGTGATTATAGGTGCAGGTCATGTTGGTTCTCATTGTGCATCGGCATTGGCAATGGGAAATATAATAGATGAAGTCGTACTTCTTGATAAAGAAAACGATAAAGCGAGGGCTCAATCAATGGATATAGCAGATAGTGTTTCCTTTTTAGATGGAAACGTCCTTGTTAGAAGTGGAGACTATAGTGATTGTAAGGATGCACAAATTGTAGTAGTGGCAGTTGGGAAGCCTAGATTACCAGGTCAAACTAGATTGGATTTATTAGATGAATCAATGATTATGGCAAGGGATGTTGCTAGGCATTTGTTAGAGGTTTCGTATGAAGGTATTGTGATTACGATTACGAATCCAGCGGATGTTATTGCAGATTGTATAAGAAAAGAGATGAGGGGAAAACGATGGCGTATATTTTCAACAGGAACTTTGTTAGACACAGCAAGGTTGTTGAGGATTTTACATGAAGAGACAGGATATGATACAAAAAGTATTCAGGCTGTATCCATGGGAGAACATGGTGATTCATCGATGATACCATTTAGCAATATCACTATTGGTGGAATAGCATTTGATCAGTTCGAGGGCATTTCAAGAGAGTATCTACTTGAAAGAACAAGAGGAATTGGTATGGATATCATAAACGGTAAGGGTTCTACCGAGTTTGGAATTGGGCTTGCACTTGCGACGATGGTGAAAGCAATTATCAAAGATGAAAAGAAAGTTATGCCAGCATCTGTTTTATTAGAAGGTGAATATGGACAAACGGGAGTACATTGTGGAGTACCTTGTGTAATAGGCAAGGGCGGTGTGGAAAAAATCATAGAATTTCCATTAGAGCAAGAAGAATTAATAGAGTTAAAAAAATCATGCGATGTGATTCGCGAATATATTGAAAGAGGAGAAAGAAAATGATGAAGAAAAGTTTAAGAAAAGTTTTAGCAGCAGGTGTAGCAGTATGTATGATGGCAGGCGTAATGTCAGGATGCGGTAGTACAGGGAGTGAAGAAATCACAGTAGCTATTGTGCAACCAATGACACATACATCGCTTGACCAGATTAGAGAAACGATTATATCTGAAATTGAAGCAGCAGGAAGAACAGATATTATAATTGAAGTTGAAAATGCAAATGGAGATACTTCAGCATTAACAACAATCTTATCAAATCTTGCAGCTGAGGATGTGGATATTGTAGTTTCTATTGCAACATCTACAGCACAATCAGCGAAGGCAGTTTTTGAAGGAACAGACACTCCACAAATCTTTGCAGCAGTTTCTGATCCAGATGCAGCAGGATTAACTGGGGATGATTGTGAATATATTACAGGTGTATCAAACAATATTCCAGCAGGTGAAATTGTTTCATTGATTTCTCATTTCCAACCTGAATATGAAAAAATCGGGTTTGTATATACTTCAAGTGAAACAAACTCAGTATCAACGATAGAATCGGCAAAGGCATACTGTGATGAAAATGGAATTGCCTATGAGGAAACATCGATTTCAAACTTATCAGAGTTACAGGTGGCAGTTGAAACGCTTGTATCAAAAGATATTGATGCGTTATACACAGGAAATGATAATACAATTGCTTCTGCTATGTCGACCTATACAGATGTTGCATATGCAGCAGGTGTTCCAGTATATGTAGGAGCAGATTCAATGGTTTCAGATGGTGGTTTTGCAACAACAGGTGTTGATTATGTACAACTTGGAAAACAAGTAGCAGCTATGATTTTAGAAGTGGCTGATGGAACTTCTCCTTCAGAAATTCCATATGAAACATTGAGTGAATATGCAAAATATGTTAATCTAGAAGCAGCATCACTCATCGGATTTGATATTACTGATGATATGCTAGAAGGATTTGAAATTTTAGTAGAAGAAGATGGAACAAACCATTTTGGAGAATAATAATGTTAATAATTTCTATGTTTATATCTGCAATGATGCAAGGAGTTATTTACGCACCGATGGCTATGGGAGTTTTCATAGCCTTTCGTGTGCTTAATACACCTGATTTGACAATTGATGGAAGCTTGGTATTTGGTATGAGTGTATGTGCAGTTGTAACTATTGCGGGATTTCCTATAGTGGGAATATTTGCGGGTATGGGAGCAGGCGCTATTGCTGGAGCAATTACAGGCATACTACAAACGAAAATGAATATAAACCCAATTCTTTCGGGTATTTTGACGATGACGGCACTTTATACGGTGAATTATGCAGTGCTTGGCGGTCAATCAAATAGATATTTGCAGGCTGAATCGGGTACAAGTATTACTATATTCAAGCAATTTTCTAATATGATACAAGCAATTTTTGGAGAAGGAGCCTTGAGCGATGCGAATACGCTTGTGCTTACTCTCACTAGTGTGATTGTTATAATCGTGATGGTACTGCTAGCAGTGTTTTTTAAAACAAGAACTGGGATGGCGATTAGAGCTACGGGTGATAATGAAGAAATGGTTCGTTCATCTTCTATTAACGCCGATCATTCTAGAATTCTTGGTATCGTTATTGCGAATGGACTAGTTGGACTATCTGGATCACTTCTATGTCAGCAACAAAAATATGCTGATTTAAACTGTGGTACTGGTATGCTAGTAGTAGGTCTTGCTTCGGTTATTATAGGTCAAGTATTATTTGGGAAAAAGGGAACAACTATCGGGTTGGTTTCTGCGATTTGTGGTTCACTTGTGTATCGTATGGTAATACAATGTGCATACAAAGTTGATATGCCAAGTTATTTTGTAAAGCTACTTTCCACTGTGATTGTAGTAATTGCTTTGCTTACACCGATGTTGAAAGCCAAACTAAAAGAAGAGAAAAATCGTAAACAGCGCATGAAGATTTATGCAAGGAATAGCGATGTTGTGAGGAAGGGGTAAAGCGTATGAGTAGCCAATTGGAAATCAAAGATCTAACCAAGGTGTTTGGTAAGGGGACTATGGATGAAAAAGTTGCATTGAATAACATCAATGTTACGATTAACCCTGGAGATTTTGTGACGATGTTAGGGTCAAATGGTGCTGGAAAATCCACTCTTTTTAATGCAGTATTGGGGACATTTTTAACGGATGATGGGTGTATATGGTTAGATGATGAAGATATAACTTTTCAAAAGCAGCATACAAGAGCATCTAAGATAGGCTGTCTTTTTCAGAATCCATTACGAGGATCGGCACCGAATATGACGATAGAAGAAAATCTTGCGCTTGCATATACGAGGTATGCATCACCTTCTTTTTTTGCAGTGAATAAAAAGGATACAGCGTATTTTAAGGAAGTTTTATCTATGCTAGATATGGGACTTGAGGATAGGCTTAAAACAAATATGGGTCAGCTATCGGGAGGACAACGTCAAGCGGCTTCACTTCTTATGGCAACTTTAGCAAAACCAAAACTTTTACTATTAGATGAACATACTGCTGCATTAGATCCAGTAGCAACAAAAAAGGTTCTTGCTATTACGAAAGAAATAGTTGCTCGTGATAAAATAACGACGTTAATGATTACACATGATATGGAAGATGCGCTTAGTTTTGGCAATCGAACGATTATGATGGATAGTGGAAAAATAGTCTTAGATGTAGCAGGAGAAGAGCGTAAGGGGATGACACCAGAAAAGTTGGTAGCAGCCTTCCAAGAAAAAAGCGAGCATGATTTGGATGATAGAACTATTTTATCATAGAAAAACGGAGAATATATTATTCTCCGTAACCTAAAATTTCATTGATAGAGTCGAGGATGCGGTCTGCAATTTCTATTGCGGTATAAGCATCCTCTTTTGATACAACAACATAGTTATCACCAGGATATCTCGCATCAAAATAAAAATCGCCAAGCCATTTACATTCTATAGAGTTTAAAGAGGAATCAGGGTAGCGTTCCTTGATTTTATTGACTAAAACACGTAAATTATGAGTTCTAAGAATGGCAATGCAAGCACTATCATCTACGAATTTTTGTTCAATTACTTCCTTCATGAGTTTTTCAGCACTTTGTGCTAAGATAGCTACCATTGAATTATAATTATTAGCTCTATCACAGAGAGGAAGGCTATCTTTGGCAAATAAATAATCATCACAGCCGATACTATAATAAGAATTTCTTGGTTTCATAAGAATTCCTTTCTATATTTATATAGGATAAAGAAGAATGCCTTCTTTTTTTATTTGAGTAGTAAAAATACGAATAGAATGTTCGTATTGCTCCTGTGTATAAAAAATAGCATCTGTTTTGACACCATCAAGTTCTATTTCTAGGAGGCTAGATAACTCCCCTTTAAAGTGACGGTTTAACGGGTGCTTTGTGATAATAAGAAGGTCGATATCACTAGTAAGACGTAGTTCACCCCGCGCACAGCTTCCAAATAAAAGAATGCAATCTAAATCTGGGATATTAGCGGAAAGTAAGTGATCTATATCTCGTAATAGCTTTTGCTCAAATCGAGATGGTAATTGTAGGTTTTTGACTTTTTGGATTGTAGTATGCATCGGAACCTCCATTTTTTATAGGAACAAGCATAGTTTATCATATAATATAGAAGAAATCAAAATAAACTAGTTGTTTTGTGGTAAAGATATACTTGACAGATGTTAGGGCAATAGCTACTCTAAAGATATCAAAACAACGGAGGAAGATAGAATGAAGCCAATTTTTTTAAAGCCTGTACTAAAACATAATATTTGGGGTGGTACAAAGCTACGTGATGAATTTCATTATGAGGTGGAAGGCGATGATATTGGGGAGTGCTGGGGTATTGCAGCACATACAAATGGTGATTGTGAGGTTATTTTTGAGGGATATGAAGGTGATACACTATCATCACTATGGAAAAATCATCCTGAGTTATTTGGGAAAACAAAAGAAGAAACACAAAAGGTTGTCTTTCCTCTATTAATTAAAATCATTGATGCAAAAGATGATTTGAGCATACAAGTACATCCAGATGATGCATATGCAATGAAATATGAGAATGGATCACTTGGCAAGACGGAATGTTGGTATATTCTAGGATGTGAAGAGGATGCTACACTTGTAATAGGGCATAATGCAAAGACTCGAGAAGAACTTGCACAAATGATTGAAGCTGGTGCTTGGTCTGATTTAATTTCTGAAATCCATGTGAAAAAGGGTGATTTTATTCAAATCGATCCAGGTATGGTACATGCGATTAAAGGTGGGATTACTCTGCTAGAGACGCAACAAAACAGTGATATCACATATCGAGTATATGATTATGACAGATTATCAAATGGACAGCCAAGAGAACTTCATATCGAAAAAAGCATCGATGTTATTACGGTTCCATCCATGAAAGAAGAGGGTGTGATTGACACAACAAATACTCCATACAACAAGCTAAACAAACTATATGCATGCGAGTATTATCAGGTATTTGAGTTGAAGGTAAAGGAGAGCTTTGCGTTCGAAAAAGAAGCTTCTTATATGCTTATGTCGGTTGTAGACGGAAGTGGTATGATTGATGGTATTGCTATTAAAAAAGGTGACCATTTTATTTTACCATTAGGAATGGCTGATACAATGTTAACAGGGGACATGACAATTATTGCTTCTACAGAATAAATAAATGTATATACGGATTAGTTTTTCTTGCAATAACGAGGAAATTCATTTATAATGCATAGATGTGCTAATGTATACATCAGATAGAATAATAATAAGGGAAAGCACGGTAGTTTATGGGAGAAAATACAGGTAGTTTGTATGAAAAACTAAAAGAACTTGCGATGAGTGATGAATATCCCATGCATATGCCAGGACATAAGCGTTTACCTATAATAGATATGAGCGAGGATGTAGATTTTCTAGAACATATCGCTAAAATCGATATTACTGAGATAGAAGGTTTTGATAACCTACATCATCCAACGGATCTTTTGAAGTCAATACAAGAAGAGACGGCAGGTGTGTATGGAGCACGCAAGAGTTTTTATCTAGTTGGGGGTAGCACGACTGGTATTTTGACAGCAATATCAGCTACAGTTCCAGAAAAAGGAACGATTTTAATCGCGAGAAATAGCCATAAATCAGTATACCATGCTGCTTTTTTAAGAGATTTAGATGTAGCGTATTTATATCCTTGTGTTGATGAGATTTATGGAATACCATTGCCGATATCACCAGATATGGTTGAAACTGCATTAGAACAAAATCCAAACATACAAGCGGTACTTATTACGAGTCCTACGTATGAAGGTTTGATTTCAGATATAAAAGGAATCGCTGATGTAGTTCACGCTAGAAATATACCACTGATAGTGGATGAAGCACATGGAGCACATTTGGCTTTTACGATGGAGAAGAGATATAATACAAATCTATATGCAGATCTTGTTATACAGTCTCTACATAAGACAACAAGGGCCATGACACAAACAGCCTTACTACATCTTAATGGTCATCGTGTTATGGAGAGGGTAGTACAAAGATATTTAGACATATATATGACGAGCAGTCCTTCGTATGTGTTACTTGCTAGCATGCAAGAGGCTGTACGCGATTGGTCATGCTATCAGTCATTATATAAAAAAAGGATGCAGGAATTTACTGCATTGTTTAAAGAGGCACAGTCTACATGGAAGCATTTACAAATTTTTTCATTTTATGAGAAATATCACAATGTATATTCCATGGATGCATGCAAGCTTGCGATATGTGTAAAGCATCCAGTAGTAGATGGAATGTTTCTTTTTAAAAAGCTACAAGAAGAGTTTCACATAACCCTTGAGATGAGTCAAGGAAGTTATGCATTAGCTATCTTGACCCCATACGATACAATCGAGGGGGTAAAAAGGATGCTTGAAGCGCTTGGTAGAATAGATGAGATGATCGTCGAGATTACAGAGACGTTATCTAATAGATGTTTGAAGGATTTGGAGAAAGCACATAGTATTATAAATGAGCTTACACTTTTTTTACCAGAGAAAAGTGGTAAAATTTCCGAATTTTGGAGAGATGGACAATGGACTTGTTTGGATGATAGTATTGGAAAAATATGTGCAGAATTTGTCTATTTGTATCCACCAGGGGTACCGATTATGGTTCCTGGAGAGATTTGGACACAAAAATATGTAAATTTTATAAAGAATTTACACGAAATGGCATATGAGGTATTGGGTACAGAGCAAATCTGTGTTAAAATATACACAATAACCGTATAGGTAGAGGAAAGGAATTAAACACATGTTAAAAAGAACAAAAATTATTTGTACAATGGGTCCAGCTTGTGAAAACGAAAAAGCATTAACAGCTATGATCAATAATGGAATGAACGTTGCTCGTTTCAACTTCTCTCATGGTGATCATGAAGAACAAATGGGAAGATTTAAATTAGTTGATGGAATTAGAAAATCTATGAATGCACAGGTTGCTGCATTATTAGATACAAAAGGTCCAGAAATCCGTTTAGGTGTTTTCGCTAATGGAAAAGAAATCTTAGAAGATGGAGCTAAATTTACTCTAACTACTGAAGATATCGAAGGAACTGTAGAAAGAGCTACTCTTACTTACAAAAACCTTAAAAATGACGTTAAACCAGGCTCTACAATTTTATTCAATGATGGTGCTATTGAATTAGTAGTTGATGATATAACTGGTGAAGACATTAACTGTACAATCGTTAATGGCGGTCCTATCTCAAACAAAAAAGGTATCAACGTTCCAGATGCTGATTTATCTATGCCTTACTTAAGTGAATCAGATAAGAGAGATATCATCTTTGGCTGTGAAACAGGTTTTGATTTTATAGCAGCAAGTTTTGTTCGTAATGCTGGAGATGTAAAAGATATCCGTGACTTAATCGAAGCTCATAACGGAAAAATGCAAATCATCGCAAAAATCGAAAACCGTCAAGGTATCGATAACTTAGATGAAATCTTAGAATTAGCTGATGGTATCATGGTTGCTCGTGGTGACATGGGTGTTGAAATTCCTTTTGAACAAGTTCCAAGAATTCAAAAAGATATGATTCTTAAAGCTAAAAAAGCAGGTAAAATCGTTGTTACAGCTACACAAATGTTAGAGTCTATGACAAACAACCCACGTCCTACAAGAGCTGAAGTTGCCGATGTTGCTAACGCAGTTTATGATGGAACAACAGCTATTATGTTATCAGGTGAAACAGCTGCTGGTAAATATCCAGCTGGAGCAGTTTTAGCTATGGCTAAAATCGCAGCAGAAGCTGAAAAACACATTGATTATGCTGAATTATTAGCTTGTAAAGATTTCCATAACACAGTTGACAGTGCAGCAGCTATTTCTTACGCAGCATGTACAATCGCTACTGAAATCGATGCAGCAGCTATCATCGCAGTAACAATGTCAGGATCAACAGTTAATACAGTATCTAACTTCAAACCACCAGTACAAATCATTGGTTGTTCAGTAAGTACTGATACATGCTATCACATGGCTCCAATGTGGGGTGTACAAGCTCTTCAAATCGAAATGAAAGCTACAGAAGATGAATTATTTGCAGAAGCTATTGCAGCTTCAAAAGCAGCTGGCTTAGTAAAAGCTGGTGATAAAGTAGTTGTAGTTGCTGGTGTTCCACTAGGTAAAGCTGGCACAACAAATATGGTTAAGGTTTTAGAAGTAGCATAAGGATAAATATTCATTACGAATAATATAACATGTTTAAATCAGCGGGGAGAAATCTCCGCTGAAAATTTATTTATAGATATTTTGATAAAGGAAGAAACCGAATTGGGAAAAATATTTTTTTTGATGGGAAAAAGTGCAACTGGAAAAGATACTATATTTAGAAATTTACTTCAGGATGAGAGTTTAGCCATGCAAGAAATTGTACCATATACTACGAGGCCTATTCGAAGTGGAGAGATTCCAGGGAAAGATTATTATTATGTGACGGAAGAAGAGTTTCAAATACTTCTATCGGATCATAAAATTGTGGAGCATCGTTCTTATGATACAATTCATGGGATATGGAGATATTTCATGGTAGAGGATGCGAATATAAAGCTTACGGAAAATGATTATCTAGTAGTTGGTACTTTGGAAGCATATCCAATTGTACGCGCCTATTTCGGAGAAACAGTTGTTGTGCCAATTATGATTACAGTTGAGGATGGCATAAGACTACAGCGTGCGTTAAATAGAGAGAGACAGCAGGAAAATCCAAAATACGAAGAATTGTGTAGAAGATTTTTAGCTGATAGCATAGATTATGCTGCAGAGAATATGGTATCTGCAGGAATTGAAATGACATTTGAAAACAATACGATGGAAACATGTTTAATTCATATAAAAGAGTATATCAAGGGGTTCTATGGAAACATTTAGAGACATATTAGGACAAACATCGATAAAGGAACATTTTAGATACGTACTAGATACAGGAAAGATATCTCATGCCTATATCCTCTGTGGGGAAAAGGGTAGTGGAAAGAAGCTACTTACAAATACGTTTGTAAGGGCTGCACAGTGTGAAAAGGGCGGTGTGGAGCCATGTAACGAGTGTAAGAGCTGTAAGCAAGCACTTAATGGGAATCATCCAGATATTATTTCGTTGGTGCACGAGAAGCCAAACACCATTACGGTAGAGGAAGTGAGAAGGCAAATCAATAGTGACATTGCTATCAAGCCATATAGTAGGGAGCGCAAATTCTATATCATAGATGAAGCTGAAAAAATGAATGTACAGGCGCAGAACGCCTTGCTAAAAACACTTGAAGAGCCACCAAGCTATGCAACAATATTCATTCTAACGACCAATTTAGAGGCTATGCTACAGACGATTAAAAGTAGATGTATATTGTTTCATATAAAAACTGTTTCAGATTATGATATAAAGCATTTTCTGATGTCAAAAAAACAAGTTCCAGATTATTCTGCAAAGCTATGCGTTAGTTTTGCACGAGGAAATGTGGGTCGGGCATTGGCACTTGCTAGCAGTGAGGAATTTGAGGAACTGAAGACAAATACCTTGCGATTGTTGCAAACAATAGAAGAAAAATCAATTTCTGATTTGAATAAGTCGGCAAAGGAACTTGCGGACAAAAAGTATGATATTCAGACCTGTTTTGATATCATGTTACTTTGGTATAGGGATATATTACTGTATAAATCGTCAAATACGACAAAACACTTGATTTTTAGTGATGAAGTACAGTATATTAGAAAAATAGCACAGAGTAATTCTTTTGAGTGCTTAAATTATAAGCTTGACTCGTTGCAAGAGGTGCAACAAAGACTAGCGTATAACGTGAATACAGAGTTATCCATTGAGTGGATGCTACTTGTATTAAGTGGAGGTATATAGATGATAAAAGTAGTAGGAGTGAGATTTAGAACAGCGGGTAAAATTTATTATTTTGACCCACTTTCATTTGAGATAAATAAAGGTGAGCATGTCATCGTTGAGACTGCAAGGGGCATAGAATATGGGAGTGTTGTTGGTGGCGTGAAGCAAGTTCCAGATGATCAAGTCATTCAGCCGCTTAAGCCAGTATTACGCGTTGCTACTAAGAGAGATTCAGAGCAAGAGGCGACGAACAAACAAAAAGAAAAAGATGCATTCAAAGTGTGTGCTGAGAAAATTCGTGAACATGAGCTTGAAATGAAGCTTGTAGATGTTGAATACACATTTGACAATAATAAGGTGTTATTCTATTTTACAGCAGACGGAAGAATAGATTTTAGAGATTTGGTAAAGGACTTAGCTAGTATTTTCAAAACTCGCATAGAACTTAGACAAATCGGTGTAAGAGATGAAACGAAAATAGTAGGAGGTATAGGGGTGTGTGGAAGACCTCTTTGTTGTCATACTCATTTATCTGATTTTATTCCAGTATCGATTAAGATGGCAAAGGATCAAAACTTATCTCTAAATCCAACAAAGATTTCTGGTGTATGTAGTAGACTTATGTGCTGCTTAAAGCATGAAGAAGATACCTATGTAGAATTAAATAAAAAGCTTCCTCATGTTGGTGATCATATTACTTGTCCTAATGGTATGAAGGGTGATGTAGTTCATGTTAATATCTTGAGACAACAGGTGAAGGCACTCGTTGATAATGGTGGAACTAAAGAAATGCAGGAGTTTAAGGTAGAAGATATCACAGTTTTACAAAAAGGTAATAAAAACAATAAACCGCAACTGTCAAAAGAGGAGCTTAAAGAACTAGATAAGCTAGAGAGAATTGAAAAAGCTGAAAAGGGTGAAAAAGCTGAAAATTCACCAAAGCAGAATAAACGTGATAAAAATTTTAAAGATTCTCAGAGAAAAGATCATCAGCAACAACAGCAAAAGAATCAACAGCAAAAAGATAAGAATGCTAAGAGTCAGCCGGCAAAGGGAGACAAACAACAACCCTCAAATAGCAATAATAACAATAATAATAAGAGTAATAATAACAAGAATAATAATAGTAAAAATAATAACAACAACCAGCAACAAAACCAAAATAATAAGCAGCAGCAGAAGAAGATACAATCAACACAAAATACGGATCAAAAAATAGAGCAACAAACTCAACAACAAACTCAACAACAAACAGAACGTAAAGCTAAAAAACCTTATTATAGAAATCGTAACAAAAACAATAAGGGTGAGGGCAAATCAAATTCTAATGAAAATTAATTTAAAAGAACATGAACGATTAGATGAGCTACAAAGAAATGGCTATTCTATTATTCAAAATAGTGAGAAGTTCTGTTTTGGAATGGATGCCGTATTGTTATCAGGCTTTGCACGAGCTAAGAAGGGGGATAAGGTTCTTGATATGGGAACGGGAACAGGAATCATCCCAATTCTTATGGAAGCAAAGACGGAGGCAAGTGAACTGTACGCACTAGAGATACAGCCTGAAAGTGCTGATATGGCTTGCAGAAGCGTAGCATATAATCAATTACAAGACAAAATTCATATAGTTGAAGGTGATATTAAAGAGGCAGCAAAGATATTTGGAGCTGCTTCTTTTGACGTGGTTACTTGTAACCCACCGTATATGATAGGCCAGCACGGAATTCAAAATGCCGATGCCCCTAAAACAATAGCGAGACATGAGGTGTTATGTACTCTTGAGGATGTAATCTCACAGGCAGCGAAGGTATGTAAGCCGGGAGGTCATTTTTATATGGTACACAGGCCGTTTAGATTAGCAGAAATCATATCTCTTATGACAAGCTATAAGCTTGAACCAAAGCGTATGCAGTTAGTATACCCATATGTAGACAAAGAACCCAACATGGTGCTTATAGAGGGTGTCCGTGGTGGACGTAGTAGGATGCAGGTTGAGAAGCCTTTGATTGTATATAAAGAACCAGGTGTTTATATGCCGGAAATTTATGATATTTATGGTTATTAGAAGGAGGAAGAAATGGCAGGAATGTTATATCTATGCGCTACACCAATAGGAAATCTTGGCGATATTTCCCTTAGAGTGCTTGAGACATTAGAACAAGTGGATGTGATTGCGGCAGAAGATACGAGAAATAGTATAAAGCTACTAAATCACTTTGAAATAAAAACACCTATGACAAGTTATCATGAGTTTAATAAAGTAGAAAAAGCGCACCAGCTCATCGCACAGATGCGAGAAGGTAAGAATATTGCACTTATTACGGATGCAGGAACACCGGCCATTTCGGATCCAGGTGAGGTGTTAGTACAGTTTTGTTATGAAGCTGGTATAAAGGTAACATCTTTACCAGGCCCAGCGGCATGTATTACAGCACTTACTTTATCAGGACTTAGTACAAGACGTTTCTGTTTTGAAGGTTTTTTGCCTACAGACAAAAAAGAAAAAGCATTTTTGCTGTCTTTATTGGCACAAGAAACGAGAACAATTATATGCTACGAAGCACCACATCATTTGGTGAAAACTTTAGAGGCGTTATATAAGGCACTAGGAAATCGTAAGATCACACTTTGTAGGGAGCTTACAAAAAGATTTGAAACAGTTTGGCCAACTACGATTGAAGAGGCATTGACTGTTTATGAAACGCAGGACCCACGAGGAGAATACGTCTTGGTAATAGAAGGTGTAAGTTTGCAGACATTAAAGGATGAGGCTACAAAGGCGTGGGAAGAAATGTCTATCGAAGAGCATATGCAGTTGTATGAAGCAGAAGGAATGGACCATAAAACAGCTATGAAGCAAGTAGCAAAAGACAGAGGTGTAGGCAAGAGAGAGATTTATAATTATCTGCACAAGGAATAAAAAAAGTACGTTTGGATAAAATCTAAGCGTGCTTTTTTTTGTTCTTGAAGAAAGTGTGAAACATAAGTGAGGTAGATGTGATATGTATTGCTTTATAAAAATCTATATTATAAAATGAAAAAATTGATGATTGCAAAGGAGGATTTATGAAAAAAATAATATCTTTTTTAGTAGTAAGTATTTTATTGTTACAAAATTTACCTACTAGTTATGCAAGTGAAGTCAGCACGCTTAGTTTTTCTTGGGTGGTTGAAATTACTAGCATGGAGTTAGCAGATGAATTGTATTCAGAAGAGGTTCAAACGTTATATTCAGGTGCGTCGCAGGTTGTGGCAACACAAAACAAACCAGAAGATGAAAACAATCAATATTTATTACTAGATGTATACGTATATAAAGATGGCGAAGAGTCGGATGGATTTAGTATTTCATCGCTTTCCCTTTCGCTTGAAGGTGAAAGCTATGAACAGATTGAAAATAGTATTTTAGAATCGCACAATATGGACTCTTTTACGACAAATGAACTTAAATTTGGTGAGAGTGAAGGCTATATTGCGTTTGAAATTCCAAAAGATGCCGATTTAGAGACAGGCTATTTAAGTATTAATGGGGAAGAGGTTGCACTAGAAGTCACAGAACCAGTCTATGAAGAGCCATATACGAATATACCAGTCGAAGAAAACATTATGGAAACACAATGGGATATAGAAGTACAGCTTTTAGAAGATTATAATGCGGGTGAATATACGTTAGAATCGCCATATGTAGTATTGGATCCATACGGATGGACACCGTTATCAGCACTTGTAATATTTGAAACGGATGAAAATGCGACTGTTACTATAGAGGTGTTAGGGAAAGATGAGTATACAACGATTGTAAATGAATTTGATACATTCGAAACCTCACATCAAATACCCGTGGTTGGTATGTATGCTGATTATCTAAATACAGTTACAATAACCGTTACCTATGGAGATGGTACAACAGAAGAAACAGTTGTTTATATTCAAACAGAGGCTTTGATTGAAGATAGTGATTTGTTAGAGGTTGTTTTGGTAGAATCAACACCTGAGTTGATGCAAGAGGGTATGACCTTCTTAGCACCTACGGGTCTTGATAAATATTCTATGGCAGTTGATTGCTATGGAGAAGTTCGATGGATTATATATCATAATACAAAGCAGATTACAAGAAGGCTTGAAAATGGAAATATCATTTTATTAGATGATGACTATGCGACGATTACAGAAATGGATTTACTAGGAAAGGTCTATGGTCAGTATAAGGATCCAGCAGGGGTACACCATGATGTTATAGAATTGCCAAACGGAAACTTTTTGACTACCTCTAAATCAGATGGCTACTATGTCGATGACCTTATTTATGAATTAGATAGAGAAACTGGCGAGGTTGTCAATTGTATAGACTTAAAAGATATTTTAGATGTGAGTCGATTCAATAGTGGAGATGATAGCGATTGGATACATTTGAATTCATTATGGTATGATGAATCAGATGATACGTTAGTTATCTCTGGAAGACATCAAGGTATTTTTAAAATATCATATCCTGATGGCGAACTAGAGTGGATTATTACTTATGAGGCAGAACTTGATGGACTAGAGGATGTTTATTTAACACCGATTGGTGATGATTATGATCCACCAGTGAACCAGCATGCTGCAATGATCATGCCAGACCAAGATGACAATCCAGATACTGTTGATGTTATGATATTCGATAATAATATTGCTCGTTTAGATATGCCTGCAGAAGAAACTGACATGCAGTATAGCAGACTTGTTCAATACCGAGTTGATGAAGTGAATATGACAGTTGAGCAAATATGGTCTTATGGTGAAGAGCTAGGATACGATTATTTCGGGGATATCGTTGGTGATGTAGATTATTTTGAGAACGGAAATATTATAGGAACTTTTGGACGAAGAAATAGTATTTTAGAGGCAGAAGGACATGATACGGGAACAATCATAGAAGTTATTAAGGATACAGAAGAAGTTGTATTCCAAATCGATGTGATTTCACAAGATGGTGAAGCGATTTATCGATCAGAAAGGTTAACGTTATACCCAGATGAGTGGGATTTTGAGTTGTTGTCACAAGAAGTTGAGACACATCCGAGTAACAGCACTTCAGTAGTAGAGGATACAATAGATTTTGAGGATATAGTAATCGAAGATACTTGGACGATTAATGATACGACATTAAGTTTATTTGCGACTATAGATGAATCTTATGGAGAACTTTCTATATCAGGTTTCCAATTGATCGAAGGAGTAGATTGTGAATTATATTCTGCAAAAATCATTTTTGAATCCGATACAGTGTCGAAAGCAATCGATGTTGAGCTAGTGGAAGAGGATTGGATTGGTGCATTTGCAAATGATTACTTCTCTGATACAGTTTATTATGATAAGTCACAATTTTCTGAAATTTTTAGTATGGATGCAATTGAAAAAGTTTTACCAGATGACACCTATACCTTGGGCATATTATTAGAGGCTGATGGCTACTATGAATATACACCATGGGTATATTATATAACAATAGGTCAGGAAACAACGCAGATGGAAGTGGATGACTATTTGATTTCGCAAAATATTACGAGCGACGAATTAGAGTCAGTAGTTGTAAATGGAGACTATACATTGGAAGATCCATTAGTTATTTTAGATCCATATGATGTATCGCCCCTTACTGCAATTGTAGGATTTTATACTGAAATGACTGGTTCAGTTGATATCGAGATAGTAGGCAAAGATGAAAGTTCAACGATTTCTTATAGCTTTGAAGAAGTGACGGATGAACATCTTATTCCAGTCTATGGTTTATATGCAGATACGAATAATACGCTTCATATCACATTTACAGCAAAAAGTGGAGAAGTGACAGAACAGACAGTTTATATTCAAACAGAAGCTTTACCAAGTGACATGCCAACAGTTGATATCGAGGTCTATGATGAAACTTTAGTGGCAGAGGGATTCACATTTGCTTGCTCAACATATCTTATGGCTTATGATATCAATGGTGACATTAGGTGGTATTTAAGCGATGGTTTCTTAAATACAGCAACCAACCCTATTAAATATCTAGACAACGGGAATATGATGCTGGCAAGTGATAAATTAGTAGCATCAGCTTATTATACATCTAGTTTATATGAAATAGATATGTTAGGTAGAATTTATAATGAGTATATAATCAATGGTGCACATCATGAGATATTTGAGCTGGAAAATGGAGATTTAGTTGTGGCAGCAGAAAAGGATCATGAAACAACGGAAGATTATATCGTATTACTTGATAGGGAAACAGGCGAGGTTGAGAATAGTTGGGATCTGGATGAAATATTGGGGGTTGATCCAATCGCAGATGAAACATACCAATCACAAACCTATGATACAGTAGTTAATAATAATCCAGATGCGACAGAAGAGGAATTACTAGTACTTACTGAAGAAAGCTCTCGAAATGACTGGTTTCACAACAATTCCCTATACTATAATGAAGAAGACGGTAGCATTACAGTATCAGGTAGACAAAAAGATATTGTTATGAATTTTGATGCTGAAACAAATGAAATAAACTGGATTTTATCTGATCCATCTGCAGAATGGACAGAAGAGCTTGCAGACAACCTTCTAACACCTATAGGTGTTGACTTTGAATATACATATGGACAGCATGCTATAAGTATTTTAGAGGATGGAGATTTACTAGTATATGATAATGGTAACTTTAGAAGTAAAGATGTCGAAACAGCATTAGATTCAACTGAAAATTATTCTAGAATCGTCCGCTACGAGATTGATACAGAGGCTATGACAGTAGAGCAAGTTTTTGAATACGGCAGTGAGAGAAATGAATTGTATACTCCATATATTGGAGATGCCGACTACCTTGGAGAAGACCATTATTTAGCTAACTTTGGTGGAATAATTTTAGATGGGTACGGGTATAATATGGATACTCCATCAGCACTCTTTAGTGGCGGTGGAACTGTTTCTGGAGAAGCAGTGCAGGTAGAACTCGTAGATGGAGAGGTTGTACTTGAAGCACGATTGACAGGTACATCGAGTGTAAATACATATAGAGTTGAGCGTATGAATATATATACAGATCAAGTAAGTTATGTGGATTTAAGCACAGAAGCACAGTTATTAGGGTCAGGATGGGAAACAGAGTATATTTCTGATATCGAACTACCCGAGATGACGCAGCAGGTTGCATTCTCAGTAAACACAGCAATTGATCAAAATAGCAGAATGGTTATGAATATATCACAGCTTAACAAGTTAGATGGAGTAGAAGAGCTCTATATTGTACTTGAGCATGAAGAGGATATTAGACTCTATGAAGCAGAAGATTCAACAGATTTATATATCAATAAAGATGGATTGCTCGAAGGAGAATATAAATTAGGTGCATTGGTTGTTTTAGAAGATGGAATAAGCTATTATAGCACTTTGGAACAAGTAATCACTATTTTTACAGTTGAGCGTGTAGAAAGTGATACACAAAAGGATTCAGTAGAATTTAATAAGACATTGATTTCAGCGTTTAATATATTTTTAGTACTTGGAGCAAGCGTTATTATCCTATTATATGCTAAAAAACGAAAAAAATATTAAAGAAATTGCCATCACAGATTTAATTCAGTGATGGCATCTTTTTTTGCAAAAAATAACATCACTGAACATATACTTTAACTGTAATATTATATGAGGAGGCATCAAATGTTAAATTATATTTGGGCAGGTATGATTATTATTGGAATCGTATATGGGGCGGTAACAGGAAATCTGTTGGGGGTCAGTGAGGGGATTTTAGACTCCGCATCCGAGGCGGTATCCTTATGTTTTACAATGCTTGGAATTATGGCCTTTTGGGTAGGCCTTATGGAAATAGCGAAGGAAGCTGGGCTTATAACGAAATGGCAAAAAGGGATTAGTCCAATATTAAAATTTCTTTTTCCAAGATTGGATTTGGAGGGGGAAGCAAGTGGTTATATTGCAACAAATATGATAGCAAATCTGCTAGGTCTTGGATGGGCTTGCACGCCTGCGGGTCTAAAGGCAATGGAAGCACTCGCAAGGGTGGAGAAAAAAAGGTTAGGTGTGGATAAACTAGAAAAAGCGAGCACAGAGATGTGTACATTTTTAATAGTAAACATTTCATCTTTACAATTGATTCCAATTAATATGATTGCTTATCGCAGTCAATATGGAAGCGTTTACCCTAGTGCGATTATAGTTCCGGCAATCCTTGCGACAGCATGCAGTACACTTGCGGGTGTGTTTTTTGCGAAGGTTGCAGGTGGGATTAGTGAAAGAAGAGGAGATTAAATGCAGATATTACAGGAGTTATCTAATTTAATTATCCCAATTATCGTATTTTACATAGTAGGGTATGGAATTGTGAGTAGGGTTTCCGTGTATGAACATTTTATAATCGGTGCAAAAGAAGGTGTGATGACTGTTTTTGGTATTATGCCAACATTAGTCGCACTAATGGTTGCTGTAGGAGTGTTACGCAGCTCTGGATTTTTAGATTTTATAGAGACAAAGCTTTCTGTAATTGGAGAGCTAGTATACGTCCCTGGAGAAGTGATACCTTTGATTATTGTGAAAATGGTATCAAACTCAGCAGCGACTGGGCTTGTACTTGATATTTTTAAATCCTATGGACCCGATTCTGAACTTGGGACTTTGGCATCTATTCTGATGAGTAGTTCGGAAACGATTTTTTATACAATGTCAGTGTATTTTCTCGCTGCTAATATTACTAAAACGCGATATACGTTCGCTGGGGCGCTATTTGCAATGGTAGCTGGTATAGTTGTTAGTATACTTTTGGTATAAAACGTTTGACACCAAAACGAAAGTGTAGTATTCTTGGTATCAAACACTTGATAGCGGTATAAAATAATTGATGCCGTTGTGAAAAAGAAAGGATATTGATATGAAATTATACTATAAACACATGAAACCATATTTGATTTTTTTCATTATGGCACCATTACTTATGCTAGTTGAGGTATATTGCGATGTGAAAATCCCCTCACTTTCTGCAGAAATCATTAATTCTGCAGTTCTAGGGGAAAGTAAGTACGTTATTTTGAAGACGGCAGGGACGATGCTTTTAGTTGCACTTACCGCTGCAGCAGCAGGAATCGGTGCATCTTTTTGTGCGACTAACGCTTCTGTAAACTTTTGTCACGATTTAAGGGAAGAGGTTTTTGATAAGATACAGGCTTTTTCGTTTTATAATATTGATAAATTTAGTACAGGTTCGTTAGTAACTAGGCTTACAAATGATGTAAGACAGGTTGGACAAATTATAGTGATGTCATTGCGAATGCTGTTTCGTGCACCTGGTATGTTGATTGGGGCAATTTGGATGGCATATTCGATTAGCCCGTCTATGTCAATTATTTTTATTGTGCTAACGCCTATATTAGCACTCATTGTATTTTCAGTATTACACATCTCATATCCTAGATTTGCAAAGCTCCAAGATAAAATAGATGCGTTAAATACAACGGTACAAGAAGGGCTTATTAATATCCGAGTAATAAAAGCATTTACAAGAGAAAAATTTGAGAAAGATAAGTTTAAGGTAGTAAATGAAAATCTGAAAAACACAGGCTTATCTGCGTATAGAATAAATATTTTACAGATGCCGCTTATGACATTTACGGTAAATATGACAACCATAGCTATCTTGTGGTTCGGAAGTAAGGCACTTGGAAAAGGTGAACTATTGATTGGTGATATTAGTGCCTTCATTACATATTTAACGCAAATATTGATGTCAGTAAATATGATTGCAAACGTTTTTTTGCAAAGTGCAAGATCTATTGTAAGTGCTAGGCGTATTCGAGAAGTTTTAACAGATGAAATTGATATTTCAGATGAACATGCACTACATAAGGATAAAAAGGTTTTGACAGGTGACGTTAGGTTTGAGCAAGTGAGCTTTAAGTATTACCAAAATTCTGAAGATGCAGTACTTTCAAATATCAATGTAGATATAAGGTCTGGACAATCTGTCGGCATTGTAGGGTCAACAGGATGCGGTAAAACTAGCTTTGTACACTTGATTTCAAGGTTGTATGATGCTACTGAGGGAACTGTTTATGTTGATGGTATGGATGTAAAAGAGTACTCTTTAAAAAATCTACGAGATGGCGTTGCAGTTGTTTTGCAAAATAATTTGCTGTTTTCTGGAAGTGTGAGAGAAAACCTGCTATGGGGAAATGAACATGCAACAGATGAAAAAATCAAAGAAGCAGCAGAATTTGCGGCAGCGAGTGAGTTTGTAGAAGCACTTGGAGATGGATATGATACCAAGCTAAATCAAGGTGGACTGAATTTATCGGGTGGACAAAAGCAGAGATTATGTATTGCTAGAGCACTTTTAAAGAATACAAAAATATTGATTTTAGATGATTCGACGAGTGCAGTAGATACTGCGACAGAAAGAAAAATCACACATCATTTAAGCAATGATTTGAAAGAAATTACAAAAATAATCATAGCACAGAGAATCTCATCCGTGATAAATTGCGATCTTATAATTGTAATGGACGAGGGTGAAATATCTGAGCTTGGAACACATGAAGATCTATTACAAACGTCAGAGGTCTATAAGGAAATTTATAGTTCACAAATGGATAATGGGGCATGTGATAGTACGACCTACGAAGTGATGGAGGAATAGTATATGACAGAAAAAAGAGATTATTCAAGAGTTACGCCTCCTATGGGAATGGGAGCAAAAGGAGGTGGCCCTGGTGGTCCACGTGGCAAATTTAGGGAAAAGGTAAAACCCAAAAATACAAAGGAAACGATTCTGAGGTTACTTACATATTTAGGGAAACATAAATTTTTACTAAGTGTTGCATTAATATTTGTGATGATTAGTAGTATTTTTTCTATTTTGGCATCCTATATGATTCGACCTATTATTAATGGTCTTGTAGAAGGTATGGGTGTAACGGTCCTCATCAAAAATCTATGTGTTATGGCAGTTATTTACACAGTGGCAGTTGTTAGTAATTATATACAATCCAGAATCATGCTTGAAATTGCACAAAATTCTTTGGCGAAGCTACGCGAAGATTTGTTTGATAAAATGCAAAAGCTGCCAATAAGGTTCTTTGATAGAAGTAAAAATGGTGATTTGATGAGTAGATTTACAAATGATGTAGATATTGTAAATCAAATGCTTTCTAGCACTGCAGTCAGCTTAGTGTCTAGTATATTTACACTTATCACAACTATTATTATCATGTTCTATACGAATTGGATACTGGCTATTATAACGATGTCTATAGCACCAATATTTTCAACGCTTACGAAAGTTATTTCGAAGAAAAGTATGGTATATTATAAGGCACAGCAAGAAAGCCTTGGCAAGTTAAATGCTTATATCGAAGAGCAGGTAGAAGGACAAAAAGTTATCAAGGTTTTCAACCATGAGGAAAAAACCGCTGCACAATTCAAGGAATTAAATACAAGCTATAGAAACAAATCCTTTAAGGCACAATTTTTAGGTGGAATGATGGGGCCTTTGATGGGAACGATTGCACAAATGGGATATATTACAACGGCATGTATAGGTGGCTTGATGTGTGTGGCAGGCAGATTTGATGTCGGCGGATTTACGATTTTTCTGAATTACTCGAAGAGCTTTGCTAAGCCAATCAATGAGATTTTTTCTCAAATCAATACTGTTTTTTCAGCGTTAGCAGGTGCTGAGCGAGTGTTCGAGGTTATGGATTTTAGACCGGAAATGGAGAGTGGAGAGGTTCTTGAGAAAATAGAGGGAAGAGTTGCCTTTGAAGAGGTCGAATTCGGATATTTGCCAGGAAGAAGAGTTCTAAAAAACATCTCACTTACTGCAGAAAAATCACAAAAAATAGCTTTTGTTGGGTCCACTGGAGCAGGGAAGACAACGATTACAAATCTATTAAATAGATTCTATGATATACAAAACGGAAGTATCAAAATAGATGGTAGAGATATTAAAGAAATAGATAAAGAATTTCTTAGAAATAATATCGCAATGGTATTGCAAGATACACATCTGTTTACAGGAACAATCATGGAAAATATACGTTATGGTAGACTAGATGCTACAGATGAAGAAGTGATAGAAGCGTGTAAGACGGCAAATGCAGACAAGTTTATACGTAGACTTTCAGATGGTTACCAGACTATTCTAAGCGGCGATGGATCCAATCTTAGTGGTGGACAACGCCAATTACTGAATATAGCGAGGGCTGCAATATCAAAAGCACCAATTCTTGTGCTAGATGAAGCGACGAGCTCTGTGGATACGAGGACGGAACGTCATATAGAAGAGGCTTTAACTAGATTAATGGAAGAAAGAACGACATTTGTTATAGCACATAGGTTATCAACAGTGAGAAATTCTGATAAAATAATAGTATTAGATCAAGGTGAAATTATTGAGAGCGGTAGTCATGAAGAACTTTTGAAGAAGAAGGGCAAATACTACAGCTTATATACAGGTATAGAAAGATTGATATAATAAATGAGAAAGGATGGCTACTAACATGGAAATGCAAAAACAAGAGCAACTGATGAAAATGGTGGAAGTTTTAGAGTCAATCAGACCAGATGGAAAAAGAAGAGTAAAAGAGCTGATGAAACAAAACAAAACTGAGCAAGAGGGGGAGAATAGAAAGCATAAGATTCATCCATCTGCTAAGAAACTTCTTTGTGTTTTACTACGAGAAGAAAGCATGAACCAAAGGAATATTGCAAGTAGGATGAATTTAACAGCACAAGCTGTTTCAGAAATTTTGAAAAAGCTTGAAGGTAGAGGATTTATACGTAAGGAGGGCGGAGAAATAAACAATGAAAATATTGTTATTTTGACGCAAACAGGTGAAGAAATTGCTAGGAAATTAGAAAGAGAAATGCATGAATATGCGGAGCAAATCTTTGCTGGATTTACGGAAGAAGAATTAAAAGAACTAGAAACGTTGTTGGATAAATTATATTTAAATCGTATTAAAATGAAAAATAATGATTGACATATTTAGTTTGAGTGTGATATATTCAATATCGCTAACTCGGGTTAGTAAATGCTAACTCGAGTTTTTTATTGCAATTATTTCGTGAAGAAGAAAGAGGAACAATTAATATGCAACAGTTTGATAGATTTAAAAATAGACTACCAATAGAAGAAGCAAGAGATTCCGTAGTGGAATTTTTCAAAAATCAGAGAATCATGAATATCTCACTAGCAACACAAGAACAATTTCCAGTGATAGACAGTATTGATTATTTTTATTTCCAAGGAGAACACCTAGCAGTGATTCCACCAATGTCAAAGCTTGCAAAGCTATTAGGCAATGGAAGTGAATTTTCGGGATTTATTCAAGAAGGATTTGGAAAGGGAGCAAAGAAATTTTATGCTCATATTTCAGCTACTCAAATGGATGGAACTGAAAAAATACTTGAGGAGTTAGCAGTTGCTAATCCGATGATTTCAAAAATGAAAGCACATAATGCAAAATTTATGAAATTGAATTTCGTGCAAGCTACCCTTTCACTAAGCCATGCTGAAGTATATGAAATCGATAATGATTTAAATCCTACTTTTGCAAAATTTGCACCAAACGGAAGAGAACGTTTTGAAGATAGTAGACAAGTGCTTATGAATTATTTGGATAGAAATGTAATCTTTAGTGTTGTAATTGAAGACGGTGTGTACTATTGCTTGGCAAAAAGTGACTCTAATAAAATGGAATACATTAAAAATGGTGGTATTTGCAAATTCTATGATGGCAAAAACAATCATTTCGAAGCAGTGATTAACATTGTAGATGAGAAAAAAGATGCAATCTTTGAAAAATTAAAAGCCACAAATAATGATTACTTTAAACAAAACGAAGGATTGACGGCATTATCATTCACAAAGATCTCAGAATAAAGGAGTTCGTTAAGATAAATGAATATTATAACTATAAATAATGTGAAGGTTGGATATGAAAATAATATTATCATTGAAGATTTATCACTAAAGATTAAAAAAGGCGCAATCACAACAATCATTGGTGAAAATGGATGTGGTAAATCAACACTCCTAAAAACAATAGGACGTATTTTAAAGCCGAAGCATGGTGAAGTGTTTGTGGAAGAGCTTAATGTACATAAAACAAATACAAAAAAAATTGCAAAAATTATTGGTATGCTTCCGCAAACGCCAAAAGCACCAAGTGGATTGAGCGTTGGAGAAATTGTTGAGTACGGCAGATATCCTCACAAGAAAAGAAATGACAGAATGACCAAGCAAGATCATGAAATCATCAATTGGGCATTAGAACAAACGGATCTTATAGAATTTAAGGACAGAAATATAAATGCGCTGTCTGGTGGTCAAAGACAACGTGTTTGGATTGCTATGGTTTTGGCACAACAAACAGATGTGATTTTGCTAGATGAACCTACTACTTATCTAGATATGGCTTATCAGCTAGAGGTGCTTCAGCTCGTACAAACACTGAACAAAGAAAAAGGGATCACAGTTATTATGGTTCTACATGATATTAATCAAGCAAGTAGATTTTCAGATGAACTTGTAATGTTAAAAAAGGGGAGTATCATTAACCAAGGTTCACCGCAAGAGGTCATGAATAAAGAGAATTTGCGAGAAGTGTTTAAGATTGAAGCTAATATTATAAACCTACCAGATACGGATATCCCAGTTTGTATTTCATATGATCTGCTGGATAAAAAGTAAGGAGGAAAAAGTGAAAGTTAGCAAAGAACAAAAACTCATAGCGCTCTTAGCAGTATTTATTATATTATTTATTATTTGTGCTATTACAACATTAACGTATTTATCACCTGCGTCTACTTTTCAACAGGTATATGATTCGATTTTTCACTATGATGCAAATGATATGATTCATTACGTTAATAGAACCATCAAATTTCCGAGGATTCTAGGTGGTTTGTTAGTTGGTGGATTTCTAGCAGTTGGTGGTGCAGTGATGCAAGGCATTACCAGAAACTACCTTGCTAGCCCAGATGTTGTTGGTGTAAGCAGTGGAGCGAATCTTGGACTTACGATTGCATATACGATTAGTTTAGGAACTAATACATATGTAACAAATCTTACATTTTCTATGATCGGGGCTGCTGTTTCAACATGTATTATCTTCGCATTATCATCAAGAATCAAAGGTAGAGAATCTGGCATCAAGCTTTTATTAGCTGGTACAGCACTAGGAACTTTATTTTCGGCAATAAGTACAGCTATTACACTTTGGTCGTATACAGAGCAAGGCGCAGGTATCTATTTGTGGAACAATTCGGGGCTTTTAGGCATTAGATGGATTGGTATTGGAGTACTTTGTGCTGGATTCATTGGAGTCGTAATTGCATTTTGTATTTCAGGTAGATTAACAATCCTTGGAATGGGTGAAGAGACAGCAATTGCTCTTGGCCAAAATGTAAAGACTACAAAGCTCCTAGGAGTTATTGCAGTTGTGCTCATATCGGCATCAACTGTAAGTGTAGTAGGAAATATTGGGTTTATTGGACTTATTATTCCTAATATCGTAAAAATGGGTGTGGGCGAAGATTACAAAAAGGTAGTTCCTCTTTCGGCATTATTTGGAAGTATGCTTTTGATGATTGCTGATGTTTTAAGCAGACTTGTAAATATGCCAGTAGAAACACCTGTTGGTATCATCACATCTGTGATTGGTATTCCGATTTTCTTGTTCCTCATCAATTCTAAAAAAGCGAAAGGAGCATTCTAAATGAAGCATTTAACAAATAAAAAACGCACAAAAATTTTATTGCCAATCATGATTGCACTCCTTTTTGCGGGATTAATATGGTCCATTAATATAGGATATACACCAATGACTATTGATAGAATTGTAGCTACGATATTTGGATTTGGTGATACGAAAGAAAGCTTTATTATTTGGGAACTAAGAATACCAAGAACCATTGTTGCAATTTTTGTAGGGATGTGTCTAGCAGTATCGGGTGCAGTGATGCAAGGCGTTACAAGAAATCCACTAGCAACACCGAGTATGATTGGAGTTTCGTCAGGTGCAAGTTTTGGTATCTTGATAGTCGTATTTATGTTTGATAAAGGATTCCCAATGCTAGTGCCATATCCGATAGCAGCAGTGATTGGAGGATTTTTGGTCTTTGGTTTGGTATATGGACTTGCAACGAAGCACAACCTTTCACCTACGAAATTGATTTTAAATGGTATTGCAGTAAATTCTTGTATTGGTGCAGTTTCCCTGCTACTTACAATTAAGCTAAGCGATGATGCGTACCTTATGTTGACGCTTTCGCAGGCTGGAAATTTGACATATGCCACATGGAAAATGATTTTCATAGGACTTGCAATTGCACTACCTTGTATCATATATGTTTTCTATTCAACATTTTGCCTAAATATCTTGAATTTAGATGATGACATGGCGATTGGATTAGGTTTAGATCTAAAAAAAGAACGTAGAAAATTATTATATATCACAATTTTATTAACTTCAGCAGCTGTTTATGTTGCAGGGAGTATAGGATTTGTCGGCTTAATAGCACCACATATAGCTAAGCGAATCGTTGGTTCAAACTTTAAATTATTCCTACCTGTTTCGATGTGCTTTGGTGCAGGACTTGTTATGCTTGCAGATATTGTTGCCAAACTATTAGTTAATGACATCAATAGTGCACTATATGTACCGGTAGGTATCACAATATCTATTTTAGGTGCTCCGTACCTATTATATTTGTTGTTTACACAAGATAGATAAATTCCGTGACAGGAATTTCTATATAAATATATTATTTTCAAGGAGAAAAAAATGAAAAAAATTATTGCAACGCTTTTATGCGCAGCACTTTCAATGAGCATCGTTGCTTGCTCAAAAACAGCAACAACTACAACTACTTCTACAACAGAGGCAGTTGAGGAAACAACAGAAGAAGCGGTTACAACTGTTATGATGGCAGATGGTGAAAAAGAATTACCAGAAGAATATGGTAACTATGCGATTCTTGATTGGGGTTACCTAGATCACTTAATCCACTTAGAGGCAGCACCTGTTGCTTCACCAATCACATCAGAACCAGCAGAAGATGCGACAGACGCTCAAAAGGTTTCATATTTAGATGGATATGGAAGAATGTATCCAGATAGAAGCGTTTTTGAAGAGATTGAGCCAATCAATGCTTCAGATGATGGAATCGATCTTGAACAACTATTATCACTTGACCTAAACTACATTATCACAAGTGAATCTAACATCGAATATGCAGATAAATTAAATGCAATTGCTCCTACTTATTTCTTGCCTTCAGCATTAAGCTATGATGAAGCTGGAAACAAAGATTGGAAACAAATTCACCAAACATTAGCTTTATTAGTAGATAGAGCAGAAGAAGCAGAAGCAAACATCGCTGAATACGATGCTTTAGTGGCTGAATACCAAGAGTTAATTGGCGATGAAATCGAAGGAAAAACAGCTATCGTAACTCAAATTTCAACAAAAGGTGTTCAATATGCCTTACCAGCTTCACACCCACATGTATATGATCATTTAGGTTTAACTACACCAGAGAACTTCCCACAAGAAAGTGGATATTTAGCCCTTGAAAACCTATTAGAATTTGATCCAGATTACTTATTCATAAACGTTGAAAGCTGGGAAGATTTCGCTGAATACGAAGCTTCTCCAATTTGGCAAAACCTTACAGCTGTTCAAAATGGAAATGTGTTTGAATTTGCTCACAACGTATGGAACAGATCTAACGGTTCTATGGTTGCTTTCATGAGAGTAACAGACGTTGGAGATTTCATTTTAGATGGTACACAAGTAACAAATCGTTATGATTATATAGTAGAATAGTATAAAAAGGTTGTTGTAGAATTTTCTACAGCAACCTTTTTCGATACAAATAATTTAATTGCACATTACACTTTGCTGTGTTACAGTGTAAAAAAGTTTGTGTTTATAATTTCATATTTGAAAGGTTACATTATTATGAAAACTATTATTTTTCTGTTAGTTATATTTTTTGCAAATGCTATTCAAGCTATTACGGGGTTTGCAGGAACAGTATTAGCTATGCCACCATCAATTTTATTGGTAGGCATGGATGAAGCAAAGGTTGTATTATCATTTATGGCATTTCTTTCTTGCTTGATTATAACAATTCAGAATAGAAAAGAAATTAATCGAAAAGAAATGACTAAAATGTCATCCTTTATGTTGGTTGGTATGGTTGTAGGTATTTGGATTTATACAATTGTAGAGCCAGATATTTTACTTCCTATATATGGCATTATTGTTGTACTTGTAGGAGTCAAAAACCTAGTACTAAAGAAAGAAATGAAGTTGAATCAATACGCTCTTATCACTGTCTTATTGATTGCAGGTATTATTCATGGTATGTTCGTATCAGGAGGAGCACTACTGGTCATTTATGCAGCAAGTGTATTAAAGGATAAAAATGAATTTCGTGCAACCATAGCACCAGTATGGGTTGTGCTAAATAGTATTTTATTTGCTAGTTACATCGCAAGTGGGTTAGTTACTGCATCCAATATTAAACTGATATTGATGAGCATTGTTCCGTTATTTGTGGCTACATACGTAGGAAATGTCTTGCAAACCAAAATCAAACAAGAGTATTTTATGAAACTTACATATGTGTTATTGATTTTATCAGGTCTTTCTATTTTATAGAAAAGAGGTCTCATTATGGCAATTATTTTACAGAATATATTAGCAAGGCTAGAAAATGTTGAAATAAATAATATATATGGTAAGGAAGGTCTCTCTAACGTTGTGACGTGGGTACATATGGTGGAAAATGAAGAGATTGCTAACTTTATTACACATGGAGAGCTTTCTTTTACGACAGGTATTGCGTTAAATTCAGAAAATCAGTTACTCAGCTTAGTTGAAAAGATATATCAGAAAAATGCAGTTGGTCTTATTATTAACACGGGTCCATATATCCAAGAGGTTCCAGCTGATGTCATTGCGTTTGCGAATACGCACAGGTTTCCAATCATACTACTTCCTTGGAAAGTGAATATGGCGAATATTATGCGTATCATAAGTTCTGAGATTACTAATCAGCGCTTAAAGGATGTAGAGCTAGATGTTGCCGTCAAAAATGCTATTTTAACACCCTATAATGAAGACGCGTATATACACCATATGAAACAAAAAGGCATAGATACAGATGCTGATGTGATATGTGTGTTACTAAATTTAGAAGGATGCTCTGAGGAAACATTAAATAATATTATCTTTACATTAAAACCAAGTATTTCCTATAAATTTCCCAAAGCTAGTCTGATTTCTGTCTTTGAACAAGTGATATTAGTGATTACACATAGAGAGAAAGAAGAACTAGAGAAAGTCATAGGGTTTTGCAAGGATGAAATAGAAAAACTCCATAAAAAAGGAGTGAAATTTTATGTGGGGAAAATTGCACAAGGGTTTAAAAATCTACATAAAAGCTATGATAGTGCTATTAAGATTGCACATTTAAACTACGACAAATCGTGCATCTATTATGATGAAGTAGGGATTTATAAGTTACTATTAGAGATAAATGATAAACAAGTTATTGCTGAATTTTTAGAAGAAACATTAAAACCTATTATAGAGTATGATCTTTATAATAAGGCAGATTTACTTATGATCTTAACAAAATACTTGGAAAGTGATGGGAGCGTAAAGGCTGTCGCTGATGAGTTGTTTTTGCATAGAAACACAGTGAATTATAAAATAGCAAAGATTTCGGAATTGCTTGATTGTAATATTTCCAGACAGGAAATAAGGACGAAATTGTCAGTTTCTATAGCGTTAAATGCATTATATCCGAACATATTGTGCTAGAGCACAAAGAATATTGTGCCATGCGCCCTTGATTGCTATAAAATCATGTGCTACAATCACCTCATAAACACAAACTAAGCAAAGAGGCTTGAACGAATTGAATCGTTCAGGTCTCTTATTTTTTTAGGAGGATTATTAAAATGGGTAAATTAAGTGGATTAGAAGTAAAAGCAATGCATGAACAATATGTTATGCAATCATGGAGCAAATCAGGAGCACCTGCAATACCAGTAGAAAAAGCAGAAGGAATTTATTTTTGGGATTTCGATGGTAAGAAATATGCGGATATGTCGTCTCTTTTAGTTTGTTCTAATTTAGGACATCAAAATGAAGCAATTGTGAATGCAATTAAAGAACAAGCAGACAAAATGTGTTTTATGGCTCCAGCATATGCTTCAGAGCCAAAATCAGTATTAGCTAAAATGTTAGTTGAAGTTGCAGGGGCAGATACATATAAAAGAGTGTTCTTCACAAATGGCGGTGCAGAATCAAATGAAAATGCAATCAAAATGGCTCGTATGGTAACAGGACGTACTAAGATTTTTTCAGGATATAGAAGTTATCATGGTGCAACACTTGGTGCATCAAATGCATCGGGTGACTGGAGAAGATTTGCAGCAGAAATTGGTGGAGCGAATGGATTTGTTCACTTTATGAATCCTCAAGTTTATAGAGATGGCTACACAATGGATGTAGATGATCATGTACTAACAGAGAAAGCATTGGCTGACTTAGAATTACAATTACGCTATGAAGGAGCAACCAATGTAGCAGCTATTATTTTAGAACCAATCGTTGGTGCAAATGGCGTTATTCTACCTCCAAAAGGCTATCTAGAAGGCATCAGAGCTTTATGTGATAAATATGGAATCTTGATGATTTGTGATGAAGTAATGTCAGGCTTCTTTAGAGCAGGAAAATGGTTTGCATGGCAAAATTATGATTTCAAACCAGATATGATGACATTTGCAAAAGGTGTAACATGTGGTTATGTTCAACTTGGTGGCGTTATCGTAAATGAAAAAGTTGCAAGTTACTTTGAAGAAAATGTCCTACAATGTGGTCTTACTTATTCAGGACATACACTAGCATGTGCAGCAGGTATTGCCTCTCTTAATTACTACGTTGATAATAATATGGAACAACATGTAGCTGAAATGAGTGAAGTGTTAAAAGCATACATGGACGAAATGGTTGTAAAACATAAATGTGTTGGTGAAGCAAGATGTAAAGGTCTATTTGCAGCTTTCGATATCGTTAAAAATAAAGAAACTAGAGAACCTATGCAAGAATATGGTATCCCAGGACCAGTTATGCCATGGATTTTTGCAGAACTTAAAAAACGTGGATTCTCAACATTTGGACGTGAAAACTTCTTGTCTGTTTGCCCACCACTTATTATTACAAAAGAAGAACTTCTTGAATACTTACCAATTTTAGATGAAGTTTTAACAATAGTAGATGAACAATATTGTGATTAATGGAGGACTGTAATGAGCAACTGGCTTTATACACAACCTGTCGATATTATGTTCGGCGAGGGTGAAATTTTAAAAATAAAGGAACTTGCAACAAAACTTAGTGTATCTAATGGTATGCTAGTGTCTGACCCTTTTTTTACAAAAAATGGGTTAGCAGATAAAATCATCGAACAAGCACAGGGTGTTGTTACTACTATATATAGTGATGTTTCTCCAAATCCAGATGTATCAGAAGTAGATGCTTGTGCAAAACAGATTCGTGCACAAAAAATCGATTTTGTAATTGCATTAGGTGGCGGTAGTGCACTAGATCTTGCGAAAGCGGCAGCATCAGTTTGCTTAACAGAAAATTCTATTAAAGAATATCATGGAACGGGAATTGCCATGCCACTAGAGCATTTACCAATCATAGCAGTTCCAACAACGGCAGGTACGGGCTCAGAAGTTACTTGTGTATCAGTACTAACAGATCATTCAAATGGCAAAAAATCTCCAATTGTATCAAATGGGTTTTATCCTACTTATGCAATTATTGATCCAGAACTTACATATACGATGCCTCCTTATATAACTGCAAGCACAGGAATCGATGTATTATCGCATGCGTTAGAGGGGTATTGGAGTAAAGGAAACCAACCAATTTGTGATGCACTTGCAATACATGCATTAAAATTAGTATTTGAATATCTTCCAAAGGCATATGCTAATGGTGAAGATAAAGTTGCTCGTGAGAAAATGTGTGAAGCATCCTTAATTGCAGGTCTTGCATTTACACTACCAAAGACAACATCATCACATGCATGCTCATTCCCACTTACAAATATCTATAAAATACCACATGGGGAAGCTTGTGGATTAACACTTGATTATTTTGCTAGAATTAATAACATTCCTCGTGTTCAATCGTTAGCTACAGAGCTTGGCTTCGCTGATGTAAATGAAATGGCAGACGCGATTTTGAAGCTTAAAAAAGATATAAAATTACGAACTGATTTGTGTGATTTCAATTTAACTGATGCACAAGTGGATGAACTTGTAACAATTAGCCGTCATCCAAATTTATACAACAACCCAGTAGAAATAACTGACGATATGCTATATGAACTTTACAATAGCTTAAAGTAATAAAAAGAGGAGGTATTTGTTATGAATGCAACAATTATGGCACTGAGTGTCGCGGGTCTTATGACTTGTGTCGGTATGATGATTAGGACAAAATCTAAGGCTTTAGGAAAGATGTTGATTCCCGTTAATGTTATTGCAGGTATAATCGGACTTATTTATATGAATACTATCAACGATTATATATTGCCAACAGTTACAGTTAACGAATTTAGTACAATCGTTGATATTCTTTTCACTTTTTCGTTTATTTCTATCGGTTTAGCTAGTATAAAAGATAAAAAACCTAAAAAAGAATTAACAAAAGAAGAAAAGAAAAATATGGGTGGAGCTTCTATTACCAAGGGCTCTATGGGTATGGGTATTCTTTGGAGCTTACTGTTTGGTTTAACTGGTGTAATCGGTGTTTTGATTATTTATGTGGTAGGTCCGCTTTTCGGAATGGATGCAATGTATGGTATTTTAATTCCATATGCGTTCTGTCAAGGACCAGGGCAAGCAGCTAATATGGGTGCTATTTTTGAAGATTTATACGGACTTCAAAATGCTGAAATGGTAGGATTAACCTTTGCAGTTGTTGGATTTATAGCAGCCTTTCTGATAGGTGTTCCATTAGCTAAATGGGGACTTAGAAAAAAACTTCAAGTAACAAAAGCGAAGATTACTGAAAGTGTTGAAAGAGGTTATTATTTACCAGAAGAACAAAGAGAACCTATGGGTAAAGTTACAACACATAGTGGTAACATTGAAACTCTAACATTGCATGTAGCACTTATGGGTGTATGTTATATTCTTGCAGTGATTTTCGCGGAAATTGTTACATATGTACCAGGGATTGGAGCGTCTTTTGGAAGTATGTTATTTATGTGGGGCTTACTTGCAGCAGCTATCGTAAAAAAAGTATTAAGAGTGCTAGGTGTTGAATTTTTATTAAATAAACCATTACAAAACAAAATAACGGGTTGGACTTCAGATTTCTTAGTTGTTTGTGCATTTATGGCTATTAAAGTAAGTGTTGTAGGCGCATGGATTGTACCGATTGTTATTGAAAGTATTGTAGTTGCACTTGTTACATTCCTAATTTGTGTTTACTTTGTATCAAGACTTGGTAGTGATCATGATTATGAAAGAGTTCTAGGTATGTATGGTATGTGTACAGGTACAACACCAAGTGGTATTGCACTTATTAGAATTGTTGATCCAAAGCTTCAAACTGCAACAGCAACAGAACTTGGTTTGACAAATGCATTTATGATGTTTGTAATGCCGGTAACCATTATTGTAACCTTTATGGGAACAGGTGCATTAACCTTGAATATGGCATGTGCTTTGATTATGGTATCAGTAGTATTTTATTTAGTATTACTTAAACTTTGTAGAACATGGAATAAACCTACAGTTAATATATTTAAGGGTGTAAAATATGATGTTGAAGAAGATGATTCAACAAGTAGTGCAGGAGCAGTTGTACAAGGTATGTTAAGATATGAAGAATTTGATGGATCAGGAACAGTAAAATAATTTAATCACACAATTTGGAGGTAATAAGTATGAAAATGGTAATGGCGATTGTAAGACCAAACAGTATTATGACAGTAAGTGAAGCGCTAGCAGAAGCAGGATTTTATGCATCAACAAAATGGAGTGTATCGGGTAGAGGTAAACAAAGAGGCATTCAGGTCGGTGATATGATTTACGATGAAATGGCAAAAAATATGCTTATGGTAATGTGTGAAGATGAAGATAAAAATAAAGTGATAGATGTAATTATGGAAAGTGCAATTACTGGAGAAAATGGACACGCAGGAGATGGTAAAATCTTCGTATTACCAGTAGAAGAAAGTTATACAATTAGTGAACAAGCGAAAGACGAATAGGAGAACTGATGGCTAAACTTTATTATAATGGCTCTATTATTACGATGGAAAAAGAAGGCGATCTTGCACAAGCGGTTTTAGTGCAAGATGGCGTGATTACAAAAGTAGGAACCCTAGATTATGTAAAAAGTTTTGCAGATGATGCAACTGAAATGATTGACCTTGAAGGTAAAACCTTGATGCCAGCATTTATTGATGGACATGGACATATTTCGATGTCAGCACAAATGATTACTGCTTGTAATTTAAGTGAGTGTGAAACATATGAAGAAATCATTGAAACTTTAAATCAATACAAAGAAGATGGTAATATTACACCGGATGGTATTATATTTGGAATAGGATATGACCACAACTTCCTTCCAGGAGAAAAGCATCCAACAAAAGAGTATTTAAATCAGGTATCTACAGAAATCCCTATTTGTATTATGCATACATCACTACACATGGGTTGTGTAAATGATAAAGTGTTAGAAATGTCAAATATTACTAGTGAAACAGAGAATCCGCAGGGTGGTGTGTATGGCAGAGTAGAGGGCAGCAATGAACCTAATGGTTATATGGAAGAAGCTGCTGTGTTTGGCGCGATGTTTATGATGAAAGCCCGCATGGAATATGATGTAGTAGAGTCCATGAAATTAGCACAACTAGATTATATGAAAAACGGTATCACGACAGCTCAAGATGGTGCAACACAAGAAGATGCTGTTAATATGTTCAAAATGCTTGCAGAACAAGAAAAACTTATTATGGATGTAGTAGCTTATCCTATGATTAATGCTGACGGTAAGAGATTGTTTGATGAAAATCCTGCTTATGCAAATAAATATTCAAATAGGTTAAAGCTTGGTGGATACAAGGCAGTTCTAGATGGTTCACCACAGGGAAAATCGGCTTGGCTTACAAAACCATATGAAAACAGTGGTGATTATTGTGCCTATCCATGGTTTAAAGACGAAGAAGTAGAAGGCTTTATGGAACAAGCAATTGCAGATAATCAACAAATTTTGGTACATTGTAATGGCGATGCTGCAGGAGATCAATTCCTCGATAGTTATGTAAAAGCGTACGAAGCAAGTGAAAATCCTAACAAAGCAAATTTACGTCCAGTTATGATTCATTGTCAAACAGCACGTGAAGATCAACTTGATGTTATGCAAAAATATGCGATGATTCCTTCCATTTTCGTGGGACATGTGTATTTTTGGGGTGATGTTCACGTTAAAAACTTTGGGCAAGTGCGAGGAGAAAATGTAAGTCCAGTACAGAGTTCTTTTGATAGAGGGCTTGTAGTAAACTTCCATCAAGATCCACCTGTTACAAAACCAAAACCGTTATTGTCTGCATGGGCTGCGGTTAATCGTATATCTAGAAAAGGCATTTTGCTCGGTGCAGATCAAAGATGTAGCGTATATGATGCATTGAAAGCTATTACAATCAATGGTGCATATTCTTATTTTGAAGAAGATATCAAGGGAACGATAAAAGAAGGTAAAATGGCTGATTTAGTAATATTAGCAGAAAATCCTCTTACAGTAGAACCAATGACAATTAAAGATATTCAGATTTTAGAAACGATAAAAGAAGGTACATCCTACGTTTGGTAAAAAAAATCCCACGCTTGAATTTATATTCAGTGTGGGATTTTTTTAGTCTATGTAGCACAAAATAAAGACTTGTGATATACTACTAATAATAGAAAGTAGGAAACATATGGAGAAGTATTTATTACCACTAGGTTGTGTAGTTTTAGTGGCTTTTGTGATAGTTATTATCGTTTACTTGGTTAGAAAGCGTAAGAGCCATTTTGAAGATATGGACGGGCATGAATTTGAGTATTTTTGTGCATCCTTATTAGAAAAAAGAGGATTTAAGGAAGTACAAGTGACAAAAGCTAGTGGAGATTTTGGCATCGATATTCTTGCAGAAAGAGACGGGATTAGTTATGGGATTCAGTGCAAAAAATACGCTACTCCAGTAGGTGTAAAGGCTGTTCAAGAAGTTTATGCAGGCAGAGATTATTACGATAGAATGGTCGGTGTTGTGATGACGAATCAATATTTTACTACCCCCGCGGTGGAGGCTGCGAAGAAGCTGAAGATTGTGCTTTGGGATGGTGGATATTTAGAGCAAATGATGGAGGAGACAGATGTCAGATATTAACACAGTTTTGAATGAAATTCTTGTTCGACTGTTTAAAAATATTAATGCGATAGAAGAAGGCGTGATTAAGCAGAGTCATATTGATAATATGACTACAAATGACATGCACGTAATTGAGGCAATCGGAAATATAGGGTCGAGAAATATGACTTCAGTAGCTAAATCGTTGATGGTTACTACTGGAACGTTGACAATTTCGGTTAATAGTCTAGTAAAAAAAGGTTATGTGGTACGTGAAAGAAGTGAAGAGGATAGGAGGGTTGTACTTGTTTCTCTCTCTGAACAGGGGTTGCGTGCTTTTGATAAACACAAAGCTTTTCATGATAAAATGGTACAGCAGGCCGTTGCATTACTTTCAGAAGAAGAGAAGAGAATCCTAGCCATTACACTAGGTAATCTCAACACGTTCTTCCGTAAGCAACAAGAGGAACTAAAATAGCACTAGTTGCTATAGAGTGCTTTGTTTAGACTGTTAAAGTCGCCACCACCAGTTTCTAATATCCATGTATGAAATGTAAGATCCGTATAGGAGCTACTCCATAGCTCTTTTGCGGATTTTTTTAATGCCATAATATTTAGGTATCCAACATAATACATTGGATAATTGCCAGGGGATAAGCAAATCGACTCATATAATGTACTAGCGATGCTACCATTAAAATCAAGTGATTCTAATATACTCTGAACTTCGGTAACAGTTGCACCCTCATAGTGAATAGCAATATCTAGAATAGAAGATAAGCAAAGTTGTATTTTTCTGCTTAAGCTTTCATATAAAACAGCGTTTTTGTATTCAGCAGGCAGTACGTCTACTATAAATTCATACGAGCACATTTCAGAATAAATACCCCATCCCTCAGTAAATCCACCATGATATAGTAATTGGCGTGCAAGAGGTGTGTTTTGTTCTGTTAAATGAAGTTGAGAATAAACTGTTTGATATAAATGTCCAGGGAAACCTTCGTGAGCTAGCGTCGTATACAGGTCTAATCCCTCCAGTTCATATCCGGGATTAATATAAATAGTATTACTCATACTAGCATCAATTGGAGGGATTAAATAAAAAGCTGGAGCACTCATTTCTTGCATGTTTTTTTCGACTTCTTTTACTTGAATATTCATTTGACTATCGCTGTTCGTGGGTAGAGTAGGGAAATCATTCGTTAAGCTTTCACATAAATCTTGTAACATTTCTTCAGCCGAAGTAAAAGGAAAATCAGAAATTGGTGTGATTGTATTAGTTGTTACAAGGCTATAATAGGTCTCATATAAGGTCTCAAAGTCTTCATAAAGAAGTTGCTTGATTTCAGCAATGCTTTGATTACTTCCTATTTTGCTTTGTAACAAGACTTCATAATAGTCGGCTCCGTTTTCATAATAGTAAAGTCCTAATAGGGTTTCTTGTACGGTCAAGGACTCGAGGGTACTTGCTAAAGTTTGATATGCAGGGTAGATGTACTCTATGAGATATTGATTGTGCTTAGCAATATAAGAATTCACTTCATCAGAAGAAAGAAGATTGCTTTCTAATAAGGACTGTATTTTGGCATTGAAGTTTTCATTTAAAAAATGTGTACTAGAGTTTACTTCATCAAAAGAAAATAGTGATAAGCATTGTTCAATTGATTCTGATACATCATCTTTGCATAATAAAATACCTGCTTGCGATTGTTCGTTTGCATATAGTGCTAAACCTTCAAAATAAGCTGGAATTTCTGATAGTAATAATAAGTAGTTATCGATATCAGAAATATTTCTAAAATCATACTCTGCTAGTAGTATAGGTAGTTGATTATGAATGCCATTAAAAGATGATAATGGGTTTTCTAAATAGGGATATTGCAATAGGGATAACTGTGCTGTTGAGCTTTCGTATAATAAATTATAGGTTAGCAGCTCATCGGAAGAAAAGGAAGAAGTGTCTAGGGCCTCTAAGCGCGAGAGATAGGAACGAAAGATTAAAGCACACTCCTCATAATAGGTACTTGTATAAGGTAGTAAATTGGTAGATAAATCAGTGAAATCCATTTGTTCTGGGTAAGCGATAGAATAGTGCAATTCAATTGGATTGTTTTCTAAAGATTGTAGGGCATAATCATTACATATAGTAGGAAGAGAGTCTTTGGTACATGCATAAAGTATCAGTAATATAAGGATTGATGATATAAATAGTATTGGGGTATATTTTTTTGGCTTCATAAAATCTCGTTTTTAATAGCTTATGTGAGGTGTGTAGTATGAATTACCCAAATATTGTAGCAAGTGCTTTTTTTTTATGCTAATATTAATTATTGGGTAAAATACAGGGAGGATTATTATGGGGAATAGAAAAAACGTTATTTTAATTGTTACAGATGATCAAGGGTATGGGGATATTCAGGCGAACGGAAATCCATGGATTCATACACCCAATTTAGATTGGCTACATGATAATAGTGTATGCTTAGAGGATTTTCATACAGATCCGCTTTGTGCACCAACAAGATCAGCTATTTTATCAGGAAGATATTCCTTTGGGGCAGGAGTATATTCGACTTTAAATGGTAGATATTATATGAAACCAGAGCTTAAGACGATGGCAGATTATTTTAAAGAAGGTGGCTATGCTACAGGTATGTTCGGTAAATGGCATCTTGGAGATACTTATCCATACTGTCCAGAAAACAGAGGTTTTGACTTGGCTGTTAGCTTCGGCGGTGGTGTAATCGGTGAAACACCTGATTATTGGAACAACAACTACATGGATGATACGTATACAGTAAACGGTGTTGAGAAAAAATTCGATGGATATTGTACAAATGTTTGGTTTGATTCGGCAGTTGAATTTATGGATGAGCAAATAGAACAAGATAAACCATTCTTTTGCTACTTACCAGCAAATGCACCTCATGGACCATTAAATGTTGATAAGTCATACTATGACAAATATATAGAGATGGGATTATCAGAGTCAAGAGCTAGATTCTATGGCATGATTGAATGTGTAGATGAAAATATTGGGCAATTAATGGATCATTTACGTGAGAAGAATGCTTTTGAAGACACTGTTATTATCTTCTTTGGCGATAATGGTACCGCAGGTGGCTGTACAACAGATTCAGAAGGCAGATTAAAAGAAGGATTTAATGGTGGCATGAGAGGTATGAAGGGCACAACGTACGAAGGTGCTCATAGAAATGCTTGTTTCATTACTACACCAGGCGAAGTGTTTGGTGCGCCTAGAAAAGTTTATGGCATCACAGCACATATGGATTTACTACCTACACTTGCAACATTATGTGATTTACCTACACCAGAAGGTGTGGATGGTATTAGTATTGCAGAAGCGTTACAAGCTGGAGAAACACATCTAAATCCAGATAGAAAATTAGTAGTACATAATATGCAAAGAGATATGCCACAAAAATATAAAGATTATACAGTTCTTAAGAATCGTATGCGTCTTGTAAGACCACTTACAAACGAAAGCAATCCATTTTTACAAGGAAACTTCGGCTCTAGCAATGACGTGAATCCAGAAATTTATGATTTGGATCAGGATTTCTATGAAGAACATGACATTTATGAAGAACAAGTACCATTAGCAATAGAATTAACTAGATTCTATGAGGAATGGTATGACGAACGCTTAGAAAAAGCAATGGAATATAGTCCTATTTACTTATCAAAGGAACACCCTGTAAAATTAACATGCCATGCATGGCATGAATGCACAAAAATGTGCTTCACACAAAAAAATATTAGAGATGGTGTAGATGGGAATGGATATTTCTCAATCGAAACATTGGATGCAGGAACTTATGAATTTGAACTTCGCAGATACCCTAGAGAAGCTGGTATTGAGTTGTCAGGTACTTGTGATAAGTTAGAAAAAACAGATTTTGTAGCACAAGAGTGGGGTGAAGGTAAAGTTTACCCAATCGTTTCAGCAGACATTCGTGTATTTGATATTAAGCAAGAAGTTGCAGTAGAGCCAGGACAAGAGTGTGTAACGTTTATTTGTGATTTACCAAAGGGAACAAGCCATTTACGCACAAGATTCTTCTTAGAAGATGGAAGAAGTGTGGGAGCATATTATGTTTATATAAAATAAAGCTTACTAACCTTGACATTTTGTGGGAAATAGATATAGTAATACATGTAATAATAATTAACCATAACGTGAACTATAGACGGAGGAATAACGAATGAACAAATTAGAACTTCAAAAAGTAGCAGTGGAAGTTCGTAAAAACATCGTGACAGGCGTATACAGTGCAAAATCTGGTCATCCAGGTGGGTCATTGTCAGCAGCTGATATTTTTACTTATTTATACTTTGAAGAAATGAACGTAGACCCTAAGAACCCAGAATGGGCAGATAGGGATAGATTTGTATTGTCAAAAGGACATACAGCACCAGGGCTATATGCTGCATTAGCATTAAAAGGTTATTTCCCTGTAGAGGATATCAAAACATTACGTCACTTAGGTTCGCATTTACAAGGACATCCATGTCGTCAATATACACCAGGTGTAGATATGTCTAGTGGTTCATTAGGACAAGGAATCTCAGCAGCTGTAGGTATCGCACTTTCAGCTAAAATGGATGCAAAAGAATACCGTACTTATACATTACTCGGTGATGGTGAAATCCAAGAAGGTCAAGTTTGGGAAGCAGCTATGTTTGCAGGATTCCACAAGTTAGATAATTTATGTGTTATCGTTGATAATAATAATCTTCAAATCGATGGCCGTATTGACCATGTTTGCTCTCCATATCCAATTGATCAAAAATTCTTGGCATTTAATTTTCATGTTATTTGCATTGATGGAAATGACTTTGATGAAATTGAAAAAGCATTTGCAGAAGCAAAAGCTACAAAAGGTATGCCAACTGTTATTATTGCAAATACTGTAAAAGGTAAAGGCGTTTCTTATATGGAAGATCAAGCTGGATGGCATGGTGCTGCTCCAAATGCAGAACAATATGCACAAGCTATAGAAGAATTAGAGAAAGCAGGTGAAGCATTATGTCAGTAAAGAAAATCGCAACAAGAGAAAGCTATGGCGAAGAACTTGCAGCAGTAGGTGCTGACAACCTTAACGTTGTAGTATTAGATGCCGATCTTACAAAATCAACAAAAACAGCAGTATTTCAAAAAGCATTTCCAGAAAGACACATCAACTGTGGTATTGCAGAAGCGAACATGACTTCTATCGCAGCTGGTATGGCTACAACAGGGAAAATTCCTTTTATTAGTTCTTTTGCAATGTTTGCAGCAGGACGTAGCTACGAACAAATTCGTAACTCAATCGCTTACCCAAAGCTTAATGTAAAAATCGGTGCAACACATGCCGGTATTACAGTAGGTGAAGATGGAGCATCTCATCAATGTGTAGAAGATTTAGCACTTATGAGAGCAATCCCTGGGATGGTAGTATTAAATCCTTCGGATGACGTAGAAGCTAGAGCTTGTATTCGTGCAGCAGTAGATTATGTAGGACCTGTTTACATGAGATTCGGTCGTGCAGCAGTTCCAGTTATTAACGATTACCCAGAATACAAATTCGAAATCGGTAAAGGAACAATGGTTCAATCAGGAACTGACGTAACTCTTGTAGCAACAGGTGTATGTGTGGATAGTGCTATGCAAGCAGCAGAATTATTAAAAGCTGACGGTATCAGTGTAGAAATCATTAATATCTGTTCAATCAAACCTTTAGACGGTGAGATTATTGCTACTTCTGCAAAGAAAACTGGTAAAGTTGTAACAGTTGAAGAACATTCAGTAATTGGTGGACTTGGTTCAGCAGTATGTGAAGCATTGGCAGAACTTGCTCCAACACCAGTAAAGAGAATTGGTATGCAAGACACATTTGGTCAATCAGGAACAGCAGAAGCTCTTATGGCTCATTATGGTCTTGATGGTGCGGGTGTTTACAAAGCAACAAAAGAATTTTTAGGTAAATAATTAGTAGTAATAGAACGGAGACTATAGTGGAATATATTTTATCACCATCGGTATTAGCATGTGACTTTTGTAATGTAGGGGCAGAACTTAAGGCAATTGACGAAGCTGGAGCACAGTGGGTTCACTTGGATGTCATGGACGGTGTATTTGTACCAAATATTTCATTTGGAATTCCGGTGATACAATCTTTTAAGAAAGCAACGATTCGTTTTTTTGATGTACATCTTATGATTGTAGAACCAAAGAAATATATAGAGCAATTCAAACAAGCAGGAGCAGATCTTATTTGTTTTCATTTAGAGGCAACAAAGGATGTGATAGGCACAATCGAAAAGATTAAAAGTGTTGATTGTAAGGTTGGTATCGCAATCAAACCAGATACAAAGGTTGAAGCTTTATACCCGTATCTTGAACTTATCGATATGGTATTAGTGATGACGGTAGAGCCTGGATTTGGTGGACAATCCTATAGGACTGAGTGTGCAGATAAGGTTCGTGCACTACGCGATTATTGTACCAATGCCAGGATTCAAATGGATATCCAAGTTGATGGTGGAATTGCAGAGGATACGATTCAACATGCAATAGAGGCGGGTGCTAATGTTTTAGTTGCTGGTAGTGCGGTGTTTAAGGGCAATATTGCAACGAATGTTCAAACGCTAATGAATCTGTTTCCGACAGAGTAAGTGAACTGGTAATACATTTTTATATGGGAGGAAAAACCATGATTAAAATAGTAGAATATCCAAAATGTACGACTTGTCAAAAGGCATGCAAGTGGCTAGAAGAACAAGGTGTTACTTTTGAAAAAAGACATATAAAAGAAGACAAGCCTTCAAAAGAAGAATTAAAGGAATGGTATGAAGCAAGTGGTCTTGATATTAAGAAATTTTTTAATACAAGTGGATTAGTTTATAAAGGACTTGGATTAAAGGATAAATTACCGATGATGTCTATAGAAGAAAAGTTAGAATTACTTGCTACTGATGGTATGTTAGTGAAACGTCCTATTTTGATCACAGAAAAGGGTGTTACAACAGGCTTTAAAGCGGAAGTATGGGAAACATTAATTCAATAAAAGTTCACAGTTTATAAAAGGCTATTTGCTTGACAAGTGCTTGGTTTCTTGTTAATCTTAAAGCCATAATAATGAAATACAGTGATGAAAGAGAGTACTTTTTTGAAATCTATACAGAGAATACCTTCAAAATGTTTTATTAATATAAAGCATGGGGCTGTGAGAGGTTTAGAGGATGGAAGAGGAAGATGGCTTTTATAGTAGCGCACCGAGTATGAGAGATTCATTTTAGGCTGCGACAGGTCCGCCTGTTATAGCGGTTTAGGTTTATGACCTAGTAAGGTCTTTCTCGCGAGAGAGGGATGAAGAGAAGTGGTAACACGGGATTTTGCTCGTCTTCTATAGATATATAGAAGATGGGCTTTTTTTATTGAAAGGACGGGATTTATAAATGGGTAAAGGTAATTATTATATTACAACTGCAATTGCATATACATCAGGAAAGCCACATATCGGTAATAGTTACGAGATTATGTTAGCTGACAGTATTGCAAGATACAAGAGAAAAGAAGGCTATGACGTATTTTTCCAGACAGGAACAGACGAGCATGGACAAAAAATCGAATTAAAGGCCGAAGAAGCTGGTGTAACTTGCCAAGAATTCGTAGATGGAGTAGCAGGAGAAATCAAAGACTTGTTTGATTTAGTAGATACTTCTTACGATAAATTTATTCGCACAACAGATGCAGACCATGAAGCACAGGTAAAGAAAATCTTCAAAAGATTATATGACCAAGGCGATATTTACAAAAGTTCTTACGAAGGTTTGTATTGTACACCATGTGAATCATTCTGGACAGAATCACAATTAGTGGATGGAAAATGTCCTGACTGTGGCCGTGAAGTAAAAGCTGCACAAGAAGAAGCTTACTTCTTTAAAATGAGCAAATATGCGGATAGATTGATTGAACATATCAACACACATCCAGAGTTTATTCAACCAGTATCTCGTAAAAATGAAATGATGAATAACTTCTTGTTGCCAGGGCTTCAAGATTTATGTGTATCAAGAACCTCGTTTAAATGGGGTATTCCAGTTGATTTTGATGAAAAACATGTTGTATATGTATGGTTAGATGCACTTACAAATTATATAACAGGTATTGGGTATGATGCCGATGGGAATTCTTCTGAACAATACAACAAATTATGGCCAGCAGATTTACATTTAATCGGAAAAGATATTATTCGTTTCCATACTATTTATTGGCCGATTTTCTTGATGGCACTTGATGAACCACTTCCAAAACAAGTTTTTGGACATCCTTGGTTACTTCAAGGGGATGGCAAGATGAGCAAATCAAAAGGAAATGTTATCTATGTAGATGATCTAGTAAGACTTTTTGGCGTTGATGCAGTGCGTTATTTCGTATTACACGAAATGCCTTTTGAAAATGATGGCGTTATTAGCTGGGAATTGATGGTAGAGAGATTCAACTCAGACCTTGTAAATACACTTGGCAACTTAGTATACCGTACTATTTCTATGACAAATAAATATTTTGGTGGAACCATCCAAAGAACAGATGTCGTAGAACCTGTAGATGCTGAATTAAAAGCTGTAGTAACTGCAGCAGTTGATAAAGTGGGCAACAAAATGGGTGTACTTCGTGTTGCGGATGCAATCACTGAAATCTTTACAGCAATTAAACGTTGCAATAAATATATTGATGAAACAGAACCATGGGTATTAGCAAAGGATGAAGCAAATCATGCGAGACTTAGCGAAGTGCTTTACAATCTTTGTGATTGTATTATGACGACGGCTAGTTTACTAGATTCTTATATGCCAAGAACAGCACAAACTATTTCAGAACAATTAAATGCACCACTTAGAAGTTTAGAAGAATGTGCAACAACTGGATTATACCCTGCAGAAAATAAAGTAGCAGAGCAACCAGAAATGATTTTCACAAGATTAAAACTTGAAGATGTCATGGTTGAAGTTGAAAAAATCATGGAATCACAAAAACCAAAAGAAGTCGTGGAAGAAGCTCCAGTCATTGATATTGAAGCAAAAGACGAAATTGAATATGATGATTTCATGAAAATGCAATTCCAAATCGGTGAAATTATTTCATGTGAAGAAGTTAAAAAGTCTAAGAAATTACTATGTTCACAAGTGAAGATTGGTTCACAAATGAAACAAATCGTATCAGGAATTAAACAACACTACAGTGCAGAAGAAATGGTTGGTAAAAAGGTTATGGTATTGGTGAATCTTAAACCAGCAAAGCTAGCAGGTGTATTGTCTGAAGGCATGATTCTTTGTGCAGAAGATGCAGATGGGAACTTGGCTCTTATGACAGCAGAAAAAGAAATGCCAGCAGGTGCAGAAATCTGTTAATTCGAAGTTAAAGGAATATGATTATCGTGAATGTTGAAGTGAAAATGGCAAAACAAGATGATTGGAACGAGGCTATCTTATTGGCGAAACACACATTTTGTACATGCAATTATAAGGATTGCACCTTAGAGGGGGCAAAGCATTTTTTGATGGGTCTTGAAAATCCGAGATTATACCAAGCTTTTTTACAAGGCTATTATCTGATGATAGGTGCATATGTGCAGCAACAGCTAGTTGGCATGATTACAATACGAAATGATAATCATATCTCGTTATTTTTTGTAAAACCAAGTATTCAAGAACAAGGTGTGGGGCTATTGCTATTACAGGCGGCGATACGATACTGTCAAGGAAAAGGGCACAACATAGTTTGTGTTAATGCTTCTCGACTTGCAGTACCTTTCTATGAAAAAAATGGGTTTTACACGATACAACAAGAGTATCTAGATGATGGGGTTTATATCACGCCGATGAGGTGTGAGTTGGCATAACAAAAACAGGAGGATTTAAGGTTATGGAAAATGGCGGAATATTTAATTTAGATAGTAAATTTATGGTCTCTCTTAATAAATTTGGAGATTTGTTTTGGCTCAATATTTTGACGGTGATTTTTTGCATACCTATTATTACAATAGGACCGGCAATTATTGCGATGAATAATGTTGTTTTAAAAATATATAGAGGTGAAGAAAGTTATATTATTAGAGACTTTTGGAAATCCTTTAAAGAAAATTTCAGGCAGGGAATTGTAATAGGGATTCTTTATACTGCTGTGGGCTTGTTCTTAGCTTATGATGTTTACCTTGTATATATGAATGCAGTAACCTTTGGACGAATTTTCGCAGTATTATTAGCTTTTGTCGTAGTTTTTTATATGATTAGTTATACATGGGTTTTCGTATTGCAATCTAGATATGAAAACAAAATAAGACAAACAATGAAAAACTCTGTATTGATTGGTATTAGTAGATTCATTCAGACAATTGCAATGGCTGTAATTAATTTAATTCCGCTTATTGCATTAGGGATGTATTCGCTTGCTATTCCTATTTGTCTATGCTTAGGGTTTACGGTTCCAGCTTTTATTAATGCGCTTATGTATAGTCCGATATTAGATAAAATAGAAGGCGTAACAAAAGAAGATAGAGCAGTAGCAGATGATGGATGGTCAGTGGAATTAGAAGAGGAAAATGAAGAGAATAGTATACAAAATGACGAATCAAACTCCTAAATAGTATACAAAGGGAATAAAAAAGCTTCTTTTCTTAAAGTGGAGAGTAAAAGTTAACAAGTTATGAATAAATGTTTGTTGATTTGTGATATAGCCAAAAAGCATAAAATTTTATATACTGAATTAAGCAAAGACACATAGGTGTTAGCAGAGAAATAGAGTGTTTATAAAATGGAGGATTAGAAAATGGCAAGTTTAACATTAGCAAATGTAAGCAAAGTTTATCCAAATGGATTCCAAGCAGTAAAAGATTTCAACTTAGATATCGAAGATAAAGAGTTTATCATCTTTGTTGGACCTTCTGGTTGTGGTAAAACAACAACTCTTCGTATGATCGCTGGTCTTGAAGACATCAGCGCTGGTGAATTGAAGATTGGTGAAAAGGTTATGAATGACGTAGAACCTAAAGATAGAGATATCGCAATGGTATTCCAAAACTACGCTTTATACCCACATATGACAGTATATGATAACATGGCTTTTGGTCTTAAATTAAGAAAAGTACCTAAAGATGAAATCGATAGAATGGTTAAAGAAGCAGCTCATATTCTTGATCTTGAAAAATTATTAGATCGTAAACCAAAGGCTTTATCTGGTGGACAAAGACAACGTGTTGCTATGGGACGTGCTATTGTTCGTAATCCTAAAGTATTCTTAATGGATGAACCTCTATCAAACTTAGATGCTAAACTTCGTGTTCAAATGCGTATCGAAATCGCTAGATTACATCAAAGATTAGGAAGTACTATCGTTTATGTTACTCATGATCAAACAGAAGCTATGACACTTGGTACAAGAATCGTAGTTATGAAAGATGGTGTTATCCAACAAGTAGATACTCCTCAAAACTTATATGAAAAACCACAAAACAAATTCGTTGCTGGATTTATTGGATCTCCTCAAATGAATTTCGTAGATGCAGAAGTATCTGTATCTGGTGATGTTGCAAGTGTTACTATTGCTGGAAAAGCTATTCCACTACCACCTGCAAAATCTAAAAAACTTATCGATGGTGGTTATGCTGGTAAAGTTGTATCAGTTGGTATCCGTCCAGAAGATGTTAAAGATGATGAAATGTTCATCAGTTCTTCACCTGAAAGTGTATTCGAAACAGAAGTTAAAGTTTACGAATTACTTGGTGCAGAAGTTTACTTATATATTGATATCGCTGAATCTTCAATGACAGCTAGAGTACCTTCTCGTACAACAGCTAGAGTTGGTGACAAAATCAAAGTTGCTTTTGATGTTACTAAGATTCACGTATACGATAACGAAACAGAACAAGTTATTACAAACTAGTTATAGTTTATGTAAGGGGATGCGTTGCATCCCCTTATTCTTTTTGAAATAAATTATTTTATTACTAGATAAAGTGTATAATGTTTGGTAAAATAGAACAAAAGAGATTAAAGGAGCATGAACATGATATCTAATCAAATACTACAAGCAAGTATAGATGATTTGAGAAATATAACACGTATAGATTTTGGCATCTATGATTTAAATTGCGAAGAGGTGGTAAGCACTTCGAATATGCAAAGACCGCATGAAGACATCATAGGGGCTTTTATCCAGTCGCCAGCTGATAGTCAGATTATTGGTAATTATCATTTGTTGAAGGTTTCAGATGATAGAGAGCTTACATATGTATTGGTTGCTATTGGGTTTGGGGATGATGTTTATACAATTGGACGAATTGCTGCTGTACAAATAGAACGTTTGATTACAGCATATAAAGAACGCTTTGACAGGAATAATTTTTTCCAGAATCTTTTGTTGGATAATCTACTATTGGTTGATATTTTCAATCGTTCTAAGGAATTGCATATAGATATGAATATGGAGCGCGTAGTCTTTGTTATATCTTCAGCTTTTGGTTATGAGAAGACGAGCATTTTAAAAGAACTGTTACAAAATATTTTCAGTCCACAAAATGGAGATTATATTACTTCGGTAGATGAGAACAGCATTATACTTATAAAAGCTATCGAAAACCATAAAGATACGACGGAGATGGAACAAGTGGCACATACTATTGTCGATATGGCAAATACAGAGCTGTTGCTGAATGTAAAGGTTGCGTATGGTACGATTGTACAAGAACTTAAGGATTTGTCGAAATCATACAAAGAAGCTAAGATGGCATTGGATGTAGGGCAGATTTTCTACTTTGAAAAAAACGTATTAGCATATTCTACATTAGGGATTGGTCGTTTGATTTATCAATTACCAATCAGCTTGTGTAATATGTTTATTGAAGAAATTTTTGGTTCTAAGGTACCAGAAGAGTTTGATGATGAAATATTAACAACTGTTAATAAATTCTTTGAAAATAGCTTGAATATTTCTGAAACATCTAGACAACTATTTGTTCACAGAAATACATTAGTATATAGAATTGAAAAGATTCAAAAGAGCACAGGACTTGATATTAGGATTTTTGAAGAGGCTCTTACTTTTAAAATAGCATTGATGGTAGTAAACTATATGAAGTATTTAGATCATTTAGATTACTAATATATTTTAGAACATCATAATACATGTTAGTACTGCATACATTTGATTGTATAGGAGGTGCTGGCATGTATTTTTTTGATAGGAAAACGATGTATTTAGTGTGGAAAAAAAAGGAGCTTTGGAAAAAAAGTGTAGGGAATGTTCGGTTTCTTGTAATCGAGGGCTTGTGTAGAATAGAGGTTGTAGTTACTGGTTGCGATAAGGTGTGTGGGAAGTACTTGATATCTGTATTGGCCGGAGAAGTCAACTCTATCATAGGAGAGATTTATTTGAAGGATGGAAAGGGGACAATATCTATGCGTTGTGAAGCGGATGAATTGGGTGATAGAAAAATACCGTACAAGATTATAACTGGTATTAGAATTGACCTGATGTCTGAAGGGGTATTAGAGCAGAAGTGGTTACCAGAAAATAAAGTGGTTATTGAGGGTGAAAAAAGAGATATAGTAAATGAGGATGTGAAGGTAGAAGAGGATTTGGTTCAGCTTTTTTCGGATAAATGGCAACAGCTATGTAATATATATCCTGTAGTGCATCCGTTTGATGATGGACGAGCATACCTATCTATTGAACCGAGAGATTTTGTCGTTTTACATGCAAAATATCAAGGTTTGGTTCAAAATAGTTTTTTGCTCCATTCTTTTTATCAAAATAATCACATATTACTAGGGAGAAGTAAGTGGGGGAATCGCAGTAGCTATTATTTAGGGGTTGCAGGAATATATAGTGAGAAAGAAAAAAATATGGCAAGGATTCATGGATTTGAAGGATTTGAAGGTAAAGAAGAAATAGTGAGAAATGGGAGTTTCGGCTATTATATGAAAAGAGTAGAAATATAAAAAGTCCACTCGGTAAGAGGATACTTTTATGCGTTACCACTATAGCAACTCCGCCAGGCACCCTTACGGCACATGGATGGTCTACTTAGTGCTGCTTTGTTCCCAATCTGACACGGTTCGTAGTATCGCATTGCGTAAGACCCAAACATCAATATTGCATACAGAGGGCAGCCATAAAAGTATCCACTTAACAAGTGGACGATGTTAACAGTTTAAATGTTCGTGCAAGGTTTGTCAACAGCTTTTTCTTTTCGTTTCAAACGTAATTCTTTGAAAAAGGTAGTGACAAGCTGCGTGCATTCTTCTTGTAAAATATTATATGTGACATTTGCTTGATGGTTGAAGCGGGGCTCTTGCAAAATGTTATAGACAGAACCAGCGCAACCAGCCTTAGAGTTCATGCTGCCGATTACAACATTGGGTATACGGGCTTGAACAATGGCACCTGCACACATTTGACAGGGCTCGAGAGTGACATAGAGGGTACAATCTTCTAAACGCCAATCACCAATCACCTTAGAGGCTTTTTTGATGGCTTGTATTTCTGCGTGCGCAAGCGTGCTTTTATCGGTGTTTCTCCTGTTATATCCTCGTCCAATAATCTTATCTTGATAAACGATAACACATCCGATAGGGACTTCCTCCAAAGTATAGGCTTTCCTTGCCTGAAGCAGAGCTTTTTTCATATAGAATTCGTGTGTTTTGTTCATATTTTTTCGATCCTTTGCGTGTGATTAGAGGGGATTAGAAGCTATATTATCTAATTGATAACAGTATAAATTATAAAACCAACAAAAGCAAGCTAGGTTGCGATTGAAAAAAAGCTGCATTTGTGGTAAATTTGTAGTGTATTCTTAGACATTGGAAATGTATGATTTCTATTACAATAGGAGATTATAAAAGAAGATGATATAAAAATGTGTAAATCGGGTTTTAATTACACTACAGTGAGAAAGGACGGGTATTACTATGCTAAAGGTAGGTATGTTGACAAGCGGTGGAGATTGCCAAGCGCTAAATGCTGCTATGCGAGGTGTTGTTAAGACATTATTTGAAAAAGAAGATGATGTAGAGATTTATGGCTTTATTGATGGATATAGAGGTCTGATTTATGGTAAGTATAGGTTACTTGATGGAACAGATTTTTCGGGTATTTTAACGCGTGGTGGTACGATACTAGGAAGTAGTAGAACCCCATTCAAATATATTACAAAACCCGATGAAGATGGTGTTGATAAAGTGGAAAGTATGAAAAAAACATACAAGAAGCTAAAATTAGATGCTTTAGTAGTGCTAGGGGGAAATGGAACACATAAAACAGCCAATTTACTTCGTAGTGAAGGGCTTAACATTGTTACACTTCCGAAGACGATTGATAATGACTTGTTTGGTACGGATATGACATTTGGATTCCAATCAGCAGTTAATATAGCTACAAATGCTATTGACTGTATACACACAACAGCAGCTTCTCATGGTAGAGTTTTTATTGTTGAGGTTATGGGACACAAAGTTGGCTGGCTAACACTACATGCAGGTGTTGCTTCTGGGGCGGACATTATTCTGATTCCAGAAATACCATATGACATTGCTAAAATCGCAGAGGCTATTGATAAAAGAGAAGAAAGTGGTAAAGAGTTTACTATTTTAGCTGTAGCAGAAGGCGCGATTTCTAAAGCAGATTCATTGCTTAGTAAGAAAGAGCTAAAAGAAAAGAAGGAAAGAGAAGACTATCCATCTATCGCCTATGAAGTTGCAGCAAAAATCAAAGAGTATAGCAATCAAGAAATTCGAGTAGTTGTTCCGGGGCATATGCAAAGAGGTGGCAGTCCTTGTCCTTATGACAGAGTACTAGCGAGTAGACTAGGTAGTAGAGCTGGACAGCTTATCTTGAAAAAAGAGTTTGGATACATGGTAGGAATACGTGATGGAGAGATTACGAAGGTTCCGCTTGAAGAAGTGGCGGGTAAGCTAAAATATGTAGATCCAGATGCATCTATTGTAAAAGAAGCAAAACTGTTAGGCATTAGCTTTGGTGATTAATTTATAAGAGAAAGGGGTGCGGTATGTCTTATACAGCACTTTACAGAAAGTTTAGACCTTTAACGTTTGATGATGTTAAGGGTCAAGACCATATTGTAACAACATTAAAGAATCAAATGAAAGCCGGGCGAATAGGACATGCTTATTTATTCACCGGTACACGTGGAACAGGAAAAACATCTGTTGCAAAAATTTTTGCAAAGGCAGTTAATTGCGAACATCTTGTTGACGGAGAGGCGTGTGGTACATGTGCTATGTGCGCTGCTATTTCAGCAGGTGTCAGTATGAATGTTATTGAAATTGACGCTGCTTCCAATAATGGTATTGATAATATTAGGGATATAGTTGATGAAGTGGCATATTCTCCTACAGAAGGTAAATATAAGGTTTACATTATAGATGAAGTCCATATGCTTTCAATCGGTGCATTTAATGCACTGCTAAAGACTCTAGAGGAACCACCATCATATGTTATATTTATTTTGGCGACAACGGAAGTGCATAAAATACCGATTACTATTTTATCTAGATGCCAACGTTATGATTTTAAGCGCATTACAATAGATTCTATTACTGCAAGGCTACAAGAACTTTTGGATGCAGAAGGGATTGAGGCGCAAAAGCGAGCGGTTAGATATATTGCGAAATTAGCGGATGGGTCGCTTAGAGATGGTATTAGTTTATTAGATCAATGTATAGCTTTTCATTTGGGAGAAACACTTACATTTGATAAGGTTTTAGATGTGTTAGGAGCTGTAGACACGAAAGTGTTTTCTGATATTTTGCGTGCACTTTTGCATGCAGATGTCGTGGAGTCTATAGAGTTACTTGAAGAGATTATTATGCAGGGGAGAGAATTACAGCAGCTAGTAGTAGATATGACATGGTATTTACGAAACCTCTTGATTTTAAAAACTGCAGAGGTGAATTCACAAGGTAACATGAATGACCTAGAAAAGATTATGGAGGTTTCAAGTGATAATCTAATTAGGTTAAAAGAAGAAGCAGGACTTATTGACATGGTTACCTTGCTTCGGTTTATAAGAATATTTTCAGAGTTAACAAGTCAATTAAAATTTACTTCCAATAAACGAGTTATGATAGAATTGACATTTATAAAGCTATGTAGACCGGAGATGGAGATAGATACAGAAGCACTACACGAACGAGTCAGGTTTGTTGAGAAAAAACTTGAGGAAGGTGTTGTGTTGCAACAAGTTAGCGCGAGTGAACAGGGGCAGATTGTGGAAAGACCAAAACTCCCGGTGGCACTTGCGGAGGAAATAACAGAGGTGATTCAGAATTTTCAAGCATACAAAAAAAGGATGCCAAAGTTAATGGAAATACACCTGAAACAAGCCCAACTATCTGTATCAGAGCAAGGGCATTTGGTGATAGGGATTTCGGATGGAACGGATAGTGATTATTTTGTGACGTTTCCGGAAAACCAAATAATATTAGCTGAATTACTAGCGGATGAAGTGGGGAAAGATATCCCGATTCAGATTATTCCCATTGTAAAAAAGGCGGATTTTGATAGTAAATATCCAGATACATCTTCGTTGATTTGCATGGATATGCTTGAAGAAGATGATGAATAAAATAAAAGATTAAATAAAGAAAGAGGATTAGTTATGGCAAAAAGAGGCGGATATACAGGTGGAATGGGTATGCCTGGTAATATGAATAATTTGATGAAGCAAGCTCAAAAAATGCAACGCCAAATGGAAGAGAGTCAAAAAGAGCTAGAAGAAAAAGCATATACAGCTAAAGTAGGTGGCGGTGCTGTTGAAGTTGTAGTAAGTGGTAAAAAAGAAGTTACAAGCGTGAAAATCTCAAAGGATGCAGTGGATCCAGATGATGTAGAAATGTTAGAAGATTTGATCATGGCTGCTATAAATGAGGCGATGAAACAAGCGGAAGAGGATTCAAATGCGTTGATGGGACAAATGACAGGTGGTTTAGGAGGATTTCCTTTCTAATGGATATGTTTAGTGGACACATGAACAAGTTAATAGAAGAATTAGCTTCACTACCTGGTGTCGGTAATAAAACGGCACAAAGACTAGCGTTTCACATTATATCATTGCCACAAGAACGTGTAGAGCGTTTTGCAAAAACGATGATAGAAGCAAGGACTAATGTAAGGTATTGCGCAAATTGCCATACGCTTACAGATCAAGAGTTGTGTCCTATTTGTCGAAATCACAAAAGAGATAAGAGTGTTATTATGGTTGTAGAGAGCACAAGAGATTTGGCTGCTTATGAAAAAACGGCAAAATACGAAGGTGTTTATCATGTGCTGCATGGTGCGATTTCTCCTATGCTTGGAATAGGACCGGCTGATATCAAGCTAAAAGAATTGATTCAACGATTACAAGGAGATATCGACGAGGTTATTATTGCAACTAATTCTACGCTAGAAGGCGAAACTACTGCGATGTATTTGAGTAAATTAATCAAGCCAACGGGGATTAAGGTGACGCGAATTGCTAGCGGCGTTCCTGTGGGTGGAGATTTAGAGTACATAGATGAAGTGACATTACTTAGAGCACTAGAAGGAAGAACGGAATTATAAACGATTTTTAAGAATGAAAGGGAATAGCTTGGCGCTATTCTTTTTTTTGTCATAAAAGACAGATAACTTTAGAAGGATACATACATTGTTTCGACACAGTTCTTGTGGGGGAGGTGGTATATTGAGCCAAAAAGGAGGGTAAAGCGATGCAAATACCAAAACATTTAACACAAGTAGGGGCAATATCGAAGCAAAAATCAGTATATATAGAGGACTATTGTATTTCATATGTAAAACAGTTAATCAAAGAAAATCCCCATAAGAAAAAGCAAATTGCATTGTACGGCAAAAGCGAACTTAGAGAAGGGAATGAGGAGTGTGCGTTTGTATTTGGAGCAGCCTTGATTTCGGAGGTTGATAAGGACTTGGATTTCTTGATGGATTATCAAATACAAAATGCAAATGAAAAGCGTATGGAATATTTTCATGAGATGCAATTGATAGGTTTTATGAATTGTGAAGATACGTATCAAGAGAAACTTTATCTTATGGGGGCAGGGACTAAAAACACCTTATTAGAAGGGTTCTATATTTTCTACGATAAAAATGAAGGTATGTTAAATTTTATGATGGTAGAACAGAAAATAGAACGAGGAATAGATATGGATCCAGTTATCGTAAAAAAAGCAGAGATGGATCGAGTAAAGATTGAAAAAGAAAAAACAACGGAGGTAACGACGGAAGGGAATTATCGTAAGCAACTTTTAGCAGAGCGAAAGGAATCTGCAGAATATACGCAAAAGGAAAAAAAGAAGGGCGGATTTTCAGTGGTGGCATGTTGTTTGTTGCTAGCGATTGGAGGGGTTTATACCTTTAAGGATTCCTATGCTGAAATGAATTTAGGGCATGTTGAACAGTATGTGAATGGCTTTTTAGCGGATTACATTTTAGCGGAAGAAGTTACGGATGAACTTATGGACACGGTGCAAGTAGAGGAAACTGTGATACAAGAAGAACAGGAAAGTGTGGAAGTGCTTGGAGATAGTGTGCAAATTGAAGAAGAAATAGAAGTGGTATTGCCGGAGAGTCTCAGCGAAGTTATAATACCAAGCTTAGATGAAGTTATGCTTGAGGAAGAAGTTGAGGAAGAAGTTGAGGAAGAAGTTGAGGAAGTGGTTGAGGAAGAGCTTGTAGAGGAAGTCTTAGAATCAACGAGTATTTCTTATCAAATACAAAAAGGTGATAATTTATTGAATATATTAAGGAAGCATTATGGAGATGAAAGTATGCTAAATGAAGTGTGTGTATTGAATAATATTGTGGAACCAGACAATATTCAAGTTGGACAAACTATTTTACTTCCCTAAATAACTGTGCTATTATCCCAAGTTTGACACTTGGTAAAGAATAAAATAGCTATAACACTAGTGTTTATAAGTGTTGTAGCTATTTTTGCGTTCGCATCGATATGTACTATTTTCATTTTTCTTTGATATTAGT
>JAWXVC010000038.1:0-3299 GCA_044425805.1 Lachnospiraceae bacterium | reverse complement strand
ATATAGTGAGGTTTTACCATTGTAATAGTTTTCATTTTTGCCATAGGCTTATTTCCTTTCTAATCTATATTTTCTTTTATATTCATCTAGTTTTATTTCAATATCATCTAACTGATTCACATACTCATTTAGAAATGCTTGTCGCACCTCTAAAGGCTCAAACGTGAGTATATCTAGGTAATATTCGATAAGTGGGATAGTGTGTAGGCTATGCACAAATAAATCGCTTACAGGCTCATTCTCGTGCTTTGGAGTGTATGTGCATTTGAAGTAGTGTAAGTAGTCAAGATACTGTTTTAATAGTCTTATGGTCTGCCTTTCCCATTCTGAATAGGATAACTTGACTTGTGGTGTTGCAGTCACACGCATTTCATCACTGGATAAGTGGAAATCATTCATAATGATTTTTGCACTCTCAAACTGCGACACATTAAGCCTTTGTGCTACTAGCGAGATAATATCTCCACTTTTTCCACAACCAAAGCAATAGAAGTGGTCGCTATACAGCTTTAATGAGGGTGTACGCTCGTTATGAAATAGGCAAGAAGTAAAACCACTGCGACTGACTTCGATACCATAAAACCTTGCTACATCAATGAGGTTGAGATTTTGTTTTATCATTTCAAATATACTCATCGTTGCACCTCATTTTTCTGCTTATTGAATCGCTTTAAAAAGTCATCAAACTGCTTTCTAACTCCCAATTTATCAAGGAATTTGTAAACAGATTCTTGAAATTTCTCTAGTTCTGCAACACGCATTTTATCTTTATTAGCACCTAATTTATTCCTTACAGATTTAAACTCCGATAGTTCTTGATGTTGCTGTGCATTGGTTTGTCGCAAGGCTTGATTTTCTTGCCTTAGTTGTTTATTATCAGCTAATAATTTACGCTCATTTGTAACCGATACAACTTGCTTTTGTGCTAAGGTCTTGATATTCTCAAACTCTGCTTCATCAATAATGATTTTCCCATTAGAAAACATTGCTGATTTTGTTTCAATACTATCAATATTTTTAACCTTTGCTTTCTTATTTGCCACCTTTTCAAGCTGTGCATTGCCTTGTGAAATTTCACTTTGCTGTCCTGTAATGGTCTGCTGATTTTGCCCGATAACTTCCGTCTGATCGTGCAAAGTATTTTCAGCCATTTGTACCTCTAAGGCAGTGTTCTGCAATCGTGATTTTTCCTTTTGCACCTTTAATTCCGTGGTGGTAATATTTTTATCGGTAGAACCTTTTTCTCCACGTTCAATATCTTTGTAGCCACATTCACGCATATACTCATAAAATTCATCTTGTAGTAGGCTGTAAGATTTCACAAGATGTTGTTTACCATCTTCTCCAATTTCTTTGTGTGAAGCCCATTTTTTTGAGTGGCTCACTTGCGTAATTACTTCCTTAACAGTGCCAACAAGTGATTTGTCTTTGCACCTCTTTGACCACTTAACTTCTTTCTGCACCACTGGTACATAGATAACGTGTAAATGATAGTGGTAAACATCTTTTCCAAGCTGTTCTGATACTGCTGAATTACGCTCGTCAGCGTGCATTACAGCCGATAAAATATATTGTTCTCCACCAACTTTTTGCACTGCATAATCATAGGCTTTAGCAAAGAATTCTTTTGCGTATTCATATCCGCCACAGAGGCTCTCTGCACCACGTTCCTCAAAGTAGGTGGTATTGACATCAAAGAGTAGTTCATTAAAGTGGACTGCTCCGTCCTTTAATCCTTTAGTACTGATAGTTCCGTCCTCACACATTTTGTCAAAGGCTTCTACATATCCACCTTGTGGCTCTTTGAAATATATATTTTTATCAGAATGTTTAAGTTGAATATCTGCATTTTGGTAGCTTTCATTTTTACGCTCGTTGTGTCTTTCGATATTGCCCATCTGTGAGCGTGTGTAATCTCCGTTTCTTGCAATGGTACGGTCTTTACCGTCATTCCTTGCCATAGGCAATTTCTCCTTTCAAAGTTGCTGTTGTAGTAGGAGCATAGCGACTAGGACTAACACTTTTTCAAAGTGTGTAACCCACTATGACACTTTCAACAAGTTGCAAAGATGTCGTGGGGCAACGTGACGTTGCATCCATTTCTGCTTCGCAGTTCCTCCAACTAAAGTTGTAGTTCATGACGATATGACGCTTAGTTATACATACCCCTCTTGTGTCGATAATTAGGTAGAGGGGGTGTGTATAACTGCATCGTCATCGTCATGCTTACCCTCGAAACAAGGTGATCACTCTACCTTTGTTACTGCGTTCCCAAAGGTATTTGATACCATATTTCTCTTTGAGTAAACCTTGCAGATTGCCTAATTTTTTACCAACTGCACGAGAGGAAATATCAAAGTTTTCATCTAACTTTTTTATTTCTTCTACAAGTTCGGTAGCTGTGCCACTAAAGGTAGAAGTCACAAATTCTGCCACTAAATCACAGAATACATCATCTTCATTCTCTGCAAGTTCTTCTTCACTGCCTAAGAAGTTCCAACGACATTCTTCCTTGCTAAATTCAACCTTAAAACAGTAACCCTCTGTATCACGATTAGCAATAGTCAGCTTGCCTTTCCCCTCTGTTCGTTTCTCTTTTTCCAGTACCCAAACACCATCAACAGCACCAACTAAACCAGTGCTACCACTAAGGGTGTTAAGAGGGTCGGGGTCGTACATTTTGCGTGTATGATGAACGAGTAAGAGCGTGACGTTATTACCCTCTAAGGCTTCACGCAACTTGTTAATATCTCGATAATCACAAGAATACATACTCTTGTCTTGCTCGCCATTTCTGATACGTTCTAAGGTATCAATAACAATTAGCCTTGTTGTGGGATTAGCTGAAATAAAAGCCTTTATTTGCTCCACAAGTCCATCTGTAATACCAAGTGAAGTAACTGTAAGATTAAGCCTTTCAAGGTCGATATTTTCATCTTGTATGCGTTCTAAACGCTCCTTTAATCGTGGGTGCGTATCTTCCAAAGCCATATACAAACATTGCCCCATAGTAGCGTTAAAATCCCATAGCTTACCACCATTAGCAACAGCGACACACATATCAAGACTTAACCACGATTTACCGATTTTCCCACTGCCTGCAAGGATAAAAATACCTTGTGGCAATAGCTTATCAATAGCAAACTGTAAAGGTGGATAATCAGTAGATAGAAGTGTGTTAGCGTTAATAATTTCAAGTGGTGGGATAGTCTTTTTTTCATTGTTATTCATTAGCATTTACCTCCGTGTTTTGTGAGTTAGTAATGTAATCAAAGATTGCTTGTTCCTCGATTAAAACT
>JAWXVC010000037.1:0-3388 GCA_044425805.1 Lachnospiraceae bacterium | reverse complement strand
CCTGCCTATTAACAGAAGAAGAAAAAATAAAAGTATGTGAAGTTGTTACTAATGCAAAAGCTGACTATATTAAGACCTCAACTGGTTTTTCTACTGGTGGTGCTACAGTAAGCGATATTGCGTTAATGAAAAAATACGTTGGTAAAGATGTAAAAATAAAAGCTTCTGGCGGAATATCTTCTTTTGAAGATGCAAGAAATTTAATTGAAGTTGGAGCATCAAGACTGGGTACTAGTCGATTAATTGTACCAACTGAAAAATATTAATGATGTGATAAAATTTTTTAATTATATTGTGATTCTGCCCTTCTTATAGCATTTCTAATTGTAACAAGGGCATTTATTTTATAAATTACATTTTAGAAAGGAAACTATATGTTAACAAAAGACTTAGTATTAAAAGCCATAGAAGCCCAACACTTTTCTTACTCACCCTATTCATCATTTCAAGTAGGTGCATGCTTGCTAGCAAAAGATGGTCAAATATTTACAGGTTGTAATATTGAAAATGCTGCATATTCTCCTACAAACTGCGCTGAACGTACTGCATTCTTCAAGGCTGTATCTCAAGGTGTTCTAGAGTTTGAATCAATAGCTATTGTCGGCAGTCTGAAAGATTGTAAGGACGAAGAACGGAATTACTGTCCTCCTTGTGGTGTTTGCTTACAAGTTATGACAGAATTCTGCAATCCAAACACATTTAAAGTTATTTTAGTCAAAAATGAAAATGATTATAAAGAACATTTATTAAAAGATATGATTCCATTTTCATTCACATCAGAAGATTTATAAATATAAATTTTACTGCACTTTAATCAAACATTAATTATTATAGAAAAGTTATATACTATTAAATAGTATGTTATACAAGTATTAGAAAAGGATAGGGTTTTTATGGATAAAAAGTATTTTTTGAAACTAGCAATATTATTAGGCGGAAACATTTGTGCTGCATTCGGTGTTTTTTTATGTATTTCATCTGGCAAGGGTGCAGATCCCATCAGCGTTCTACTGAATGGACTTATGAATACATTTCCTGTATCGATAGGTATTGCTGTTATTATTTTACATGGTATATTGATGATTATTTGTTATATTTTTGATAGAAAAAGCATTAAACTAGGAACGATTTTATCCATAATATCTTTTTCAATTAGTTTAGATCTATTCATGTCACAATTAACAACTTTTGCACTATTAGCTCACTTATCATTCCCTTGGTTTATGTTACTATTCGGGATTCTTTTTATGGGTATAGGATTCTCCCTAGGTATTTTTGCAAATATCGGTTGTAACACAGCTGATATTGCACTTAATATATTATCATCTAAAACAAATTTTGATATTAAGAAATGTAAGTGGATATTAGATGCCACTTATACTATAATTGGAGTTATATTAGGCGGTACAATTGGATTAGGCACTATACTGTGTGTACTATTTGTAGGCACTGTATATTCAACAACTTTAAAAATATTAGAAAAGAACTTCAAAATTTTAGAACAAGAACAACTTATTTTAGTCAATGAAAATTAATTATTATATGAAACTTAACATTATCCAATAGTTACAGTTCACACGTGGCTGTAACTACCACTTTAGAAAGAAAGGTATAGGTATTATTATGTTCAACAAAGTACAAGAAACCGTTAATTACATCGAAAGCGTTGTAAACGCACAACCAAAACTCGCTATTATTTTAGGCTCAGGCCTTGGCAATTTAGTTAATTATGTTACTATTACTCATGAAATTCCTTACGAAGAAATTCCACATTTTCCAATATCAACAGTATCAGGTCATGCAGGAAAACTTGTTTATGGCTCATTAAATGGTATAGATGTCCTACTGATGCAAGGAAGATTCCACTTTTATGAAGGATATGATATGAAACAAGTAACATATCCAATTTATGTAATGAAACAACTAGGCATTGAAAAATTAATCGTTACTAATGCTAGTGGTGGAATCAATGAAAACTTTGAACCAGGAGATTTAATGATTATCAGTGATTTCCTTAATTTTATGGGAACTAATCCATTGATTGGTGCTAACGATGAACGTTTTGGTGTACGTTTTCCAGATATGAGTGAAGCTTACTCACTAGATCTTCAAGACAAAGCAAAAGTGGTTGCCAATGATTTAGGCATCGCCTACAAGGAAGGTGTTTATATGGCTTGTACAGGACCATCTTATGAAACAGCTGCTGAAATTCGCGCTTTTAGAATATATGGTGCTGATGCTGTAGGAATGTCTACAGTACCAGAGACTATGATTGCAAATTACTTAGGCATCAAGGTACTAGGAATTTCATGTATCACTAATATGGCCACAGGTATCCAGAAAATGAAACACTCACATGCTAGAGTTGTTGAAGTTGCCAATAGAGCTTCTGAAAACATGTGTAAATGGGTTACAGCACTTGCACCAAAGCTATAAATTATAACTATATATCATATCAAATATATTATATCTATACCGTCCACATCATTGGGCGGTATTTTTATGAGATAATTTTAGGCATTAAAAAAGTCAATAAGCATATAACTTACTGACTTGTAGTGAGACATCGGAGATTCGAACTCCGGACAACTTGATTAAAAGTCAAGTGCTCTACCAACTGAGCTAATATCCCATATATAAAATTAAAAACATAACCAATGCCCAGAGCCGGAATCGAACCAGCGACACGAGGATTTTCAGTCCTCTGCTCTACCAACTGAGCTATCTGGGCATTACAAAAACCGAAGTTTCTGTGAGTAGCGGGGACAGGATTTGAACCTATGACCTTCGGGTTATGAGCCCGACGAGCTTCCAGACTGCTCCACCCCGCGTTATTAAATTAGTATGATACCCTCATATAAAGATTATACAATGGGCGGAGAAGGATTCGAACCTTCGAAGGCGTTGCCAGCAGATTTACAGTCTGTCCCCTTTGGCCACTCGGGAATCCACCCATAAGAAATATTAATTTCTAAGCCGATGATCGGACTCGAACCGATAACCTGCTGATTACAAATCAGCTGCTCTGCCAATTGAGCCACATCGGCACAATTTTTAACAAAAGTGCTTCAATTTCTTGGCAATTTACTTATTAAATGGGACCTACAGGGCTCGAACCTGTGACCCTCTGCTTGTAAGGCAGATGCTCTCCCAGCTGAGCTAAGATCCCAGAAATATTAAAAACGACCCAGAACGGACTCGAACCGTCGACCTCCGCCGTGACAGGGCGGCGCTCTAACCAACTGAGCCACTGGGCCTTACTTTCATGTACCTTCAAAACCGAACACTGAATTTCATCTATCTATCTTTTCTGCACTATTTCTAGTACAGTCGTTTCTTTCCGAGTTTACCAATTCCTTGGATTTCTAGCTCTTTCGAACTTTCTTTC
>JAWXVC010000023.1:0-19674 GCA_044425805.1 Lachnospiraceae bacterium | reverse complement strand
ATCACCCTTTCATCCTCCTGTACTAATCATACGATTATTATACAGGGTATTTGTTGAAAGTGGTTCACTTATTGGCTAGCACAAGATGGCTAAATGGCTCACTATTACAATAGCATTTATACATCTGCAGGTCAAACAGCGATGAAATTTGGGGAAGAAGAAAAGGTTACAGTTACAGCAGGTATGATGTGGCATAAGGTGACTAGAGAAATAAAAAATCATGGGATGGTTGCTAAGGTGCTAAGCTTTATTCCTTATAATGAGAATTTTGAGGTGATGCAAGTAACACTTAAAAATGAAAGTGAAGAAGAAAAAACCTTTGAGGCGATTGCGGCGATTCCGATTTATGCAAGAAGCGCAGATGATATTAGGGATCACAGACATGTAACAGCCCTACTTCAAAGAACTTTTGTTACAGAGCAAGGGGTTGGTGTTGTACCAACGTTTTCTTTTGACGAAAGAGGGCATAAGGTAAATGACCATATGTATTATGTTCTTGGAAGTGATGGAAATGGAAATAAGCCAGTGAAATTCTACCCTATATTGGAGGATTATGTTGGAGAAGGTGGAACACTAGATATGCCGCTGTCAGTTGTGGAACAAACTGCTGGATATGAAATTGGCACGCGAGTAGATGGGTTTGAGAGTATGGGTGCTTTTGAATTTGAGACAGTTACGCTTGCGCCAAAGAGTGAAGTGACTTATATCATAACATTTGGTGCTACCGGGATGAAGGGTGAAATAAACCAAAATGAAATAGAAGATAACTTGAAAGTAGAGATGAATCGAATTTCAGAGAACTACCATACAAAGTCAGCCATAGAGGATATCTTAGCTACTACGAAAAGTTACTGGGAAAAGGAAGCGAATGTAACGATAGAAACTGGTAGTAAGGATTTTGATGGTTACATGAAATGGGTGAGTTTTCAACCTGTCTTAAGGCGCGTATTTGGTTGTTCGTTTTTACCGCATCACGATTATGGAAAAGGTGGTCGTGGATGGAGAGATTTATGGCAAGATATTCTGGCGCTACTCTTGATGGGTGGAGAGTCGCTAGATGGAATGTTATTGAATAATTTTGCTGGAATCCGCATGGATGGTAGTAATGCAACGATTATTGGAAATGAGCCAGGAGAGTTTGTAGCCGACAGAAATAATATTACAAGAGTTTGGATGGACCATGGATTATGGCCATTTATGACAACAGTCTTATATATTCATCAAACGGGGGATCTGGATATTTTATGGAAGAATATCCCTTACTTCAAAGACAAGCAAGTTGTGCGTGGTACAAAAATTGATGAACAATATGACCAAGCACAAGGCGTTTTAGAAAAAACATATGCAGATGAGGTCTATGAGGGAAGCGTTTTAGAACATCTATTACTTCAAAATGTAACAGCGTTTTATGAGGTGGGTGAACATAATCACATGAAGCTACGTGGTGCTGATTGGAATGATGCACTTGATATGGCTGCTACGAGAGGTGAAAGTGTAGCCTTTACAGCAGCATATGCGGGTAACTTAGGAGAGCTTGCCGAGTTGTTAGAGGTAGCAAAAAATCGCGATGTAGAAACGATATCTGTATTAGAAGAAATGCTTCCTTTCATCAATCATGATCAAGAGATCTATGATGATATTGAGAAGAAAAATGAATTACTAGAGGCATATTGTATAAGCGTAGTACATGGCGTGTCTGGTAAAAAAGTTGAGGTTTCAATAGAACAGCTTATCAAAACGCTTAAAAGCATGGAAGGTTGGTTGAAAAAACATTTACGAGAGACTGAGTGGTTAGAAGAGGGTTGGTATAACAGTTATTATGATAATCATGCAAGAGCTGTAGAAGGTGTAGTAGATGGGAAAACGAGGATGATGCTAACAGGTCAGGTGTTCTCGATTATGTCAGGCACAGCTACTGACCAACAAGTTACTTCTATTGTAAAAGCAGCAGATGAGCATTTATGTTTTCCACAAAGAGGCGGATATGCACTTAATACAGATTTTAAAGAGATGAAAACGGATCTTGGTAGAATGTTTGGGTTTGCGTATGGGCACAAGGAAAATGGAGCAGTGTTTTCGCATATGACTACGATGTTTGCAAATGCATTATATAAGAGAGGCTTTGCAAAAGAAGGATTCAAGGCACTTAATATGTTGTTTGAACAAGCTAATGATACGGATGCTTCTAAGATATATCCAGGTATTCCAGAGTATTTTAATAGTAGAGGGCGAGGTATGTACCACTATCTAACAGGAGCGGCGAGCTGGTATCTCTTAACGGTTGTTACTAGAATGTTTGGTGTTAGAGGTGACTACGGTGATTTGTTGATAGAGCCTAACTTAACCAAAGAACAATTTGACACAAATGGTACGGCAAAGCTTTCTATTTTATTCCAAAACAAAAACATTGCAGTGGAAATGGAAAACAAAGCGCACCTAGATGCTACACAATATGTGATTGAAGAAGTGTGCTTAAATGGAAAAACTTTGTGCACAGCATGTGGAGACAAACAATTTAGAATTACAAAGCAAATAATGGATGCATTAGACAATGCAGAAAAACACAAAATTACAGTTCAACTTAAATAAATTTAGGAAAGTGAAAGGAATTAAAAGTTATGAGCAAAAATAGAGAATCATTTACGATTGAAAATTACACTAAGAAATCAGTTTTTTCTAGCTTCCTTCCAGGTATTAGTGGTGTGAAGGGAACACCGATTTGGTGCTACTACGTCAATAGAGGGCAAGGTGTTGTAAGCTTTGGTGTGGAAGATAAGGATCATGCGATTATGGAATTTTATCCTGCACATCAAGCATATCAAACAGCAAAGCGTACAGGTTTTAGAACCTTTGTACGTAAAAATGGAAGTTATTTCGAACTGTTTTCGGATGAATCAATAGGACAAACTATGCATATCGATAGGAATCTCTTGTCTATAGAAGAAACGCATGACGTAGCAAAGCTTCATACAGAAATCACATACACCACGATTCCAAATGAAAAAGTTGGTGGGCTTGTTAGAAAAGTTGAAATTACGAATATAGATAGCGATACAGTTGAACTTGAAATACTAGATGGTATGCCAGCTATAGTACCATATGGCGTTGACCTTGAAGCACTAAAAACAATGGGTCAAACGATCAAGGCTTGGATGCAGGTAGAGGATTTAAAAACGAATATTCCGTATTTTAAAGTACGTGCAAGTACAAACGATACAGCGACTGTAACCCAGGTTATGGGCGGTAACTTCTCTCTTGCAATAGATGAAAATAATAATTTGTTGCAAGCAATTGTAGATCCAGATCTTGTATTTGGATTCGATAAAGCTTTGCAAACGGCACATGGTTTTAAAGAGCAAGGTCTAGATAGCTTGTATGAGAATGAGCAGGTGATTTCAAACCAATATCCTTCTAGTTTTTATGGAATCAAAAAAACACTAAAACCTTCAGAAAGCGTTGTCTTCTATGAATTAGTGGGACAAGTAGAAAATAAAACCATCTTAAAGGATTTTGTTGCAAAGGGTCTTACAAAAGCATTTTTCGAAGATAAAGAAGCGTGTTCAGTGTTATTAACAGAGCAATTATGTGAAGTTATACATACAAAAACAGCACATAAGGATTTTGATGCATATAGCAAATATACTTACATGGATAATGTGCTAAGAGGTGGTCGTCCTATTAAATTACCAGGAGATAAGATTTTCTACGTATACTCAAGAAAACATGGAGATTTAGAGAGAGATTATAATTACTTCCGTATGCTCCCAGAATACTACTCACAAGGTAATGGTAACTTTAGAGATGTCAATCAAAACAGAAGAATGGATAATTTCTTTTCGCCGTTCGTTGGTGAAGAAAACATTAAAAAATTCTATAGTATGATTCAATTAGATGGCTATAATCCACTTGCGGTTGAAAAGGTTACGTATGCCTTAGATACAGAATCAGCAGAACTTATTTTTGATACACTTACACAAGAGCAAAAGGAAGAAATTATTCCATTTTTAAGCGTTGCATTTACACCAGGTGGATTCTACAGCAAAATGTATGAACTTGGTATTAAGGATGAAGTGGTAGTTGACGAGTATTTTGCAAAGGCGATGGAGCAGGCAACAGATAATCTAAACTGTGATTTTGGTGAAGGGTACTGGTCAGACCACTGGACCTACAATTTAGATTTGGTGGAAAGTTATTTGGCAGTATATCCAGAGCGCAAGCAAGAAATGCTTTTAAAACAAGACTATACTTATTTTTGTTCACAGGTCCCACTTTTACCTAGAAACGAAAGATATGTTGAGACGGATGCAGGAATTAGACAGTATCACTTCGTTGATGAAGAGCATATGAGAACAGATGGACAGAAATTGGTTTATAGCTGCGAGGGAAGTGGCAAGACAGTTAAAGTTTCCTTGATTGAAAAGCTACTAGTATTATCAGTAACTAAATATGCTGCGTTAGATGCATATGGCATGGGTGTCGAAATGGAAGGCGGGAAGCCAGGGTGGTATGATGCACTAAATGGTCTTCCAGGGTTGTTCGGTTCATCAATGGCAGAAACTTATGAATTACTTAGAAACCTACAATTCACAAAAGAAGCGATTGAGACCGAGCTAGAATCAGTTTCGATCACAAAAGAAGTGCTAGATTATATTCGTGATATGGATGTAATCACCCAAAAGCACATTGCTCAAATTATACAAGGTGAATCATTGATGGCATTTTGGCATGATAGAAATGATCGAAAAGAAGTGTATAATGCACTAGCATTTAAAGGGATTTCTGGCGATAAGGAAACTTGTAAAGCAAAAGAGCTCCTTTCTATCCTAGAATCTATGATTAGTGTTGTAGAAAAAGGTATTGAAAAAGCAGTTGCATTAACAGGTGATATATGTCCTACCTATTTTACTTATGAAGTAGAAAAATATGCAAAATCTAGAAGAGGGATTATAGTAAATGAATTTAAAGTAGCTACTGTACCAAGCTTTTTGGAAGGACCAGTTAGATACTTGAAGCTAGATATACCAAAATCAGAAAAACAAGCACTTTATACAAGCGTAAAAAATAGCGATTTATATGATGAAAAGCTTCATATGTACAAAGTAAATGCTTCTCTTGAAGATGCATCTTTTGAACTTGGTAGAGCTAAGGCATTTACTCCAGGATGGCTTGAAAATGAATCTATTTGGTTGCATATGGAATATAAATATTTACTAGAACTTCTTAAGAGTGGTATGCATGAAGAGTTTTTAGAAGATTTCCAAAAAGCTGCAGTTCCGTTTTTGGATCCAGAAGTATATGGAAGAAGCATCTTAGAAAATTCATCCTTTATAGCTAGTAGTAAAAATCCAAACCCTGCGTATCATGGAAAAGGCTTTGTGGCTAGATTAAGTGGATCAACTGTAGAATTTTTGCAGATGTGGAAGCTTATGATGTTTGGTAAGAATACATTCCACATAGAAGATGGAGCGTTGACATTCTCACTAGAACCTACATTACCATATGCGCTTATAGGAGAAGAAAAAGTAGTCGAAGCAATGTTTATGGGACATACAAAGGTCATCTACTGCTTTGAAGAAGCAAAGGATATTATACCAGGACAATACAAGATAGCTAGTATGAAATTGCTCTATCATGATGCTAGTACCTATGCTACAGAGAAGGCTTTCATAAAAGGTAATATTGCAAGTGACGTGCGTGATGGTAAGGTAAAAGAAATTGTTGTTTGTGTAAAATAGGGAGGTTTGGCTAGATGAAAGATATAACTGTTGTTTCGTTTCCAAAAGAGGGCTACCAACCACTCGTTGACTTTGAAGGATGGCGTGTTGCAGTACTTAGGTACTGCAACGATACTACGATAGATGCGATTAAAACGATGCAAAGGCATGAAAAAACGGATGAAGTCTTCGTGCTGATTAGCGGAAGCTGTACACTGTTTACTGCTGGAGATGCGGATAAACCTGGAGAATTAGTGGCATGGTATATGGAAACGGACAAAGTCTACAATGTAAAAAAAGGGGTATGGCATAATCATATTTTGAATGAAGATGGTGTGGTATGCATTATAGAAAATCAAAATACCTCAGATGAAAATTCACCAATTATAAATCTTACAAAAGAGGAAATATTATATATAAAGAAGCTTGTATAAATAGAGAGAATGGAGATCGGAACATGAAGGTGGTAACAACCAATATTGCAAAAAATCAGCTATGGGATGAACAAACTGTAGATAAAACAAAAATGGAAGACTGTATGCATGTAGTAAATGTGTATCCAGATTTATTAGAACAAGAAATAGAAGGCTTTGGTGGTGCGTTTACTGAGGCTTGTGCGCATACCTTCGATCACTTAGAGGAGGAGAGTAAAGAAGCTTTTGTACAAAGTTATTTTGGAGAACATGGACTTGGCTATAATTTGTGTAGAGTATCTATTCATAGCTGTGATTTTGGTCTTGGAAATTACACGTATATAGAAGAAGGCGATGCAGCGCTAGAGACGTTTTCGATAGCACACGATGAAAAAGAAATTATTCCATTGATTCATAGAGCACAGGCGTGTTCTAAGGATGAAATAAGCTTTTTAGCATCCCCTTGGTCACCACCAGCATTTATGAAAACGACAAATAAAATGAATGAGGGTGGAAAGCTTTTAGCTAAGTATTATGAAGCATGGGCGAATTATTACGTAAAGTTTATAACAGCATATAAAGCTCAAGGCATTGAAGTGAGATATATAACAGTTCAAAATGAGCCAATGGCAGTACAGACATGGGACTCTTGTATCTATGAGTCTTTAGAAGAAGGTGCCTTTGTGAAAAACTATCTTGCAAGAGCACTGAAAGAAAACGGTCTAGGAGATGTTCAGATATTTGTGTGGGATCACAATAAGGAAGAAATGTATCAACGAGTAAAAGAAACCTTTTCAGTAGACGGTGTAGAACAAGAGGTATCAGGTATTGCGATTCACTGGTACACAGGAGATCATTTTGATGCAATTAGAGCTACAAAAAAAGCGTACCCAGATAAAAGAATTTTCTTTACAGAGGGTTGCGTAGAATATTCTCGCTTTGAAGGAAGCAGTGATGTTCATAATGCTGAGATGTACGCACATGATATACTCGGGAATCTAAAGGCTGGCTGTGAAGCATTTATTGATTGGAACATGTTACTAGATGTAAATGGTGGACCAAATCACGTTGGGAATTTCTGTGCAGCACCCATTATGGAAGATGGAACTGGTGGAATCACGAAGAGACTTACTTATTATTATATAGGACATTTTAGTAAGTATATTAAGAAAGGTGCTCGTCAGTGTATGACCTCTTGCTATACGGATGGAATCGAGGTTTTTGCTGCAGTGAATCTAGATGGAAGTAAGGTGGTTGTTCTTTTGAATAAAGAAGATCGTGATGTTGAAGTGACGCTACGAGAAGTATCGGTTGGACATAATTTCGTCATGGAGGCCCATACGATCAAAACGATTATTTTCTAAAATAAAAATATAACACCTTTTTAAAAAAAGAGACATTTTTATACGTATGGTGATTTTATATAATGAACTTACAAAACAAAGCGCGCGACTTTTAAAACACTCGAACCAAGTGAAAGGAAAAGAAAATGAAAAAATTAATAGCACTTATGTTAGTAGCAGCAACAGCATTCACCACAGTGGCTTGTAGCTCTACATCAGACACAACAAGTACAACAGATACAACAGTAGTAGAAACAGAAGATGGAGCACTAGATATTGGAGATGGAAAGCTTGTAGTTTGGACACTTGCAGATGACCTTGTTATGTTTAGTGAAAAATTCATGGAAACTTATACAGATATTACAGTAGAAACAATCGTTATTGCGCCAGCTGATTATCCTACAAAAATCCAAGCGACTATCTTAGGCGGAGCAGTTGAACCAGATGTTATCGTAGCAGAACCACAGATGCTTGAAAGCATGTACGAAGCAGAATTCTTCGAAGATTTAAATCAAGCACCATACAATGCGCAAGACTACGCTGATCTTATCGTAGATTATGTATGGGATGTAGGACAAGATTCAGAAGGTATCCAAAGAGCAATTTCGTATCAAATCACACCAGCTGGTTTCTTTTACAGAAGAGATATTGCTCTTGAAGTATTAGGAACAGATGATCCAGATGAAGTAAGTGCATATTTTGCAGATTATGAAACAATCGTAGAAACAGCAAGAACTATGTATGATGCAGGCTATAGAATTTTTGCATCAGATGCTGAAACAAATTATTTCTCAGGCGATAGCGCGTGGGTTATCGATGGCACATTAAATGTAGATCAAGCAAGATATGACTATATGGATCTATGTATACAACTATATCAAGAAGATTTAACAGCATATGCTAGCCAGTGGGCAGCACCTTGGTACCAAGCTATGGGTGGAGAGGTTCCAATTCTTACAGCTGAAACACAATGGGGAACAGACGACTTGGATATTTGGGATGCAGACTCATTTTCAGAAGCAACACAAGGTTCAGATACAACAGAAGTATTCGCATTTGGTTTACCGGCTTGGGGCACTATTATTCTTAGTCCAAACGTTGGAGAAACAGCAGGTGACTGGGGCGTAGCAGCAGGTCCTTCATACGGATTTGGTGGTGGTACTTTCATTGGTATTTCAGCTTCTTCTGAGAGAAAAGCGGTAGCTTGGGAATACATCAAATTCATCACATTAAACGAAGAGACATCTGAATGGTGGATGGTAGAGTCAGAGGGAGATACAGTATCTTACCTTCCTACACTTGAAAAATATGCAGATGTAGAAAATGAAGTGTATGCTGGACAAAAGTTATATAGCTTTTGGTTAGAACAAGCACAAGGAATTGATTACTCAAAAGTAACAAAATACGATACAGCCATTGCTGATGCATGGGGAACTGCTATTATCGCAGTGAAAACTGGAGAAAAAACAAAAGAAGAGGCGATAGAAGGTTTCTATGCTGAAGTTGCTTCTATATATCCAGAAATCGAAATTGTGAAATAATACAAAAGAATTTTGGAGGGGAGGGTGCAATATCTCTCCCTTCTGATTACATAAACCAAACATAGGAAAGGAAAAGAAAATGAGTGAAGCAAGTAAGAAAAAGAAAAGAAAAAATATAAATAATATGGGATATCTTTTTGTACTTCCTTTTGTTATTGTATTTTTGGTCTTTAGTGTTTACCCAGTAGTTCGTACACTGTATTTGAGCTTTACAGATTATAAGGGATATGGAACAGTATCCTTTGTAGGATTTGCAAACTATGTAAGGGTTGTAAAGGATAGTTTTTTCTGGACATCTTTATATAATACAATCAATATATGGGTAGTAAATATCGTAATTCAGCTTGGAGCAGCATTTCTACTCACTATTATTTTTAGTGATATTAAATATAGAATGCGTGGTCTTGGGATTTTCAGAGCATTTTTTTATCTACCAAATCTAATTGCAGCAACATCTGTAGCGTTCTTGTTTAAAACCCTACTTGACTGGAGATACGGAACACTCAATCAAATTCTTATGAGTATTGGTCTTATTAGTAGCCCTATCGATTGGCTAGGACAGGTATCGACAGCACCATATACGATTTCAGTGATTAGCGCATGGATGTGGTTTGGTAACTCGTTCATCATGTTAATGGCGGGTGTACAAGGTATTCCAAAGGATTACTATGAAGCAGCAGCTATTGATGGTGCCGGTAGATGGAAAGTTTTTGGTAAGATTACACTTCCATTATTAAAGCCAATCTTATTATATGTAGCGATTACTTCACTTATCGGTGGGCTTCAGATGTTTGATCTACCATTCTTGATTTCAGGTGGTACAGCAGGTGCTCCAAGTGGTTCTACACAAACAGTAGTTATGTATTTGTATAAATTTGGATTTGAAACGTTCCAAGTTGGATATGCATCTGCGATTGCGTATGTATTATTCCTTATTATATTAGTGATATCATTGCTTCAGTTTAAATTATTTATGGGGAAGAAGGAGGATTAGAACATGGCATTTCGAATTAAAAAATCAGCACTATATATTGGACTAATTCTTCTAGCGTTTATTTGCTTTTTACCATTTATTCTTATGATTATCAATGCGACTAGAAGTGGTAGAGAGATTATGATGTCCTTTACACTGATTCCTGGCACAAGTCTCGTAGAAAACTGGGAAACTGTTTCAAGCTATTTTGATCTGTTTAGAGGTTTCCTAAACAGTATTGTAGTAGCAGTGCCTGCAACGATTTTAACAGCATATTTTTCGTCTATTACAGCATATGCAATTGCTATTTATAAATTTAAAGGAAGAAATTTGATTTTCTGGATAATACTAGTATTTATGATGATTCCAAGTCAGTTAGGTTTGATTGGTTTCTATAACTTAGTAAGTAAGCTAGGTATGATTGATTCCTACCTCCCTCTTATTATTCCTGCCATTGCAGCACCTGGAACTGTGTTTTTCCTAAGACAATATGTACTTTCTGTCTTATCTCCAACACTTTTAGAAGCATCTAGAATTGACGGCGCTAGTGAAATACGTATCTTCCATAAAATCGTATTGCCTATTATGTCACCTGGTATTGCAACGATGTCAATTGGTGCTTTTATCGGATCATGGAATTCATATTTATTACCATTAATTTTATTAAATACACCGTCAAAATTCACCTTACCTGTTATGATTTCTTCGATGAATTCATCGACAGATATTGCCTCAAACCAAGGGGCAATCTATCTTGCGGTAGCTATTTCAGTAATACCAATTTTGATTGTATTTGCATTTTGCTCAAAATATATTATTGGAAGTATTTCTGCTGGTGCAGTAAAAGAATAATAACTTCATAAACAGTTTTTGGCTTAGTTGCTTTCTCTCCATACGTTTGATATAGTTGTGGAGAGAAAGCTTTTTTTATGAAGTTTTAGAAGGGATATTACTTGTATGAAATCTAGAGGACGAAAAACAGTACAAGGATTAGTGGTTGCGATGATGTGTATGCTAGTCGGCTGTCAAAATATAGAACAAAATCCAGAGGGATTGATAGAACAAGATGTGACGACGTTAGAGTGGTATGTAAATTATTCATGGTATACCGCGAATTGGGGAGATAGCGTTGTTTCGAAAGAAATAACAGATAATACAGGAGTGGCAATAGAGTTTATTACGCCAGTAGGGAGTGAAAATACTGCCTTAAACGCTAAAATCGCCTCAGGGAATTTACCAGATATTATTACGCTTGGATGGTGGGAATCACAGGTGAGCACTTTGGTGGAGGGAGAGTATGTTTATGCACTTAATGAACTAGCGGATATGTATGATTTATACTTTTATGAAGTTGCAGACCCTACTGTTATAGATTGGAATACGATGATAGATGGGAACCTATATTATTATCCAAACTCTTTTTATACACCAGAGGATTATGAGGAAGACCAAAATATAGCATCCAATATTAATTTTTTGGTAAGGCAGGATATATATGAAGCAATTGGCTCTCCGGATATGACGACACCGCAGGGGTTTTATGAGGCGGTTAAAATGGCAACAGAATTATTTCCTCAGGTAGACGGAAAGGACTTAATACCAATAGGGTCTTATGCGCTTACGGTTTCTGGTTGTGTTTCTTTTGATGAATATTTAATGGATTTTCTAGCAATTCCATACGAAGTGGATGGGGTCTATTATGACAGGTATACAGATAGTGAGTATATTACTTGGCTTAAGTTGTTTAGGCAATTAGCACAGGAAGGATATCTTAGTGAAGAAATCTTCATCGATCAACGTACACAGTTAGAAGAAAAGGCGGCAGATGGTAGATACTTTTGTATGATGATTCAAGGTGTTGATATTGAAGCACAACAAAATCTTTTAAGTGAAAAAACGCAGGGAGCTGTTTATATAGCAGTGGATGGACCTAAAAATTCATCTAAAGATGACCCGGTACTACCTGGACTTGGTACAAATGGTTGGACTGTCACCATGATATCTAAAAGCTGCGAAAATCCAGATGTGGCAATTTCTTTTCTCACCTATTTGATGAGTGAGGAAGCACAAAAACTTTTGTACCTTGGTGTAGAAGGAGAAATGTATGAGGAGCTTGATGGAGAGGTAGTGATATATGAGGAGGTATCGAGTCTGTTAGAAACGAACAGGGCGAGCTATGATCAAATTTATGGTGGCAACAATACTTATTGGATGCTACAAGATTCCTCTATGCAGTTACAGTGGTTAAGCAGTTTTGAAGATACCACTAATCAATTTTCTACATGGGCATTTCCGTACACCCAGTATTTAGGGCAATATGAGATTAGTTTTTCTTTTAATACGAGTATTGCATATTTGGATGGACAGATTAATACACTTTGGAGCGAAACTTTGCCAATGCTTATTTTTGCCAAAACGGAATCGGAGTTTGATGAGGTATTAGCTACCTTTGTAGAAGAAAGAAACGCACTTGGTTATGATAGATATATAGATTACTGTACACAAGAAATGAATAAGAATAAAGAAAGACTGGGTATACAGTAGTATGAAAATAAATACTAAATTTACAATTGTAATAGTACTTTTTGTTATATGTCCAATGTTGATTCTATCATATTTTTTGTTTGATACCTTAGAAAATGCAACGATGAATGAAATGTTACAAGAGGCGCAATACGATTTTGAACAAACTGTGGAAGATATAGAACATAATATAGAAGCAATAGAAATGTCTACGCAAATTTTTATAACAGACACTTCTCTTAGCGAGTATATTGCGAAGGTGAAAACTGGAGAGGAAATATCTGCGCTCGAACGTTTGGAATTTTATCAAAACAATATCTCGTATTTAGAGCAAATGGTGTACATCAATCCAGATATTTATCAAGTCAGGGTGTATGTGAAGAATGATACTATGATAGAAATGATGCCGATTTTATATAGGTATGAGAGAATGTATAACCTTAGTTGGTCAAAAGACACTGTACAAACAGGTTGGAAGTTTGGGTATGAAGATACAATCTTTGAAGAGAGTGATGTATCAGGCCATACAAGCATAATGTCGCTAGTTACACCTATAACAGAGACGATGTTAGGACAGCTAGCACTTTTAGAGGTTTGTATGGAAATGGAAACTTTTTTTGCTAGAATATATGATACTACAGACGATGTTATGCTATGTTTTGTGGATGAGCAAAGAAATATCTATACTAAAGAGGCGTATAAAGAGCAAGCAAGTATATATATGGATAGTGTGGCGGATATGGAGCTGTCTCACGAAGTGGCTATTTATGAGCTTAGTACCACCCAAGAAACTGAAATACTTGTATGTGCGAGCTTGGAAATGGAAAGTTTAAATGGGAGCATCTACTATTTTGGAGATACGAGCGATAGCTTAGGAACGCTAGTACAAAAGAGAGAACAGTTTTTAGCTTTGTTTGTTGTAATTATTCTCATTTTAATTGTATCAATAAACTTTATTGTGAAGAATATGCTTCGGGGATTTTATAGAATATTAGAGTCTATGGAGCAAATCAAGGATGGTGATTTTTATATTAAAATCATTACGAATGGTAAGGGCGAAATGGGTGCGCTTAGCGTTAGTATCAATCAGATGGTCGATCATATTAGAGGCCTTATGCAAGCAAAATTCCAAGGGGAAATGCTTGTAAAAAATTCAGAAATAAAGTCACTACAAAATCAGATTAATGCACATTTTATTTACAATGTTTTAGAATCTATTAAAATGATGGCTGAAATAGATGAAAAATATGATATATCTGATGCTATCACAGATTTAGGAAGTCTCCTTAGATATAGTATGAAGTGGCTGAATCGTAATGTGACAATTGAGGAAGAATTAGATTATGTAAGACATTACTTGTCTTTGATGAATCTTAGAAATGATTATGAAATTGTGTTAGAAACCGATGTGGAAGAGGGGATGTTGCAACAAGAAATTCCTAAGATGTCCCTACAACCGATTGTGGAAAATGCTATTTTTCATGGAATAGAAGATATTGCACAGGATAGTAGTATCCGAGTAGTGATATATAGTAAAGAAGATAAAGCCTATGTCGAGATTACGGATAGTGGAAGAGGAATGGAAGTTGAAAAGCTTGAGGGATTATACGAAAAATTAAATGGAGTACTAGAAGAAGATGCTACTAGTAGCACTACTACCCATTCGAGAAATGGAATAGGACTTAAAAATGTACAAGATCGTATTGTGATTACTTTTGGAAGTGACTACGGAATTCAAGTGTTTTCAGAGGTGAATCAATACACCAAGGTACAAATGATATTACCCAAAATGCAAAAAAAATAGTAAGGAATAGAGTATATGCAGACGTTGTTAGTGGTAGAGGATGAGAAATTAATCAGACAAGGAATTTGTGCTATGGTGAAACGTTCAGGCGTTTATGTAGAGCGTATATTAGAGTGTAGCAATGGCGAAATGGCTTTGGAAATATTACAAAAAGAAAAGGTGAATGTTGTCCTAACAGATATTAGGATGCCTAAGATGGATGGAATAACACTCGTAAAGGAGATTCAAAAACTAGAGGAAAAACCGTATGTTGTAGCTATTAGTGGGTTTGATGATTTTTCATATGTTGTTGAGTTATTGCGAAGTGGAGTAAAGGATTATTTGCTAAAACCGATAGATAGAAATAAGCTAAAGGAAGTTTTGACAAGTCTTGAACTTGAAATATCTAGGAAGGAAAAAGAAACGCAAGATGATAATTCCTTGTTACTAAAACAACTTAGAGAGCTATTGGTAAATGGCTCTAGCTATTCAAATAAGGGGATTGTAATATCAAGGAAAAATAGTGTTAATACAATAGAAGATTTTGTTGTTTGTTGCATGGATGGAACCTATCAAGAAGAGTATTTAAATGAAACTGTATGTTATTTGCCAGAAGTTGAGGAACATGATGTTTATCTTGTGAAAAAGGACTCCATAGATCTTATGCTTAAGCAGGAATGGCGCAAAAAATATGTGGGGATTAGTAGCGTTCAAAAAGATATTACAACGCTAAGAGAAGCGTATTTAGAAGCTGTAGATGCAAGGACAATGGCTTTTATGCAGGAAGAAAAAATCGTGTATTACGAACCTAAAACGATAGAACTAGATAAAAAACCGCTGGATGAAAAGCAAGTGCTTTCATATGTACAGATGTTAGGTACAGATAAGTCTAGTCAAGTGATAAGATTTGTTAGAATGTTGATTTGGGAAACAAAGCAAAATAAAGATATGGCATACTTTTTTCAGACGATACAGATATTTTTTGAGGAAATCAATCATACCTATGACAGTTTATTGCAAAGGGATGCTATGATTCAAGATAAATTGAGAAAACCAAGAGCATATATATCGATTAACGAATATGAAAATGAGCTCATTTGTTGGATTGAGCATTTTGTGGAAAAATTACATGCTGACTATGAAGATCATAGAAACAAACAAAAGATACAAAAGGCAATTATTTATATTGCAGAGCATTACAACCAAGATATCAATATGGCAGTTGTTTCAAATGAAATCTCGATGAATTATTCTTTGTTTTCAATTAACTTTAAAAAGTATACGGGAAATAATTTTGTGAATTATCTAAAAGTTTTAAGAGTGAGCAAGGCGAAAGAATATTTAGAACACACAGAAATGCGTATTCAAGAGATTAGCCAATGCATAGGCTATGAAAACGAAAAGCATTTTATGAAAATTTTCAAGGCAACGGTTGGGGTTTCACCAACCGAATACCGTAAAAATATAGCATTAAAATAATGTTAAGTTCTTATATGCATGGTCGATGCAGTCTAATAGGTGTTCCTTAGAATATTCTAAAAGATCGCACTGGCTGTGTTTGATGCCGATTGTATATGGTTTGTTTTGTATCTTCGCATAATTTGTGAGATAGTTGTTTGTATGTTTTAAAAATTCTTCTCTATCAAATGCAGTGAGGCTAGGTGCTAATACTATGAAAAAAGATCCGATATAGCGTGTGTAAATATAGTGGTCTTGTCCGCTACTTAGGAGCGCACTAGATAAGATGCGTAAAGAAAAATCGGCTTCTAAAATACCATGACTCCTAGCTATATCTGAGAAATTGTCTATTTCAATAGAGAATATGGATAATGCTACTTGTTCATTTTCGCTATTTTCTAAATAAAGCTGAGCGAAGTTAGAAAATCCTGTTCTATTAAACAAGCCAGTAATCTCATCCTTATAGTGGATATCCCATGCATTAGTTTCTAATTCTTGCATATGTTTATAATCTTTAATATTTTTGAGCATATAATTTATGATTTGAATCCATTTTACAAAGGTAAAAGGAAAATCTATAAGATCATGTGTATAGTGAATCGAAATAAATCCATAGTGCTTCGCTTCATAATAAAGTGGCACAAAAACCTGTACCTTAGAAGAAGTATTATCTAAAAAGCTGTGGACGGTGGCAAGGTCTTTATAAGTAGCGTTTACCAATAACGTGTCTTGTTCGATGCCTAATACAAGTGAAATAGAGTGCGTAGTATCGCTTAAGTCATCATATAAAAACATGTAAAAATCCTCGATACTGTCATGGTTCATAATAAAAGTCTGCAATTGTGCAAGGCCTTCCTCTAAATCAGTAGTATGCTGTAGTAAGGCTGACATATGAATGTTTTTCAGTAAAGAGGCCTCTAAAGCGTCGATACGATCCTTTAGAGTTGTAATCGCTGTAATAGGAGAGCGCTCTTTGCAATTAGCACATCCACACGATTGTTTATACATAGGTACCGCTTTTACTATTTCAGGTGTATAGTCCATATCTTCGTCGATAAGGGCGAGTAGATAAGTAAATGCGGCTGTACCCGCTTCATAAGAAGGAAAGCTGATTGTAGTGAGTGTAGGAGATATGGTTTCTCCAAAGGCTAAATTATCGCAGCCTGTAACAATGATATCTTGTGGGACACGGATTTTTCTTTCACTTAAAAGTTCCATGACGTGGATAGCCATTTGATCGTTATAGCAGACGATAGCTTCTGGCATTTCATGGAATGCAACATCTAAGAGTGGTGTAATAGCTTCTTTTATTGAGGCTTTTGTGAAATCACTAGAAAGTATCATATTGTTCGTAACATCTAAAGCATATGTTTGCATAGCTGAAAGATAAGCAACTTGTCTTGAATAAGAAATATCATGCTCAATAGAGTTTCCAAGAAAAACGATTTTTGATTTGTGATGTATAGTATATATGTGTGAAACTAAATCACCAATCATTGTATTGTTGTCGATTCGTATTTTGAGAAAAGGACTAAAAGGACTGCTAATATCGACAATAGGACGAGTACAATTGGATAATTTGCGCAACAAGGCGTGCTTTATTGGTGCAACAAGGTAGGTGCTAGAGCTTAATAAAATACCATCATAGCTTTCGAGATTTGGTATTTGTAAAATCCCAGCCTCACCCATGCCGTAGTCTCCAATGATCTCTTCGTCATTTGAAACAAAAAAGTCAATATGGAAGCCATATTCCTTAGCGCTATCAATAATACCGTCGCAAACGCCGCGCTGAAAATCTCCATATATGTGTGATATAAAAACTGCGATTTTGTGTGTTTTTTTCATTGTAGTATCTCCATGCATAATTGATAGTTTAAGTTTACTCTAAGTGAATAATTATGTAAATAAATCTGTGATAATTTATTGACAAAGTATTTGAAAAAAGCTATAATAAATTCGAGATGATGAACGATAGTCATATATGCGAATTAACAAAGGACAAATAGGAGGTAGAAGTTAGTATGATTGATATAGTGGTTATTTTAGTCTATTTTGCATTTTTGATTGCAATTGGATGGATTTTCAGAACTTTTTCAAGTTCTACAAGTGATTATTTTAGAGGTGGCGGCAAGATGCTTTGGTGGATGGTAGGTGCCACAGCATTTATGACACAATTTAGTGCATGGACATTTACGGGTGCAGCAGGAAAAGCATTCACAGATGGATTTGCGGTACTCGCGGTATTTTTTGGTAATGCTGTAGGTTACTTCTTTAACTATCTATTTTTTGCAGCAAAATCCAGACAAATGCGAGTGATTACACCAATTGAGGGTGTAAGACTTAGATTTGGTAAAGTGAATGAACAAGCCTTTACATTAGCCTCTCTTCCTATTAGTGTTATTCAAGCAGGTATATGGTTAAATGGTCTTGCAGTATTTGCAACAGCAGTTTTCAATATTGATATGAATCTTACAATTATTGTAACAGGTTCTATCGTAGTATTAATGTCTGTAACTGGTGGTGCATGGGCTGTTATCGCATCTGACTTTTTACAAATGGTTATTATCATGGCAGTTTCTTTTGTGGCTACAGTTGTAGCAGTGATTAAGGCTGGTGGTGTTGGAGAGATTTTCGCAAACGGTCTACCAGAAGGTATAGTAACTGGTTCTGATTATAACTTTATGTGGTTGTTTTGGGCATGGGTACTATGTTCATTTGTAAAGCAATTCTTATCAACAAACAATATGATTGATTCCTATAGATATATGTGTGCAAAGGATACTAAAAATGCTAAAAAAGCAGCGCTTCTTGCCTGCGTTTTAATGTTTGTAGGTCCAATGCTATGGTTTATTCCTGCATGGTTTGTATCAGCATATCATCCGGATACAGCAGCATGGGGACTTGATACACTTGGTAGTAGTATTACCGATGCTACTTACTTTATATTTGTTCGCGAAGAGCTTCCAGTTGGTATGATTGGTCTTATGATGTCTGCGATGTTTGCAGCAACGATGTCTTCTATGGATTCTGCATTGAATAAAAACTCTGGTATCATTATTCGTGATGTATATAAAGTATTCATTAACAAAAATGCTGATGAAGAAAAAATGCTTAAACTTGGCAAAGTTATGACTTTATTTTTTGGACTTATCATCATCATAGTAGGTTTATTTATTAATAGTTTAGAAAACACAAGTTTATTTAATGTTACAACATCAGTAGGTTCTCTATTAGCATTGCCGATGATGGTTCCATTATTACTTGGTTTCTTTGTTAAGAAAACACCTGATTGGGCTGGCTGGGGTACGCTATTGGTTGGTTTCTCAGTATCATATTTTATAGCGAATATTTGTACAATAGATATGGCTTCAAATTTCTTGGGTATATCGCTTACTGCTGCTGAATATAGTGATATGAAATCACTTACTATGGGTGTTGTTCTTCATGCATGTATCACGGCTCCATTCTTCTTGTTGAGTCAGTTATTCTTTAAGGGATATAGCGAAAATCGTCAAAAAGAAGTGGATCTATTCTTTAGTAATACGAGTACACCTGTTGTAGTAGACGAAGATGATGTTGCAGTTATTGAATCAGATAATAAACAAAGAGCAACACTTGGAAAACTTTTATCAGTAGCAGGTATTATGATTATGCTAATGTTCTTGATTCCAAACGAATTCAACAGTAGATTTGTATTTATAGCAGTTGGTGGTGTTGTATTTATTGCTGGATTTGGGTTGATTAAATCATCCCTTCCAAAGAAAAAATAGGAATCTCATTGACAAGTAATTCACCAATAATTATACTATCCCAAGTTTGACACTTGGTAAAGAATAAAATAGCTATAACACTAGTGTTTATAAGTGTTGTAGCTATTTTTGCGTTCGCATCGATATGTACTATTTTCATTTTTCTTTGATATTAGT